>NZ_JBNPYE010000001.1:0-1165562 GCF_051494225.1 Flagellimonas lutimaris | reverse complement strand
TCAAGGATGGGTTCACACAACTTGCGGAGGCCATAAAGGCACCATCGGTAACATATACGTTCTTACAGGTGTGTACTTGGTTGTTGCCATTTACAACGGAAGTCTTTGGGTCACGGCCCATACGTGCGGTACCCATTTCGTGGATACCCAGACCCAGTGCACCAGGGTTATCAAAGGGCTCAACATCCCTTAATCCTGCTTGGGTAAGCATCTCCACAGCTTGCTCCTTCATATCTTCCCGCATCTTCCATTCATTTTCATGGAATTCGGCATCAAAGGTCACTGTAGGTAGGCCCCACTGGTCCAGCTTATCATAATCCAGTGTCATTCTGTTGTCTTCGTAGGGCAGTACCTCTCCGAATCCACCCATTCCAAATGTCCAGCCCCCTGGTTTAAGCATAGCGTCTTTGTATTCCTTGCCAAAGGACAATTCCGCTACGGCTTCTTCCCAATTTCCTCTTCCTGCACCACCTTGGTAACCATAGCCTCGGATAAAGTCCTTTCTATTGGAGTCCCCACCAAGGTTTCTAAATCTCGGAATATAGATACCATTGGGTTTTCTTCCTTTATAGTATTTATCTTCAAATCCATCAAACTTGCCGGAAGCTCCCACTCCTAAATGGTGGTCCATAATATTTCTTCCCAATTGGTCAGAATCATTTCCTAATCCATTGGGGAACCTATCTGATTTGGATTGCATCAAAATGGAGGTGGAAGCCATTGAAGAGGCACAAAGGAATATTACCTTGGCCTTAAATTCAAATTCTTCTTTGGTTTCCCTATCGATTACCTTAACTCCAGTAGCTTTTTTGGTATTTGGGTCATAAATCACCTCGTGAACAATGGAATCAGGTCTTAGGGTTAAGTTTCCTGTTCTTTCCGCCGTTGGCAAGGTAGAGGAGACGCTACTAAAATATCCTCCAAAAGGACAACCTCTAATACAACGGTTCCTGAACTGACAACGTACTCGGCCATCACCTTCAAACTTTTTATCACTGTTAATGTGTGCTGTACGTCCAGCAGTTACCACACGACCGTCAAAATTCTCGGCAACTTTTTCACGAAAATGCTGTTCTACACAGTTTAAATCCATCATAGGTTCAAATATGCCGTCAGGAAGTTGTGGAAGCCCCAAGTTCTCACCAGAAACACCGATGTAACTTTCAACTTTATCGTACCATGGTGCAATGTCTTTGTAACGTACCGGCCAATCCACGGCGATACCGTCATTTTTATTGGCTTCAAAATCTATATCACTCCAACGGTAGCTTTGGCGCCCCCACATAATGGAACGTCCTCCAACATGATAACCCCGCATCCAATCGAAACGTTTGGTCTCGTTGTATGGGTGTTCCAAATCGTTCACAAACCAATGTTTGGAAGCGGCATTGACCGTATAACCCGTTCTGGATTGTTTTTCTTGTTTCTTTTTATCCTCTCTTGTTTGTTGTCCTCCATTGGGGAAGTCCCATGGATCCATATTGGCTGTTGGATAATCTTCTCGGTGCTTTACCATGGGCCCTCGTTCCAATATCAAGGTCTTTAGACCGTTTTCGCACAACTCTTTGGCGGCCCAGCCACCACTGATTCCAGTTCCTACAACAATAGCATCGTAGGATTCCTGTTCCTCGTTGTAATAAAATTTGCTCATTAGTTTAGTTATTGAAGGCGTAATATATTAATTTCAAATGTGTTTTTAAAGGCCAATAGCCGTATAATCATAGCTATGTGGATAATTTTACGTTCATGTTGATTGATTTTGGTATTTTAATCCTAATTATGATAGGCCAGAACTTTAATTGTAAGTTTGATTATCTTCAGGATGAATTATTTTGGGGCGTAAAAAATTATGATGGCTTAATAGAACAGATTATTAAGAGGCACGTCAATTTTCAGGTACCCAAATACGAATAACAACCAAAAAACAATGAAAAATCTTTTTTTGCCACTAGCCATTTGTATGTTTTTGGCCAATATATCCTGTCAAAAGGAAAATAAAGTAAATCCCCCCAAACCATTTGGTCCTCTACCATCTTCAGAACAGTTAGCTTGGTATGAAATGGAAATGAATGCTTTCATACATTTTACTATCAATACATTTACGGATAAGGAATGGGGGTTTGGAGATGAATCCCCTGAACTTTTTAACCCTACCTCTTTTGATGCCGACCAATGGATGGAAACTTTGGAGCAAGCTGGGTTCAAAGGCGTTATCTTAACTGCTAAACATCATGATGGGTTCGCCCTATGGCCTTCGGCGTATACGGAGCATTCCATAAAGAACAGTCCGTTCCAATCCGGAAATGGAGATATTGTAAAATCAGTTTCCGAATCAGCCACGGAACATGGACTTAAGTTCGGAGTCTATCTTTCTCCTTGGGATAGGAACCGTTCCGATTATGGTGAGCCGTCTTATGTGGAGTATTATCGAAACCAGTTAAGGGAATTGTTCACAGGATACGGACCCATTTTTGAAATGTGGTTCGATGGCGCAAATGGGGGAGATGGTTATTATGGTGGTTCAAATGAAAAAAGGACTATTGACAGAAGGAATTATTATGACTGGCCGACCACTTTGAAAATGGTTGATTCGATGCAGCCAAAAGTATTGTTTTTTAGCGATGCAGGTCCCGATTTAAGATGGGTGGGCAATGAACGTGGCATTGGAGGTAAAACCCATTGGAACACCATTACTCCGGATACGTTGTTTGCGGGGAAATCAGGAATTGAAAACTTGTTGCAACATGGCACTCCCGGTGGTACTCATTGGATTCCTGCCGAAGTCAATGTTTCCATAAGACCGGGATGGTTCTATCATAAAGCAGAGGATAGTTTGGTTCGAACCCCAGAAAATCTTTTTCAACGATACCTTACCTCCGTAGGTAGAGGTTCTACCTTGCTTCTAAATATTCCTCCGGATACTCGGGGACTCTTTCATGAAAATGATGTGAAAGCCTTGAAGGGCTTTAGAAAGATTTTGGATAGTGTTTTCCAATACGATATGGCCAAATCATCAACAGTAATGGCCAGTACTTATAGAGGGGACGACTTTAGATTTTCCCCCATAAATCTTATAGATGAAAATGATGAAACCTATTGGACCACCGACGACGGAGTAACTTCAGCATCTTTTGAAATTGAGTTGGATACGGAACGAAAGTTGAATTACCTTCTACTTCAAGAATACATACAGCTTGGACAACGAGTGGCAGCATTTGATATATATACATGGCAAAATAATCAATGGAAAAAGTTGGGCAGTGAAACAACCATTGGCTACAAACGAATTGTACCCTTGAATGGAATCAAAACATCCAAGATTAAAATTGAAATTAGCGAAGCTCTTGCATGTCCTTTAATTTCGAATGTAGGCCTATATTAGTTTTACGGAAATCAGTTATTTGCAAACTATTTCGATATCCGCAATTGTTGAAACTTGCTTCTCTCAATCTTGAGCCGTTGCTTTTTGGACATCCCACGATTTATGGACAACCCATTCTATGCAATTCAAAGAAACTGCTTGTAGTTCCTTTTTTTTCAACAAATAAAATTTTAGTACTACGAGCAGGACAGTATAGAACGGATTAATTACAATTTCACCGTATCTTAACCTTTTGGATAATTGAGATAGAATTTTACGGGATTCCTTTGGGTTCTAAAGGGCTTGTCTTAAATTTAAAAACATCTAATCGGTACTGTATTTTTGCAAAAGGATTGTCCCGACCAGTTGCCAACTAGCAATCAATTTTAGGATTTTGAAGGACCTACAGGTTCTTTCCCTAGCATTAAAATTAAAACAATTTAACCCATATAAGATCAACTAAACAAACTAACATGAAATTAAAAACGATACTCTATTTATTTCTAATTGCAATAGAGATAAGTACTTTACATGCTCAAACAGAAGTGATTACTGGAGAAGACGTTGCGGTTACCGATACTGAATCGGGAAAAGTCCGTGGGTTTATCCAAAACGGAATTTACACATATAAAGGAATTCCATATGCTACAGCAGAACGTTTTATGCCAGCCAAAAAAGTGGAACCTTGGAAAGGAGTTAGAAGTTCTACCATGTATGGTCCCGTAGCACCTCTAATGACTCCGACCACCCAAGTTCAAGACGAACCTGAATTTGTTTTTGATCATGATTGGGGCTATACCAATGAGGACTGTCTTCGGATCAATGTTTGGACCCCAAGTATTGATGACGACAAAAAAAGGCCCGTACTTTTTTGGATTCATGGTGGTGGTTATACCGCTGGTTCCAGCCAGGAACTGCCATCCTACCACGGAGAAAATTTAAGTATTAAAGGTGATGTTGTCGTGGTTTCTATCAACCATAGATTAAATATTCTTGGATTTTTAGACCTATCAGCTTATGGCGATAAATATAAGGAGAGCGCCAACAATAGTATGTTGGATATTGTTGCTGCATTGGATTGGGTTAAAACCAATATTTCCAATTTTGGAGGAGACCCCAACAACGTTACCATTTTCGGTCAGTCTGGCGGAGGCGCCAAGGTCAACACGCTAATGGCGATGCCAAGAGCTAAAGGATTGTTTCATAAAGCCATCAACCAAAGTGGTTCATTTAGAGGTAGATTGACCAAAAAAGAGGTTTCTCAGGAGATTACCGCTGAGGTATTGAATCAACTTTCCCTATCTCCAAATCAGGTAGATAGTCTTCAAACCATTCCATTTGATAAACTAAGTGCAGCAGGCACAGCAGCTCTAGGTATAGTGGAAAAGAAAATGAGAGAAGAAGGAAATGCACCTGTTGGTTTTGGCCTAAACTGGGGGCCGAGTTTGGACGGTATTGTACTTCCACACGATTTGATGTCTGATGAAGCATTCGAACTATCAAAGAATATACCCCTAATGTTGGGAAGCACGAAAAATGAATTTACGCCATTTATGAACGGACGCTTTTTTAAAGCATCGGAAGAGGTAGTGATGTCTCATATAAAAGAGACATATAAGGAGAAGGCAGATGATTATATAGCCGCCGTACAAAAGGCATACCCAAAGGACACAAAACCATCCGATCTATTGGACATAGATGCCACCTTTAGACCAGGAGCGGTCTTTCAAGCCAATGCAAAGTCACAATTGAAGAATGGAGCACCAGTTTACATGTATTTGTTTACATGGCAATCTCCAGTTTTTGATGGGAAATATAAAGCACTCCATTGTATGGAACTTCCTTTTGTTTTTGATAATATAGAGCGTGCCAGGCAAATGACAGGTGGAGGGCAAGAAGCCCATTTGCTAGCAGACAAGATGAGCGGTGCGTGGATCAATTTTGCCAAGACGGGTAATCCAAATCACGATGGATTACCACAATGGCCACAATATAACCCAAAGAATACATCAACCATGTTTTTTGACAACTCCTGTGAAGTAAAACCACAGCACGACAAAGAATTCTTGGCTTTGATGGCCAATATGTAAAAGCTAAGGATATTACATAAAAATCCACCTTGACAACATTGTACAGGGTGGATTTTTATTTTTATAGATTCCTGGAAGAATTTTAAGGCCTTACTTTTTTATATGCCAAGGAACCTGTGGTGAGTGAGTCGTTACTTATTTTAAAGTCTCTGGATAAAACTCCGAGATTACTGTTGAAGTTCCCTTTTTCATTTCGGAATATTTTGCCTTTTAAAACTCCCCAATTAAAAATGTAGTGGCCACCTTCTTTGTAAATTTTGATGGTAGGCCAGTTTTCAGTGTTTTTGTAGGTGCCTATTATCTTATCGTTTCCACTGTTGGTTACTAAAATTTCTGAATCATCAGGATATTGGATGTCATTCTCTCTTTTAAAGCTTTTATCAAATGAAGTTTTCTCAATATTTAAAATACTGTCCGCAGGCTGTTCATTGATTATGTTGTAGGCATAATTTGCCATTAAGTGTGGTAGCAGATACGCTCTGTTATCATTGGAGAACGCAATTACCCCTACATTTTTATCGGGCATGAATGAAATATGGAAACTAATGCCTGCTAATCCTCCAAAGCGAGTCAAAATGCTATTATTCTGATATTCTGCAATGTCCCATCCCAAGCTGTAACCAGATCGTTGATACGTATAATATTTCTTGTCCTGTGTTGCGGTTGAGGTATGGAGCTCCTCCCATGAATCATTATTTAATAATACATTATTCTGATTAATATTTGTCGCTAACCATTTTGACATATCATTTATGGTTGAAATGATTCCTCCAGAAGCGTGCATTGTGATATCTGATTTGTAAAAATCTTTCTCAACGATTCCTCTTTCTTTGTTGACGGTTAATGATGGCCGAATGTTCTTAAAATCAAAATTACTGACATGGGCACTGGTATTTTTCATTTGTAAAGGCGAGAAGATGCGCTCCTCCATAAGTGTTTTCCAGTTCTTTCCTGTCACCTTTTCTGCAACCATTCCAGCAACAATCGGTCCTACGTTTGAATACCGATACCTACCGGAGGGGTCAAATAGAAAATCGGTGTTCAAATCGTTGATCAATTCTTCATTACCTCCGCTATACCCTAAAAATGCGGTTTTCCAGGTCATAGAGGTACTGAATGTACCGTGGGTATGGTTTAAAAGATTTTTGATAGTGATGTTCTTGGCATCAATACTATCATTGAAATTAAGTTCGGGAAGATATTGATCAAGAGAATTGTCCAAATCCAATACGCTGTCCTGATCCAATATTTTAAGCAATGTTCCAGTAAAAGATTTTGTACTGGATGCGATATAAATAGGAGTATCATTATCCAAAGAGGATCTTTTACCATCTAAAATTTCTCGATTCAACGCAAATGAATATGCCAATCCATTTTCATCGACCACGGCAAAGATGAAATCCCCGTACATCTCCTTTTCAAGGTAAATGTCTTTTACCTTATTTTGAAACTGTGTCGAAAACTCTGGGTATTCTTTCCTGAAATTGCTCGTGTTTTCCGGCGTTGTGTCTTTGCTTGTTCCACAAGAATAAGTGATAAGTAATAGTGTCAATAAGAATAACAGTCTCATAAATTGATTAGTTTTTTGATGTAAGGAGTTTGACGAGTAAACTCCATGATGGGTTACACTTTTGCTTTTACTCCTTATGTCATCTAGGATGAACCGATTATTAAATTTCCTCGAACAGGATTTCTTTGGGTTTGCGCACTTTTTGCCTGAATTGTGTGTGGTCTTCCGTTGACCGATATCCCACTGGAGCAATTATCGCTGCATTCAACCCATTTTGGTCAAGTCCTAAAATTTGGTTGAATTTTTCAGGTTCAAAGCCCTCCATGGGGCAAGAATCTATTTTTAGTTCGGCACAAGCGACCAACAGATTTGAAAGCGCCAAATAAGTCTGTTTTTCGGACCAGTTTTGCCATTCTTCAATAGGTTTTGCGGATAAACTTTGTTTAATAAAATCCCCATATCCTTCCAATTTTTCCAGTGGAGTATTTTGTGTTTCGGAGGTTGCTCGAATATATTCGTCAATATGCTCGTTTTTTCTTTCCGTATAATTGCAAAACACAAAAATATGTGAAGCATCGGTCAATTGGGATTGGTTCCAAGCGGCCTCTTTTAATTGAAGCTTCAGCTCATCGTTTGTAATGATCAACACCTTGTACAATTGCAATCCATAGGAGGACACCGATAATTGTACGGCCTCTTTTAATATCTCAATATCCTTTTGTTCAATTTTTTTTGAGGCATCAAATTTTTTGGTAGCATATCGCCATTTCAAATTTTCCAATAGTTTCATTATCGTTGTTTTTAGATTTGTTCAATTTTTATTGATCAATACAATGCCAACCATCATGGTAAGTAACCCTAATAATTTTTTTGTAACCATGGGTTCCTGTGGTAAGCCAAACCACCCATAATGTCCTGCCACTGCCGAAAAAATTAGTTGACCGAAGAGTCCCAGGGAAATCATGGTGGATATGCCCAGTTTGGGAATGGTATAGTAATACAAACCTATTCCGATTACACTGAACAATGCTCCCGTAAACCATAAATGTTTGGGAATGGTGAGCAAATATGAGGTCTTGGGGATGTCTTTTACACCTATAATCACTGCTAGCAAGGCAAAAACCATACTAAAAAAGAAGGCGGTGAGCGAAGCCAACAGTGGATTTTTGAGCTGAATCCCGAGTTGAGCGTTCAGGCCTCCCTGCATGGCCAAAAACACGCCCCCTATAAATGCCAATATAATATTGATGTACTGGTTCATGACCTCACTTTTTTTTGATGTCACAAAACTAGCAGGAAGCTCTATGGGAAATCTTAAGATAGATTAAGAAACTAGAAATTATGTGGACCTAATTTTGATTCCAGATTATGTTCCCCAATCTGCTTTCTTAACCAAAGTCAATGAATAGCATAGTGCGACAAAATAGCTTTGCTTGATGATGAAAAATCAGAATAATAGAATTAAAAAACAGAGCATTCCACGAATAGCACACCTATTTGTATTACTCCTATGTATGTGCCCCATAATTGGTGTTGGTCAAATCACTGACGAATCAAAAAATCAAATTGATGCTTTGTTCAACGATTGGGATTTGGGAAACCATCCTGGAGGGGTAGTCGGCGTTGCAAAAGCAGATGAGGTTATTTATTCGAATTCTTTTGGTAATGCGAGTTTGGAATATCAAGTTCCGAACACTACCGAAACTTTGTTCAATATTGGGTCTATATCAAAACAATTTACAGCGATGGGCATTATACTTCTTGAGAAACGAGGATTGTTGTCCATAGATGACCCTGTTCAAAGGTACTTCCCAGAGTTTCCGATTTTTAATAAATCCATCACCATAAAACATTTGTTACAACATACGAGTGGTTTAAGGGATTTTCACGATTTGATGGCCCTTGCCGGTTGGCGAGGTGATGATTACAGGACTAATGAAGATGTTTTACGATTGCTTCAAAAGCAAACAGACTTAAATTTTGAACCCGGTGAACAATTTATGTATTCCAATACGGGATATGTTGTGTTGGCCGAAATCATTGAAAAAGTGACAGGTGAGGGTTTCAAAACATGGATGCAAAATAATGTTTTTGAGCCATTGCAAATGCAAAACACCTATGTGGAGGACAATTATCAGCGTATTGTCCCCAGTAGGGCCACATCGTACTATCACAGTCACGATAAGGTGTTTGAAATGGCCCAAGGGTATTGGGCATATACTGGCGCGGGGAATATGTATTCCACCGTGGAGGATTTGTTGAAATGGTCCAATAATTTTTATAATTCCTCAAAAGAATGGGAGGGAGCATTTGAAATGCTTCAAACTTTGGGGCAGTTAAGCAATGGCACTCCAATTAATTATGGTTATGGGATATATGTGGATGAAAAGTTCGAAAAAAAACGTATTCAGCATGCGGGAGTAGTTGGGGGCTATCGAACCTTCCTCAGTATCTATCCCGAAGAGGAATTGAGCATTGTTGTATTGACCAATTTTTCGAACGCACCATTTGGGGAAAAGGCAGACGATATTGCCGGAATCTTATTTTCCAAAACTAGAAAAAAGAACAATCCATTTTCTAACTCCAATGTAGTGGAGAAGAAAAAAAATCAACCAAGTCAGTCATTGGATTTAACGGATTACACGGGTACATTTTATAGCCCTGAAATTGACACTCATTATACATTTTACCTAAAGAGTGATACCTTAAAATGTTCCCATGCCAGATATGGTGAACTTAAAATGGAAGTGGTTGGCCTTGATATGTTCAAAAGTTCTTGGCCTTTGGGAAACATCAAAATGTCACGTAATAAAAAAGGAGAAATAATCGGTCTCCACATATCCACGGGAAGGGTAAAAAACCTGTGGTTCAAAAAAATAAATTCATCATCAATCAATTAATATCATGAGAACAATAGTATTTTATGTAATGATTTGCTTGTTCGGTCTTTCGGTCGGATTTGCCCAAACCGACACAATTTCCTTCGACAATGTCAATGTAATTCCAATGTATGAGAACACCCTTCTCCACAATCAAAGGGTGGTTGTTGCCAATGGCAAAATACTTCGAGTTGAAGACATGTCGAACACATCAAAATATTCCTCGGCCAAGCGCATTGATGGCACAGGGAAATATCTGATTCCGGGATTGCACGAGATGCATTACCATTGGCGAAACAAACAAGGTGGAATTCAACGAGATTTGAAATTACTCATCGCCAACGGGGTAACAACAGTGCGTAATATGGCGGAATACGATTGGCAGGATCATGTTGCGATAAGGGATAGTATAGGCAAAGGACAATTGATGGCCCCCAACTACTATACCTCCGGACCTTATTTGCAATCTGGGGATTTAAAAACCAGTGCAGATGTGGAAAGGGTCATAAAACAGCACCACAAAAAGGGTTATGACTTTATAAAGATTGCTGATAATCTGCCCAAGGATATCTATCTGGAAGTTTTGCAAAAGGCGGCTCAATACAAAATCCCAGTAATGGGTCATGCCCAACGGGAGATGGATCTGGAGTTTTCACTTCGGATGAAATCTATAGAACACATAGAGGAGTTTGTGTATTTGTTCAGTGATGAGCAGAGAAAGGATAGTCTGTTCCTGAAAAAGACCGTGCAACAAATTAAAAACAGCGGAATTACCATTGCACCGACTTTGGTGGTTTTTGATATGATCGTAAAGTGTTTGGATGATAATTTCTTTGAGAAACTTAAAGAAAAAGAAGCCGCAACATATATGTTGAAAGGAGATTATGGGTATTGGGCATCCGATGAGAATCCTTATCGACAAAGTTTAAAGGGAAAGGTAATCAACGGAATGGATGCCTTGCCTTTGCTGGAAAGTTACTTTGAATGGATGAAAAATTTTACCAAAATATTAGCAGATGCCGATGTACCTATAATGACAGGAAGCGATACTTTTGGGTTTGTAGTTCCGGGATTTTCCTTGCACGAAGAATTTCAATTTCTTCAAGAAGCAGGCTTATCTCCATACGATATACTTAGGGCAAGTACGTTGACACCGGCCCGTTATTTGGGTGAAATGGCTATGGAAGGAACTGTTTCCGAAGGAAAAAATGCCAATATGGTCCTGTTGAACAAAAACCCATTGGAAGATATTAAAAACACCAAGGCCATTGAAGGTGTATTATTGAAAGGGGAGTGGTTGGATAGGAATCAATTGAATGGGCTTCTCAAGGAAGTGGAATCTTTAAACCAATAATTGAGACATTAAATAGAACAGTTAAAGAACAATATGAAAAATAATCCTTGTAAATAATCAGGGAATATTCCCTTTCAAACAAATTTTCATCCTTTTGGGACTAACCAACTTCCTTATTACTAAGAAACTTTGTATATCGCAGTTTGGATAGAAAACAACATTAGAATCAATTATATAACACATGCCACATTTTGTATTGGACTGTTCCAACACGGTCATTAAATCACAATCACCAGAATCTATAATGCAATTGGTCTACGATACCGCTGAATCCACAGGTTTGTTCGACCCACAGGATATTAAGGTGAGAATCAATCCCTTTGAACACTATATGGTCGGGAATGGAAAGGATGACTTTATCCACATCTTTGGAAACATCATGGAAGGAAGAACTACCGAACAAAAGGCCAATTTATCAAAACAAATTGTTTCGGAACTCAAAGGCATGTTCCCCGAAGTTCCCATCATCTCTATCAACATCAGGGATTTTGAGAAAGCTACCTACTGCAACAAAACAATGGTTTAAAATGCATATAATATTAAAAAAAATAGGCCTATTGGCGTTTGGGGCGGTATTGTTCACGAACATAAGTAATGCGCAAAACAAGGCGGCAGCGAATGTGGTGGGGTTCAATCACCTCTTAGTTTCTGAAGTTTTGGGGGAAGAGCGGGAAGTGCAAATATATCTACCTGAAGGCTATAAAGAATCAGAAAAAGAATATCCGGTAGTTTATGTGCTCGATGGTCAACGTTTCTTTTTGCACGTAGTCAGTTTAAGTCAATCGTTCCAGCAATTTCAGCTTGCGCCCGAGTTTATCATTGTGGGAATCAAGAATTCGTACCCTGATAGGTTTCAACATTTCGGAGAAGGAAAGGAAAACTTTGAAGGCTTCTTAAAAGATGAATTGATGGCTTATGTAAACCAAAACTTTAGGACCAATGGTGAAAACTTGCTATTTGGTTGGGAATATGGAGGAAGCTTTGCTTTTCACATGATGAAGGACCAACCTACACTTTTTAATGCCTATTTGGTTGCCAGTCCATTCCCCATTTTTGATGCTATTGATGATTTGGACACTTCTGCCCGCATGGATACACAACTGTATTTTGCGGTAAGCCCCGATGAATATGATGTACGGCACAGTACCGAAAAGTTGAAAGATAAACTGAAATCAAACTCCATTGAAGGTCTTGAATGGAAATATTTTGAGTTTGAACTGGAAGAACACCGCTCCACGGGGTATCCAACCTTGTATCATGGCCTTCGGGACTATTTTAAATATTATCAGGAGTTTGAAACGAACAACTTACAAAAATTTATCAATGCGGGGGGCATGGAGTATGCCTTGAATCATGCTCAGGAACGAGCCAAGCGCTATGGATTTGAGCCAGATCTCTCCCTATGGTCACGTTTTACCATTATTCGTAGTGCCATGCGAGCCGATGATTTTGATCAGTTTGAAACACTGTTGAATGCCCTGGACAAAAATGCTTTTATACAAGAGCTGATAGAGAATAGGGATTATGCCGTGTCCCAATTTGCTGCATTTTATGAAAAGAACAATAGGTTTCAGGAAGCCGTTGAATTGTATGATCTTTTGTTGAAAAAGTATCCGGATTCGGAAAGGCTATTGATCAAAAAGCGGAGCGCACAATCAAAACATTATTAGCTGATTAAAGAATATAGGTGAAGGATGTAAATAAAGGCAAAAAGGCATTTAACAAGAGCTATGCCCTTACATTGTTACAAAATAGTGGTGACACCGAGCTATACAAAAAAGCCGTGGAAGAAGTAAGTCAATAAAAAAGTAACAGGAAAGACCATATGAAACTAAAATGCACAGTGATCATTGTGACCTTGTTTGGTAGTTTGTTCTCGACAGAAGCCCAGCAAAACAGTTTTACATTTTCAAAATCATTGGTTTTTGCCCAACAAGAGGTGTTTCATTCAGAGATTTTGGAAGAGGATAGGACCATTAATATTTTCCTGCCGGAAAGTTTCCATGAGTCCTCTGAAAAACATACTTACCCGGTATTGCTCCTTTTGGAGGATGAGTTTTTTTTGATGACCTCAGGGGTTGTCAAGCACTTAAGTTCTGTAGAACGAATGCCCGAGACTATTGTAGTAAGCTTGGTGGATGGACCTATAATTCCCAAACTTTATACCAATGGCAGTGATTTCTGGCCCAAGGACTGGAAACAATTACCGTTTGGAAAAAATCCAGACCCATTCACTGCTCATCTAAAACAAGAACTCTTTCCTTACTTGAAGAAAAATTTTAGGGCAAACGACTTTAATATGGTCATGGGGCTTTCGGGAACAGCCATGTATACTTTGCATGCCTTTGCCAAGGAGCCGAATTTATTTGATGCCCATATTGCCATTGCTGCAGGGGATATCCTTGGAATGGGATATAAGGAAGGGGAAAGTTTAATCGATTATGTGATAAATGATTTTGAAAACGGGACGAACAAAACAGGTTATTTATATGTGACCTCAGCGGATTCTGATGGTAATGGCAATTCTCCAATGATAAAGGCCAATTTGGAAGAATTTGAAAAACGACTCTCCGCGTATCGCTCTGAAGATTTTCATTTTATTTCAAAAATATTTCCAAACGAAGGGCACTATGATGTGGCCTTACCTGCATTGGAGGAGGCACTTGGACTCATTTTTCCAAAGGAAAAGTGGTTTGCAAAGTATAGGGATATCATAAATGGGCCGGCTAGTGCCATGAAGAATATCGATAATCATTTTCAAAAACTTTCGGAGGAATATGGGTTTGAAATATTACCAAAAACAGAGCGCTGGAACAGCACGAACAGTTTAAGTCGCATTGGTGCCATTTTACTCAAGGAGGGAAGAACCTTAGAGGCTATAGAAGTTATGGACCGTTGGGTGGCATATCGCCCAAACTCAATAGATGCCCTAAACGAACTTGCCGCTGCATATAAGGCCAATAGGGATTTTGAAAAAGCTGCTTCTGTAATGGAAAAAGTGGAAAAGCTGTCGAGCAAGGTCAATGTTGGATTCAAAGTTCATAAAGATTCCCTAAACCATGTATTGGAACAATACTATAAATTAAACCTTAAGGTTTTCCAACAAAACTCGACTCCTGAAGACATAGACAACATCTTTGAACTCTTCACGGACGATTTTACCTATGTGCATCCCAAATATGGAGGGGTGTATACCAGGGAAGACTTATATAATGGTTACATGCGCAACCAGAAAAATGGAGGTTATGATGGGAGTGTGATAGACATTAAAGTGGAAAACAAAATTGTTGGTCTGAATGCCATCGCTGTCAGTAAACGTTTTATCAAAAGGGAAGAGGGTAAAATTGTGGAAGGCGATCCTCAAATGGCCCTTTTTGAATTTAAGGATGGAAAAATCTTTAAGATTTATGAGTATTGGTAGTTCCTAAATGAAATAATTAATAACCAAACTGAAAAATCAAATCAATTAAAAGAATGTACTGTATGAGAGCTCTTTTATCGTTTTTATGTATTGTAATGGGAGTTTACTCCCTTCAATCACAACAGCAAACTGATTCGATAACCCAGGAATTGAAAAGGATACAGGAAAGCAGCAATCTTGTAGGCTTCGCCGTAGCTATTGTCAATAAAGATAGTATTGTTTACTCCAAAGGCTTTGGCTATTCGAACAAAGAGCAACAGAAACCCTATACAACAAAAACGGTCCAACCTATTGCGTCCATTTCCAAGACGTTGCTCGGAGTGGCCTTAATGAAAGCGCAGGAAATGGGTTTATTGGATTTAGATGACCCCATCAATGATCATTTACCCTTTACCATACAGAACCCATTTTATCCAAATGAGCCAATAACCATTCGTCAACTTGCTAGCCATACCTCCAGTATCCTTGATACGGAGCATTATGAGAAGATTTACATTTTTAATGATAAAATTCCGCCCTTCTATGAAAACTTGCCCCAAAAACTCAAACAGGAGGTACAAAAAGAGGTAAATCTATTGAATGGAAACGAAATGATGCCTGCACCCCAATTTATTAAAAACCAATATTGTACGGATGGAAAATGGTATGCGTCAAATAGCTTTTCAAACACGATTCCAGGATCTTCGTATAAGTACAGTAATATGGGAGCAAATATTGCGGCTTATATTATTGCACAGGCCAGTGGTATGGAATACACCGATTTTTTACAAGAGCATATTCTAAATCCGCTCCAAATGGATAATTCAGGTTGGGCATCCAAGGCCCACCAAATGGAAAATGTTTCTACATTATATTGGTACGGTTACCCCATTCCAACATATGAATTCATTACATATGGTGATGGCGGATTCATGACCAATATAGAGGACTTCAGTCAATATTTGATGGCGGTGATGAAGGGCTACAATGGGGAGAATAATATTTTAAAGGCATCCAGCTACAAGGAAATGCTATCTCAACCGGCCTCAAAAGAATTCAAAAAGAATGTTTTTTGGACTATTGATGATGAAAAAGTCGGGCATAGTGGAAATGATCCGGGTATTATTTCCCATGCATATTTTCTTAGAGAAGGAAGTCATGGTATTATTGTATTTGTTAATACTTCAGAAGTCGAAAACGATATGATATCGGTAAGGGATATCTACCGCACACTGCTTAAACATATATAATAGCCCTAACGAATCCTTTTAAACCCTACTTAAATATTTGATGGAAGAATCATTGGAAGTCAACTTTAGGACCAAAATCAAATAAGCATTGGTAAGGATGTATGCTTTTTCGACCCATAAAATCCCTTAAATCAACAAATCCCTTTTGACTTTCATATTGAACAGTACTGTAATTTCATCACAATACCCATTCATTCGTTGTAGATTTTCTATAGCAGTTTTTGGTAATTTTTGTCTGGCGGATTCCCAGCTTATCTTATCGGCCCATTGGGCATAGGCTATATAACTGCTCGCCTCATTTTTATGAAGACGGGAGCCAAGCCCTCCGGCATGTTTTATAAACGACTCTGTTGCGAGCTGCCATGTTTTCTCAAAGTCTTTTTCACGACCAGGGATAACATCAAACTGATATATTACTGCATACATATTTGACATATTTTATTCTTTTTATTAATCCCAGGAGTTGTTTGTTGAGATGGCATGCTTGCCTGCTCCACTATAGAAAAAAGCAATACCGGCTACAATATAAATAAACAATAAATCCAGAGACCAACCTCCAAACGGGTTCAAGGTAAGCATGTTTTGAGTTTGGGCCATAAGTACGGCCAATAAACAATTAAATGACAAAATAAGCCCTGCCAAACGGGTTCTGAAACCTATGAGGAGCATCAAGGGAGCGATTATTTCACCTACAAATACGCCATTGGCCAAAAACAAGGGTAAACCATAGGTTTCCAATAGGCTGCCTATAAATCCTGCACCGTTCTTGATCTTATCTATTCCATAAATGAGCATGGTAAAAGGAATGGCGATTCTGAATAAAAAAATAGCAGTGTTTTTGTTTCTTTTCATGTTGTAACTATTTGATGTTAAAAATTATACTTTAAAAAAATGCCTGTGTTCGTCAATGTTTTTCGAGCATTATTGAATTGATCAAGATTTATGGCAAGCCCGGTAGTGAATTGTTTTTTCTGCACACCGATTTTAAGTTGTTGGAGTCCTCTTGCATAGCCACTGTTATTAATGTTACCCGTAACAAGAAGATTTATGTAACCCTGATGATCGTTTCCAAAAGAGGGCAAATAACTGGCGATAATAGATTGTTCAAATGAAAATCCATCTTGATACGTACTACCGGCCGAATAGATAAAGTTGAATTGGTGCGATTGGGTAGTAAAGGATAAAGACATGGTTCCAAAAGCACCGGGGTTTTTAATTCCTATGGCCGTGTTGGCTCTTATGTTTTTAGTAAGAGCATAGGAAATAGTATTTCTTATGAAATAAAGGTTGTTGAAATCGTTTCCGTATTCGGTATCAAAAAGGGTCAAATTGTCCACCGAAAGTTTTGGATTGATCGAATATTTGACCAAATGTTTGTAGGTCAACGATCGGTTGCCAAATACCACATCCGGGGCGAAACTTAATTCTTGACCAATAACCCAGCTTGAAACGAACAAATAAACTAAAGTGAATAAAGATGTGTTTCTCTTCATTGTTATAGATTTTACCGTGGCAAACCTAGGAGCAAACAAATGGGGAATAATTAAGGTATCTTAAGAAAGAAACTGGGAGATACCCTTCAAAATCAAAAAGGGTATCATTTTCCAATCTTATTGAAAACATATACCCTTTGAAAGCAATAAAATGGGTGATATTATATTAATGCAACGACAAGGAATAACTCTCCAAAACCCCATGTGTTGTAAATCCCATTTTGGTATAAATCCGCTCCCCAGCCTGTGAGGCGACCAGATACACTTTACTACTTTGATTTTTAATTGCTTGATGTATCAAAAATCGGGTCATCTTTTTTCCGAGTCCCAAACCCCTATAACCAGCTTTGGTACCGATCATATGAATTCCGGAAACACCATTTTTATCCAAATACACCATACCACAACTTGGAAAAGCATTTTCATGTTTGCCCAAGACGAGGGTAAAGGATGGTTTGTTGATCAATGCACTTATGGTTGAAGCGCTAACCGTATAACCAAAAGATTCCGTGGCTGCTTGGGCAAACAGTTCCGCTTCAAGTCGTGAACTTACCCTTATAAACTCAGATGCATCAATAGGATCAAAATGGACTTCAGAAGTATCCAGCGCCATTGCTTTTACTTGGGACGTAGGACAAAAACCGTTGCGTTCCAGTTCGTTTTTGATCACATTGTCTTCAAAAATGGCTATGGAGTTTGGTAACTCTTGTGAACGAATTCTCTTCTGCAATTCAGATAATTCCAATTCACTAATATTTAAGTTAAATATTTTATTGGGCCAAGAGTTATGTTGTGGATTCGTTAAGGAGAATCCATTTTCCGCTTTTAAGAATCCTCCATGCCTTCCAATTTGTTCCCAGAACTCGAATAAATGTTCAACGATTTTCTTGTTCATATCTTCTATTTTATAAAAAACCTTTGTTTTTATATTGATTCACAGTTTTGTTTATGAACACCTCAATTTCTCTTTGTGTTCTATAACTCCCTATCGGTTGTTCTTTATAGTTAAGAAGGGAATTGACCAATTGTTTCAACAACTGCTCCTCTTTTGATTTATTTGGGGTGTTTGTACGGGTGTCAAAACTTTGATAAAAGTCACCCAAGGAAAACTGACCTACGAGTTCACCGCCCCATCGCTGAACCAATTTTGCCATTATCTCCAGATGAGAACTACCTCCGGTTCTTCCAGGTGAAGTACTCAATAGCAAAATGGGTTTGTCGCCAAAAAAGCGCTGGTCTATTCTGGAAAGCCAATCGATATGGTTTTTTAAAAAAGCGGAGGGAAGTCCATTATGCTCTGGAGATGCCAAAATAAATCCATCTGCCGAAGTAAAGGTTTGAAAAAGCTCCTTGGTCGGAACAGGAATACCTTTTTCTTCAATTTCGGGACTGTACATTGGTAGGTCGTATCCTTTAAGGTCAAGCGGTACTATACCGTTGTTCGGGAATTCTTTTACTATATAGTCAATCAATCTTTGGTTGATCGAGTTAGGACTGTTACTCCCTGTAAAAGCTACTATTCTTTTCATAATGCACTGATTTGTGTGTCAGTGCAAACCTATTACGGTAAAGAATCATTAATCTTAAGGTGTATTAAGAAATGGATTTATTTTATCTTTTTTCGGAGGGCACTTAAAAATTCAGGGGTAATCCCCAAATAGGAAGCAATCATATATTGTGGAACACGTTGTTCAATGCTTCTATATTTTGATCGGAATTCCAAATAACGCTCTTCGGCCGATTTGCTCATGGAATTTATGGTGCGGTCTTGCAGGGCAACATAGGCATTTTCAAACTTTAATCTGTAGAATCGTTCAATAGCAGGAACTTTTTCGTAAAGTTCATTAAGGGTGTCCCGGTGAATTTGAAGTACAGTTGAAGGTTCCAAGGCTTGTACAAATTGTTTGGCCGGAGTGCAGGTCAGATAGCTGTATAGATCGTTCACCCACCAACCTTCAATACCAAATTGTACGATATGTTCTTTGGCCTCTTCATCCATATGGTAAGCTCGCAAACATCCTTCGGCAATAAACCGCATGTGATTGGAAACTTCCCCGGCAAAAAGTAAAACTTCTTTCTTTTTGAGATGAATTTCAGAATAGCTATCACACACGATGGATTCCTCCTCGTGGGTTAGTTTAATAGTTTCTTTTAAATGAGATAAGAGTTTATCTTTTGCATCCAAAATCTAGAGATTGATTTAGAAAATTAATAAAAGTTGATTAATGAAGGCTTTTTGGAACAAGTGAATTTTTATTTTATTCAGGTTTGTTTTGATTTTTAAACAGTTATTAACCAAAGTCAATGAAAGGGAAAGTGCTTCAATCTAATTTTACCTAAATTTTGAAATACGAGAAAGGATTATGAATCTTAGGCTAGCATTTTTGGTATCGGGTATTGGTTACCTTTTGATATTTATTTCGGGGTTCTATGCAAATTTTGCTATATTGGAAACCATGGTAGTTCCCTCAAATGGCGAGATGACCGTTGCTAATTTTTTGAAAGACCGTTCAGAATTAGGTTGGGGTGTTTTAGGGTTTTTGGCCATGCTTTTTTTTGATATAATTCTGGTATTCTCCCTCTTTTTTGTGACTAAAAAAGTTAGCCAAAAATTATCTTTCGTAGCTTCTGGTTTTCGATTGCTTCATGCCATTTGCTTCGGAATTGCATTGATGTGTTTGGTTGAGGTTTATCGAATAACTGGTTATTCAGTAGGATTAAATATGCAAAGCTTGCAAAATTTGGTCATGTCTTTATTGCAAAGGTTTGACGAAATTTGGAATATGGGACTATTGTTTTTTGGGGCTCATTTGGCGTTTTTGGGCTATTTGTCCATTAAATCAGATTTAATCCCCAAAGGCTTAGGTTATATGCTGCTCCTGGCTGCTATTGGATATTTGATGAGTTGCTCTGCAAAGCTGGTTATGCCTAATTACAATGATTATGAACAAGGCCTCGAATTGTTGGTCGTTCTCTTCGGGATTACAGGGGAGTTGTCGTTTACTGTTTGGTTATTGATGAAAGGATTAAAAAAAGTGCAATAAAGTACCGATTACAAGTTACCGTTGTGCGATTCGTTTTCGAATGCGGCTTAATGACTCTGGTTTGACGCCCAAATAGCTTGCCAAATAGTATTGTGGTACCCGTTGTAGTAAGTCTGGCCGGTTTTTCATAAAATCAAGGTATCTTTTTTCCGGACTGGAAATCATGAACTGGGCCAATTTATCTTGATAAGCTCCAAGTTCTTCCTCTACGGAAACTCTGCAAATAGACTCAAATTCAGCTACCCTCTCAAAAAGTTCCTGTTCTTTGTCTCGAGATAGAATGGCCAGTCTACAATTTTCTATGCATTCCAAATAATGATTTGAAGGTACTTTGAGATTGTAGCTTTGTAGGGAGGAAATGGCATCTTTTTCTACATAAAATTCGGTAGTTTTTTCTTCTCCATCAACCAAATAATACTTCCTCACCAGCCCTTGTATGTTAAAGTAGGACTCGTTGGAGACCTGTCCTTCACGCAACAAAATATGACCTTTTTCAAAGGTTTTGATGGGAATACATTCTGTAACCGCTTTGGCCTCTTCTTCATTAAGTTCCAAAGCTCCTTCCAGAAGTTGTACAATTTCACTTTTCAATATAAAGGTCTTTTATGATTGCAAAATTAACTTTTTCCTTCACTTCCGTTTTTGAAGGCTTTATCATATCCCATCTGATTTTCTCTTCAAAATGAACTCTTTTGATGCAAAAGAATATTTTTTAAAACAAAAATAGGGCAGGCCTTTTTTGAAGTAGACCTACCCATTTTGATTATTTAGTGGTTCATTTTTTTTATAGAACACACCTCTTAAAATGAAGACTTTGGTTACCTCTTCATAAATTCTTATTAGACCAACTTCATTTTAATAGGATCCCAATTCATGATTTTTTTATCAAAATAACTGGTATTACAGGCCAGGGCCGGAGCTGCTGCCCTAAAACCGAATTCAGCATCCTCTACCACCTCTTTTCCAGAGCGAATGGCATCAAAGAAATTGGTAAAATGATCCAAGTGGTCGCTATAGCCCTCGGGAGCTTTATAAATAACATCGCCTTTAGGATGTCTTTTTTGTTGTACTTCGGTCCATTTGGCATTGTAATCAGCGGCCATACGGTTTTGCATTTCTTTTGGGAAGGTAAATACCGAATCATATCCTCCAAAACCTGGAGCTTCGGGCATTTTACTGTACCCAACAGTGATGTCGTTTCCGTTTATAGTGATAGTTCCTTCTGAGCCAATTAACTGGATAATTTCCTGACCTCCTGTGCCACTGATAAAATTAACCCGTAGGTTTAATTGAAAAGCTGGGTGCTCTTCACTTTTTGGGTATTGCATTACCCCTGACATTACATCGGGCATGTTTCTACCATCGTTCCAATAACTAAATTGCCCCGTACTGTAAATATTTTCTGGCCCTTTTGAATTGGTAATAAAATGGGTTCCGCTCAATAAGTGAATATAGAGGTCACCAGCCACACCTGTACCGAACTCTTTAAACGCTCGCCACCAAAAGAATTTTTTGGCATCAAACTCCATTTTGTCCGTTACCTCAATAAATGTATCCCAATCAGTTGTTTCTGCACTTGCATCATCAGGAATGGTATATTCCCATGAGCCAATTGAACTTTGGCGGTCCCACGCGGCCTGAACCATATTGATTTCCCCGATTTCTCCAGCGGCCAAAAGCTCCTTGGCCTTGGCATAGCCAACGCTACTTACCCTTTGACTACCTATCTGAACTACTTTGCCCGATTTTTCGGCGGCTTTCATCATCGGGTAGCCCTCATCTATTTTATGCATCATGGGTTTTTCCAAGTACACGTGCTTGCCTTTGGCAAGGGCATCTAAGGTGATTTGGGAGTGCCAAACATCAGTGGTGCAAATCAGGACGGCATCAATATCGTCCCTGTCTAAAAGGTCTTTATAGCTTCTGGTTACGAATAGGTCTTTACCATACTGTTCTTGTGCATTGACCAACCTGCCGGAATAGAGGTCGCAAATACCAGCGAGTTCAACTCCTGGTACTCGCAGGGCAGTGTTCAGGTCAAAATGCCCCTGTACACCATATCCAACTACACCGATTCTTATTGTATCGTTATTGGAGAAGTTCTTGTCATATCTCAATATTCGCTCCTCCGCTTTTTCTTGAGAGGCAAAAGATGCAAATGGAGTGGCAGCAGAAGCCAAAGTAGTGGCTCCGATTTGGCGTAAAAACTTTCTTCTTTTGTTTAAGCTATTTTTCTTCATTGGTTTTTTGAGTTTTAATATGTTTAGTTGACGGAATAACTAATAAAGGCCAATTTTTTACTATCGGGACTCCAGGAAGGCACATTGATGGTACCTTGACCGCCGAAGAAAACGGGGGTAATGTCCTTTATATCCTTGGTCTCGACATCCATTAGCCTCAATTTAACTTGTTTGCCGAATAAATGGTTTTGTTTTTGGTCTGATGTGTAGGCGATGTATACGATCCATTTCCCGTCAGGGGAGGGGTGAGCGAACCAATTGGAGTTTGTATCAAAAGTCAACTGCTCCTGTTTTCTACCATTGGTCAACATACGCCAGATTTGCATATGCCCCGATTTATAAGAGTTGTAATAAATATATTTTCCATCGGGTGAATATTCTGGTCCATCGTCCAAGCCTTCTGCTGTGGTCAATCTTTTTTCTTTTCCGCCATTTACACTGATGGTGTACACATCATAATTTCCGTTTCGCTCGGCACAATAAGCCAATCTTTTTCCATCTGGTGACCAACCGTGCCAATACGAAGGCACTTTTGAAGTAACCTTTCTTGGCTTTCCACCATTAATGGGCAAAACATAAATAGCCGATTTATATGATTTTGATGAGGGGTCGGCCATATCGTTATGGCTGATGGCCAACCATTTGTTATCTGCTGAAATACCGTGGTCATTGTTGCATTGGTCTGCAAAGTCGGTATTCAATAGCGCTAAATCCTTTGTTTTTAAATCCAAGGTATATAGCTTGCCCCCACTGTTCACGATAAGATAATTGTCCGGGTGCCAGTTTGGGGCTTCAAAATGTTCGTTGATGGTTAGTACGGTCTCAATGCTTCCTGTTTCAATATCTACGGTTTGGATATAACTGGTGGTATCGATTTTATTTTCTGGAGGATGTTTGTAAAAATGTAAGGACTGTCCAACAAGCTTCCATTCATTGTCAATTTTCTCCAATAACCGGAATTCAGAGGATAGGCTTTCTTTACCATCAGTATTTACGGAAACCTCGTCGTGGTTTACCCATGCAAGATTGCCTTCAATTTTCATTTTATGGTTCGAATGAAAAGCGAATCCTCCATTCCCTATCATACTGGAAGGAGGATTTATAATTGTTTCGACCGGGATATCAATCGTGCGTCCATCAACCATGGAAGCCATAAATTTACCATAAGGTCGTTCTTCCCAACATTCAGCATGGCCTTCTTTATCTCCCATCCGCCAGGTAAGACCTTCTTTTTCCAATAATTTAATGATAGCAAGGGAATCTTGCTGTTGGGAATACATGGATATGCCGAATAGAGCCATACAGAAAAACAGGAAAAACCTTTGAAATAGGTTCTGTTTAGGAACCAAAAAGTATTCCTGATAATGAAAAAAAATCTTCATGATGAGGTTGTTTAGCTTTGGTGTGCGCAATAAATATACATTTTTGTACTGGACAAAAGATGAAAAAGGATCGTTAGGGTTATAACAAAAACGAATGCAGGGTTAGTTTTAAAATCCAAACGTAACTTTCAAAAATTTTCTTTCATCAACCTTTTAATAAAACCACTTTGAACGTTGTCCCTTCCTGAGGCTTACTTTCCACAGTAATTTTTCCTCCCATGGATTCTATTTGGTTTTTGGTGATAAAAAGACCGATTCCCCTAGCATCCTTTTTCCTATGGAAGGTTTTGTACATACCAAATAGTTTTTTGCCATACTTTTCTAGGTCAATACCCAATCCGTTGTCTGTTACTTGTAAAATAACATTTTGTTTTTCCTCCCAAGCTTTGATTAAAACGGTAGACTTTGTTTTCTCAGAATCTCTATACTTAATGGCATTGGATACTAAATTGAGCACAATACTTTCCAAATAGGCCAATATTCCTTTTACTTCAAGTCGTTTGGGAAGGTCTATGGTTATCTGAACATCATTTTTTTCAATAAGTGCCTGAATATCCATCAATACTTTTTGAACGATATAAGGAAGTTGAATGGATTTAAGTTTTTTATCCGATTCCAATTTGACCCGTACCACCTCGTTAAGATGGGTTATGGTTTCATTTAGGCCATCAGATGCCCTTACCAACATGCCCAAACTATCTTTTCGTTCGGATTCTCCAAGTGTTTCATCATTTAAAAAACTGCTGATCATGGTAAGATTTGCAGCATGTGACCTAAGATTATGGGATACAATGTGTGCAAAGTTCAGCAAGCTGCTATTTTGGTTGGTAGAAAGCTCCAAAAGTCCCTTCAATTTTTTTTCAGCTTTGATTCTTGATGTAATATCTACAATTTGAGAAATGAAATGTGAAATTTCTCCATCAATGTTTCTTGCCGCTGTAACGGTGAGGATAGTATAAATAACCTCTCCATTTTTATTGAAATACTTTTTTTCTATTTGATAGGTACTTCTTTTTCCTTGGATGAGTTCGCGCAGCAGGGAGAGATCTATTTCGAGATCATCGGGATGTGTAATTTCTTGAAAAGTAAGATTCAAAAGCTCTTTTTTGGTATAGCCCAAACTATTGCACAGACTTTGGTTAACATCCATAAAGCTACCATCCTTGCCCACCAATGCCATTCCAATGGATGAGTTTTCCAAGGTGCCTTGAAGCGATTCCTCACTTTTAAGCAACTGAAGCTGTGTAGTTTTTAAATCAGTAATATCATTATTGATACCGATCATTTTCAGGGCATTTCCATCTTCGTCTCGGACAATAGTGGCTTCTGCCTTGATCCATCGTATGTCTCCGTTTGGCTTGATTACCCTAAAAATACTATCAAAATCCTTGATTCCGGAGATGGCATCGTTGACTTCAATGGAGGTTGGTTCTTTGTCATCGGGGTGAACACAAGCTTGCCAAGCTTCAAAAACTCCGTCGAAATCGGATTCTTGAATGCCGTACAACAAATACATGTTTTGGTCCCAATAAATCTGATTCTCCGGAATATTGTATTCCCATATCCCGATACCTGCAGTTTTTGTGGCCAAGGATAACCTTTCACTTATTTGATTAAACTTAAGTTCTATCTGTTTTCGTTTGTCTATATCCTGAAAGGTCCCCACTATTCGAATGCATTTATCATTTATCATTTCCGGTTCACCAATGGCCCTTACCCAGAGTTCATTTCCTTTTTCGGTGATAATTTCCAACTCCGTGTCCCAAGATTTTCCATATTCAATAGCATTTTGAACCAGGCGGGTGATAGTTTCCCTGCTGCGTCCCTCTTTATAAAAAGATATTCCCTTCTCCAGGTCGGGGACATAATTTTCAGGTACTTCATGGATTTTTTTGGTAATTTTGGACCAGTATATGGTGTTTTTGAGCAAGTCGAATTCCCAGCCACCGATTCTAGCTACTTCTTGAGATTTGATCATCAGCTCTTCTTCCCGTCTTTTGTCTGTAATGTCCTCCAGAATTACCAAAATATTTGCTGATGATTTATCTTTATCGTTTGCATAAATGCTGCTTATTTTCCAATCGTACCAAACTGAATCCCCATTTCCTAAAATCAGCCTTTTGGAGTCCGACCGATGATCAATACCCTCCAAACAATATTTGATGTCAGACTTTAGTTCTTCGGGCAACTCCGGCATTACATTAAAAAAACCTTGTCCTTTTATCTCTGGATTTAAATTAAATTGGTTCAACCATTGTCCGGAAAAATCGATAATGCAATACTTTTCATCTAAAATGGCAAACGGAATAACGGTATCGTGAAAGATAGATTGGCTTGAGGTCATCTTAGGGGATGTTTTGAAAATCTAATAAAAATATCAAAACAGGATAATCCTCACAATATTGTTTATAAAATAAGTTCCTTTTCGGAAAAAATTGATTCTAACTACTTGTTTTAGAATAAAATCAGCTTTTTTTGGATTTATAGCATCGGCTTTAAAACCACCCATACATTTTCAGCCACCAGTTTTTGACCCTTTACGGTAGGATGTATCCCATCTCCTTGGTTGAGTTCCGGGATTCCAGCTACATTGTCCAATAAAAAGGGAATCAGTTTTATATTTTCCGACGCGGCCAGTTCAGGAAATATGCTTTCAAATTTCGAAGTATATTCAGGTCCCATATTCGGCGGAATCTTCATGCCGGCAAGAATAATTTTTACATCGGGTAATTTGCTTTGAACGGTATCCACCATGCTTTGCAGGTTTGATTTCGTTTCTGTCAGCGGAACACCTCGTAAACCATCATTGGCTCCCAATTCTATGATGATGATATCGATACCATCTTCCAAAACCCACTCCAACCTGTTTTTGCCACTTGCCGTAGTTTCTCCGCTCAGCCCTGCGTTGATCACAGTATAGTCCAAGCCTAAAGAGTCTATTTTTTCTTGTATAACGGCAGGGAAAGCTTGACTGACTTCCAATCCGTACCCAGCGGTTAGGCTATCACCAAAAAACAGGATTTTTTTGTTCGAATCGCTGGTCTCGGTCACTGCTGTGTCCTCTGTGTTCGAAGTTGCCTCTGTATCTTTTTTAGTGTTCTTTTCCCCACAACCAAGCAATAGTAGCGTCAAAAAATAACAAAACATTAACGGCAATGGGAAGCTCGGGGTTTTCTTGGTCATGATCTATTTTAGTATTTTGAGAGTTTTTAACCAAAAGCGTGGTATGTCAAAGATATTAAAAGTTCAAGACCTCTCTAAAACCTATCGAAGTGGAGAACACGACCTCAATGTACTCAACAATGTTTCATTTGAAGTAGGAAGAGGTGAAAGTTTTGCAATTGTTGGTCCATCAGGTAGTGGAAAAACTACGCTATTGGGACTTTGCGCTGGATTGGATACCACAGATGAAGGTGAAATTTGGCTTTGTGGTCAAAATTTGTTCGAACTTGATGAGGATGGAAGGGCACGCTTAAGAAACCAGAATGTAGGTTTTGTTTTTCAGGATTTCCAACTATTACCTACGTTGACCGCACTGGAAAACGTGATTGTTCCTTTGGAACTTCGTGGGGTTAAAAAAGCGGCGGACCATGGAAAAGAGCTTTTGGCCAAGGTCGGACTGCAAGATAGAGCAGGACATTACCCTTCTCAATTATCGGGAGGAGAGCAGCAGCGAGTAGCATTGGCACGTGCTTTTGCCAACAAACCGGCCATACTTTTTGCAGATGAGCCCACGGGAAACCTTGATGATGATACAGGTACCAAAATAGAGGACTTGCTTTTTGAACTCAATAAAGAACAGGGCACGGCCCTTGTCATAGTGACCCATGATCTGGAGCTGGCCCAAAAAACAGATAAAAGTATTCGTTTAAGGTCTGGCAAAATCGAGGAAACCGTAGGTTGATTATGGGAAAGAACTATACTGGATTTTCTTGGTTACTAAAAATGGCATGGCGCGATGGTAAGGCAAGCTACGGTAAACTATTATTGTTTGTATTCTCCATTACCTTGGGCGTGGCCGCTGTGGTCAGTGTTCATTCCTTTAGTGACTTATTGAAAGAGAATATTACTTCACAATCCAAATCGCTTTTAGGAGCCGATTATGTTATAGATAGCGGCAAGCCTGTAAATGATAAGGTCATGGGTATTATTGATTCTTTGGGTGGAGCCGATGCTCGAGAAATCAATTTTATGTCCATGGCCGCTTTTCCAGGTAACGAAGGCACCAAACTCATGGAGGTTAGGGGAGTGGAAGGAGGTTTTCCATTTTATGGAGAATTGGAATCTACGCCCATTTCAGCAGCAAATGATTTTAGAAATGGTGGAGCCTTGGTAGATGCTACTACCATGCTTCAGCTCAACCTAAAGGTTGGCGATAGTATAAAGTTTGGAGCAGTTACCCTTCCCATTGCAGGGGAGTTGGAAACTGTTCCCGGTAGCACATCGGTTTTTGGGGCCATTGCACCACCGGTGCTTATTCCATTTACATATATTGAAGCAACAGGTCTGATCCAAACAGGAAGTCGCATTGAGTACAAATATTACTTCAAAGCGGATGAGAGTCAGGATATGGTTCTCTTAGACAAGAAGGTTGACCCTGTATTGGATGCCGAAGAGGCAGATTTGGACACCCATCTCTCCGAAGCTCGTCGCTTGGGGCGACGGTACGAAAATTTTGGAAAATTCCTCAATCTGGTCGGTTTTATTGCGTTGCTACTGGGTTGTGTCGGTATTGCCAGTGGAATGGGCATCTATGTTCAGATGAAATTAAAATCCATAGCAGTGCTCAAATGCTTGGGAGCATCAAAAAGGCAGAGCTACCTTATTTTCTTCATCCAAATAGCCTGTATGGGCATTGTTGGTGGATTGCTGGGAACGGTATTCGGTTATCTACTGCAACAATTGTTTCCCATCTTATTGGGTGATTTACTACCTGTTGATGTTGATATTACTGTATCCCTTCAAAGTATATTGCTTGGACTTTCATTGGGATTGGCTATGTCTGTATTGTTTGCACTCTATCCACTCATGAAAACTTTATACGTCTCGCCCTTGCAGGCCTTGCGTGTGGTACAGGAAACCAAACCCCGATCAAAAAGGGCAACGACTGCTGTTGGATTGGGCATTGTGCTGTTTGTGTTCAGTTTTTCATTTTGGTTGCTTGGTGATTTTATGCGCTCTCTGTTTTTTGTAATAGGATTACTGATTGTCTTTTTGATTCTTACTGCTGTTGCCCGATTCTTTATGGCCATGTTGAAAAGATTCTTTCCCTATTCCTGGAGTTTTATTGCTCGCCAGAGTTTGAAGAATTTGTTCAGACCACAAAATCAGACCTTGGTTTTAGTGTTGTCCATAGGTATTGGAACTTTTTTGATAAGTACCCTTTATTTTACCAAGGATATGCTTTTGGAAAAGGCAGCAATTGAGGATAGTGCCAACAGCGCCAATATGATTTTAATGGATATACAGAATCCACAAATGGATGGTGTTTCCAGCACTATAAAAGCTTCGGGTTATCCTGTAATCGATAAAATTCCAATTGTTACCATGCGGGTCGAAACCTTGAATGGGAATCATGTGGAAGATATTAGAAAGGATACCACATCGCAGGTTGGTAGATGGATATTGAACCATGAGTTTAGGGTAACCTATAGAGACAGTCTTATTGGTTCCGAACGAATTTTAGAGGGAGATTGGGTAAGCAGTGTCGATGCAGATTCGGATGTCCCTATTTCCGTGAGCAGTGATTTTGCCAATATGGCCAAAGTGACCATCGGAGACCCTATTTCATTTAATGTCCAGGGTAGAATAATGAATACGGTCGTGCAAAGCATACGGGACGTGGATTGGAGCAGGTTACAGCCTAACTTCTCCATAGTTTTTCCAGCTGGAGTACTGGAAAATGCCCCGCAATTCGGGGTTATGACCACTAGAACCTCTGATGATATTGGTTCGGCCAAGCTTCAACAGCAATTGGTGCGTCAATTTCCCAATGTTTCCATTTTGGACTTGAAACGTATCCTAAGTCTTTTGGAGGATATTCTGGGGAAAATTGGATGGGTCATCAATTTTATGGCCTTCTTCAGCATTTTTGTTGGGGTTGCTGTATTAATGGGTGCTATCTACAGCAGCAAACATCAAAGAGTAAAACAAGGTGCTTTATTAAGGACTTTGGGAGCTCAAGGGGCACAAATTTTAAAAATGATAGCCATTGAGTACGCCATTCTTGGATTTTTAGGGGCTTTTATGGGTGTGCTGCTCGCTGTTTTGGGAAGTTCCCTATTGGCTTATATGTTGTTTGAAACCACTTTTACTCCTTCATGGGTACCGTTTTTTATTATTCTTCCGGCAATCACCTTATTGGTTTTTGCGCTGGGCGTCGGAAACAGTATTGGAATTGTTAGAAACTCTCCGCTTTCTGTTTTGAAGAAGGAGAAGGATTAAAGCTTATTGCTTTTACCAATATTTTTTATGATTTAAAGCAATCTTGAAGTCGTTGGTGTGTGTTTTGAGTGTTTTGTTCTTCATTATACTCATGTAAGAACAGAGGTAGATACGAGATCATTTTAGGAATAATTCAAAAAAATCTTCCTTAAATATTCTATTTAAAGATTTTTTTATAATTTGTTAACGTTTTTTGGTATTATTTCAATTGGTTTTTTATTAAATCAAGGAGATAGAACAACTTTCCTTTTTAGAAATACCTCTGTTTGGAGTTATTTCATACATACGGCACTTTTTCGTTTAGAACGAAAACGGTTTCGCATTTCAGTGTTGCGCAGCCATTAGTTTAGAAATGAAGAGGTATATGGCTAAATTGACATAAACAAACGTGTTGTTTGCCACATACTTAAAAGAAAGGCGAAAAATGGACCAGAAAAGCTTTAAGAATGAATCTTTCCTCATTGAGCAGCTAAAAAAAGGCTGCAAAGATGCTTATGGTCATCTGTTTAAGTTGCACCATAGGGAGCTTTGTAACTATATGACCGCAATTTCCGGAGACCCAAAGATTGCAGAAGATATTGTTCAACAAACCTTCATCAAGATTTGGGACAATAGACAAAAACTTTTTGTAACGGAAAATAAGTTAAAAAGATATCTGTTCAAAGTTGCCTACAACCTATTTATTGATTCCCAGAGAAAAAAGAAAAAGGAATTTCAACTATTGGAAAGCCTTAAACAACAGGCATATTTGGATATGACCGATGCCGATACCTCTCTTTTTGAGGAGAGGCTCAAGAAAGTAGAAAAGGAAATCGATAATTTGCCCGAACAATGTAAAAAAGTCTTTATTATGAGTAAAAGGGAGGGACTTAAATACAGGGAAATTTCGGAACAACTTCACATTTCAGTAAAAACCGTGGAGGTTCACATGGCCAAGGCCATGAAGCGTCTACGAGCCCAATTGACCATTTTCTTTTAATACCGGTTCCATCACCGCTATCAAATTGGACGCTTCAATAGTTTGAGGTAAAAAGAGCATATTTCACACTTTAAATGTTAAAAAAATAGAACTATGTAAGGGTTTTTGGAAAATCTCACGTCTCTTTTAAAAGTGACAATATTTTTCAAATGACCAAAATTGATATCAGAAGAATAATTACCAGGTATATCAACCAAGAAGCTTCACAAGAAGAATTGGCCATTTTATACGAATGGGTTAAAAAAGAGAACAACAAAGAAGTGTTCAAAAAGTTGGTGCAAGCCGATTTTTTGGTCAACTATGAAGATAAATCATGGGAAACCGAGGAAGCCTTTGAAGGTTTCTTACATACTATAAAACAAAGAGAAACTTCAAAAGTAAAGCCGTTATACGCAGGTAGTCAAATTTGGAAATATGCCGCCGTAATTATGATTATTGTTGGTTCATCTTTATTCTTTTTACTAAATCAGAGTCCTCAAATAATTGTTCCGGTTGAGGTGGATCCAAATCAGATTACACTTCAATTGGACAATGGCGAGGTTTTGACCCTTGATCCAGAATCCGATGCCACCGTCCAAAGTAAAAATGGAAGCACGGTAGTAACTCTTGTAAAAGGTGTTTTAACTCAGGAGGAAGCACAAATTAAAAAAGGTAAAGTTCAAAACAATACTATTAGAGTGCCTTATGGCAAAAATCTATCGGTTACTTTACAAGATGGGTCGGTTGTGATGCTGAACTCTGGATCTAGCATGATCTACCCTTCCAGTTTTGCAGATATGGATACTCGGGAGGTGCAACTAAAGGGAGAGGCGTTTTTTGAAGTTGCCAAAGACCCAAAAAAACCTTTTATAGTTAAAACAGAAACCATGTACACCCAAGTTTTTGGTACTGTTTTTAATGTTTCCGCATACGAAGAAGATGATACTACCGAAGTGGTGTTGGTCGAAGGCTCCGTAGGGGTTGGCAAATCAAATGAAGTAAATCCAGAAACCTTACAAATGCTTGTGCCTTCGCAGAAAGCTTCCAATATTATGGGAGATGAAAAGGATTTTGTGGTGGAAGACGTAGATGTATCCTCATACATATCATGGACCAAAGGGATTTTGGCCTTCGAAAATGAATCCATGGGACAAATTATAAAAAGACTTCAGCGTCAATACAATATAAAGATTGTTAATCAGTACAAGGAATTGGACGAGCGAAGGTTTACGGGAATGTTCGATGAGGAAACCATAGATCATGTTCTCAAAACCATTCAGGCTCACACACATTTTAGTTATGACAAAGAAGAAAATTTGATAACGATTAAAAAACCAAATAACGAATAGTGCCTATGATATAAAAAACCATTAATACCAAAAAACAATTACTAACTAACTAGACTAAATCAATTATGAAAAAAACCAAAACTATACGTGCTACCACATCAAGGTTAGGGCAAAGATTACTGTATGGATTTTTCCTGCTCTTTATGCTTGGTCAAGTCAATGCTGCATCTTGTGCGCAATATGATAAGGTGGCAATGAGCTTTGACGACACCAGATTAAGTGATGTATTCGAAGCCATTACCGAATCAACGGGCTATAAATTTTTTTATGAAGCATCGGAGGTTGATATTGACCGAAAGGTAACGGTTAATGGTAGCAACCTTTGTATTCAAGATTTTTTAAGGGAGGTTTTTCAAGATACAAATCTATCCTTTGAGATTATCGAAAGACAAATAGTAATCAAAGAGAAGAGCAAAACACTTCCCAATTTAGTTCCGCAAAAGAAGATCAATGCAGAGAATCCCCAATCCAATTTAACCGGGGTTGTATTGGATGAGGCAGGAATTCCACTTGCCGGTGCTACTATTATTGCCAAAGGAACCAATGAAGGAACTACTACCGATTTTGATGGAAATTTTGAAATCACGATGCCTTCAGGGGTCTCGGTTATTCGAGTAACCTATATCGGTTTTAAGGCTAAAGAAGTTAATGTGGCCGGACAATCCTCTGTAACCATTACCTTGGAACAAGATGCAGCCGCTTTGGAAGAGGTTGTTGTTGTAGGGTACGGTACTTTGGCGAAGAAAAAAGTAACTGGTTCCGTGGTTTCAATTACACCGGAGACAATAACCGAAGTTCCAGCATTAACTCCTGAAAGCGCCCTTATCGGTCAAGTGACAGGGGTTCAGGTGCAAGAAGTTTCTGGAGAGCCGGGAGCTGCACCGAACATTCGTGTAAGGGGTTCGGGATCTATCTCCGCAGGAAACGACCCATTGTTTGTTGTGGATGGAATTCCAATTTCCCGTAACCTAACATCTTCAAGTCAATTAGGTGGTGTGGCAAATAGACGCGCAACGTTTCAACCACCAACAATTAACCCACTGGCTACCTTAAATCCCAATGATATTGAATCTATTCAGGTTTTAAAGGATGCAAGTGCAGCGGCCATTTATGGTTCCCGAGGCGGTAATGGAGTTCTTTTGATAACCACAAAAAAAGGTTCAAATGGTGATGAAGGTGTTTTTTCCTTTGATTCTTTTGTGAGCATGCAATCTGTTGCAAACAAAATCGATTTAATGAATGCGCAAGAATTGATAGATTTTACAACCGATGCCAGAAACAATAACTACTTACAATCGGTGGATGGAGCTTCTATTGATGATCCTATTGGGCCTGGAGATAGAGGTGATACCAATTATGAGATTCCAGAATCATTTCTAAACTGGGATGGAACAGATACGGACTGGCAAGATCTTATTTTTAAGACTGGGATAGTTCAGAGCTATAACTTTTCTTATGCCTCGCCAGTGAGGAACAAAACTAGTTTTTATGCCTCTACAGGTTATTTTTCGCAAACAGGTGTAATTGATAAGGCAAAGTTTGAACGTTACTCGGTATTGTTGAACTTAAACTCTCAGTTGACTGAAAAACTGAACTTGGATTTACGATTGGCGCCAACGGTGACCGAAAACCAACGAGTGCCCGCATCCTCCCCATATTTTGCGACCCCTCCGGGTATCGTATATTCCGGCTTGGTACACTCGCCTACGGTCAGTCCTTACAACCCTGATGGAACCATCAACCAATTGAACAACCAATCCTATTTGGGAGGAGGTACCACTACGGCCAGTAATCCATTGGCTATCATTAAGGCCGTGGACGACCAAATTTTCCAATTTCAGACCCGGGGAAACCTTGGCTTGACCTATGATATTACCCCAGAACTGAGTTTCAAGACCTTCGGAGGTGTTTACATCAACCTGTTCAATCAAGATTTTTACAGAGACAATACTTTATTGTACAGAAACAATGCCAATGGAAACCCCTATGGCCAGGCATCATCCTCAACAGAGACCAACTGGCTTTGGGAAAATACGCTTAACTGGAAAAAAGAGTTCGGTGACCATTATATTGATGCAGTCTTGGGGTACATGGCACAAAAGGACAACTTAACGTTAAAACAAGTATTGGCAAATAATTACCCTGATGACCTTGTACCGACCGTAAGTGGAGGACAAGTATTTGGAGGAACTTCTGTTAAAGAACAATGGTCCTTATTGTCTTCTCTATTTAGAGTAAATTATAGTTTTAAGGACAAATATTTATTTACGGGAACATTCCGTTCCGATAAATCCTCAAGATTTGGAAAGAACAACCAAACAGGATATTTTCCTTCCTTTTCTTTAGGGTGGAGGTTGAACGAGGAAGAATTTTTAGTAGACTCAGAAACTATCTCCGAGCTTAAATTGCGAGTTAGCTGGGGTCAAACCGGTAACTTCGAAATTCCAAATTATGGAGCCGTAGGTTTATTATCGCCACAGAACTATAACCTTGGAGGAAATCAAATCAATGGTCTTGTTCAAAGTACAATTCCTAATCCTAACCTTACTTGGGAAAAATCCGAACAGATAGATGCAGGTATAGAGTTAGGGTTGTTCAATAACCGAGTCTTCCTTTTGGCAGATTACTACGATACCAAAACAAAGGATTTGTTACTTAACGTTGCTATTTCTTCAGTTTCTGGGTTCGAGACCCAACTAAGAAACCTTGGGGAAGTACAAAACAGAGGTTTTGAACTTGCTTTAAGCACCAAAAACTTTGTAGGCGAAGACTTTACGTGGAATACAAATATTAATTTCTCCACAAACAAGAACGAAGTACTTTCTTTGAATGAAAGTAATGAGCCCATTTTTTCCTCTGGTAGTGCAGGGGTAAGACACGTAACGCGTGTAGGTGACCCGATAGGTAGCTACTATGGTTATGTAACGGATGGTATCTATCAATCCCAAGAGGAAATTGATAACGCACCATTTGATACTCAGGCCCCAGATCCAGCTCCTGGAGACATTAGGTTTAAAGATGTAGATGGTGATGGAGAAATAACTCCGGACGATAGAACGGTTACAGGTAGTTATTTCCCTGATTTTACTTGGGGTGTAAATAACAGGTTGACCTTTAAGAATATTGATTTCAGCTTTTTGATTCAAGGAGTGGAAGGAAACGAGATTCTTAACTTAACTTCAAGACACATGAAGAATGGTGAGGCCAACTTTAACTCTTATGCCATTTTCAATGAACGTTGGAAGTCACCTTCGGAACCAGGAAATGGATATATACCAAGAGCTGATAGGCAAACAGGTAACCATGGGAACAACAATAGGCCTTCTTCTTTTCAAGTGGAGGACGGGTCCTATGTGCGATTAAGAAATGTGACGCTGGGTTACACCTTGCCGACCAATAACTTTTTTGGAAGCAAAATTCAGAAACTTAGGTTCTATGTTACGGGTACAAACCTCTTCACCATTACCGATTATCTAGGGTACAACCCAGAGGTTAGTAGCATTACCACGAATAGTTTGACACCGGGAGAGGATTATGGGGCATTTCCATTGACCAAATCCTTCACCTTGGGGGTAAACCTAAAGTTCTAATCTAAAAAAAGGAAAAAAATGAAACGAATTCTATATATAATGCTATGCACGGCACTTTTTACCGGGTGTAGCGAAGACTTTACAGATCTCGCGCCCATTTCCAACAGAAATGAGGCAGATTTTTACAATGCTCCCGAAGATTTTGAAGTAGCTATTAATGCCAGTTACGCCGGACTCCAGAGCACCGGGGTTTACGGACGCGGGTACTGGACTATGTTCGAGATGAGAAGCGATAATACCGATCAAGGTCCCGATGCGACCGGATTGGCCCGTCAGTACACGGAAATCAATGCTTTTACCGAGGATGCCCTCAATGAGCAGATTACCTCAGCTTGGAGCGAGTCCTACAGAGTTATTGCCAATTGCAATGTGATTTTAGATCGTATCCCAAATGTTGAAATGGACGCGTCGCTAAAGAATCAAGTATCAGGTGAAGCTTTGTTTATCCGTTCCTTGATGTACTACCATTTGGCAATCGGATTCGGAAATATCCCTTTACAACTTACATCCTTTGATTCGGGAGACGAACTTGTGCAGGTTGACGAAAATACGGTATTACAACAATTGGTTACCGATTTAACAACAGCAGAAGAAAATCTACCTGTATCGTATACTGGAAGTGAAGTTGGAAAAGCTACAAAAGGTGCAGCAGCAACCTTGTTGGCCAAAGTATTGTTGACATTGGGTGAAAATTCTGCTGCAGAAACTGTTCTCAGGAGAATCATAGCCAACTACGGATATGAGTTATTGCCCAATTACGCCGATCTATGGGGTGTTGCCAACGAGAACAACGCAGAGTCTATTTTCGAGGTTCAGTATATCAGTGGAGGTATAGGTCAGGGTAGTCTTTTTACCAATGATTTTTCACCAAGTACCGATTTGCAGACCGGTTCAGGGTTTGGTAGAAACCGTCCGACTGTTTCCATGTTGGAAGCCTATGAAGACGGGGATTTAAGATTAGAACCATCTATGGGAGCGACCTACATTGACCTGGAAGGAGAAGTGGTCGAAGCCAGACATGTAAGAAAGTACCAGTCCGATTTGGCCATTGAGAACGATTCCGACATCAATTTTGTGGTATTTCGATATGCCGATGTTCTGCTTATGTTGGCAGAAGCTTTAGGTGATACACCCGAAAGTTATGATTTGATCAATGAGGTAAGAGATAGAGCTGGATTACCAGATATTGATGCTTCCACACCTGGTACTTTTGAAGATAAATTGCTTCAGGAAAGAAGGGTTGAACTTGCTTTTGAAAACCACAGATGGCCAGACCTAAAACGATTTGGTGCCGTTGGTAAAGTTATCGAGGCAGAAGACTTTATAACCAGTACCAAGGAGTATTTCTTTATCCCACAAAGGGAAATGGACATCAACCCGAACTTTGTTCAGAACTAGGAAGTTCAATAATGATTTAACGAGATTTTGTTTTCATCCATTAAGTTAGTTTGATTGATAAGTGCAGTGCTCCCAAAGCATGGATTACCTACTTATAACTATGGATGAAAATATAATAATACTGTTGCTTCAATAGAGGTGACCAGAGATGGGATTGTAAAATTTTAATGAATTAAATATCAAATAGAAAAATGAGAAAGTTACTTATGGCCGTTTGTTTATGCTTTGCATTTACAACAATTCAGGCCCAACAGAAAAAAGTCTTGAATATTTTGGCTATTGGAGCACATCCAGACGACTGTGATTCCAAGTTTGGGGGAACGGCTGCCTTGTTTGCCAAAATGGGACACAATGTAAAATTCCTTGCGTTGACGAATGGAGATGCCGGCCATCATGAAATGGGCGGTGGCGTATTGGCCAAAAAGCGCAGACAAGAGGCCAAAGATGCTGCAAAAGCATTGGGTATAGCCGAATATGAAGTTTTGGATAATCATGATGGAGAATTGTTTCCAACCCTAAATGTCCGATTGGAAGTAATCCGAAGGATTCGGGATTGGAATGCGGATATAGTTTTGGGCCTTAGACCTAACGATTATCACCCAGATCATAGAAATGCCGGTTCAGTGGTACAGGATGCTGCTTACATGAACATTGTTCCAAACGTGGCTCCAGATACTCCACCACTTAAAAAGAATCCTGTATTTCTGTATATGAGCGACCATTTTAAAAAGCCTTACCCATTTCAGAAGGATATCGCTGTTATCGTCGACGATGTTATTGATACAAAAGTAAAAGGTTTGGCCGCGCACGATTCTCAAATGTTCGAGTGGTTGCCTTGGACCAATGGTGTGGATCTTTCTACAATCCCTACAGGTGAAACAGAAAGACTGGCATGGTTAAAAGATAGGTGGATGAACAGAAAACCAAATGCCAGCACTTTGGATGCTGTTAAAAAGTGGTACCCAGGTGTAGACGTTTCAAAAGTAAAGCAAGTTGAATTTTTTGAGATATGTGAGTATGGCAAGCAACCTACTGATGAGGAAATAAAAGTAATGTTCCCAATGTTGGGTACAAAATAAAAACATATAGCACTGACCACCCAGGTAGTATCCAAACATAAATAACCAATCAATTTAAAATGGAGACCAGCAAGCCCACGACCAAAAGATATATCCATATTATAGGGTTGGTAATGATCGTATTTTTTGTGATATCGTTCATTACCAACATCCTGAATTCAATAATCGTGGATGTAAAGGATAGTTTTGACCTTAGCCTAACATTAACAGGCCTATTGCCATTTACCTTTTTTATAGCTTATGGCATAATGTCCATACCAGCAGGATTTTTATCTGAAAAGTATAGCGAGAGGACATTGCTTTCCGTTTCATTTTTGGTCATGGCGCTTGCTTCCCTGGGTTTTGCATTGCTGCCCCAGTATGGTGTTTTTAGCATAACCTTGTTTGTGTTGGGCTGTTGTATGGCAGTACTTCAGGTAATTATAAACCCCATGTTGCGTGTGGCGGGAGGTGAAGAGCATTTCGCATTTAACTCTGTATTGGCACAATTGGTTTTTGGAGCAGCATCATTTTTAAGCCCTTATCTATATAAGTATTTGGTAAGTAAGAATAACACCGATGATTCTTTAGCTGAGATGTTGCGTGGATGGGTGCCACAAGATTTACCTTGGGCATCACTCTATATTGTATTCGCAGCAATTTCTTTAGTATTGTTTTTCTATGTGTTTTTAACCAAATACCCCAAGTTTGAAAAGACCGAGGAAGAGAAAGCGGGAGATACCAGCTCTTATTGGGACCTTTTAAAGAATAAATGGACAATACTCTATTTCTTGGGAATCTTTTGTTATGTAGGAACAGAGCAAGGTGTAGGAAACTGGATTTCCCAGTTCCTTAACCAATATCATGGCCTTGACCCTCAAACGGTAGGTGCGGATACCGTATCTTATTTCTGGGCCATGTTGACAGTGGGATGTTTGTTGGGCTTATTGCTATTAAAGTTTATGGACAGTCGAAAATTGCTGATTTTGGCAACTTCCATAACCATAATTAGTCTTATACTGGCACTAACCGGATCTGCACAAATGGCTTTGATAGGTTTCCCCGCAGTAGGTTTCTTTATATCCGTTATGTATTCCATCATATTTTCTTTAGCACTTAATTCTGTTAAAGAACATCATGGGTCTTTATCAGGTATTCTTTGTACAGGTATAGCCGGCGGTGCTGTAATTCCATTTATAGTGGGAGGTTTGGGCGAATTAATGTCATTGAAATCAGGGATGTTCTTTTTAATGATTCCTTTGGCTTTTATCCTAACCATAGGGTTTTGGGCCAAACCATTGGTCAATAATAAAACCATAAGCTTAAAAAAAGACTAGTGGAAAACGGAATCAAAACAGTTTTGGGAGTTGATATTGGGGGTACCAAAATCAAAGCAGGAAGGATCTTGGGCAATGATGTGGTACAAACTAGTATTTGTAAAGTTATAAAGGATGATTCAGAAGAAGCTTCCCTCTCAAAATTATTCACAACGATTGATGAGGTAATGACAAATGCTGTTGAAGCTATAGGAATTGGGGTTCCCGCAGTTGTTGACCCAGATTCGGGAATCGTATATGATGTGCAGAATATTCCGTCCTGGAAAGAGGTTCCTTTAAAAGAACTTGTGGAAAAACAATTTAATGTCCCGGTGTATATAAACAATGATGCCAATTGTTTTGCCTTGGGTGAAAAATACTTTGGGAAGGCCAGGAATTATTCGAATAGTGTGGCCTTGTCATTGGGTACGGGACTTGGGATGGGAATTTTAATAAATCATAAGTTGTACAACGGTGTTCTGTGTGGAGCTGGGGAAATAGGGATGCTACCCTATAAAAATGGAATCCTGGAACAATACACGGGAAGTTTTTTTTTCGAAGAAGAATACGGTGAATCCGCCAAAATATTGTATCAAAAAGCATTGGATAACAATAGTGAAGCATTGTCCGCCTTCAAAAAATATGGATTTCATTTGGGAGTGGCAATCAAGGCCATTCTTTACCTTTTTGCACCAGAATCGATAATACTGGGAGGGTCTATAAGCAATGCATATCCATTTTTCAGGACTTCCATCGAAGAAGCGCTAGGTTCATTTGCCTATCAAAAACAATTGGAAAATTTTAAAATAGAAACATCAGATTTGGTGGATTCACCCATTTTGGGTGCAGCTGCCCTATGTCTGTAAAAAAATAACCTTACTATACAAATGAGAATAATAATTACAGTGCTATTAGCATGTTTTTTACTAAAATCCTGCTCTCAACCCATTGCTACAGGGAAACAGGTGAGCATTACCGTGGAGAACAATAAAAAGGGAGCTCCGATTACTTTGGGGATTCCTTTTCCAAAAGGAGAATTAAACTCAGTGGACCATTTACGTTTACTAACATCCGACGGTACTGAAATACCATGCCAGACTACAGAGGTGAGCAATTGGGGCCCAACAGACGACAGTGTAAAATGGGCCTGGGTATTCTTCTTTTCAGAAGAAACACAAGACTATGTATTGGAGTATGGTGAGGGTGTTGTTCCAATGCTTCCAAAGGAAAAAGTCGTTTCCGCTAACAACATGAGGCCTAGAGGAGGAATCGATGTTAATACCGGACCACTATCTTTTTCAATCCACAAAAAAGGGAATGGCTTTCTGGATGAAGTTTTCTTGGATTCTAACCAAGATGGAGAATTTGACAAGGAAGAACTTATAGCGTCTTCGCCAGAGGAAAACAGGGGTTCTTTTTTAGATCTTCTGGACGATGCTGGTATAGATGAATCCAAGGCTGTTATCAATGAGGTGTTCAGGGAAAAAGGATCAGGTCCCATGCATACCATATTTCGAATAGAGGGAACATATACTTATAGCAGGGAGGACAATAACCTATCACCATTTACTATTTGGCTGCACGCTTATGCAGGCAAAAGTTACCTTAAGGTGCTGCATACCATGACCTATACAGGAATTCCGGACAAGCATAAACAGCAGGAGGGAGAACACGCCAATATTGCAACACAGAATGAAAAAATTATCACGGAGAGTACTGAGGATGACATGGGTTGGACACAACCGAACGATCAAATAGCGGCCAGTGGACTTCAACTTAAATACCACTTGGACGAAAATGTAAGTGTTTCAATGCCCATGTATGATGGATCGTGGAAAAACGACGATGCGAATACGGTTATGGAAGAGGTTACAGTGAACAATGAGGCTCCAGTTCAATTATTACAAAAAGGACCTGGATATAGAAAAAGTACCAGCCTTCGGAGTCTGTATTTAAACAAATTCAAAGAGGATAAAGGTAACGAGGATTCAGGGGAGAAATTAGATTTTGAAGCTATTGTATCCAAAGGAAAGGATGATTTGGCAAAATCCCAAAGAGCAAAGGGTTGGGTCAATGTAACCGATGGAAAAAGGGGAGTAGGCGTAGGAATCAAGAATTTTATGAAAGAGTACCCAAAGGGAATCAAGGTCGATCCTGCAAATCGTATACTTTTAGGTAGTATTTGGCCAAAAGAAAATGGCCCAATGAGCTTTGCAAGACACAGTACCGAACCTGATGGTGGAATGCTCGACAATTTTGCCCAAGGAATTACCAAGACCACGGAATTTATCTATTATTTTCATGACAACCAGGCCACCGAAGAAGTAGGTGTAAAAATGGACTATGTTGTAGAAAGTCCTGTGGCCCATGCCACACCAGAGTGGTATACCAATTCCAAAGTTTATGGCAATATGGCTCCTGCATCCAAAAAACGCCCTGAATTTGAGAATGCACTACAATATAGATATCAATGGTGGGCATACAACCAAAAAAATGAGCCATGGTATGGAATGTTCAACTATGGCGATGGAAAAAGTTACTTTTTTAATGGAAAGTGGGTGCAATGGACCAACAACGAACCCACGGTTGATTTTATGCTATGGACCAATTTTATGCGTACCGGTAACCCTAAATATTTCAAATTGGCGCAAGCCATGAGTAGGCATACTATGGATGTGGACAATATCCATTGGCCCAAAAAGCGAACTTATTATGGGGAAATCAATGATGCTATTGATTTTTGGGATTATGAAGATGAACCAGAGTCCACACCTTATTTAGGTATTGGAAGAAGACATGCCAATGAACACTGGTACGCACTGTTAAGTGCCCATGTTTGGATTCAAGGTTGGATAGCCGATTATTATTTGTCCGCCGACCACAGAGCATTGGAGGTCGCCAAAATGACGGGGGATACCTATATCAACCGTATTTGGGGAGAGCATGATTTAAGGGGAAGACGACTGTATCTTTCCGTTCTCAACTTGGTTGAACTTTACGACGCCACCAAATTGCAGAAATATAAGGACGAATTGGATGATAGGGTTGATTTAATGCTTGAATTCCAAGAGCGACAAGGAGGTAATTTATTATTGGATAGATATGGATACAGTCAAACCTACGTGGCACAAGGACTTTATAAATACCAACAAATTACTGGTGATGAAGAAGTAAGAAAAGCACTGTTGAGGCATGCCAGATGGGTACGGGATGTACCACCTTTAAATCACGAAATGGAGTCCTATTTGGCCACAATTTATCCATTGTTATTGGGGTATGAGATAAGCGGGGAAAAGGTGTATTTAGATGAAGCCTTGGCAAGGGCGGAAGTGCTTAAAATTGGAGAATTACCAAAATCACCAGAGGAATATGAATCCGCAGAAACCTATAGCGAGGACCTTTTAGAAATTTCAAACCTACCTATGAGCAAGGGACGATTTACCAATTGGCAAACCAATCAAGGGATTCGTGTGTTTGGATGGACGCACGCCTATAATATTCCTTATTTGCTTTACTGGATGGATAAGGAGAATATCGATTAAATCTTGTAATCTTCGGAAGGGGATGGTGTAGCCTAAGGGCCATCATCCCTTTTTTATTTGCACGGGCTAACTAATTAAACAACTATGTCGTACAAGAAATTTGGCTTTGTATTGGGGCCTGTTCTTTTTATTTTGATTCATTACTTTTTTAAAGACGACGCACTTTCCGAACAAGGGAGGGACATATTGGCGGCAACGAGCTGGATAGGGGTTTGGTGGGTTTTTGAAGTGCTTCCCATTGCTGTTACCGCACTGCTTCCAATACTTCTGTTCCCTCTTTTGGATGCAGTTGCATTGGGAGATACTACTGCAAGTTATGGGCATAAGTATGTTTTTCTTTATTTAGGAGGTTTTATTTTGGCCATTGCCATTGAAAAGTGGAACCTTCATAAAAGAATAGCCCTTCAGATCATTAAAGCAATTGGAACAAATATGTATACCATTGTTCTTGGATTTATGGTCGCCACTGCTTTTCTTTCTATGTGGATTTCCAATACCGCAACTACCGTTATGGTACTCCCAATGGCCATATCCATAGTCAAACAATTAAAAGATAATCCAGAAACACCAGAAAATGAAAACAAAGTTTTTAGCAAATTATTAATGTTGGCAATTGCGTATGCTGCATCAATAGGTGGAATTGCTACCTTGATCGGAACACCTCCGAACTTGGTGTTTGCCGGATTTGTTCAAAAAACATATGGTGTGGATATTAGCTTTTGGCAATGGATGAAATTTGGACTTCCCGTATCATCCGTACTTCTGGTATTGGCATGGTTGTATTTGACAAGAATTGCTTACCCTTTGGGAAAGGCACGTTTTCCTGGAGGAAAAAAAGAGATAAACAGACTGTTGGCGGAGTTGGGGCCTTTGGGAAAAGAAGAAAAATTGGTATTGCTTGTTTTTGTGCTCACCGCTTTTTGTTGGATAACAAGGTCATTTTTACTACAAAAGTTCATTCCAAATATTGATGATACCATTATTGCGATTGGATCGGCCATTCTTCTTTTTATTATTCCCGCGAACAGGTCTGGTGACCCTCTCATCAAATGGAAAGAAGCCGTGCAAATACCATGGGGCATCATACTGTTGTTTGGAGGTGGAATGGCCATAGCCAAGGGATTTCAGGAGACCGGTTTGGCAAATTATCTTGGAGGACAAATGACATTTTTTGAGGGCTTGCCTTTATTTGTGTTGCTGTTGTTGGTAATTACCTGCGTAAATTTTTTAACAGAAGTTACATCCAATTTGGCTACCACGGCCATGATGCTTCCTGTTCTGGCTCCATTAGCTTTAACGCTGGGTATAAACCCATATTTATTGATGGTGGCCTGTACCACTGCAGCTTCTTGCGCATTCATGCTTCCTGTTGCTACGCCACCAAATGCGGTAGTTTTTGGGTCTGGGTACTTGCGTATTCCAGATATGGTCCGAACAGGGTTTTTAATGAACCTGTTGTCCATTGTAATTATGGCACTCGCAGTGTTCTTTATCTTGCCCAACTTATGGGAGTTTTAAGAAGCTTTAACCCCTAACCAATAACATTCAATATAAGTTTGGTGCTTTTTTGGCGGCAAATGAATTTTTTTAAGATTTATTCGGAAAGCACTGTTCTAAAGCCCAAATGCTCCATTCCCGAATCTGGGCTGGTGGCCATTCGTGCAGAGATCCTATAGCTGGCACAGTAAGAAGCACTGCAAAGGAAAGAACCTCCTTTGATAACCTTTTCCTTGGCATAAGGATTACTGGAATTAAAAGCACTTTTTGCACCTGTTGGATTTTTTGTCACTTCATTGTTGGAGGCTAGTTCGTTGTAATAATTGGTGTTGTACCAATCACTGGTCCATTCCCAAACGTTCCCGGCCATGTCGTAAAGACCAAAGTCGTTTTTAGGGTAGGTCATTACGGGCGCTCTTCGCTCATACCCATCTTCCATGGTATTGTTTACTGGAAATTCACCTTCCCAGGAATTGGCATGGGAACTTAGCTGGGCAATATCACCTCCCCAAAAGAACTTATCGCCCGTTTTTCCTGCCCGTGCCGCAAACTCCCATTCCGCTTCTGTAGGCAATCTGCGTCCGGCCCATTTACAATAAGCTTGTGCATCTTCGAAGGCAATGTGTACCACTGGGTAGTCTTTTTTCCCCTCGATGCCACTATTAGGACCATTGGGATGTTTCCAACTGGCTCCTATTCTCCATTCCCACCATTGGGAGTAATCGTACAAGTTTGGAAGGCTGGACTTTGTCTTCTTGAACACAAGTGAACCCGGTTGGAGGATAGAGTCGTGTGGTTTTGGGGTGCCTTTGGGTAATTGCTTCTTAATCTCTTCCCAATCAATTTCACGCTCGGCCACGGTAATGTAACCGGTTTCATCCACGAATTTTGCGAATTCGGCATTGGTCACTTCATGAACATCCATGTAGAAACCATCAATATATACCTTGTGAGCCGGTTTTTCGTGGGACATGGCCATGTTATCATTAGGTACAGCTCCTTGGATAAATTCACCACCAGGTATCCAGACCATTCCTTCGGGCGCTTCTTTTGGGATTTTATTGGATAGTACTTGTGTGGCGATTTCAGTTTTGGTATTTGCTTCCGTGGATTCTTCTGAATTATCCACTTTGGACTTACAGCTAAAAATCAGGGTAAATAGCGAAAGATATATTATGGCCTTTGCTGTTTGCATCTTTTGAAATGATTGAACTGTTGCAGATAACGAATATAAAGATTTAGGTAGGTTTAGCCTCGATTCTTTTAAATTGGAATTGATGTTTTTGTTGAAAGTATTTTATGTTGTTGGTTTCAAAAACTAAAACCCAAGTAAAATATCTGAATATCAAAGATATATTTCTAAAACATGGGCTTTTGGGTATAAATGCAGCAACAAAATAAACATAAAGGAATACCAATGTCCTAAAAGGTTCCGTATTTTAGTAGTATGCCGGCCAAACAGTTTCATATAACCAAATCCACAGGGGAGAAAGTAGATTTTTCCATGGAAAAACTGAAAAATTCACTTCAGTTCAGTGGTGCTACGGAGGATATGGTGTCGGAAATTGTACAACGTGTGCAAGATGAGTTATACCAAGGCATCACCACACGGGAAATTTACAACCGAGCCTACGCCCTGTTGAAGAAAAAGAAGTCGGTCTACGCATCTAAATACAAACTCAAAAAGGCGATTTACGAACTTGGTCCCACTGGCTTCCCTTTTGAAAAATTTATCAGCGGTATTTTACATTACTCTGGTTATCAAACCAAAGTGGGAGAAGTGTTACAGGGTACCTGTGTTTCGCATGAAATCGATGTGATTGCCATCAAAAATGGGATTTTAAATGTTATTGAGTGTAAATTCCATAGCGAGGATGGCCTTAAATGCAATGTAAAGGTTCCTTTGTACATCAACTCAAGATATAAGGATGTCAAAGGTCCATTGGATTCTCAAAAAGAAAGGAACTTTACAGCCACTGAAGGCTGGGTGGTGACCAATACAAGATTCACCAATGATGCCCTTGAATATGGGAAATGTGCTGGGTTATATCTTTTGAGTTGGGATTACCCACATGGTGATGGCCTTAAGGAGAGAATAGATAGGTTAAGATTGTATCCCATCACGGTATCTACACTATTGTCGGGCAGGGAAAAAGATTTTTTATTGGAAAGGGACATAGTACTTTGTAGACAATTGGAAAAAAATGATTTTTTGCTTGACCATTTAGGGGTTTCCAATGGAAGAAAACAACGAATTCTCAAGGAAATGAAATCACTTTGCAACTCATAAAAAATCATGGAAAAGCTTCAAGTTCATTTTTTGGGAGGTTCTGGCACGGTCACTGGCTCAAAGTTTTATCTGCAAACCGACGAAATCAAGATTCTGGTGGACTGTGGTTTGTTCCAGGGTGTAAAGGAGTTGCGCGAACAAAACTGGGAACGTCTGCCCATAGATGTTTCAGAAATAGACTATGTATTACTTACCCATGGACATTTGGATCATTGTGGGTATTTGCCCCTTTTGGTTCGGCAGGGTTTTCGGGGGAAAATTTTGGGAACGTCACCTACACTTGAAATAGCTAGAATTATTCTAGAAGATAGTGCTAAAATACAGGAGGAAGAAGCCGACAAGGCTAATAAAGAAGAGTATAGCAAGCATCATCCCGCCTTGCCATTGTACACCAAAGAAGATGCAGCGTTTGCATTGAAGTTTTTTGAACATGTAGAGGAAGGGGAGAGGGTTTCACTTTCTGATCATTGTGATGCTACTTTTCTTTACAATGGACATATTATTGGTTCAACTTATATTGAGATTGATTTATTTGGCAAACGATTTGTTTTTTCCGGCGATGTTGGCCGACAGGTAGATGAATTGCTCGACCCTCCCAAACAACCTGACTGGGCCGATTACTTGTTTGTAGAAAGCACCTATGGAGACAGACAACATCCAGAAGAGGATGTAGGGCAGATTTTAACGGACCTGGTCAAAGAAACCCTTTACAAGAAAGGCACTTTGATCATTCCTTCCTTTGCCGTGGAACGTTTACAATCCCTAATGTATCAACTGTGGAAACTTTATAAGAAAAATAGAATTCCCAACATCCCCATTTTTGTGGATAGTCCCATGGGAAACAATGTTTTGGAAGTATTTAAAGATTTTCCAATTTGGCACAAGCTATCTATTGAGGAATACCATAACATGTGCAACCACATTACCTTGGTGAGTTCTTATGCCGAAACTTGGGAAACCATTGATGACCCAAGACCTAAAATTGTGATTGCGGGAAGTGGTATGGTTACTGGGGGGCGTGTCCTGACTTATATCAAACAATTGGGGGATATGGAGACTACCTCTATTTTACTTGTAGGGTTCCAAGCCGAGGAAACCCGGGGTAGAAAGCTGCTCGAAGGAGCTTCGGAGCTAAAGATTTATGGGAAATATGTGCCCATTAAGGCGAAAGTCAATCATCTGGAGAGTTTATCGGCCCATGCGGACCAAGATGAACTGTTGACATGGATGGGCGCTATCAAAAACATTCCCGAAAAAGTGTTTTTGGTCCATGGAGAGAAAGATACCATGGAAGCTTATAGGGGTAAAATTCATGAACAACTCGGATGGAATTGTCATATTCCCAAGATGCACGAAGTTGTTGAAATTTTACTGTAGGAAGGAACTGGACATTATAATTTGACTCCATAACTCAAGTCACCTGCATCGCCCAGTCCAGGAATTATATAACCTTTACTGGTTAGGTGTTCATCAACGGCAGCAATCCAGAGATGCGTATCCTTGGGAAACACTTTTTCGACCTTTGCTACCCCGGATTTAGAACCGATTACAGATATAATGTGAATTTGTTTTGGTGTACCATGGCTTTTGAGCACATCAAGCACATTTTCGAGTGTTTTTCCAGTGGCCAACATAGGATCCGTTAAAACCAATATTTTATCATCGAGTGCCGGTGCGGCAAAATATTTTACAATTACCTCAAAAGCATCATCATTGTTAGGATGGTGTCGGTATGCGGAAATAAATGCATTTTCAGCTCCATCAAAATAACTTAAAATACCATGATGAAGCGGCAGACCAGCCCTAAGTACAGAACAAAGCACCAAATTGTCTGAACACAAAAAAGATTTTTTGGTTCCAAATGGTGTTTTGACTTCGGTTTCCTCATAATCCAGCGATTTACTTAATTCGTAGGCAAGAACCTCACCAATGCGTTCAATGTTACGTCGAAAACGCATAGCGTCTTTTTGGATTTCAACATCCCTAATTTCCGAAATAAAAGTATTCAGCACGGAGTTCGTCTGGTCAAACTGATGAATGATCATGTTGTTATGAATTGATTCTTCTTAAAGGTAAATGTTGTTGGTAAGATATAAAAATGAAAGACGTTGATAGAAATAGTTGAACAGGACACTGATAAAGGTCATTGGAAAAAAAGAAGTTTTTTATCGAAATTTGAGAGAGTCATTCACACCGATAAAATTGGAGTGATATAAGGTTTTATGAATTCAGAATTCTGCATCGACCTATGGATTTTATTGATTATTACAAAGTATTGGGGGTAGATAAGAAAGCTTCTACCGATCAAATTAAAAAGGCCTATCGTAAGCTTGCGAGGAAATATCATCCCGACCTGAACCCCAATGACAAGGAAGCCGAAAAAAACTTTAAACAGGTAAATGAGGCCAATGAAGTACTTTCGGACCCAGAGAAAAGGAAAAAGTACGACGAATACGGAAAAGATTGGCAGCATGCCGAAGAGTTTGAGAAGGCCAAACGCTCAAGGGGGCAACAAGGGAGGCAAGGTGACTATTCTGGCTACACTTATAGCCACTCTGGTGGTTCTGCTCAAGATTTTTCCGATTTTTTTGAGTCCATGTTCGGAGGAGCATCCGGATTTGGCTCGCGAGGTCAAAAAGTTCGCTTTAGGGGACAGGATTATAATGCGGAACTACAGTTGTCCTTAATGGATGTGTACACTACCCAAAAACAGACGCTAACCGTCAATGGGAAGAATATAAGATTGACGATTCCAGCGGGTATCGAGGATGGACAGACCATCAAAATAAAAGGGCACGGTGGATCAGGGATTGAAGGCGGCCCTGCTGGCGATTTGTACATCACTTTTTCCATTGTGAACAATACTGCCTTTAAACGTGATGGAGCAAATTTGTATAAAACCGTTCAGGTCCCTTTGGTAAAAGCGGTGCTAGGAGGAGAAATACAAGTTGAGACCCTAACCGGGAAAGTTAAATTGAAAGTAGCCCCAGGAACAGATAATGGAACCAAGGTGAAGTTAAAAGGAAAAGGATTTCCAAAATACAAAAAAGAAGGACAGTTTGGAGATCTTTATTTAACCTACACGGTAAAAATACCGAAGAACCTTACCAAAGAGCAAAAATCCCTGTTTGAATCTTTAGCAAAGACCAATCTAGAATAAAAAGACATGAAAAAAGAAAACTATATATCCATAAAAACTTTTTGTGAACGTCATGAGGTTGGTGAATCTTTTGTCTACTCCATGTACGAGTATGAAATTTTGCAGGTGGAGCAGGAAAAAGATGAAGGAATGCTTCACGTTGAGGACCTTCCTCTTTTGGAAAAAATGGTGCGTTTACACAATGAATTGGACATTAATCCTGAAGGATTACAGGCCATATATCATCTTCTATGTCAAGTGGAAAACTTACAAGAAGAAGTGGCTTCCCTAAAAAAGAAGTTGGACACATTGGAGTGATTTGTTATACACTTAAAGATATGACCAAGGTCATAGGAATAAAAACATCCAAAGGTTATTTTTAAGGAAAACGTAACAAGTGAAAATGGCTCAAGGAATAGGGGTTTTGGGAACTTCCTTTCTATTTCAGGAAGAAAGCCATTTTGTTTTAACATTGGATGTCATGAAAAAAATATTGGTACCCGTCGATTTTTCGAAACATTCTGAATACGCCTTGGAAGTTGCTGCTAAAATAGCCAAGGAACACGAGACTGGTATTATTTTGCTTCATATGATTGGGTTGTCCGATTCCGTATTGGCCAATTCTGAAATTGCGGAAGAAGCCGAAGCAAAATACTTTTTAAAACAGGCTAAAGAAAAAATCAAAGAATTTACAGAAAAGGAATACCTCAAGGATATTTCTGTAGAGGCCATTATTCAAAATTATAAGGATTTTGCCGAGGTAAATAATGTGGCCCAAGAACAAAACTGTGATCTGGTAGTAATGGGCTCCCATGGAACCAGTGGTTTAAGCGAGCTGTTTGTGGGTTCCAATACCGAAAAAGTGGTGCGTACTTCAGATCTGCCCGTTATTGTGATTAAAAAATCACATGAGAACTTCACTATCAAAAAAATAGTTTTGGCCTGTGACCTTAGAAAGGAAAGTATTCCCGTTTATGCCAAAACGGAGGCATTTGCGGAATTGTTTTCTGCATCTTTGGAAGTTGTTTATGTCAACACTGCCGGTGCAAATTTTATGGGATACGACGATATTGAAAAAAGGATTGAGTCCTTCAAAAATGAATGGGGCAAAGAAATCAATGTAAATTTTTATAGTCACCACAGTGTGGAGCGAGGAATCCTGAACTATTGTTTCGAGCACAATGCCGATTTATTGGTGATTCCTACCCATGGTAGAAAAGGTTTGGCACACTTTGTTGTCGGGAGTTTGGCCGAGAATGTATCGAACCACGCCCAATTACCGGTAATGACCATTAAGTTGTGATCATTTTTCGAAAAGTAACTGCAAGCGCCCCAATAAAATCAACTCCGATTTATTGCTACCAGAAAATGAAGACGCAATCGCCCTGGATGTAGACATGGTCAAATTTTTGATTTCTGGGGTGAAAAGTATTTTGTGGTCCATATAAAAAGCTTCAAACTCCTCATAAATCTCTTCATTGTCTTTTTCATACTCCAATAACCAGTCAAAAACAGAAATTATTTGGAAAGCAGCATCGGTACCATATTCATCCTCAACATCATCTACATCCAGCCAAAAATCGCGGACCACTTCATTAAGTTTTTCCATTTCCTTCATATGGACACTGTGGTCGGCCATGGCCATGGAGTAGAATAATTTTCCCAAATTTTGATAAAGTTTCTGACCAAGTTTATTTTTAGATTCCAACATTTTTTTAAATTTTGAACTTAAAGAATAAATATACTCATGTAAATAATTTCCCCTCATGATCTAAATCAGTAAATTTATTTACCGTTTTGGAACGATTCGAAAAAAGTAACGTACTGGGCATTTTATCGGAGGCAATCTCCGAAGGCATTCTTATTGTCAATGAGCAACAGAAAATTACCATCAGTAATAGTGCTGCCAATAAAATGTTTGATTATGCTGATGGTGAACTAAACGGCGAACCATTGGAGATTTTGCTCCCTGAGCGTTTCAGGAATAAACATGATAATCTGTTTTCTACCTTTATGAGTCATGGCAAGGCGAGGAAGATGGGGCCAGAAATAGATTTGGTGGGAATACGAAAAGGAGGTGAGGAGTTTCCTTTGGAGATAAGTCTCAACCCGTTTAAACTGCTTCAAAAAAAACATGTACTTGTCCTTATAAATGATATTACCGAGAGAAAGAAGGCCGAACAGACCATAGATTATTGGTTTCAGATTTTTGATGAATCACTCAATGAGATTTATGTGTTCGATGCAGAATCCTTCATTTTTATCAACGTGAACCATGGTGCCCAACTTAATTTGGGTTATAACATGCAAGAGTTGAGCCAAATGTCGGTTATCAACATAAAGCCAGAGGTGACCATGGAGGTGATGAAACGATTGATCTCCCCATTGTTGTCGACAAGAAAAGAAAAGGTGATTTTTGAAACGGTTCATGAACGAAAAAATGGTACTAGATACCCTGTTGAGGTTCACTTGCAATTATCATTTATAGGAAAACGAAAAGTATGCGTTGCCATAGTGCTGGACATTACAGAGCGTAAAAACTATACCCAACAATTGGAGAACACGGTGGAGGAGCGTACCCAACAGTTGCGACAGGCACTTAAAGCGGAAAAAAAGCTTAATGAGTTAAAGACCAAGTTTCTATCACTGGTATCCCACGAGTTTAAAACGCCACTGACCAGTATTTTGACCTCTACTTCGCTGCTAACAAAATATACGGAAACCGATCAGCAGGATAAAAGGGATAAGCACATTTCCACTATTAAGTCCAAAGTGAAGTATTTGGATAATATTCTAACGGATTTTTTATCAATAGAGCGCTTGGAGCTAGGAAAGGTAAACTATACAATGTCTTCGTTTCCATTAAGCAAATTAATCAACGAAGTGGTTTACGATTCCAACACCCTTCTAAAAGAAGGACAGCGCATTCGTTACCCGGAGAACATTGATGGAATAATGGTTGAATTTGATGAAAAAATAATGGGATTGGGCCTTTCAAACTTAGTGCATAATGCCATAAAATATTCTCCGGAGGATACCGATATTGAGTTAAAAGTTTCGCATCAAAAAAATCAGCTTAAAATTGATGTTATCGACCAAGGTTTTGGAATACCACCAGAGGATCAGCCCTTTATTTTTGATAGATATTTTAGGGCATCCAATGTACTTACGGTACAGGGAACCGGTATTGGATTAAACATTGTTAGACAACATATGCACAACCTCAACGCCAAAGTAACTTTTAAAAGTGAATTGGGAAGAGGTTCAACATTCACACTGTACATACCAATACGTAACAAGGAAAAAAATGAAAAAAATTTTACTGGTGGAGGATGACACCTCGCTGCGGGAGAATGTAGCCGAACTGTTGGAGCTATCCAGTTTTAAGGTATGTTCGGCATCTAATGGAAAAATGGCCGTGGAAATGGCCAAAAAAGAACATCCGGATTTGGTTCTTTGTGATATTATGATGCCGGAAATGGATGGTTATGAAGTATTGGAACAGCTGTCAACATACGAGTCTACCCGGCACATCCCTTTTATTTTTGTTTCCGCGAAAACGGAAAAACAGGATATTAGACGAGGGATGAATCTTGGTGCGGATGATTATTTGACCAAGCCTTTTGAAGAGGAGGAGCTTTTGTCGGCCATAGAATGTCGTTTAAAAAAAGCAGATCAGATGGAAGCTCTGTTTACAGAACATCCAAAAAGAATAAATCAGGAGGACGAAATAAGGAATTTAAACGAACTGAAGAACTTTTTTGATGATCATGGCCAGTTGTTTTCCTTTAAAAAGGATGAGACCATCTATTTTAAAGGAGATCATTCAAACATGGTATATCTCATTTTAAAAGGTGTCGTAAAAAGTTGTGGTTTGGATGAAGAGGGCAAAGAATTGATAACATCCGTATACGCTGAGGACGATTTTTTGGGTTTTACCTCGTTAACAGATCATTTGCCTTACCAAGAATATGCTGTAGCGATGGAAGATGTGGAGCTTGCAGGAATATCCAAAGAAAAAGTAAAGGCGATTTTGGAAGACAATAAAAGTGTTTCTTTGGAACTGATGGATGTCATTACAGGGGATTTGGAAAATATTAAGAAGCAATTGCTGCAAATGGCATACAGCTCGGTTAGAAAAAAAACGGCACAAACCCTTTTAATGTACTACAAAGCCATCAATAAGGACAAACAAGGGCCTTTAAAAATTGCACGTAGCGATTTGGCCGGTGTAGCAGGTATTGCTACAGAAAGTCTTATACGAACTCTTTCGGATTTTAAACATGAAGGACTCATCGCAATCGAAAACAGAAATATTTTAGTGCTGGATGAGGAAGCATTAAAACAGATCCATTAAAAAAATATGCGCCATAATTAGCACAGGTGATATTTATCATTCCTTTTTTTTCAATGAATGATAAACTTGCGCTATCAATTTATGGCAAATGAAGAACATTCTGGTTCCAACAGATTTTTCCAAAAACTCCATTCAGGCGTTAAGGTATGCCCAAGTACTTTTCAGTGCTATAGAGTGCAATTTTTATTTATTATATGTAGGCACATTGTTGGATACTAAAAAAGATGCTGATTCTTTTCAGGAAAGCAATGATGATTCAAGTGAAAATACAAAGAAGAAACTCACAGACCTCGTCAAGGAAACCAGGAAACACAGCACGGAAGCAAATCACTTTTTCTTTACCCTGCACGAGTACGGCTTTTTTATCCCTACCATCAAAAAACATTTAGAGGAGCAAAATATTGACCTTATTGTCATGGGGACCAAAGGCGCCTCGGGGGTAAAAGAGAAAGTATTGGGAAGCAATGCGGGAGATGTTATTACAAAAGTACAGTGCAACACACTGATTGTTCCCGTTCATGTGGAACTCCTTAAACCAAAGGAAATTGTGTTCCCAACCGACTATAATATCTTCTATTCCCTTAGGATCTTACGTCCTATGGAAGAAATGGTAAACTTGGGAAAAGCAAAATTTAGGGTCATGAATGCCCTAAAAGAGGGAGATTATCTTAATGAGGAACAGGAAAAGAATAGGGAACATCTTTTGGACTTTTTGGAGGATACATTTCCAGAAACATACAGTTTTCATACCATTACAAATAAAAAAGTAAAGTCTGCTATACAGTGTTTTGTGGAAAGTAGAGAGATAGACATGATTGTTATGGTGGCCAAAAACTTAAATTTTATTCAACAGATTTTATTCGATTCCATTGTTGAACAGATTAGCTTTCATACAAAAATTCCGTTTTATGTAATTCACGAATAGGTAGAATTATTGATGGAACTTTATCTTTCCCAAGGATTGATTATCACGGTTCATTTCCCTGAAATTTATACGATATGTGATGTAAATCATAGTATAAAAACAATACTGTAGATAGCTTTGTCAATAGTAGGTTATTAAATAATTGAGCTATGATCAAAGTAGTATTGCCCACCGATTTTTCCGAAAATGCGTTTCATGCTATTTCCTATGCGGTTAAATTACTGGAGCACTCCACCTGTATATTTTATTTGGTGCATGCATATACTCCACCGGTGTACAGAATCGATTATACTTTAGGAAGTCCAGGTCAATTGGGTTTACCGGATGATGAGAAATATAGGGCGGAGGAATCTCTGGAAGAAACCAGAAAAAGAATCAAGGAACAGTTCAACCTGCCCAAACACACCTTTGTTACGCATGCAGCTTTCAATTCTTTAGTAGATGAGATTGACTCCATTTCCCAAAAAGAGAACATCGACTTTATTGTAATGGGCACTCAAGGTGCAACTGGTGCCAAGGAAATACTTTTTGGCTCCAATACGGTACATATCATTCAAAAAACAGGAATACCGGTATTGGCGGTTCCATCAGATTTTGAATATAAACCACCGCGGAATATTTTGTTTCCCACGGATTTTGAAGTGGATTACGAAAAAGCGAGTCTTGATTTTTTACTCAAGTTTTCCAAATTGTGGCACTCCAAACTGCACATAATGCACGTTACTACTCCAGAAGGACTTGATGGGGAACAGGCCGATAATAAAATATATTTAGAGGGTAAGCTATTGGAGCACAATCATAAATTTTACGATTTCCCAGATCAAGAGTTGATAGAGGCCATCAATGGATTTCAACGGGAAACCCCAGTTGAATTACTGACCATGGTGAAGAACAAACATTCATTTATTGAGCGTCTTTTTGTGGAACCGATAATCAAAAATATCGGCCTCCATACCAAGGTTCCGTTTTTAGTGCTTCCGTATAACCAATAAGTAAAACCATGTTACAGATTTTAGTACCCACTGATTTTTCAAACAATTCGTACAATGCATTATACTATGCAGCAAGTTTGTTCAAGAATAAGGAATGTACGTTTCATATTGTAAATGTATGTACAGGTGAAAACAATCCCGACAGGGAACAGGCAAAAATAGAGTCGACGCAAGAGCTGGATGCCTTGGTGCACCGTTTGGTAAGAGATGTTGAAGAGAATAAAGAACATGCCTTTGAAAAGGTTTCTTTGTGCTCTGATATGACAGAAGGTGTTGCCAAATATGCAGAAGAGCACCAGATGGATCTAACCGTAATTGGAAATAAGGGAAAAGAAGAGATAAAGCACATATTGTTTGGTAACAATGCCATGCAATTAATTCGGGAGATAACCAGTTGCCCTGTCCTGATCGTTCCATTGGAAATCGACTTTAAGAAAGTGGAAAAAATTGGATTTACATCCAATTATGCAAATCCAATAGGCAATAAAAATATTAAAGCAATACAGTTTTTTAGTGGTTTAACAGATAGTGTTATTGTACCGATGAGTATTGATGAAAATAAGGATGATGATTCTACTGAGAAAAATAAGGCCGATTTTCTAGAGGCTCTCTCCAAAAACATTTACAATGAGGTTGAGTTGCCTGTTTTTGACGGTAAGGTCAATACCATTTTGGAGTTTGTAGATCTATGGAGTATTGATATGCTCTGTATGGTTTATTATCCACATCATTTTTTCTTGGAATTTATCGGTAAAGGAATCATAAAGGAATTGAACACTAAACTAAACGTACCCTTTTTGATTTTGCCCAATACCCCAAATTGACCAAAATCATGGTGTATTATTTGGAGGAAATATAACTTTCGTTTAAATAAAATCGGTCATGGACAAGAGAGTTTTGTTACCCACGGATTATTCAAAAAATGCATTGAACGCCATTAGGTATGCATTGGAGCTGTACAAAAATGTGAGATGCGACTTTTATATTCTGAACGCTTTTCACGTTTCTGGATATACTTTGGACAGTATGAGGGTCCCGGAAACAGGTGAACCCTATTATGAAGCTGCCAAACAGGAATCGGAGGAAGGCATGGAAAAATTGATGCAAATGGTAAAACTGCATCCCCAAAATGATAAACACGAATTCCATACCGTAACAACCTTCAATAGCTTGACAGGGGCCATAAGAAATGTAATAGATAAAAAGGATATCGACATTATTGTTATGGGAACCAAGGGAATCACAGAATCCAAAGCACGAATATTCGGCACCAACACCGTCAATGTAATGGAGCAAATCAAAGAATGCCCAGTTATAGCCGTGCCCAATAATTATGTGTTCGAAACACCAAAGGAGATTGTTTTTCCTACAGATTATAAAACCGCATTTAAGAAAAAGAAAATTGGGGATTTGATAGAAATATCAAAACTATACGATGCAAAAATCAATATAGTGCACATTGATAAGGATAAAGATGGAAAGCTCAGTAGAAAAGAAAAAATAAATAAGGAACTGCTACAGGAAATTCTGCAGGGAACAGATTACGAAATGCATTTTTTGCCAGCTGATAAAATTAGTAGGGGAATCAACAAATTTACTGAGGATCAGGGGTGCGATATGGTGGCTTTCTTAAATAAAAAGCACTTATTCTTCGGAAGTATTCTTTCAAATCCTCTGGTAAAAGAGATTGGGTACGATCCCCAGGTGCCTATTTTAGAACTGAATGATAACTAAAAAAGATGAATTATGAAGCAAGTAGGAATATGGTTGGATAAACAAGAAGCCAACGGTGTAGTATTACAAAATGGAAAGGAAAGTCTTTTTAACATTCCTTCGGAGCTGGATTTTTTTAACCCCAAGGGAGGATCACGGTCTAAAACCAAATGGGGTCCACAAGATGTGGTTCAGGATAGCAAGTATCTGGAACGGGAAAAACACCAACTAAAAGATTATTTCAAAAAGATTGCCGAACAAATTTTCGATGCAGACCAAATCACCATTTTTGGTCCGGCAGAAGCCCCTGAAAAATTTGTGAATGCACTCAAGAAAGATTACCCTCAATTGGCGGCCAAAGTGAAAACCGCCAAAACAGCCGATAGTATGACCCAAAACCAGTTCAAAGCATTGGTAAAACGATCTTTTGGAATAGATGATAGGTATCCAGAGGCTACTTAAATTAATTCATCAAAATGATTTAGATCATTTCACTATAACCAACCAAACCTTACATTCATTAGCAATTAAGAAAATGAGTACCGTAATGATGGTAAGGGAGAGGAAAATAGAGGTAATGCACGATGAACTGCAAAATTGGAAGTCCTATTTGCTTTTCATCGAGGACGAAATGGCCTTTATACAAAGGTTGTTGGATTCCTATGTCTTTGAACCAAGAACGCCTAGCTTGTTTGAGCGGTTGGATACATTTAAACAACACTTCGAAACTTCCAAAAAAAGTAGAAAGTCGCTATCAGAATCCTTAAAAAAACATGAGAAAGGCCTAGGTGGCATATTTGAATGTGTGGAACATGAATGCGATAATCATTATTACGAAAAGCACCAGAACCTTAAGGATAAAATAACGGATTATATCAAGACCTACATAAACTTGAAAAAAGAGGTTTACAATTATGCAGGTTCGGTACTTAAAAAGAAGAAGCCGTTGTACTGACTAGGCTGTGCTTTGCAGCGTAAAACATGGTCTTTGTCGGATTGTTACATATTCATTAATCAGTAAATTATATAGTTATGTCACTTGTAAAATTAGATGGAAAGCGATTTCCATGGAACGAGAGTCTGATTGATTTCTTCAATCGGGATGCATTTATTGATGATGATTTTTTCAATTTGGAAAAAACCCATCCATCAATGAATGTTAAAGAGCATAAAGATGATTTTGAAATTGAGTTTGCCGCACCAGGATTTGAAAAAAAAGATTTCGAGATCACTATGAAAGATGATGTATTGGAGGTTTCTGCCCAAAAGAGTAAGGAAGAGACCGAAGAGGATGAAAACTTTACACGAAGGGAATTCAACTACAATGCATTTACACGAACCTTGCAATTGCCCACTTCTGCCGATAGATCAAAAGATGTTAAGGCAGTTTACGAAAATGGTATTCTTAAGCTAAAAGTCCTAAAAATGGAAGAAGCCAAGGAAGACCAAAAAAAAGTTATCGAGGTAGTATAATTAAAATTTGCGGCAGATGCGTGCCATCTGCCGCTTAATATATTACAGTGATGGAAACAAAATCAAACAAAAGAAAATTTAGAGAGTGGTTCAGTGCAGATGAGCTGCACGAAGAATCCAAAAAATGGTTCTCCGAATTAAAATTCGCCAAGGACGAGCAAAAGTTTCTCAATAGTATGGTAAAGGACTATACTTTGGATATTATTGATTCTGATATGTTCCAGACCATTCAACCTGTCGTGGAATCCTTAAGCAAATCCGAAAAGGATTTGGTGGATCTATTTAAAAAAGTCCAATTGCACGAGAACCAACTTCAGATTATGGTGGATGAGGTGAACCAAGAAAAAATGGAGGAAGCCTATTTGGATACCCATAATGACCTTGCTATGGAGGTGCAGGATTACTTTGAGAAATATAGAGATTCCAAAACCAAAATATTCGACATTGTATCCAACGTGATCAAGCGCAAAAAACAAAAAAGATTACTTAATTAAACTTTACAAGAAGCAAAAAACATGAAAGTACTGGTGTATAGCGCCAAGGATTTTGAGATAAAAAACTTGGAAAAATCAAACGGCAACAAACACAAAATTAAATTTGTGCCCGATGCCTTAAACCCCACTACGGCAGTAATGGCGGCAGGGTACGATGCCATTTCGATTTTTTCTAATGATGATGCATCCTTGGTTGTATTGGAGATTCTTCAGGAGATGGGTGTAAAGTATATTACCCTACGATCTACAGGTTATAACAATGTAAGTGTTAAATCTGCTAAACGAATAGGGTTGAAAGTGGCCCATGCTCCTGAATATTCTCCTCACGCCATTGCAGAGCATGCTGTTGGACTTTTATTGGCCCTTAACCGAAAGTTGATTCGATCCAATGAACAAGTCCACCAATACAATTTTTTGCTGGACGATTTAGTAGGCTTTGATCTAAACGGTAAAACTGTAGGTATATTCGGAACTGGAAGAATTGGTTCAAATTTGGTACGAATTTTCCATGCTTTTGGATGCAAGGTGGTGGCCAATGATCTGAAGCGGAACCAATATTTGGAAAACCATTACGATTTGGAATACCTTCCTTTGGAAGAACTTTGTAGGAGGTCGGATATCATCAGTATAAACACACCCCTTAATTACGAAACCCACCATATCTTTCAAGAACCATTGTTCAAAGCAATGAAGAAGAATGCCATTTTAATCAATACGGCAAGAGGCGGGGTAGTTAAAACTGACGATATCATTCAAGCATTGAGGCAGGGGGACATTGGTGGATATGCCACTGATGTTTATGAACATGAAAGAGGTATCTTTTTCAAGGACAACAGTAAGAAAGGAATTCAAGATGATCAACTTAAAGAGTTGATTTCATTACCCAATGTACTGTTGACGCCGCACCAAGCTTTTGCAACTAAAGAAGCTCTGGTAAGAATTGCAGAGACCACCATTTATAATCTTGATTGTTGGGAAGAGGGCAAAACATGTAAAAACGAACTGGGTTTCGAGACCATTATGTTATAAGAGGGGGCTCAACAATTTTGCAAAGCCTTCGATCAGTTTTTCGCTCCATGGTCTTTCTTTATATTTTTTATAATCACTGAGAAGGGTGGATTTTTCACAATCTTTCAAGAAATCAGATTTCATGTTTTTGCAAAGAGTGGCATCGTAAACAAAAACTTGGGCCTCATAGTTTTGCTGAAGACTTCTGTTATCAAGATTTGCTGTGCCAATGCTGGCAATTTCATCATCACAAAACATTACTTTACTGTGCAAAAAGCCTTCCGCGTATAGGTATATTTTAATGCCGGCCTTAAGGTAGGACTCAAAATAGGCCCTAACACACCAGTCCACAAGTTTAATATCGGTACTTGCAGACATTAAAATTCTAACATCCACACCGCTCAATGCAGCCGTTATAAGAGCTTGTAATATGGCGTGGTTGGGAATAATGTATGGGTTTACGATATAGAGGTATTTTTCTGCACTGTTGATGATTGAAAAATAAACCTGCTCCATTACATCAAAGTCATCATCCGGTCCACTGGGAACTATTTGGAGAGAGGTTCCAATTTTTGGAGCCCTGTAAACTTTGAATGAGGAAAAATCCACTTTAATTCCGCTGGCAAGGTACCAATCGGTCACAAATATTCTGTTTAAAAAATCAACTGCCTCTCCTTCAATTTTTAAATGGGTATCGTGCCATTTGCCCAAAGCCGGATCACCTTTCAGGTATTTGTCCGAAATATTTATTCCCCCTGTAAAGCCAATTTTGTTGTCGATTACAATAATTTTTCTGTGGTTCCTGTAGTTCAATGCGGAAAGGAACCTGCCAAACTTAAAGGGTAAAAATTGTGCCGTTTCCACCCCGATATTTTTTAGTTTTTTGAGGTATTTTTTACTTAGGGAATAGCTGCCAATACCATCGTAAAGAAGTCGGATAGTTACGTTCTCAGCTATTTTGCGTTCAAAAACTTCTAAAAGTTTGTCGGCCAAGAGGCCATCTTCAAAAATGTAGTACTGCAGGTGGATGTGTTCTTGAGCTTCTTCCAGTGCATGAAAAATACTCTCAAAAGTGTTTTTTCCATCTTTCAACAAATCAAGGTCATTATGGCAAGTAACCTGACATTTTGAAGTCTTGTTGATCAGCGATGTTATTTTTTGTTTGTTCCCAGAAATTTCTGGATGGCAGGTTACATACTCCAGTTTGTTTATTGGACCAAACTGATTTTTTAAGGAGAACATCTTGCTTTTTCTTCTGTTTCGTCCAAATAAAATATACAGAAGAAAACCACCCACGGGTATGGTAAAAATGGCCAACAGCCATGCCAAGGTTTTGCTGGGCCGAACACCATTTAACAACAAGCTTATCACCATAATCAAGGCAATAAGAATATAGAGGGTGATAAGAATGGATATAAGCATTGTAATTTACTAGCTAGATTTACAAATATAAACTACTTATGGTATGTTGGGAATGAGACATATCACTATCGGAATCAAAGCTTTTATCAATTAAAAGTTATGATTTTAAATTAAGTTTATAGGCTTAAACCACGAACAACAAATTTACAGCAGATGCGTGCTATTGTTTATGAAAGATTCCAAGGACCAATTTCAGTACAAAATATTGAAGATCCTTCTCCCAAAAGCCATGGTGTTGTAGTAAAGGTATCGGCTACCGGACTTTGTCGAAGTGATTGGCATGGTTGGATGGGGCACGACCCCGATATTGAACTTCCCCATGTGCCCGGCCATGAGCTGGCCGGCATTGTTGCGGAAGTTGGCAAGGATGTGAAGAATTTTGAAGTAGGGGATAGGGTTACTGTTCCTTTTGTATGCGGATGTGGGACATGCCCAGAATGTCATTCAGGAAACCATCAAGTTTGCGATAACCAAACTCAGCCCGGTTTTACCCATTGGGGCTCATTTGCGGAATATGTTGCCTTGGATCATGCAGATATCAATTTAGTTAAGATTCCAGAGGAAATCAGCGATGTAACCGCCGCTATATTGGGGTGCAGGTTTATCACATCTTTTAGGGCCGTTGTTGATCAAGGAAAGGTGCAAGGAGGACAGTTTGTTGCAGTTCATGGTTGTGGTGGCGTGGGGCTTTCTGCCATAATGATTGCCAATGCGTTAGGTGCAACGGTAATTGCTGTGGATATTGATGATGCGACCTTAAGTCTGGCCAAGTTGCTTGGAGCAGCTATGACCATAAACGCCTTAAAACATGAAAATTTGGTCGATGAAGTCAAAGCATTGACCAATGGGGGTGCCCATGTTTCCATTGATGGTCTAGGTAGTCAAATCACCTGTTTCAATTCAATAGCCAATCTTAGAAAACGGGGAAAACATATTCAGGTTGGGTTAATGACCGGAAACCATAAGCATCCACAAGTTCCTATGGATCAAGTTTTGGCAAACGAATTGGAGGTTTTGGGAAGTCATGGGATGCAAGCTTTTAGGTATCCCGCAATGCTGGAAATGATTAAGGAGGGTAGACTTAAACCGGAAAAATTGGTCGAGCGGACCATATCCTTGGAAGAAGCTGCTCTGGAATTGCCCAAAATGGACCAATTTAAAAACAAGGGAGTCTTGGTTATAGATTCATTTTAATAGTAGCTACAAAACGAATGAAATAAAAAAGCCCTTCTTTTCGGAAGGGCGTAAAGTCTAAATAAAATCGTTTATGTTTTCACCAAGATCGTAGACCTGCACATTTTCACTGACACTTTCAATGATGCTGCTTCCCGCTGAACTACGGTAACCTCCAGCACAATGCACAATGATAGGCTTGTTATGGGGTATTTGAGTTGAGGAAGCCCTTAAATCATTAAGAGGAATGGTCAAGGCACTCTCAAAATACTTTCTCTCATCCGTTTCACTTTGGTTACGGATATCCACAATAGTATATTCGTCCGGGTTGTTTTTAAAATGTGTCAAATCAAGTTTATCACTTTGTAAAAGCCCAGTTTCATCCAGCGTCAAAACCAATTTCACCTGTTTCTCATATCCAATTTTAGCAACCCTTTCCAATATTTTTTCCAAGTCATCCGGTTTATCGATAACCAAGTTGAAGGGTTCTTCAGGATTTACTATGGCACCCAGCCAGGTTTCAAATTTGGAGTTTTCTGATACCGCCATAATATTGATGCTTCCCGGTAGGTGACCTTTCTTAAATTCGATTTCATCTCTTACATCCACAATTAATCCATTAATGCTGGTATTTAATTTTAGAGGCACTTTGGCTATGGATGTTCTTAGGTTTTCTGCACCTTTTCTATTGGTATCAACATCAAACCCAAAATAGGATGGGATAAAGGGTTGACTATCCAAAAGGGTACTTACAAATTCTTCTTTCGATTGTGGTTTAAAGGCCCAGTTACCCATTCTTTCGTTACCTAGGGTACTACTGTTGTCTGAACTAAGGTTTTTTCCGCATAGGGAACCAGCGCCATGAGCAGGGTAGACCAAGGCTCCATCAGGTAAATCCTTGAATTTATTTTGAATGGTATCGTACATCATTTCGGCCAGTTCTTGACGTTTTGCGGTCATATTCCCGGCTTTTTCGCGCAGATCTGGTCGTCCTACATCACCAATAAAAAGGGTGTCACCAGTAAACAATGCGGTTTTCCCTTCTTTTTTGGCCACTACGGTGATACTGTCAGGAGAGTGTCCCGGAGTATTTAAGACAGAAACCTTGATATCCCCGACCATAATACTTTGACCTTCATCAAAAGGCTCATATTCATAGTCTGCACCCAAATCTTTACTGTGATAAATAGGTGCGCCAGTTTCTTTGTGTATTTGAAAATGTGAACTCACAAAATCAGCATGTGGATGGGTTTCAATAACCGCTATTATTTTGGCACCATGTTCTTGTGCAAAAGCATAGTACTGCATAGGATTCCTTTCTGGATCTACAACGGCCATTTCACCATTGTCCACAATAGCATAGGAATAGTGGGCTAAAGGTTTATATTCAAACTGTTTTATTTCCATAAATAGGGGGTTAAAGGACACCTTTTAATAAGGTGTCCTGTGTTCAACAATGTCTTAAATTTTTTTCTTGGCCAAATACCAGTCCACTTTTTCAAGTGTATCGTCTGCCAGTCTTTCATTTAGTTGATCTAGAGTCTTTGGAGGGGAAACGATGACCTTATCTCCTTTTTTCCAATCCAAAGGCATGGCCACTTTGTACTCATCCGAGGTTTGTAGTGCTTCCAAGGCTCTTAATATTTCATTCATGTTTCTACCAACATTTAAAGGATAGTACATGATCAATCTAATTTTTTTAGCTGGATCGATAAAGAAAACAGCCCGTACTGCTGCAGTTTCACTTTCATTGGGTTGAAGCATTCCGTACAATTTGGATACCTTCATGTCCAAATCGGCAATAATTGGGAAATCGAAGTATACACCCGTGTTTTCCCTTACATTTTGAACCCAACCCAAGTGGGCGTGGATACTGTCAATACTTAAACCAAGAAGTTCGGTATTTAAGGCATCAAATTCACCCTTTCTTTGCGCGAACCCGCTCATTTCCGTGGTACAAACAGGAGTAAAATCCGCAGGGTGGGAGAACATTACGGTCCATTTATCTTTCGCAAATTCCGAGAATTTTATTCTCCCCTTGGTGGTTACTGCTTCAAAATCTGGAGCCATATCTCCAATACGGGGCATTTGATTTACTTTTTCGTTTTCTGAATAAGAATTTTCCATAGTATTATAAGTTATATTTATTGATATTTAATTCGCGATAAAATTAACTTATAATAAGGGTCTTTGCAGTAACGAATGTTACACTACTGAACTTTAACGGTTGTTTAACGATTGCACAGGTTCTAATTCAATGTACTACTTATTAAAGATAAAGTCAACCGCCATTTGCGCATGTAAATCGGTAGTTGCCAAGGTTGGAATGTCAACATCTCCTTGTTTTATCAGTAACGGTAATTCTGTACAGCCTAAAATTATTCCATCGGCACCTCTTGCTTTAAGCAATTCAATTTGTTGTATAAAAAAATGTTTGGCTGCATCGGAGAATGTTCCCTGTGTAAGCTCTTTGGATACATATTCATGCGCTTGGGAAACAAACTCTTCTTCGGGGATTATGGTTTCGATATCATAATTGTTCTTCAAAACTTTGGGAATAAAGCTTCCAGTCATTGTTGGCTTGTTACCTAAAAGGCCTAGTTTTTTTAACCCCAGTTTTTGTGCTTCTTTTCCTGTGGCATCTGCAATGTGCAGGATGGGAATATCAATTTTAGGTTGGACAAAATCATACACCATGTGGGGAGTGTTGGCGCAAATAACGATAGCTTCGGCACCAGCTGTTTGAAGCTTTAAGGAAGTGTCCAAATACTTCGCATTGATTTTCTCCTTGTTCTGTTCCCTCATCAATTCAATGTTGATGCTATGTATGATCAAGGGAGGGTTTGCCCAATCGCCTATTGTTTTTGAGGCCAATTGATTGATGAGTTTGTAATATTCAATAGTGGAGTGCCAAGAAGTACCCCCAATCATTCCCAAAGTATTCATGCTTTTTGTCATTTTTTTTAAAAATTATCAATGATATTGTAACAATTTACAGAAAAGTGATACAAAAAAGATGTGGAGTTGGTTTTTATTAAATAATGATGAATTAGAAAGAAAAAATCAACCCTTTTTTTTGTGAGTAGTTAAATAGAACCCTTCTTCCGGTATTTTAGGTTAAAATTAACATAAAGCTAAAAGAGCACTACTTAATTTTAAGACCCATGGATTTGAACAAATTAATCTTAGTAGATACCTACCCATTATTAACTCAAAGTAAAATCAAATAACTAACATATGAAAAGAAGAGATTTTGTACAGTACGCTGGTATGGGTGCAGGGGCCATTATGATGCCCTCGCTTCTTTTGGGGAACGATATTCCCGCAGAAGCGTTACTCGAACCAGGTATGGATACCGTACTTAAAAAGAAAATGGCCGATGTTGCCCTTAATACGGCAAAGTCCATGGGAGCTACCTATGCAGATGCCAGAATAGGAAGATATTTGAACCAATATGTATTCACAAGAGAGGATAAGGTTCAAAATGTAGTAAACACCGAATCCTTCGGAATTGGTATCCGAGTGATTGCCAATGGTACTTGGGGTTTTTCTTCAACTAACGATGTGACCGAGGATGGGATCAAAAAAGCCACACAACATGCTGTAGCCATTGCCAAGGCAAATTCCAAAATTCAAAAAGAGCCCGTTGTTTTGGCCCCGGTTGAATCCTACGGGGAAGTTTCTTGGAAAACTCCAATCAAAAAAGACTTCAAAGAAGTACCTATCTCGGAAAAAGTTGATTTGCTTTTGAGTGCAAACGGGGCAGCCATGGAAAACGGCGCCAACTTTGTGAACTCCGCACTTTTTATGGTGAATGAACAAAAGTACTTTGCATCTACCGATGGTTCATACATCGATCAAGATGTACACCGAATTTGGCCAACATTTAATGTTACGGCCATCGACCGTCAAGCTGGAAAGTTCAAGACTCGTCAGGCATTAAGTGCACCAATGGGCATGGGTTATGAGTATATGGATGGTTTGGAATCCGAAAAACTTTCAGGTCCAGAGGGTATTAAACTGTACAATAGAAGTTATGATATTGTGGAAGATGCTACCATGGCCGCCAAACAAGCCAAGCAAAAACTGACTGCAAAATCGGTTGAAGCTGGTAAGTATGATCTGGTTCTGGAACCAAATCACCTCGGTCTTACCATTCATGAATCTGTAGGACATCCATTGGAATTGGATCGTGTATTGGGTTACGAAGCCAACTACGCAGGAACCAGTTTTGCCACATTGGACAAATGGGAATCCAAAAACTTCAATTATGGTAGTGATATCGTAAACATTGTTGCGGATAAAACCCAAGTAGGTTCTTTGGGTGCAGTTGGATATGATGATGAAGGCGTAAAGACCAAAAAATGGGATTTGATAAGAAACGGAACCTTGGTAAATTACGAGGCTATCCGAGACCAAGTCCATATGATCGGACAAAATGAATCGCATGGATGCTGTTATGCCCAAAGTTGGGAGGATGTGCAGTTCCAGCGTATGCCCAATGTGTCCTTGGAACCAGGTAAGGAAAAATACTCCTTGCAAGATATGATCAAGGATGTGGACAAAGGAATATACATTCTAGGTCGTGGTTCTTACTCCATTGACCAACAACGTTACAACTTCCAGTTTGGTGGAACTTTGTTCTACGAAATCAAGGATGGTGAGATTGTAGGTATGCTCGATGATGTGGCTTACCAATCCAATACACAAGAATTCTGGAATTCTTGCGCCAAAATCTGTGATAAGGACGATTACAGGTTGTTCGGTTCCTTCTTTGATGGCAAAGGGCAGCCTTCACAGGTAAGTGCCGTTTCTCACGGTAGTTCAACATCAAGATTTAATGGAATCAATGTAATTAATACAGGTAGGACCATTTAAGGTTTATTCAAATTAAATAATAAGACAATGGCTATATATACAAAAGAAGAAGCAAAAAAGATTTTGGAAAAAGCTTTGAGTTTTTCCAAGGCCGATGCCTGCGAAATAAACCTTAGTGGAAGTAATAGTGGAAATATTCGGTACGCTAGAAATACGGTGTCTACAGCAGGGTATAGATCAACCCAAAGTTTGGTAGTGCAATCTAGTTTTGGTAAAAAAGTGGGTACAGCGACTATAGATGAATTTGATGATGCGTCGTTGGAAAAAGTGGTGCGAAGAGCAGAAGAACTGGCTCAATTGTCACCAGAGAATCCTGAGTTTATGCCTCCTTTGGAACCACAGGAATACGATGAATCGATCACTTATAAGGAAGCTACCGCGAATGTGACACCCGAGTACAGAGCTGAAGTGGCCAATAGTAGTATTGTTCCCGCCGCGGCAAAAGACGTTACGGCAGCAGGTTTCTTGGACGATTCGGCCGGATTTTCGGCCATGATTAATTCCAATGGACTGTTCGCTTACAATCAATTTACCAATGTGGACTTCACCGTAACCATGCGGACCAACGATGGTACAGGTTCTGGTTGGGTGACAAGGGATTACAACGACATCTCCAAGTTTGATGCGGATGAGGCATCAAAAACAGCGATAGATAAAGCAGTAATGTCCAGGGAAGCCCGTGCCATAGAACCTGGAAAGTACACGGTGATTTTGGAACCAGCGGCATCGATTGGCCTTTTGCAAAATATGTTCCGATCTTTTGATGCAAGATCTGCCGATGAGGGTAGGAGCTTTATGTCCGCAAAGGATGGGGGCACTAAGATTGGACAAAAAATAGTTGACGAACGTGTCAATATTTGGTCAGATCCATTGAATCCCGATGCTCCCACACCCACATGGAACGGATCAGGCCAGCCTCTAAAGAAAACAAGCTGGATAGAAAATGGAGTCGTAAAAAACTTGGCGTACAGTCGTTATTGGGCAGAACAAAAAGGTGTGGATCCTGTTCCTTTCCCAAGCAATGGAATTATGGCCGGTGGGGATGAAAGTCTTGAAGATATGATCAAAGGCACCAAAAAAGGTATTTTGGTGACACGCTTTTGGTACATACGAAGTGTGGATCCACAGACCTTACTGTACACAGGTTTGACAAGGGATGGAACTTTTTATATCGAAAACGGCCAAATTAAGTTCCCGGTCAAAAACTTCCGATTCAATGAGAGTCCGATTATCATGCTGAATAATTTGGAATCTCTAGGACAACAAGTACGCGTCAACGGTAACTTAATACCCTACATGAAGATTCGTGACTTTACGTTCACCAGTCTCTCAGACGCGGTATAAAAACAAGAATTGAAACAAACTGGTGGTCAGGTAATCCTTGACCGCCAGTTTTTATTTTGGCAACGATTTTAGCCTACCACCCAAATGGCATTGGATAACGAATTCTTTTTTACACGATTACAATACGAATCAGGAGATTGGGATGTGGATCAGCGTATGCCCACAAATTTGCTGAATTCCTTGGTCGAGTATACCACCCTAAAAGTGGATACTCAGGAGAAGATTATTACTCTGGCCAGTGACGATATTTTTAAAAGTCCGTTTTGTTACATCTCGGGGCATAAATTGGTTCAGTTTACCAAAAAAGAACGGGAAAACTTTGAAAAATACGTGCGCAACGGTGGTTTTGTTTTTGCCGATGACTGTAATCACGATATCGACGGTCTTTTTGCCAAATCGTTCGAACGGCAGATGGAAGAAATATTTGGGCCTGGTGAATTACAGAAGATTCCCAATGATCATGAAATCTATACCATTTTTTTTGAGTTTGATGATGGTCCGCCCACAACCTCACAAGAGCTGAACGGCTGGGGGGATGACCTTGTGCACGATTACCTTAAGGCCATTGTGATAGATGGAAGAATTGGCGTGCTCTACAGCAACAAGGATTATGGCTGCGAATGGGATTATGACTTTAGAAACAAACGCTGGTACAAAATTGACAATACACGATTTGCGGTGAATATTGTCCTATATGCTTTAACCTCTTAACGATACTAATTTGGATAAAGAACTACAACAAATTGCAAGCGAAGTGGAAGGGCTTTCCGAAAAGCTGACCGCCCTTAAAAAAGAAATTGGAAAAGTGATTATTGGTCAAGAGGAAACAGTTTCCCAATTACTGATCACATTTCTTGCAGGTGGACACGCCTTGCTCGAAGGTGTTCCCGGATTGGCCAAAACTTTGATGATTCGTACACTCTCCAACGCCATCGATTTAAAATTTAAACGAATTCAGTTTACGCCCGATTTAATGCCGTCCGACATTATCGGAACAGAAATTTTGGAAGAAGACCATACCACAGGCAAAAAATTCTTCAAATTCAACAAAGGGCCTATCTTTTCCAACATCATATTGGCGGATGAGATTAACCGAACACCTCCAAAAACGCAGGCAGCTCTTTTGGAAGCGATGCAAGAGTTTGAGGTAACCTATGGGGATAAAACATACCCTTTGGACAAGCCTTTCTTTATTCTGGCCACGCAAAACCCCATTGAACAATCGGGAACCTTTGTGCTGCCAGAAGCACAACAGGATAGATTTTTGTTGTATATCAAAATAGGATATCCAACAGACGAAGAAGAAACACAAATTTTAAAAGCCACCACAGGAACTAAAAAGGCCCAATTGAACAAGGTGCTATCAGGCGAAGACATTATAAGATTGCAACAACTGGTTCGTGAAGTTTCTATAAGCGATGGGTTAATCCAATATGTGAGCGATGTGATCCGTGCTACCCGACCAGATACGACTTCGGTGGACTACGTTAAAAAATGGGTGGATTGGGGTGCAGGCCCCCGTGCAGGTCAGGCAATGATTTTGACTGCCAAAGCTAATGCACTTTTGCAGGGGCGATTGGCCGTTACTTTGGAAGATTTACAAACAGTAGTCTTGCCTGTATTGCGGCACAGGGTGCTCGTGAACTTTAGGGCAGATGCCGAAGGAATCACCTCGGATACAGTCACAAAAGAAATATTAAAAGCAGTTAAATTAAGGGATAAATAATGGCGGAAAGGGACTATCACGACCTTTTAAATCCTGAAGTCATCAATACCGTATCGGGCCTTAGCTTGATTTCACGTATTGTGGTGGAAGGATATACCTCCGGACTACATCGGAGCAAGAGCGTGGGCCCTGGAATGGAATTTAGTCAATACCGTGGTTATGAACCTGGGGACGACCTTCGGTTGCTCGACTGGAAGATGCTGGCCCGGTCAGGTCGGTATTACATCAAACAATCCGAAGTGGAAAGTCACGTCACTGTCAAGTTTATCGTGGATGCAAGTGCTTCCATGGAGCACAAAGAAGATGGCATTTCCAAATTGGAATTTGCTCGCGTAATCGTAGCTTGTTTGTCTTATTTGGCCCAAAAACAAGGAGATTCTGTGGGACTATTTGCGTTAAATGAGGACGATTTTGTGAGCATCTATCCCAAGGCAGATAAGAAACATTTCAACCGATTGTTGCTCGAATTGTTAAAGATTTCCACCAAGGGGAAATGGCCCGAACTCACTATTGCATCCAGAAGAATCCACAGCAGGGGAGAAAAGGAGCTGGTGTTTTTCCTGACGGATATGTACGAAGATGCTTCCGAACTGTCCGATTTTGTAAAAAACCTGAAGACTGCCAAAAATGAGGTGGTCGTTCTTCAAATTATGTCTGGAAAAGAAATGGATTTTGATTATAAAAAGTCCGTCACTTTTGAAGATTTGGAAACTGGAGCCAAGGTCAAAGTAGATGTAAACAAAGCCAAAGCAGCCTATTTAAAAGCTTTGGAAAAAAGGGTGAATCAAACCAACGAGCAATTGCTGTCCCAAGGGGTACATTACCATCTTTTTAGAATGGACAATAATCTGGGCGATGCCTTGCAACTTTTTTTAAAAGAACGAATACGATTAATGTAAATGGTTTTTGCAAATCCGTCATATCTCTGGGCACTTTTGGGACTTTTGGTTCCCTTGGCCATCCATTTGTGGAGCAAAAAGGAGGCAAAGACCATAAAAATTGGAAGTATCCAGTTATTGGACGAATCCAATTCAAGGCAATCCAGCAGCATTCAATTAAATGAATGGTTACTGTTATTGCTACGTATGTTGATTATTGCTTTGATTGTCTTATTGATGGCAGGCCCACAATGGCGCACCAAAGGCAATCAGAAACAAATTACTTATATAGTCGAGGCTTCCATTGCCAATGAAGCATCCATCAGTTCTGTTTTGGATAGTTTACAAGAGGATTCTCCAGTTTTTTTATTGAAAAATGGCTTTCCTGAGTGGGAAGTCGATGTCGATTATCAATCGGACAAGGAACAGCCCAACTATTGGCAATTGGTTCAAAAAATGGATTCGTTGCGTTCGGATAGTATTGTAGTATTTACGAAGGCACTGGTTAAAGGTATAAAATCGATGCGGCCAAATACCCAAAAGAAAATCCATTGGGTGGTTATGGAACTTGAGGAAACACAAGATAGACCCTTGCTGGCTTTTAATCGTGAATCAGGAGTTGAATTGATTACAGCTTCAAGTAGTGGTAGAACAACCAAAATCAACAAAGAAGTATTGGATGAAGGTTTTAACATCAGTAACGATAGCCTTCGATTACTTTCGGAGGAACCGCAAACAGTTCCATTGAAAACATTGGATACGCTTCAAATCAATTTGTATGTGGCGGAAGATTTTAAAAGAGAGGGAACATATATTGAGGCCTCGTTTAGGGCACTATCGGAATTTTTAAAACGTGAAATCGTTATTCACAGAGAAGAAAAACCAACGGATAGTCAAGCTGATTTGAATATTTGGTTGAGCAATGGGACAAGCAATGATTCAGAAGGTAAATGGGTGGTTTATCAAGATAACCAGTTGGCCAAACAATTAATTGAATCAGGACCTCGGAAAAACTTGTTTTACCTAACATCAAGATTGAATCCCCAAAATACCGTCGACCAACATTTGCCCGAACAGTTACTCCACATTTTAGCGCTGGACAACAATTTAAAAACTTTGGTGGCCAATGCCGATGCAAGACAATTGGACGAAACTGAACTTAAACCCAATTATGTGGAACCAAAACGAAAAAGAGAGAGAGCCACCTTGCTTGATATTTCCCTCTGGGTATTCTGCATTCTTGCAGGGCTGATGATTGTTGAACGTTTGATATCAAACTATAAAAAGCAATGATGGGAGCAGGGGGTATAAAACAATTTCAAAAACGATGGCAGCAATCCAAATACGTGGAAGGATTGCTCTACGCTGTTGGATTTGGCGGTTTTGCGTACCTGTCGACCCATAATATTTTCTATGGAATTCTTGGTTTGCTAGTGACTTTGGGAATTGCCTTTTGGATTTTAAAACCTTGGAAAATAAGCTTGGAAAATGCTGTAGGTTATATTGATGCCCATGTACCGCAAGCAGGATTTAGTAGTGGATTATTATTATCATCTGGCAATCAGCTTTCCGACCTGTCCAAATTACAGCAATATCGAGTAGCGTCGCAATTGGGACCGGTGTTATCCAAATTAAGACCACCTCACAACTTGTTTCAGGCAACCCTTGCCATGTTTGGACTAATTCTTCTTGGACTTGCTGGTAGTTTTATTTTGACCAAGTTTGAGCATCTATCGGAAGGAAGCCCATCGAATAAGGAGCAAATCACTTTTGCGCCAAAGGATAGCCTATCAGCCACTAGCGAAATCCCAGAATTGATAGAGACCAATATTATCATTCAATATCCTAGTTATACGGGAAAAGAAGCGGTTAATACTTCCATTCCCAATATTAACGCCGTCGAAGGTTCAAGAGTCATTTGGAACCTTGAATTTGATGGCGATGTGCAAACAGTTGAAATGGATTTGATGGGTGAGCGCATTGGTTTTAAAAAAACTCAGGAATCGTATCGGTTGACCAAGACCTTGGAAGCATCAGGGTTTTATAGTTTCACCTTCAAAGATTTGGATGGGAATGACTATGTGAGCGATTTGTATTCTTTGGAAATGGTTACCGATGAACCTCCGTTGATCCAAATTGAAGGCTTGGACAACTACACTTATTTTGAGTTTGATGATGACAAACGTTTGATGCTCAGCACCAACATTTCTGATGATTTTGGAATTGGTGATGCCTACATTATTGCAACAGTAAGCAAAGGCTCTGGTGAATCGGTTAAATTTCGAGAGGAAACCGTTCGTTTTGATAGGGCTATTCCCAAAGGGAATAAACGGATTCAATTGCTGCAGCCCTTGGATTTGGATGCCCTAAAAATGGACCCGGGGGATGAACTGTATTTTTATGTGGAGGCTCTGGATCAAAAAACGCCAACACCCAATATTGCACGTAGCGAAACCTATTTTGCCGTGATTCGAGATACCATAACCGATGAATTTGCTGTAGAGGGCAACTTGGGCGTGGATTTAATGCCCGACTATTTTAGGAGCCAACGCCAATTGATTATCGATACCGAAAAACTCATTGCAGATAGACCCAATATTTCTGAAAAAGACTTCAAATTCAGGAGCAACGAATTGGGCTTTGACCAAAAGCAGTTACGCTTAAAGTATGGACAGTTTATGGGGGATGAAACTGAAATGCAAGCAGCGCCTGGTCAGGTTTCATCTACTGAAAATGAGGGAGACGATGACAATCATGCGGGTGAGGAAGGCGAGGAAGACCTTCTGGATGGATACAGCCACAAACACGACAGTGAAAACGAACACAATTTAGTGGAAGAACACGACCACGAAAATGAGGGCCAGGAAGAAGAGGATCCCTTACACGATTATGTACACAATCATTCGAACCCAGAAGAATCGACTTTGTTTGAAAAATCCTTGAAAGCAAAGCTCAGAGATGCATTGAGTATTATGTGGGACGCTGAGCTCCATTTACGACTTTACGAACCTGAAAAATCATTACCCTATCAATATGATGCCCTCAAAATAATTCAGGATATAAAAAATAGTGCCCGGATTTATGTGCACCGTATTGGGTTTGACCCACCGCCCATTAAAGAAGAAAACAGATTGAGCGGGGATGTCGAGGATATCGAAAATTATGACAAAAAGGAAGAATTTGAATACCAAATGTCCTTTGCTTCAACAAGAGAAGTTATAGCTCGGTTGGAACTCTTGGCTCAAGATGAAAAACAGTTCAATAATGAGGATAGTGCACTCTTTGTGGACGCAGGAAACGAATTGGCACAAAAAGCCATTTCGGACCCGCTTACATATCTAAAAGTGTTGCAGGGCCTTCGTGACCTTGAAAAGGTAGCAAATAGAACCAAAGAGAATTATAAAGAGGTTCAAAAAAATCTTTTGGAAGTGCTTCCCGAAGCAGAGGACAATCCAATGAAAAAGGACAAATATCAAGATGAAATCAATTTGTTGTATCTAAAAGAACTGACCATTTATGAGTGATGGGGCGGTATTTATAAACCAGAATCTTTTGTGGCCAGTAATTTTGGTAGGTCTGGTGCTGTGGGCAATTTTCATCTGGAAAGAATGGTCACAGCGAAAGGAACGAAGGTTTTGGGTTAAGCTTGTTGCGGCATTTTTAGCCATTGTTTCATTGGCAATGATAGTCGTAAGGCCGAGTACTTGGCAAAAATCGACCGACGGAAAGGGCATCATTTTGACCAAAGGGTATCGACCTGCCCAGTTGGATAGTTTAAAATCTATTTACAAACGAATACAGACAGAGGAATATACCAAGGGATCACCATTGTCAATTTTAAAAGATGCAGATTCTTTGTTTCTTCTAGGTCATGGGGTTGAATCTTTTGATTTGTGGCAGCTACAAGATAAATCCATCGCCTTTATGGGAGGTGAGATGGTTGCAGGGTGGACAGCTATCTCTCATGAAAATAAAATTCCATTTGGAGAAATACTACATCTAAATGCCAGACATTCCAATCCAAAAACTGGACATTGGGCAATTTTAGTTGATAATGGAGGTAATCCTTTGGATTCAGTTCCTTTCGAGGAGGCTGAGGAACAAATTGTTCAATTGAATGCGAATACGAAGGCAAGTGGACAATTTGTTTATCATCTTTTGGAAAAGAATGATAGTGGTGAAATCATATCCAATGAACCGCTTCCCATTCAAGTGGTAGAGGGAGAGCCTTTAAAAATTTTGATGGTCAATACCTTTCCGACTTTTGAGACCAAATACCTGAAAAACTTCTTGACTGACAAGGGGCACCAGGTGATGGCACGAACACAACTTACCAAAGGCAAATACAAGTTCGAATATTTCAATGGAGCCTCAGCCCCCATTTATGGTTTTACCGAGGAGAATTTGAAAGAATATGATCTATTGGTTATCGATACAGGTTCTTATACAGCTCTCGGAAGAAGGTCAAAAGAAGCAATGGGGGAAGCGATGAAAACCTATGGTCTAGGTGTATTTATCCAACCCAATGAAAGCTTGTTCAGACTATCTGAAAGGAAATTACCGTTTCAGTTTAATCGGGATTTTATTACCGAAATCACCTTAGGATTGCCTGCCCAAAGCGTACAGAAATATCCTTTTGAATTTAAAAATGATGTCCGAACTCAAAAAATTATGGTTGATTCGGTGCAGGTAGCGGCTTATGTTCCGATGGAAAAGGGTAAAATAGGTGCCACGGTACTTCAAAATACCTATCAATGGATTTTAGATGGAAGCGAAGCGCTGTATGCCAATATTTGGACACAAATCCTAAAGAACATCACCAAAGGACAAGAGGAAGTAATAGCTTGGAATGCAGTTACAAAAACTCCAAGAATTAACCAACCATTTGAGTTTGAAGTTCGAACTTCCATAAATGGTACTGAGCTCACAACCGATGAAGGAGCGCACATCCCTTTGATTCAAAATAGTTTGGTGCCCAGTAAGTGGAGAGGGGTTCAATACCCAAGAAAATCGGGATGGAATACAATAAAGGTTTCCAATGATACCGTTAGCAAGTTTTCATATTTTGTTTTTGATAAAAATCAGCGAAAGTCGATTGCCCTTTCCGAAAGGTTAAAAGCAAACTATTGGGAATTTGGGGCTCAAAAGAGATTTAATAGCATAGCCTCTTCTTCACATAAGGAGTTGGAGCCTATTTCCCTGATTTGGTTTTATTTGCCACTGCTTTTGTGTTTGGGTTGGTTGTGGTTAGAGCCCAAATTGGACAATTAATTTTTTTGGTTATTGTCCCTTTCTTTTTCTTCTTTCTTCTTTTTGCTCATGCCAACAATAAACAATAATCCCCCAACAGCCACAAGAACGTTTCCCAATGGTTCAACGTTGTCCTTTAAGGTGGTTGAGAAAACAATGCCCAATGAGATTACCACTATACCCATAAAAATGTATTTTCTGTACTCTTCTCTTTTTTTCATTTTGATTGTAGGTTTTTCTAGATTAACTATACTTTAATTCATATTTTTATTTTAAAATTCTTGGTGACAACGGTTATTTTCTTTTGAAATGCCACAAATAGTTCAAATTATCTTTTTTTAAAATCAGCATGGTGGCTGCAGCAGCTATAAGCGTTGCAGGAAAAGCAGACCCGACCCCTAATGGTGCGATTGCAATAAAAAATAGAATGGCTCCCACACATGCAATTTGAACCATCAAACCTTTTAAGATCATACCAAAAGCAATTAGTCCCTGCCCAATCGATATTAAGGTAACCGTGGGAACAATATTGGACTTGAACCAATGGATTACAAAATTGTGGTACATTTCAAAAGGAGTGAAAGTGGCATAAATCAAATAATCATCTGGGGTTTTGTGGGCAGTGTTATAATTTAGCCAGCAAGCCCAGGCAAATAGCATAAATAAAAACAATCTGGTTAGTTTTGTCCATCGAAAAGCGGTTACCAAAATGACTAGGGCAACACCATTGCTTACGGACCATGGGATAATATTTTCTTTTAAGAGTTCCATTCTTTTTTAGGAAATAGAGAGCACATTTATGAGACCTTCACATCCAGAATACTTTAAAAACCTTGTATGCCCTTCAAGATTATTAAATTGCTCATTTGTAATTTGGGAACACAAAATCTTTGCGTTGGTATATTGATAGAATGCGTCCAAAGTTTCTTTTGCATATGGATTGTCCATTGAAGATTTTTTAGCTACCTCATGGCACCATTTAAGGGATTTCATCCAGATAGCCGCAGCCAATGCACCACATGCAGCGCCATTTAACCCAAGACCTCCAGCAAATCCTGCCACCATAATGGACTCCTCATCGCTGGCTCCCATTTTTTTTGCGACTTCGGTGGCACAGCTAAGACAGTCTTTGGATGTTTCGTCATTGTTTTCGGATAGTCCTTCCATGGCAGATTTTACGGCTTCAGGCGCCCATTTTTCTGCTAGATTGAAGCAATGTAGAAATCTACCGGTGAAAAAGTATTTGGCCATACTTAGTTTACTGGAAAAATCACAATGCGTAATCTCACGGCAATTTATAGTCTGCTCTCGCTTTTCAAAAGAGTTCATTATTTTTTTGGTGGCATTTACGGCCACAGTAATGGCCTGGTTTTGATTGTTACATCTCCAATATGCTTCGGCACCCACGGCCAATGATGCACCCCACAGCATACCGCATTGATGCCCTTCTTGCATAATACCACCTGCCAAAGAATCGGAGGCGCGTTCTTCGAGTTCCTTTTGATGGCCAAATTCCCGATTCAGAATATAGAAAAAGGTTCGAGAGCAAGTCTTTAACTCCCGAAAGACTTTTTTACCGTCATTGGGACCATCTCGGGTTGTTGGTTCAGTAGGTTCCATTGGAATATACTTTGAATTTCACCTAAAGAAGATAATATGATTCAAAGTACTATCCTATGATATAGATTAGTTTAAAGGAAATATGAGAATCTTGAGCATGATTGGAAAGGCTTGGGCCAATTGCTTTTCATTTTATTGTTGACCTATAAAGGGGTTACAGTATAATGACAACCACAACCATTTTACCAATGGCGTATTTCAGGTAATTTTCAATTTTTCCTTTGAGGAGAAGTGGTTATCCAATTTTTCTAAAGAATGATATCTTTCTTATTTGTATCTCCAACTGGTCAAATCTGCACCTTGAGGGGCGCTTTCAGCAATACGCTTCATAATTTTTGGTACGTACATGGAGTTATATCGTAAACGGCTGATGGCATTGGGCTGATCGGGATCGCCGTTCCAACAATGTTCTGCACGGTCACCGTACAAAACCTCACCGTCATAATAAGGTTCGCTGGTGCTCTCTAAAAAGTCTTCCATTAAATACACTGCATTGTTCAAATAGTAGTTGTCCATATCTCCACAATAAATGTGGATCTTGCCTTTAAGTTGGGGTCCCAATTTGTCCCAATCACGTTCCAAAATATGCCGTAGATCGTAGTTTTCTTTCCAATATTCAGCTACTTCGTGGTCAATGTCCCCAGTCATTTTATCCCAAATGCGCACAGGGTAGCCATCGTCTCCTTGAGGTGAATAGGTGGCTTCCCAAATATCCCATTGTTGCCCGGATCTGGATTTATCGCCCAATACCAACTCTAGGTGGTTCCCCTGCCGCAGGGTGGATTGAATATCACCGAGATAATTTCGATGGGAAGGAACCTCCAATTGTTTATGTGCGGAATCGTAGTAGTACGCATTGTCATCTTCATAAATGTTGGTGAGGCAATATGCTCTAAAATCGATAGGGTCCGGACAAGCCGCAAAACAACCGTTGTATTCCTCAGGGTATTTCACTTGTACGGCCAAGGCTTCCCAACCACCTGTTGAACCGCCATAAAGGAAACGCGACCATCCTTCACCCATGCCTCGAAATTGTTTTTCAATTTCAGGAATCAGCTCGTAAGTAATGGCATCTCCGTAGGGACCTTGGCTTGCTGAGTTGACCGCGTAGGAATCATCATAATAGGGGGTAGGGTGCTGAATTTCAATAACTAGAAAACGAGGGAAATCAGGTTCGTTCCATCTTTTGAAAAAGTCATAAGCTTCCTGTTGTTGTATAATATTATAGCCGTCCAGATCGAAACGAGCCGAATATTCTGGTTCTAAGTTCGGGTCGGGCGGCGTGGTGCGGAAACCACCAAAATCACTTGGAAAATGCCCATGAAAGACCATTAAGGGATATTTTGCTTCGGGATGTTCATCAAAACCCTTGGGCAACAATACATGAGCACCCAGGTACATATCTCTCCCGTAAAATTCAGATAATTTTTCCGATTTGATTTTAATGTGTTTAATCCACTCCGTATCCTCGGGCTCAGGAATCGGTGGAATTTCTTGATCCATGACAACAGATACATTTTTTATACCGTTATCCCCAACGGTAATTTTAAAAGGCTCACTATATAGATTTCCCGGAGAAGTATTCCAATGCTGCCCTTCCCCATTGTCCATTGGAAGTTTTACAGTGTGTCCCGTGGATAAATTGAAGGTTTCGTACACATGTAAAAGTGCCTGCACATTGTATTCTCCAGGAGGAACATCGGATAAACTGGGGTAGGGGTAGCCAAAAACGGTTTCGTCAAATACAATGGATTTGCCTGAAGACATGCCATCCACATTCATTCCAAAAATGAGTTGTGTGTTTAAACCATCATTGATTTGAAAACGTGGTTCCTTGCTGTCGTCCGTGGAAAGCATCAGGAGCAAGCGTCCATCTTTACTTTCGATACTTACAGCTTCATCAAAACTTACAGCAATGTTATATTCTGATTTTTCAACTGTACTACAGGAAATTAATAATAAAAAACAACTGTAAAAAAGAATGGAGAATTTGGTCATGGTGGTTGGGTTTTAGATGAATAAGATACTCCATTTTACCCAGTAACCAAAGTGTAAGTCTTTAATTGTAAGTGTATTCGTTAGGTTCTATATGAATTAAGACATGCCCTAGATTAGGAATTTCTTTTCGTAAATAATCTTTTAGGTTGTGGGCAATCCAATGGCCTTTTTCCACAGTAATTTCACCATTCACGATGGCATGAAGGTCAACATGGTAAGTCATCCCTGATTTACGGATAAAGCATTTTTCTGTCCCCAAAACACCATCTACTTTCAGAGATTTTAGCCTTATTTCCTGAATAAGGCCATCATATTGGTGTTCGTCCATGATTTCGCCCAGAGCGGGTCTAAAAATCAAATAACTATTGTACAAAATAAATCCGGAAGCAAGCAACGCGGCCCAATCGTCAGCGGATTCATAACCCTTGCCAAAAATAAGCGCAATGGAAATTCCGATGAACGCCATCACAGAGGTAATGGCATCACTTCTATGGTGCCAAGCATCCGCTTTTAACGAAGTGCTGTTCGTTTGTTTACTTTTTCTGATGACGATTCGATATGAAATCTCTTTCCAAAGAATAATGGCTCCCAAAACAATCAATGTCCAAGGCTCAGGTGTTTCTTGGGGTGACTTTATATTTTGAATACTTTCGTAGGCTATAATCGTGGCAGAAGTTACCAGAAAAGCTACCACAATGAATGTAACCAAAGGTTCGATTTTACCATGCCCGTATGGATGATTCTCATCAGGTGGTTTTTCGGCATACTTAAGACCGAACAAGACCAAAAATGAAGCAAAAATATCAGTTGTGGATTCGATGGCATCGGCAATGAGTGCATAGGAGTTTCCAAAAAATCCGGCCAAACCTTTTATCAAGGCCAAACTAACATTGCCAAGAATGCTAAAATAAGTAGTTCGTATGGCGGTTTTTTCGTTACTCATTTATTTCTTCTCTTGTGTTTTACAAATATGATTATTAAGGAATGATTCGAGTTTAAAATATCCAATCCATAAAAATCCCCGACTTTGAAATGAATATAAAAGTCGGGGATTCTAAAAAAACAGAATGGTCAGGTTTATTTACAATTAAGATATTACCGCTTGAGCAGCTGCCACCCGTGCAATCGGCACTCTAAAGGGAGAGCAGCTAACATAGTTCATTCCTACTTTATGGCAGAATCCAACAGAGCTTGGCTCGCCACCATGCTCTCCACAGATACCTACTTTAAGACCTGGATGGGATTCTCGGCCGCGTTTTGTTCCAAGTTCAACCAATTGCCCAACACCTTCTTGATCCAAGACTTCAAAAGGATCAGCTTTTAAGATACCTTTTTCAATATATATGGGCAGGAATTTACCTGAATCGTCCCTTGAATATCCAAAGGTCATTTGTGTAAGGTCATTGGTTCCGAAGGAGAAGAAATCGGCAATTTCAGCTATCTCGCCTGCAACCAATGTGGCTCTTGGCGTTTCTATCATGGTACCAACGGAATATTCCACGGTATCCTTACGTTTTTTGAACAATTCTTGAGCTGTATTGTCAATTATTTCCTTTTGTTGTCTAAACTCTTCCACGGTACCTACCAAGGGAACCATTATTTCGGGTTTAGTTTCAATTCCTTCCTTCTTAAGGTTGAGAGCAGCTTGCAAAATGGCTTGGGTCTGCATCTCGGTTATTTCGGGATAGGTATTTCCCAACCTACAGCCACGGTGGCCTAACATTGGGTTGAATTCTTCCAATTCAGCCACTTTGGTTTTTACAGAGGACAAGGAAATATGAAGATCGTCCGCAAGTTCTTTTTGAGTGGCCAACTGGTGAGGCACAAATTCGTGCAAAGGTGGATCTAACAACCTAACGGTTACCGGATAACCTTTCATGGCACGGAATATTCCTTCAAAGTCGCCACGTTGCATGGGGAGCAAATCTTTCAATGCTTGTTTACGCCCTTTAATGGTATCTGCCAAGATCATTTCTCGCATAGCTTTAATACGGTCCACTTCAAAGAACATGTGTTCGGTACGGGTTAAACCGATACCTTTTGCCCCGAAGCTTCTTGCAATCTCTGCGTCTTTTGGTGTATCGGCATTGGTGCGCACCTCCAATTGGGCGTAGGAGTCGGCCAATTTCATAAGTTCGGCAAACTCTCCACTTAATTCGGGTTCTTTGGTACCAACTTTACCCTCTAAAATGTTACCAGTTGAACCGTTGATGGAAATCCAATCACCTTCGTGGTACTCATGGTCTCCCACCTTAAGTACTCTTGTCTTATAGTTGATTTTTAATGCTCCAGCACCAGAAACACAGCACTTGCCAATACCTCTTGCTACCACCGCTGCATGGGAAGTCATACCTCCACGTGCTGTAACAATACCTCTTGCTACGTTCATACCTTCCACATCTTCAGGAGAGGTTTCAACTCGCACAAGAATACTGTTTTTATATTTGTCAGCTTCATCGGCAAAGAAAACAATCTGGCCGGTGGCGGCTCCAGGGGATGCGGGTAAACCTTGTGCGATTACTTCGGCTTCTTGCAAAGCTTTGGGATCAAAGATGGGGTGCAATAGTTCGTTTAATTTGTTTGGCTCTATGCGCATTAGGGCCTTTTTCTCATCTATTAATCCTTCTTTAAGCAAGTCCATGGCAATTTTTACCATGGCAGCACCGGTACGTTTACCATTACGGGTCTGCAAAATCCAGAGTTTACCTTGTTGAATGGTAAATTCCATATCCTGCATATCTTGGTAATGCGTTTCCAGTTTGTTTTGATATTCAAATAGTTCTTTATAAATATTGGGCATCAACTCTTCCAAGGAAGGATAGTTTTCTTTGCGGTCTTCCTCCTCTACCTGTGCAAGTTTGGCCCACCGTTGTGAACCCAATAAGGTAATTTGTTGCGGTGTACGTACTCCGGCTACCACATCCTCGCCTTGTGCATTGATGAGGTATTCCCCGTTGAACATGTTTTCTCCGGTTCCGGCATCTCTGGTAAAGCATACCCCAGTTCCGGAATCATCTCCCATGTTACCAAACACCATGGCCTGGACATTTACCGCGGTACCCCAATCTTCGGGGTATCCGTGCATTTTTCTATAATAGATGGCACGGTCACCGTTCCAACTATCGAACACTGCCGTAATGGCGCCCCATAATTGGTCCCATGGATTGGTGGGGAAGGGTTTTCCGGTTCTTTTTTTGACAATGTCCTTAAAGTCATAAACCAAGTCCTGAAGATCTTGAACGGTAAATTCGGTATCCTGCTCAATTCTTCTTTTATCTTTTAAATGATCAATGATTTCTTCAAAAGGGTCGAGGTCGTCTTTGGACTCTGGCTTGAGTCCCATTACAACACTACTGTACATTTGGATAAATCTACGGTAGGAGTCCCATGCAAATCGTTCATTCCCCGTCTTTTTAATCACCCCTTTAATGGACTCCTCGTTCAATCCCAGGTTAAGTACGGTATCCATCATCCCGGGCATGGAAACCCTTGCTCCGGAACGAACAGAAATCAGTAATGGATTTTCATCATCTCCAAATATGGAGCCCATGGTCTCCTCGATACGGTTTATGGCATTCCGCACATCTGGTTCTATACGTTCTATTACTGCTTCTCTACCTTCTGAATTGTATTGTGTACAAACTTCTGTTGTTATTGTAAAGCCAGGGGGCACCGGAATTCCAATGCGGCTCATTTCGGCCAGGTTGGCTCCTTTACCACCCAGCAGGTTCTTCATTTCTCTTCCTCCATCAGCCTTTTTATTACCAAAAGAATATACGCTGAGTTGGTTTTCTGTAAGTGTTTCCATCTTTATATCTATTAAGAGATTGATAAATGCTAAAATCTGATTGTAAAATTAGAGGGTGTAGTTGGCTCATAACATGATAAAAATCAGTGTTTCAGGTGTTTTGAATGTTTTAAGGGCAATTCTTACCAGTGTTGGTGTAACTAGAACATTTTTTGACTTTAAAATTGACTTTTTAAGTACAAAATAGGAGATATAGACGGTTAAAAACCAGTCAAATAGAAGTTTTTTGTAACATTTGTTACTGAAAACCAGTGGGTTAGGAAAATACTGACATTTATCATCTTTTACGAATATTCCATATTAGAACTTTGTCCCAACAAAACCAAAATACTATGCAATCACAATTCAAAAAAAGACCGTTCTCGATCAAGTCAGTCATTTTGTTGATGACATTCGGATTGATTCCGATCGCACTTGCCGCACAGAGCTATCAAATTAGCAAAGGTGAGGGGGAAGTTATGGTTACAGGTACTTCTACCTTGCATGACTGGGAAGAAGTGGCGGAACAAAAATCAGGTTCTATCGCTCTGGACAACACAGGTGAACTTCCAAAAATCAATATTTTAAAGTTTACCGTCGAAGCCGAAAGCCTTAAGAGTGGAAAGGGAGCTATGGACAAAAACACTTACAAAGCATTGAATACCAAAAGACACAAAGAGATCGTGTTCGAATTGAAAAATGTAAAAAGTGTTTCTCCGGTAGTTTCTTCTTCCGATAAATATAAGGTTGTGGCCACTGGAGACTTAACCATTTCTGGCAATACAAATACAATCGATTTGCCATTTAACCTAACTATTAATGGTAGCAAGGTTCTACTTGAAGGTAAAAAGGCTTTGAAAATGACCGATTATGGCGTTGAACCTCCCAAAGCACTTTTAGGAACAATCACCACCGGTGATGAAATCGAAGTTCACTTTAAAACAGTTTGGAAATAATTAAATCTTAATACTCAACTAAATAAATCTACAATCATGAAAAAATATGTAAAACACGGAATACTGGCAGCTGCTTTTCTAGTTAGCCTATCGGGATTTTCACAAAATCGTCAACTCGATAATTTCCGTTCACCGGACAAAAATGGAATCAATGTTTTTGAAGCACCTAAAGATACCGTCTCCACATTTGATGGGGTAAAAGTAAGGGTCGGTGGATCATCAACCCTTCAGTTTCAAGCATTAAATCATGAGAATTCTGGAGCCGTGGAACTTATTCCAATCGGAGATAACTTTAACTTGGCGACCGCTAACTTGGATTTGGATGTGGCCTTGGCCAAAGGTGTTAGAATGCACCTGAGAACTTATTTATCTTCTCGTCACCACCCAGAGCCTTATGTAAAAGGAGGTTATTTCCAAGTGGATAATTTGGACTTCATAAGCCCTGGATTTTTGGAAGAAGCCATGAAATACCTTACCATTAAAGTAGGACACATGGAAAACAACTATGGTGATGCCCACTTTAGAAGAAGTGATAACTCCCAAGCCATGTATAATCCGTTTGTTGGTAACCTGATCATGGATGCGTTTACCACTGAGGTTGGTGGAGAGGTTTATTTCAGAAAAAATGGATTCATCGGAATGTTCGGACTTTCCAATGGTAAATTGAACCAAGCAGTGGATAAACCAGAAACCACAGGAGCTTCCATTTTGGCCAAGTTAGGTTACGATGGACAAATAAACGAAGACTTGAGACTTAGAATTACAGGTTCCATGTACAGCACAAACAAAATAGCCAGAACATATCTGTATAGTGCAGACCGTACAGGATCTAGATATTATTTGGTACTTGAGGATACCGAAGCTAAACCATCAAGCAATTTTAGATCCGGTAGATATAATCCCGGACTCAACAACGAGATCACTGCCTTTATGATCAACCCATTTGTAAAATATAAAGGATTGGAGTTCTTTGGAACCTTTGAGACTGCATCTGGAAAAACCGATGCCGAGACCGATGATAGAACAGCCACTCAATTTGCTGGAGAATTGATTTACAGATTTGGAAACAATGAAAACTTCTATTTGGGAACCCGTTACAATACCGTAACATCCGACGACCCATCTGCATCAGAAATAACCATTGATAGATTCCAACTTGGAGGCGGCGTTTTCTTGACCAAGAATATTTTGGCCAAAATAGAGTATGTAAACCAACAATATGATGGATACGATACTACAAGTATCTTCCATGAAGGTGAATTTAAAGGGGTTTTATTGGAAGCTGTTATCAGTTTCTAGAATAGGATTGATGATTAATTAAGACCTGGGACAGGAATGTCCTAGGTCTTTAACCTAAAAATATTATATTAGATACTCATGTTGTCCACAAGTCCACATATCACCAAAATTGTTTGGATTGTTTCTGTTCTTTTAATCGGGTTTGGCTTTACCGACCCAGAAAGGGAAACCAAGGTCCGTGTGGGGTCTGAGAGTGAGGTCGTAATTTCGGGAACAACCAACGTCAATGAATTTACCTGTAAATATAATCTGGAAGAACTGGAGCTGCCCATACGGTTGACCTATGACGATAAAGCTGAGAAGATACAGTTCAGCAATGCTCAACTAAGGTTGGCCAACGATTGTTTCGATTGCGGTGGTAAGACTATCAATAAGGATTTTAGGGAATTGTTGCAGACCGAGGAATACCCGCAAGTAGAACTTAGATTATTATATGTTGATCCTCCACAGCCCGATAATCAAAAAATTGGTGTAGGTATGGAGATAAAAATAGCCGGTGTAACCCGAAACTATGAAACCATACTATATTGCGAACAACAAGGCAATATTTGTGTTGATGGCACCATACCTTTAAAATTGACAGATTTTGGATTGGAGCCTCCCAGAAAAGTTTTGGGGATGATCAAGGTGCATGATGAAATAAAAGTAAGGATAGCCTTAAGATTAAACGAAATTTAAAAACTTAAGTACTCATTTATTTTGAAATCCGTTGCGATGTTTTTACATCCAGCGGATTTTTTTTGTTGTATGAATCAGTAAGGTATTCTAACAATATCCATTAAAAATATTAATCGGGAAAACCCTATATTGTAAGACATTTAAACCGAAATTTACAACAAACAATAATGATGAACAGAATTCTATCAACAAAGGGCATTTTTACCTTTGCCTTTGCACTATTTACAATCACATTTTACGCGCAAGATAACTTTGGCGGACTGGCACTTTATACGGTGAGGGACAATATGGGCGAGGATGCCAAAGCAACTTTACAAAAAGTAGCGGACGCAGGTTATGCCTACATCGAGGCTGCAGGGTATAACGAAGGAAAATTCTATGGCATGGAGCCACAAGAGTTCAAATCCTATTTAAAGAGCATTGGACTGACTCCCGTCAGCACTCATATGGGAGGAGTAACTTTGGAAAACGCAGACCAACAAATTGCGGATACCAAGGCGGCAGGATTTGAGTATTTTACTATCCCAGTTCCACCTATGGGCATGTTTACCTTTGATCGTGAAAACCGTACCATGGGTATGAAAGGTACCATGAAAGAGTTTGTGGACATACTTACAACAATTGGGAAAAAATGTGAAGCTGCTGGATTGAAGTTGTTGTACCATAACCACGATTTTGAGTACAAGGACAATGAAGATGGAATCAAGCCAATTGAATATTTGTTGGATAATACGGATCCGAAATATGTAAACTTCCAAATGGATCTATATTGGGTGACCAGAGCAGAGGCAGACCCTGTTGCCTATTTTGAAAAATACCCTGGAAGATTCAAATTGTGGCATGTCAAGGATATGGATGAAGAAGGAAAATTTGCCCCAGTAGGGGAGGGAACCATCGATTTTGCAAGAATTTTGAAGGAAAAAAAGACCTCGGGCATGGAAAAATATTTTGTTGAGCAAGATATGACCTGGGATAAAAAGCCATTGGAAGTGATCAAAATCAGCCATAAAGGATTGAAAGAGATAGGCTTTAAATAAAAAATTGGGTAGCCTATTTGATTCTCTCATCATAAAATTGATAAGAAATCAAAAAAATATTTTTTACAATCGGTTACATTAGTATCTTTGCACCCGCAAAGTTTGGTCGCGTAGCTCAGCTGGATAGAGCATCTGCCTTCTAAGCAGACGGTCGAAGGTTCGAATCCTTCCGCGATCACTTATAGAGTTCAAACAAAAACAAATCCTTGCATATCTTATTGATTTGCAAGGATTTAATGTTTTAGGACCTTTATTTGAATTGGTTTGATTTGGCATGTTTTGGTTTGCAATTCGGTTAGTAAATTTTTTTCTTCAAAGTGTTAACCGAATAAGCTTGTAATTAACTATATTACAGCAACTTAGTATTTGACTTTCGTAGGTGATTTTCGTTCAATTTAACACAAAACCTATGAGAACTCGGTCTACATTTTCAATTAGTTTCTGGATAAGCACTGCCCGGCGGAATGACGGTACCGCTAAGATTTATGCCCGTATAACCGTTGATTCACAACGAGTTAACATGAGCCTTAAATATACGATCCCAATAGAAATATGGGACCGAAAGGGGTCGAGGGTTCTGGGTCGAACAAAAGAAGCACAGGAAATCAACACCTATTTGATGGAGGTCGAAACCGAACTTTTTCAGTGCTATCGGGAGCTTCGATCTCGAACGTCACATATCACTCCACAGATGGTTAAGGCCCATTATTTTGGAGAGGACGCAAATGAATTTACTTTGAAGAATTTATTTGAGTATCACAATACGCACAATGCGCATAGTCTTTGCAAGGCTACTCTTAGTCACTACAAGACCTGTCAGAAGTACCTACTAAAGTATATCAAGAAGCAATACAAATGTGATGATTACAGAATATCGCAGCTTAATCATCAATTTATTGTTGGGTTTGAAACCTATTTACGTAAACTATATCCAATAAATCATCACAATAATCTTTCAAACAATAGTGCAATGAAGCATATTCAACGCTTACGCAAAATGATTAGAATGGCGGTTGACAACGAATGGATTGATAGGGATCCATTTCAAAAGTTTAAGATTAGAATGGAAAGAAAGGAAAGGGAATTTTTGAACTTAAATGAGCTTCAAAAAATTCAAACCTATCATACAGGGATTGAACGATTGCGTATTGTAAAAGATTTATTTGTTTTTAGTTGCTACACAGGCATTGCCTATTGTGATATAATGAACCTTAATGAGGACAATATCGTATTGGGTATCGATGGAAAACATTGGATAAGTACTAAAAGACAAAAGACCAAGAACAGCTTCAAGTTACCTTTAATGGGACCAGCATTGTCAATAATAAAACGATACCAATATCACCCAAAAAGACAACCGGAAAAATTATTCCCCAGAATTTCCAACCAAAAGTTGAACAGTTATTTAAAGGAACTCGCAGATGCATGCGATATCAGAAAGAATATTACTTTTCACATTGCGAGGCATACGTTTGCCACTACAATAACTCTAAGTAACGGTGTTCCAATTGAGACGGTATCCAAAATATTGGGCCATTCAAAGTTGGCCACTACCCAGATTTACGCACGGGTCTTGGACAAAAAAATCAGTGAGGATATGAGTGGATTGGAATCAATTCTGGAATCTAAACTCTCAGATTCAATTGATGATAACGAGAAGTTTGGTAACTCTGTCTTTTAATCTAGAGAATTCATTGCAAAGATCAAGGTGCCAAAACTATCGAAAATTTTTAGTCCCAATCTACAACCTGCTTTGGTAAGAGTTTTCCATTTAGCGTCGCCTTGGCGACACTAAGTTGAAAAGCAAGAGGATAGCGCGCTAAAGCGGCGCTATTGAATCATTTTCCTTCGGAAAAGCCCTGTTTATAAGGGGTTTTGGAAAGTATTTATTGTAGGGACTATGGTGATAGTTGTTGCAAAAATGCTTGGGGCTCCTATAGACACTGAACAAAATTGTAACAATTGAGCCCTTTAAAACAAGTATTATGGACGATTTTAGAGCAGTACGGATAAAGAAAAGGACACTATCAAGATTTAAGGTATTTTCAAGAAAAGTGGGCAAGAGTTATTCGCATACCTTGGATATGGTCATGGATTTTTTTGAGTGGCACGGCTTTTTGCCATCGGAACGTTTTGAAAAGAGCATAGGTCAAGAGATTATTAAGAACAGGAAACGGACAGATGCGGTCATTGCCATAATCAGGGACATTGAAAAGAACCAAACCTTGCCCACCATTGGTATGATGCAGGCCCTGTTCAACCAGGAATTGGACAATGATGAAGTTGGGGATGATTTTCTTGAGGACATGATCGAAAAGAATCCACCAAAGCCAGACCCAGTTTTCGAGGGTGAAGTAACTGTTCCGAAAATCAAGTATGATCGGTTGGAGGAAAAGGCGGCCTCGCTCCAATCGGATTTAAATAGTATACTTGATAATGTCAAGGTGGTCAAGAGCAGTTTTGGGAAAAGTTATCTGAAGCTTGAAATAACAGAAGGGCGGTTGGAACGATATAGACGTGAAGCAAACAGACCTTTGGACTACCTCAAAGGATGAACGGCATGTTTTCAATCGAAAGACAGAGTTACCTCGCTCAGTAGTATTAGTTAAGGGTAAGGTTTGGGGCTTGCAGCGCGAAACTTGGTTTCGCTCGCTGTTTTTAATTAACTCACATTTATACCCCCTAAATAGGGTTCAATATTCAGATTTGAATAAATATTTGGTCACAACCGGGAAAAGGAAAAAGGCAGAGGTATTTCCCCCCACCGTTTAAAAATCTTTGATCACTCGGAAGGTAACAATGTTCAACTTTTAGTTACGAATATGTCTATGGCTACCCGATCTTTCGCCCCTGAACAATTCTTATGATAACCGCAACGAGTGCAATCACTAATAATATATGAATGATTCCTCCCGTATTGTATCCGAAAAATCCAATGGCCCAAAGAATGATCAATACTACGGCCACCGTGTGAAGTAAGTTTCCCATAATCTTATTTTTTTGTACAAATTAATCCGTGTTGTTCTTGGTGAGGTCTTTTAATGCTTTTCCTAGGTTATCCATGTCGCGGTCAAATTCAATCTTGAAAGATTCCCATTCCTTACTGCCCTCATCTTTGTAGTAGCTCATTTTTTCTTTCAGCGATTGGTTTTTTTGTTCCAATGCGGCAAGTTCTTTTTCAAATTCCTGCTTGGCAGCATCGCCATCCATCTTGGCTTTTGCCTTTAATTCTGCAATGATCTTTTCGTTTTCCGCAATTTTATTGTCAGATTCCAGTTTGAATGCTTCGTATTTAAGAACATAGTCTTTCCTGGCCTTATCAAGGCTTTCTTTTGCTTCAACTAAATTTTCTTTGGGATCACCTGTAACTGTTGCGTCTTTGTCTTTGGTAGCCAATTTGCAGCCGTTGAACAAGATAATAGCTATGGCAACGGAAGCAAATCCAAGGATAGTGCTCGATGTTTTTGTTTTGTAGTTCATTATATAAGTATTAGATGTGAAACATTTCACAAGGCAAAGATCAACCGATAACCAGTCATAAACGTTATGTAGTTACCTGTATTAGTTGTATCATTCACACATTTGCATTAGTATGTCCAGAAGTGTTCCCAAACATTTTACCAATGAAGATGGAATGTCTTGGAATTTAAGTAGGGTGGAGCATTTTAATGACTACCTTTATAAAAATCCCGATATATGGAAATCATTTCTAAACAGATACTTTTTTGCCAAAGCAGAAAAGATGATGCCCAGTGACCCATCATCATCACTTCACCATTTCCATAGAAAACTTTCATCAAAAAAGGATTAATACTTCTCGGACATTTGGTTTTCTATTTTGACTGCCATTTAAAAATGTTTGAATGCCCCAGGAAAGGAACAACATGTAATAACCCTATCGCAAGAAAATAGGGTGTAAAATCTAAAATTAAAAAATGACGGATAAAAAGGCTTTGGTTTTTACCTGCACCATTGTGTATAAAACCTTGCGCAAGGCTAAAAGAATATGAGAGTTCCAGTAACACGTAAGCACATAAAATTTCTTCCCGATGCCAGTAGGGTCGTGGCCCGCTCCTTTATGAACGGGGAACAGCGCACCATGGATTTGCTTTCCCTTATTTTCGGAATGAGTGAAAGTCAGGTGAAAGAATCCTTGGAGCAGACCCTCAGGGAATTTGCAAGCAGGCACCGTAACATTTCCAAGCTTTTCCATAAGCATTGTGATAGTGTCAGAAGCATAATTGAGCAAATGGATGTCGCCTTTGATGCTATTTCCAACGAACGGAAAATGCTCATCGGTTCTTATCTTACCATGGAATATTCCATTGAATCCGCCGCTTTTTTTAATCCGTCCATTATCCAAGATTTTGACCAGTCTTATTTGGAAGAGGGTGAACTGAGAGTGATCCTTTCGTTTCGGGCAACAGGGGAAGGGCATATCTCTTCCATAGTTTTCAGAAGGGGAATAATCGATAAAAATAACGAGCTCCATTTAATGAGCGTCGGCAATTCGATCGATATGGCGGAATTCTCCCATAAAAAGCTTTATGACAAAGGCCGATTTGTAAAAAAGATGCGGGAGATGCGCATCCCTGTAAAGTATTCAAAAAGTATTATGGAAGAACTGCCGGACAGATTCGAGTACTATGTTTTAAAAAACGCTGTAAAGAAAGTAATGGATGACCAGGCCATTAGTCTTGAAAAAAGGTTGGCGCTCGAAGAAATTACTTGGCTAGTGGATTCCTATTATGACATAGCCTTTGAGCACGATTCCGACTTGAGCGAACGTGTCATATTCCCAATTTCAGAATCGGAAAGCAGGGGAATCGAAGATGCCCGTTTTGTACGTTTTACCGAAAATGATGGCAGCGTAAAGGTGTATGCCACCTATACCGCCTATAATGGCCATGCCATATTGCCCAAATTACTGTCCACTGATGATTTCTATACATTCAGGATCATGCCCTTGCACGGAAATGGTGCCATAGGCAAGAATCTGGCGCTTTTCCCTAAAAGAATTAAGGGTAAATATGCAATGCTTTCCCGAATCGATGGCGTGAACAATTATCTCATGTATTCGGACAGGACTACCTTATGGAACAACCCCATCCTACTTCAGAAACCAAAGTTTCCTTGGGAGTTTACACAAATAGGTAATTGTGGATCTCCCTTATGGACCAAAAATGGATGGTTGGTGATCACGCACGGGGTGGGACCCATGAGAAGGTACTGTATCTCCGCATCTTTGTTTGATCTGGATGACCCATCAAAAGAGATCGGCCGTCTGGAAGAACCTTTGTTGATGCCCTTGGAGGAGGAAAGGGAAGGCTATGTGCCCAATGTAGTCTATTCCTGCGGATCTATCATCCACAATGACAGTTTGATACTGCCCTATGCCGTTTCGGATTATTCCGCTACCTATGCCGTAGTGGAAATGGAAGCATTGTTTGAAGCATTAAAAAACCAAGACCACTCTCAATCAAAAATGTAGAAAGTAATTCGCTGCATTTTTTTTGGAAATACCCATCCTCAAAACGACATCATTTCAGTTTTGTAAAAAAGACAATGAAATTTTCTCCGTGACAACCCCTGCTTCATAATTTTCTCAATGTGTAGACAAGGGATATGTAAACTGATTAATTTTCCAGTAAAATCAACCCATAAAACTACGATACAAAAGTCCTGACCATAGTGAGCAAGCTTTATCTGGCCCTTGACGTCTTTTAGGCCACAAGGAGCTATTCTAAGAGGTGGTGGGGGCGGTATGGTACTATTAGGTTTTAAGGAGGAATATCATTGTAGGGGAGGCTTTGCACCCCATGGTTTCCAGATAAGGTTTGATGTGTATAATTAACACATTATCAATACGTTAAACTCTTGCCAAAGCTCTAGGCTGCCTGCTTTTTTAAGTTATATTGAGTATAAAGGTGGGTGCTATTGCCCCATCTTAAGAAGTAAATGAAAGTAATAAATGAAACATGAAAAAGGATTGCAAAACGACGTCAAAACCGGTTTTGAAAAGGTATTGAGCCGTCATGACAGTTGGAGAAACCATCGAAGACATACCTTATTAAAAATAATACGGTTTTCTTGAGAACCAAAAAGAGGGCGAAAGCCCTCTTTTTAATTGCAGTGTTATATAGGTTTCCTCTAAGGAATCGGAAGTTGGGCCAAGCTCCGGTTTAATATATACTGCCTGTTTCCATGGCCATAATTAGCTGATGTTGTATTCCATATGCCAAGGCCGACAATGTCGATTTTAAACATTTTGCAATCCATTTAGGGCCATTTTTGAAGCATCTGAAACCGTTGCTTTGCCTAATTCAAAAGACTCTTCATAGGCCTGTAATACGGTTAAATGTGAAATAAGATAGGCCAACGAGCTTTCAGCCCCCTGGTTTCGGTTCACCCCATAATTTTCAAAACCATCGCAACACCCTTTGGTTTCAAAATCGTACAGGCTCATGCGCATATCATTTTCGCCCAAAAACCACATGAAAGAGGTGAACAATTTTTTTAGAAAATCCTGATTTCCAGTTAAAACATAAGCTTGATGGTACAAAAGCACCATGGCTTCGGCATCAATGGGCTGTTGTGCGAACATGGAACGTTCTTTATCCCTTACATACCAATCTTTGTTTCCTATGATGGACAAATAATCATCTTTCATCGTATGTTCGGTAAGAAAATCCATGGTGGTAAAGGCCACATTGGAGATATCCTTATCTTCCAAAACCTCGGCCGCATGAAGCAGTGCCAAGGGTAAAATACCGTTATCATACGCCAAAAGCGATTCAAACCATTCCCAGTTTTCGGTTTGGGTTTGTTCATAATGGGAAACAAGTATATTGGCCAATTTGCGCATGGTATCTTTCATGGCATCATCTGAAGCATTGGTCCTGAGATAATGACTGATTCCGATCATGGTGTTGGCAATTCCTCTGATGCTTTTTATTTTTTCAAAGTTCGGAGCGGCATCAAAGAAGACCAATTTACCTGTTTGATAGTAGGCATCGTTAGGGGCATTGCCCAAAAGATATCCCAAAGCCCAAATGGTTCGGCCAAAGGAATCCTCGGAACCTATTTTATCCAAAAAATTACGGTTGAAACTCAGAAAATTACGGAAGGTTCCGTCCTTGTTCTGCATATAATGGATATAGCTCAAATAAATGGGCATAAGCTCTAATGCAAGTGGATCTTTTTTCTGTTTATAGCTCATACAGACCATTAAAAGCGCCCGGGCATTGTCATCCAAACAATAGCCTTCCTTCAGGTTGGGAATCCCAAATTTTGCATGTTGGATAATACCGGTGTCATCGGTCAATCTTTTAATATGGGCCAACGAAAAAGGGGGCAACAGCAAAGGGTCTATGGCGTTTTCTTTCTTCGGCGAGGGCACCTTGGGTATCGATAGCACCTGTGTTATAAGTTCAGTATATTTTTTACCGATTTTGGGCCAGGTTATGTTTTGCCCGTATTCCTCAGCTTTATCTTGAATCTCGTTAAGGATTTCTGGGTGCTCCAACAATTCATTCAAAATCTGGGACAGGCCATGGGAATCGTTAAAATCAAAAAGGCGTCCTTTGTCTTCGGCCAGCAATTCTGCGGCATGCCAATAGGGAGTGGAGACTACGGCGCAGCCCGCACCCATGGCGTAGGAAAGTGTGCCACTGGTAATCTGTGCCTCGCTGAGATAAGGGGTAATATAAATATCGCAGGCGGAAAGATATTTAAAGAGTTCATTTTCGTCTATAAACTCATTGAGCAACAGCACATGCTCATTGAGTATTAGCGTTTTTATCAGAACCTGGAGATAATTTCGATATTCCTCTCCTGAATGCCGCAACACATTGGGGTGTGTTTTTCCCAAGACGATGTACAGCACTTCCGGGTGCTTTTCAATGATTTGTGGCAAGGCTTTGATCACCGTTTCGATGCCTTTGTTTCGACCGATGAAACCAAAGGTCAGGAGCAGTTTCTTTTCATTCAGTTTAAATTCCTTCCGTGACTCCTGTTTATCAAAATGAATATCGGGGACACCGTGTTCGATAAGCACTATTTTTTCCTTGGGCACATCATATATTTCTACAAGAAAGTGAACGGCCTTGTGGCTCATCACTACAACCCTATCGGACATTTTACAAATTTCCTTTAAGATGGCCTTTTCAGTATAGGAAGGTGTTTCCAGAATGGTATGCAAGGTCGTGATCAACGGAATATTGAGGCGATGTAGGAGGGGCAGTATATAAACTCCGCTCTGTCCGCCATATATCCCAAATTCATGCTCAAGTATGCAGGCATCGGCCCCACTGAGATTAATATAGTTGACGGCTTCCAGATAATCGGTCTGCTGTTCTTGGTTAATACCTAGTTTTACCTCGGGAGGATAGGGGTAAATGTGGTTATGGTCGCTCATTGCGAAAACCATAATTTCTTTCACTCCCTCGCCATTTTCCAACATGGCATGGGCAAGGTTTTGGGTAAAGGTCCCAATACCACATTCACGTGGTGGATAGGTGCCGATATAAGCTAGTTTCATCTTAGGGTGTATTACATTAAAAAGCAAAAGGAAACCATCTATAAGACACGCCCTTTATATTTTCTACTTTTGAAACTTTCCTTAGCTTCCTTATGCGCCTTTTTCTCCTTTATATTTTGGATAAGTTTCGGTTTATTGGATTTTGCAGGGGTCTTGTTTCCTTTTGACATTTTCTTTGGGTTTTAGTGAAATACGTTGTTGCTGACTTTGGTCAGAAAACAATTAATAAGATATTGAAAATCAACGGTAAAAAGTTGAATAAAAAAGGAATAGAGTTACATATTTCACAGGTTTGTACATTACTGATGTGATTTGGATTTTATCTTATGAGATCAAAAAAGGGTGTTCTTTTTTCCGCGACACACCGGGCGGCATATAGGTAGTTTGATGCGCTCCAGGTCTGCCAGTCCTGCCCCATGGGTTTTCCGTCCTGGGCCTTGTACCATTCGTTGAAACCGAATTCAAGTTCCTTGTTTTTGGCTATTTTGATAAGTCTGGTCAATTCCAATAGCTTTTTCTCGGCCAGATCATATTGCTTAACGGCCACCAATGCTGCAATGTAAAATCCCAATACAAAAGGCCATATACCACCATTATGGTAATCCCCTGGTTGGTTGTAATCGGCATATCTGGGCCGCCAATCGGAATCTTCCGGGTGGATAAATGGGAAAAAATTCGGAGGAAGGTCAACAGACAACTCTTTATTTTTTTGCATCGAATTACATGATGTCTCAACCCAATCGATTATTTCCATCGCTTTTGATGGAGAGGCAAGCCCCGATAGAATGGCCATACTGTTTCCCAGCAGGTCGAACCGTTCGCTACTGTACACTTTATAGGCCCAAAGCGCATAATAGGATTGATGAGGAATGACGAGTCCTTCATGGCCGCGGTTTTTTGCTTGATTTGAGTTGAAGATGGGCTGCTCAATTTCAAGATGTAATTTTTCAGCCCTCTTCGTCTTTCCGAATAATTTCAGATAGGTGTATGCCAATGTATTGACAAAAAGTCCATAGCCCAAAACCCATTGTTCGTCGCGCCAATCACTGGTGGGTAGTTGCGCCACCAAACAACGGTCTGACGGACTTTGGTATTCCATCCATAAAAGAGCCTTTTTTATGGCATCTTCCAAAAAAAACGGTTCTTTGGCCACTTTTTTAAAGATTCCTGCCGCAATTAGGAAAAGTGGAGTGGTATCACTGGAACCGCGATCTTCCTTATCATGGACCAAGGATGGGATATGGCCTTTTTTGGATTGGTTTTTGGCCAATACCAACAAAACATTGTGTACCGTCTGCAATAGCTCGGTATTGTTCGTTACCGCAATGCCCAGTACAGAAATCAAGAGGTCACGGGTATAGGGTTCGGGATACCCCCAACCGGCTGTTCGCGGCAGATTAAGAAACGGGCCTTTTGAATTGTGCAAGAGTACTTCCAGAGCGGCCGCTTCTGCGGATTTTATCAATTGTTGGTTTTCTGAGGTCATTTAATCAATTCCCAGTTTATCCTGTACGATTTGAATGAATTTTTTGGCCACTACCCTGTAATCAAAATGTTCCACTATATGTTTTCTTGCGGTATTGCCCATTTCATTTCGTAGTTTTTCATTGTTCATAAGTTGAAGCATATACTTGGCTATCTCCTGTACATTGGCACGGTAATCAACGGTTCTAGGGATGTCGAACTCGATTTTGTGTTTGTTTTCAAAACCTGATTCTTTTCCCAATACCACTTCTTTGACCACAATTTTTTGGGCCACTTCTGCAAGAAAGGCCGTTTTTTGATGTATCAGGGTATCCAGCATTCCCATGGCCTTGATCCCGATCACGGGTTTGCCACAGGCTCCGGCCTCAACTTGTGGCATCCCGAAACCTTCCAAACGGGATGGGGCTGCATAAATATCACAGGCACCGATAAGGTACGGCATGAAATTTCTGGAAACGGTATTGGTGGCGTAGGTGACATTCTTTTCAATGCCTAAATGGGTGGCCATTTCCAGATCTAAGAGGTTCTGGGCCTTGGTTCTGGGTTGGGGCCATACTTTACAGACGTATTTCCAATCCGGAGCTTTTGCGTCAATGATCGCCATGGCCTGCATGACCTCTTGGGCTCCTTTTGAAGCGGCATCCCCGCCAACGGTCAAGATCATTAACTGGTTTGGTGAAATACCCAAAGATTCCCTTACTGCCATAATCTTTGGGTCATTTTTATCAAAGGGAACAAAAGATGCTGTATCACACCCAACGGGCAGCACCTCAATGGTCGATGCCTTGATGCCATCCCTTACATACATTTCCTTGACCCAATTGGAGGTTACCAAGATCAGCGGCAGTTCATTCAAGACTTCTTGGTAGTTGGCAATATAGCCATCGGCAACCAACCAAGGGATGGGCACATTTCCATAGCGCTGTGGGTGCAGGACCAAATGTGGGGTATGGCCCCAATACCCAACGCCCACGACCACATCGGGCTCGAACCATCGATAATACCATTCTTTTTCCTGTGCCGATTCAAAATGAGCGGCACGGGCATCAACGCCCAGTTCCAAAAGCCCTCGATAAAGTAGATCTCCCTGAGTTGCAAGACCACCAGGAGAAGGGGGATAATCGTAAAGAACGAGAACTTTCATGTTTTAAAATTTAAAAAAGGGTCATTGTTGGATTCCCTCGTGCTCCAACCATTTTTGGGCATCTATCCGGTTTTCAAATTTCCAGAAGGCTTCATTTTTTGGGGTTGTCTTGGCCTCAAAACTTGTTTTGTCAAAACCATAAACTTCAGTAATTATCCGGTATTTTTCCTGCCAAATGTTTTTTGGAAGCGTTTGTTGGATGCTTGCACCCTTTATGGCTTGTGGATAGTATTTTTTGTGTCCATCCTCAAAAGCAAAGGTCCAGAGTTGATCTATGGAAATTTTTTGCTCGCTCCACAACTCGATCACTGCCCTGCCGATTTCTTCATGGCGTAAATGTCTGGTATATTCACCAGTGGGACTATGTGTGAGTACAAGGTCAAAATTCTGTTTGGGAACCAGTCTTAAAATGGCTTTCCTTACCACATTTTTGTCCAATGGTCTTTGCGCTGCACCATCATCCAGATCGCCCATGGCTCCCTTAGCTTCGTAAACTGAAAGGGCTTTTTTGAATTTTGGTCCACGATCGCGGTCCTTTTTTCTGCTTAGACAGGCAATGAACCAATAATGTGTAGGGTACATGAGTATGGTGCCCCCACACCATAAGGTCTCATCGTCTGGATGGGCAACAATCACCAAGATGTTCTTTTTCTCCATGGTTTTAAGTGTTTTCATAAAGCTTTTGGTTTTATTCCAATATGATATTACTCATACCCACTTTTAATAATGGTAGATATCATTTTAAAGCGCTCATTGGCTTTAATGGTATTTCTGGAGTGTGCAGGGATGATAATGGACTGGCCGGTTTCCAGAGTCTGTGAATTGTCATCGATCAAGATTTCGGCCCTGCCCTCGATGATTTGAATGAACGTATCGAAAGGCGATATTTTTTCTGTTAGGTTTTCGCCTGAATCAAAAGAGACGGCAGTGACATTCCCAGTGGTTTTTTTTATAATGGTCTTTATGACCACGGCATTGGGGACATATTCGATGATTTCGACGATAATAAAGACTTTTGATTTTTCGACATCTACATTTTCCATAGCTAAGATTTTATGGGAAGGAAGGAAGTGGGGCTTTTATTCCCTCCATTCAACCAGAATAAAGGTGCGGAATCTTTAAGGATAATGTATTATATGGGAAAGAGGAATAATTGCAGTTTTCCCACATTTATCGTGGGTTTGGGAGTTGGAGAAGTAAACCCTTTGTTACATACCGAAAAATTTGAAATGTTAATTTTACTTTTCCAAAGCAATCAAAGATCCTCTAGGTTTTTTAGACGCTTCTTTTTTAGTTTTTTATAGTATGATGGGGTTAGTCCCGTAATTTTTTTAAACTGGTTTGATAAATGGGAAACACTACTGTAATGCAATAAATAGGATATTTCCGTAAGGTTCAGTTCATCATAGAGCAAAAGTTCCTTTATTCTTTCTATTTTGTGCATAATGATGAACTGCTGAATGGTAATTCCCTTCACCTCGGAAAAGGTATTTGCCAAGTAGGTGTAGTCATAGCCTAATTTTTTGCTGATGTAATCGGAGTAGTTCACCTTGGGCAGTTCATCCGAATAATGGATCATTTCTATGATCAAGGACTTGATTTTTTCAATGATGATCTTCTTTTTGTCATCCAGAAGTTCTAGACCATATTTCTTAAGATTCTCACGTAACCGCTCTTTCTGTGAATCGGTGATATCTTCCAAGATTTCTATGGTTCCAAGATCTACATTGACAAAATGGAGGCCGAGCTTATTGAGTTCTTCCTTGACCACCATCTTGCAACGCAAACTCACCATGTATTTTATATATAGGAACATTGTTCTTGAATTAGTTGTTCTTGAGCAAGCGAAGCGAAATGGTCGTTGATAGGTGATTTATACAACTCTTTTTGGAAATTATGTAAACACCAGGATGGGATATATCCTTACCTTTTAATGATATGAAAAGTAAGATTGTACATTACAAAAGAAAAGATAATCAACTGTTGCAAGAGATTTTTGATCTGACCCTTTCCTTTCAAATGGAGTTCCCTGAAATATACGACAATTTACTGGAAACACCACTTTTTTTAAACTATGAAAACAAAGGAATATCAGAAAATGAATTTGAGGAGTATTACAAATTCCTCAAGGCACAGCTCCGTGTTTTAACGAAAGGAAAGACTATAACTTAAACGGCATGGATATTGGTCTAAACCTATGTTCATTTTGTTGTAGAAATTTATTCCAGACTAAATCAACCTATGATATATGCAAGATTTATAAGGATTTCTGTAGCGAACTCCCTAAATATAATTACCACCTTTATAATGTTCATTTCATCAAAAAATTAACAGTAACCATTATATACTATGAAAAAGAAAAATATTATACAACTAATCCCTTGGAAAATAAGATATTTCCTAAGACCGATATTTTATAACGGTACAAATGGAGCAGTCAAGATCGAGAAAACCAAAGACAAGGATTTTCCTTGGTTTGTATAGACAAGAGAGGCTTCGGGAAGCCACATTAATTTGGCAAAAAACTTTTCAGTTACACAAAATGCCGATTTAATTAATCAAGTAATCGTCCCTGATTTTATATCAGAGTCTCAAAAAAGGGCAGGAACTAAAAAACACTGCCCTTTTTAAACTTAAGTGCCAAACTGTAAAAGAGTGATGGCCTCCTTGATCACGACTTTTTAAAATCCAAAACGCAGGTTGTGGGCCAACAATGCCAATTCAAAACCCTTATGCGAAAATGTGCAATCTATTTCATTCTTTTTTTAGCAATGCTGTTGCTGGCCAGTTCATTACCATAAAACAACGATAATTTAAATAATACACCATGTCAAAAGAAAAAGAAGGTAAGCGAAAATCAGACAAGACAACTCCTTTAAAATCACCCAAAGAAAAAAAGGCGGCCAAAAAGGCAAAGCGGGATGCCAAAGATTGGTCTGAATAGAAATACCACAATCCTATCATAAACCATGCAGACAGGTGAATTTGAAGAATCCATCACATTTAATCTGGCGGATATACTGGAGTTCAATTCCAATGCTATATTGGTCAAAAACATAAGTGTCCAGGATAACTGTGTCGTACAGGCATTCGCATTTGATTTTGGCAAGGTGTTGTCCCATGATGAATCGCCCTATATTCGATTCGTCTATATCATTGAAGGAAAGGCCGAGGTCGTCATAAACGGTAATTCCACTTTTATGCAGAACGGGGATTCCATACTTATTCCAGCATTTGCTTCCAGTTCCATTGAAGCAAACCAAAGGTTCAAGATGTTATGCGTCACCATAAAAGATGAATGACCCCATAGACTTCATTGACACAAAATCAGATTCAATGAAAAGGAATATCATAATAAATAGATACAAAAAAGGAGATCTTGTTTGCGCAAAGGTAAGGCCATGTGTCGTGCTTGTCGTGCGGTTGTACGTCCGTAAGGTATACTACTGTGCCATCCCAAACAACCCTGGGGCGAATGAACTGGTTTATTATGATAGCGAACTTAAGCCCTACCCCTAGTTCCACCATATGGTTGAACAATCATATAAAATAACAATATCAAACATGAACATTGAATCCATAATTGCCAAGTTTGTTCTAATTCACTTTGTAGTGGGTATGATTCGAGGGGCTTATAGATATCAAATGATTAAAAAATACCAGTACAATTATTATGACCAATCCATAAAACTTATAGGCAGATTGGCACACAACTGGTTATATGGTACTTTTAATTCAACAACTCTTTTGATTTCAGTTTGTTTAACTATTTTGTTGTTCATCTCCTCCTTGCGATAATACGTATGTATGGACAATGGAAATGAACCGCTGTGTCCATTAGAAAAGAGGAAATGAAATATATTTAGAGGATTCTGTTGAGTGAAAATATATCTTACTTCTAGTTTGCAACAAAACACAATCTTATATGGCGTTCAATCATACCTAAATATCTCAGTAACCAATTTGTCAAATAATTTATAGTTAAATTTGTTGTCTACGAAGTGAGATTATAAAAGTGGTCTGTAATTCGGTTAGTCACAAAACATCAGCAAGGTAAAAGCCAGTAAAAATAAGGGGTAGCGAATGGAGTTCAAATCCTTCCGCGATCACCAGTAAATAAAGGGCCTTGAAGAGTTTTACTTTTCAAGGCCTATTTTTTTGCAAACAATTTGCAAACACCACTAATTTTAACACTTTTCAACTTTTATTGGCAAAGTTTGATGGTATTTGGAGTTCAAACACTTCTTTTGACTATCTATATCATCGTTTAGTATTTGTTCGCAGAAATATGGAGATAGAACCAACATTTTGGAGAAAGGAATTTGAGTTTTAAATCATATCTTTAATCTATGCTTTCAAGCATCATTTGTACGGCATGCTAATTTTGATTTGACTTTCCAAAAGTCCGTACCAAACAAAATGAAATTAAAAGGCAGCCTCACTTCAAACAGATTTAAAGGATATCCTTGGAAAGGTTTTGGGACGCTTGCAGCACGAAACGGGGTTTTGCTCCCTTTCCTTTTTAAGATAATTAGTTCAAGTGATGGTTCAGTTTCGGAATTTCTTGATTTCATGATGCTCAGCAAATAAATACCTTGCCCGTGCATATATTCATTCAAACATTACGTATATACATTAATAACGGTCCGCCCCTAAGAAAATCACGGTTTTATTTCCTGACGGAGATTAAAAACCCGTATTTTGTTTTTAAGTCAAGCCTTTCAACCCACCAGAAAATGAATGTTCTATCCTTAGTAAACGTTGTGCTTTTTTAATTATGTATTTCTTGTTCAAAGCAGCCAACATAAGGATTAATGGAGTTACGTTGACTTTTCGGAATCAAAACTCTCCTATTCATATTTTAATGCTCTTTGTTTTGCTGATCACAGGCACCGCAAATGCCCAGAACAGTAAAATTGATAGTCTTAAAAAGGAATTGTCACTTCATACCAAAAAAGACACAACTAGAGTGAATCTTTTAAACGCACTGGCCTTTTCCCATTTTAGTAGCGACATAGCAAAATCCCTTGAATATTTAGGAGAGGCAGAAACTATAGCTGAATCCATCGATTTTAAGAAAGGAAAGGGCAGAAGCATTTATATTAGAGGAATTACCGAGGCCATACAATCTAATTTTGACCAAGCACTTCGTCACTATAATGAGGCGTTGAAATTATACATAAATATTGATTTCAAACAAGGAGTCGCCAACTGTAACAATGCTATTGCCATAACTTATAAAAATAAAGGGGATTTAAGAAAATCAATAACGTATCTTAAAAAAGCCATCAGTATAGAAGAAGAAATTGGTGGCAAAAACCTTTCTGCCGCCCTAATCAATTTAGGGTCTGTATATCAGTATCTAGGTGAGTTTGATAAAGCTGTCCTACCTTTAAAAAAAGCTCTTTCTATTGCTAAAGTTGATGATAATGAACAACGGGTTGCTTATAGTTTAAATAATTTAGGTACCGTTTACACGGATCAGGGCAATTACCCACTTGCGCTAGAGCACTATAGAGAGTCTTTGTACATTAATGAAAAGCTTAGCGATAGCTTAGGTATAGCCAACAACCTTCTCAATATGGGGCAAATTTATAAGACTCAGAAAAACTATAACAAGGCTATGAATTGCTATGAAAGGTCTTTGGAAATCAACAAGCGGATCAATAGTAAGCAAGGGGTTTCCGCATTGCTGAATGATATAGGTATAATATATGAGGAAAATGGAGACTACGGAAGTGCACTAGACCACTATGTTGATGCATTGGACATAAGTAAACAGATTGGAGTAAAAAGTGATGTACCGTATATTCTAAATAATATTGGCGGGGTTTATCTTACGTTGGAAGATTATGTCGCAGCAAATCAAAATTTTACCGAATCAAAGAAAATCAGTGAAGAAGTTGAAAGTAAGGAAGCTTTATGTGGCGCCTACATTGGACTTGCAAAATCAGATGCCGGACAGAATAATTACAATAGAGCTCTTGACAATGCGCTAAAAGCACAAAAAATTTCGAAAACATACGGTTTTTTGGATTATCAAAAAGAAGCTCTGGAGATTCTTTCCAGGATTTATAAAGCCACTGGCAACTACAAGTATGCACTCCAAAGCTATCAGGAATTCAAAATGTTGAACGACAGTCTGTTCAATAAAGAGAATATTGAAAAAATAGCCCAGATTGAATATGAATATAAGTACAAACAGGCACTTGATTCCGCCAATATCCGGGAACTCAAACTTACGAAGACCGTTCTGGCGACTTCCCAGGATCTGGCTCGCTCAAACCAAAACCTTCTATGGGCCGTTATAGGCATTTTATTGATATCCATCCTATTGGGTTCGATGATTTTTTATCAAAAGTTCCGTAATATCAAGGTCAAGAACCATAACATTATCACGGAGCAAAAACTATTGCGATCGCAAATGAACCCTCACTTTGTATTTAATTCCTTATCTGTTTTGCAAGGAATGATCCTAAACCAGGAAGAAAAAAAATCAGCTCAATATCTGTCTAAATTCTCAAGGTTATTACGCATAACCTTGGAGAATTCTAGGGACAAAATGGTCTTACTTTCACAAGAACTAACCGCCGTTGAAAACTATATGGCGCTTCAAAATTTGGAAAATGACTCCTATGAATTCTCCATTGCCATAGATGAAGGCATTGATGGCTCTTTGTTCAAAATACCTCCAATGCTTATCCAACCGTTTATTGAGAATGCCATAGAACATGCTTTTGTAAATCAAAAAGAGGAGCGAAAAATCGAGATGCACCTCAAATATTTGGAAGGAGAATTGATATGCCTTATAAAGGATAATGGTATTGGCATCAATTCCCAAAAGAAGAACAATGGTAACGACAAAAAATCATTGGCAACTCAAATAACCTCGGAGCGATTACATATATTATCATCATATTTTAAAATGAAAGGATCGGTCACCATCGAAGACAGGACCAAATACAATGAAAAGGGTACGATGGTAACTTTAGTGGTGCCTTATAAGAAACTTGAGACCGCATGAAAGCATTATTGGTCGAAGACAAAGTATATATCAGAAAGGGCCTGCTCCATTTACTACAATCGATGGAAACCGATGTAGAGGTGATAGGGGAATGTGGGTCGGTAAAGGAAGCGGTTGTGGTCGCCAATGCCTGTAGACCAAATCTGGTTTTTTTGGACATCAACCTAATTGATGGTACAGGTTTTGATTTTTTGGACCAGACCGGACATCTGGATTTCAAGGTCATCTTTATCACCGCTTATGAAGAATACGCCCTAAGAGCCCTAAAGATCGGGGCCGTTGATTATTTATTAAAGCCAGTGGATGTTGAAGAACTGCAATTGGCCTTGGAAAAGGTTAAAAATTTGCCCTCTGGTGAACAGAGGAAACGGATAAAAACAGCAAAACAAGTCTGGTACAAAAATGATTCTACCTTGGTGTTATCGCTAAGTGATAGTTTTCAGGTGATAGATCTGCAAGAATTGTTGTTCTGCGAATCCGATAAAGGCTACACCTCTTTCCACTTGGCCAACGGTAAAAAATATATAGTGTCCAAACCCCTAAAGGAATATGAGGAGCAACTGCAAAAAGTGAACTTTACCAGACCTCACCAATCTTTTATGGTAAACCTGAAATTCATAGATAAATATGATAAATCGGGCATTATTTTTTTGAATAACGGAAAAAAGATACCTGTTTCTTCCCGAAAGAAAGAGGCTTTTATAGCCACCTTTCTCAAATACAATAGTCTCTAGGATATACCCATACAAACGCTTTTTCCATACCATTTCGGCATTTTGCCAAATGCACATACACATTTAAACCCAACGAATATATGTTGGTGCTTCACGAATATCTATTGTCTATTTTCTAGGTAATTGACTTATCGCAACTTTAACCTGCGAAAACCATTTCTTGCTTAAGGTTACCTACAAAAAATTGTTCTTTTCAATGGGCGATTCTTGGTCTGACGTGGTTTGAACCAAAATTTTTATTAGAAACAACAAACCCAAAATCATGTCCAAAAAAAACAAACTAAGTTATTTATTTCTATTGACGGTTTTGCTACTGACCCTTGGCTGTAGCAATGACGATGATACAAGTATTGAGGTCAACTTACAAAATCTGGAAGTAACCATCGATGAAAACCCTGCCAATGGCGAAATTATTGGAACCATACAAACCGATGGAGGCGAAGCATTGAATTTAAGCATCGCTTCCCAAACACCTTCTGGTGCCTTGACCATTGATTCTGATTCTGGTGAGTTGACAGTGGCCGATGCCTTGTTGTTCGATTTTGAATCCAACCCCACCATTACGGCAACGGTTACTGCAGAAAATGCAGAAAATACAGTAACGGTAACAATCAACCTTAACAATGTAAATGAGGTGTCCGCTCAAGGCTTTGAAACCACAATTGATGAAAACCCCACAGAAGGACAAGTCTTAGGAACTATACAAGCCAGTGGAGGTGCTTCAGGTTTTAGTATTACAGGCCAGTCCCCAAGTGGAGCCTTGGAAATTGATTCAAGCTCGGGTGAACTAATTGTGGTAGATGCTACTTTGTTCGATTACGAAACCAATCCAACAATTACCGCCACCGTTTCCATTGTAGATGCCGATAGCCCAGTAACGGTAACCGTTAATCTTAATAACGTTATTGAAATAACAGTGCAAGACTTAACAGTTGATATTGACGAAAACCCTACAGATGGCCAAATTATAGGGACCATACAAGTAAATGGAAGTGGTACATTAAGTTTCTCCATTACGTCCCAAACACCAACAGGCGCCTTAAGTATAGATGCCGGGACAGGAGAATTGTCGGTCATTGATCCCAATCTGTTCGATTATGAGACCAATCCTGTAATTACCGCAACTATTTTGGTTGATGATGGCGCAGAAACGGCCACGGCTACGGCAACCATCAATCTAAATGATGTTGACGAAGTAGCCGCCCAAAATACGAACTTGACCCTTGATGAAAACCCATCCAATGGCGATGTTGTTGGAGCCTTACAAGCAAGTGGTTCCAATTTGTCCTATGCCATTACGTTTCAGAATCCTGCAGGTGCCTTTACGATAGACCAAAATACGGGCGAATTGTCCGTAGCGGATGAAACCCTTTTCGATTTTGAAACCAACCCCAATATGTTGGCGACCATTTCCGTAAGCAACGGTACGCAATCAGTTTCTGCCAATGCCTTTGTTGCTCTTAACGATGTAAACGAAATCGGGGAGTACAAATATGGCGGTGTCATTTTTTGGATGAACCCTACCGGGGATGAAGGTTTGGTAATAGCGCTTACGAACCAATCCAGCAGTTCCACTTGGGGATGCTCAGGTGTTTTAACTGGATCGGCAGGAGCTACCATAGGTACAGGAGAAACAAATACCACTGCCATCATTTCCGCTGGATGTGCAACTCCAGGAACTGCAGCTGAGCTTGTTTCCAACTTGAGCTTAAATGGTTATGATGACTGGTTTTTGCCAAGTTCTGATGAATTGATCGAAGTATATAACAACTTGTCTATTATTCAGCCTGTAATCCTTTCCAATGGAGGTGATGACTTCTTGTCATCATATTGGAGTTCTACCGAGAATGATGCATACAATGCTGATTTTATTGTATTCTCGCCCCCAGGTGCCGGTACAGCATATTCTTTTAGTAAAACAAGTGCTGCTGCAACAAGAGCTATAAGGGCTTGGACAGATTTTTAGAAATCCAAACAGATGAGTTCAAACACCTTTGGCATACTTTGCTGAAGGTGTTGTTTTAAAAGCAATAACCAATTAGGCATGACCTGGAATATACCAATAATACCGTGAACATAAACAACACCTATTATCCGCCACTAAACCCTAAGAAATCATCCACAAGACAAGATGAAAAATGGGACGAAGCATTAGCCCTTTTTAATGATAAACAGTATGACAAGGTAGTCCCTACGCTATTGGATTATGCCGGAAATCATCTTTGTGATAAAAAAAAGGGTGACGCCTATGAAATACCCCATGGTTCGGTAGTGGTGTCCATTGCCCAAACAGCGGATGAGCTGTTGGTCAAATGCCCTTTTTTGAACATAGAAAATGCCAAAAAGGTACCCATGATGCGCAAATTGGCGGAACTGCGCATGTATCCGCTTAATCTGACCAACGTGGTCTTGGACGATCATTTGGTGTTTTTCACTTTTTCATGCCCAATATCCCTTTGTGAACCGTACAAAATCTATGGGGTCCTTAGGGAGATCTGCTATTATGCCGATAGCTATGACGACGAGTTTATAGAAAAGTTTGGGGCAGCTCACATCCAAGAGCCAAAAACAACCCCTTTCCCAGAAAATAGTAAACAAGAAGCTTACGACAACTATCTAAAAATTTTGGAAGATGGCCTGCAACGTTTTGACCAGTACATGGAAAAACGGCATGGAAACAACGCATGGTACACTTTGAACATCACCTTGAAAAAGATAGAATTTCATGCAGAACCCCAGGGGTATTTGCGTACCCTTTTGGAAAAGTCGGTAGACGGACTTTTTGATGGTAGGCTGCCTTTTCATGACCGGTTGCTGAATGGAAAATCGGCCTTGGAAAAATTGAAAGAACTGCCAAAGGAGCAATTCATGGCCAACCTCTATCAGATAGAAACCTTTATCCCCTATAAATACAGCGGAAAAAAGGAAAACATTCGGGAAAATTGGCAAGAAAACTATGAAGAGGCGCAGGAAATGATGGCCAATTCAAGATTCGAGGATGCTTCTAATCTCATACAGTCCTGTTTTTATAATTTGTTCTATTACAATTTGCTGCATGCTGACATCAGTACACCTATCACCGATGCCTTGCGTCAGGCAAGTGGGCTGGATTGGAGCCAAGCGGCCCCCATCCTCTTAAAGGGCATGCAAGCCATTATGGAAGATACGTTTATGGGTGCCGATTACGGGATGGACCTTTCCAAACTCATGGGCGAACAAATGCAGCAATCCATGGCGGCCATGCAAGAGATCATGGCCAATTTTAAAACCAATTAAGCAAGGGATTATGGAAAACATAGAAAGTTCGGTATTCAAGATAAATACTGCAAACGGCACGGGTACCGGTTTTTACCATAAAGAAAATGACCTGGTCATCACCAATTACCACGTTGTGGCGGGTTGCCACACCGTAAGCCTGGAAGGAAAAGATAAAAATAGGTATTTGACCCAAGTGCTTTATGTAAATCCAGGAAAGGATATTGCATTTTTAAGAGTTGAAAACCTTCCAAAACCTATGGATACGGTGATCGTTGACCATGATACGGAATCTCGATCTAGGGACAAAGTGATTGTCTTGGGGTATCCTTATGGTATGCCGTTCACGGTGACCGAAGGTATCGTTTCAAACCCGCGTCAAAGCATTGGAGGCAGCTATTACATTCAGACAGATGCCGCCATCAATCCAGGAAATAGTGGCGGGCCTGTCATCAATGAAAAAGGGGAGTTGATAGGTATCGTAACTTCTAAATTTTCTGATGCCGATAACATGGGTTTTGCCATTCCCATGGAGACCCTTCGGGAAGAATTACAGATTGCGGGCGAACTATCCAATACGTTTACCCTAGGTTGCTCCAATTGTGGAGGGCTGATGGAAGAAAAGACCGATTATTGCCCGAATTGTGGTACCAACGTAGACGAAAAACTATTTGAGGAAATGGTACTATCGGACTTTAGTCTAAAGGTAGAGGAGGCCATAACTAGATTGAACATCAATCCCGTTTTGGCCAGATCTGGCAGGGAGCGTTGGTATTTTCATCAGGGCAGTGCGGAGATACGAATGTTTGTTTATGACAACAATTACCTGTTCGCCACTTCGCCTCTAAACGATTTGCCCCGTAAAAATCTGGCAGATATTTATGAGTATATCCTAACCGCGGATATGGGCCCGCACAGGCTTTCCATTTCCGACAACCAGATTTACCTCTCCTATCGCATCCATATTAGCGATTTGTATTCTGAAAATAAAGATGAGATACAAGAATGTCTCGCCCAACTTGCCACCAAAGCAGATGAACTGGACAATACATTTGTGAACGATTTTGGGGCGGAAATGACGCATTATAGCAAATAGAATCCGGAGGCATACTCGGTGATGACGAATACTAGTTAAGTATCCATATATAACGTAAAAATAAAAAGAAGTAGAACAATCCCATGTTGACGTTTGCCCAAATACTATTTAGCGCATCGGCTATTTTTTGTCTGCTGATATTGGTGCTTTTGGCCTTGTCAAAAAGGAAATCAATTACCGTGACCCTGCTTGTAGTGGCTGGACTTTTCCTTGCGGCAGCATCATTTTATGCTTTTTCGGAGTATTCGGCCTATCAAAATAGAAAGGAACGATACGCCATTCAAGAAATGTCCGTTTTGGAAACACCTGATGATAATGGTCCCACGGAAAAAGAGCTGAACGCTTTTATATACTTTCAAGAATATCGAAATGTTTTGCACGGTTACGAAGCTTTCCTATTGAATATGGGCGCGAACGCTTTGGATGTGGTTTCCTATAAAAACACGATACGGGATGAAATAATGGCCCGTTTGGAAAGCCAAGAATATGGGGAAACCTATTGGAACACCGTTTTGAACATTACGTTTGAATATGACTGGAATACCAAAGATTTCCACAGGTCGAATTATGGGGCGTTGTATGTGGTGCCTGCCGTATATGAATACGACGATTTTGATGGAAATTATGGCGATTTGAACGATACGGAGAACTATGCCTTTTTTGAACGCATGAGCCAGCTATTGTACATAGGCCAAAAGATCAAATCGTTTGACCGATCAGCAGAAAACATTGGCAAGCTATGGAATCACAACAAATCCTATATCTATACTTTTTTCTCGAAAAAGAAATACGACCAGCTCTGCAAACAAGTTGTGGATGATTTAATAGAAGTACACGACACCATAACGGCAACACCAAACTATATGGAATTTTATAGAATGTACGATGTTTCGGATGAGGTTTTCCTCGATTTTCCATCGTTGGAGTATACCCGTTCTTTCGAGTATTCATGGCCATTCAGTTTTTGGGACCGTCGTTTTACCGAAAACAATGCGGCTGAGGTGTATGGTATTTTAAAGGAAGTTCAAAATCATTACAAAGATTGAAATGAAAAAAGTAGTTGTCATCTTGTTGGTTTTTGCTCTTGGGTCGGTAGGTGTGGCCTATTATTTTTCCTCGGAATCGCTCAAGTTGATTGAAATGAAGCAGGAAGGCGATTATCTCAACGAAGTACTTCAAGAGAACAAAATGATTGCAGCTGAATCTGCAAGGGAAGAGTTGCTTTATGGCAATACCATGAGCTATCAATCCATAGATTTCACCAAAACCGAGTATGCCATCATCAATCCGTGTCTAAAGGAATTTCAGACTAGTGAAAAATTGGATGCCTTGTGTGTAAATGAAATAGTGGATGTGGTGGTCGATGATTTTGGAGAGGAAGGTTTTATTAAGGCGGTAATCGGTTCCAGTATTGACTATACCAATCTTGTTTTTAATTCTACATTCTTAGATAATCTGTTTGACAAAAATGCCTCGTTGGCCAATAGACTAACCCTTGGTTTTTTGAATAGGTACCGTAACCCGGAACAGTTACAACAAGCATTCAACAAGTATAAGCAGGATATCTTTAATAATACTCCTAAAAGTCTGTATCAAAACGTATTTAAAAATCAGGTGGAGGAATTGTTGTCCGCCCACGAAGAAATATCGGGGCAAAACAATAAGGAAGCCTTTTTTGAAGACCTCTACTTTAAAGCGGATACGCGATACTTACATGGCCAATATTGGAAGTATACCTTTTGGAAACGTAGGGAAATAGAAAAAAACGATGGGGTCGTTTTCACCATCCTAACCGAAATACAACACTATTATCAGTAAGCGATAAACAACGTAATGGGAATCATCCTCATCCTCTTTCTGCTCTTATTGTTGGCCGGCCTGGTTTTTCTGGGCAAGGTGCTTATCAAATGGATTTTGCGGAATAAAATAAGGCTAAGGGTATTTTTAATGGTGCTTGCGATCGGTATCCTTTCGGTGGGCATCAACCACTTCTTTTTTAAGCATATGCGGTTCATTCAGTCAAACGTATATCCCAATTTGTATTTGGTAAAATACCCTGATAAAGATTATTCCATAGTGGAAAAGGCAATCCAAGAAAAAATAAAGGAACACCTGAACACCGAACATAAAGAGGGGAAAGCACTTGCTTATCGCAGGGAAAACGGCATCTATTTTTATGAATACGGCGGCATGACCTTTGGTTTTGTTGGCGATGCCGGTACGGGCTACTTTATAGACCATGAAGAAGACCTTGGTGGGTTCGTAACCGAAGAATTGGGCATGTATCCAGATTACAAGTTGGCCGAGGTTTATTATAATCCATGCCCGCAGGATTCCACCTTGCTTTGTGGGGAAATCAATTATTTCAATGAAGGGGAACTTATACGGGTCGATAGCCTAAATAGGGTTTCGGCTGGTGTTTATCCTAATAATAAAGGTTTAAAATGAAGCTTCTTGTCGTATGTGTAGTGCTGTTGTTGATGTCTTGCCTTAAGGATTTGGCCGATGCAGATGTATTGGATAAGCTAAAAGGGATGCCTGATGAAGTTGAAGGAGACCGTGTATGCACCAAAGAAATGCTATAGATGCACCTGTTAAAACACATATTGACTTACTTGTTATGGACAGTCTTGTCATTGCTTATAGGCATTGGGTACATGCGTGTGGTTTGGCGTTTGGTTTTAGGTCCCGATGCGGTAAGCGAAGAGGGATGGGGATATCTGTGGTATCTTTTTTTTGCGGTTGGAACAATCCAGGTAGGACTATGGGTTGGGGCCGTCATTGCAATATGCTTTGTAGTGTTGGATGTTTTTTACTTAAGAAAGAAACTAAAAAACAACCCGAAAAAGACGGTTATCCGTTTGGCGGTACTGCTGATCATTACAGTACTCGTAGCCATAGTACATTATTTACTTGAAAAGGTCATTGATGTGATATAAATAAAAGAGATAAAATGAAATACATACACCTAACGGCCCTCTTGATTTTCATCGCTTGTGGCCAAAACAAAAAACAAGAACCCCCACATAGGGCACAAGATGCTGATGAAAATGTAGTAGATGCCGTAGCCGAAGAAGTGCCCAAAAAAATGGACACACGGAAATTTAGTGATGTGATGGACGGTATCAAGGAAAAACAGCTACCACTAATCGACACCACAAATTTTGACAGATTTATCGATGAAGCGGATCGTAAAGCGTTTGATGCCCAAATTTTAAGTATCGAAAAAGTATACCCGGATTTCTACGCTGAAGCATCGAAATATCAACCCATGGACTTGTACAAAGTTCAATTGTCATCAAAATTTTATACCGTGGTGATGACCTTCAGAAAGGGGGATTTTGAAATGGAATCCACATTGGTCAATTATGATCTGGAGGGTAATATGATCGACCATCAATTAATTGCCTATGATGAAATAGCAGAAGGTTCGTCTAGGGTGGAGTCCAAAATAAGTGAGAACAAGATTTTATCGAACCGTATTTTTTGGACAGAAAAAAAGGAGATTGAACAAGAGGAGTACAGGATTAAGAGCGATGGGAAAATAGAAGCCTCAAATTCCAAAACACTTAGTAAAACCCTTAAGGATTATACGCTCATCTTATCTGTTTTGAATGAACTTGGCCTCAATCTTTTGATGGTCAAGACCAATTTGGTCGCATCCAAGGTAAGTCCCCAGGACCCCAATGAGGTCATCATAGCAATCCCTGAAATCGTGGACGAGGGGGAACACTACTTTGAGCTTAACAGCCATATCGTTATTGCGGATAGCCGTTCAGGAAAAATAAAGTACAAGTACTTTGAAAGTTTCCAAACCAACGAATGGGTATCCGATGCGGTAGAACTTCGGGAAATTAAGATAGATACGGCTCCTTACCAGGTTTTAAACGAAAAAAGGGCTTTTGGGATTCGGGTGTATTATTTAGGATTGTCCAGGCCCAACCCCTATGAGAACGAAACCCTATCCCTTTTTGTAAAATCTGGAAATAAACTACAAAAAATCCTGGGCAATTATAGTGTTATGGATTATGGCGGCGAATGGGATACCGATTGTTGGGGGGAATTTGTTCGCAACGAAAAAATACTCTTCCTGTCAAAAAAACAGACCATGGGCTGGTTTGATATTTTGGTAAAAAACAAGATCACCGAAACCAAAGACGATGTGGATGAAAATGGGGAATGCATTTCAAATGAAACCATTTCAACTGAAACCTCGGTGTTGAAATTCAATGGAGAGGAATACAAAGCGGATAAAACTTGAGTATGAAAATCATTGTTATCATCAGTTGCATTGGGGCACTTATGGGCCTTATGGCCATTATGGCCAACAACCAAATCATTGCCAGGAAAAACCAAGTGGCTCAAGCCTTTGGCAGTATTGAGATCTATCTTAAAAAACGATTCGATCTGATCCCAAACCTTGTGGCCATGCTGAACAAGTATATTGCGCATGAAAAAGAAGTTCTGGTGAAAGTGACCCAACTGCGCAGTCAGGTAAGTACGGCCATGGAACCGAAAGAAAAGATTCAGGCTTCCAATGAATTGACAAAGATTATGGGGGGGCTTGACCTAAACGTGGAAAATTACCCCAACCTAAAGGCAGATACGCAATTTTTGGACCTTCAGAATCAACTTACCGATATCGAGGACCATATTTCTGCAGCACGGAGGGCCTATAATGCGGCCGTCACGGTTTATAACAACAAAATTCAAATGTTCCCGATCAACCTGATGGCGCAATTACGAAAGGATAAAGCCGCCGTATTGCTGGAAATACCCGAAGCGGAACAGAAAGAAATCAATATCAATCAACTTTTAAATCCATAAAAACATGCAAATGTTCGAAAATCTACCTTGGTACAGTTACATCATACTTTTAGTGGCCGTCGGCTCTTACGTATTTCGTTATTTTAAAATCGGAAAAAAGGAATACGATGCCCCGGATATGACCGAGGCAAAATTTAGAAAATCGTCAGACAGTACACTCGATCAAGAACAATTATTCGCCCTGGCGTTTTATACGCCCATAGCCGAATGGTGGGAGGCCAACACGAATACCCTTTCATTTTTAACCGCCAAAAAAGTTAAGCCCTATCTGGAAGGTTGGGGCATGGATACGCCAGCGGGCTATTGGAGTTTGGCCGAGTATTTTATGAAGGATGGTCGGCGGTGGTACTTTGATTTTATCCAAACAATGATTGAAAAGGAACCTCAAGAGCAATGGGAGCGAATAATGGAACAAAAATTTGAGAACAATGAGCGGGCTCATCGTTATTTGGAGTGGTTGAGTTCTGGGAAAACCTTAAACATCCTAAAGCAAAAAGGCATTCTCACCTTCGATTCTGAATTGGAGCTTGGGGTGGCCGGTTATGATGCGGCCATGTTGGTCGGCCAGGCACGCAAAGCTTATACGGGCAATCTTATTTCTGAAGAAGAAGCATGGAAGGTCATCAATTTTGCCAAAGGATTGGCGTTGGAGTATTTTTCCTCTTGGGAAGACTTTGGAAAAAGTTTTATCATTGGGTTTGCCTTGGATATGAAAGCCGATTACAACACCTATAAAGAGGAAGTATACCACCTCTATAAACAAGTGCAAGAAAACCCCAACAGTCCTTGGAATACGATTGACTGGCCACGGTAAGACTATGCAGCACAACATACAAAAAGCATATAGCGAAACCAGCGGGGCGCTCAACGAGCTATACAAAAAGAGAAAGCGCACCCTGGTTTTTCAAAAAATAATGTGGGGCGTTACGGGTGTATACGTTTTGTTGATGGCGTTGCTATTGCTCGGCAATTATTTTCCACCCTTGAAGATAGGTTTTCGGTCCGTTATGAAACCATTTTTGCCCGCCCAAGACGATCCTTATGCGAATGTCTATCCCATCATAGGGCTGTTGGTGTTGCTTTATCCGACTACTTTTCTTTTTACCAGAGCTTTTCAAAAGTTTAAACAGCGGGAAAAGGAGACTATTGCCAAAATGGTTAGAACATTATTTCCAAAGGTGGAATTTACCCAAGGTGCCGTCCCTCCTATAAAAGAAGTCATCCATAGCAAATTATTTGCATGGGTAAAGAAAGACACTCCCATATATAATTTTGGACAGATAAGGGGAAGAACCAACGATACAATCATTAACATAGCGGATATCGGGGTTGTAGAACAAAATGTACCCAGCAAGGTAACTGGAGGTTTAATGCATGTTCCCATCCTGAACATGTTGGTGGTCTTATATGAATATGTTTTCAAGAATGTGTTTTCAAATACATCGGCGGACAATCAATATTTCACCTACCGAGGGATGTTTTGTTGGCTACATTTTAAAAAGAAACTGGATGGCCATACCGTGGTTTTGCCCAATAATCAAATGGCTGTATTGGATAGATTGGCGAGTTTTAACTTCAAGGAAGAACATAAAATACACATGGAAGACCCAAGATTTACAGATAAATTTGTGGTGTACGGCACAGATCAAGTGGAAGCCCGTTATGTTTTGTCTTCTTCGCTAATGGAACGAATAGTTGCCCTAAAAGAAAAATTTGCCCGTCCCATATTTTTATCATTTCAGGATAGGCAACTGTATTTGTCGGTCGTGAATGATAATGGGCTGTTTTCGTTTTCTTCGGGAAAACTGGAAAAAATCGAGATAATAGAGGAGTTGGTTAGGGAAATCGAAACAGCCTTGGAAATTTCTGAAGAACTAAAGTTGTAGATGGTACATTCATTCAATAAGATGATTTTTCCTTAGCATAAACTGATTCTATTTAGGATTTAGTTAAAAGGGCTAATTATTTTTTTGTAAAACATCCATAAATTTTACTTCTTAATGTACCGTTTTGTGGACAGTTCAGAATTCGATTAAATGGTTTCAGAAACAATATTAATTAATCCCTCTCCCTCATAAGTCTTGACAATGTTTCTGGCCTCATTGCTAAAAATGAGGCCAAATATTTTTTTGGAATCCTGTCAACTATTTCTGGTTTACTGTTTGTTATAAAATAGTCCAACCGTTTGCTAGCATTGGGAATCCTGGCCAAATATACTCTATGCTCGGCCAAGATATAGTAATCTTCAAGCAGTATACGGTTTATTTGAATCATTTCGGGGAAATGGTCCAAACAGTGTTTATAATCTTTGTATTCTAAATAATCACAAGAGGTATTTTCCAGACTTTGTATGTATTCCTGGCTTACTTCATTTCTAAAAAAGCCGGTAATAGAGGTGAAAACTTCATTTTCACTGTCCACCCATGTCGTTATTTCGGAGGATTCACTTTCAAAATACCCACGAACCATACCCTTTTTGATTAGATAAAGCTTATTGCAAACCTCTCCAGCTTTACTAATGATTTCGTTTTTATCGAATGAACAGCTCTTAATATTCTTGATTAAAAATTCTTTGAGGTTAGGACTTATAGGATGAATGGAATTGAGAAAATCAACAATGAACAGGTTTTTCTCGGTATTCTCGCTAGAAAGCATTTATAAAGTCGGTTTGGTTTAAAAAAATTATTTATACGCAAAAATAGTACAATGTATTGGACGTAAATTTTCTTTTAGAATTAATAAATGTATGTTAAAAAAAAGCTCCCTTTATTAGGGAGCTTTTTAAAATTGAGTGCTTATTTGTAATTTTTTACTCTGGCATCATCGATTATACCGTGCCAGTTAAGCCCAAATGCAAAATCGTATGTATTCCCATCAGCATCCGTATAGGGTTCCATATCTCTAGGGACATCTTCAAACTGGAGTTCTACGGTTTTCATATCCTTTGGCATTTGAAACGGCAAAAGGGCGGAGGGTTCCTCTTTCCCTGATAGGATGTCCATCAATGCTTGGTCCTGTACTCCCATTTGTACTAAAATCGCATCGGAAGAAGGTTCAATTTCTGCAAAAATCATGGGTTTGGACACTTTTACCACAACAATAACAGGTTTATCTCCCATTTTTCTTTTGGTGTCTGTGACCAAAGCCATATCAGCAATGTTGGAGGACGTGGTTGTTTTTCCTTTATAGGAACGATTGGTGGCCTCCTCTAATGGATTTCCCGATGCTAGGCTAGTTTCTCTAGCATCCGTTGCGGTATATGTACCATATTGTAGACTGATGGGCACATAACCATTGCCTCCTTTTTCTTTATCATTTACATCATAACCGACACCACCATTGGGATTTTCAATACCCACTAGAGCAAAATCGGCCTCCGAAGGGTATTCAACAACATCGTAATATTTTCCGACCACATCCATATTGAAAGGATATTCGGTGCGTTCTGGCGTTTCTATGCCAAACCAATTTCGACTCGATGCAATAAAGCGTTGAGGGACATAAACTTTCTTTTTGACCTCTATAGGCAATGTTTTGGCTTGGTTCTTCAGCATAACAATCGACTTAAGTTGTGCATTGTAACCAGCGGTCATAAAATCGGCATTACCTACAATTTGTTCGGACTCTGATACATCCAAATATGGATTTTCGAACAATCCGGTTCGGAAAATATTTTTAAGTAATCGTACTGCCGAGGTTTCAAACCGTTGACGCATATATTCTTCACCGTGCTCTTCCACGCCCATTTGATATGCTTCGATAACGGGACCCATTTCGTTGTTGCCACCAAATTGATCGCATCCAGCTTCTATTATTTTATAATGACGTTCAGCCACACTTAAATCTTCGACCCCCCATGGTTTCCCCTGAAACTCATAAACCGTTGCTGCATCTCGTGTAATTCCCCAATCCGTGCAAACCACACCATCGTAACCATATTTGCCTCTAAGGAGGTCAGTGATTAAATATTTGTTGTACGAGTTGCCTACATTTTCTCCATTTTTAGAGTCCTGCTTATAGGAAATGGTATAATAGGGCATAACTGCCGCTGCCATTTTTGTTGGTCCATCTAAATTAAAGGCTCCTTCGGTAAATGGTTTTAAATGGTCTTTTAAATTGTTTCCAGGGTATACTGCATAGGATCCATACCCAAAATGGGCATCACGACCACCTTCTTCGGGTCCACCTCCAGGCCAATGTTTTACCATGGCGTTTACACTTTGATTGCCCCAATCACCATTTTCTGAAGCTTGAAAGCCCTCGACATATGCACGCGCCATATCCGCAGCGAGTTTCGGGTCTTCGCCCATGGTACCATCAAAACGTGACCATCTTGGTTCTGTGGCCAAATCAATTTGTGGTGAAAGTGCCGTGGCTATACCCAAAGCTCGGTATTCCTTGGAGGCAATATCGCCAAATTGTTGCATGATCGCAGGGTCAAAACTGGCAGTTATGCCCAACGTACTTGGCCACATGGATATTTGCCCTCCCGCTCCTGCATTAAATTCTGCATAGGAGTCACTTCCATGTCTTGGGTCGGAACTTGTATTCACAGGAATTCCCATTCCAATACCCTCTACCATGTTTTGGGCATTGTTGTTCCATTGTGCGGCAATTCCAGGTGTCTCAACACTCGTAATCAGTACATGCCTAAGATTATCATCTTGAAGGAATTTTTTTTGCGCATCCGAAAGGTCGCTTGGTTTTGCGCCACTTTCAGCATAAGGCTTCCCATTGTACGTCACAGGCCCAAAAAAACTGTTACCACCTCCGGGAATGGATTGGTGGGCACTGTAGAGCATTAAACCGGCGATTTGTTCCACACTCATTTTTGATGCAAGATCGGAAGCACGTTCGTCCACGGATAATCTCCAATCTTCGTAGGGATCCAAAGTGCCATTTTTATTCAGGTCTTTAAAAGCCAGTTGGTCATCTGTAAGAATGGATACTCCCGAATTTGGGCTATACCCCAAGGTTTCCCCATTTTCATTGTGTACTAGGTTAAAACCATCTTTCTGTTCTTCTGTGAACTTTGGTGAACATCCCACCACGAGTATGGCCAGGAACATACTGGCAAGTTTTATTCGATGTTGTAAAGTATGCATAATATATTGTTTAGTTGTTTATGTGATGATCAAAGGCAAGCTAATGACTTGCACTAAGAAAAATATTTCATTAACCCTACTTTTGATTGGTTCCCACTTCAAACTCAAGATAATATTCAAAAAAGGGCAAAACCTGTTGTGGAATACGACCATCTTTTGTGTATATATTGTTTACGTGTGTTCCAATATATTCTTCTGCAAAATGTGTTATACCTAAATTCTCCAACTTTATACTGAACATTTTGCATTGCTGGGTAAACCGCTCGCCAGCGTTTCGTCCCCAATCCATTTTAATGGCCTTTAAGCTTTTAAGATTATCAATGTAATTTTCGAGATTGTAGAAAGGCATGTTGTCGTGCCATTTTTTAAGGGTTTGCTGATGTATTACCAATTCCCCATCTTCATATCCGAATGGAAAATCACAATAAAAAGGTAGATTATCTGGATTGGGCGACCAAGAACGGGCAAAGGCCACCATTACTTTTCCAAAATATGTTTTTTCCAACTCTTCATAGGTAGATATTTCAGATAGTTCTTTGAAAGTGTTGCTGTTAGGACCATATTCACGTACTATGGCTAAAGCTCCTGGACTAATGGCGTATACAGTATTGAAAACATCAGGGTATTTCATTGCAATATTCAAAGCGCCATAACCGCCCATACTGTGCCCGGTTATTCCACGGCTTTCCTTTTTTGCAATAGTTCGATAATTCTCGTCCATATAAGATACCAAATCTTGAACAGTAAAGTCTTCCCAGTTTCCAAATACGCCCGAGTTGGAATAAAAACTGCCTTCATAGGTCGTTTTTTGGTTGGGAATCACCAAAATAAAGGGTCGGATACGTTTGGTCGCTATGGCGAAATCCAAGATTTCCTTCATAGGCTCCAGCATGGTATGATCACCATAAAATCCATGTAAAAAATAGATTACGGGATATCTTTTGGTTCCTTCCCCATAGTTTGGTGGCAGGTATACCCCAACTTCTCGTGTAGGGTTCTCTTCAAAATCATTGGCCAAATTCTCCGAGTATATGGAATCGATTACAATGGTTCCTTTTGCGGTTTGTGCGTGCGTCACCTGAAAGGTAAAGATGACCAATAGTAATTTTAAAAGCGTTTTCATCAATCTGGTTTTAATGTTTAGTATCCACGGGCATTTCCAACAAAATCGAGGATAGTGTTTTGCCATGTTTGTCCATTCGCAGTGAGCGGGTAACCCCGCCCCTTAAGGCTTTTTGCACAACAAAATTCATCGCTGCCAATGTAGGAAGCTCATATCGGGTCACTTCACCCAGGGCGGTCTCCCCAAGAAACTGTTTCACTTTTGCTGAGGTAACCTGTTCTACCAATAGGGAATAATCCTTTTCATCAAATGCAATGACCGAGATATTTATAATATCTCCCTTGTCACCTGTACGTGAATGTGCTATATCTTTTAGTTTCATAGGTCAACTTTTAAAGTGTTCGACTTTTGGGGCCACCTTGCTTTTGTCCATTAAAATGGATTGTATGGCTATGATTTCAGTAACGGATTTTGAAACACCGCCCCCAGCTGCCGGGCCATTGGTATATAATGTTTCCACTTCGTTCACCAATTGTACGGCAGCTTCCTTGGTCTTTGTTTTGGCCGCTACGCGCAACCGTATTTCTTGGGGATTTGCATGGGAGGTTCTTTCTTTAAAAAGGCTGTCTATACCAATCAGATCAAATAAAATATCCTCAGGTTCCAAATATTTCGCCCGAAGCCCTTCCTCAATGATTTCAATGGCCAATCGGCTTCTTTCCAGCGCATAACTACCACCATAGCTTATCTGGGCATCTGCCATATATCCGTCACGATAGCCAACGGATACTTTTAACTTTCCGGTCAATGGTCTTCCCGTTGCTCCAGTGACCTTTACGATGTCTTTATCCAATTCTTGGAATGAAACCCCAGAAAAATCAGCAACCACATCCGGCGTCAGATACTCAGCAGGGTTATGTACCTCGTACAATAGCTGTTCTTTGCAGGTTGCAGGTGTTACCATTCCTCCAGCATCTTTTAATTTGGTGATGTGAAAAGAGCCATCTTCTGTGATTTCTGCGATGGGAAAACCAAGATTTCCCAGATTTGGAACATGTTTTTTGACTCCATCGGCAAAATATCCCCCGCATACCTGTCCGGCACATTCCATTAAATGACCCAGAACCGTACCTTTGCCCAATAAGGGATAATTCTCCAATGACCATCCAAATTCATGAACTAGGGGAGCCAAAAACAAGGAAGGGTCTGCCACTCTGCCTGTTAAAATAATATCAGCTCCATCTTCCAATGCTGTTAAAATTCCTTCCACGCCTAAATAGGCGTTTGCCGAAATAATTTCGTCCGCTAAAACCGATAAGGAATCGCCACTTTCCAAAAAATTCTGTGTATTGAAGTTGAGCATCGATATAACATCATCACCGAAAACAGCAGCTATTTTTAAATTAGCCAGGCCAAGTTCCTGTGCAATCCTAGCAGTTTTTTTGGCGGCTACCACTGGATTCGCGGCACCCATATTGCTTATGAGTTTCACGCTGTTTGAAACACAAAGAGGCAGGCAGGCCTTCATTCTATCTTCCAATAAAGGATCATATCCCAATGTTGGATCCTGCATTTTCTGTAATTGTGCCAATGCTATGGTACGCTCCGCCAGACATTCAAAAACGATATAATCTAAATTACCTTCTTTTATAAGGTCCACAGCGGGTTCGATACGGTCTCCCGAATAGCCTGCTCCTGATCCAATGCGAATTGTTTTTTCTTGTTTGATCATAGTTTATATGGGAATGGTCCCGATTAATATGGAAACAATGGTCATTACGATGGTAATGGCAAAGGCATATTTAAAAGTAAACCGCTGGTGTTCTGCCAAATCCACTTTTGCCAAGCCAATGAGCAAAAATGTGGTAGCTGTCAATGGGCTTAATGGAAATCCAGTAGTCATTTGCCCCAATATAGCGGCCTGTCCTACACTAATGGGCTCCACACCAAACTGGCCAGCAACTTCCGACAGTACCGGTAGAAATCCAAAATAGAAGGAATCGGGGTCAAAAACAAAGCTCAAGGGCATACTGGTAACCGCCATGATGACCGGAATTTGTTTCCCAGCACTGGCAGGAATCACATCTGCAGCCGCACTTGCCATTTCAGCGATCATACCGGATTCGGTCATGATACCTGTAAAGACACCTGCAGCCAATAAGATACTAGCCATCAATAGGGAGGCTTTGGCATGCGAATCTATTCGGGATGCCTGATCTTTAAGATTTGGATAATTGATAGTTAGAGCAATAATGGTACCCAACATAAAGGGTAGGGCAGGGGCAACAACACCGGTGATCAGAAATGCAATGACAGCAATCGTTAACAGGATGTTGAACCAGAACAATCGAGGTCTCCTAAGATGCATTTCGTCTTCTGTTATCTTTTTTGAATAACTCTTGCCTCTATCTTCCATGGAATTCAAATGAAGTCGTTTGGCTTCCTTGGAGCCTAAATACCATGCAATGACCAAAACGAACAATATCCCTAACAATTGGGGTATCATAACAGGAGTGTACAATTCTGTAATCTCGACCTGCAATGCCGTAGCTGCCCTAATGGTAGGGCCTCCCCAGGGTACCAAATTCATTGTTCCAGCACCGAGGGCAACTACACAGGCCAGCACCCTTTTATCCATTTTAAGTTCCTCAAAAAGGGGAAGCATGGCCGGAATGGCAATGAGAAAAGTAACTGCTCCGGAACCATCTAAGTGAACAATCATCGACAGGATAGCCGTACCTATGGTAATTTTAACCGGATTGCGTCCCACCAATTTAAGGATGGTATTGATAATGGGGTCGAACATACCAGCATCGGTCAAAACACCAAAAAACAATATGGCGAAAACGAACATGGCGACCACTGGTGCAATGTTTTTGATTCCTTGCATGGCAAAATCAGCGGTATCCAGACCGAAGCCTGCCATCAACGAGCCTACAATGGGCACAATGATCAAAGCGGAAAGGGCACTTACCTTTTTGGAAAGAATAAGTGCTAGCAGTACCACTGTTATCGCTATGCCCGCAAAGAGTATCAATTTTTATAGACTTTGTCCAAAAAGTTATAGCGCGCATCGTTCTCCGCCTTGGTCGATCCGCTCTCCGTATCAATGACCATTACTGGAGGCTCACTCTCATTTGCTTTGGCGGCATCCCAGTTGGGAACTTCATCGCCATTGGGATTTCCAGTTTTAATGAAATTGGCAAAAAACTCTTGCATAGTGCTGGAGGTTTTGTAATCATCGGCGGTCCAGGCATAATCATCCACAAGAGGCAAATTGCCCATGGCATACTCTATTTCTGCAGCATGTGGTGCTCCAATAGGTTTTGGCATTTGAGGCGCATTGGAACCCCGTTCCACGGTCCCGCCCGCTAATCCAGAGACTAGATTTTGATCGCGTAAAGGCGGACGTATCTTACTGTATAGATAACGGTAAACGGATTGGTCTGAGTTTTTACGGTGCAAATCGAACCATTTCCAGGTACTATATGCAATAAAATTATCGGATGCCAAATTGGTCGCTGCCCATTCAACCTCTGTGGGTGTACCATGAGGATAGAGCTCCAAAACCTCTTCGTATTTTTTGGGATAATTTTGCTTTACCTTTTCTACAAAGGCCTCTTTTGTAATCGGGCCCTGCGTAAATGCCATACCTGGGATTTCGGCAGAGTTCCATCCAACCAATAAGGGCACTTGCGCTTGTTGTTTCGAAGCAAATATTTCGGGCAGTGTTTTTGGCAGTAGATAACCATCAATGACCATGGGGAAACCAAACCTTTGGGTGTCGTTGTACTTTTCATAAATCTCTCTTGTGCTCAGTTTTCGCAACGCAGCTATGCTTTCTACACCTATGCTTTCAAGAAATTGTGTTCCTTGTTTTTCGGCTTCTTCCAAGGAAACGGGGGCCATGGTCGGTACAATGGCTGCCCCGCTTTCCCCAATAGCTCCTGCAATAAGATTTTTTGATAGGGGAGATGCCATCTGGACGCTTACTCCTATTGAACCGGCAGATTCCCCTGCAATCGTCACTTGGTCGGGATTCCCTCCAAAAGCAGCAATGTTGTCCCGTACCCATTGAAGGGCCATGTTCTGGTCCAACTGGCCATAATTTCCAGAGGCCTTATATGGAGCCTCCGCTGTCAACTCTGGATGAGCCAAATTTCCAAAAACGTTCAAACGATAGTTGGTAGTCACCACTACTATGCCCTTTTTGGCCATACTCTCACCGTCATAACGGTATTCGGAGGCATCGCCTGCTACATTGCCCCCGCCATAAAAATAGACCAAAACGGGAAGATCCTTGTCATTGTACTTGGCAGGTGTCCATACATTCAGGTATAGACAGTCCTCGCTTAAACCTCTTGATCGCGATTTCATATCCCCGAACACCATGGCCTGAACCGGGCGTGGCCCAAATTCCTTAGTTTCCTTGATGCCCTTCCAGTCATCTAAGGGCTGTGGAGCTTTCCATCGCAGTTCGCCCACAGGAGGCTTTGCAAAGGGAATACCAAAATACTTTTGAATGCCCGTATGGGTGTCATAGAGTCCCTCTATCGTTCCGTTCTTTAGGTCAACCTGAACGGGAAAAGCATTATCGTCCTGAGCTGTTATCGTAAGACCAAAACCCAGTAAAACCAGAAAGCTTATAGCTAATTTCTTCATTATGCGTTTGATTATTTGTTATTGTAACAATTTGTTACAATAATAATTTGTTTTTACGACTTTTCATGCTTTATTTACAAAAAATTCTATTTTGAACACTGATAAACATTCTCAAAACCTTAAAAAAGAGGACTATCTTTCTCATATCGCATTTGATTCGGTCATATTCGGTTTCAATGGAAAAGATTTAAAAATACTAGTATTGCAATACCACAATACAGGCCTATTTGCATTGCCCGGAGGTTTTGTGCGACGAAACGAAAGCTTGGACGAGGCGGTAGCTAAAGGTGTGGTGGAACGAACGGGAATCGACAATATATATTTGGAACAGTTCCAGACTTTTGGAGGACTTGATAGATTTGATTCCAAAGCTATGGAGAGGATATTGGAAATGAACGGGCTAGATCCCAAGGCCAATGAATGGCTATTGGACCGATTTATATCCATTGCCTATTATGCGCTAATCAATTTTGAAGAAGTAAATCCAGTGCCTGATGCTTTGGCTGACAGCATTGATTGGTATTCCTTTGACGAACTTCCCCCTTTGATGATGGACCATTTGGAAATTGTACAAAAAGCACTTGAGACCCTGCGCTCAAATCTGGACAGAAAATTATTGGGGATGAACCTGTTGCCCGAAAAATTTACGATGAGAGAACTGCAAAGCGTCTATGAAAAAATCATGGGCGAACCGTTCAAGCGAACCGCTTTCCATAGAAAAATGTTGGCGACCAATGCCTTGATCCGTCATGAAAAAAGATTTACGGGAGGTGCCCATAGAGCTCCTTACTTGTATAGCTTTAAAAACTCATTTATAGAAAACCAGTAGTTGAATAATCTTGGCTATCCCTTGTTCTAACACTTGTTTTACTTTTGGATCTAAATTATTGAATTTTAAAGATTACCCTTTGATATCTTGTTAGGGCTGATAAACCAGTATTCATACCTTCAACTATCAGATGAAATTCCCCATCTGCTTGAGCCATTTCGGGAATTTGTCATATCAATTTATTGTTTTCAAGTGTCACGTTTGCTGCTCCATCTTCTGAATCCAAGTAGTGCCAGGCCATCTTAATTCGTTTCGCTCCCCATAAATATTGCGGGTCATTTCCATCTCTGAAACCATAATTGTGCCCTTGCCGTCTCCTTTCCAGTGCCACATGGAACTCGAATAGATTAAACCTTCGGTATCAAATTCATTGGTGTACATGAGAAACCGAATAAAGGTATTTACATCGTAGATTTCACCGTCTGTGGTAACAATGGTGCGTCTTCTAAACTAGTAGCGATTACAAACAAAAAGGAGAGTAGAGGCTGGATTTTTTATTATGAGTATTATGATTCACTACCGATTTAATAGCAAAATTTGATAATTAAATAGATTCAGAAGGATGCTGCCAAGGTCCTCGATAATTACGCTTTAATAATGTGGTAGCTTCGACATCATCAACAACAATTCTTTTTTGTGGATTGTAAACCAAAGGACGCTCCAATCCCATGGAAAGGTTGGCCATGATGCAGCTTGCAGTGGAAATATGACCTTCTTCCACGTCCGCTACTGGCAGTCTATCTTTTTCAATGGAATCTAGTAAATCTAACATATGACCTCTTGTAGCGGGTGCTGTATGCAACTCAATATCCTTTTCCTTTAAATCCTCTGGATATTGCTCACGTTCGTAAACCACTTCTCTTTTTATTGTTTTACCACTATCATTCGGAATAAACTCATATTGGAACACACTTCCTTTAAAAGTGCCTTTTTCACCATGTATAAAAAATGCCCAAGGATACTCTGGGTCTGCCGGGTTGCCCCAGCTTCGGTGTTGCCATACACAATTGAGCTCATCAAATTCAAAAATAGCGGTTTGCGTGTCGGAAGTATTAGCAATAGAATCTTTTTGCACATAAATCCCACCAGTGGAACTAATTTTTCTAGGCCATCCGAGCCCCAACATCCACCGAACGGCATCCAACATGTGGACGCACATATCTCCTACAATGCCATTTCCGTATTCCGTAAAGGCACGCCATTTTCCATGCGGTAAGCCTACAAAGGGTCTCAATGGAGCTGGGCCTGACCAAAAATCGTAATTAAAATAACCAGGAACTTGCGTAACTGGCGGATTTTCATTCCATCGCATGTGGTAATAACAGCACATTTCCACATGTGATATTTTTCCTAATAGTCCAGCATCAACAATATTTTTCTTCCCCTCTATTAAGTGAGGGGTGCTTCTACGCTGTGTACCTACTTGTACTTTTTTACCAAGTTTTCGGGCCGTTGCCAGAATAGCTTCACCTTCCAAAATATCAAGGCTAATGGGTTTTTGAAGGTAAAGGTGGGCACCTGATTCCATGGCTTCAATGGCTTGGAGTGCATGCCAATGGTCTGGTGAGCCAATCAGAACAATATCCAAATCCTTTTCAGCCAACATTTTTCGATAATCTTGATATAATCTTGGCTTTTTACGAGATTTTTGTCGTAGCGATACTAAATTGGCCGCTTCTCCCAAATGTTTTTGGTCTACATCACAGAGGGATACGACTTCGACATTGGCTACTTGAATCAGTTTGAACAGATCACTTTTGCCATACCATCCACAGCCGATAAGACCCACATTCCATTTTTTTGGGGAATACATTAAATCAAGCCCATAGGCACCAAAGGATGAAAGCGCCATGGCAGCGGTAGTGCCGGATAAAAACTTCCTTCGGTTGATATAAAATGGTGCGGATTTCATAAATCTAAAGGCTCCACTTATTTCCTACTTCATCTAGGTTCAGACAGCCATGGTAGGCTCCTGGAATAGGGTCGTAGTTCAATACATTTTCCCCTATTTGCTCCGAGGTAAAATAGCCCCATAATGCGGTCGATTTTAACGAGCGATAAAAGCCTACCGGTTCTGGGTTTCCAATGGCAGTTCCCCAAACACTGCTTTCAAATTGACCAGAATTTTCCTCCGCTTTTTGGAGGGCTTTAATTTGGTCGGATTCGGATAGGGAGACAAAGGCATCCCCATAATCGATTCTGCAGTCATCATTGAATTTTGCGATTTCTTTTCGAACATTATTTTGTCCATCCGTATCGTACAAATTGGCATAGACCTTGTCAATAAAAATATCCACCTTTACATCCAAAGCCCCTGGAGTTTTTGTCCGTGGTAAAATCATATCCACTATTTTGGATACGAAGGCTGCTTCGTCCATGGTCAAGAATTGTGGTTGCCAATCAACTCTGGATTCGTTTTTGCATGACTGTAATAGTGAAAACAATGAAGGGCCAGCAACGACAGCAGCTGCCATACTTCCTGTAAATTTTAAAGCTTTTCTCCGGTCCATAATCAAATGTTGAATTTTTTAAGTTCTTCTACTGCATGATTTGCGGCTCTTGCGGTAAGTGCCATATAGGTGAGTGAAGGATTTACACATGAGTTGGAAGTCATACAAGCACCATCGGTAACAAACACATTTTTTACCGAATGTATTTGATTGGTGCCGTTCAAAACGGAAGTTTTTGGGTCACGGCCCATACGTGCCGTTCCCATTTCGTGAACGCCGTAGCCTGGTTCGTGTTCATTATCGAAGCCAACTACATCTTTCACTCCAGCCTTTTCCAACATTTCGACTGCATCTTCTTGAATTTGTTTATTCTGGGCCAGTTCGTTTTCCTTGTATTCACAATCGATGGATAGGGTAGGTTGTCCCCATTTATCAGGTACCTCCTTGTTCAGATATACTTTGTTATCGTGATAGGGCAGACACTCTGCAAAACCTGTAATGAAGAATTCCCAAGGCCCTGGTTTCATAATACTGTCTTTATAGTTGCCTCCAAATTCTTTGCGGTTGGCGGCTTCGCTATTGCCCATACGGTAACCTCCACCTTGATATCCAAATCCACGTAAAAATTTATCCGTTTTTGAGTTTTCGTCGATGTTCCAATACCGTGGGATATAAATCCCGTTTGGCCGGCGTCCGCTGTAATATTTGTCATCAAAGCCTTCAACTTTTCCAAGGGCACCAACGCGGTATGTATGATCCATTAAATTGTGCCCCAATTCCTCACTATCGTTACCCATTCCATTAGGGAAACGGTTGGAGGTGGAATTCAATAGTATCTGTGTTGTACTTAAGGTGGAGGCGTTACAAAAAATGATTTTTGCTTTATACTCAATAGCTTCATTGGTTTCTGCATCAATAATTCTAACACCCGAAGCTTTGCCTTTTCCTTCATCGTACATAATGGACTGAACAACGGAATAGGGCCTAAAAGTTAAGTTTCCAGTGGCATTGGCCGCAGGAAGTGTTACGGCATTACTGCTAAAATATGCACCATAAGGGCACCCACGACTGCATCGGTTTCGATATTGGCATTGCCCTCGTCCATTCAGTGGTTGTGTAAGATGTGCCACGCGCCCAATGATCATATGTCTTCCAGGAAAATTGCTCTCAATTCGTTTTTTGACTTCTTTTTCCACACAGTTCAGTTCCATCGGGGGAAGGAAGTGGCTATCGGGAAGCTGTGGTAATCCTAGCGCTTCGCCACTGATACCGGCAAATTTTTCTACGTAAGTATACCATGGTTCCAAATCTTTGTAGCGGATTGGCCAATCTACTCCGTGACCATCTTTGGCATTGGCCTCAAAATCCATTTCACTCCAGCGGTATGTCTGTTTGCCCCATAGGAGCGAACGGCCACCCATTTGATGGCCTCGTATCCAAAGAAAAGGCTTTACCTCGGTATAGGGGTTTTCCTCGTCATTGGCATAAAAATGTTCTGTATCCTTACCTATAAATCCTGATCGGATGGCCTTATAATGTTTTTTTTGTTCCTCAGGCGTTAATCCACCACGAAGTTCCATGTCCCACGGATCAAGATTGGCCGTGGTGTAATCTTTTGGGTGTTCAACCATGGGACCTCGCTCTAAAACCAAGGTTTTCAATCCTTTTTGGCAGAGTTCTTTGGCTGCCCATCCACCACTTATTCCTGAACCAATTACAATGGCATCGTAGGTATATTTGGCATCGGCATCAATATTAAAGTTTGGCATTTTGGTGTTTGGTTTAGATTTTTAAGATTAAAATTGTTTGCCATTTCTTATAATGGTTTAGGTGTTGCTATTATGGCTTTTCAGCTTTTTCCTTGTCAAAACTGTATAGGTAAGGGGCTTTGTTGGCCGCCCCGGTATATAATTTTTCGTGTCTTTTTAAAAAGTCCATACTTAGCATTTTACGTTGAAATGTAGTACGCCGTAATTTCTTGTTCAAAATAGTTTCGTATACCTTTCGCAATTCTTTCATGGTAAACTTTTCAGGTAAAAGATTTGTCCCGATCGGTTTTTTACCCAAATCATTTCTAATGGCTTCCAATGCTTTCTCCACGATTTCTTTATGATCCATCATCAAAGGGGGAAGGTCGTTGATACTATACCAGTTTATGGAGTCGGAAAATTTATTAGGTGCAGGTCGCACTTGATTATAATCTATCAAGGAATAGTACCCAATGGTGATAAACCTATCCAGCACCCAATTATCCTCTTCTAGTTCGTAACCCAATCCACGAGCAATTTTTTTTGAAGGCTCCGGATCGGACCTGTTCAACTTTCCGAAAGTGTGGAACTGCTCCAAATGTATTTTTTTTAGCCCTGTACGTTTCATGACCCCTTTTTTAACTGCATCGAGTAAATTTTGATCACGTCGAATGTATCCTCCGGGGAGTGCAAACATGCCAGAGTTTTGATATTCTAGGATTAAAATTTTTAGTTCTTCTCCTGTAAAACCGAAGATTACAGTATCAAAAGAAACGTTGGTCAGGTATTTATTTTCTGAAGGTAGCATATTGTAAACATCGCAAAATTTACATCAAAAAAATATAAATATATAAAAAAGAAGGTGTTATTGTAGCAAATTGATACAATAAGAAACTTTAAAGATGAAAATATCAAATTTGTTTATGGTCATGGTCCTCACCCTTGGCAGAGGGTGATAAAATGGAAAAGAAGTTTTTGGATAAAGCTGGAATATCATCCATAACAGAACTTCGAAAAATGAGTACTCGTGAAATCTATAATGAATCTCAACGTTTTGGGTTTTCAGTAGAAATTGACGGTTATTTTCTTCCCAAAATATTACGAGAAATATTTGAAGCAGGGGAACAAGCTCAAGTGTCTCTTTTGCTGGGGTGGAATTCAGCAGAAATACCAACAATGGGATTGATGCAGGGTCAACTGCTCACCGTTGATAACTATTAAGAGTAAAAAGCAATTTTATCCAGAGGATTGTCAAAAGGTGCTGGAGTTATATCCATATGGTTCGATTTACACCGAAATAATAGCGATCAACCTATTTATAGCTATTTGTATTCTAAAATAAGACCACCTTTAAGGAATACCAATTTGATTTCAGGTTTGGCAGTGAAACCATTGTAAGCAATGGTAGTACACCTAGGGCTCCTGAGCCTGTTGGTGTACCGCATGCTTGTGAAATTGAATATGCCCTCGGAAACCTTTCACTTGGTTGATGATTATCCAGGGACAAAAGATGATTATAAAGTCTCTGGAACCATGCAGGACTACTTTGTCAACTTTATTATCCTTGGCGATCCCAATGGTGTGAAATTGTCCAACAGACCCTATGTGAATACCTCCAATAGCAATCCGTCTGTTATGATCATCGATATTGAAAATGAATCCATCCCTGCGGATAAAGATGAAAGGTATAAATTCTTGGATGAAGCATACGGGAATAAGTATTGTGTATTTTTAACATTTAATTGATTTATTGTTGTTTTTTTAACCCTTAAAAATATAGTACATCGACTAACCGTGATTTTTGGTCAGCCTTTATACGCAGTTGGCTGAGAATCACACATAATGGCAATTTCATATTATTTATGCCCCAGTTTTGATATAATTAATATTTTATGTTAAAATATTGCCAATTGTAAAATTTTACCTATTATTGTTCCTGATTGAGACAATATGCACAATCTTAATCAAACTAAGTAACTAAACTAAATAGACTATCTATGAATCAAAACAGAATTCAGATTTTGACAAGGTGGGCCGATTCGGTTAAAACGTTTCAGGCTTTCGTTTTGTCAATGGCATTGATGTTGGTGGGTGGCTCTGCATATGCAGCAGGCCCAGACCTGGATGAAACTACTTCACCCCCTTACCAAGTAACCATAACCGGAACGGTTGTGGACAATTATGGTGCTCCATTACCGGGAACCAATGTAATTGTAAAAGGTACTACTAATGGTACGCAGACAGACTTTGATGGTAAGTATACCATAACAGCAGCTTCTGACGCAACCTTAATTTTTTCCTATGTTGGATTTAAGACAACGGAAATTCCTGTAAACGGAAATAGCACCATTGATGCAACAATGGAAGAAGATGCGGCTGCTTTGGATGAGGTTGTGGTAACTGGGTATGGTACCCAGACAAGAGGTGAACTTACAGGTTCTGTTGGAACTGTTGATGTTTCGGAAGCTACAAAAACCCCAATCGTGAATGCTGCAGAAGCATTACAGGGTCGAGTTTCTGGTGTTACCATCACAAACAACGGTACTCCGGGTGCATCACCTGTTGTGCGTATCAGGGGTTATGGAACTGGTAACAGTAACGATCCACTTTATATTATTGATGGAGTGCAGACGGATGACCCAAGTATTTTGAATTCCATTAACCCGGCAGACATTCAGCAAATGAACGTACTTAAGGATGGTGCAGCTGCTATTTATGGTGCCCGTGCCTCTAACGGTGTTGTTATCATTACTACTAAAAGTGGTGGGTATAATTTGGATACGGCAAAAGTTACCTTGGATATGTATACTGGTTTTTCAACTCCGACAAATGTTCCAGATTTGTTGAACACTCAACAACATGGAGAAATGATCTGGCAAAGTATCCTTAATGATGGGGGTACACCATCGCATCCACAATATGGTGATGGTGCAAGCCCAGTTGTGCCTTCAGTAATACAAGGAGATGTTCCGGTAACTATGAATGTTAAACCAAACGGTGGTACAGACTGGTTGGATGAGATTTACAGAACAGCAATTACACAAAATGCTTCCATTACCTTGGAAAATGGTAATGAAAAATCTAAATTTCTTTTCTCTGCAGGTTATTTGAACCGTGAAGGTATTCAGATTCACACCGGTTTTAAAAGGGGTAATGTAAGATTAAACTCTGAATTTAAAATTGGGGATAGAATTAGAATTGGTGAACACGCGAATATTTCTTTTGATAGAAGAAGTGGAGGACAATCATGGTTCAACTTTGCTACCAGAATGTCGCCATTGGTGCCTGTTTATGACGCTGAGGGCAATTTTGCAGGAAGCTACAGTAACTCCAATGGTCTTGCCAATCCAAACAACCCGGTTGCAGAAGCTACTAGACAAAAAAATGATTTCAGGAAAGCGTTTAGAGTATTTGGTGATGTTTATGCTACCGTGGATATAATGGACGGATTGCAGTTTAAAACATCTATTGGTGGTTCCATCAGAGCGTATAACGATCGACGATTCAGAGCATTGATTCCTGAATCTCCGGAACCAATCTCTACAAATACTTTGACCGAGGCCGATCAAGATACCTATGAGTGGGTTTGGACCAATACTTTGAGCTATAACAAATCTTTCGGCGATCACAGCATCAATGCTTTGATAGGTATTGAAGCCTTGGATAACCATGGTAAAGGAAAAGAGATTTCCAGAACAGGTTACTTTTTTGAAACACCAGACTACTATTTATTGAGCAATGGTGGTGGAGCTGCTAACGTAGCATATGCTTATGATAATTCATCATCTCTGTTCTCTTTGTTCGGAACTGTAAATTATGATTATGATGGCCGTTATTTATTAACAGCTACCGTACGTCGTGATGAGTCTTCTAGATTTGTTGGTGATAACAAGAGCGATATATTCCCATCTTTCAGTGCTGGGTGGGTTTTAAGTAACGAATCATTTTGGCCAGCGGATTCTTTCTTGAGCCGATTGAAGTTGAAAGGTTCTTGGGGGCAATTGGGTAACCAAACACTTCCTGTGGATAACCCAACAGTGAACTTTTCTGTTTTGAGTGAACAATATGCCAACTATGCGTACTCCGGTAGTGGAGGGGCTACGCAAGGAGCCATTCTTTCTGCTGCAGGTAACCCTAATTTGAAGTGGGAAACGAGTGAAACTACCAACTTTGGTATTGAACTTGGTTTCTTTGACAACAGATTGAATCTTGCTGCAGAATACTTTACAATTAAAACCAAGGATTTGATCAATCAGGATGGAAGCTTGTACAGCTCAACAGCTTTAGATGCAGCTCCACCTTATGTAAACCTTGGGTCAATCCAAAACAAAGGTGTAGATGCAACTTTGAGTTATGCAGATCAAACTACATCAGGTTTTAGCTACGGAATTGATTTAAATTTCTCGAGCTACAAAAATGAAGTAATTGATTTAATAAGTGCCTTCCAGACTGGATTCGGAGGGTTTAGAACTACCGGAACAGTTACCAGAACACAAGAGGGTGAGCCAATTTCTTCCTTCTATGGTAGAATTGTGGATGGTATTTTTTCTTCAGAATCTGAGGTTGCAGCAGCACCCGATCAAGGTTTTGCATCTGATGCTGCAGGAGTTGGTAGATTCAGATATCGTGATTTGAACAATGATGGAATAATCAATGATGATGATAGAACTTTTATCGGTTCTCCTCACCCGGATTTTACATACGGTGTTAACTTAACAATGGGTTATAAAGGCTTTGATATGTCAGCATTTTTCCAAGGATCACAAGGAAATGACATCTTCAATAATGATAAAGTATATACTGATTTTCCATCCTTTTTTGATGCAAACAGAAGTACTAGAGTTTTAGATTCTTGGACCCCTCAAAATACTGATGCTTCACTGCCAGCATTGAGTCAGAGTATTACAAACAATGAAGGTCAAGCGAATTCCTTCTTTGTAGAAGATGGATCATACATGAGATTGAAGAACCTTCAGATCGGATATACACTAAGCGAAGATGTATCCAGCTACTTAGGAATGGACAGCGTTAGGTTATATTTACAAGGAACCAACCTATTTACTATAACTGGTTATGACGGTGTTGATCCTGAATTGCAGCCTAGATTTTTGAACAGTGGAGCTATAGACAACCTTACGATAGGTGTATCTGACAACAACTATCCTTTAGCTTCAATTTATTCCTTTGGGATTAATCTTAAATTTTAAAAAATGAAAAAGAAAGTAATATATTCAACCTTATTAGCAGGGCTATTGCTATGGGCCTGTAGTAAAGATTTTACGGAAAAGGCAGCTACTGGTAATATTCCAGATTCGGACTTAAAGACCGCAGTTGGTGTAGATCTTAAGTTGACTGCAGCATATTCGGCCATGGACGGGGAGCGTGTTAATAGACAAGGAGAAGGTGTTTCCGCTGGAGGTGATAACTGGTGGGCCGATGTTGTTTCAGACGATGCCCACAGAGGAAGCGAAGATGGTGATAATACTGCTTTGTTTCAAGTTGAAACCTTGGATTGGCAAACAGGTAATAGTTGGTTTTTGGGAAGATGGAGTGCCCTTTTTGGAGGTGTGAACCGTTGTAATGCCGTTTTGGATCTGATCAATCAAATTGAAGAAGGTGATTTTACCCAACAGGCAGGAGAAGCCTATTTCTTAAGAGCTTATTTTAATTTTGAGCTCCAGAAGTTTTATGGGAATGTACCTTTTATTTCTGTTGAAAATTTGGTAAACGAAGAGTTCAACCAACCTAACCCTGGTCCAATTTGGGCACAGATTGAGGCTGATTTGACCGAAGCTATAAATAATCTGGGCGATGAAGTTGTTGTAGGAAGGGCAAATGCCTGGGTAGCCAAGGCTTTCTTGGGGAAAGCTTATTTGTACCAAGGAAAATATGATCAAGCACTTCCATTATTCCAAGATGTTATCAACAATGGGCCATATGCTCTAAACACAGAATTTGTGGACAACTTTAATGCGGCTGGTGAAAATGGACCAGAATCCATGTTTGCTATTCAGTTTGCTTCGGATGATGGACGTTCCTATAACGGAAATGGCGCAGGAACATTGAATTATCCTGGTGGAGGTCCTTTGGGAACTTGTTGTGGTTTTTATCAGCCAACGCATGATTTGGTAAATGCATATAAGACAGATGGTAGTGGATTACCATTGTTGGACACGTATGCCGATACTGATGTAGTTAATGATTATGGAATCAACAGTGATGAGCCATTTACTCCACATACTGGTCCACTAGATCCTAGATTGGATTATACAGTGGGTAGAAGAGGTATTGATTACAATGGATTTGGAAATAACCCAGGGAAAGAATGGATAAGAGCATCTTTCGGTGACATATCTGGTCCTTATTTGCCTAAAAAGAACTTTTACCAGGTCGATGAGGTTGGATCCAACCGTGGTACCGGTGGTTGGGGATCTGACTGGTCAGGTATCAACTATAACATTTTACGCTTTGCGGATGTATTGCTAATGGCCGCTGAAGCTGCCACCGAGCAATCCACTCCTGATTTAGCTTTGGCTTTGAACTATGTAAATCAAGTAAGAAACAGAGCTAAAAACATGAGTTATGTGCAGGCACTTGATGCCGATAATAACCCTATTCCTGATACCGATGCGGCCAATTATCAAATAGAACCTTATGTTTCTTTTGATAACCCAGATTTTGCCCGTAAAGCGATTCGTTTTGAGCGTCGTTTGGAATTTGGTATGGAAGGACATAGATTGTTCGATTTAAGAAGATGGGGTAATGCAATGGAAACTATCACTACCTATCTTCAAAACGAAGGAGAAGATTTTGATGGATCAGGGTACGATACCAAATTTAAAGCTTACTCCGCTAAGCATGATTTGTTCCCGATTCCAATTAACGCCATAGACCAGAGTGGTGGTGTATTGACACAGAACCCTGGTTATTAAAGATGTGTAGTCCGAGTTAGTTTAATTTAATTCGAGTCAATAGGTTGTCAATGTATATTGGCAACCTATTTTTGATTACAATCCTTTGAGTTGATTTTCATGCTTCTTGACTTACTTTTTATTCAACCAATCACTAAAATAGAATCTTTGATAAATAATTGATTAAATTTTAATTAATAAAAGATTACTGCTTTGCAGTAAGGAAAAGTCTTGCTACATTTTATTTTTTATCAATCTGTAAATATCGTCATCCACAATGTTCAAATATTCCGTTTTAATTGTACTTGTTTCCCTAATTGCTATTTCTTGCTCTAAAAAGCAAGAGCATACGCTATTTTCCAAAGTTTCCTCTAACCATACTGGAATTACATTTAACAATCAAATTGTTGAAACGGATAGTTTCAATATACTCACGAGCGAATACATCTTTAATGGAGGAGGAGTAGCGGTGGGAGATTTTAACAATGATGATAAACCCGATATTTTCTTTACAGGAAATCAAGTGACCAACAAGTTATACCTTAACCAAGGTAATTTCAAGTTTAAAGATGTCACGGAAACTTCTGGTGTTGCGGCAGCAGATAAATGGAAAACCGGAACAGCTGTCATCGATATTAACAACGATTCCCTTCTCGATATCTATGTTTGTGCGGCCATGTATGCCTCACCAGAGGAAAAGGCCAACATGCTCTTTGTGAATCAAGGGGTGGATGATAATGGAGTCCCCATGTTTAAGGAAATGGCCAAGGAATATGGCGTTGCAGATACCGGAAATAGCATGAATGCGGCTTTCATCGACTATAACAAAGATGGCTTTTTGGATCTGTATGTGCTCAATAACGTAGACATTCATATTCTACCTGCAAACTATCGTGAAAAAATAACCGATGGTTCATCCTTGAGCAATGATCGTTTGTACCGCAATAATGGGGACAACACTTTTACAGATGTTACTATGGAAGCTGGTATAACCATTGAAGGATATGGCCTTGGTGTCGCCATTTCAGATTTGGATTACGATGGTTGGCCCGATATTTATGTAAGCAACGATTATTTGAGCAATGATATCCTATATATCAACAATGGGGACGGAACCTTTACCGATAAAATCAGTGATTTTGTAAAGCATCAAAGTAAATTCTCCATGGGCTCTGATATAGCCGATTTTAATAACGATGGCTATCTGGATATTGTCACACTTGATATGTTGGGAGAAACTAATTACAGATTAAAAACAACCATTAAAACGACCAAGTATAATGATTACCAAATGAATGATAGGTATGGCTACGATTATCAATATATGCGTAACATGCTTCAGATGGGCCAGGGCCCCGATATGCCCTTCAGCGAGATTGGGTTAATGGCGGGAATTGCCAAAACCGATTGGAGTTGGTCGCCGCTTTTTGTTGATGCGGATAACGATGGGCGCAAAGATGTATTGATAACCAATGGTTTCCCTCGCGATATAACAGATCTTGATTTTGGTGAGTTTAACTTTAATGTTCAGAAGTATTTGACTACTTCACAAATTTTGGATTCCATTCCTGTTGTAAAAATTCCGAATTATGCATACCAAAATGTTGGCAATGGTCAGTTCAAGGATGTAGGCAAGGAATGGGGATTAAGTATACCCTCATTTTCAAATGGAGCTGCATTTGCTGATTTAGATGCAGATGGTGATTTGGATTATGTGGTAAACAACATTAACGACGAAGCTTTTATTTTCAAGAATAATCTCGAAGTTGAACAAAAGACAGACAAGAACTTTCTTCAGTTGAATTTAAACGGTCCAAAATCGAATCAGGCAGGTTTGGGTACCAAGGTAGCCCTACGCTTTAAAGATGGAACTTTTCAATATTACGAACATCAGCTCAATAGGGGCTATTTGTCCACCGTGGACAGCAAGGTGCATTTTGGTTTGGGAGCTAAGAAAGACATCACTTCCCTGGAAATTGTATGGCCGGATGGAAGTATTCAGGTTCTAAAAGATGTTAAAAGCAACCAAACCCTAAGTATCAACCATAGTGATGCCGCCTCTTCAACGGGACATGAATTGGCATTTCCTTTGGCACCCAAAGAATCTAAACCCATATATCAAGAAATTTCAGAGCAAGTTGGGGTCAATTATGTTCACCAGGAAACAGATAAGGCAGATTTTTATGTTCAACCTACACTCCCTCACAAACTCACCCAAAATGGACCTAGTCTTGCAAAAGGTGATATTAACGGTGATGGATATGAAGATTTTATAATCGGTAGTTCATCAGGATATTCACCTATGATCTTTATGCAAGATGCCAATGGGGCTTTTTCCAGTTCACCATTGTTTGAAGATGAAAAAAATAAAGAACACGAAGAAACCAGTATAGTTCTTTTTGACCTTGAGAATGATGGAGACCTTGATGTTTATATGGTTGCCGGTAGTAATGAGTTTGATCTAGACTCTCCGTATTATCAGGATTATTTAATGATCAACCAAGGTAATGGGAAATTTATAATGGCAACCGATAAGGTTCCAGAAATAAATTCAAGTGGCTCTGTAGTTGAGGCTACAGACTTTGATGGAGATGGTTATGTAGATTTGTTCGTGGGAGGTCGTACCCCATTTTCTCAGTATCCAAAACCAGATAATTGTTATTTGTTGAAAAATGAAAAAGGCACCTTGTTGGATGTTACCGAGGACTATAACAAAGCCCTCAGAAATCCTGGAATGGTAACTGATGCCATATGGACAGATTTAGATAAGGACAATTTACAAGACCTTGTTTTGGTAGGGGAGTTTATGCCCGTCACCATTTTTATGAATAAAAAGGATAAATTCGAGTCTTTGGACACTACTGGGATTCAGCAACTTTCTGGATGGTGGGAATGTGTTTTGGCCGAAGACTTTGACGGTGATGGTGATATTGATTTATTGGCAGGAAATTTAGGAATGAACAATTTATATAATCCCTCACAAGAAAGACCGGTTACCATGTTGGCCAAGGACTTCGATAATAATGGAGCCATTGACCCAGTAATGTTCGCGTATTTCAAAAGTGATTTTGAAAACCCGACATATGAACCCTATCCCATTAATTTTTGGGGAGATCTTATAGGCCAAAGCCCTTTGTTTAGAAAAAAGTTTAATTATTTCCGTGAATATGCCACAACCACCAAAAATGAATTGTTCACTCCTGAAGAGCTTGAAGGAGCGGACGAGTTAATGGCTAATTATGATCAAACCAGCTATTTTGAAAATGATGGAAGTGGACAGTTCAAAGTGGGTAAACTCCCATGGCAAACACAGGCAGCACCTATAAAATGTATGATTGCAACAAATACTGATACGGACACCTCTACCGATGTGCTAATGATAGGCAATGATTATGGAAATGAAGCTTTTATTGGTAGGTATGATGCTTTCAATGGCGGTGTATTATTAAATGATGGCAAAGGAAGTTTTGACTTTAAAAATGCTGAAGAAAGCGGTTTTAAAGTAACTGGAGACGCAAAAGACATGATATTGGTGGAAAAGGCAACTGGAGGAAACCCATATGTTATAGTTACACAAAATAGGGGTAGGGCGTTAGTGTTTACCAAAACAGAGTAATTCAATTAAGTAAAGTAGAGCCTGTACTCTTCAAAAACTATTGCTGCATATCGAAGATTTCCGCAGCCTTTTTGGCAACATTTATCCTAACTTGGGATGGATTGGCTCTTCGATATGCTGCTTTGGTCTTAAAGGCCAAAACCGTTTCAATAGCTGGGTATACGGTAATATTCTGCCCCATGGCCCCCTTGGCGGAATAAGCGCCTTCAAAGCGTTTGTCTTCTACATTTTGCCATAACCACCACATGTAACCATATCCGTAATTCACCCCGCTCCCTTTAAAAACTGGGACATTTTGGTTCAGTTCTTTATACGTGGTTCGAGTCTTTAGCATTTCATCTACCCATGATTCACTTACTACTTGTACATCTTTCCATTTTCCTTTGTTCAACATCAACAAGCCCAATCGCGCCATATCTCTTGTAGAAAACCACATGGGGTATGCCAAATATTTCGAAATTTTGGTGTTCCCCTGTTTGTGTTGTACGGAACGATCCCAGTCCTGCATATGTAACGGATTCGCCAATTGCCGTTCCACTTCATCGTAGATGTTTTTGCCTGTTTCCTGTTCAAAAATGAAACCTGCCACATTAAAATCCCAATTACTGTACAGCCAATGGGAACCGGGTTCCACCGAACCTCGTTTCGGGGCATATTCCTGCATGCCTCCAGGATATCCTTCGGGATGGTAAACCCCAGATCTTGCAGAAATAATATCTTTAACGGTAGCCTTTTCCTCAATGGGAAGAATGCCCTCTACATCGTCGATGCCCAACTCTTTAATGGTTTTGCTCAAATCGATGGTACCATTCTCTACATATTGCCCGTAGAGCATGGATAGCACACTTTTTCTACAGGAAGCGATATAACTGAGTTCTTCCAAATCACCAAAATCAAAGACCACCTTACCCTTATGCACAATCATGAGTCCAGTGATTTTTGTACTATCAATCAAATATTTCCTAAAAGCCTCTGATTTTTCGTTTTGCCATGGTTGGACTTCATCTTCCGTTGCCGAATGCCAAACCCTATCTGGAAATGTTTGGGCGTCCAATGTTAGGCAGCAGAACATTAAAAAGATGAAAAATAGTCTCATAATGGTCGGTTTTTGTTATTCGGTTTTAGTGAACCAAAGGTTGCGAACCCTACCGTTGGATATCCACCCCCCTATGATTTTCCCATTTTCTCTTTTGAATCTGATGTAGGACAATGGATAAAAACCTTTTAGCAGGTCTTTTTTCTTTTGTTCAAGGTTAACTTTTCCATGTCTAATATGATGGGCGTAGAATTCACCATCATCATAATGAATGGTGTAAGCGGTTTCAATTTCAGGACTAAAATAGGTGCCTACATATGCTTTGGCCAATGATTCGGTTAACTCCTCTTGTTTCAATTTGGAAAACACCATGGGCTTACCACTTTCAGGGTAAATGGTCATGGTTCCACTTTTGAATTTAATTTTAGTATCATTTTCCGATGAAATGGCGATAAATTCATCGTTTTGAGTGGGCAAAAATGCATTTCTTCCTAAATACAAGGTATCTCCGCTTATGGTAAGTTGTTGTTCGGAATAGGTTTCATCATCCCAATACGTTCCAGAATAAGACTCCATTTTCTTTTTGGAAATTGAAACCATGCCCAATTTCTTGGCTGATGGTTTACCAAAAAGGATTTCTACTATGTTGTTGGATTTACCGGCAGGGCCAGAACTTGAAAAGTTGGTAATAACGGCAATACTGGTTTCCTCCTCCGGAAAAACAGCAATGTTAGATCTAAAACCACCGATGGATCCTCCATGGCTCACTCGTTTTTTACCATAAAGCTCATCAACATTTACCCCAAAGGCATATTTGTTAAAACTACCATCGTTAAGTGGGTCTAGAGTCTGCATCATATCAAATGCAGGTTTCCATCCAGGTAACGCATTGTAATAGTTTTTAAGATATTTAAGCAAATCCGAGGTTGTGGTATGCATATTTCCCGAGCCAACATAGCCCCAATACTCCACGGAACGAACAAAACCATCCAAAGTTTGGTTATAAGAAGTGGCATTGTTGGGAACAATTCTGTCATAATCGACTTCCACATAGGTGTCGTTCATGCCCAAAGGGATGAAAACTTCTTCCTTCATATAATCTATAAAGGATGTATTAGTGACTTTTTCAATAATATTGACCAAGAACATAAAGCCCGTGTTGCAATACATGTATTCCGAACCAGGTTCAAAATTGAGTTCGGTTTGTTTTGCAATGATTCTATTCAAATCGGCATTGGTCCTAGTATCATCTCCTCGCCAACCCGCTAGTCCAAACAATGCATGAAGACTTCGCAACCCACTCGTGTGGTGAAGCATATGCCGAATAGTAATCCTATTTCCAAATGGTGCGAGTCCATCAATATATTTATCTATGGTATCGTCTATGGAAAGTTTGCCCTCCAGATGCAGTTTTATAATGCCCAAAGCACTGAACTGCTTGGATACAGAAGCCACATTAAATCTCGTTCCCGTGGTGTTGGGAACCAGATATTCCATGCTGGCCAGCCCGTAAGCTTTGGAGAAAACCACATCGTCCCCTTGCATAATCGCAATGGCTCCTCCAGGGTGGTTGGGTTTGTTCCATTGTACAAACAAGCTGTCTATTTGTGATAGTTGGCCTTCGCTAAGTTGCGCATCGACCAAACCCCAAAATAGAAGGGCGAGGGTAAAGAACAGTTTGGGGAAGAGCTTTTTCATGATGCTATTTATCTAACCCTGCTTGCGCCAACGTAATCAAAAGTGCCAATTTAATGGACTCATCACCAGGTTCGTCGTTTACGTACCATTCGTGCAGAGAATGTGCGCCACCTCCTTTGCCTCCACGGCCAATACATACCGCTGGGATACCTTTGGAAACAGGAATGTTTATATTGGTGGAACCTCTTCCAAGCGATGGGTTTACTCCGAAGAATTCTGTAGCGGCCATACTTCTCTGGACCAATGGAATTTCAGGGGATAGTTCACCTGAAGGACGATCGCCAATTTTGATAAGCTCATAGGTCACTTCACCTTGTACACCACTGGCATTGTACTCTGCGATGGCTTTTTCCACAGATGATTTAAAAATAGTCTCAATTTCATCCAAGTTTTTTGGACTAATGGCGCGCATATCCACTTCCATCCAAGATTCAAAGGGGATAGAGTTAACAGAAGTACCGCCGCCGATTCTGCCCACGTTAAAACTTGTTTTAGGGATGTTGCCCGAAGTGTATTTCCAAGCCGCCTCAGAAAAAACATCAATGGCTTTGCCCATAGCGTGATGTGGGTTGGCAAGTCCAAAAGCTCCCCACGAGTGACCACCTTTCCCTTTTACCAACAATTTATAGCGTTTGGAGCCCAATCCGGCATTGCTAATACGACCCATGCTGCCTCCATCTATGGCAATCCAAGAATCTATATTCAGACCGGATTCGTTGAACATATATTTCATGCCACGCAAATCTCCCAAGCCTTCTTCACCAACCGAACCTACAATAAGTACATCTTTTTCTGTTTTGATACCAGCCTTGTTCATAGCTTTGAGCATGGATATAAGATTTGCCAATGCACGGGTATCATCACCAATACCAGGAGCTTTTAATGTATCTCCAACTTTTTTTACGGTTACATCGGTACCTTCCGGGAATACAACATCAAGGTGGGCATCTATACCTACATATCCCGATGCTCCAGCAGTACCTTTTCTAAGTCCGATTACATTACCGACCTTGTCAGTCCAGATGCTGTCAATGCCAGCTTCCTTGAGCATGTTTCCAAATACCACTCCTTTGGCATCTTCTTTGAACGGGGGCGCTAATACCTCTGTTAAGGTGATGTGGTCTTCAGTGGTTTGTTCTTTTTGCTCTTCAATAAGAGTAAAAGCAGCCTTTACCTGTTTTGCTTTGACCAAACGTGCTACCTCTTTTGTGTATTTTTTTTCGATGCTTTTGCTTTCTTGTGCCAAAATTGAATTAGAAAAGATGCCGGCAATCATCAATAAGCTTGGTACGATTTGTTTCATTTTCATCTATTGTTTTTTTAGAACTATTCCTGATTTTATATCCTTGAATTCCCCATTGTCTACCGCCAAACCACCGTTTACGATTACGTAATCGATTCCTTCTGAATATTGGTGTGGTTTTTCAAATGTGGCTTTGTCTATCACAGTTTCGGGGTTAAATATGGTAATATCCGCTCTCAAGCCTTCTTTGATAAGTCCGCGGTCCGATAAGTTAAGACTTTGTGCGGGTAAATAGGTCATTTTTCTAATGGCTTCGCTGAGCTCCAAGGTGTTTTTTTCTCTAACATAGCGTCCGAGGACTCTTGGAAAAGTTCCATACCCACGTGGGTGTGGATGTCCCATTCCCGGTTTCACCAATCTACCGTCCGATCCGATCATGGTAAAAGGATGTTTCATGATATTCTCCACATCTTCTTCGGCCATGGCATGGAAAACACATCCTGCACCGCCATTTAATTGCGCTTTGATTACCATTTCGGCCCCATTTTCCACAGAAGGCTCTAAATTATTTTCCTCGCACCAATATTTTAATGTTTTCCCTTCCAATTCCGGTGCCCATTCCACTTTACCAAACTGTACACGGTCCAAATCAGACCCACCTCGGTCGTTTAGTATATTGAAAACAATGCCATTTTTAATACTGTCCTTAAGCACTGGATCTGCGATTCGTTTTTTAAATTCTTCTGGTCCACCAGCCCTTGCCCAGTTGGGTATTAAGACTGAAATGCCAGTGTAACTAGCGGCATAAGGGTATTGGTCCATTTTAATGTCAAGTCCTTTTGCCCTAGCCGAATCTACCATAGCCAAAGTTCTTGAACTTTTGCCCCACATGGGTTTTCCAATAGCTTTGTGATGGGTCAATACAACAGGAATATCCGCTTCTTCCGAAATTTTGATGGCTTCGGCAACAGCATCAAAAAGTCCCAAACCCTCTTCTCTTAGATGTGATGTGTAAATACCGCCATAACTTGAGGCTACCTTGGAAAGACTGATGACTTCATCCACTTTTGAAAATGCTCCCGGGAGATATTTTAATCCTGTGGAGATACCGAAAGCACCATCTTTCATGGCACTGTCCACTTCGGCTTCCATAGCTTTGAGTTCTTCGGCTGTGGGAGCTCTGTTCTCCAGCCCCATAATATTCCTTCGAATAGTGTTGTGTCCTACCAAATAAGCCACGTTCATCCCAACCCCTTTATTTTGGAGACTGTCCATATATGGTTTGAGCGGGTAAGGCGAACTGCCATCGGGTCCGCCCAAAGATGTAGTGACTCCTTGCCTCACATGACTTTCACAGGAATTAAGTTCCATGATAGGCTCAATGTGTGTGTGCATATCAATAAAACCAGGAGAAACAGCTAGTCCGGAAGCATCAATTATTTTATTTGCTTTGGCATTGCCAAATTCACCAACTCCTACAATTAAGGAATCTTTGATGGCAATATCGGCAACTATCGCATCACCGCCCTTACCATCGTAAACGGTACCGTTTAAAATGAGAAGGTCATAGGTTTCTTGGTTGCTGCAAGAAGAAATCCATAGTAGACATAGTCCCAAGATGGTTTTATAAAGCTTATTGGAATTGTTTTTAGTCATAATTAAAGGGGTATTTATAATGTAATGTTTGAGGTATCTGTTTTTCTTAGTTGAGCAAATGCTTCTTGAAGCTGGCGGGTAACTTTACCGACTTCATCATTTTTATGGAAAGTGTGGGAACCCAGTTGGGCGATAGAGGCAACTTGAGTGGTTGTTCCGGTAAAAAATGCTTCGTCCATACGTTCAATTTCTTTTTCGGCAATGGGTTTCTCGCTTACGGGCAAATCGAGGTCATTACAAAGCTTTAGAACAATTTTTCTTGTAATGCCGTTTAAAATATGTTCGTTGGCAGGATGGGTAATAACGGTTCCATCTTTCACAAAAAAGATATTGGTATGCGACCCTTCTGAGATTATCCCATCTCTAACCAAAGCAGCTTCATTGGTATTTGCATTCATCGCCGATTCGTTGGTCATAATATTGCCCAATAACGATATGGATTTGATATCACATCGGTGCCACCTAAAATCTGGCTCCAAAATGGCTTTCATGTTTTTAGTATTGATGTGTGGAAGACTGTAGGGTAGGGCATACATCATCACGGTTGCGACAACATCTTTTGGATAGGAATGTTTTCTTGGGGCGACTCCACGAGTTACCTGCATATAAATTAGGCAAGATTCTCCTTCTAGATTTGAGGCTTGAAGAAGTCCGCTAAGTCGGTCGTCAATTTCCTGAACTTCGTATTGTATTCCAATTTTGTTCAGATTGTTTTGCAGTCTGTCTAGATGCGCCTTTTTATAGAAAATACCATTTTCCAATTGCATCATTACTTCGTAAATACCATCTCCGAATAGAAATCCTCGATCAAAAATTGATATTTTGGCGTTTTCAGCTGATACTATTTCACCATTTAAATAGACTTTTTCAGGAAAGTTTCCTTTGGGCAACATGTAAGGTCGGTTTTAAGCAAAAAAAACGCAATGTTCGCGCTTTTAATAATCTAGTTATGTGAAGGTAACTGTTATTTTTTTAATTTAAAATTCAGCAATATGATTTGGTTAAATGATGGACAAATTCTTGTGAAATTTTAGAAAAGCAATGGGTCTTATTAAGAAATTCATGTCTGTTAACAATACATTCATAAAGTAGGTTTTTAAAATTGAAGAGTTTTGTCGTACTTCATCAAAAAAATAGAATATGATCATTTTTGTTGACATGGATGAGGTTATTGCAGATGCATACCAAGCCCATATAGACATTTACAACCAAGAATTCAACGCCCGGATAAAAGCCGAAGAATGCTATGGTAAGGAATTTTGGCAATGTGTTCCAGAAGAACATCAGCAATCCATAAAAGACCATACAAGACGGGATGGTTTTTTTCAGGATTTAAAGATTATCGATGATAGCCAAGAAGTTCTTGAAGAGCTAAGTAAGAAACATGAAGTATATATTGCCTCTGCAGCTATGGAGTTTCCACAGTCATTGCGTGAAAAATCGGATTGGTTGGATGAATTTTTTCCCTTTATCCCATGGCAAAATCGAATTTTGTGCGGGAACAAACACGTTTTAAAGGGTGATGTGCTTATTGACGACCGCAGCAAGAACCTTGCGCTTTTTGATGGTAGGTCCATTATGTTTACATCACCGCACAACACAAATGTAATGGCTTTTGAACGTGCCAATACGTGGAAGGATATCGCCGACAAACTTTTGTAACTTGCAACTTCGATGAAAAAGAATTTATCCAGATTTTTAGCATTACTCGGTATGCTGCTGATTCAAGCATGTGCCGCACAAACCAATTTGATTCAAGGTGAATTGGAGACAGTGACCAAAGAACAATTAAAGTATTATCTCTATTATCCAGAGGATTATTTTTCTTCAGAAGAGAAGGAGTTTGGTCTTTTGCTCTTTCTACATGGAGGGGGCGAATCAGGAGGAAATGTGGAGGAAATCAAAGATTCAGGTCCACCTAAAATGTTGGTAGAGGGGAAGCAGTTCCCATTTTTGATTTTGGCTCCCCAAAACTCGCACGCAAAAAAATGGTGGAACACTGATGCCGTTGTTCAATTATTGGATTCCGTGGTCAATTCCAATAGAGTAGATAAAAATAGAATCTACCTGACAGGGTTGAGTAGAGGGGGAAGTGCATCGTGGGAACTGGCTACACAGTACCCCAAAAAGTTTGCAGCTATGGCCGTTGTATGCGGTATGACCCCTTTACCGTATGCCCATTGGATAGATAAGAATATGCCTATTTGGGTTTTTCATGGTGAGGAAGACGAGGTAATTCATGTGGAGGAATCTGACAAGATGGTTGAAAAGCTACGTGAAATGGGCCGCGATGTCCGTTACACCAGATACAAGGGCGTTGGCCATAATGCTTGGGGAAGGGCCTATACTACGGATTCCCTCTATACATGGTTGGCTGCGCAAAAACGTATAAATTAAATTTGATGAAATACCTGTTCATTTCTATAAGTCTTTTTTTAACGATAAGTTGTAAGCAAAAAGCTAAGACGGGCCAGAACAAACCTGAACACGTTGAAACAGAAGTAAGCCTGGATACCTTAACCAAGGATACCCTTATTGAAGATCTAAAACCTGTTTTAAAGACTTTTAATGGGCTTGCCGACACCATTTTTGTGCGATTGGCAGACTTTAGCGAAGATTTTGTATATGACATGAGGTATGCCACCGAGAATAATTTTTTAAAGGCTAAAGTGTACGATTGTGCCGAATGCTATACCCGGGTAAAAACGGCAAAGGCCTTGATCGAGGCCAATAAGGATTTTATGAAAAAGGGGGTGAAAATCAAGTTTTTTGATTGCTATCGTCCCAACTCCGTTCAATACAAAATGTGGGAGATTGTGCCCAACCCACAATATGTTGCCAATCCGGATAAAGGATCTATTCACAATAAAGGAGGTGCCGTGGATATCACTTTGGTGGATTTAGATGGTAATGAACTTGATATGGGAACCGATTTTGATTTCTTTGGAAAAAGAGCCTATCACGATAACATGGATCTACCTAAAGAGATATTGGATAACAGAAAATTGTTGAAAGAGACCATGGAAGCACATGGATTCTGGTCCATCAGAACAGAATGGTGGCATTATAATCTTTCGGCAGCCTCCAACGATCGGGTGGCTAACTTTAAATGGGAATGTAACGACTGATCAAAATTCAATAAGAATGAAAGCACATAGAAAACTAACCTTATTCATTATTTTATTTTCAATTGGAATGTCAGCACAAAAAACCATTATTCCGCTTTGGCCTCACAATATTCCCAACCAAAAGGAATCTGTCGAAAAAGAAGTGGTGGAGCATACGGAGGATGGGATGGAATGGATTACCAATGTTCAAAAACCAACCTTGGAAGTTTACCTACCAACGAAAAGAAACGCGACAGGACAAGCGGTGGTTATTTTCCCTGGAGGTGGCTATTATGGTTTGGCGTATGATTGGGAGGGCACTGATATTGCAAAAGCCTTGAATGCCAAAGGAATTGCAGGCATTGTGGTGAAATACCGTTTGCCATGGTCTAAATCGATTACCACAGATAAAAATGTGGTTCCCCTTCAAGATGCACAGCGCGCCATCCGTTTAGTGAAGTCCAAAGCAGAGGCTTGGAACATCAAATCTGATAAAATTGGAATCATGGGATTTTCGGCAGGTGGTCATTTAGCATCTACCTTGGGCACACATTATAACGACCAAGTTTATAATCGACAGGATGATGTTGATGATTTATCGGCAAGGCCTGATTTTATGATTTTAATTTATCCTGTGATTACCCTTGGAGTTCCCAGTACCCATACAGGTTCCAGAGTTTCATTGGTGGGGGAGAACCCAACCGAAGATGCAGTTGTATATCTGTCCAATGAAAAACATGTTACGGAGGCAACACCACCTACTTTTTTATTGCATGCTATGGATGATGATGCGGTACCTGTAGAGAATACGACCTTGTTTTTTGAGGCACTAAGAAAACATAACGTGCCTACCACCATGCACGTTTACCCTAAGGGAGGACATGGTTTTGCTTTGGCTTTACATGATGATAAACTAAAAAATTGGACGAACCTGCTTTTTGATTGGCTTGAAACCTTGGATTAATCATCCACTTTTTCGCAATCTAGAACTAATAAGGAGTCGTTAAAGGCCTTAGTGAAGAATACATAACGATTGCCACCATCTTTGATTTTATGTTTTTTACGAAGCTCCGCTACGGAAAGTGGAAAATTCCTTGTCGTGATATTTGCTTTTGATAGGGAGATTGATTTCAATGATTTTTTGGAATAGGGGAGAACCTGTTGGACTTTAAATCTTCTGCCCGGGAAATCAAGGATTTTCTCGGATGTATATAAATGTGAATGCGGGTGTAGTTTTTTTAAACCATATACTTTTGCCACAGACTTAAAACCTCCAGATTTTAAAATAGCGGCATTGGGTTCGTATAAATAAGAAGCGGGTTCACCAAAATCTATATTGATGTGCTGTTCCTTTTCCAATAAAAAGTTGAACTCATCATTTTGCTTTGGTTGCAAGTTGATGGTTTTTATTTCAATGCTTCCACTGTACTCTTTTTCTAGTACAAATAGAAGTTCTTTCACTTCGTTTTGTATGGCCACGACATGAACCTCTTTTACAAAATCCAATTCTTCAATCCCCATTTTTATATCCAAAAGTGGAGATGTCTTGACCAAGATGTTTTGTGTTTTTTCAAAAAGCAAAGAAAGATGTTCGGGTAAATTTGGGAGGCAGTCTTCTAGTAAAAATACCTTTCCTTTTTTATCATTTCTTCGTGAGGGGTCAACAAAAATCCAATCAAAATTCGAGGTGGAACCTTTTAAAAAATCAATACCGTTTACTCGAAAACATTCAATGTTTTCTTGCCCTAAAATTTTAAAATTATGATGAGCGATTTCACTTAATTCTGGGTTGATTTCACAATGCAGAACGGACTCCATTTTTTTGGAAAAAAAATAGCTGTCAACACCAAATCCTCCCGTAAGATCAATGAGTGATTTTCCACGTACAATTTGAGCTTTGTATTTAGCGGTAAGTTCGGAACTGGTTTGCTCAATATTGAGTTTGTTGGGGTAATAAATGTTGGCTGTAGCAAACCACGTAGGTAGCTTGTCCTGACATTTTTTCTTAGCTTCAATCTGCTCCGCCAATTCTTTCTGGGAAATCCCCTCCAAAATAGGTTTGGCAAGCAATACTGTCATGATGTCAGATAACAAATATTTTAATATAAAACTCTGTACACCAGTATTTAAAATATTCTTATTCAAACTGATACTATAAGTTTTTGGTCAGTTTCTTGACAAAGGAATAATCTGCTAAAAATTCCTTTAAAATTACTTTTATGGCGGTATATCCTGGTACTGCCACCACCATACCTACTATACCAAATAAGAGTCCTGCGATGATGATGATCAAGAAGATTTCCAAGGGATGGGATTTGACACTTTTGGAAAAAATAAAAGGCTGTGAAAAGAAATTATCAATGAGTTGACCTATGGTCAAACCAATTAAAACATACATTGCTTTGGGTAAAATAACGGTGCTAAAATCAGCATCCAAAAAACTGGTCATCGTTAACGTGATCATGGTTACCCCACCTATGATCGGACCAATGTACGGAATGATGTTGAAGAGTGCACACAAGAACGCAATCACGATGGCATTTTCTACACCGACAATTAGGAGTGCAATGGTATAAATTACAAATAATATAAAAAGCTGAAGCAATATACCGGCAAAGTACCTGGAAAGTAAATTATTGATTTTATCAATGGACTTTACCAAGTTACTTTCTTTGTTATCTGGAACAAAAGTCAAAATTCCATTTTGCATCAACTTACTATCCTTTAAAAAGAAAAATGAGATAAAGAGAACAGAAAAAAGCCCGATACTAAAATTACTTAATGCATTAACAAACGAATTAAGAAAGTTAGGTATGAAACCCAAATCCAAATCGTTTAGTACATTCTCCTCGATGTGGGATTCGTTCCATAAATTGGAAAAGCTTCCCGTTGAGGCGCCAAAATAGTCCAAAGTTTGTAAGTATAAGGTATTAAGGTTGCCCTTAAGGGCTTCAATGTCCAGTAAAGAGAGATTTCTACTTTGCTCCACAATTAGCGGAATAAATAAGGCCAGAATTCCTAAAAAAATGGATATCATAAATATCATGGTGACCACTACTGCCAAGGTGTTTGGGAATTTTAGTCTCTCCCGAAGGAACATTACAATGGGCCTGCCCAATAATGCTAAAACAGCAGCGATGGCCAAATATGCCAGGACGGATTGGATTTTATAAAAAAACCATCCCAAAAGTACCACGCCCACTATAATGGCGACGGCCCGTAGTATTCCGTTTGCTATGGTTTTTGCGTTCATCGATTAACTTTTAAAAGCGTATTCCACAATATTCGCTCCCATCTGAAGAGCTTTCAACCTTACTTCTTCGGGGTCGTTGTGCACGGAAGGGTCTTCCCAACCATCACCGAGATCACATTCATAAGTGTATAGCAAAATAAGCCTTCCTTGGTTAAAAATGCCAAAGGCTTGCGGTCTTTTTCCATCATGCTCATGGATTTTGGGAAGTCCATCCGGAAAATTAAATTTTTGAGAAAAAATAGGATGGTCGGCACCTAGTTCCTCCAATTGTTTATTTGGGAACAATTTTTCCAATTCTCTTTTTAAATAAGGTTCCATGCCATAATTATCATCAATATGTAAAAAACCTCCGGACAAGAGATAGGTTCGTAAATTTTGGACTTCCTCATCATTAAAAAAAACATTTCCGTGTCCGGTCATGTGCAAGAACGGATATTTAAAAATGGAAACACTACCAGCCTCAACGGTCTCTGGTTCAGCATTGATTTTAGTACCAATATTGGTGTTGCAAAATCGAATCAGATTGGGTAGTGCCGTAGGATTGGAGTACCAATCGCCACCACCACCATATTTAAGAATTGCAATTTCCTGCGAAGTAGCCAAAGCCATCACAAAAAAAGTTAAAGTACATGTTAACTTGGTAAGTTGTGCCATTTAAATACGAATAACTATACAACCAAAAGTACAGTATTCATGATTAAAAAGGCCATAATTCTCTCATTTACCTTTTTTGCTTTGTCTTTATACACGCTATATACAGCGAACGAGGTAAAGCCGGTAGTTCAAGAAAACAAGAATCCAATTGTGTTGGAGCTTTTTACATCGCAAGGATGTTCTAGCTGTCCTCCAGCAGATGCTCTTTTGAAACAGATAAAGAGTAAGTATCCAAATGATATAATCGCATTGTCATACCATGTAGACTATTGGGATTATATAGGTTGGAAGGACCCTTTTTCCAATCAGGCCCACACCAAAAAGCAGAGGGAATATGGAAGAAAATTTAATCAGCGAAACATTTATACGCCTCAAATGGTGATTAATGGCAAAGAACACTTTGTTGGCTCAAATAGTTCAATACTGTATTCAAAAATTAAAGAATATGGTATTGAGAATAGTAGTAACCCTATAGAAATCTGTGGTGTAGAATTATCAAATGGGACAATATCTTTTTCATATAACACAATTGAAGATATAAACGATAAACGGTTGAGAGCTGTCTTGGTAATCAATGAAAGAGAGACACAAGTCAAAAGAGGGGAAAACAGAAACCGGAGGTTAAGTAACAGCAATATTGTTGTTGCTGAAAAAAATATTAAATTGAATAGCTCCCAAAAAGAATCTTTCTTAACAATACCCGATTTGGTCACAGGCACTGATGATTTGACACTTGTAGTGATTCTTGAAACCCAAAACCATGATATTATTGGGGCTTCACAAAAACGTATTGGGCACTAACTATTGATTATAGCTACCGTCGCACATGCTACAATAGCGGCAGTTTCGGTACGCAGTCGATTTCTTCCCAAAGAAATGGGGACGTATCCCTTTTCTTTGGCCAAATCAATTTCTTCATTGGAGAAATCACCTTCGGGGCCAATAAGGATGGTAGTATCGTTATCGGCGATGACCTTTCTTTTTAATTCCATTTTATCGCCTTCTTGGCAATGAGCTATAAATTTAAGGCCAGTGGAAACATCTGACTCCAAGAATTCCCTGCATAAAATTGGTGGGTTAAGCTGTGGCAAAACAGTCTGTAGAGACTGCTTCATGGCAGATTGTAAAACCCGTTCCATTCGTTCCAATTTGATAGTCTTTCGTTCAGAGTGGTCACAGATAATTGGTGTAATCTCGTCCACACCTATTTCTGTTGCTTTTTCCAAAAACCATTCATAGCGGTCGTTCATCTTTGTGGGAGCAACCACCATATGCAGTTTGTACCGTTTCGGAATAGATTTTCGATTAGAAATGATACGAGCTTTGCATCTTTTTTGGTCGGCCTCTAAAATTTCAGCTTCGAACAAATAACCTTTACCATTGGTAATGTGCACAATATCCCCTTCAGATTTTCGGAGAACCCTGACCATATGTTTGCTTTCGTCTGGGGGAAAAGTGAACTGCTTGGCACTATTGTCCAATGTGGGATTATAGAAAAGCTGCATAGATAAGGTTTAAATTAATTAGTCACCAATGGCATAACGTGCCTTGGCAGCAATGCTTTGATCTGTGAATTTGCCCCTTTCAAATTTTAGGTAACCCACAATGCCGATCATAGCTGCATTGTCCGTGCAATACTCAAATTTAGGAATAAAGGTTTGCCAGTCCAACTTTTCTTCTGCATCCTTGAGTCTACCTCTAATTCCAGAATTGGCCGCAACTCCACCTCCAATAGCAATTTGTTTAATACCGGTTTGGTTAACTGCCATTTGTAGTTTGTCCATCAATATTTCCAATATGGTGAACTGTACAGAAGCACAAATATCATTCATGTTTTGGGAAACAAAATCTGGATTCTTTTGGGTTTCGCGCTGTAGAAAGTACAGAATACTGGTTTTTAATCCGCTAAAACTAAAGTTTAGTCCATCCACCTTAGGTTTAGGAAACTTAAAAGCCATTGGGTTGCCGAGTTTAGCGTATTTATCAATCAATGGGCCACCAGGGTAGGGAAGTCCCATCAATTTTGCGCTTTTATCAAATGCTTCACCAACTGCATCATCCAAAGTTTCGCCTAAAACTTCCATAGTAAAGTGGTCCGATACCTTTACAATTTGAGTATGTCCTCCACTAATGGTCATGGCTAAAAAAGGGAATGTGAGGGAAGCTTGGTTTTCATCCTCGATAAAATGGGCGAGAATATGCGCTTCCATGTGGTTCACTTCTATCAATGGGATGTCCAGACCCAATGCCAGAGACTTGGCAAAAGAGGTTCCCACCAATAAAGAACCCATTAGTCCAGGACCTCTGGTAAATGCTATGGCAGATAGTTGTTTTTTATCGATATTTGCCTTGGCCAAGGCTTGGTGCACCACGGGAACAATATTTTGTTGATGTGCCCTGGAAGCCAACTCTGGGACAACACCTCCATATTGCTTATGGATTTCTTGGGTAGCTACCACATTGCTGAGTACTTTTGTATTGCAAAGTACAGCAGCAGAGGTATCATCACAGGATGATTCAATTGCTAGGATATATTTTTTTGGATTTTCCACAGGTTTGGAACAAAAATTGGTCGTCAAAGGTAAAACATAAAAGCCCTATCAAAAAACTTCGTAAAATACTGTTGCGTTTCCTTTTGGCCATTATCCTTATTTTGGTTTTGGGTTCATTAATACTTTCTCTCCCCTATGTGCAGACGAAGTTGGGAAAATACGCGACGGATTCCTTGAACGAAGAGTTTGGGACGAACATCCAAATCGATAGGGTAAGCATGTCTCTATTTAATTTAAATGCAGGCTTAAAAGGCATTTATGTAGAGGACTACAAACAGGATACTCTAATCTATATACACAAACTTTCCACTTCCATTTTAAACCTGCGCAATATGGCTAACAACAAAATGGAGTTTGGTGATATGGAGCTGGATGGGCTTACTTTTAATTTAAAGACTTACGAAGGGGAAACAGAAACCAATCTGGATGTTTTTGTGGCGAAATTGGATGATGGCAAACCTAGAGCCCCGGGTACTCCTCCTTTTTTTATGTCTTCCGATGAGATTGAAATCCATAACGGGAAATTTAGGTTGATCGATGAGAACTTGGAAAAACCAGGAGTATTGAATTTTTCCGAGATTGAAATTTTATCCCATGACTTTCAAATTCTTGGTCCAGATGTATCTTTAAAAATTGATAACCTTTCCACTTTGGCCAGACGGGGCATCCGTCTTAAAAAACTGGCAACGGAATTTAAATATACAACTCAGCAAATGCGGTTCGATTCTTTGCTCATAGACACCGAACAGTCCGAACTGAAGGGTAATCTGGTATTCAACTATGAGCGGGAAGACCTAGCGGATTTTGTTGACTTGGTAAACATCGATGCCAATTTCACAGAATCTTCCGTATCCCTGAACGAGATAAATGCTTTTTATAATGAATTTGGTCAGGACAAGACGGTAACTTTTACGGGAGATTTTAGTGGTGTCCTCAACCAACTGCAAGTGGATAACCTGTTCCTTTTTACGGACAACACAGGTATTCGAGGGGATTTTAGGTTCGATAATATGTTTAGTGGGCAGGCGCCATTTGTACTTCGGGGAGATATAGACAATCTTACTTCAAGCTACTATCAACTAAGGAGCATATTGCCAAACATATTAGGTAGAAACATACCGGAATCTGTCCAAAAACTAGGACAATTTACTGTACGTGGAGATGCAGAGATAACTGAAACTTCCATTGATGTTACCGTAAATCTAAACACGGCTGTTGGCGATAGCTATGTGGACCTTCAGATGACCAATGTACAAACCATTGAAGATGCATCCTATATTGGTTTTATTTCCTTGATAGATTTTGACCTGGGTGAGTTTATTGATAATGAAGATCTAGGACTTTCATCTATGGATATGAATGTGGAAGGAAAAGGTTTCGTTGCAGAAAGTTTGAACACCGAGGTTTCTGGAGATGTTTACAAATTTGAATTCAATGGGTACGAGTATAATAAAATTAAAGTTTCAGGTATACTTAGAAACCAGCTTTTTGATGGTGCTTTGTTATGTAATGACGAAAATTTTAGGTTTGACTTTCAAGGATTGGCCAATTTTGGGGCACGGGAAAACGATTTTAATTTTGTTGCCGCAGTGGATTATGCGGACCTAAAAGCGTTGAACTTTATTAACGATAGCATCTCTATCTTTAAAGGACATGTCAATATGGATATCGAGGGCAACAACCTTGATGACATGGCGGGCCAACTACAATTTTCCAATACCACTTATCAAAACATAAACGACACCTATTATTTCGAAGACTTTACGGTCACCTCTTCCTTTGAACAAGATACCATTCGAACCATTGAGATAAATTCTCCCGATATAATAACAGGATATATGAGAGGGAATTTCAAAGTAAACGAGTTGGGTCGATTAGTACAGAACTCCGTTGGTAGCATTTATACCAATTATCAACCTTTCGAAATATCCGATGGGCAATACTTGGATTTTAATTTTAAAATTTATAATAAAATTGTAGATGTTTTTGTGCCAGAAATGGCATTTGATGCCAATACTTTTATTCGCGGGGCCATAGAAGCGGACCAGAGTGATTTTAAACTCACCTTTAAATCACCAAGTATCGAGGCTTTTGGAAACAAGTTTGATAATATTGAGTTGAAGATAGATAACAAGAACCCGCTCTTCAACACTTTCGTCTCTGTAGAGGATATGTCCACAGTGTACTATGATATCAAAGACTTTAATCTTATCAACACCACTTTAAAGGATACACTTTTTTTTAGAACGGAGTTTAAGGGGGGGAGTGAGTATGATGATAGCTACAACCTAAACTTTTACCACACATTCGACAAAAATAACAGGTCGGTAATAGGTCTGAAAAAATCCGACGTAAGTTTTAAGGGGAACACTTGGGTACTCAATAAGGATGGTAACGATAAGAACAAGGTGATTTTCAACAGTTCATTGGATAGCATCAAGATTGAAGATGTGGTAATGGACAATAACAATAAAGAACAAATCCGGCTTAGGGGAGAGTTCGCGGATTCCACATACAAAGATTTAGACCTTCAGTTTAAATTAGTATCACTCAATAAAATTACGCCCACGATAGATAGTTTAAAAATGAACGGGGAAGTGGATGGTTTTCTTAATATTTTACAGAAAGATGGGAACTACTTGCCAACATCTAGTCTAAAGATTCAAAACTTTAGTGTCAACAATATGCGGATGGGCGATTTGGAGGTTGGTATTTATGGGAACAATGACCTTACCGAGTTTGGGGTAAGTACTTGGTTGAATGATGATGGAAAGGAACGGATGAGCATTAATGGCAAGATAACCAATATTGATGATAAACAAGAACTGAATTTGGTGGCCGATTTCTCCGATTTTGCCTTGGAACCCTTCCGGCCTTTGGGGGAGGACATTATATCCAACATAAGAGGGAAGGTAAGTGGGAATACCACTATCACTGGAGATGTGAACAACCCTTCCATCAATGGAATTCTTAGTTTAAATGATGCTGGAATAGGAATACCGTATCTAAATGTGGACTACGATTTTGCTCCGTATTCACAAGTTCGACTTTTCGACCAGACTTTTTATTTCGAAAATGTTGAGTTGTCCGATGTGAAGGAAGGTACCACCGCCACTTTGGATGGTACTATCAGCCATACCGGTTTTGATGATTGGTATTTGGGCTTGGATGTCGATACTAAAAGTGACCGTTTCATGATTTTGAACACAGAATTCGAAGAGGAATCTTTATACTATGGAACAGGATTTATTAATGGAACAGGAAGTATTTACGGTCCAACAGATGCTTTGACCATTTCCGTGGACGCTACCACAGCTGCAGGTACCTCCCTTAAAATTCCTTTGAGTGATGTGACCAGTGTGGGGGATTACTCATTTATCAATTTTTTAGAAAAAGGAGGCTCAAGCTCTTTTGAGGAGGAACGAGTGTTGGATGAATACCAAGGTTTGGAAATGGCTTTTGACCTTGCAGTGACCCCCGAGGCTGAAGTGGAGATTGTGGTAGACCAGAGCACAGGTAGTTCCTTAAAGGGAACGGGAGAAGGTATTTTGTTGATTGAAATCAACACCAACGGAAAGTTCTATATGTATGGAGACTTTGTTGTGGTTTCGGGAGAGTACAACTTTAAATATGGAGGTGTAATCGATAAAAAGTTCAAGGTCCGTCCTGGAGGGACAATTCTCTGGGAGCAGGATCCATTGGCCGCACAGCTGAATTTGGAGGCAGTGTATTCTCTTAATGCGAATCCTGCACCACTTTTGGACAATGCCGGGTACACCGGAAGAGTACCTACTGAGGTTGTTATTCGGTTGGATGGAGAACTGGAAAGTCCAAATATTAACTTTGATATTGATTTTCCGGGCACTACTTCTATTGTACAATCTGAACTGGAGTATCGATTACAGGATCCAACTATCAAAGAGCGCAATGCATTTTACTTGTTGGCACAGGGGACTTTTGTGAATCCACAGTCGAGTGGAATCAACCAACAAGCCGTAACAGGAAATTTGATTCAGACAGCTTCCGGACTTTTCAATCAAATATTATCCGGAAATAATGATAAGTTGAATTTTGGGCTGTCTTATGAGCAGGGCTATAATAACCCCAATGCCGATATAGCTACCGAAGATAGAATAGGAGTCACCGTTTCTACTCAACTATCCGATCGTATTTTGGTAAATGGTAGAGTGGGGGTTCCTGTTGGCGGTGTTTCCGAAACCGTGGTGGCTGGTGATGTTGAGGTTCAGGTATTATTGAATGAGCAAGGAACATTGAGTGCCAAGATTTTTAATCGAGAAAACCAAATACAACAATTTTTGACGGAACGGCAAGGATATACCCAAGGAGTAGGTTTATCATATCAAGTTGATTTTAATAGCTTCAAGGAACTAATGCGAAAAGTATTCAACAAACAAGACAAGCCGGAAAAACAAGCCGAACCATTACCCAAAAAACAACCTTCGCAAGTTATGGGTAAAGACAGCTTGATTCGTTTTTCAAAAAAGCCCATTAATCGCCCATAAATCAGTTTGTTGAATTTTATATTTTTCAAAGTTTTTGGATAAATTTATTACGAAAACGTTTGAGAAAGCCCTTGAAAACAAATAAATTATTAAGATATTCAAAATTTGAATAAAGTTTCCTAGCTTTGATCTCTTAAAAATTTGAATGGCTTCAGAAATTAGAAAAATAGGAGTTTTTACGTCCGGCGGAGACTCTCCTGGAATGAATGCCGCAATTCGTTCCGTTGTCCGTACTTGTGCATATTTGAAAATTGAATGTGTAGGTATCTACAGGGGGTATCAAGGTATGATCGAAGGTGATTTTAAGACCTTGGATGCACGTAGTGTGAACAACATTATAAATAAGGGGGGCACCATTTTAAAATCGGCCCGATGTGACGAATTTAGAACCCAGCAAGGAAGAAAGAAAGCTTACGACCAATTAACCAAAGAAGGAATAGATGCCTTTGTGGTAATAGGTGGTAATGGAAGTTTTACCGGTGCACTTTTGTTCACTGAGGAATATGATTTTCCAGTAATTGGAATACCGGGAACTATTGATAACGATATTTTGGGATCGTCTTACACCCTTGGTTTTGATACGGCCATCAACACAGTTGTTGACGCCATAGATAAAATACGTGATACCGCAAGTTCCCACAACCGGTTGTTCTTTGTGGAGGTAATGGGAAGAGATGTAGGCCATATAGCTCTTAATGCCGGTGTAGGTGCGGGAGCTGAGGAAATCCTAATTCCTGAACAAAACCTGGGACTTGAACGTTTGTTGGAATCCTTAAAACGAAGTAAGGCCTCTGGAAAATCTTCCAGTATTGTTATTGTTGCGGAAGGCGATAAAACAGGTAAGAATGTTTTCGAGCTAAAGGAATATGTGGAAGAGCACTTACCAATTTACGATGTTAGAGTGTCCGTGTTGGGACATATGCAGCGTGGAGGCAACCCAACTTGTTTCGACCGTGTTCTTGCGAGTAGAATGGGGGTGAAGGCTGTGGAGAGCATTTTGGAAGGAAAATCAAATTTAATGGTAGGTATCAGAGATACCAAATTAGTGCTCACACCATTGGCAGATGCCATAAAAGCACATACAGAAATTGACGAAGAACTCATTAGAGTTTCGGATATAATGACAACTTAATTTAAACACAAAAAAGAAGAACATGTCAAATTTGAAAATAGGAATCAACGGATTCGGTAGAATTGGAAGGTTGGTATTCAGGGCAACCGTGAAAAGAGGTGATGTAGATGTTGTGGCAATCAACGATTTGTTGGATGTTGAGCACCTTGCCTACTTATTGAAATATGATTCGGTACACGGTAATTTTGACGGAACCGTGGAAGTAAAGGATGGTCACTTGGTAGTAAATGGAAATACCATTAGAATTACAGCTGAGCGTGATCCAAAAAATCTAAAATGGGATGAGGTTGGTGCTGAAATCGTTGCAGAATGTACAGGGATCTTCACCACTTTGGATATGGCACAGAGCCACATCGACGGTGGAGCCAAGAAAGTAGTAATCTCTGCTCCATCCAAAGACGCTCCAATGTTTGTAATGGGAGTAAACCACAAGGATGTGAAAGCAACCGATACTATTATCTCAAACGCTTCATGTACAACTAACTGTTTGGCTCCAATAGCCAAGGTGTTGGATGATGCCTTTGGTATTGATGAAGCTTTGATGACAACCGTTCACGCAACAACGGCTACACAGTTGACCGTAGATGGTCCATCCAAAAAAGATTATAGAGGAGGTAGAAGTGCCCTAATCAATATTATTCCAGCTGCAACTGGTGCTGCAAAAGCCGTTACAAAGGTTATTCCTTCCTTGGAAGGAAAACTTACAGGTATGGCCTTTAGGGTGCCAACTGCTGATGTGTCCGTTGTGGATTTGACGGTTAAATTGGAAAAAGAGACTTCTTACGAAGGAATCAAAAAAGCAATGAAGGATGCTTCTGAAGGAGACATGGCCGGAATTTTGGGGTACACTGAGGAATTGGTGGTTTCCCAAGACTTTGTCGGAGACACCAGAACTTCCATTTTTGATGCCAATGCCGGTATTGAGCTGAATTCCAAGTTCTTTAAAGTAGTTTCTTGGTACGATAACGAAGCCGGATATTCAAACAAATTGGTAGAGTTGACCCTACACGCGGCAAGTCTATAATATTTTATCTCATAAATGTTTATCCCGAGGAGGGAATTCCCTCCTCGGGAATTAATATAAAATCTCGACGTATGGTTTTGATTGTGGATAGTGGTGCCACTAAATCCGATTGGATTGCCCTGAATGAAAAAGGGGAACAATTGTTTGTAACGCAAACGTTGGGCCTTAGTCCCGAAGTGCTTACCAAAGAGGTTATCGAGGATAGGTTGGCCAATAATTTTGAACTTTCCAAAAACAAGGAACAAGTACGTCAATTATACTTCTACGGTGCCGGTTGCGGAACCGATAGGATGAAGACTTTTTTAAAAGCCATTTTCAAGGATTTCTTTCCCAACGCCAAAGCAGAGGTAAGGGAAGATACCTATGCCGCAATCTACTCAACCACAAAAATTGGAAGACAAGGTATTGTTTGTATTTTAGGTACAGGGTCCAATTGTAGTTATTATGATGGGCATCAGTTGATTCAAAAAGTAACCTCGTTGGGATACATCCCAATGGATGATGGTAGTGGAAATTTCTTTGGAAGAAAATTGATTCGAGATTACTACTTCCATAAAATGCCGCAGGATCTTGGGATGAAATTTGCCAAAGAATATGATCTTGATGCCGATGTCATCAAAGATCATCTTTACAAGCAGCCCAATCCGAATACCTATTTGGCAACATTTGCACGTTTTATTATAGAAAATAAGGAGCACCCATATTGCAAAGGGGTAATTGAAAAAGGACTACAGCAGTTCGTGAACAATTACATTATGCAGTATGAACTTGCTACCAAAGTACCTGTTAGCTTTGTTGGGAGCATAGCACATTTCTTGCGAGATGAACTTACCGCCTGTATGGAGCGCAACGATTTGATTCTAGGTGTTATCCGACGTAGACCTATCGAGGGGCTAGTGGAATTCCACCGGGAAACTATTTAACCGCGATCATCGATATTTCTACATGAACAAACTTTGGAAGGTTGGCAACTTCTACCGTTTCTCTTGCAGGTGCAGTATCGGCATCAAAATAAGTCCCATAAACTTCATTGATTTGAGCAAATTGGTGCATATCCGCTATAAAAATAGTGGACTTGATTACGTGCTCAAAAGTCATTCCTGCTTCCTCAAGAATTGCTTTTAAATTCTCCATGGACTGTTTGGTTTCCTTTTTGATATCACCTTCCACAAGATTACCTGTAGCGGGATCAATTGGAATTTGCCCTGAAATGTAAAGCGTATCTTTTATAAGTACCGCTTGGTTGTATGGACCAATGGGAGCTGGGGCTTTGGAGGTGTTTATTATTTTTTTCATTGTGATGGTTTTATATGGGTTGAAGGTAAAAAATATCGAAATAATATCAACGCTGACTTCTGTTTTCCCATTTGATATCACTAAGTATGGAACTCTTGATACCGATAAAGAAGTACCAGCGCTCATACCTGCCAAATGGCGTCCAATCAAAACTTAATCTAAAACTGCCAAGGTCACGTTTAAATGCAAAACGGGTATCCGCAAAACCTTTGTCTTTTATATCGTAGCCAGAGTTGAATCCTACTTCCCATTTTGGAGTAAGTTGTATGTTCCCTGAAAACATTAGGGAGTGATTGGTGATTTCCCCTTGTCGGTTACTGTTGTTATAGGTAGCCACATAGGTAAATCGAGCATCCCAAGGCAATTTGTTGTTATAAATAGGTCTGTCTTCATTTTGGGCCCTATTGTTACGGTCACTGCTTCCTTTATTAAAATGAGAATTGTCGCCCCGTACATCATCTATGGCAAAAGGGTTGTCACTAAAATTTGATTGCTTTTCTTCATCATTTTTTTCCTTCGCCCCTCCTTTTTGGAACATCTCACTGTTAAGGGAAAAACTGGTGTTTACCCTTGCCGATGTTAAACGTGCAATACCCCCACCATTGTTAACATTAAGGATGTTGATTCTTCGCCCATTGTTGTCAATCGCATAAGGATCAAAAGTGGCAGCAAAATTTATGGGTACATTTTTAATGATTTCTGTTGCCCCGCTCATACTGATAGGGCTAAGTCTAAGGGAATCGGCCTCGAGGTTATAACTTGCAGAAAAGGTAAGGTTGCTCAAAATTTTCACCTTTCTCGGTTCAGTGGCAGTGGAGTCTTTGTCCCTTACTTTGGCCTCCAAGGAATTCTGAAGGGAAAAACTCAACGAACTCCCCTTGTTTAGGGAGGGTCTTCCGTAGATGCTGGTCTCATATGGGGTGTATTCTACCTCTTCACCATCTTCATCCGTGTAGGATTCGTAAAACTGTTCAAACGAAGGTGTGTAGCCATAACTTATCGACGGACGCATTACGTGACGTAGAGCTTGGATTTTTTTATCCTCCCCAAAGTTCCAAGTACCGTACATGGTTGTACCGATACTGGTCCCAAGGCTGTAACGGTTAAAACGATCAAATCCAGCTATGGTGTCGGTAACTACCTCTTCGGTTTCCGCATCATACTGTCGTCGTATGGTTTCCAAGGTCCAAATATCCTCGTAGTTGCCATTTAAGCTTACACTCAAGTACTTAGCCAATTTAAAATTGGTGGCAATAGGTATCCTATGACGGGCACCTACCTTGGCATCATCAAACATACCGCTTTTGAAAAAGTTCTCTTCATCCGTGGTTATGCTGTTCTGGGCATTTACATCATACTGAAAGTTGATGTTTTGAAAGATTCCCTTTTTAATGGCATCTCGCTTAACAAATGGATAAATTCGTTCCATACTTGCCTGAAAGGTAGGTAACGACATATTTATTACCTGTGTCCGAGAGTTTTGGGTATGGCTCACGGTTAAACTGGTATTGACCGCTGGATAGGCCGGAAATGTTTTGGAATAACTTATGGATGATGCAAAGGTGTTGGTTTGCGAATTATTACGATTGACCTGATTAAGGGAGTTCGTATAGTACTGACTGGAACCAAGGTTAACCGAAGCTGAAAAACGTGAATTTGGACTTGCCTTGGTATCTTGTGAGTGTGATATTCGAATATTATAGTTGCTTGTTCGACTATAGTCATCAAAACCTTTTTGACTGGTCACCAAATTCTCATAACTGATATTGACGTTTCCTTTAAACTTATATCGCTTGGTGTAAGTAGATCGTCCTCGTAAACCATAACTGCCGTTGGTGTAATAATCCCCGGTAAGGCTCAAATCCACATAATCACTTATAGGTAGGTAATACCCCCCCTCCTGTATAAAGTACCCTCTTCTTGGATCATTGCCAAAGGTTGGGAACAGAATTCCCGGTGCTCTTCCTCCCGTTAATGGAAAATAAGCAAAGGGTAAGGCGACAGGAGTAGGTACATCAACAATATACATATTGCTATACCCTGCAATTATTTTCTTTTTTGGAACAAATTTGGCCTTTCGGATCCTAATATAATAATCGGGATTAACCGTATCATTGGAGGTGGTAAGTTTACCTTCGCTCATAAAGTAGACCGAATCGTTCTCTTTTTTTGTCTTTTGGGCATACACTTTCATGGCGTCACTCCCCAATTGCCCCAATCCAGCCTGTTGTTCTGTCCTGGAATTCCAAATAACGGCTTTTTCCGTATCAAAATTAAATCGAATTGAATCTGGTCTTACCTCGTTCTCTCCCTGTTTAAAAAAGGGCAACTGCGAATAATTGCCCAACGAGTCCTTCATCCGTCCCGCGTACACCTCATTTTTTACATAATCCATTACAATGACACCTGCTTTTAGTTCGGTATCCTGGTAATAAATTTCCGCTTCGTCGTATAGATAGATTTTGTTGTCTTTTTGACTAAGTTTTACATAGTCTTTTGCCTTGTATTTTATTTTATCCAACAATAAAGCCTGCTTTTTTTGTACGGTATCTGTAGTAACTGAATCAACCCTGACGAAGTCGTTCAAGATGTTTGGTGGAAGTAAGGGAGCAAAAATAGTATCCTTGATGGCCTTTATTGGCAAAGGTGTAATTGGATCTTCCTGAGCACTTAAGGTAGCGATGCCACAAAGAAGAACAAATAGGAAAACTAAAAGATGTTTATTTGGTTGCAACGTGATAAATCCTATTTTTGTGCTAGTCGGCCCAGTTTTGGGGTCAAACTTACATATATTTTTTGTTCTACTAATTGGGGATTACAATATTTTTAACCATTAGAGAACACTATAATTACTCAGTTCTTATGAATAAAAGTCGGTTTGCATTTTTAGTTTTTCTAATTCTGGTCCTTCCTTTGGCCTCTTTTAACGAAAATGATACCGGGGAATTTCCGAAAGATAAATTTATTGTGGTCTTGGATGCAGGGCACGGTGGACACGATCCGGGAAACCTTGGTAATGGCTATTTAGAGAAGAACATAGCATTGGGTATTGTATTGAAGGCAGGAAAGGAATTGGAGAAAAATCCAAATATAAAAGTGATCTATACACGTGATGATGACACTTTTGTAGATCTTTTTGTTAGGGGGCAAATTGCCAATCAGGCTAACGCTGACCTTTTTGTATCCGTACATTGCGATTCCCATAATTCCGATGCACATGGTGCAGGTACCTTTGTTTTGGGTTTACACGCCAATCGACAAAATTTTGAAGTAGCAAAAAAGGAAAACTCTGTAATCTATTTGGAGGATAACTACGAACAACGTTATGCAGAATATGATATCAATTCTCCAGAATCCATCATTGGGTTGACGATAATGCAAGAGGAGTTTTTGGAGCAGAGCATCCAATTGGGTAAAAAGCTTCAGGACAACTTCACCAAAAAACTTAAAAGAAAGGACAGGAAGGTAAAGCAAGCAGGTTTTATAGTGCTGCACCAAACATTTATGCCAAGTGTTTTGGTCGAAACCGGATTTTTAACCAATAAAAATGAAGGTAGCTATCTGAATTCCGAAAAAGGGCAAAATGAAATGGGCGGGGCTATAGCGGATGCCGTACTTGCTTATAAGGATGAAATTGGCTTTACGGCTGCCCCAGTTGCAGAAAATCCTAAAATTGAGGATACCGATGTCGCAGTAACTGTTCCAGAATCGAAAAATGAGGTGGAGAAGAAAAAAGAGGAACCGTCAAAAAAGACATCCATTAAGGAGGGCACCAAGGAAGTAATGGAAGTCAAAAGCGAAGCACAAGGTACCGGTGTGGTGTTCAAAGTGCAATTAATGGCCAGTGGAAAAAACATTGCGCTTACTGGAAGTAATTTTAATGGGTTAAACGAACTTTCCAAAGAACCGTACAAGAATATGTTCCGATATATGTACGGCAGCGCAAGCACGTATAAGGCTGCAAAAAAGTTAAAGGAAGAGGCGGATGCCAAAGGATATACCACATCATATATCGTTGCATACAAAAAAGGGGTAAGGGTACCGATTACGGCAGCATTGAAGTAGAATCGTTTCAAATGCACTCTTGTTATAATTATTCCTAAATTTGTTTAAACCATAAACCGAATCTTTTGAAACTATCCAGGGAAATCAAAACTGGGATTATCGTAGTCGCTGGAATTATAGCCTTCATTTTTGGGCTTAGCTACTTAAAATCCTCTCCACTTTTTGAAAACAACAAGACTTTTTATGCAGTTTATGATAATGTTGGGGGATTACAACCAGGTACCCAAGTTTCCATAAATGGATACAATGTCGGTAATGTTACCAGTATCAAATTTAAGGACGGCTCGGGTAAATTGTTGGTCACCCTATCCGTTAGCAATGAATTTGAATTTTCTAAAAACAGTATCGCAGAACTTTTTGATACAGGAATTATTGGAGGTAAAGGAGTTCAAATTGTCCCTGTTTTCGATAAAGCGCCAAGGGCTAAATCTGGCGATACGCTACAATCAAAAATAAAGCCGGGGATTACCGAATTGGTTCAACAAAAACTTACTCCATTGCAGTTAAAGGTAGAAGGAGCCGTTTCCAACGCGGACTCATTGCTAATGAACGTAAATCAAATATTGGACGACCCTACCAAAGAGCAGCTTAAAGAAACCATAGTTTCATTGAATGCGTTGGTGAAGTCTTTTAAAGGAAGTGCGGATAATTTAAACGTTTTGTTGGACAACAATAAAATGCAATTGGATAGTTCCTTAAAAAATGTGAACCATATCACTTCCAACTTTTCTAAACTCTCCGATTCTCTGGTAAATTCTGATTTAGGCGGAACACTTACTGAGTTTCAAACTACGGTAAGCAAATTGAACGACATATTAGCTAAAATTGAAAGGGGAGAAGGGTCATTGGGTAAATTGCATCAAGATGATGCCCTTTACAATAATTTGGCCGATGCATCAAAAGAATTAGATCTTTTGCTGCAGGACTTTAGGCTTAACCCAAAGCGTTACGTCAATGTTTCGGTATTTGGTAAAAAGCAAAAAGAGTATACACTTCCTGAAAATGACCCGGCTGAACAGCAGGATTCTACTGAACAAAAAGAAAATCGATAAATGGAATATTTGCCCAATATAGTATTTGCCGTAGCCCTTATTTTGGGCATTGGGTTTTTCGCCCGCAACGTAAAAAAGTTGTCCAGGAATATCAAGCTTGGAAAAGATGTTGATGTGAGTGACAACAAACCCCAACGGTGGAAAAACATGGCCAAGATAGCTTTGGGACAGACCAAAATGGTGGTTCGGCCCATTGCGGGATTGATGCACATTATTGTTTATGTAGGCTTTGTCATTATCAATATTGAGGTGCTGGAAATTATACTTGATGGATTATTCGGAACCCACAGGTTATTTTCACCACTAGGATCTATCTATAATTTTTTGATAGGGTCTTTTGAAGTTCTTGCACTTTTAGTGATTGTAGCTGTGGTTGTTTTTTGGATTAGAAGAAACATCATACGGATACAAAGATTTATAAAACCTGAAATGAAAGGGTGGCCCAAAACCGATGGAAATATGATTCTGTACATCGAGTTGGTACTTATGACTTTGTTCTTAACTATGAACGCTGCGGATTTTCAATTGCAGCGATTGGGAGCAGATCATTATGTTCAGGCGGGGGCATTTCCCGTAAGCCAATTTATTGTTCCCTTGTTGGAAGGTCTCTCAGAATCTTCACTGATCATGGTTGAACGAACAGCTTGGTGGTTACATATTTTGGGCATATTGGCTTTTTTGAACTATCTCTATTACTCAAAACATTTACATATCCTTTTGGCCTTCCCGAACACCTATTACGGAAAATTAAAGCCACAGGGACAATTCAATAATTTGGAATCTGTCACTAATGAAGTAAAGTTGATGATGGATCCAGATGCAGACCCATTTGCAGCCCCTGCAGAAGATGCTGCCGCTGAGCCAGAAAAATTCGGCGCATCGGATGTCATGGATTTGAATTGGGTACAACTGCTAAACGCATATACTTGTACCGAATGTGGACGTTGCACCTCAGAATGTCCCGCCAACCAGACGGGCAAAAAGCTTTCGCCAAGAAAAATTATGATGGACACCCGTGACCGTTTGGAAGAAGTGGGTAAAATTATGGATGCCAACAAAGGAGAGTTTGTTTCCGATGGCAAGCAGTTGTTGGACGATTATATCAGTAGGGAAGAACTTTGGGCATGTACCACCTGTAATGCGTGCGTACAAGCTTGCCCGGTTAGTATAGATCCACTATCCATTATTGTGGAAATGCGTAGGTATTTGGTGATGGAGCAATCAGCCGCGCCAACAGAGTTGAACAATATGATGTCCAACATCGAGAACAACGGAGCCCCTTGGCCTTATAATCAAATGGACCGATTAAATTGGGTGAACGAATAAAGCTAGAACTATGAGCGAACAATTGAAGGTAAAAACCATGCAGGAGTTTATGGCTGAAGGCAAACAGCCTGAAATATTGTTTTGGGTTGGCTCTGCCGGTAGTTATGATGATCGTGCCAAAAAGATTTCTAGAGCATTTGTGAAGTTATTAAACAAGGCAGATGTTGATTTTGCGGTTTTGGGCACCGAGGAAAGTTCTACGGGCGATGTGGCCAAAAGAGCTGGTAACGAGTTTTTGTTCCAGATGCAGGCTATGATGAACATTGAATTGTTGAATGGCTATGAAATAAAGCGCATTGTAACCTGTGACCCGCATTCCTTTAATACCCTTAAGAATGAGTATCCGGGATTAGGAGGTAATTATGATGTGGTTCACCATACACAATATTTAAAGGAACTTATAGATAATGGGCGTCTGACCATTACAGGCGAAGGATATAAAGGAAAGCGTATTACATTCCACGACCCTTGTTATTTAGGTCGTGCGAACTCTGTTTTCGATGCGCCGAGAGAAGTGCTCTCCAAAACCAACGCAGAACTGGTAGAAATGAAGCGTCATAAAAAAACAGCCTTATGCTGTGGAGCAGGAGGAGCCCAAATGTTCAAAGAACCGGAGAAAGGCGATATGGACATTAACGTATTACGCACTAAGGATGCTTTGGAAACTAAACCAAATATTATTGCAACAGGTTGCCCGTATTGCAATACGATGATGACCGATGGTATTAAAGCACACGAAAAAGAAGATAGTGTTCTCGTTATGGATGTTGCCGAATTATTGGCAAACTCCCAAGGGTTATAAATTAAATATAAAATGTTAGGTCGAGCGCAGTGGAGACCGAAACGGAGAAAAAATATGCTAGTAGATTTTAATGAATTGCCCGATCACTCACGAATTTGGGTTTATCAAGCCAATAGGAGTTTTACAGAAGAAGAGCAGAAGGAATTGGAGGAAAGTCTTACCGAGTTCCTAAAGGAATGGACGGCCCATGGCAGTGACCTTAATGCTGGGTTCGAAATGAAATACAAAAGATTTATCGTTATAGGTCTGGACCAGACCAATGTAAGCGCATCCGGTTGTTCTATTGATGCCTCCGTGCACTTTATCCAAAGTTTGGAACAGAAGTATAATGTGGAATTATTAGATCGAATGAATGTATCCTTCAAGCAAGGAGAATATATTGCTTACAAGCCATTGAAGGATTTTAAAAAGATGGCAAAAGCCAAATCTGTTTCTGCAAATACTATTGTATTCAACAATTTGGTAGCCACTAAACAGGAATATTTAGAAAATTGGGAGGTTCCTGCTAGTGAAAGCTGGCACTCCAGATTTGTATAAATTATCTTAATTTTCGTGTATTCCTCGATGAAATGCAATATTTTTATCGGCAATAAGTTCAGGTCTTAGACAAGATATTTATGCGGATAAATCGCTACTTTCCCTTTTTCATACTGTTTTGTTTGCAAGCCGTGGGGCAAATCAACCCATTGGTTGTTAAAGATTCTATTGCTCAAGCTGCATGGGTGGAGAACCAATATGCAAATATGTCCCTACAGGAAAAAGTGGGACAGTTGTTTATGGTGAGTGTTGCCTCCAACCAAAGCAAAACAGCGACCGATAGAATTAAAAACCTGGTAAAGGAGCAAGGTGTTGGAGGAGTTATCTTTTTGGTTGGGGGACCTGTTCAACAAGCCAAATTGACCAATGAATATCAATCCGTATCCAGAATCCCATTATTGATCGGCTCGGATGCTGAATGGGGCATGGCCATGCGGTTGGATTCTACCTATGCATTTCCATGGAACATGACCTTGGGGGCGATTCAGGATAGTGCTATTGTGGAAAAAGTGGGCTATCAAATTGGTAGACATGCCAAACGTCTTGGAGTACATATCAATTTTGCACCGGACTTGGATGTCAACAATAACCCCAAGAATCCTATCATTGGTAACCGTTCTTTTGGTGAGGATCCTAAAAATGTGGCCGAAAAAGGGAGAGCTTTTGTACGTGGTATGGAAAAAGCTGGTGTACTTTCCAGTGGAAAACACTTTCCTGGCCATGGCGATACGGCAACCGATTCACACAAATCCTTGCCCATAATCAATTCTTCGGTTGAACGATTGGATACTATAGAGCTCTATCCGTTTAAAAAAGTTATGGAGAGTGGTTTAAGTTCCACTATGGTGGCACATTTGGATGTTCCCAGTTTGGAGCCAAGGGAAGGGCATCCATCAACACTATCCAAAAATATTGTGACAGGAGTTCTGAAAAACCAATTAGGCTTTCAAGGTTTGGTCATTACCGATGCTTTGAATATGAAAGCCGTTTCTGAGTTTGCTCCAGAAGGTAAAGTAGAGCTTGAAGCTTTTTTAGCAGGTAATGATATGCTTTTGATGCCCGAAAATGTACTAAAAGCTAAAGAAACTATCATTGAGGCCTATACCAAAGGGACTATCACCGAGGAACGACTTGCTGAATCAGTTAAAAAAATATTGATGGCCAAATACAAAGCAGGGTTGTACAATTACAAGCCTGTGGATTTGGAAAATTTGCACGAAGATTTAAACGGTATCGAAAACGATGTGGTTTATGAAGAGGCTATTGAAGGCGCCATCACGGTTGCAAAGAACAATTTTGCTTTGATGCCCATCAAAAAATTGGACAATAAAAAAATTGCCTATGTCCATTTTGGTGATGATTCTGGAACTCCTTTCTTAAAGACACTGAATAAGTATTACAAAGTAACCCATATTCAGGCCAAAGATATTGCTCAGTATAAAAAGGAACTGGCGAATTTTAACTTGGTTATCATTGGGTTCCATAAAGACAATGCAAGTCCGTGGAAAGGTTATAAATTCTCGAAAAACGAGCTTTTTTGGCTGGAGGAAATATCCCGTTTACGAACAAGTAACACCATTTTGGCCTTGTTTGCCAGACCGTATGCCTTATTGGATGTTCTCAATTTTGATACTGTTGATGGGATAGTGGTTGGTTATCAAAATAGTGAAATTGCACAAGAAAAGGTAGCCGAAGTTATTTTTGGAGCGATTGGAGCAACAGGAAAACTACCTGTATCGGCTCATGATGATTTACCCGAGGGCACAGGTGTAGATGTTGAACCGATACAACGTTTGGGCTATAGTATTCCGGAACGTGTAGGAATGAGCTCCGAAATGCTTGCCGAGGTGGATACGTTGGTGCAGCATGGGATGGATTCTTTAATGTTTCCTGGGGCACAGGTGTTAATTGCTAGAAGGGGTAAAGTGATCTACAACAAGAATTTTGGAAAGCCCACGTATCAATCCAAAGAGGATATTAAAGAAGAATCTATTTATGACCTGGCTTCTTTGACCAAGATTCTCTCCACCTTGCCCATGATCATGAAAATGGAAGAAGAAGGGAAAATTGCACTAAACGATACTTTTAAAGACCTTATTCCGGAATATGCCGATACGGAATTGAAGGATGTTTCTGTGCTCAAGGCATTGTCCCATTACGGTCGTCTTCCATCGTGGATAGCTTTTTATTTGGACACTTTGACCAAGGATAGAAAGCCATCGTCCGAATTTTATAGAAAAAATCCTTCCGAGGCTTTTCCATATAAGGTAGCTGAACACTTATATCTCACCAGAACATTTAAGGATTCTATTTATAATAGAATTGGAAGGCAAAGCTTAAAATCCAATAGATACCGATATAGCGATGTAGGTTACTATGTGTTTAAAGAATATATAGAAAATACTTATAACAGACCTATTAATGAGTTGGTGGATGAGTTTCTATATAAACCCATGGGGTTACAACGAACCACATTCAATCCATTGAACAAATTTTCGGAGGAAGAGATAGTTCCTACTGAGGAGGACGACTATTTTAGATATCAGAGGGTGCAGGGGTATGTTCACGATATGGGAGCGGCCATGCAAGGTGGAGTTGGAGGACATGCAGGGCTCTTTAGTACGGCAAATGAGGTGGCCAAAATTATGCAAATGTATTTGCAGGGAGGTTATTATGGTGGCGAACGATTTTTTAATGCACGTACGATCAAGAGATTCAATACATGCTATTTCTGCAACAAAAATGTAAGAAGGGGAGTTGGTTTTGACAAACCGCAGTTAGAGGAGAAAGGGCCTACATGTGGATGTGTATCCAGGAATAGTTTTGGACATAGTGGTTTTACAGGTACATATACCTGGGCGGACCCCGATGCAGAGATTGTTTATGTCTTTTTATCCAACAGAACCTATCCGTCTGCGACCAATACCTTATTGATAAAATCTGGATTGCGAACACGTATTCAGCAGGCCATTTATGATTCCATTATTAATTAGGTAACGAATATTGCCTTAGATTTGTCTTATGAAAATAGCGATTGTGTGTTATCCAACGTTCGGCGGTAGTGGTGTTGTAGCCACTGAATTGGGTATTGCCCTTGCTGAACGAGGTCACGAAGTACATTTTATCACTTACCGTCAACCTGTACGTTTGGAACTTTTGGGAAATAATATTCATTTTCATGAAGTACACGTTCCCGAATATCCATTGTTTCATTACCAGCCATATGAGCTGGCACTTTCCAGTAAGTTGGTGGATACCATCAAACTATATGATATTGAGCTTTTACACGTACATTATGCCATTCCGCATGCTTATGCAGGGTATATGGCCAAAAAAATGTTACAGGAATATGGCATTTTTATACCCATGATCACCACGCTTCATGGTACGGATATAACTTTGGTGGGCAAACACCCGTTTTATAAGCCAGCAGTTACGTTCAGTATGAATAAATCCGACGTTGTGACTTCTGTTTCCGAAGCGTTAAAAAACGAAACCTTAAAACTCTTCGATATTGAAAAGGAAATAGAAGTGATTCCGAACTTTATTGAAACCACCAAGTACCGAAATAATTACACCGATTGCCAACGCTCTATGATGGCCAAGGAGGATGAGCGTATCATTACACATATCAGTAATTTTAGAAAGGTAAAACGCATTCCTGATGTGGTTAAAATATTCCATCGCATACAAAAACGCATTCCTGCTAAACTTATTATGGTAGGGGAAGGTCCCGAGAAGGAGAAAGCTGAAGACATGTGCGATGCTTTGGGAATAAAGGACAAAGTACTGTTCTTGGGCAACAGTAATGAGATTGATAGAATTCTTTGTTTTTCCGATTTGTTCCTTTTGCCATCGGAAACAGAAAGTTTTGGTTTGGCTGCATTGGAGGCCATGATTAACAAAGTTGCCGTTATTTCAAGTAATACGGGTGGTATTCCGGAAGTGAATATAGATGGCGTCTCAGGTTACTTGGCAGATGTGGGAGATGTGGATACCATGGCGGAAAAAGCCGTTGAGATCTTAAAAGATGATAACACTTTGGAAAAGTTCAAAGAAAATGCTTTTAATGTAGCATCCAAATTTGATATTGTACACATATTACCTTTGTATGAAGATCTATACGAGAAAGCTTTTAAATCCCGTTTTAAAAACACTTTTTAGCAATTAAGTATTTTTTTCTCATAGCGTTAACTAGTTTGCTCTCTTGTAAGGCACAAAAGGAGGGATATTCCCCTGTTGGTGAAGAAATGGAAAACATGGTATTGGTAGACCACGATGACTTCACCAATATAGAAGCCTTTGACGCAAGAGTGATAAAGGATGGAAAATCTTTGCGGAAGTTTTATTCAGAAATAAACAAAACCCGTAAACCAGGACTTCCTGTACCGGTAATCGATTTTTCCAAAGAGACACTGATTTTGGTGTGCTTGGGGGAGCAGCGAGGCAGAAAAACGCCAGTGTTATCTAAGTTGAAAGAGACCGAAGAGGAGATTTCGATAGCTGTTGAAATTTTTGACGAACAGCAAAAAGATGAAATCACGATACAACCCCTATATTTTCCATTTTACCTTTACAAAATACCATTGGTCGATAAAAAAATAGCTATCCTAAAAGTAGGAAAATAGATAATTGAATGGGGAAATTACCACTTATCGATTTTTACGGTAGTTAAAAGTTCATTGTCAGATTTATGTTTTTATTAACTTAAATTTGATTTCGATAACCTCAAATCGAAAACTATGAACGCTTTAAAAACTGCTTTTGCAGTTCTTGTACTATTCAGTACCGTTTCAATCTTTGCCCAAGATGTGGAACTCACCAAAAAAGACAGTATTGTACAAAACTACTGGTTGGTTTCCGTTGGAGCCAATGCAGTAGATGACTCCGGACACGAATTCAAAAAAGTTTTTGACATTAAAAATGCTTGGAACATAGCTCCATATCCATCCAGGGTAAGTATTGGGCGTTATTTTAAAAATGGTATGGGTCTGGAGGCGATTGGAAGTTATAATCAGTACCAAGAAGGTAAGAGGGTCGATGGAGCAATTATGCAAGAAGACATCGACTATTTTGGATTTGATTTTAGATTGAGTTATGATCTCAATATGATACTCGGCGAAACAGGTTTTTTTGACCCTTATATCGGTGTTGGTGCGGGATATACGGATGCCAACAATCACGGTGGAGGTACTTACAATGCCGTTATTGGGTTTAGAACTTGGTTCTCGGACCATTGGGGATTAGATTTCAATTCCACAGGAAAATGGACCATGGATACAGGAAATGCAACCAACCATATTCAACATGCAATAGCAGTTGCATATAGATTTAATGTAGAAAAAGGACTTTCCAGAAATGGACAGGAAAAGTTGGCTCTTTTACAGGAAATGGAGAAAGAGCAGCAAAGAATCCAAGATTCCATTGCGGAGGTGGAAGAAGCCAAACGATTGGCCGAACGTCTACAAAAAGAAAAAGAAGCTGCTGAACTTGCTGCAGCAGAAAAAGCCAAAAAAGAAGCAGAGGAGGCACGGAGAACCGCAATCCAAACTAAAATCAATGATTTGGGCAATGTGTACTTTAAGCTCAATTCATCTTATTTAACCTCAAAGGACGAGGAATTATTGGACCAGCTTGTCGCTATTATGGAAGAGGAGCCAAAATTGACCATTAAGGTAACTGCCCATACCGATTCCAGAGGAACCAAGAAATATAATCAATGGTTGTCGGAACGCAGAGCTGAGCGCACAGTGGAATATGTAATATCTAAGGGAATTGCTGAGAATAGAATTAGTAATGAAGCCTTTGGTGAAACCCGATTGGTAAACGATTGTGGAGATGGGGTTTACTGCACAGAGGAGCAACATGCCAAGAATAGAAGGTCAGACTTTAGGATTACTGCTTTTGATTGATAATGCCCGGTAATGGGATTGGAAATATAATTAAACAAACTGATTGTAACTAAAATGCAATTGGAAGGACCAGTTAATATGGAAAATAACCTCAACTTTTTATAATGACACTATATAATTTATTAAACTGTTTATTTTACAAGAAAAAGCAGGTGTATGGTAAGTTTTTACTGCTACTTGTACTTTTTATTTCCCCCTTCTCGTATGGTCAGTACGATAAAGTGGTGGTCATTGGAGCTTCCATAATGGAGCAGGTATATGGACGTGATTTGGTCACTCCAAATGCAACTCGAACCGCCGAATGGCAAGTCAATAATCCAAATGTGGATGTCTACGGTTATGGTTTTTCAGGTTATGATATCAACCAGATCATTCCCGAAGTACTAACAGCCATGAATACGCCTCTATTTGCAACCAATACGCTCTTTATGATTCACATTGGGGGCAATGATGTGAGTGCAACTAGACCATATAATACGGCCACACAGCCTCAGCTGGATGCTATCAGCCAAGCATATGATGATTTGTACGCGGCAATTGATCCTGCTCGATTGAACGATGTGATTGTAATGCCGATTACGTTTAGGGAATATGGTACAGACGATGTGTACAATAATCAAGAGTTGGGAAGTTTGCCATACAATCAGGAAATTTTGATTCCTAAAATATTGGCCAATACCCCGGCACAAATTAATTCGGATGGTAATCCGATTGTGGATCTATATAATTTCACAAGGAATACCCCCGAAACCTATTCGGGAGATAATATTCATCCAACAGTTCCTGATGGGGAGATTTTGCTTTCTGACTATATGAGCTTAAGGGCATCTTATTTTATTAACAGTGAGACTACGCCTCCAGATCCCATAGCACCAGCAGATGACAACGATGGGGATTTTGTAGTGGACAGCCAAGATTTGGATGATGACAATGATGGCATATTGGATACGGATGAATCTGCCGATTGTGCCATTGGCGGCTCCTCTTTGGTTTGGGGTAATCCCACATGGAGTGGAGGCGATCCCGATGATGATTTTTCCTCTACCGCTACGACAACAATTGATGGCACTGTGGTGACCGCAGATAATTCACAGACTGATTTTCCTGAACTTGAAAATCCTCTTTTTGCGAGTGAGGTGGGTACTTTCAATGGTGTTGGGGGGCTTACTTTGCAAGCACCAACGGCACAATTTTTGGATAGTGTCAATATTTTGCGATACCGTGTCAGTTTTGATAGACCTGTGACCGACCTGTCCTTCCGTATAGTGGATATTGATATGAGAGAGTTGGCGGACGGAGATCCTTACATTGGACAGGTAAAAGTAACTATTTCGAGCCAAGGACAAATAATTACACCAACTGCTGGTACTGATTATACAGTCGGTTCCGCAGTTACGGATTTAGGAGGAGGTTTTTTTAGAGGTAATTCTTGGGTTCCTGGCACACCGGATATTGGAGATGTGGTGTATACTTTAAATCAACCAGTAGATGATATTTTTATTGAGTTGGCAAACGTAGACCCTACTACAACGGCTGCTACACCTGGAAATATGGCAATTCTAATTTCTCATATGACATGGTCCTGCGCAGCAATTGATACCGATGGAGATGGTATCCCAGACCATTTGGATACTGACAGCGATGGTGATGGATGTGCCGATGCCCTTGAGGGTGACGGTGGTTTTACCCTTGCGGACCTTGACGGTGACAATAGCTTGGGTGATTCTGTCGATGCTAACGGAGTACCTACGGTGGCATCTGGAGGGCAAGCCGATGTAAGCAGTACCGATGATACAGTAACCAGTGGTGAATGCGACGATGACGGTGATGGTTTAACAAATAACGAAGAAGCAAGCTTGACTACCGACCCATTGAACCCAGATACGGATGGTGATGGAGTAGACGATGGTCAAGAAGTGGCCGATACTAGCGATCCTTTGGACCCATGTGATCCATCACAAGTGGCAGGTTATACAAATTATGATAGTTCCAATGCGATTTGGTCGGCTGCCGACTGTGACGGTGACACCGTATTGAACGGTGATGAAGCCGCTGCGGGCACGGACCCATATAATGTTGACACGGATGGTGATGGTGTCAATGATGACCAGGAAGTCTCTTTAACAGAGGCACAGGACCCATGTTTGCCAGCTCAGCCAGCCGGTTATGCAGGCTATGATAGTTCCAATGCGATTTGGTCGGCTGCCGACTGTGACGGTGACACCGTATTGAACGGTGATGAAGCCGCTGCGGGCACGGACCCTTATCTAGCAGAAATCGATTCTGACGGCGATGGAATATATGATGAAGTTGAGATTACCAATGGTACCGACCCCAATGATCCATGTGATCCCGCTCAAGGCGCAGATTATACCGGGTATGATTCCAACAATACAGTTTGGTCATCTGCAGATTGTGATGGTGATGGTCTAACAAATGGTGAGGAGCTCAGTTTGGGAACAGATGTTTATAATGCAGATACCGATGGGGATACTATCAGTGATGGACAAGAAGTGTCAGATGGCACCAATCCTTTTGAAGATTGTGACTCAGTTGGAGGAACTCCGCTACCAGATTCTTTTTGTGATCGCGATAATGACGGTTTAAGTGATGATAATGAAATCGAGCTAGGAACGGATCCGGACAATGCCGATACAGATGGTGATACCATTGAAGATGGTCAAGAAGTAGCTGATGGTACGGACCCATTGGATTCTTGTGATTCCAATGGAGGGACACCGCCACAGGGCACCATTTGTGGTGTTGAAATTGGGAATTCGATTATTACACCAGATGGTGATGGGGTAAATGACAGGTTTACACTAACCAATATCGAATTGTATCCTAATAATAGTGTGCAAATCTTCAATCGTTGGGGAGCAGCAGTATTTAAAACTGAAGACTATAACAATATTTCCAATGCTTTTGAAGGAATCGCAAATACCGGAACATCACTTAATAAAGGGAATGTGCTTCCTGCTGGAATTTACTTCTACATTATAAAATATGTAGACGAAGGTGTGTCTAAAAATGCATCTGGCTATTTATACATCAACCAATAAGAAACTTAAGATATACTAAAAATGAAGAATTATTTTATAACAACATTAGTCGTTGCTTTGGGTATAACCACCATGGCTACTGCTCAACAGGACCCACAGTATACCCATTACATGTTGAATACTATAGTTATAAATCCTGCATACGCAGGAGCAGGTAATGTTTTAAGTATTTCTGCCTTGCACAGATCACAATGGATAGGTCTTGATGGTGCTCCGGAAACCCAAACTTTGAGTGTGGAGAGCCCTATTGGTGAAAGACTTGGCGTTGGATTCTCCTTGGTTAATGATAATATTGGTGATGGAACAGTTCAACAAACCTATATGGATCTAGCTTTTTCATATACCATCCCTGTTTCTCAATATGGAAGTTTGGCCTTTGGCCTTAACGTAGGAGGTGATTTTCTAAATGTGGACTTTTCTAAATTGGTGAATTACGGAGCTGAAACCAATTTACCCAATATAGACAGTAAGTTTTCACCGAACGTTGGTTTGGGAGTTTATTTTCGCCAGGAAAAATTTTATGCAGGTCTTTCCGTACCAAATCTTTTGGAAACAGAACATTTTGACAATTCATCTACAGGAACCTCATATCTGGCAAAAGATAAGATGAATTTTTATTTGCTTTCAGGATATCAATTCGACTTGAACCCAGATTTGGCATTAAAACCCGGCTTTATGGTTAAAGCCGTTAGCGGTGGGCCCCTGCAGGTTGATTTGACGACAAGCTTGACCTTTAATGATAAATTTTCAGTTGGTGCGGCATATCGTTTAGACTCTGCTGTCAGTGCCTTGTTTAGTGTGAAATTAGCTGAAAAATTCCTTGTTGGCCTTGCTTACGATGTTGAAACATCTGAATTGGGGAGTACTGTGTTCAATGATGGTTCTTTTGAGGTCTTTCTAAGATTTGATTTTCTTAATAGGCTCAATAGAAGGAATGTAATGGGTAGGTTTTATTAGATAAATTAGACCTGACCTATTATGTTGTCTTTCTTTTAGATAAGAACATAAAATTGGTTGTCAATACCGTTTTGGGGAAGAACTCTTCTCTAAAACGGTATTTTTATTCCCGCATTATTTATGGTTCGATGATTTATTCGCCCCATGGTAACAAGGATACAAAATAAATGTAGCTGTACTTCTATATTACAGTTGAATAGTCACTTAACACTGTATAAGAAAGAAAGCTATTTGGAGCAGTTTATAATAGGATTGGTTTTGGTGAGTATCACAAAAGAAAATCCTGATTATTGACAGTCTTGAGATACTTTGCTAGATTTCATATAATCGGAAATAACAGAAGCGATCAATTCTCTTCCATGGTTATTCCAATGGTGGTCGTAAATCAGAGTAACTGGTTTTTTAGAGCGTTCAAAAGTTGGGGCAAAATCCAAATACTTAATATTGTTTTCATCACAATATTCCAAAAATGATTCACTGGTTTTTCTGGAATCCAAAAGAATCGTGGTTTTGCACTTATCAAAACCGTATAACGATACAAGGCTTTTAAAATTTTCCAAGTATTCCTTTTCTTTTCGTTTAGGAATTTCAATTTTATTGGTTTCGTAGCCTTGCGCGTTATCCTGAAATGCCTTTCCTGTGATCAAATTTTTTATTGGATCTACGATTCCAATTTTTGAACCATACGCCAAAAGTTTAATGTTGTCCCTGATTTTAAACACTGTGGACCGTAGCATGGCTATTCTTTGTTTGTTGGGTTCGTATACTCCTCGGTTTAAATCACTTTCGTAATTCAGATAAATAATAATTTCATCGATAAGCTCAAATTGGTCTTGATAGGCATTGATCAAATGCATCTGGTTGGCCAAATCATATCCGGCATACCCATATTCATATACTTCAACGGTATCCAGGGCCATTTCTATTTTTTTACCGGTGGATTCATCATAATCTTGATGAAAACCTTCTATAAAAGAATCTCCGATCAGTGCTATTTCAAAACCTTCCTTTGTCGGTGTATACTCCCTGTATGAATTAAAACCTGAACTATTAATGTTAAATTCAGAAAAATTTTGGTTTCGATTTCCGGTCACGGCATAACCGTTGTGTCCGGGTACACGTTTTTCCACACCATACTCATCTATAAATCTTGGTGGGTCTTCGGTATATAAATGTAGCGCCCTTACCAATAGTTCAAGAGCAATAAGGATAAGAACCGTGTACAAGGCTGTTTTTATCAGGAACTTTTTCATAGTGCTAGAATTGGAAATAAATAAATGAACGGTTTACCCCATCATCGTAGAATAATAGCATGGCAAGAATAACTGCAGTGTACAGGAAGAATCTAACTATCTTAAATTTGAATTTAAAGGGTTCTCGCTCATGTCTTCTTATCAAATATTCATAAATAATAAACAGTGCCAATAAAATATAAAAATCCAACATTCTATACCCCATGGGATGCACATAGGATTCATAATTAAAGTTAGTGACAATTTGGTTTATGTATTGAAATGAATCTGTAAGGGAAGGAGATCGAAAGAAAATTCGCGAAAAGGTTACCAAGACAAAGGTTAAAAGTACCTGTAAGATTTCGATAGGAGTAGGGAAGAGGGTTTTTTCCCCCACCACATTGTCGGCGTACATTCTGTTGCGCCCCATTAAAAACACGGGAATATAAAATAATGCGTGCAATCCGCCCCAAAAAATAAATGTCCAGTTGGCACCATGCCAAAAGCCACTCACCAAGAATATTACTGCAATATTTCTAACTGCCCTAAGCTGGCTAACACGTGAACCACCCATGGGAATATATAAATAATGTCTAAACCAGGTAGATAGGGATATGTGCCACCTTTGCCAATATTCCGCCACATTTCTAGAAAAATTGGGAAACTTAAAATTGGACATAAGTTCCACTCCAAAAAGCTTGGCCGTACCAATAGCTATATCGGAATAACCACTAAAATCCCCATAGACCTGAAAACTAAATAAGCAAACACCAAGTATCAATGTAGAGGCTGGATACGATTGGTAGTTGGCAAAAATATCATCAACGATAGGAGCCAATGCATCGGCAATTACCAATTTTTTAAAGAATCCCCATAAAATAAGCTTTAAACCACTTGAAGCTTGATCGTAGCTAAAGGTTCGTTTATTGGTAATCTGTGACAAGAGGTTGGAGGCCCTTTCAATAGGTCCTGCCACCAATTGTGGAAAAAATGATACAAAAGCCGTAAAAGCAATAAAGTTTTTGGTAGGCGTCAGTTTTTTATAGTAAATGTCAAACGAATATGACATGGTCTGGAAAGTATAAAAGGAAATACCCACAGGTAGGATAATCTTTAATGTCCAAGTACTTTTAAAATCATAGCCAAAAGCATGGAACATATCGATAAAGGAATCAACGAAAAAATTACTGTACTTGAAAAAGCCCAGCATTCCTATATTAAAGGCCATACTTAGCCAAAGCCAGTATCTTGCTTTTTTCTTTTCATCAAGATGCTGGTATATTTTTTGGCCAACATAAAAGTCAACCACGGTACTAAGAAATATCAAAAGTAAAAAACGCCAGTCCCACCAACCATAAAAAAGGTAGCTCGCAAAAATTATAAAGATATTCTGAATCTTGGTGTTGTTTTTAAAAACAAACCAATAACTCAAAAAGACTAGGGGAAGAAATATGAGAAATTCAATTGAATTGAATAGCATTGATCAAACTTTTGAAGTATTAACTATTTTCTTGGCCATTTTATTACTTTTTATCAGATAGTTTTCTCCATCGTCCAAAGCATAAACCCTAATGTTTTCAGGTCTTTCTCCACTTAAAAACAGAAAATCGTATATAATGGATTTGGGAAGTGGGGTATCGGATAACACAATAGGGGCATTATTTTGAAAATCAATTTCATCTAGTTTTATATCTTCAAGAGTATAGTAATGGTCAGTATCGTAGGACGATTGTTTTCTTGAGAGGATGTTTTTTAGATTCCTGTAATAAATATTCACCCTTTTGGAAATAAGATAGGCCATAATTTCGGTTTTATAACCATATAACATAACTTGTAAGTAGGCCAATGGTGAATTTTTGGGGAAGATAAATTCGTGTCTGAAATTATAAATATTGTTGCTCCACCATTTTTTATAAGCCAAATCTCCCCATCCCATTTCAAAAAGCTCATAACCATTGGAAAGACACCATTCCAATCGCTTGTATATGCCTATCTGTCCCAAACTAAATTTTGAATAATCAATATTATAAGAGGTAACATACCCGAAGAGGATTTTGTTATAATGATAGTTCAAGGAGATACTTATGGGCTCGGTATCGTTATACCCAACAAAAAGAGAAGCTTTTCCTGTATTGATCAGTTCAAAGGATGTACTGTATATCTTATCCCATAACGCTATGTTTTCACTGGTTTCACCACGTTGCTCAAACCTTCGGAGTATCATACTTTTTAAGGTATCCATTAGAAAACTGTAGTTTTCCTTGGAAATTTTTCCATGATACATTGTGTATGTAATGTCAAAGCAAGAATCCAATTTTTTAAGTGATCTTGACAATGATTTCCGTTGGCTACGTCGTAGGGAAGGAAGAAAGTCGTTCATGGTTTTACATCCTCGCAACCAAACAGAATAGCCTTTTACCGACTTAAATGATTTTATTTTGAAATTTACCTTGTTTATTGGTACGGTCTCCACATATTCTGGAACATAACTGACCGAATACACCTGTTTTTTTAAATCTGATGAAAGTTTTTGGTTGGCTTGTAAGGGTATTTGACCTTTGCTCTGGCCCACACAATAAATGGCATCAGCGTATAATTTAGAGAGCAGACCATCCTGTTTAAATACGTCAAGTAGGAATGTGCTGTTTTCTTTTTTATGAAAGATCATACTGTCTTAGGTTGAAATTTAATAATGTAGCTGAATAACTTGGGTGATGAAAGAACTATATTTTACCAATTTGTGATAAATATAGAATAGCAGACATTGGAATAAAAAACTATCCGTCAAAAGTTTATCCTTATTATGCTTTCATTGTCCGTGCCTTTTATTAAATAAAGTGAATCCCTATCTGCCAATCGGTATACGTTTATATTTTTTTCATTCTCGGGGAACAGATATAAAAAATCATAACAAATTTTTTTGAACAATGAATTCTCGGGCAATGTTATATCGAGTTCTTCAAGCTCCTTTTCATTATAGTTCTGAAGTGTTTTTTCAAAACTATATTGAATGTTTTCTGATTCTTTGTTTTTTATTGCAAAGGTTAACTTATGTAATTTTTCATTAACTCCCTTTTCTCTCAAGTACTGCTTTAAAGTGAAATAATATTTCAGACAAAGAGAATAGACTTGAGCTCTTAATGATTTTTTATCGAACCATATATGATAATGAAAATCAAATTTCTTGTTCGACCAACGTGTCTTATAATCAAAATGTCCTTTCGAAAAGTCAAGTATTTTCCACCCATTTTTTAAACACCAATCAACTAGGTACATGATTTTTATACTCCCAAGGTGGAACTTTGCATAGTCTATATCAAAAACAGTTATGGCATCAAAAATCCTGTTTTCCGATAAATAGGTCAAAGTAATGCTTATAGGCTCCTCATTTTTGTATAACACAAACAAGGATGCTTTTTTTTCCAAGATTAATGGGTAAGCAACATCTTTATAAAAGTCCCATTCTTCTGTATTGAGGTTATTGTTGCTAATTTGTTTTTCCTCAAAGCGTTTTTTTAGAAGTTTCCTGAAGTACAAAAATACAGTGTCATATTCTTCTTTGGACATTTCTCCATTATAAGCTTTAAATGAAATGTCGAAACACTCCTCAAATCGTTTTTTGTATTTACGAAGCTTATATCTACTACTCTTTTTAAAGGTGTTCGACAGAAAATCATCCAAGGTATTATATGATTCCAGGTCAATTAAATAACCAGGATATTGGCGAACAACATAATGCCCCAACCTATTGTTGGTAAAAACCCTTTTTTGGCCCTCTGAATCTATTACATCATAAATTAGAAAGGTTTTTCCCTTTTCCTCTTCTCCAGATGATTCACCCATTTCAAAATGAATGCCCTTGGTTAAATTTTTCCCGGCATTGACAAAGAGCCCTGGCAATTTGGACTTATAAAAAGATAAATTTTTGGCGAAAGAAAAACTATGGTTTTTTTTTTCTTTCAAAAAATGCTTGGACCAATAGTCAACAAAAGTAGTCGCGGTAAATGGATTGTCCCTGCTCATTTTGAAGTGAATACTAGTCGGTTACTACATCTATAGAGGGGGAAAAAATCAGAGTTGTTTATGGTAAATGATTCTTTGGTCATTTTATTATAAACCTCTGGGTTTACTATTAATTTCCAAACATAAAAATCCACCATGTTTTTGGAGAATGATGATTTGAATCTAAGTAGAGAATCATCTGTACCAGAAAGCCCACCGCCTAAATTGAAATAGGTAAGTCCCAGTTGGGAAGCTTTTATCCTCATTTCGTCGATCAAAAGTTTTGTGGGCATTAACGGAAGGTATTCTGTTTTTGTCCCTGATAAATGATAATGAACAACGGAATTTTTATAGATGAACATGCTGGCGCCCATTATTTCACCAGATTCATTATGAATGGCCAAAAGTGTTTCGGTATGAAAACTTTTACTTTTAGCTAGAACTTTAAAGTAATCGTCTTCAAAATAATACATTGACGTTGCATTGACTCTGTCCATGTTTTCATGATAGATTTTGATAAACTCTTGAAGTTCTTCATCATTTATGGCTTTCTTTATAGTACAGTGTCTTCTTGCTTTGTTAAGTTGACCTTTAAGTCTTTTTCCAAATTCTTGGCGTTGTTGGTCTATGGGCTTTCTTAGGTCAATGGCTACGATTGGGCCTTTTTTATCAATTTCACCTATATTTTGCAGAATGTGATTTTGTAATGGGAGAAAAGGATTAAGTCTTGAAAAGACAGAAACTATGTTATTTGAAGAAAAGTACTCAAGTAAATCACTTTTAAAATGATTGCTGTCAAAGTCGTCGGGAATATTTTTATATAATGGTCCTGGATAACCATAAACCGAAGTAGCATCATTAAAGGGCGTACCTGGAATATTTCGTATCAAAAGTGGTAAACCTATACTTATTTCACCGTTCGAATATTTCAAAAGCACAGGCTTGCCATCCTCTTTCGCGATCATATGATAATCGAAAGTGTGGTATAGATCTGACTCTTTAAAACTTGAGATAAATTCATCCCAATGTTTTTTTTCTTCAATAACTTCAATCATTTACTCAAGAGAATAGTTTAAATAAAAACAAAACTAAATGCTGTCAGATTTACATATTATATAACAAATATTATCACATATTATTTTCTGTCCATCAAAAAAGAATATCAATTTATTCCATTTTATTTTAACTAGAACAGACTAAACGGTTCGACCTTTGCCTTAGAAAAAGTAAAACTTTGAGGCTGAATACATGTAACAGATGCCATTTTGTAAATAAAGCTGGTCTTGGCAGCACCAATTTTACTGATTAAGGGTTTTATTGGACAAGTGTTTATTTTTTTAATTGCTTTATTAATTTTTAAAATCTATGGGTAAAAATTCAATTAAAATCAGAACAAAATTATCGGTTGTTACAAATTGAACAAATAAAATGGTTTTGTTACCGGTTTAATAGACAAAGAGCTATCTTTTGTCAATAGGCCTTATATGTTATTAATGTTTGCATGTATTTGAGATCAGATTGTGAAAAATTCATTGTAAAGTGACAATTTCAATTCGAGTTGGAAAGTAAATGCATTGATGCCTGTCACGGCCAATTAAAAACGGAATTTATAGAGACAGGAAAAACACTTAACTGTAACTGGTTAAATTGATTTGTAACTTTACAATACAGAGTCTTCATTTGTCCTATCTGGCTATATACCCACCGTCTACCGGAATTACGCTTCCTGTAATGTAATCACTTGCCGATGAAGATAAAAAGACAGCCAGGCCTTTTAGATCTTCTCCAGTGCCCCATCTTTTCATTGGAACCCTATTGAATACTTCCTCTGTTCTTTTCTTGTCATTGATCAAGGCCGTGTTCAATTGTGTGTCCATATAACCAGGTGCAATGGCATTGACACAAATGCCTTTGGCGGCCCAATCATTGGACAGGGCTTTTGTCAATTGTGCGACACCTCCCTTGGATGCAGCATAAGCTGGTATAGTAATGCCTCCCAAAAAGCTTATGATCGAGGCAATATTTATTATTTTTCCACCTCCGTTTTGTAGCATGGTATTTCCTGCGTGTTTGCAATAATAAAAGGTGGCGTCCAAATTTATTGAAATAACCTTTCTCCACTCTTCATCTGGAAATTCTTCGCTGGGATATCTCCTCTGGATTCCTGCCGAGTTTATCAAAATATCTACTTTGCCACCCAGAATATCCAAAGCATCTTCATAGGATCTTTTGATTTCCGATACCTTACTTACATCGGCTTTGATTGGACTTACATTTAAACCACTATTTTTAAAATCTTCGCAAATACCAAATAACCTATCATCAAGATCGATTACAACGGTTTGAGCCCCTGCTTGGGATATTGCTTCGACCATGGCTTTTCCTAAGTCACCAGCTCCTCCGGTAACAATGGCCTTTTTGCCCTTTAAACTAAACTTTTCTAAAATATTTTGTTCCATTTTTTAATTTATATGAATAAATAGGTCTATTTAAATTAAAACGGGTCGTCTAAAAAATATAATCTTTAGTGTTCCACGGCTTTAGCCATTCAATGACCATATCATCACCATTGGAATCGGTAATTTTTAAGGTGTTTTTAATATCTTCAATGGTTTGATTTATGTCGTAAATAGAATCTGCATCGGTATAAATTCTGTATAGGACCTGTCTTTCTGTACCAATCCACTCATCTTTGACCGTGTCACCGATCTTAAATCGTTCAACAACAAAATTTACATTCTCATGGGATTTTACCTCATCCAACCCTTCTATAGAATCAATTTTCCCTGCTTTTAGTAGTATCCAAACAGAACAAGCGGACTTGCCTCTCATCATGTAATCATTTTTTTCGGCAAAATCATCTTCTCCGAACACTCCTGTTAATGCATAGTTTATCAGCATTTTCCTGTGGTCAAATCCATTTATGTGTTCAAGGTGAATGTGAGGAGCTTCCCCCTGTAACCTAAACCCTGGGTCATAACTGTAAAACTCATTGTTCTCTACAAAGAACTGTACATTTATAACCCCTGTTTGCACATTGGTACTTTTAAACAATTCTGATAATTTGGGATGAACCTTATCAATGAAGGATTTGGTGTATTTCGAAGGATATACGGTGCCTAGAGCTATAGGGCTAGAGTCACCTTGTATTCTGGTCAAAGTCCTATCAAATGTTGCTGAAAGATATGGTATGCCATCTTTAAAGGTATAGTAGGCAGACATATCATCACAATTATCGTCCATATATTTTTCGACGAGAACTACTCCTTTTTTAGAGAATTTCAATGCTTTTTCCACAGTACTATTGTAATCCTCCTCATCCCGACATATTTTCATGCCGACACCCCCTCCGCTATCAACAGGTTTTACCATTAAGGGAAGCTCAAGACCTTTTGGTTTTCTTATACTGTCGTTTTTGGTTAAATAAATCCCCGGGATATCTTGGACGCCGTGTTCCGCACAATATTTTTTATAACCATCTTTACTGCAAAAAGCTTCTACGGCTTTTTCGGTCGCATAGCAAGGAAATCCTAATTTATTACAAATTTCCCTGTAGGGTTTCACCAATATATCGGCGACTCCGACCAAGACGCCATCTACTTTTTCTTTTTTGGCAAGATTGACAATAGCATCAACATCAAAGCCATCTATATCAAAAGATTCTGTAGCATTTTTCTTTGCTGGGGCATTAGGGTTTGGGTCAACAACAATAGTGTGGATTCCCATGGATACGGCGATGTCCACCAGAACACCTGTTTCTGGGTTACCGCCCAATATAATAAGTTTTTTGGCCATAATATGCATTTACATAATTTCGGTTCTCTTTGAAGAATATTTTAAATTTCGTGAAAAATCACTGTTAAAGCCCAAGCTTTTTAATAGGTTGATTATTTCGTTTTCATCATGACCTATTTGTACGATCTTATGGGTATCTATCCCAACAAGTTCCAAGTTTGATTTTATTTGTTCGTAATTGCTAGGGTTAGTTGTAGCAATAATCAAATAATCAAACTCATTATTGTCAATTGCGCCTATTGGTTGTACCGAATTTCCATCGATGGTCATATCGTGATAATCGACGTCTATCCAACGGACAATTTGAAAATATTTAAGCTTGGCGTTTGTACTCAATATGTGCTGCCCAAAAGAACCAGAGCTATAAACAACAATTCTTGAATTTTTTGAAGTATTTAAAAAGGGGTTAAAAATAGTATTATTGACTACTTTATTTGAAATTAAACCTCCCGAGCGAACCAAAATAAGGGAGTAGAGATAAGAAGTCAGTTGGCGTCTTAAACTTTCTTCACTCAAATAAGGGCTGAGTTTTTTCCTTAAAAATACCAGCAGAAGGCTTAATCGTTTGTATTCCATCTCTGGGTCTTCGATGGATTTCACAATTGAATCCGGTCTTTGACGATAATAGTATACAGGGATGTCACAAATGGTAATGTGTTTACATAAAGTTAGATAGGTATAGGTGATGGCGGCATCTTCACCCATTATGATGTCATTTGGAATATCCAATACATATTGAATCAATAATTCTCTTTTGAAAAGTTTATTCCAAACGTAAGTGGATATATTGTGCTCACAAAACCGCTCATTGCAAATGGCATTGGGTAAAATTGAAGATTCAATTTCGGATGCGTTATAATTTCCAGTAATTACCGGCTTTATGGTTTCTATTTTACCATCAAATTCTCTAAAATGCCCAGTTACGACCAAATCTGAATTGTTGGCTACCGCCATTTTATAAAGCGTATCCAAATAAAAAATGTCCACCCAATCATCCCCATCTACATAGGCAACATATTTACCTTTTGCCTTTTCTAAACCAGCTTTTCTAGCACTCAGTAAACCGTGGTTTTCTTTATGTATTACTACGATCCTATTATCGATGGAAGCATACCTATCACATATTTCGGGGCAATTGTCCGGACTACCATTGTCAACTAATATTAACTCAAAATCGGTAAAGGATTGCGCCAACAAGCTATCGATACACTGAGGCAAATAAGGTTCAATATTGTGAATAGGGACTATTACACTGATTTCAACTTCTTTCATTTTTATATTTTCTTGTTCAAATTAACGTAAAAAAGACCTCCGCCAAAAATATCATCTGGGCTATCCGATTTTGCAGTAGTCACAAAAAGGTTGCCCAAATCATCCAAACAACAAGAACTCACATTTGGACAGGGTAGTTTTATTCGGCTGATCATTTCTCCATTATTTGGATTCCATTTTGAAACTTGGCCACCGCCCCATTCCGCAATCCACAACATGCCATCTTGATCCATGCACATACCATCGGGACTACCATTTCCATTGAATTGTATGATATAAGAATCAAAAGTGGCATTTCCATCTGCCGTGTCATAATTATATTTGGCCACTTTTTTAGTTGGGGTATCGATAAAGTATAGGGTTGTACCATCTTTAGAAAAGACCAATCCATTAGAGATAGTAGTATTTTCAATGATAACTTTATAATTTCCTTTAAAGTACGAAAATACCTTGCCCACATGGTCCTGTATCTCAGGATACCCCATTGTGCCTACGATATACCTACCTTTGGGATCTTTGGTTCCATCATTGTAGCGAACTAAATCTGAAATCTTCAATTGAAAAGCAAAATGGCTTGTACGGGTTCTGAAATCAATCTCGTAAAACCCATTTTTAGAGGCAGCTAACACTTTTTTTTTGTCGCGTATAAAGACACACCCTACGGGTGAGTCCAATTTAACACTTATTATTTCTTTGGTAGCAATGTCTAAGCAATAGACCATTCCATCCAGAATAGAGACAAAATAAAGGAAGTTGTTTGTGGTATCATATACTGGTCCCTCAAGGAGTTTGGAGTCGTTATAGAATATCAATGTATGATCCATGTTCATTAAATAAAGTGTCCTCCTGTGATTCTAATTATTGATCCCGTTGTCATGGCAGAATCTTCGGAAATGAGATGCATGACAGCTGCAACCGGTTCGGTAGGATCTAACATGCGGCCCATGGGAACAATTTTAGAAGCCATGTTCATTAATTTTGCTTCATCCGTTCCTTCTTTGGCCCTTAAATTAAGTTCTCCTTCTGTATTTGTCCATCCCATGACCACATAATTGGACCGTATTTTGAATTTAGCGTAATGGTGGGCGATATGGTTCGAAAGGGTATAGAGACTTGACTTTGTAAGAGCATATGCAGCTCTATCTTCGTGTCCATAATCCATATGGGGAGAACCAAAGAAAACAATAGATCCAGAGTGGTTTTCTTTCATGTGCTTTAATACATGTTTCAGTAAAAAATAGGGGGCTTTAAGATTAACATTGAATACATCATCGAAATGTTCTTCAGTGGTGTCCAATATTGTGGCAATAGGGGATATGCCGGCGTACAAAATAAGTGCATCAATTTTGGTGAACCTTTTTATGGTTTCTTTATAGTAACTCTCAAGCCCATTGATGTTGGTTAAATCCAGAGTGTGGTAATAAAGATTTTTACTCCCATTTAATTCATCTATTATTTTTTGACCCTGCTCCCTATTCCGACCACAAAACGCAACTTGATAACCTTTTTCATGGCATGATTTTAAAATTTCCAGCCCAACTCCTTTAGCTCCACCAAGAATCATAACGGTGTACATCGTAAATTACATTTTTTAGATTCGTATTTCAGTTAACGTTTTGCGAGTTGACATTTCTATGTATTGTTGGCACATCAAACATGTCGTTTAACAATTAAGTGGTAACGCCATCCGGTTAACTTTATTTTTTTCAACTTTCGCTAAAGTTATTGTATTTTAAAATGCCAAATTAAAGAGAAAAGTAATGGAATTATTAAAATTTAGTTCAAAGCTAAGTTTTTAGGATTAAGTGAAAGTATTTATTAAAAACTCAATAAAAAGCAATTATTACTTAAACCGGAATTTGTATTGATACAATGGTTTGTCTTGCAAAAGAGATTTAAGATATCTTCTATACTATTTATTTAGAATCGGGTAAACCATTATTCCATGGGTTTGATTTACTTTAATCTCATCGTCGTCGTTGAGATGCTGATTTTTACCAATATGAGGTCTTTTCTTTTTTGTAAACAAATCAATAAATTTTCACTTCCAAATCTCAACTTTGTTCTTTTATGCGGGCACTGAAAAATAACTTGAGGCTCTGAATATCAATTTTTTATATAATATCGAATTAATAATTTTTTTCGAATTGAAAACAACTTCACAAAAATTTTCAATTCTTGATTCGCATATTTTGTTAATTAATGCGTTTATCTTTGGTATAAACTCAATATATTATGAAAGTTGTTTTATTGGCAGGAGGTTTTGGCACAAGACTCAGCGAAGAAACCCAAAATATACCCAAACCAATGGTGCCCATAGGAAATAAACCGATTCTATGGCATATTATGAAGATTTATTCGACTTATGGATATAATGATTTCATTATTTTATTAGGATATAAAGGGTACGTCATCAAAGAATATTTTTCAAATTATTTTCTACATCAATGTGACGTTAAGATTGATATTCAGAACAATAGTACTGAGATTATCAATAATGAAGCAGAACCATGGAAGGTTACCCTCGTGGATACTGGATTGCATACTATGACCGGAGGCAGACTAAAAAGAATAGAAAATCTTATAGGTGACGAAAGGTTTATGCTAACTTATGGGGATGGAGTGGGCAATGTGGATATAGCCCAATTGGTTCATAGCCATGAGAAACACGGGAAAGCAATTACCATGACAGCCGTACAGCCGGAAGGTAGGTTTGGTTCCCTAAAATTTATTGGTGATGAGCAGATTGCCTCTTTCCAAGAAAAGCCAAAAGGTGATGGATCGTGGATCAATGGAGGTTTTTTCGTATGTGAGCCAAAGGTATTTGAATATTTAAATGATGGTGATTCAACCATATTTGAGAGGGATCCACTAGAAAATATGGCCAAAGACGGCGAATTATTTTCCTATAAGCATTATGGATTCTGGAAACCAATGGATACTCTACGGGACAATAAAGTACTTAATGAAATGTGGGAGCAAGGCAAAGCTGATTGGAAAATATGGAAATAACTAGATTGTTCGGCGGAGTCTATAAGGGGAGAAGGTGCCTGGTAACCGGTGATAGCGGTTTTAAAGGATCTTGGTTAGTGGCATGGCTTGCTCAAATGGGTGCGGAAGTGGTAGGATATGCCTTACCCCCGAACACCCCGACAAACCATAAAACACTTTTACAAACGAACTACAAGTCGATAGAGGGTAATATTTTAGATTATGATACGCTGAAATCGGTCTTTGAGGAGTTCCAACCTGAGATTGTTTTTCATCTGGCGGCCCAGTCCCTTGTCAAATATTCCTACGATAACCCAATAGAAACGTATCAGACCAATGTAATTGGTACATTGAATGTGTTTGAGGTGTCTAGACAAACAGAATCGGTAAAAGCCATTGTCAACGTAACCAGCGACAAGTGCTATGAAAATAAGGAATGGATTTGGGGGTATAGAGAAAATGACCCCATGGGCGGTCATGATCCATATAGTTCATCCAAAGGATGTGCTGAATTGTTGACACAGTCTTATCGAAAGTCTTTTTTTAATGGAAGTACTTCGCAAACTTTATTGGCAAGTGGCAGAGCCGGTAATGTTATAGGTGGGGGAGATTGGTCTCAAGATAGATTGATACCCGATCTTATTAAAGCGGCCGCTATCGAAGGAGAGACCGAAATACGAAATCCTTTGGCAACAAGACCATGGCAACATGTATTGGATCCCCTTTCCGGTTATCTCATGTTAGGATGGAAGTTACTCAGTGGAGAGAAAGAATTTGCCGATGGTTGGAATTTTGGTCCCGATCTTTCGAGTAATCTATCGGTTCAAGAAATTACGGAGGAGGCCAAGTCGTTTTGGTCAAAAATTAAATATGTAGTAAGTACAAATAAAAAAGATCACCACGAGGCTAACCTTTTGATGTTGGATTGTTCCAAATCCAATAAACTACTAAAGTGGACACCGGTATGGGATAGGTCCGAAACCATTCGGAAAACCATTGTGTGGTATAAAGACTTTTATGAAAGAGGTGCGGTCAATACCGAAGAGGATATTACCCAGTACATTCAGGATGCAATAAATAAAAAGCAGGCGTGGACCCTTTGAGAAACTTTAAAGGAGATAGGATACTAGTAACTGGTGGAGTTGGATATTTGGGAAGCAATTTGATATCCCAATTAATCAAATATGGCTGTGATGATGTGCATTCCATCGATTTGGAACATACTGAAGAAAAAAATCCGAAAATTACTTTTCATCAAGTAAATCTCTTGGATTCTTCAACCCTTTCCGATATAGTCAAAGAAATCAAACCGACATTGGTATATCATCTGGCCGCAAATTTGAACCGATCTAGAGATTTTTCCATTGTTCAACAGTTAATGGACGTAAATTTTACGGGGACAACTAATCTATTGAACGTATTAGAGGATATTCCTTATAAAAATTTCATTTATACGAGTACCAGTGAAGTTTATGGGGGTAAGGATATAACCCCTCCATTTAAAGAAATAGGTGATTTTGTTCCTGCATCACCCTACTCATTGTCCAAGTATTGTGGAGAAATGGCTTTAAAAACTTTTTCAGAAATAAAGGAAAAAAAATATACGATACTTCGTATGTTCAATTTTTTAGGGTCGAATATGCCCACTAACTTTTTTCCTTCGCAATTAAAAGAAAAGCTAAACCGCAATGAAGATTTCCCCATGACTTTGGGTGAGCAAGTTCGGGATTATCTTTATTTGAGCGATGTTATAGAGGCTTTATTGTTGGCTGGACTCACTACAAGTACCAATCAAGTTTATAATGTTTGTTCAGGTGAGGGCATTTCCATCCGTGAGTTGGCCGAAAAGGCCAAAACAAAGATGAAGAGCACATCGAAAATACAATTTGGAGCCTTACCCTATCGGAACAATGAAGTCTGGAATATGGTAGGTGACAATTCCAAAATTCAAAAAGAACTGGGGTGGCGTCAAAAAATCTCCATTTGGAAATATTTTGAGGAATAAAAAATAATCGAATTATTCCTTATTTCCTTCCCAAAGTGCAAACGAAGCACTTTCAATGGAGGACATGGCCTCCCTATTAAATACTTTTTGAACTGTTTTCCACAAGATTTTTATATCATTTTTGAAACTTAAATGATCAACATACCAAACATCATGGGCAAATCTTTCATTCCATGATAAGGCAGTGCGACCATTCACCTGCGCCCATCCAGTGATACCTGGTTTGACCAAATGTCTTCTTGCTTGCTCTTTGTTATACAATGGAAGATATTCAATTAATAGGGGGCGGGGACCGATGAGCGACATATCGCCTTTCAAAACATTGACCAATTGCAATAGTTCATCCAAAGATGTTTTTCTAATAATAGCACCAACTTTGGTAATGCGCTGTTCTTGATTCATTAATTCACTTTCATTGTTTTTGGGATCTTTCATCGTCTTGAACTTTATGATAGTGAATATTTCTGAATTCTTCCCTGGCCTTTTCTGAAAGTAAAAAGGTTCACCTTTGTTAGCAAACAACAATAGAACGATCAATGTAATAATCAACGGAGAAAATAAAATCAACGCGACAAGTGATATTGAAAAGTCCAGAATTCTTTTAAACAACTTTATATACATTATCAAGCAATCATTTTAGTTATGTCTCTCTTATTAAAACTTTCAAAGTTTTGGTTTTAAAAATCTTAAAAACTGATTTTAGGAGAACCCTCATAAAATGTAATATACATTAAGGCGAATGGTATGATGATGAAAAGAAGTAATCTAGAATTGGACTACCACATTGATATTACTGATATCTCAAATACCTTTCTGGCAGAGAAAATTCTGGCGAAATACCATGCCACATCATATTGATAATCCACCATCTATCCTTGTAAAAAGCCAATTGGATACTTTTTACATCTTGCTTATAAGGCTTATTGTTAGCCATATCTTCTTTGCTGTGAAAAGCCTCGCAAGTACTTAAAACGTGGGAAATATTTCCATAAGTTTCTTCAATCCTACCCATTTCTCTTTCATAGAATGCTGTTTTACGAGTTGTTTGCAACCAATGCCCCGTTCTCTCAACATATTCATTAGGAGATATAAATTGAGGCCTTAAACTACCATTTATATCTTTTTCATAACCGATTTTATTGGCCTGGGGGTGAAATAGAAACCTAAAGAAATCCCAATCTCTTGGTTCACCGGGTTCACCACCTAAACAAGCATAAAAAGACTTGATTAAATCATCAACAGATTGTACATGTTTCAAATACTCTTCTTTCATTTTAAATTGATATTTCGGTTAATGTTTTATTTAAATGGGTAATAGATTCTATGTGACATGAAGAAACTAAAGAGCTTAAAATTAGAGATATTATTTTAAAATCTTCAGTACTATAATTTCATATTCGATGTACAGCTCCTTTATCGGATGCACGACAATTTCCTCTTTTCTTTCACAAGATCACGAGATTTTTAAAGCAGAAACGATTCATGGGTGCAGATTATTTGAAAAATGATATGTGATTAGGATCTCACTGAAATTAGATATCGTAACTTATAGTAAAACAATGATTTATTTTTTTATCAACCAGTCTTTATTTATTTGAAAAAGTGGGTGATTGCCCAATCAGGTGTTGTATATCTTATAAAATGGGTAACTTATCGTGTAAACTGGCAGCACCTAAATTATTTCTATTTTTTTGTTTTGTCAAACACCACAATTTATTGCTAAATCTATTATCCCATGCCCAAAAATCTGTACAAGAATTACTTTAAACGCCTCTTCGATTTTACAGCTTCAGTAATTGGTTTTTTGTTATTGTCACCCATTTTTATTTTAGTGACGATAATTCTTTGGATTGATTTTAAAGGCACTCCTTTTTTCTTTCAAGAACGTCCCGGAAAGGATGAAAAAATCTTTAAGATCATTAAGTTCAAGTCCATGAACAATAAAAAGGATGCAAATGGGAATTTACTATCCAATAGGGAGCGCATCACAAAGCTAGGGATGTTAGTTCGACGTTATTCCTTGGATGAAATTCCACAATTGCTCAATGTCATTAAAGGAGACATGAGTTTGATAGGTCCCAGGCCCCTTGTGGTCCTTTATCTTCCATATTACAACGAAACCGAACGTAAAAGGCACTCTGTAAGACCAGGTATTACCGGGCTTGCCCAAGTAAAAGGGCGCAATAGTCTAGTATGGGAAGACCGCTTTGCCCTAGATGTCCAATATGTGGAAAACTTGAGTTTTACGTTTGATGCAAAAATCCTGTACTGGACCATACAGAAAATATTTTCAAAATCGGAAGTTGCGGTGGATCAGGACGAATTTCTGGACTGGTTCAATATTTACCGACAAAAACAATGGGAAGCTGAAAAGGCTACGCAATAGCAAGCCTTTTATTAATTACGATTGATTTTAGAAAGGTAATTTGAGATAGGGGGGAAGGAGCCCCCTTTTTTAATGGTCCAAGACTGTTTCTATGTTATCTACCAAATGCTTGTTAATTATATTCACATCAAATTTTTCCTCAGCCAATAGTCTACTTCGTTTACCCATTTGATTTATTTTACTTGGGTTTTCAATAAAAAACTTGCATGCTTGGATTAATGGATCCAGACTATTTGGGGCTATTAAAAAGCCATTTTCATTCTCAACAATAGTTTCTTTACAACCAGGAGTATCAGTCGTAATAATAGGCATTCCAATGGAAAGAGCCTCTAAAATCGATCTTGGTATACCCTCCCTATAAAAGGTAGGCAATACAAATACATGCATATCTTTTAAAAATTCAGGAACATTGTCTTTACGTCCATGAAAAACAATAACACCAGAGTCATGCAGGGTGTTTAAAGCTTCGATTTTAACACTTGAAGGAGAATTGCCCACTCCGCCAATAATATGGAATTCTGACAAGGGAAATTGCTTCTTTAATGCTTTCGCGGTATCCATGAACAATTGAATGCCCTTTTCCTTGATTAATCGTGCGACTATAACGAACTTCACCTCTTGTGAGTTTACATTGATCTCACGGAATGGATATCGGTCCAAATTTACTCCTGACCCATTTACAATGTCAGTTTTTTGTTTCTTTGAAAGAATACGCTTTTCAAAAAATAGCTGTCTATCATCCTCATTTTGAAAAATGACCAACTTATTTTTTCTTAATGCGTATCGATATAATCTTTTGGTTATTTGTTGAAGCATATTCGCCTTTGTTGATGCTCCACTAAAAGTAAATCCCAGTCCTGTAATTAACGAAATAGTCGGTTTATTGCACATGTTAGCTGCAATGGACCCATATACAACTGGTTTAATGGTATAGGGAAAAACCAAATCTATATGATGTTTTGTAATAAGATTTTTGATTTGCAGAACCGATTTAAAATCCTTTACTGGATTAAGTCCTGTTCTATCCAAATCCAAAGTAATTGGAGTGGCCCCTAATTGAGTTAATTCATCGATATTTTTTGAGGTCATTTCAGGGGCCGCAGCAAATACAGTATATCCCTGCTTAATAAGTTCGGCTATGAAATCACCTCTAAAATGGGGCAATGAATTTGCCATAGAGGCTATGATCAATACATTCTTATTCATCTATTGTTTTTAATTCCAAGTATTTCTAATTGGTTGACACCTGAAAGGTTATAGTTTTAACTGTAATTCAATTATTTTTTTGATATAACACCTGATATTGTCTACACATAGTTAAAATATCATATGTCTTTGCTCTTTCCTGACATTTTGAAGCTACATCATTACGGTATTTCGCATCTTCTGCTAATTTTTTAATTGCAGGGATGAGACTATCTTCATTGTCATCTTCAAATAAGACTCCCGCACCTTTTACCACTTCGGTTAAGCCGGGAACATCAGAAGCCATAAAAGGTTGTCCTGATGCCAAACCCTCTACACTAGATAAGGAAAGCCCCTCAAAATGCGAGGAGAGGATTACGATATCAACACTTTTCAATAACCTTGGAACATCTTTTCTTACCCCCATAAAATGAACCCTGTTTTCTACTCCAACGGTCTTGGCCAGTTCCTCAGACTCCTTTCTTAAAGCCCCTTCACCGACCAATAATAAAACATAGTTGTCGGGCAGTTCTTTTAATGACCTTATTAAGAAATTCTGGTTTTTTTGTGCGGTAAAGCTGGAAACCTGCATTAGTGCAACATTGTTATCCAGTAGTTCCAACTCCTCCTTTTGGTAGGGTTTAGCTTCGGTAATTTCTTGAAGGTCTATGCCATTGTATATTTTGGTAATATTGTTGAAAGAGCTTCCCAAGTGTTTTTTGAGATTTTCATCCACAGAATCGGATATACTCACAATCTCATCGTACCTTTTGTATATGATTTTGTCCAAAAACTTAAAAAGTTTGGAGGATCTTCTTCGATTGGTCGTATTGTGCTCAGTATAGATCATTTTAGGCTTTTTACCTATCATGGAGGCTACGCTGGCCCAGTATAGACAAGGGAATAAGTGGACATGCACAATGTCGTATTTAGAAAAGTGTTTCCGGAGTTTTACAATGTGGAGTGGATTGTACACGCTGGTAGTGGTGCTCAACCAAAAGACATTGATATTGGGATAATCATTTAACTTAGAAATAAATGGGGAATCTACATTTTTAAGGAGCAAGATATCTACATCCACACCCAATTTTGAATAGGTTATGGCAGCATCAACCAGTAGTTTTTCTGCCCCCCCGGCGCCCAACGAATTGATTAGTTGTAAAACTTTCATATTTTATTTTTGTAATAGTTCCAAAAACAGGTTTTCATATTTCTTCAAAATTTTGGGACTATTGAATTTTTCCAATACGGATGAACTGACAACTGTAGGTTCCAATTTTTGTTTCAAAATCAAATTTAGCTTTTCAATGAACTCAATTTCGTTCTCAACTATATACCCATTTAGACCATCCTCAATAATCTCATCAATTCCACCCAAAGCTTTGTATACAATTGCCGGCGTACCTGTAGCACAGCTTTCAAGCAATGCATTCGGAAACCCCTCAACATAAGAGCCTTGCAAGAATACATCGGCCTCTTTAAGGTAATCCGAAACATTTTTAGTGAATGGGATATGTTTTACATACTCCTCAATTTTATTTTCTTTAGCGAAATTTAAAATCTCCTCGGCCTTATTTCCATCTCCCAACATGGTATATTCAAAAGGCCCATTGTACTTTAAAAGTGCTTTTAAAATTCTAAGGTGGCCCTTTCTTTCAACCAAACTTCCAACGGTTATAAATTTTGGAACAGTGTTGTTGGGTAAATGTTCTTTTGGCGCAAATGATTTGGATATCGGGTTATTTATTATCCTTATTTTTTGGGATGGTACATCAAAGTTCATCTGCATATCATTGGCCATATCTTTGGATTGACAAAGTATAATGTCCAATAGTTTATAGGAATATTTGGTAAAGTCTATGAATGAAAACCATTTTTTGGAAGATTGGATCTTTGAAAGAACACTGATGACATTGACTTCCCTACCAATAAAAATGACTTTTTTAAAAAAAATGGATTCAAATGCCATGATTGCATTAACATGACCAATGGCACTGATAACAATATCAGGTTTTTGTTTTCGCAAGAGTGAAAATATGGGTGGAAAAGAGTGTAAAACTCTACTCTTTTCCAAAAAAACGAGATTGATATTGTCAATAGAGTAGGCGTAATCATTTTTACTTCCAATAACTACCAAGGTTGTCTCAAATAATTCTTGATCAAGGTTTTGAGCAACAAAGGACATTACCCTTTCTGCTCCACCAGCCCGGAGTGAGGGAATCACAAAAAAGACCTTATATTTTTTATGCATATGAAAAAATAATATGATTCAAATTTAGCCAGTTCACATCTAACCAAGTTTGGATTTTAAGTTGTTTTTTGAATAACCTAACAATTAAACGGAGTAAAGAATGAAATATTTGTTCTGGAGGAACTATGTTTATTATTGATAATTTCCACTTTTCATATTGGGAATAATACCGCTGACATCGATGGTTTTTATTTTTTTTGCAGGGGAACCGGCTATAAGGATATTGTCTTCTAGAATAGACTTGTTAACACTTGAATTGGTAGCTATGGCAATGTTGTTTCCAAGGGTTATGTCTCCATAAATTTTGGCACCGGGCCCAATATAAACATTATCGCCCATAACTGGTGCTTTTTCAGTTCCACCAGATGCTCCAATATTGACACATACGTGTATGCGGCAATTTTTACCCACCCGTGCTTTTGAATTTACTACGATGGTACCATAATGGGCAATCGAGAGCCCAGGACCAAAAACGTTTTCCGGGATAGAAAATGAGAGTTTTAAGGCCAGTTTTCGATGTTTGCTCTTTAACCAATAATAGTAGAGTTTATTGATTAAACCTTTTTTACAATTTTTATAATATTCCAGTTTTCTTAGCCTTCTCTGAAACTTCCAAATATAATTTGGGGCTATAAGTTCGCGAATGAACAGCAAAAATCCTGAGCCATGAATGTTTAGTGCAGATTTGTCTGCTTGTAGATATGCTTTGTATTTCTTTTTTGAGTCTATCACAGTAATAGAAAGGTTGATTATAAGCGGGTTATTTTGTAGGGTAATTTATTAGATATCCTTTTTTTTAAGAAAAGGTTTGAACTCTTCAGAAACAACATTTAAAATACGTTCTTTAAAAGGTTTTGAATAATCCATTTCGGATTTGGAAATGTAAGTTTTTAAAACTTTGTCTTTGTAATCGTCAGTTTTGGCAATAATCCTTGCAGGATTTCCCCCAACTATGTAGCCAGAGGGAACCGACTTGGTGACAACACTTCCTGCAGCAACAATACAATTGTTTTCAATTTTTACTCCAGGCATTATAATTGAATTCAGGCCAACAAAAACATTATTACCAATTTCAACTCTTGCAAAAAACTCCCTTCTGCCTTTTTCATCTTCTACGAGCCAAGTTGCGCCATCATGCGTTATAATACGTACACCTGAAGTTATGGTAACCTTATTGCCAATTTTTATCAACCAAGGTTCCGAACCAAATTTAGGTGAAGATATAATTCTACAATTTTCACCAACTTCCACTCCAAGATGTCTGGCGTATTCAATATTGGATTTGGTGAATCTGTGGTAATAGTTTTTTAAGGTGCCGGTTAAACTTTTGAGGTTCATTTTAATTACTTTTTTTTGATAAAAACCAAAACTTATATCTCTCTATGTGAGATTTATAGATTTCGTCAGTGTTAATTTTTAACTAAAAAGCTAAACACATTTAGTAATTTAAACGAAAAGAACATGTAACAAATTGCATGCTCTAAAAAATAAGTTTAATTCAATTGACCTATTGAAATTGACAAGTTTTATGGATAAAAATTAATTGAAATCTACTTGGGCCATAAATTCTTCTATATTGGTGTATCCATCGCCATCAAAATCACCCCTGTAACTTTGACTTAAATCACCAAATGTACGAATTTCCCATGCATCGGCCATACCATCGTTGTCCGTGTCATAGGAGTTGGGCCTTGTATTGTGCGGAATAACAGGAAGTACCCAGTTAGATGCATTTTTTGGTTCATAGTCAGAGTTATTTTTTACAATTTCCAACTGGCTAGAATCAAAGGAATCGCGGTAGGTTTGAACGTAACCATTGTCATCTAAGTATTTGTAAGCACCAATATCTCCATTTGAAACTAATTTGTCAAATGCTTCGAATGGAGATAGCACGGTCACCGGGTTTGGAAATCCAAGACTATGTCTGGTCTGTGTAAAGTAGGATGAAGGAGCTGTTATTGTGGCGTCAAGAGTTGACCACATTATAGAATTATTCTCACCACTATTACCATTTAAATTTACATTAATTCCTCCAACCGTGCCGTTAAAGACGTTTGAGTCGGTATATATGGATGGATTTCCAGAGGTAGCATCATCTACATCAACCCTAACTTTATCGGGAGTGGTGCTTTGCTTTTGATAGTAATTGCCTTCTACATTTAAAACTAGTGAATGATAAACCGAGGTGTTTTTCGACGGAGTATTATGAATTATGTTATTAATTTTTTCAGCCCTTCCATTGAATGCAAGGTTTGGTGTTCTGTTAACTGAAGAAAAAATGTTATTGTGCCAACTTACCGCATCGACATATTCTTCTGGATCTCCACTTCTATTGGGATTGATTTCCACATATCCTCCAGTATTTGAATCTTGGATGAAATTATGTTGAAAAGTCAAGTTTTTTAAACCACTTCCATTTGTCACATGACTTTCATCTATGTAAGCACCTATTCCCTTATCTTGAGCAAAGGAAACTGAGCAGTGGTCCACAATAATATCTTGACCACCATAAAACATAAAGCCCCATGTAAACGCATCATCATCCGTAGAAACAACACCATTTTGATCGTAAATCGGCCTACTTCTTAAATATCTGAAGATCAAATTTTGATTATCTCCAAACCTTCCGTCGAATCTTATACTTCTTTCGGTTAGCGTAATTCCACCTTCTGGTGCTGATTGCCCAAAAACGGTTTTGTTGTTAACTCCTTGAAAACCAGCATACCATCCTTGAGCAATACCCATATGTAAATCTCCCGATACATCAAATACGATATAACCTACATTTTCCTCTTTAAGGGCAGAAATGAAACCTCCTGTGTAATACTCATCATTACCACCATTGCCAGAGTAGTATGTCAAGGCGGCATAGGGATCTAGAGTGTTAACTATTGCCAGAACTTTACCTCTGCCACCAGTAGCAATGGAACCAGGCCCGGATGCAGTAGGAAATGCTTTTAACGCACCCATGTCCTTGTCCGAATCAGAATATTGTGTTTTAACAGTAACAGAGGCTTGTTTTTTTTGTGTTAGGTCTCCATTGGTAATTTCAACCGTATAGGTAAACGAATCGGTAACTACATCTCCGCTTCCTTTGTTGTCATCTATAGTTGGTGTGTAGGATAGCACATTATCTTCGTTGACCGTTAATTCGCCATCTTGCGGTACAGTGGTCCCTACAATATCGACCACTACGTTTTCGGGAATACTGTCGTTATTCAATACTTCTAAAAGAAAGGCAGTGTTTGTTGCATTGATGGTATACTCATCATCTACAGGTTGAAATCCATTTGAACTTATTCCAGTGTTATTTTCTTTATTAACTATTTGCTCTTCTATAGTATCGGAAAACAAATCGCTGTCCTTGCTACATGATAGGATAAGAATTGAAAATAATAAGAACATAAGCTTGTGTAGAATGGTTTTGTGGGGCGCCATTAAACAAGTGGTCAAGAGGTTAATAATTAAATTGATTTGGAAAACTAAAATACTACTCTTCTTCATAAAATCGGTAAAACACTATTTTTTTTCGATGAAATACATCTTTTTTAATGGGGATACTTACGGTGAGGATTGAATTGTGGATGTTGGTAGACTTTTTATTCGATGAACTGCCTATTTTTTTAACATTCCATAAATTTTTCAATTTTTTAGAGATGATTGTTTGAATTCAGATGGATAAAGAATAGGATGTCTATTGAACTCGTGAATTTTCTTGTTTGAAATATATTGAGATAAGCAAACGGAAATAGTGGAAAGTGTAATAGATAACTCGTGTGTAAGGTAAATAAGTGCTGTATCAATGAAAAAGTAGAAGCTATTTTAAAAGAAACTATTTACCTGTTTTAAAGTATGATTAATACGGGCAAAAATAAAAACCTACGAACAACTCAATAATGTGTTGTTTTATTCTTGATAATTTCAAACTAGTAAAGCAATTGGCTTTTTTTGTTTTTTAATAACCTAATTGTTGGAAAGTTTAATCTTGATGAATGTAAGTGAAATCTTTTGAAAAAAGGACATTTGATAAATTGCACCCTAAATTTTTGAAAGGAAAGTACCATTATCGAATATGTTTAATTATTCTGTAAATGTTAATCTCTTTTATTTTTCTTGCCTGAGAACCAGCTAATAATATCCCATCTTCGTTAAATGATTTGTTAACCGAGGAATTTGCCACTATTGCTATATTGTTGCCAAGGGTAATGTCTCCATATATTTTAACACCAGGTGCAATATAAACATTATCGCCTATTTGAGGTGCTTCAGGGTAGCCGCCAGACGCTCCTATATTTACACAAACCTGGGCCAAATACATTTGGGGGTATAGAAAAACCAAGTCTTAGAGAAATACTACTAAATCTTTTTCTCAAGAAAATTATATAGATTCTTGAAATCGGGTCTTTTTTGCAATTTAAGTAATATTAAACCTTTCTAAGTCTTCTTTGAAATTTCCATGTTGGACTAGGGGAAAAGTATCGTTTTAGTTTTTTCCTTATTGATTTTGTATCAATGCCTCGTGCCAATACATCTTGTTTTAAATAATTTAGGTAGTCTTGTTTGCTAGTTATTATTTACAATAAAGTATTGATTGACTTCATAATAGAAAATAAATTAATGATGACACACTTACTTTGGTATATTAGCACTTTCCTTAAATAACTTTGTCCAAAGATTGGATACATTATCAATGTCGTATTTTTGCAAACTTTTGATAGCATTTTTTCCCAATTCAATTCTTAATGTTTCAGAATCAATAAGTCGGCTCAGACCTTTTTTCATTTCTTCTTCATTTTGATCTTCAATCAATAAACCGTTGAAATTGTTGTCAATCATTTCAGCGGGGCCGGTTTTACAGTCGTAAGCAATGCAGGCCATTCCTTGTGACATAGCTTCAAGCAGAACCATAGGCAAGCCTTCGAACCTGGAGGGTAAAATAAATATTTCTGATTCGGACATTAGCTCTTTGACGTTATTTATCTGGCCCGTAAAATGAATACGGTCAGATAGACTTGCTTTTGCGACCAGATCATTCAAAAATATTTTTCCATTTTCACCCCCTCCAATTATTTTTAATTGCCAATCAACATTCTTGTTTAGAATGGGTTCTATTAAACGAATCAGATTGTCAAATCCTTTATGATGATATCGATCTAAGTTGCCAACAGCAAGTATGTATTTATTTCTTGAAGTTGGTAATTTTGAAATTGGATTGAACGTAACTGGGTTTGGCATTACTACGGTATTACATCCTTTTCTATTATAATAGGGTAAGTCAAAGGAAGTAAGAACCGTTACATAATTTGCCCTGGGATAAAGAAAAGTCCTTGTAAAATCGCAAAGCCATTTTGGATTTTGAAACCTTAGGAAGCTATTATGTTCGGAGACTATAATCGGGATTTTATAAAACTTGGCAACAATAATGGAAACCAAATTCATCAAAGTGATAAATGAGATAATTACATCGGGTCTGCTCTTTTTCTCTTTATAAAATTTAAATAGATTGACCAAACCTCTAATTCTGGCCGCTCTAATAGACCCTTTATGCAACTTTACTCTATTGACACTTTTTGAAACCGTGTAGGCATCACCTTCATTAAGACTAATTAATCTTACATCATGGCCAATTTCTGAGAAATGATTTGTCAAAAGAACCATAACCCTTTCAGCTCCACCTGGATTGAGTCCACTAATTATAAAGTCGATCTTCATTTTCTGCTTTTTTGATATTTTGATAAAACCATAGAACCACAAACAATAAATAATAAGATGTGAAATAATTGTGGTTTGTTAGTAAAAACAAACCTTGCGCTATAAAGAGCATTATAAAAGATGGATGTTTGTTAAAATACTGAATACTTTTTTTGAGAAGTACAAATTGAAATGCCAAATAAATTGAAAAGGCTATGATACCCGCTTCACCAATAATAAATAAGTAAGTGTTGTGAGGGCCAATCCGATGAACCCCATTTGCTTGAAAAGACCCATGCCCGTTTCCTATAAAAGGTTTATCCATTATATAATCATAAAACATAGCCCAAGTTTCCGTTCTGGAATCTTCGTTTAATTCGCCAGTATTAACTTTTTCGTTTGTAACGATGGATTCTAATTGTTTAAACCGGACAGCATTAAGTTGTAATGCTTCTGAAAAAGTTATCATGATGATTATTACTACTGCCCCTAAAACAAAAATCCTGGCATTTTTTAAGTTGATTTTTAGGGATATTAAATTGACCAATAACCAAATAAGTATAAATGTTCTTGAAAAGGTTAAAAAGCCAGCAAGACTAAAGACAAATTGCCCGAGAATTTTATCCTTTGATTTATTAAGTTCATAGGTTAATGCATAACCTGCAATACAAACAAAACCAGCGGCATTTGGATCTATATAAACTCCACCATACCTGCCATAATTATCAGGAAAGAAAACGGCATTTATTATGACTGTTGATGCCCCAATAAGAAGAATCCAATACATTTCTTTTAAAGAGGTATGTTTTAAAATAGCTCCAGCAAATACAGCAATAATCAAAAATTTGAACGTACGCGCGATAAATTCATTTGGATCATAATAACTATCCAATTGAAAACCAGAGATAATATAATAGGATGCCCATATTAACAAATACCAAATAGAAGGATATATTGATTTTGAAAAAACTGCATATATGATTATCAATAAAAAACTTAGGGCACTAAATAGACTGCCCAATGAACCTCCAAATAAATACAATGAAATTGTGGGAAAATTTAAAATGGAAAAACCGAGAGCAATATATTTTAAAGCTTTATTCATTTTCTACGGTAAACAAGGATTTTCGGAAGAAGATAAAGAAAAATGAGTAGGCATATCAAATTTTTTAAAAACCCCAAGTCGTTTCTTTGAAATCTGAAAAAGACTTTGGATTTAAAATAATTAAAAGCTAACCTGTTATAATACCCATATTTAATGATATTTAATGGTTTAACAATGTCTAGCTGGTGGTAGGCCGTAAAATACTTGGTCATTGCTGATTTCAGTTTTGATCTTTTCTTTACAATTAATCCATCTTCTGAATAAAAATACATTCGGTGGATGAGGTTTAAGTGAAGAAAATCAAAATCTAAATTAATCGCGTGCCAAGTTGCACTTTCCCCAATATGACAATTTTCATTGCTGTACATATTGTATTTCTTGAGAACTTCTGTTCGCCAACTATGCCATTTTTCACCTTTTACTGGCATATTTTTTTTCAACAACCTGTCATGAAGATTTGTTTGCCAAAAATCATAGGGAAAATATTCGCCAACAACATTATGATTTTCATCTTCAACAAGCGTCCAAACAGTTGCTATTTTCTTGCCATTTTTCATTTGATCCACTCGGTTCCAAATTTCCTTAAGATCATTTATGGTGTTGGGAGCAAAGGAATCATCACTGTCTGCAATTATAGTAATGGGTTCAGAGCAAAATTCAAATCCGTAATTAAGAGCGGCAGGTTTTCCTTGGTTCACGGGCCTTTTATGATATTCAATCTTAAAATCATTGGTCTGATTGATATAGCGTTTTACCACTTCTTCCGTATTATCATTACTGGCATCATCGACGATTATCCAATTAAATGATTTATTGGTTTGGTTGCACAATGACTCGAATACTCTATCCAAGGTATGTGCTCTGTTATATGTTGGAGTAATTACACTAAACATTTAAACTTGATTTTAATCTTGAAATATAAATAAATATTACCACCGTATTAGTGAGCGAAACAATTGATGTGGCCAGCGCCAAACCTGATACGCCCATTAAATCTATGAAAACGGTGTTGAGAGCTATGTTTAAAGCCAGACTAATGATTGAACTGATGACCAGAAAATTATTTTTGTTGATCGAGGTTAAGAATCGATTAAAAATAATGCCGACAGCATAAAATGGAATTTGAAGTACAAACATTTGCTGGATAGGAAAAACAAATTGAGTGTCTTCTGGTTTGAATTCATTTCTTTCAAACAGTAGTGAAATCAAAAATTCGGATGAAATGAACATTGCTAGTGCAATCATAAGCCCTGCTATGAATACAATTGAAGACATTTTTTTCATTCCTTTTAGTGCCAATGAATGACTTTTGACCGCCAATGATGAAAAATGGGGGAGAACCACATTGCCTATTGCAATGGCAAATATTCCAATCGCAAAAGCGGGTAATTTATTGGCATAATTTAAAGCTGAGACACTACCTATGGTTAATTGTGCCGAAAAATATTTATCAACTGGCTCATTCAACCCATTGATTAATGCTGATGCTATTTTGACAGGTATCTGTTTAATCATCTCAGATATGCTGCTTGTTCTCCCAGATCTGAATCTCAATTTCAAAATATCTTTTCGATAACATAAAATAACAAGGTAAATCAAATTAATAAATGAGCCTATAAATGTGCCTATGGCTAGTACTAATTCTCCAAAAGTATTCCTAAAAAATAGTAAAAAGAAAATTGTAGCAATTGGCGTGAATATCCCACTTAATGAGGACCAAAAAAACTCTTTGTAAATGTTTAAAAGGCCATTTAAAACAGAGGTGATTGCCCAAATTGTAATACATGGTAATAAAAAATATAATTGATTTTTTATTAATTGGTAGTATTCTGATGTGTGTCCCTGATATAAAAATTCCACAAAAACATCGCTCACCAAAAAAGTCACCAAAACAAGAACTAAGCTTGTGTAAAAGCTTATTGATAAAGTTTTTCCTAGAAAAAAGCTTATGTCTTCACCTTGTTCTTTTGCAATTAAAAAGTTTGGGATAAATACCGATTTGTATGGTCCAAGAAAAATGGTGCTTATAAACCCTGGAATTAAAAATGCCAACAAATAGGTATCTATAAGCTCAGATAACCCAATAAAATAGGCAATAATCAATTCCTTAAAAAAGCCTAATATTTTTACACCAAAAGTGATACCCCCGACCAAAAGAATATTTTTGACCAGTTGATTGTTCAATTGATTGTAAACCTTTTGGATAATTTTTTTCATCCTTCGTTTTTCACGACCTCATCTAGCATGTAGAGGAACAAATCCCTATGGTACTGGTTAAAAAATATTCAAGTCCAGCGCACACTTGTAAATCGGACTTAGGTGCACGCCATTTAAGAATCAATTAAGCTTTTTTTCCAATTTGATAGTATTCAAATCCCAACGCCTTTAATTTTTCATCTTCATATTGGTTTCTTCCGTCAAAAATGACTGGTGACTTTAACAGTTTTTGTAATTCACCAAAATCGGGTGCCCTGAACTCTTTCCATTCCGTTAGCAATATCATTGCATCTGCTCCTTCCAAGGCAGCGTATTTTGCGGTGAAGTAATTTATATTGGGAGTATCTTTAAGGTAAAAATGTTTTGCTTCCTCTATGGCCTTTGGATCATAGGCGTTGATTACAGCCCCTCTTTTGGTTAACTCCTTGATTATGTATATCGCAGGTGCTTCTCGCATATCATCAGTACCTGGTTTGAACGCAAGTCCCCAAACTGCAAATGTTTTTCCCTTGAGATCTTCCCCATATTTATCTACTACCTTTTTCGCAATGACAAATTTTTGGCGATCATTGACATCTTCCACTGCCTTTATAAGTTCTGGAGTATATCCGTGGTCTTCTGCAGTTCTTTTAAGTGCTTTTACATCTTTTGGAAAACAAGACCCTCCATAACCACTTCCAGGATAAATAAAGCTATATCCAATTCGACTGTCTGAGCCAATTCCAATACGAACCTTATTTACATCGGCATCGACCAATTCGCAAATATTTGAAATCTCGTTCATAAAAGAGATTTTGGTTGCCAGCATGGCATTGGCCACATATTTTGTCATTTCAGCTGAACGCACGTCCATGGTAATCAAGCGGTCCATACTACTTCTAAAAAAAGGAGCATACAAATTCCTCATAATACTTGTGGCTCTTTCATCATCAGAGCCAACCACTACACGGTCCGGTTTCAAGAAATCATTGATGGCATCTCCTTCCTTCAAAAACTCTGGGTTGGAAACTACGTGGAATTCAATTTCCACGTTTCTTTTTTTCAATTCGTCTGATATGGTTTTTTTAACCTTATCAGCTGTGCCGACCGGAACAGTTGATTTATCGACCACAATCAATGGGGTTGACATATGTTCGCCAATTTCTTTGGCTACTTGCAAGACATACTTGAGATCTGCAGAGCCATCTTCTCCCATAGGAGTTCCAACCGCGATAAAGGCAACATCACAATTTTCAAGATTATCTTTTAAACTGGTACTGAAAAGCAGGGTGCTATTATCAATGTTTCGGTTTACCATGGGTTCCAAACCTGGTTCGTAAATTGGGATAACACCTTTTTTTAGTCCTTCTATTTTGTTTTCATCAACATCTATGCAGGTTACCGTGTTTCCCATTTCGGCAAAGCAGGTTCCACTGACCAGACCTACATATCCAGTGCCAATTACTGTTAAATTCATGTTTGATTTTATTTAATACGTTTTTTTAATAATCTATATGGACAAGTATTTAAACTTAAACGCAATAACAAGGAAATTATGATATTGCTTTTTCAGAATGGTAAAATTGTTTGTACCAATCAATAAATTTTTGGACACCTTCGCCTATCGGAGTGTTGGGTCTGTAATCGTAATCCTTGATCAAATCATCAACATTGGCCCATGTTTTCTCTACATCCCCAGGTTGCATTGGCATATTATTCCTTTTGGCCTTTATACCTAGACTTTTTTCAATTTCTTCAATAAAGTCCAGTAATTTTACTGAACTACTATTGCCAATGTTATATAATTTATAAAGTTGGTTCTCCTTTATTCTTTCCGAAACATCGGCTTCAATAATTCGAACTACACCTTCTGTTATATCATCAATATAGGTGAAATCCCTCTCTAGCTTACCATGGTTGAAAACCTTGATCGGATCACCATTTAAAATTGCTTTGGTAAACAAGAACATTGCCATATCCGGTCTGCCCCATGGACCGTATACGGTGAAAAAACGGAGGCCAGTGGTCGCAAATCCATAAAGGTGACTATATGTGTGTGCCATTAACTCATTGCTCTTCTTGGAAGCAGCATATAAACTCACGGGGTGGTCTACAGAATCACTGGTTTCGAACGGTATCTTTTTATTTAATCCATAAACACTAGAGCTACTGGCATACACCAGATGTTTAACTTTATTGTGACGACACCCTTCAAGAATATTTAGAAAACCTACTATATTACTGTCCACATAGGCCTCGGGATTCTCAAGACTATATCGCACACCAGCTTGTGCCGCAAGGTTGCACACTACGTCAAACTTTCCCTGTTTAAACAATTCGGATAAATTGTCACGATCACACAAATCCATTCGGACAAAACTAAATTTGGCCTTTTTGGTGCTTGTGGTCAGTATACCTTTTTTTGAAGCATCTTCTTTGTCAATGCCCAGTACACCCAGTCTGGCATACTTGAGGTTTACATCATAATAATCATTGATATTGTCAAGGCCTATCACCTCATGTCCTAGGTCTATCAATTTACAAGATACATGGAATCCAATAAAACCAGCGGCGCCGGTAACCAGTATTTTCATATGATTGTTTGGTGTAGTTAGTGCTTATTTTTGATCGAATGTTAATAGAAAATTGTAGGAGCTCGATTTTGTACAATCTTATTCTCAATACAAATTTATTTCATTTACAATGCAAAGATGTAAAAAAAAAGGAGGGTAGTACAAAGAGAGTTGTTGATATACTAAAATCTTCGATTAAGTTCAATATTGTTTTTGTATCACATTGGATATATTACATTTTGGTGATATGTATACAAAACAATGGTTTCCAGTTTAAATGGAAAATGTGCTCTTGGTTAAATCTATCTAAATGACATAATTTTATCGAAGACATTTAATCGGTTGTAATCATATAATTAAAATGATAATTGGGATTGCATTAGGGGTCTAATACTTTCTTTTAAACACTTAATCGATTATTTTTTTCCTTGGGCGAATAGTCGGGCAAAATGTTCCTAACGCTCAATTTTCCTTTTACTTTTACTTTCGAGAATTAAAACTCTCGCCCTACTTATATCAACCCAAAACTGAAATGGAAACCACAGTATTAAAGAAAATATGGCTATCACCACCGCATATGGGCGGTAATGAGGAAGCTTATGTAAAGGAAGCCTTCGATTCCAATTGGATTGCCCCCTTGGGGCCCAATGTTCAGGGATTTGAAAAATCAATTGAGGACTTTGTGGGCAACAAAACTTATGCAGCATGTTTAAGTTCTGGAACTGGAGCCATACATTTAGGGCTTGAACTCCTAGGGGTTGGCCAAGGCGATGAGGTAATTTGCCAAAGCTTCACTTTTGCGGCATCCGCAAACCCTATTACTTATTTGGGGGCATCACCTGTATTTGTAGATAGTGAAGAGGAAACCTGGAATATTTCACCGGTTCTTTTAGGAGAAGCAATTAAGGATAGATTGGCCAAAGGAAAAAAGCCGAAGGCCATTGTTGCGGTACATCTATATGGAATGCCTTATAAGGTCGATGAAGTACATGCAATAGCAAAAAACTATGATATTCCGGTGATAGAGGATAGCGCCGAGGCTTTGGGAAGTTCTTACAGGGGCTTTAATTGTGGAAGCTTTGGGGATATCGGGATTTTATCTTTTAATGGAAACAAAATTATAACCACCTCTGGTGGGGGAGCTTTGTTGTGCAAAGACCAGAATATTAAAGAAAAGGCCGTGTTTTTGGCTACTCAGGCTAGGGACAATGCTCCACATTACCAACATTCTGAAATAGGGTATAATTATCGAATGAGCAATGTTTTGGCAGGAATAGGCCGTGGTCAAATGGAAGTGCTCAGAGATAGGGTGGAGTCCAGAAGGCGTAATTTTCAATACTATAAAGATCACCTTTCAAATTTATCGGACATCACTTTTGTCAATGAACCTAAAGGAAGCTATTCTAACAGATGGTTGACTTGTGTGTTGACTCCTTCTTTTGAAGTAAGGGAAAAAATAAGAACTGCTCTGGACAACGAGAATATAGAATCAAGGCCTTTATGGAAACCAATGCACACACAGCCTGTCTTTAAAAATTCCGTATCTTATGTGAACGGGGTGAGCGAGGGGCTTTTTGAAAGGGGACTTTGTTTGCCAAGCGGCTCTAGTCTAGAGGTTGATGATCTGGAAAGAATCTGTAAAATTATCAAAAACGAACTCAAATGATCAAGGAATTCTTTTTTAGAAGTGGTAGGCGATATGCTTCAAAGTGGACAGTACTGTTCATAGACCTTTGTATTGTTTCGTTTTCGTTTATATTGGCTTATTTCATTAGGTTCAATTTAAGTTTCAATTTCGATGTACAGCGTTTATGGACCCAGCTCCCGGTTATTATTTTGTTGTTTTCATTGGCCTTTTTGATTTCGGGAAGTTACAAAGGAGTAGTAAGGCATACAGGGATTAAAGATGTTTATGCCATTTTTAATGCCGTATGTTTGGCCAGTATAGGTGCCATTGCCGTTGTTTTGACCAATAGATATGTGGAGTTTGTTGATGAATTTACAATTCCACTGTCCATTATCATAATTAATAGCTTATTGACTTTTATTGCCCTTGCTGCATCCAGATACGTATTTAAAATTGCTTTTGAAAGTATTATGAAAAGGGGGCGGGCACCATCAAAAAACTTGATTATTTATGGAGCTGGTGAATCTGGAATCATTACTTATAATACATTGACCAATCACTCCAAAATGGGAGCGAAGGTTATTGGTTTTGTGGATAACAACCTTCAAAAAGTTGGAAAACAGATAAATGGGGTCAAAGTATATGATAAATCCATACTTACCGAAGAATTCGTCAAATTCCATAGTATATCAGAGGTTGTTTTTTCTATCCAGAGTATCAATCCAAAACAACTAAGAACTTTGGTTAATGAAATAGTCGATCTTCCTGTAAAAGTTAAAATTGTTCCTCCTGTGGAGGATTGGATCAATGGTGAGCTTAAAGTTTCCCAGATTAAACGAGTACAGATTGAAGACTTATTGGATAGGCCTCCAATTGAGATAAAGAACAGTAAGGTCATGAAAGACTTTGACGATAAAGTTATCATGGTTACCGGTGGTGCAGGATCTATAGGTAGTGAATTGGTTAGACAGATTTGTAAGTACAATTACCGGTCTCTAATTGTAATCGATCAGGCCGAATCTGCACTCTACGACCTTCAACAAGAATTGAAGCAGGCTGGTTTTTTCAACTTTGTCCCTATTGTAAGTGATATTAGGGACAAAAACAAAATGCGTGTCCTTTTTGAACAATATCAACCAGATCGGATATTCCATGCAGCAGCATATAAACATGTTCCGCTTATGGAACAGAACCCTTATGAAGCAGTAAAGATCAACGTGGCAGGTACCAAGACCATTGTTGACCTTGCATCTGAGTACGAAGTGGAAAAGTTTGTCTTTGTTTCTACGGATAAAGCGGTGAACCCAACCAATATTATGGGAGCTAACAAACGTATTGCAGAGATGTACATCAGCTGCAGACAGCAAGAGGGAAAAACCAAATTTATAACTACCCGATTTGGAAACGTTTTAGGATCAAATGGATCTGTAATACCATTGTTTAGAAAACAAATTGAAAAAGGTGGCCCGCTTACTGTAACGCATAAGGATATCACAAGGTATTTTATGACCATTCCAGAAGCATCCCAGTTGGTATTGGAAGCTGGGGCCATGGGTAAAGGAGGAGAGATTTTTATATTCGATATGGGAGAATCCGTAAAAATCATGGATTTGGCCAAGAATATGATTAGACTTTCCGGGCTTCAATATCCTGGCGATATTGATATTAAGATTACAGGTCTGAGACCAGGTGAAAAGTTATATGAAGAGCTTTTGGCCAATGGAGAAAATACACTTCCTACGTACCATGATAAAATCATGATCAGTAAAGTAAGAGATATTAATTATCCAAAAGTTCGCACCATGATCGATGAACTTTGTATATCAAACCTTTTCTTTAAAGACAATGTCGTTCAATTAATGAAGAATATTGTTCCGGAATATATTTCCAACAATTCAGATTTTTGTAAATTGGACAAACAGAATCCAATAAAAGAAGTAAATAAGACTTCTAATATTGAACATCCTCAACTCAACAACTAAAAATGTACATTTCCATGCGCCAAAAACTCAGATTGGTATGTTATCTTGCTATTGCATGCCTAATTTTCTCTTGCACATCTTCTAAAAACGTAGTTTATTTTCAAGACGCCACCCAATTTGAAACCTTAGTTGATGACAATACGTTTACTTCCAAGTTTAAAGTAGATGATTTGGTAAGTATCCATGTTTCTACACTGGATCCAGAAGCCAGCGCACCTTTTAATCTATTTAGGGGAGCAGAAGAAGGCGGGTTGTCAATGCGTCCGGAACAAGTTAACTATTTGGTGGATGAAAATGGAGAAATTGATTTTCCGGTAATCGGCAAAATAAAAATTGAAGGACTTTCTCCAAGCGAAACGAAGACCCTATTGAGAGAAAAATTGTCAGATTATTTGAAAGATCCTATTATAAACGTTAGAATTCGAAATTTTACAGTGACAATTTTGGGAGCGGTCAATCGTCCAGGAACCTATCCAATCAACGGTGAGCAAATCACTATTTTGGAGGCATTGGGTTATGCAGGGGATATTAATATTAAAGGTAGGCGGGACAATGTAATGGTTATCAGGGATTTTGATGGCACCAAAGTATATAATCGAATTAATCTCAATAGTAAGGACGCTCTTCGATCACCAGTATACTATTTAACGCAAAACGACGTTGTTTATGTAGAGCCCAACAAATCAGGAAAAGCTCAATCTACTTTAGATCAGAGGAGTACCTTGGCCTTTTCCATAGCTTCATTGTTGATTACTTCTACCATTATCTTGTTAACTAGAAATTAATATTTCAAATAACCTTATTTCAATAGGTTAAATTAACACGCTCCAATTTGTATGAACAATTCTGAATTTGATCTTAAGGCTCTTTTAAATAACTATTTGAAAAAATGGCATTGGTTTGCAATTACAGTTATAATTGCATTGGTTCTTGCTTTTCTTAAGCTAAGATATTCGACACCAAAGTATCAGATAAATTCTAAAATTCAAGTGATTGAAGAGAAGAATTCGGTTTCAGAGCTCAGTGTTTTACAAGATTTGAATGTTTTTAGCGGAAAGGGAAGTACCGAAATGACGGATGAAATAGAACTACTAAAATCCCGCGATAATTTTATTAAAGTCGTTCAGAAATTAAAATTAAACATCTCTTACCAAGTATTGGGTAACTTACGAAATACAGAAATTTATCCAAATTATCCAGTAGCCATTAATTTTTTGGCAGTAGATTCCGTTCAAAATAAAAGTGAATTTTCATTTTTCATTAAAATATTGAATGAAAATGAGTTTACATATGCGGTTGAAGAAGATGCAGCAGAGAAAAAGATACCGTTTGGATCAAAAATCAAAACAAATGTTATAGGAGATATAATAATTACACCTAATATTGATTATTTAAACGGTTTTTTAAACAAGAATATACAGGTAACCATCAGACCTGTTCCTTTTGTTGCCCAAATATACAGAACCAATGTAGAGGTGTCTACCATAGACGAATTTTCTAGAATAATTAATATTTCTCTGCAAGATGCTATTCCCCAACGCGGGATTGACGTCCTTAACTCCTTGATACTGCAAAATAATGAGAATCAAGTTCAGGATAAGAAAACTATTGCAGATAGAATCAGTCAATTCATAAATGATCGTATTGGAGATATTTATTCTGATCTTTCCTCTGTTGAGGAAACGGCAGAAAACTTTAAAGAAAGTAGAGGGATAGCTGATTTAGCATCGCAATCCAGTGTAAACTTTCAACAAAGTGCGGCTAGTCAATCTGAATTGCAAAATGCAAATATTCAGCTGGATATTGCTTCTTCGATGCAAAATATGTTGAGTGAACAGGACGATTATGAGATTATTCCAAATGCTGGGCTTACGGATGCCAGTATAGACAATATTGCTACACGTTATAATGAATTGGTAGCAAGAAGAAATCGTTTGTTGGAAAGTTCCAATGAAAGAAACCCTGTGATTGTGGAATTGGATCAACAATTGGAAAGTTTAAAACGTGGAATGCAGTCAAGCTTAAACAATGTTACCAACAACTTGAATCTTCGGGTCAATAGTTTGAGCAAACAATTATCTCAGATTAACTCTAGAATTTATGCAACCCCTGGTGCTGAAAGGGCATTGAGGAATATTTCTAGAGAGCAGCAAACTACTGAGGGACTCTATATTTACTTGTTGCAAAAACGTGAAGAGGCACAAATCGCTTTTGCCTCTGCTTCACCTAAAGCAAAAATTGTTGACCATGCTTATTTGGCAACACCATTTCCAGTAGAACCTAAGCCAAAAATCATGTATTTGGTAGCATTAATAATTGGGTTGATGGTTCCATTTTCGGTAATTTATATCCAAGACTTGCTGGATAATAAAGTCCACAATAAATTGGATTTGGAAAATATTGCTGGAGATATCCCTGTAATCGTGGAGATTCCTAAATTGAGCAAAAAGGATAAAAAACTGGTTAAAAAAGAAGATAGGTCTGTATTGGCTGAATCCCTTAGAATCTTAAGAACCAATCTCAACTATATCCAACGATCTCATAAATCCGATCCCGATAACATTGTATTTATTACATCGAGTGTACCAGGTGAAGGAAAAACATTGATATCTTCCAACCTTGCTGCCATTTATGCCAATGCTGGCAAAAAAGTTTTGCTTATTGGTGCAGATATTAGAAATCCTAAGTTATATGATTTCTTTACAACTGACGATATGGTCCAGGCCGATAAAATGAAGCCGAGAAGAAGTACAAAGGATGGTTTGACCGAATACCTTGTCAATTCTAAATTAACTGTTCAGGATATAATTGTTCCAGCCCAGGTCAATGAAAATTCCGTTGATATTATATTTTCGGGAAAGATACCACCCAATCCCTCTGAGTTATTGATGAATGATAGAATGGGCGATCTATTTAAAAAAGCATCGGAACTTTATGATTATGTAATTGTTGATACCGCTCCATTGATGGTTGTAACCGATACGCTTCTGATCAGTGAATATGCAAGTCAAATTCTTTATGTGGTAAAAGCAAACGGCACAGAAAAGAAGGTCCTGAACTTTCCTGTAAAACTTAAGGCCGAAGGAAAGCTTAATGGTTTGTCTTTTGTTGTAAACAATGTAAAGCAAAACAACTTGGGCTACGGAGGCAAATATGGATACGGCTATGGAAAGTCCACAAAAAAATGGTGGAAATTCGCTTGATCAATAAAAAGTCTGAATTGTATTTTCAATTACCGGAAGTAATCTGTTCAAGACCTTTTTGGAAAGTTTGATTTCTTTCAATAATTCAAGCTGTCTACTATTGTGAACATCGGTTCCCACAAAATCTATTAAGCCATCTTTTAATAGTTTTTCAGCGACCTTTTGCACATCTGAACCATAAGATTCTGATGTTAACGAAAGGAGATTGAGCTGGAATAAAATACCATTCGATTTCATGGAAGGGTACTTACCATAATTTCCATGGTAGTACATATAACGCTCTGGGTGGGCCAGGATTGGAAAATATTTATGTCTTGCAATTTCCTCAACAGAGGTATCAAAATTAAAGGAAGGTTGTAGATAGGACATTTCAATCAGCAGATATTCCTCTTTTAAAGGCATAACCTGTTGTTCCTCCAAAATGTTTTCAAAGTCGTCATCGATCATATGCTCTGCGGCATAATCAATTTTGACATCCGACATACTTTTTTTTTCCAACTCTTTTGAAAGTTGTTCAAATGCCTTTTTAATAGTTTTTGGAGTGTTGTCATAATGGTTGTGCATGATGTGGGGAGTGCACTTAAAACTAGTCACTCCAAACTGTGAAAACCCATTAATCAAAGACAAGGACTCATCTACCGACTTTGCACCATCATCAATACCTGGAAGTAAATGATTGTGAATATCCACTAGGCCATGTAAATAATCGGCCAAATAATTTTTCCTCTGAAAAAAATTGAACATGCATAAAATTTGGACTGTAAAGATAAAGGATATGTGTGCTTTATTCATATGACATAGGTCAAATAAAAGGACACTAAGTAGATAGAAAAAAAACCGGCCCATAACAGGCCGGCATGATAGATTCACTTTTAATGTATTTTCTAACTAAACTCAAGTACTAATTTAAGCCTTATTGCATTCCATTGGGATTAACAAAAGATCAAAAAGGTTAATGAAAGATTAATAGGGTTAACCATTGGGTAAATAGCTGCCATTTTTTTGTTTATTTAGCGGTATGCTGACCAAGAGGAACCTGTATGTCTTTGTTTTTGTAATTGCCGTAATTGGCCTTTTGGTGGTACAGTACCAATATTTAAGGGTAGGTTTGGGCTTGGCAAAAGCCCAGTTTTCTGAAAAAATAGATAAGGCCAGGGAGAATATTAATAGCGAATTATCAGAAGTGAATTCCTTAACCTATACCTTGGGAAATGCTATCAGAAAAGATACATCCGAGGTGAATATAGGATTGGATAGCCTCGAGAAAGCCTCCCAATACTATTTAAATGATTATATTTCCTATCAATTGAATGTTTCCGGTATAGATGCACCTTTTTCTTATACCCTATATTCTCGTGACTCCATAAATTATTTGAGTTCTGTACGGCCACACCTCAAGGCGGAGGATAATTTGACCTATCCAATACAAATCAAAGGATATTTGCCAGAATTGCTTCAAAAGGAAATCATTCTGGAAATTGGCTTTGAAGACTTGAACAAATATTTTTTAGGCCAATTAAGAGGATTGATTGTTCCAGGACTGCTATTTTTACTAGTGATCGTTGTTGTTGTTGTATGGGTGCTCCGATCATTCTATTTACAGCGAAGTATTAATACAACGACAAACGATTTTATAAACAACCTAACACACGAGCTCAAGACCCCTGTTTTTTCTATTGGTTTGGCCAGCAAGATTTTGGAAGAAGATCTCCCTGATAATAAAAAAGCAGTCGTGGTGCTAATCCGTACCGAGACAGATAGACTAAAGAAGCATATTGATAAAGTATTGGAATTGGCCAGTATGGAATCTGGTAAAAACTTGCTACAGTTCCAAGAATTTGATTTTAAACCTGATTTAGAGCGAATTTGTGAGGGTTTTGCCCTGTTGGCCGAATATGAGACCATTAAATTTGATTACGAGCTAGGGGAGGGCCCATATTACATTCGGGCAGAAAGGTTCCATTTGGAAAATGTAATTGGGAACCTTTTGGAGAATGCAAGAAAATACTCGGATCAACCCGATGTCAAATTAAGGGCCCATACCCATAAGGGGAGATTACTGATTGGTATTACAGATAACGGGCAGGGCATTGCAAAGGATGACATCAACAAAATCTTTAGAAAATACTATAGAATCAAGAATGGTGATGTGCACAAAGTAAAAGGGTATGGATTGGGATTGTATTATGTACAAAAAATTATAAAAATGCATCGTGGAAAAATTACGGTGGAAAGCGAACTGGGAAAAGGAACCACATTTATCCTGTCCCTTAAATTGGCCAAAAATGGATAAAATATATAAATTATTACTGGTAGAAGATGATAATTCACTTGGGTATTTGCTCTCGGAATATCTAGGAATGAAAGATTTTGCGGTTACTTGGGCCAAAGATGCCGCCGATGGGCTTCTCAAAGCTAAAACAAATGTATTCGATCTAGCCATTTTGGATGTTATGCTCCCCGACATGGATGGATTTGAACTCTCTCAGAAAATAAAGAGCATCAATCCAGAGTTACCTTTTATTTTTCTTACGGCACGGTCGCTTAAAATAGATGTTTTAAAAGGATTTTCCCTTGGGGCGGTGGATTACCTAAAAAAGCCAATTGATGAAGAGGAATTGGTAGTACGTATTAATGCACTAATGTCCAGATTGGTGGATGATAAGGAGGAAGAGGCCCAAGTCTCCCAATATGAAATTGGGGATTATGTTCTGAGTATGGACAACTTTGAGCTCAATTATAAAGGGCAACATATAAAATTGACAGGTAAGGAGTTTGACCTTTTGGCCCTTTTGGCCAAAAACAAAAACCAATTATGCACTCACAAGGAAATATTGACCACGGTTTGGGATAAAAATGACTATTTCAACAAAAAAAGTCTAAATGTTTTCATTTCGCATTTACGAAAACACCTTGGTCAAGACCCTAAACTCAGCATTGTTAACATAAGCCGTCGCGGTTTTATGCTTCGGGTGGAAGAAGAATAGACTAAAACGTTATGGCTTGATTTTTGTAGTATTTATGGAAAAATCAGGTTACCCTTTATTTGTATGTTCAAGTTTTTCAAAAATAGTTCCCCTGACCCCTCGTTGCACCAATTGGACCATCTTTACGGTCAAACAATATGCAACTGTCCATTACAAGAGAAGATTTCCTATTGTCAAAGACTTATTGAAAGATCGGAATTTCATTTACAGCAATCTTGCCCTAAAAAGGATTCCAATCATTTTAAGTGCCTCATCGATGCGGCCAATAAAGAACTTCAAAAATTGAATTCCCAAAGAATGTCCTAAAAGATTTGTGATTAGTGGAATTGGAAAAAATCATTTCTGTTTGATAAAACGTCCTAAAAAATAGTAAGTTTAGAATCGAAAAATTACCGAAATGAAAAAATCAATTCTTGCTCTAATCCTATTTTCAATTTGTATCAATGCATTTGCCACAGAAACCAAACTTATGGTCAGGGCAAAAGCCAAAGATGCCAAGTTTGTTGGGAGCTCTCTGGGAGGTGCCCATGTAATAATTAGAAACACCTTGAACGGGGAAATTCTTGCAGAAGGAAATACAGTCGGAAGTACAGGCAATACCAATGTTATAATGAAAAGTGTCCATGAACGTTACACTCAACTCTCCGATGATAAAACTGCTGGTTTTTTGGCGGTTGTAGATATTGATGTGCCCACTTTTGTCCGTGTAGAAGTATTGTCTCCCATCAACAAAAAAAATGCACAGGTACATGCAAGCACCGAATTGTGGCTCATCCCGGGAAAGGATATTTTGGGTGATGGCGTTGTGGTTGAAATTTCCGGTTTTGTAATCGATATTCTAAAACCAAACACACATCAATACATCGCATTGGAATCTGTTCCGAAATCCGGTTTGCAGATTGAAGCCAATATTGTAATGATGTGCGGTTGTCCCATACAAAAGGACGGTATTTGGGACTCCAACCTTATGGAGGTAAAGGCCATAGTTCATAAGGATGGTGAATCTTTTGGAGAAGTAACATTGGACAATCCAAAACAGAACACTTTTGAAGGGAGATTACAAATAACCGAAGCAGGTTATTATCAAATTACCGTGTATGCCTACAATTCCAAAACAGGTAATACAGGGGTTGAAAAAATCAATTATATCATCAGGGGGTAGAACCTACTTAAGCTAGGTTTTAAAAACGATTTTGATTGATTGGGTTGTGGAAAATTGGTACCTTTTCTGTTTCAAACCCAACCCGCTTGTTATGAAAAAGAACATTGTGTTCTCCCTGTTTTTATTGATTCTTGGTACAGCCTGTGATTCAAAACCCAAAGTAGATTTATTGGAGAAAGGTATTCCTCTAAAAATGGCAGAATACAGGAAACAGCAGGTTTCCAATGTAGTATATGCTTTATCTTTTGATATTCCTTCGGAAAAAGAGGAACCAATACCTTCTCGATTACAACTAGATTTGGAAATCAATGACCTCTCACAACCTCTCTACCTTGATTTTAATGCAGAAGCTTCTTTACTGAAAACTATTCAGGTGAATGGTGCAGAGCAAGAAATCAATTATCAGAAGGAACACATTATAATTTCAGAGAATCTTAAAAAGGGGGCTAATAGCATTGAAATATCTTTTAATGCAGGAGAACTGTCCTTAAACCGTAATGAGGATTATTTATATACCCTTTTGGTACCCGACAGGGCCAGTACCTTGTTTCCATGCTTTGACCAACCCAATATAAAAGCACGTTATGTTTTGGATGTTACGGCCCCAAAAGAATGGGAAGTACTATGTGGCGCCCCAGTGGAAAATACCTCGAATAAGAACGGTAAAACCCATTATCAGTTCGGGGAGAGTGACCCTATGAGCACGTATTTGTTCTCCATGGTTGCAGGAAAGTTTGACTCAAGTACTGAAAACCCTGGTGTATTTGATATGAAGCTGCTATACCGTGAAACGGATTCAACCAAAATAGATTACAGCCTTCCCGTTATTTTTGATTTGCACCAACGGTCCATAGATTTTTTAAAGGATTATACGCAATACGACTTTCCATTCCAAAAGTTGGATTTCGCGGCCATACCAGGTTTTCAATATGGAGGAATGGAGCACGTAGGGGCCATTCAATACCGGCAATCGTCCATTTTTTTGGATGAGAGTGCCACGGAACGCCGTCGTATGGGAAGCGCAAAGCTTATTGCCCATGAAACCTCCCACATGTGGTTTGGGGACATGGTGACCATGGATTGGTTTAACGATGTATGGATGAAAGAGGTATTCGCCAATTTTATGGCGGATAAAATCATAAATCCAACGTTTCCTGATATCAATCACAGATTGCAATTTATGATTTCTCATTACCGAGGAGCTTATGGGGAGGATAGAACCCGGGGAACCAATCCTATTCGCCAACATTTGGATAATCTAAAGAATGCCGGTAGTCTGTATGGTGGAATTATTTATAACAAGGCCCCGATTATGATGCGTCAATTGGAAGCAACCATAGGAGAGAAGTCGTTTCGGGACGGAATAAGAGAATATATTTCCACCTATGCCTACGGAAATGCAACTTGGACCGATTTGGTCAATATTTTGGATAAGCGCACCCCAAAAGATTTAAAAAAATGGAGTGAAGTATGGGTGAACCAATCGGGCAGACCCATTTTGGAAGACAAAATAGATTATGCGGACGGAAAAATAACCAACTTTTCTATCTCCCAACATGCTGAAGATGGAAGTGACAAATTATGGCCACAATCTTTCGAAGTGACATTGGTGTATCCGGACAATACCCGTACCATTCCTATAACCATTTCTGAAAGTAGTGTGGAAGTGGATTTAGCTATAGGATTGCCAAAACCAGAAGCTATAATCTATAATTCCAATGCCTTCGGGTACGGAGTCTTTCCGTTGGCCCCTTCGGATTTATCCATAATCCCAACTTTAAAAGATGAGGTGGCACGTGGTTATGCCTATCTCAATACCTACGAGAATGTATTGTCCGGGAATATTTCACCCACAAAGGCTTTTGACCTATATATAGAAAGTATTTCAAAAGAACAGAACGAATTGGTTCATGGGATGATCTGCGGACAGGTAAGCAGTATATTTTGGAGTTTTTTGGATGAGGAGCAACGAAGAGAAAAACAAGTTCTGGTGGAAAATATGCTCTGGAAACGACTCCTTGATGATGGGTATGAACCCAATATCAAAAAAAATATATTCGGACTTTGGAAAGGATTGGCATACTCCAATAATGCAAAAGAAAAGCTTTATGGTATTTGGAACAAAAGCATCGAAATTCCAGACTTAAAGTTGAATCAGGATGACTATACCGATATGGCCATGTCTCTTGCTTTGTTTGAGCACCCTAAATCGGAAACAATATTGGAACAAGCAAAAGCGCAATTGAAAAATCCGGATAAGGTGAAACGTTTTGAATTTTTGTTGCCAGCGTTATCATCTGATGAATCTGTAAGGGATGCCTTTTTTGAATCCTTCAAGAAAGCCAAAAACCGGGAAAAAGAGTCATGGGTTGCCACAGCTTGTGGTTATTTGAATCATCCGCTTCGTCAAAAAACGGCAATTAAGCATGTGCCCATGGCCTTGGATTTGCTCGAAGAAATACAAAAAACAGGTGATATTTTCTTTCCAAAAAGATGGCTTTTATCCACAGTGGGGCAGTATCAATCCAAAGAAGCTTTACAGCATGTTGAAAAGTACCTAAAAGACCATCCAAATGTTAATTCTTCCCTAAAAGGAAAACTACTTCAAGCAACGGATAATTTGTATCGTTTTGTAAATCAGGAGTAAAGAGAATTTTTCTTGGTGTTGTGTAACTTTAGTTACAATATAATGATTATAAATAACTGATTTACAGTGTTTTGATGACCAAAGTCATTGGATTCCTAGAACAGTGATTATACCTTGGTTCCAATAAATTTTAAATACGAGTACCATGAAAAAGATTTTAATGTTGGTGTTCGTTGTTCTTGGAACAGTGACACTAATGGCACAGGACAGGGATAGGGACAGAGTCCAAGATCCCGATCAAGATCGAGACCGTTTAATGCTGGTCGATGGCGATGTACTTCAAATTCGCGATCGTGATCAAATTCGTTTGCAAGACCCCATTACGCTAAACGATGGAACGGTTGTTAATCCAAATGGAACTTATTTTACCCGAGATCGAGACAGACTTAGGTTAAAAGATGGTGAATGTTTGGATAGTGATGGAATTAAATACCGTAATGAGTATCAGTATCGTTACAAAGTGATGCAATCTGACAAAGGACTTACCGATGCACAGGTTCAGCAACGCACCCAAAACAGGTATCAATTGATGCTTATTGATGGTGAAGTCTATCAAATTAGAACACAGTCACAAAATAGATTGCAACAGCGACTTGAACTTGCAGATGGAACTACCGTTAATCCAAACGGTACTTACATGAATCAAGATCGTCAACAATTAAGGCTTCAAGATGGTGAATGTTTGAATTTGAATGGTGAAAAGTTCACCAACATGTACCAGCATCGTAAAATGATGGTCAACAAAAATATGAAGTCCATCAAAAACATGAAGTCTAAAAAATCCATGAATAAAGCTACCCTTAAGAAAAAAGGGGGCATCATGTGATGGTACTGGATTAAGGGCTTGACCACCATATGGTCGAGCCCTTATGTTTCATCTGTAAATCATTTATCATGAAACGGTATTTACTCTTAAGCGTAATATTATGTTTGGGTACCATAGCAGGCGCATTTGCCCAAAAGTCCAATAAAGAAAAGGCCAATAGCGAAGATTCTTATGTTTTGATGGATGTAAGTTATATGAACGATGCGGTATTTATGGGTAGGAGGGATTCCATAGCCGCTCCGTACCTATTACCTTCCATTGGATATTATGACAAGTCAGGATTGTTCATTGATGCTACGGTATCGTATCTAACAAGTTCTGATGAGCAACGTGTGGACCTTTTTTATTTAACTGGAGGATACATGTTCGATTCCGACAATTGGAGCGGAGGTGTTTCGGGAACAGCTTACTTTTACAATGAAGATAGTTACAATGTACAATCCGAGGTGGTCGCAGACATTACAGGGTTGATCAGTTACGATTTTAAATTACTGGAACTATCGGTTTATGCCAGTTCCTATTTCAATAAGAATAGTTCACCCGATATATTTTTGGGTTTTATGGCCGATCATACCTTTAGGGCATTTAACGATCATTTGTTGTTTGCCCCTCGATTTTCGGTTTATGCAGGATCCCAATATTTTTATGAAGAATACTACACTACGAGCAGATTGGGCAACAGAAAAAGTGGGACTAATGGACAGGGTAGTGGTTCCGGAGGGTCTATAGATTTAGGAACCGAGGTTACGACAGTACAAATTGCCGAAGCTTCCGAATTCAATATCCTAAACATGGAATTGAGTTTTCCCATGCAATATCATTTCGACCAATTTATTTTGTCCTTTACACCTACTTGGGCATTTCCCCAGACCCCTGCAACCCTTACCACAGATACGGGTACATTTGAAGAGGATTTGGAGAATGTATTTTACTGGTCGGTAGGCTTAAGCTACTGGTTCAACACAAATAAGAAGAATTAAGTCTCCTATTTTCTTTTGGGCAAATACAATTTATAGGTTTTGCCCTTTGTGGTTAGTTTATCCAAGTGACCCATAAATGATTTGTCCTTCATTAAAAAATGAACATGCACAAAACTATTGGTATGTGTAAAAACTCCTTGGTGATGCTCGGAGTAAAAACCAATGAACTCCCCTTTGGTATTTTCAAATGAAAACTTTTGTGATTTTACACCTTCTCGATAACCTTCCACTTCGGGCAAACGAGGAGTAACAATATGAGCTGTTAATGCATCGAACTCACCTTTTATCTTAAATGCGAAAGCTTGGCTTAGGTCATAACCGTTTTCTTTCGCAATAGAAGCTACTTTATTCTGAATATCGTGAACATTATTAAACTCACCTTCTATTTTAAAAATATGCCATTGATCAACATTGGAGTATACTAAAAATGGCGAACGGATGTCCCAGTCTTTTCCAACCTCATACGTTCCCTCGTTAAAAGCGGTGGCAAAGTAGGGTTTTCCGTCTACAACAGTAATTTCCCCCTTCATTTTATCGTAAGGACCCATACCGTACAAATGGTTTTTTGGAGCGATGGTATCCAACCAAATGTTAAGGTCATAAGTATTCCCCATATCTTTCATGGCACCAATGGAATGGATTTTTGGCAATTGGGCACTTAACTGAATCACAAATAAAGATACCGTAATCGTAAATAGAAGATTTTTAATAGTCATTTTAAGTTATAGAATTAGATTGAAAAGATAGCCCGAAACAATGATACATAGCATCACCACTCCGAAGAATACCCCGATTAATTTAATGGTCATTACTTTTTTAAGGAGCATGGCTTCTGGAAGCGATAAGCCCACAACCCCCATCATAAATGCAATTGCTGTTCCCAAGGGAATCCCCTTATCCACCAAAACCTGAACAATGGGCAATATTCCGGAAGCATTGGAATACATGGGTACAGCTAGAATAGTAGCGATGGGAACCGCAAAAAGATTGTCCTTGGCCATATATTTTTCAAAAAAGCCTTCTGGAATATAGCCGTGCATAAGTCCACCTATAGCTATACCGATAATCACATATGGAAGAACTCCTTTCAATATTTTCAAGGCTTCGTCCCAAATAATGGGCAACCTTTGTTTAAATGACTGCTTTTCCTCTTCAAACCTTTTTTGATCCCTTTGTGCATTGGCCAGAACCTCTTTTACCCATGGAGTAAGATACTTTTCCAACTTCAATCTTTGTAGTATCAATCCAGATATGGTTCCCAATAATACGCCGCTCAAAACATATAAAATTGTTGTTTTTACTCCAAAAAGTCCCACAAAAAGACCAATGGCCACCTCGTTCACCAAAGGTGATGTAACCAAAAAAGCAAAAGTGACTCCCAAAGGAATTCCCCCTCTCACAAAACCAATAAATAAGGGTACGGAAGAGCAGGAGCAAAAAGGAGTGACCACTCCAAACAGGCTTGCCATAAAATATTCGGCCCCATACAGTTTATTCCTGGAAAGGAAATTCTTTACTCGATCTATGGGGAAATAGCTGTTGATAATCCCCATTAAGAACACGACAGTAAACAGTAACAACAATATTTTGATACTGTCATATATAAAGAAGTCCAAGGCCTTGGCTAAATGGTCTTCAGGGTTCATCCCCAAAACATTGTATACCAACCATTGGGCCATATGTTCGAGCCAATCAAACAAGGGGTTTAATTTTTACGGTTCCAGATATGTTGCACACCTGCTTAATTGTATTGTAAATAGTGCCAAACTTTTCTAAGTTTTTTTGTAAAAGCTTGGTGTTTAAGTTTGAATCCTGACTATGTATTGTCAATTCATAAAAGATATCATCCATTCGTGGCGGCCCATCAAGCCTTTGTGCCTTAATGTCTATGTGTGCTTTTAAGTAATCAAATTTTAAAAGGACAGAAAAGCGTTCCACATTTTTTAAGATACAAGCTGCCAAAGATCCAAGGAACAATTCCGCTGGATTAGCTAAATCATTTTCAGTTTTGGTAGTTGTTCCAAATTCGAAAATTGAGTTCTTTATGGATAATGTGCCACTGCTCCCGGCAACAGACATTGCTTTTATCTGATAACTCATGGGTCGTCTTTTTAGTTTTGAAGCCAAGTTGTTAGTTCAGTCTTGGAAGGTATGCGCCCTTTGGCTACCACATTACCATCTATAACCAAGGCTGGAGTCATCATTACATTAAATTTCATGATTTCCGCTATATCCTCGACTTTATCTATGGTGGCATCAATTTGGTTTTGATCTACAACATCTTTAACAACATTGGTAAGCTTTTGACATTTGGGACAACCAGTTCCCAAGATTTGAATGGAATGTTTCATTATACTATATTTTTACTAAAAAATTCATTGAACAGAGATTTGGCTTTTTGCCAATTTTCCTGATTTATACAATATTTGATTTTTGGTGGGTTTACTTCTCCTTGGATTAATCCAACTTTTTTGAGTTCTTTCAAGTGCTGGGAGATTGTTGATTGCGCAAGAGGGAAAACATCTACTAAATCACCGGTATAACAGCATGAACTATTATCCAAATATTTTAAAATAGCGATACGTATTGGATGACCTAGAGCCTTTGCGAAACGTGCAATTTCTTCGGTTTTCCTCTCATGGTTGATATGTTCGGTAGTTCTTTCCATAGTTCATCGCAAATTTACGATAAGGAAAAGAGGGAAACTGTAACATTTGTCACAGTTCAATTACTTTCCAAATAAGACATTTCCCTTTTGTAGTAAATTTTTATGCCTTAATGGAATTAACTTTCAGATTATCAATATAATTAACTTGGTAACATAACTTTTTAATTGTCTTTTAATCGAGTTTTTTTAGGTGGATTCTACATTATTATAATATTGATAAGTATTCAAAAACCATCCATCTCGCCATTATAATTCGCATAGGTTATTTGGGCTAAATCAGACATGTTATGAGCACCGACTTTATATTGAATTTTACGCCAACCGGCATGATTCCTACCAAGGATATGACAACGCATGTTCCCATTTCGGTTTCGGAAATTGTTGAAGATGTTCATCAGGCTTCAGAAATTGGTATAACTATGGTTCATCTACACGCTAGAGAAGAATCCACGGGAGTTCCTACATATAAAAAAGAGATTTACGCCCAAATTGTTGAGGGTATTAGAAAATATGCTCCTGAGTTAGTTATTTGCTTGTCTCTGAGCGGAAGGAACTTTAGTGAAATTGAACTGAGAAGCGATCCACTAATGCTGGAAGGAAACTTGAAACCCGATATGGGGAGTCTGACCCTAAGCTCGTTGAATTTCAATAAAACTGCCAGTGTGAATTCTCCCGATACCTTAATGGCTTTGGCCAACATAATGAAAGAAAAAGGTATTGTTCCAGAATTGGAGGCGTTCGACATAGGTATGATAAATTATGCCAAGTACCTGGAAAAGAAGAACCTTATCGAACCTCCTTATTATTTCAATCTTTTGTTCGGCAATATAGCTTGCTCTCAGGCCAATTTATTACATGCCGGTGTTATGATCAATGACCTTCCACAAGATTCATTTTGGAGTTTGGCTGGGATTGGAAATGAACAGCTTAAAATGAATTCATTATCCTTGGCCTTTGGAGGTGGGGTACGAGTAGGAATCGAGGATAATATTTGGTACGATACCAAGAGGACTGTTTTAGCAAAAAATGCAGATCTGTTAAAACGAATTCATGTTATAGCTGATGCAAACGAAAGAACTTTAATGACTCCTCAAGATTTTCGAATTAAAATGAATCTTAAAAAGGGATTTGGTGAATATGGCAGAACCTTCAAAGGTGTTGATTCATGAAGATTGAGAAAAACAAAAAAATCTCCAAGATTGACAGGTATTGGGGGATAATCCGCAATGGTCTGTTTCTTTTAGGACTCCGAAATCAGCTTGCTAAAATCGGGATTGATATAACTCCGTATTATTGGGTTCAAGAAGAAACCGAACCCTGTAGCGAACCCATTATAAAAGATGACGCAACCTATACCGTCAGATATTTAAACCAAGAAGAACTTAAGAAAGTATGTCACCTTAAACCTGGCGAAGACTACGATAGGATGATGGAGGGTGTTGAAAAAGGTCAGTTGATTATTGGCTTAGAGACCAATCATAAAATTGCGGCCTATACTTTTGTCGAACTTAACGATTTTGATTTTAAGGGCAGGAAATTTGAATTAGGACCTCACGAAGCTTATCTTTTAAACATGTGGACCTTTCATGAGTACCGGGGCAAAAACCTAGCACCGTATTTACGATTTCAAACCTATAGATTGTTGCAAGAAAAAGGAGTTAGTACAAAATATAGTATCACAAATTATTTTAATAAATCTTCGATTAAGTTTAAGAATAAATTAAACTCCAAACATCTTTTCCTTTATTTATCCATTGTACTTTTTAAAAGGTATAAGTGGAATTTTAAGCTGCGCAATTACTAGCGTATAACATACGCTAACATTTAAATTAAAAAATATTCATTTCAAATATTTATTTGGATGACAAACTAATATAGATGATTCAATTACCGAAGAAGCTTATTTGTTTTACCCATATAATTATTGATTTTTTTAATGGATTAGTTGATATTATAATTACTCAACTTTAGCATTATTTTACCCATCTTGGTGTCCATCAAAACCAAAAAACATGAATTAAAGCAAACAGTACACACTTACTACGATTATATTAATTATTCGATTACATCGTGCTGTAAATCAGCCTAGGACCATATTTTTATTATACTAAGTATTCTTTCAATAGTTCAACTTTGGACGAGTTCCTCAATCGGGCCAAAGCTTTCACCTTTATTTGTCTTACCCTTTCGGTTGTCAAGTCTAAATTAAGGGCAATTTGTTCCAATCCCATGGTATCATTGGTGCCAATGCCAAAGTACATTTTAATGATATACGCTTCACGATAGTTTAGTATTTCCAAAATATCATTTAGTTCTAACTTTAATGAACCTCTGAGTAAGTTCTGGTCTGGATCAATGGTATCGTCTGAACGTATTATATCGTGGAAGTTAAAGTCATTCTCTCCAACTTTTAATGATTCATCCATAGATATTGGCCAAGAGGAGTGTTTTAAACAAAGCTTAATTTCAGATAGCGATGAATCAATTAATTCTGATATCTCTTCTGCTGTGGGAGGTCTTTGGTTGATTTGTTCGAAATGGGAAGATGCTTGGTTTATTTTATTTATGACATTGATCTTATTTAAAGGCAATCTTACCATCCTTGATTTTTCGGAAAGCGCTTGAATTATTCCTTGACGTATCCACCAAACGGCATAGGAAATAAATTTAAAGCCACGGGTTTCATCAAATTTTGTGGCTGCTTTGACCAATCCAAGATTCCCCTCATTGATTAAATCGTGCAAGTTCAAACCTCTGGACTGGTATTGTTTAGCAACTGAAACAACAAACCTCAAATTGGCGGATACCAATTTCTCCAGTGCAGGAATATCCCCATTTCTGATTCTAATCGCTAATTCGACCTCTTCTTGTTCCGTAATCATTGGGATACGACTTATATCACTAAGATATATGGTAAGGGAAGGGGTATCCCTTTTGGTAATCTGTTTTGATATGGATAGAGGTCTCATAGTATTTCTTTTTCATTAGGTCTTTGTCCTTACATAAATCAGGTTTCCGTTGCCCTTTGGATTTTTTCTGGAACCTATTTCTATTTGATCTAAGGACTTGACCATAGGTGTCAGTTTTCGGAATCCGTAATTTCTTGAATCAAAATTGGGATGCTTTTTTTGGAGCAGCGTACCGACTTCGCCCAAGAATGCCCAACCTTCTTCATCCTCCACGTCAGCAATGGTGGTAAGAATCAGATCAATTACCTTAGGGGTAATTTTGTCAATCTTACTTTTATCGTTCTTTTGTAGAGCATTGGATTCTCCCAAATGTGGTTTTTGTAGAATTTCTAGATAAATGAATTTATCACAGGAAACTATAAATGGGTCGGGTGTCTTTCTTTCACCTATACCGAAAACCGTCATTCCAGCTTCTCTTAGGCGTATGGCAAGTCGTGTAAAATCACTATCACTGGATACCAGGGCAAAACCATTTACCTTTCCAGAGTAAAGGATGTCCATTGCATCTATGATCATGGCACTATCCGTGGAGTTTTTACCTGTGGTGTACCCATATTGTTGAACGGGAGTAATGGCATTTTTAAGAAGAACATCTTTCCATTTCACCAAACTTGGCTTTGTCCAATCTCCGTAGATCCTCTTAATGCTAGGATTGCCATATTTTGCAATCTCTTCCAACATCTCCTTTACATATTTAGAGGGGATATTATCGCCATCGATTAAGACGGCAAGGTTTAGATCTTTATCCATAAAATCACTCCTCATTCATTTTCAAGTACTCATTCTTGTAAATGGCCTTTGCTACCATCTCCCTTTTTTCCTTGGATTTTTTGGTAAACTCTTGATTGTTCCTAATATTTTTTAGCTGTTTTGTATTTCTAACTTTGTTTCTATATCTCTTCAAGGCTCTTTCTATGTTCTCACCGGGAACCAATTTAATTTTAAGCATATTTATGTTTTATCATGTTATTTTGAATATGGCCATTTTACCATGCATTATAAGCATAGCTTTTTCCAAGAAATACGGCGGTATTCTTGACCAATATAATTTTAGACTTTGGCCTCACTGGCCCTTGATGAGGGTATTGTTACAAGCAAAAAATAGTAAGATGCGACTCTGGATAATTTTGAAAAGTAATGGAGAGCTATCTTTTATTTAAGGATTGAGCAATCGTTGTCCTTAATACATAATGGAATGTAAAGGAAAGGATTTAAATTGAGAGTAAACCTGTTTATTCTATTTATTTTGAAGGAACATCCTCCATTTGCTGTTGAAAATAAACCAATTGGTGCTCGTTGTTTGATTACTTCCCGATGCAGAAATTGGAAAAGATATTTCCCAAAAGATCATCGGTTGTAACACTTCCTGTAATTTCTCCTAAATGATATAGTGCTTGACGAATATCGATGGCCATTAAATCGCTGGAAAGTTCCATGTCCAGCCCCTCCTTCACTTTTTGAATTTCTTCCAGGGCCTTCAATAGGGCATCGTAGTGCCTACTATTGGTGATAATGGTGCTATCTCCGCTTAATGCTCCTGAATCCACTAAAGAAAGAAGTTTACCCTCGAGTTCAGCAATCCCTTCTTTAAATTTGGCAGAAAGAAACAATACCTTGGGGATTGCTTCTTTGATTTTATCAATTTGGGTTTCATTTAGCAAATCCATTTTATTGCAAATAGGGAGCAACTGTTTGCCGGGGTATCGTTTTTGGATTTGTTCAAGCTCTGCTTTGTCAAAATCCATTCCTTCGAATAGGTAAATAATGAGCCTGGCCTTTTCAATTTTCTCAAAGGTACGTTCGATACCAATTTTTTCAACAACATCCTCGGTTTCACGGATTCCAGCTGTGTCGATAAACCTAAAATTTATTCCTTTTAAACTGATGTGATCTTCAACGGTATCTCTTGTTGTCCCCGCAATTTCGCTTACAATAGCTCTTTCCTCATTGAGCAATACATTGAGCAACGTTGATTTTCCGACATTGGGTTGTCCTACGATAGCTACCGGAATACCATGTTTGATGACATTTCCTAGTGAGAAGGAATCAATCAGTTTTTTAAGGACTTCGCTAATTCGGGTAAGCAGTTCGTTGAACTGGGTTCTGTCGGCGAATTCAACATCTTCTTGGGAAAAATCAAGTTCCAATTCAATAAGCGAAGCAAAATTGAGAAGTTCTTGTCTCAATTCTTGGATTTCGTTACTGAATCCACCCCGCATTTGTTGCATGGCAATATCGTGGGCTGCCTCGCTATCGCTGGCAATAAGGTCCGCTACTGCTTCGGCCTGACTCAGGTCCATCTTACCGTTTAAAAAGGCCCTTAAGGTAAATTCTCCTGCCGATGCAGCACGGCAACCATTTCGCAACAAAAGTTGAATAATCTGTTGTTGAATAAATGGGGAGCCGTGACAGGAAATCTCCACCACATTTTCACCGGTATAGGAATGTGGACCTTTGAATAAGGAAACCAAAGCCTCATCCAGAATTTTATCACCATCAACAATATTACCTAAATGGATGGTATGGCTTTTCTGCTGCCCGAGTTTCTTTCCTTTAATTGATTTGAAAAGCTTATCAACTAGGGTAATGGTATCTGGTCCCGAGACTCGGATTATTGCAATAGCTCCTGTACCCGAGGGTGTTGCCAAGGCTACAATGTTATCTGTATACGACATAGGCACAAAAGTACAAATTAGCTGGTGTTTGTAACATTTTTAGTGATTTCTATACTAATAAGTTGAATCATCAAAATCAATCAAAAATGGAAGTTATAAATCAAAAAGCTGTTAGAACGGACAATACCTTGTTGGCCGTGACGCATCTCACACAATTATTGAACTATGCCTTAGGTTTCGGAGGACTCATCACCCCTTTGATTATTTGGTTGGCATCCAGAAACAGGGTAGAAGGGATGGATGAGCATGGAAAGGCTATCGTGAATTTACAAATAAGCTTGATACTTTATATTATTGTTAGTATTCCTGCCATCTTACTTTTGGGTTTGGGAATATTAGGTCTTATAGGTACTGCTATTTTAGGTTTTGTAATGCCTATCGTAAATGCAGTGAAGGCCGCCAATGGGGAGTCGCCGTCTTATTTTATGACGATTAGATTTTTAAACTAACATTTTGAAAATAGCCATTGGAATTATTTAGATCAAGCCATCGGTTTTTATATGTTTTTTCAGGTTTGTTATACCTTTTTTCTTTAAAAATTATTACGAAATAATATTTGATCATTAAACCCCAGCTAATCAAGAATGCCAAAATCCTTTTAAATAGATTTTTTTTGGGATAAAAGACTTTTGTATCATAATAAAAGACAGCGTTACAAAATTTAATCTTGTATTCTATATTGCCCCAACCAGTATCCAATAACTTATAATCATTTAAGAAACACCATTCAATTTGATTGACAAACATCAACTTTCCTAAACTGTATTTATAATAGTGTTCATCAAACGAAGTAATTGCCGCTGTAAGAATATTTTTATGAGAAAAGCTAAGGGAAATTGCTATAGGCCTATCATTATCGTACAAAACGAAAAGAGCTGCATTTTTGGATAAAATCATATTATAGCAAGATTTTATGTAAAAATCCCATTTTGATAAAGCGGTATGCTTGTGTTCCCTTCCTTCAAACCTTTTGAGAATATATCCTTTTAGGGTATTGAATAAAAACATATAGTTGTCTTTATCTATCTCCCCGTGATATACTTTTAAATGGATGTTATTGCCTCGGTACAACCTTTGCCTATCTTGACGTAAGTTTTTATACGGTTTTTTACCCAAAACGTCTTTTAAGTATTCTGTAGCGCAAGATGAATTGGATAAATCCATGGCGTAACCCAAACGATAAGATTTAGAATAAAAACCATAATCGTCAATTATAGTACTTTTTCTTTTTCCAATATAGGGCATTACACAGTTAACAATATGAACTTTATTGTCTTTCTTATGATTATCTCTAAAATAGGATTTCGGAACATTTTTAATTTCCTTAAAAAAAAAGGGCACCTTATTTTTTTCATAAAAATCAAAAGCAAAGTTATGGGATTGTATACCGGGTAATTTCATTTGAAACGAAAAGCTAATCTATTAATGAACAATAAAACAAAAAGGGGCAAAATTTTATCATTTTTGCCCCTTTTATTAATAATATAAATCTAAGGTATTTTTAGATATTAATTATACTGAAAGTATGTAGCCCAATTGTTTCCTGGGAAATCACATCCATCGGCCCAAGCTGTTTCTTCACATGGACTGCACTCCAAAGGTATCTGGATAATTAATGGTTGAACTGCTTCAGGGAATAAAATAACACCTGTTACATCACCACATTCGGGAGTAAATCCTTCTCCGTTCTCTTGGGCTAGTACTGCCAATTCATCTACGTGGTCGGCGTTGAACCCATGAAGACTACATTCTTCACAATCTTCATCTTCAATGTCGTCCAATAGCTTCCAAATTGCAAATTGTAGGTCTCCGTAAGTATACGCTTCGCCACTGGACGGGCTCAGTTCACCAACTATATTTTGGTTCAATAACCAATTGACCAAATCAAAATTTTCTGGATATTCAAAAGCACCATCAGGAAGTTCTTCATTTAAAGAATAAACATCTGCAGTATAACAATTGTTTAGTTGTATAGGAGAATCGTTATCAATACACCAAGCCCCGTACGATCCAGAGAGTAGACCATCACCTATTGTAATATTAAGATAGGCGTCTGGTCCTTGGTCAACAGTACAAAATTCTATAGTTCCAGGTAGATTGGCTACTATAGTTTCAGGTGAGCTTGACACACATTCCACAACTGCATGGGCCGCTATATATGGCCCCTTCTCCACAGGAACCTCGTAAGTAACCGTTTTTTCACACTCGAATTCATCTGAGTATTCGAAATTACCATTTTTAGGATTTCCTGAATTTGTCATGGGGAAATCCTCCGGGGCATTTACAACAGATAGGTGAGTCTCGGTAATGCACCATTGATTATTGGTTATTTCGTAAGTAATTACATAATTTCCATTCGATTCTGAAACGGTTACTTTACCTACTTCAATGTTTTGTCCTGCATAAAGAATGGCTTCTGACGTAAGACATTCTTCAGAAAAATCAAACTCAATAGAGTTATTTTTAATTTTGCCTTTTCCTGCAACGGCCTCCAAGTTTTCACCTGCAGGTTCGACTTCACAGGCGAAAAAAGTGAATGCGAATAGGGCAAGAAGGGCTAGTGTTAATTTTTTCATGTTCAATAGTTTAAGGTTTAAATCTAATTCTGTTAAAATTATACAAAATTGAAATCCCTAAACGATTTCTGCGATGAACGAATTGATTAGTCGATTAATTGCAGGATTGCATGTTAACACTTTGATTTTAAGTATTGTATTCGTGAGAATTATCCTAACTATTCAGCATAACAGGCATCACCAACATAGTTATATGCTCGCCTTCATCCAGTCCATCGATAGGGGTGAGGATTCCCGCCCTGTTTGGTAGGCTCATCTCTAATGAAACTTCATCAGATGATAGATTGTTCAACATTTCCAACAAAAATCTGGAGTTGAAACCAATTTGCATATCATCACCTTGGTAAGAACATGATAGTCTTTCTTCAGCTTTGTTACTATAATCCACATCTTCAGCAGAAATATTCAGTTCTGCTCCAGCAATCTTCAAACGGATTTGGTGAGTGGTCTTATTGGAGAAAATAGAAACCCTGCGCACAGAACTCTGGAACTGGTTTCTAGCAATCGTTAATTTGTTCGGGTTTTCTTTTGGAATCACGGCTTCGTAGTTCGGGTATTTTCCGTCAATCAAACGACAAACCAATTCAGTATTGTCAAAATAAAACTTGGCATTACTGTCATTGTATTCGATGGTCACTTCGGATTCTGAACCTGCCAAAATACCTTTTAAAAGAGTTAATGGTTTTTTGGGCATAATGAATTCTGCCACTTCGGAAGCTGAAACATCCTGACGTTGATATTTTACCAGTTTATGGGCATCTGTGGCCACAAAAGTTAGATTCTCTGGGGAGAACTGGAAAAACACTCCGCTCATTACCGGGCGAAGGTCATCATTACCTGCGGCGAATATGGTTTTGTTGATGGCGGTTGCCAAAATATCACCTAACAGAGTAGTGGAACTAGGATTGGAGACTTCTACCGCTTTTGGGAATTCAGCACCATCAGCATATGCCAAGGCATATTTACCGTGGTTGGAGCTAATTTCTACCGTATTGTTGTCCTCAACAACAAAAGTCAAAGGTTGTTCGGGAAATGTTTTTAGGGTATCCAACAACAAACGAGCAGGAACTGCAATAGTACCTTCGGAATCGGAATCTACTTCCAAAACCGTGCTCATGGTAGTTTCCAAGTCCGATGCGGAAACCGTTAGTTTACTTTCTTTAAGGTCGAACAAAAAATTGTCCAGGATGGGTAAGGTGTTGCTATTGTTGATAACTCCTCCCAAAACCTGAAGCTGTTTCAATAAATATGTGCTGGATACAATAAATTTCATCAACGAAATACTTTAGTATAGTTGCTTTTTTAGAAGTTTTCCCTTCAAAAAGGGTATTTAAAATCAATAAAAACAAATATATCCCAAATGGATTTAGCAGAGAAACAAATTTATCAACAGTTAGGCGGTAAACTTCCGCTTTCTATAGTAGCTGAAAAACAAGCCGAACAACAGGGTTAAAACTACTGGCAATCCAATGTTTACGAGCTGCCACTTGGTTTTTTGTTCTGCTATTTTTTTGACATCCAAGAGCGGGATGGATACTTTCTTGTTCCGAATGTTAATAAGCCCAGTGTTATCAAGAAGGTAATTTGTGCTATTTACCAAGAATTCCTTGTTGCCATAGAAGCTATTGGTCCACTTGTCGTAGCCCAATTCCAAAGGTCGGCCGTTACGTAATTGGTTCTTGATGACATCACCATCTGAGATTACGATCATTTTGTTTTCAGGACCTTCTTCCAAAGTATTTTGGAGTTTGAGCGGCTTTACTCTGTTTTTGTACATGGAGGTAAAACTCCCTTCAATCAAAACAGCCAAGGGCAAGTTTCCATTAGTATAAGTTTCCCGGTCGGGTTGTTGATTGATCATATCCAAACTCACTACTCTTGGGATTCCATCAGTCTTGGAAAGCGGAGAACTCTGCAACAAAATTGTTTTCTGATAATCGTTTTCCAATACATCCATTGGACTGGTGAATTGAAAACGAACCGCCTCAATATTAGTGTTAATAGGATGATTGTTTTGTGAAAACACCATCGGGTAATACAACCACGGAAGCGGATTGTACTGGGAATCGTTTCCTTCGCCCGACGCCAAAACAATTTGGGTAAAATAAAGATCATTGACCAAAACGGGGTTGATTCTAACCCCATATCTAAAAAACAAATCCTTCAAATTAAGGTCTCTGGGAATGGCAATGGCCTCGCCGCCACCTGCATAAATACTATCCATTTCCATATTCACTTGGTCCACCATCCAAATGGATTTACCCCCTTGAACCATATATTGGTCCATTACATATTTTTCTTGGTCGGTAAACGCCTCTGTTGGCTTTGCAATGATAGCCAAATCAAAACTTTTGAGTTGCTCCAAAACGTTTTGCGGATTAGTAGCTACTGAGTCCAACGTAATGGCACCTATGTTGTAATAATCACGAATAGTGGTGAGATAATCGGCGATAAAAATATCATCCAACTCGCCATTTCCTTTAATGACGGCAATGTTCTTTTTTTCTTCAATACTCAGTTTGGTAAAAGCGTCGGCAAAGGCGTATTCCAATAGCTGCACCGAATTGTTGATACGATCCTCAGCTGTGGAGCCCAATTTGTTTTTGAGTAATGGCACTTTCACGGTCTGGTCGTTGTAATTGACCATGGCCCAAGGGAAAACCAACTCGTTGGATACTTTTCCGTTTTCCTCAACGGTAACATTGGCAGGCTGTAATCCCAAGCTTTGTAATTGGGCGACCGTTTCTTGTGGATTCTCGGTGCCTTCTAAAGGGTCTACCAAACTATACTTGATGTTGCTGTTTTTTGACCCGAAGGATTCCAATAACTGAATGGTTTCCGCTTTCAATTTGGAGAACTCTGCAGGAATGTTACCATCCAACAACACATCTACAATAACGGGCGTTTCAAATTTTTGAGCCACTTCCACGGCAGGTCCAGAAAGGGTATAACGTTTATCTTCCGTAAGATCAAAACGGGTGTAGACAAAATTGGCCAATAGGTTGATCACCACCACGGCCACAATTACTTTTAATATGGATATAAAAAACTTCCCCATTACCTTGGCAGTTGTTTTAAACGTTGAAAAGTGAGATACAAAAACAATAGGGTCAAGGAGATGAAATAGATTAAGTCGCGGGTATCTATAACACCTCTTGCAATGCTGTCAAAATGTGATTGTGCCCCCAATGTTTGAATCGTTTGTTGCGTTTCCCCGTTCGAAAACAATGAAGAAAGGGCATCAAATCCATTAAAAATCAAGAAACAAACCAAAATCCCCACCAAAAAGGCTATAATTTGATTATCCGATAGGGTGGAAGCAAATATCCCGATGGAGGTATAGCACGCCATCAAAAATAATAATCCAAAATATGAGCCCAATACCACCCCAAGGTCAAAATTGCCTTCGACCATTCCCAATCCTGATATAGCGAAGACATATATTATGGTCGGGATTACTGCGATAACGCACAAAAGAAAGGCGCCCCAGAATTTCCCGAGAACCAATTTCCAGATGGAGATTGGTTTAATCAACAAAAGTTCAAGCGTTCCCATTTTGCGTTCTTCCGAAAAACTCTTCATGGTGATGGCTGGCACCAGAAAGATGAAAATCCACGGGGCCAACAAAAAGAAGTTGCTCAAATCGGCAAAGCCATAATCAAAAATGTTGTATTCGCCCTTGAACACCCACAGAAAAAGTCCGTTGAGCAGTAAAAAAGACCCCACGATCAAATAACCGATGGGCGATGTAAAAAAGGACCGTACCTCTCTCTTAAAAATTGCGAACATTAAGATGGGTTTGTTGATTGAATTTTATGAACACTCCAAGCTTCGGGTCTATCGGCGAACAATTTTTTGGTATTGCCCCACACCCCTTTAAAGAAATCCGATTTTCTATAGTTATCCAGATGCGCTTCCGTATCCCAAAAACTATAGGTGAAAAATATGTTGGAATTATTGATGTCCTGATACAGCTCTACCATATTACATCCTTCAAAAGCCAAGATGCCATTTTTAGATTCTTCAAAGATTCGCTCAAAACTAGCAATATTTTCGGGTTTAAAAGTCAGTTTTACAATGCGTATCAACATTTAGAGGAAATTTATGGTTACGGTATCCCTGTAATTCAGTCCAAGTAGGGAGGAAGCCCCTCCAACGGAATTCAGGTCACTTTTATAAATCGCAAGCTCGATATAGCCCGCAGAATTGAAAAGGGCCAAGGCATCACCTGGACCTTTGCGCTGGTTTCGCTCCAAATTGTAATTGATGATACCATTATAGCTTTGCTGTACTTGTCTTATTTTGGTGGTTCTCGCAATGATTTCAAAATCCCGTCCGCTTCGGTAAGCTTCAAAAAGACCTTTCTGGATGTTGGTGACCACGTTTCCGTAGTTATCTATATAAATTACATTGCCAGAAATAGTCTTGCCCTGATTTGTAATTCTTGGCTCAAAATCGCGTAGCTCTTTCAAGCTTTCCAAAGGTCTGCCAATAACTTCCAATTTACCTCCGCGCGCAATATGGCAGGCTACCTGAACAAATATGTTAAGAACGGGAAAGGCACTGGGTTCTGCATTGGGCAGATTGATTTCCACTACTTTTTCGGGTTGCACCTCAGAAGTTATCAAGGAAATAACGCCACTATTGGCACTCACAAAATAATGTCCATCCACTTGAACGACGATATGCTCATTTTCAGGGGAAATTTCTGAATCGACCCCAACAATATGCACCGAACCTTTTGGAAACGATTGGTATGCATTTTTGAGGATATATGCGCATTCCTGTATGTTGAATGGACTAATGGCGTGTGAAATATCAACAATGGAAATATCGGGAAGATTGCTCAGTATTGCCCCTTTTACAGCACCCACAAAGTGATCCTTATATCCAAAATCTGTTGTTAAGGTTATAATTGCCATGCAATACTGTTGATATGTTTTTCCGCGTTCAAATTGATTTTTAGTTAAGTTTGTTTGTAAAATTAGTTAAAAAAGAAAGAATAGAATTCTTCAAAAACAACTGTAACACCTCACTATTTTTGAACGAACTTGTAATAGAACTTACGGAGATTAGCCCCCAGGAATTTTTTGGGCAGCAAAATGCCAACATTGAGCTACTGAAAAAATACTTTCCAAAGCTTAAGATTGTAGCTAGGGGCAACAAGATAAAGGTATTTGGAGACGAAGAACTTTTGGAAGAGTTCGATAAGCGCTTTGATGAGCTTACAGGACAGTTTGCCAAGTACAATAAGCTCGATGAAAATATGATCGAGCGGATACTCACCAGCACAAGCAAAGCGGATTATACTTCTTCCTCTAGTAGCGGAGACGTTTTGGTGCATGGTGTAAGCGGTAGATTGATCAAGGCCCAGACTGCCAATCAAAGACGTATGGTGGATGCTACCAAAGTGGACGATATGGTCTTTGCCATTGGTCCAGCAGGAACAGGAAAAACCTATACGGGAGTTGCTTTGGCCGTAAAAGCTTTAAAAGAAAAACAAGTAAGGCGGATTATCTTGACCCGTCCCGCAGTAGAAGCAGGGGAGAACCTAGGTTTTCTTCCAGGTGACCTTAAGGAAAAGCTAGATCCATACATGCAGCCGTTGTACGATGCCCTTCGGGATATGATTCCTTCGGAAAAGTTGGAAAAGTATATTGAGGATGGCACCATTCAGATTGCTCCGATGGCCTTTATGCGCGGTCGTACCTTGGACAATGCCTTTGTGATTTTGGACGAGGCGCAGAATACCACCCATGCCCAAATGAAGATGTTCCTGACCCGTATGGGCAAAAATGCCAAGTTTTTGTTGACGGGAGACCCAGGGCAGATTGATTTGCCGCGAAGGGTGATATCAGGTCTAAAGGAAGCTTTGCTTATTTTGAAGAATGTGGATGGCATCAGCATCATTTATTTGGATGATAAAGACGTAATCCGGCACAAATTGGTGAAAAAGGTGATTGATGCCTATCAGAACATAGAGCACCAGAATCAATTCTAGAAACAATTATGGGAATGAATACGCTAATGTCCACGGATTTTGACTTTCCTGGGCAAAAATCTGTTTATAAAGGAAAAGTAAGAGAGGTTTATACCTTAGAGAATGATGTTTTGGTGATGGTTGCCACGGACCGTTTATCTGCTTTTGATGTGGTAATGCCCAAAGGAATCCCCTACAAGGGTCAAATATTAAATCAGATTGCCACCAAAATGATGGAGGCAACCGAAGACATCGTTCCCAATTGGTTGATGGCCACTCCAGACCCCAACGTAGCAGTGGGCAAAGCCTGCGAACCTTTTAAAGTGGAAATGGTGATTCGAGGATTTATGTCTGGCCATGCTGCGAGAGAATATAAAGCAGGTAAAAGGTTGCTTTGTGGCGTTCCCATGCCCGATGGAATGAAGGAGAATGATAAATTTCCGGAACCTATAATCACGCCGGCTACCAAAGCGGAAAAAGGCGACCACGACGAGGATATTTCCAAAGAAGATATTTTAAAGCGTGGTATTGTTTCCAAAGAAGACTACGAAGTATTGGAACAATATACCCGCGCCCTTTTCCAAAGAGGTACAGAAATATCCGCAGAGCGAGGACTTATTTTGGTGGATACCAAATACGAATTCGGTAAAACCAAAGAGGGAGAAATCGTATTGATCGACGAGATTCATACACCCGATTCTTCCAGGTATTTTTATGCTGATGGTTACCAAGAGCGCCAAGAAAAGGGCGAACCTCAAAAGCAACTCTCCAAGGAGTTTGTGAGACAATGGCTCATTTCTAATGGATTTCAAGGTTTGGAAGGACAGTCCGTTCCCGAAATGTCAGATGAGTACATTGAATCCGTTTCTAACCGTTACATTGAACTTTATGAGAACATTACAGGAGAGAAATTTGTGAAAAGTGATATCTCGAACCTTCGGAATCGTATTTTTACAAATGTAAAGGCATATTTGGCAAAATAATCAACCAATATTGTGATTTGACCAATAAACTAAAGGGAATTTTATCGATTCCCTTTTTTTATTGTTGTCATATCAATAAATTTTTAAAGCTAATTTGGTATATTTATGCTAATTAAGTATACCAACTATGGAAAGTTGTCCGAATTGTTCATCCACAGAGTTTACCAAGGCTGGAATCATTAAAGATAGACAACGCTACAAATGCAAGTCTTGCGGATATTATTTTACCGTTCCCAAATTAGGAAAACAGATTGATGATTATTTTGTGAACAAGGCTTTACAGCTGTATTTAGAGGGATTAACGTATCGAGAAATTGAACGTATCCTAGGGGTTTCCCATGTATCCGTTATGAATTGGGTCAGGAAATATAATATTAAACGGCCATATAACTCCAAATATCATCCCACCTACAAAATACTGAACCATACCGAACTTCAAAAGTACTTTCAAAATCCAGAAAATCTTAAGGGGGCAGGTCAATTGGTCACGGAATTGGGAGATAAGTTTATGCTTATAAAATGGGACCGATTTAAAGATTAAAATATACTTAATTAGCAAAAATATATACTGTTTTTTATTTCAGTTCTTTTTTTTAGGATGTTCGTAGAGCACATAACTATCTAACATCCAAACTGAAATGAAAAAATTACTTATTGGAATGGCGTTCTCTCTCTTGTTCGTTCCTAAATCCTTTTCACAAGGAAACACCGAGTATACCGGGGGTTTTAAAATTAATTTTAACCAAGATGGATCTAAATATCTTCGAATGATCGCATGGGGTCAGTTTTGGGCCCAATACAACGAAAACACTTCGGACGACCAAAGTGATATTAATCTCAGTGTACGCCGTGCCAGGTTATTGACCTTTACCCAATTGAACAAAAAGTTTTTAATTCTTTCTCACTTTGGTTTAAACAGTTTAAATGGTAACAACCTTAGTGCTACGGGCAAAGGGGATTCTTCCCAACTTTTTTATCATGCTTTTTGGGGAGAATGGCAAGTGGCAAAGAATTTTTATGCAGGAACTGGACTTCATTACTGGAACGGAATATCACGTTTGAACAATAGTAGTACCCTAAATTTCATGACCTTGGACAACAATCGTCAATCTTGGGCCGTCCTAGGTCTTAGTGATCAATTTGCCCGTCATTTAGGGGTTTATGTAAAAGGTAGGGTAGGACGTTTGCAGTATCGCGTTTCTTACAACGAAGCCATTGCCAATACTTTGGATTCAGCAAACGACCCAACACCAAATGGTAGAGCAGTGTATCGTGGTCGAGAGCTGTTAGGTTCTGCCGATGCAGGAAAAGTTTTTCAAGGATATTTCGATTATCAATTCTTGGATGAGGAATCCAACTTTCTTCCCTATAAGGTCGGAACCTATTTGGGGAGTAAGAAGGTTTTCAATGTGGGGGCAGGCTTTTTTACCCATAAAAATGGAGTTGTGGTCATGGATGGTACGGGCAATTTAGAAGGAGAAAATGTAAACATTTTTGCAGTGGATGCTTTCTATGATGCTCCTCTAGGAGAAGATGGTTCAGCAATTACTGCCTATGCGGTATTCCAAAATAACGATTATGGTCGTAACTTCAACCTTGGACCATATGGTACCGGAAACATGGTATATGGACATGTAGGCTATTTAATTCCTAGTGCTCCAAACAAATCAAGGGTGCAACCCTATTTGTCTTACCAAACACGAACTATAGATGCAATTGATGACAACACCACAAGACTGGGACTGGGAATCAACCTCTTCACGACGGGGCATCATTCCAAATTGACCTTGGAGTATGCAAATGCTAAAGTGGGTTCTGGAAACGGTAATGGCGTGGTTACATTGCAAGCACAGATTTATTTATAACTAAACAAACCAACAAATTATGTCAGAAAAACAAAAAAAGGCTACGGCCTACTGGAAAGAAAACCTAAGATACCTTGTCATATTATTGGCTATCTGGTTCTTGGTTTCCTACGGAGCGGGCATCATCTTCAAGGATGCTTTGAACAATATTAGATTGGGTGGATTTAAACTTGGGTTTTGGTTCGCGCAACAAGGATCTATCTATGTATTTGTCATTCTCATTTTTGTATACGTACGCCTGATGAACAAATTGGACAAAAAATACGGATACAACGAAGATTAACTAACCAACAAAAAAATTAAATTATGAGTGATGAACAAATTTGGACCTATGTTTTGGTTGCATTATCATTTGGTCTGTATATAGGAATTGCAATCTGGTCACGGGCCGGTTCTACCAAAGAATTTTATGTAGCAGGAGGAGGAGTTTCACCGCTGGCCAATGGTATGGCAACAGCAGCAGATTGGATGTCGGCAGCATCTTTTATCTCTATGGCGGGGATTATTTCCTTTGCCGGCTATGATGGAGCTGTATATTTAATGGGGTGGACCGGAGGCTATGTACTTTTAGCTTTGCTATTGGCTCCATATCTCAGAAAGTTTGGAAAATTTACCGTTCCTGATTTTATCGGAGAACGTTACTACTCCAAAACAGCTCGTGTTGTAGCCGTAATCTGTGCTCTAATCGTTTCCTTTACCTATGTAGCAGGACAAATGCGAGGAGTAGGTATTGTATTCTCAAGATACTTGGAAGTTGATATCAACACAGGGGTTGTTATTGGAATGGTGATTGTACTGTTCTATGCCGTACTCGGTGGAATGAAAGGAATCACCTATACCCAGGTAGCACAATATTGTGTTTTGATATTTGCCTTTATGGTGCCTGCAATTTTTATTTCCATTCAGATGACAGGTAATCCCGTTCCACAACTTGGTTTTGGCGGTACGTTGTCTGACGGTTCAGGTACTTATCTTTTGGATAAGCTGGACGGTCTTTCCACCGAACTTGGTTTTGCCGAATATACTGATGGCTCAAAAAGCTTGGTTGATGTATTCGCCATTACACTTGCCTTAATGGTAGGTACGGCAGGACTTCCGCATGTAATTGTACGCTTCTTTACGGTAAAACGAGTACGTGATGCGAGAAAATCGGCAGGTTTAGCCTTGTTGTTTATCGCCATTTTGTATACCACCGCACCCGCCGTGGCTGTATTTGCAAGAACAAACCTTATTGAAACTGTTAGCGGAAAAGAATACGACAACATGCCGGAATGGTTTAGCCGTTGGGAAAAGACAGGATTGATTGGCCACGAGGATAAAAATGGAGATGGTATAATTCAATATGTGGCATCACCTGAAGTAAACGAATTATCCGTTGACCGTGATATTATGGTACTGGCCAACCCCGAGATAGCAGATTTACCTGCTTGGGTAATTGGACTGATAGCGGCTGGTGGTTTGGCCGCTGCTTTATCTACTGCTGCCGGATTGTTATTGGTGATTTCTTCTTCAGTTTCTCATGATTTGATTAAAAATGTACTTAAACCAGACCTTTCGGAAAAAGGAGAGCTTTGGGCTGCAAGACTTTCAGCTGCAGTTGCCGTTGTTATTGCTGGATACTTCGGAATTAATCCGCCTGGCTTTGTGGCCGCGGTAGTTGCCTTGGCCTTTGGTCTTGCCGCAGCATCGTTCTTTCCTGCCATTATCTTGGGAATCTTTTATAAAAAGATGAATAGCAAAGGAGCCATATCTGGAATGATTGTAGGTCTTTGTTTGATGCTTTTCTATATGTTGAAATTCAAATTTGGAATTTTCGATGGAGGAAAAGAAGCCGTATCTGGACTACAGGAAAGTTGGTGGTTTGGTGTTTCGCCCGAGGGGTTTGGAACCATAGCTATGATTGTCAACTTTATAGTGGCCATTGTGGTGAACAAGTTCACACCGGAACCACCTGAAGAAGTACAGGAAATCGTAGAGCATATAAGAATACCTAGCGGTGCGGGTGAAGCATCGTCGCATTAATTAGTTGGTTGTGAAAAAACGGTGTGGAATAGTTTTGCCGCACCGTTTTTTGTAATTTTAAGACGGTTACCATGCGGATAAAAATGAAGAAACGACATCAGCAAAAATTGATACTTATATCCATAGTTCTTTTCTTTTTATGGAATGTACCATTTGTCACCATTTTTGATGGTAATACTGAGGTTTTGGGGTTCCCTATATTTTATGTTTTTATTTTTTCGAGCTGGTTGTTCTCCATTATTTTGGCCTACATTATTTTAAAAAGGTTCTATGAGTAATTCTATTGTAGGACTTGTAATTGTCCTGTATTTGGCCATACTTTTCATATTGGCCTATTTTGCTGAAAAAAATCCAAGGGGCAAATGGATAAGTAATCCGTACGTGTATACCCTCTCTTTAGCGGTTTATTGTACAGCTTGGACCTATTACGGTAGTGTTGGAATTGCCTCCAGTTCAGGTATTAGTTTTTTGGCTATTTACTTGGGTCCTGTAATTGCTTTGCCACTTTGGATTGTTGTGATGCGCAAAGTGATACGGATTTCAAAACAGCATAAGATATCCAGTATCGCTGATTTTATCTCCATGCGCTATGGGAACAATAGGTTGTTGGGAGCATTGGTTACATTTACTTGTTTGTTCGCTATTATTCCATACATCTCTTTGCAGTTAAAAGCAGTTTCAGAGACATTTTCCCTGATATCAACTAAGGGAAGCTATGTTTCTACTGATTTTTTTGATGATTCCACTTTTTATATAGCATTGCTCATTGCCGTCTTTGTTGCATTTTATGGAACATTGTCCACAGATACCTCACAACATAAAAAGGGGATTATTGCCACAGTTGCCATTGAGTCCATTTTAAAACTTTCGTTTTTCTTGGCCATTGGTATTTACGTAACATTCTATCTTTTTGACGGTACATCCGACATTTATAATCAAGCAAGTCTCCAAGAAAATTTTAAACAGTTAACTACATTCGGCGGATTGGAAAATGGTTTCAATTGGCTTTTTACTATTTGCCTGTCATTTTTTGCTATTTTCTTGTTACCACGACAATTTCATGTTGCGGTAGTAGAGAATGATAACGAAAGTTATTTGAGGAAAGCCATTTGGTTGTTTCCCTTATACCTACTGCTGTTCAATGTCTTTGTGATATTTATTGCCTGGGCAGGAAATATTAGTCTGCCTGCAACCGTTAACCACGATTATTATAGCCTTCTATTGCCTTTGCACCAGGATAATTATGGATTGGCCCTCCTTGTTTTTATTGGAGGATTTACCACCGTTATTTCTATGATTGTTGTGTCCACCTTGGCACTTTCCACCATGGTGAGCAATAATATCGTAATCCCGTATGGCTTTATAAAAACATTGGTAGAGGGCAACCCTGAGGAGAACACTAAGCGAATTAAGAATATTAGGAGGGTAGCCATTTTTCTTTTGATTATCATTGCTTACTTCTTTTATGTAAAGTTTTCTGTTCAATTTTCACTGTATTCCATTGGGTTGATATCATTTGTGATTATTGCGCAACTAGCCCCATCGTTCTTTTTGGGACTTACTTGGCGTAGGGGTACGGCCAGAGGGGCGGAAATTGGAATTTTTGTTGGTTTGGCAATCGTTTTTTACACCTTGTTTTTACCTATTTTAAGTCAAGTAGCGATGCCCAATATCAAATTGATGGAAGAAGGCTTGTTCGGCTATGCATGGTTGCAACCTGCACACTTGTTTGGCTTGGATTATCTAACGCCGGAGAGTAATGCCTTTTTATGGAGCATGTCACTAAATACGCTGACATTTGTTGGGTTTTCGTTGCGCACCAAGGGCAATTACAGGGAAAGAAATTATGCAGAAATGTTTGTTAATCACGAAAACTATGGTAATCTACAAGAGGGAGGGTTCATTTGGAAAGGGGAAGCCTATGTGGCCGATATTAAACGATTGTTGAACAGGTTTTTAGGGGAGCACCGTACCAATAGAGCGCTTCAAATTTTCAACAAAAAGTACAATATATCAGAAACGGAGGAAAGAGCGGATGCAAGATTGATCAATTTCTCCGAAAAATTGTTGACAGGAAGCATAGGTGCAGCCTCCGCTAAGATATTACTGTCATCGGTATCCAAAGAAACACCTATCAGTTTGGTAGAAGTACTGAATATTTTGGAAGAAAGTAAAGAGACTAAGGCCAACAACAAATTACTTACTGAAAAATCGGAAGAACTTTCCACTATGGCTCATCAGTTAAAAAAGGCCAATGAAGAATTGCGTGTTCAGGACAAGCTCAAGGATGAGTTTTTGGATACGGTGGCCCATGAGCTTAAAACACCAATAACTTCTATAAAAGCAGCATCAGAAGTATTGGAAGACGAAGGTATGCCACCAGAATTGAGAAATCGATTTTTAGAGAACATAAGTCGCGATACGGATAGACTGGATACTCTTATCCATAACATTTTGGACCTTGAAAAATTATCCAGCAATAGAACGGATTTGGAAATTGGTGAACACGATATGTCCAAGACCATTGGAAAAGCAATCAAGGGAGTAGAACAGATTGCGACCAAAAAAGGAGTTAAAATTAAGTTCTCCGAAAAAAAACAGGTGTTAGCAGCCTATGATGAGGATCGAATTTTGCAAGTATTGACAAATTTACTCTCCAATTCTCTTAAATTTACAGAACCTCATAAAGGAAAGATAAAAATTCTTTTAAAAGACCTCGATAGTGAGGTTTTTGTGGCTATTACAGATAATGGCAGGGGGATACCCGATGAGGACAAGGATTACATCTTTGAAAAATTCTATCAATCAAAAAATCAAAATATTAAGAAACCACAGGGTAGTGGCCTGGGTCTGGCAATTTGTAAAAAAATTGTCGAAAGCCATAAGGGTTCCATTGCTGTGGACAAGGAGTTTATTAAAGGAACTCGAATGATATTTACATTACCGAAAGGATTATGAGAAAGAAAATACTGATAGTGGATGACGAGCCCAACATTGTGATGTCTTTGGAATATGCCTTTAAAAAGAAGGATTTTGAAGTCTTTATAGCTAGGGATGGGACTGAGGCACTTGAGATTGCTGAAAAGGAAACACCCGATCTTATTCTTTTGGATATTATGATGCCGGAAATGGATGGATATGAAACCTTGAAAAGAGTTAGGGGCAATAAAAAACTTCAACATACCAAGGTGGTTTTTCTATCAGCAAAAAGCAAGGAAAAGGATATTGAAAAGGGATTGAAAATGGGGGCGGACAGTTATATGACCAAGCCTTTTTCCATAAAAAAAATCATATCCGATATTGAAGGATTAATAGACAAAAAAATAAAACGAAACTAAACAAATAATTTACGTATTAACTAAACTTAACGTTACATGAGTAATTATCATATCAAACATTTGGAAGAGTATTTTCAGGTGTACCGAAAATCTGTGAGAAACCCAGAAGGATTTTGGGAAGAAGTCGCAGAAGAGCATTTCCACTGGCGTAAAAAATGGGATTCCGTTTTGGATTGGGATTTTACCAAACCAGAAATCAGCTGGTTCAAAGGCGCTAAGTTGAACATAACTGAAAACTGTATTGACCGTCACCTTGGCATTCGAGGGGATAAAACCGCAATTCTTTTTGAACCCAACGACCCTAATGAGGAAGCAGAGCATATAACGTACAATCAATTGCATGAGCGTGTTTGTAAATATGCCAATGTACTCAAGGATAAAGGAGTTAAAAAAGGTGATAGGGTAGTTATTTATTTACCGATGATTCCGGATTTGGCCATTGCATTGTTGGCCTGTGCACGCATAGGAGCGATTCACTCTGTTGTTTTTGCAGGATTTTCATCAACTGCATTGTCAACTAGAATAAACGATTGTGGCGCCAAAATGGTACTTACTTCTGATGGTTCTTTTAGGGGAACCAAGGTTATTGACCTAAAAGGGATTGTGGATGAGGCTTTGGAAAGTTGCCCTGAAGTGGAAACAGTTTTGGTTACAAAACGCACGGGTGGTGAGGTAACTATGAAGGACGGGCGCGATGTATGGATTCAGCCTCTTTTAGATAATGCATATTCGGATTGTATGCCCGAAATAATGGATGCTGAAGACCCTTTGTTTATCCTATACACCTCTGGTTCTACGGGCCGGCCAAAAGGAATGGTACATACTACCGGTGGATACATGGTATATACGGCATATACATTTAAAAATGTATTCCAGTACCGCGAAGAAGATGTGTATTGGTGTACTGCGGATATTGGTTGGATTACCGGACATTCCTATATTGTATACGGACCATTGGCCAATGGTGCCACCACCGTAATGTTTGAAGGTATTCCATCGTATCCTGACTTTGGAAGGTTCTGGGAGGTAGTGCAAAAACACAAAGTAAACCAATTTTATACCGCTCCAACGGCAATCAGGGCCTTGGCCAAAGAAAATTTGGATTTTGTTACTGAATATGATCTTTCCAGTTTAAAAGTTTTAGGAACTGTGGGAGAACCTATCAATGAGGAAGCATGGCACTGGTACAATGATCACGTAGGAGAGAAGAAATGTCCTATTGTAGATACGTGGTGGCAAACGGAAACTGGAGGAATTCTTATTTCACCAATTCCATTTTCCACACCAACAAAACCAACTTATGCAACTTTGCCGATGCCTGGTATTCAACCTGCGTTGATGGATGAAAACGGTAAGGAAATCAAAGGAAATCAAGTGGATGGAAGATTATGTATAAAATACCCATGGCCATCCATTGCCAGAACTATTTGGGGTAATCATCAACGATATAAGGACACTTATTTTTCCGCTTTCGAAGGAAAATACTTTACAGGGGATGGAGCCCTTAGGGATGAGGTTGGATACTATCGAATTACAGGTAGGGTAGATGATGTCATTATAGTTTCTGGCCACAATTTAGGTACGGCACCTATCGAGGATGCCATCAACGAACACCCAGCAGTAGCAGAATCCGCCATTGTTGGTTTCCCACACGACATCAAAGGAAATGCATTGTACGGGTACATTATTTTGAAAGAAACCGGTGAAGACCGTAACCGTGATAACCTGAAAAAGGAAATCAATCAATTGATTACCGAACACATTGGTCCAATCGCAAAGTTGGATAAGATTCAGTTTACGGAAGGATTGCCCAAAACAAGAAGTGGTAAGATCATGAGGAGGATTCTTAGAAAAATTGCCTCCAAAGACACTAGTAATTTAGGAGATACTTCAACTTTGTTGAATCCAGAAGTGGTAGAGAATATTATAAAGGAAAGCTTGTAAAAAAAGCTTTACGTCAGTTAATGTGAAAAGGGCCTCTTTATCTAAGGAGGTCCTTTATTTTTTGTGATTTCAGCTTTTCAATGGTCCGTAAAAATGCGATAGCGGTAATATATGCATCACCAAGCGCTGTATGCCTATCCTTTCGGGAAATACTGAATTTTTTGGCCAAATCGTCCAAAGAGTATCTTTCCTTTTGTTGGACCACGGTGGATATCAACAAGGTTCTGATGTAAAGGGATTCGGTATCCAAAGTTTTATTTTTTAATTTGGGGAGCCCATTCCTTTTTAAAGCGGCGTTGATCATGTTGATATCAAACATGACATGGTGCCCAACCAAAATATGGTTTTTGGCGTAAACCAAAAATTGTTTCAAGGCGTCAAGTTCGGAGATGCTGTTTCTTTTAGTTTTTTTCAAAATACCATGGATTTCAGCACTTTCTGTATTATAGTGTTCCTGCTGAATGTATACTTCAAAACTTTCTTTCACCACAATATTGTTGTCCAATAGTTTAAGTGCACCAATACACAACATCCGATCCTTGGTCATACTAAACCCGGTGGTTTCTGTATCCAATACAACAAAGGTATTCTCATGGATATCCTCAGGAAGCTTTTCCTTGAAATGGGCCTCATACTCCCACCAAAAATTGGGAAGTTCCAGTTGTTTTTTCTTAGAGAACGGCCACATTAACGCAATAGGTTTTTTACTTGGAACCTCACCTCAATCAAAGATTGTATATCCTTCACTGTCTTAAAGGTTCGTTTAAGTTTAATTTTCTCCTCCTTGTTCAATTGATCCAAGGCGATATACCTGCCCGAATCGTTATGCAGCAAACCTTGTCTTGTCCTAAATTTGAGCAATGCTTTGCTAGCGTAAGAACACGCAAGATAAAGTTCTTTGTTATTGGGTTCCAGCTCCGCCAGTTTTTCGTAGCGCTCCGCAGTGTTGTTTATGGATTTGATGGAGTGGGAGAGTATAAGTACCCGAGCAGCATCGATAATGGGCATAAGGGCACGAAGTTTTAAATCGAAGAAGTCTTTATGTTCACCATCTTGCTCCACCAAAAAATCCCTAAAGAAGCCAGAAGGCGAAGGATTCTGTAATGCACCACTTGCCAAATGGGTAAAAAATTGTGGATATTGATGGGCGTGGTCAAAAATACTTTGGGAAAGTTCATCGGCGAGCCCTTTGTCCCCAAAGACCACATTATAATCAAAGAAGATGGATGAAAGGAGTATTTCTTCAGGTCCAGGATTGTGAATCCAATGGGCTGTAACGTTTTTCCATTCGCTTAAGCTATGGCACCAGGAGCGATTGGAAGCCATCATTTCAGCAGGACAATACTCAAACCCAATAGTATTCAACCCTTGTGAAATCCGTTCCCCAAGCTTTAAAAAATACTGCCGCGTTGTTTCCAGTTTTTGCTCGGGAACATCTTTAAAAATAATGGCATTGTCTTGGTCCGTGTTCAAAAGCTGCTCACCACGCCCTTGACTTCCCATGCTTAGCCAAGTAAATTGTACAGGTGGTTCTTTCTCCATCTTTGATAAAGCAATTTGAATCATCTGTTTGGTAGAAGCATCATTGAGTTCCGAAATAATTTTGGAGACCAGTCCTAGTGGAATGTTTTGGTCCAAATAACCGCGTAAGAGATTCATAATGCCATGTCGAATCCCTCGTAACCGCTTTGCATCCGCAGCTCTTTTAATGGCCCTGATAAGCACCGCAGGGTTATTTCCTACAGCGACCATGATATCATGCTTGGAAAGGATACCAACGGCCGGTGTATCTATAGTACCATCTTCTGTAAGAACCAAGTGACTGATATTACTTTTCATCATGGCCATTTGGGACTGTGCCAGGGTTAGTTCTTTGGGGTAAGTGATAATAGGGGAAGACATTATTGTTTTAGCTGACCCCGTTATTGGGAATAATCCTGTAGCTACTTTTTTTCTGAGATCCTTATCGGTAATTATACCTACAGGTAAATCATCCTTTTCCACCAAAATAGAACTTACATTATATTCGGTCATTTTATCGGCAATAGTTTTAATTTTAGTGCCTTCTTTACACGTGATAAGGTCTGTGGAATATTTGATAGGCTGAAGATCTAATATTTTGTTGGTGGAATATTGATCTGATTCATTGTTGATTCCATATAACTTTCCCCGGTGTTTAATGGAGTAGGGGTTCCCCGTGTTGGAGGCAAAGCTTTCTATTAAAAAATTCCCGATACGTTTGTTCTCCAAAGCCAAAGGCTTAAAATCTTTAATGGGAATGGCGTAAAGAATCGTCTCCTCGTAAGCTTTGGCTTCTAATCTATAGTTTTCGTGGGCCAATAAAGGCCTCAGGCCAAATACATCGCCTTCATCACAGATATCCAATATTTGACTGGAACCTTCTTTTGATAATGCTATCGCACCTTTGTTGACCACATAGAAATGCTTATGTGGGTTTTCGTTTTCGGAAAAAACAATGGTATTGGTCTCCTTATGGATAATCACCACTTCAAGGGATAATATTTCCAATTGTGGACTTTCCAGAGCACTAAAAGGTGGATAATTTTTTAGAAAGTCGGCAATTCGTTCGGATATGGTGTTTTTCATGGTGTTCTAAATGTAAGTGATAATTCCAAAATTTCAGCTTCCTGAATAAAAAAAGACCACTTGAAAAGTGGCCTTATATTTAAACACAGTACCCCTTAGATTTACTTACTTCCCATTACTTACTTCCCATTACTTGCTTTATTATATGCACGTATCATGAGTATCGCCCAAATAGCAACCAGTACAATAACAACTACCGAAAACCATAAAACAATATCATTTGCTATCATTGTCCACAAGCTTTAAGTAAATCATTACACCTAAAAGGGTCGGGGCCCAAAGACCTACAAAAAGGCCGTGCTCGGTGTCACCATTAAGAAATAAATATTCTGCAACAAGAATAATCAGGACACAAAGAATCCAATGAATAAGTTGGCAGTTCCTAGTTTTTTGACGTGATTCATTCGAAGGTTGGTTTAAAACCTTGAAGTTAGGAAAAAAGAATACGGAGAAAAAAAGAAAGCCATCCAACTGAATTTCAGTTAAATGACTTTGAATTTAGTAGCGAGAGGGGGACTTGAACCCCCGGCCTCCGGGTTATGAATCCGACGCTCTAACCAGCTGAGCTACCTCGCCGTGATTTTGCTAAGCGGGTGCAAATATATGTTTAAATTTTCGCTGAATCAAAATTCAGGATTAATTTATTATTTGACATTTATTTTTATATCTTCCCAAACTATACTAAAGTTGAAAAACGATTTAAAGAACACGACAATGAGTGATAAGGTTAAATTTGAACTGGAGTTTGTGATTCAGGCTTCACCTCAGTTGCTTTACCAATATATTTCCACGCCCTCGGGACTATCTGAATGGTATGCCGACAACGTAAATTCCCGTGGGGAAGTATTCACATTTATATGGGACGGTGCAGAAGAGAGAGCAAAACTGCTCAAGCGAAAAAGCGAGGAATTTGTAAAGTTGGCATGGGAAGAAAACGAGGATGACTCGTTTTTTGAAATGCGCATTATAGTTGACGAAATAACAAAGGACGTTTCTCTATTTATAACAGATTTTGCAGAGGATGACGAGGTGGACGAAGCTAAAATGCTTTGGGAAAACCAAGTTTCCGACCTTAAACAGGTTCTTGGATCTACCTAGTCCGATTCTCAAGTAAACCGTATCTTTGGTCCCGAAAAAAATCGGGACTTTTTTATGGTCAATTGTAACGGAGAACTTTTAGCGGAAGACAAGGCAATTTTCACCCACAATAACAGGGCACTCAAATATGGCGATGCCCTTTTTGAAACTGTACGCTATGTGAATGGCACCCTCTTTTTTTGGGAAGACCATTACTTTAGGCTTATGGCTTCCATGCGAATTCTACGAATGGAAATTCCTATGGAATTTACCCTTGAATTTTTGGAGGAGGAAATCAAAAGCACCATCAAATCCAATGGGCTTGAAAATGGTACTGTACGTGTTCGCCTAACGGTTTTTAGAAACGAGGGTGGACGCTACACCCCAACGAATAACAATATTTCCTATGTTATTGAAACAAGCTCCATGGAGTCTCCCTTTTTCATTATTGAAAAGGGTACTTATGAGGTAGAATTGTTCAAGGATTTTTATGTGAACAAGGATATGTTATCCAATCTAAAATCTACCAACAAGATTTTGAATGTGGTAGCCGGGGTTTACGCACAAGAGAATGGCTATGCCAATTGTTTATTGGTTAATACGGATAAAAAAGTGGTCGAAGCTATAAACGGAAACTTGTTTTTGGTGAAAGGGAATGAGGTAAAAACACCTCCATTGAGCGATGGCTGTTTGGACGGCATCATCCGAAAAAACCTCATGAAAATTATTGCAGGGTCCGAAGAGCTTGATTTGGTAGAAGAATCCATATCGCCTTTTGAGCTTCAAAAAGTTGACGAATTGTTCATTACCAATTCTATAGTGGGCATACAACCCATCAGTAAATACAGGAAAAAAGAATTCGATTCCAAAGTGGCCAAGAGTTTGGTAGGCAAGTTAAATGCTAGGGCTAGAATCGGTTAATTGAGCGAAGGATTTTCAGGAGCGTTGGACCATAGTAGATAATCACCTCCCAATTCCACCATTTTTTCTTTCCAGAATGCATTGGCGGCTTTTTCCAGAATATCACTTTCGTACTCGTTGGGCAAAACCACCCAAGACTTGGAAGAAAGTTCTTGGTCTAACTGGCTTGTGCCCCATCCAGAATAGCCTAAAAAGAAACGGATGTCCTGTTCGGTAATGGTACCACTGTTAATGAGTTCAATGGTTTTATCAAAATTTCCTCCCCAAAAAATACCATCAGAAATTTCGACGCTATTTTCAATAAGGTCGGGTACTTTATGGATAAAGTAAAGATTATCTTGTTCCACGGGACCACCATTAAATACCTGAAAGGGGATGGTGATGTCGGCAACAAGGTCGCAAATGGTATAGTCCAATGGTTTATTTAAAATAAAACCTACTGAACCTTCATCATTATGTTCAGCAATAAGCACCACCGACCTATTGAAAGAAACGTCACCGGTCAGTGAAGGTTCTGCAACGAGCAAATTTCCTTTTTTTGGCTTTTGGGTTACCATTTACATGAGTTTCTTATATTTAAATTTAACATATTATTTAACATATACAAAAAAACAGAAACGATATAAACTAAAAAAGCACTCCTAAAAGGAGTGCTTTCATATATTAAATAAATAATTGATTAGTTTACTGCACCGCTCAATTCAGCGCCTGCTTTGAACTTTACAACGTTCTTAGCGGCAATCTTAATAGTAGCTCCAGTTTGTGGATTTCTACCTTCTCTAGCGCTTCTTTTAGAAACTGACCAAGAACCAAAACCTACCAAGGAAACTCTGTCTCCTTTTTTAAGCGTTCCTTCTACATTTCCCAAGAAAGATTCCAATGCTTTTTTTGCTGCTGCTTTCGTGATGCCAGCATCAGCTGCCATAGCATCGATTAATTCTGTTTTGTTCATAATGGAATTAAATTAATTGTTGTTAATATAATTTTAATGCTGAACAAATTTATATGGATTTGCCACTCACGCAAGTAAAACCAAGGGAAATACGGGTTTTTGTTGATAACTTGAAACGTTTGTTGATAAAGTCGGAAAAAAATGACAAATTTTCCCAGCCCAATCATAGCAAGGCTTTAGCGGAGATGAGCTTCTTTGTCTAGATTTAGCCCGTTTAAAACCTCGTTGACCCGCATTTTCCTTTTCCCCGGTAGTTGCAATTCCAATAGCTTAACGAAGCCATCTTTTACCGCAACTTTAAGTGATTTTTTCTCCACCACCAGTCTTCCAACGTTGTAGTGATGTTCGACATTTTCCGTTTCAGTTTTAAAAATCTTCATTTGGTCTGCCTTTCCATCATTCATCAATTGGGTCCAAGCACCAGGATAAGGACTAAGTCCGCGAATATGATTATGAATGTCTTCCATGGAAGCTTTCCAATCGATTCGACAAGTATCCTTGTGGATTTTTGGAGCGGGCTTAAGTTCCGAACTTTCATCCTGAGGTAATCGCGTAACGGTTCCAGCTTCAATCTGTTTGCAGGTTTCCACCACTAAATTCGCACCTAGCTCCATCAATCTATCGTGCAAAGTACCTGCACTGTCATCAGGCAGTATTTTTTCTGTTTTTTGGAGCACAATACTTCCCGTGTCAATTTTTTCATCAATAAAAAAGGTAGTAACACCCGTTTTTGTTTCCCCATTGATGATAGCCCAATTGATAGGAGCCGCTCCACGATATTGTGGTAGGAGGGAAGCGTGAAGATTAAAAGTACCATACTTTGGCATTTGCCAAACCACTTTGGGCAACATTCTAAATGCTACAACTACTTGCAAGTTAGCATCAAGGCTTTTCAATTCTTCCAGAAAAGCTTCATCCTTTAAATTGGTAGGTTGTAATACTTTTAGGCCATGTTGCACCGCAAACTGTTTTACGGCCGATTCCTGAACCTTACGCCCACGACCAGCAGGTCTATCGGGTGCAGTGATGACGCCGACCACTTCGAAACCGGCTTCCAAAATATTTTTTAGGGTTCCTACGGCAAAATCGGGGGTTCCCATAAATACTATACGAAGGGAATTATTTTTTGATGTACTCATTTTTAAAGTTTAGGGAGACCAACTCATCTTCCAGCAGTCTTTCCAGTGTTTTTAAAAGCTCCTTTTCATTGATCCCCATTTCTTTTTCCAACTGTCGGGACGTATGGGGGCGGATTTCCAAGAGTTCCATGATTCTTTTCTCCAAATCATATGGGGATGCCACTTTCTCTTTCTTGGTGCAAATATCGCATGTACCGCACTTTTTTGCGGTCTTTTCACCAAAATAATTGAGTAGGTAAATGCTGCGACATACCTTTTTATTGGAAATATAGCCCAACATAGAGGTCATATTGTTCTGCTTTATCTGGTTGAAATCCTTGATTTTTTTGGCAAACAAGTTAATGGTATGATCATCTTCACGGGGAACCAAAAAAGTAATTTCCAGGTCACTTGTGTTGTTTTGGTACTCCGCAATATTATCGTCCGTGAGTTGCTGAAGTATTTGTTTTAAGTGCTCTTCACTTGTCCCTGTTTTCTTGGATAGCATATACAGGTTGATTTTGGTCTCATACTCGGTAATGCCTCCGTAAGTGCGTAAAATGGTTTGGATTATCGGTGCCGTTTTCCTGTTTTTGTCCAGATAGTTAAATATTTCTGATTTAGAGGCCACAAATTGAAGTGTGGTTTTTTCCTTAAAGTTCTCGGAAAGTGATAAAACAGAATTTTGATCCAGAATACGGATGGCATTAAAGGTCATGTTCGGATTAAACACATAGCGTCTACAAAATTCATTGAATTTAAATGCTAACGGTTCCGAAATTAACTCCCCATACGATATTTGGAAATAATTATTGAGTTTGGAATATACATTTTTGACGAAACCTACATCTGGTAGGCTGGACAAGAATTGCTGTTTGGCCTTATCCTCATCTTCTTTTGAGGTTATTATAATTGCCGTAGAAGGTTTTCCATCCCGTCCTGCTCTTCCCGCTTCTTGAAAGTAGCTTTCCAAACTATCTGGTATTTGATAATGGACGACCAAACGAACATCGGGTTTGTCCACGCCCATACCAAAAGCGTTGGTGGCTACCATAACCCTTACTTTACTACTTAACCAAAGGTTAAGTTTATCTTCCTTATCGGATTTAGAAATGCCTCCATGAAAAAATGAAGCAGAAATACCATTCTTGATTAAGAAGTTGGCCAACGATATGGACATTTTTCTGGAACGAACGTACACAATAGCACTTCCGGGAACCTTGTCCATATATTTTTTGAGTTGATATAATTTGTCCTCGGAATGTTTTACCCTAAAATTAATGTTGAAGCGAGAGAACGAGTCCTTGAAAATATTTACTGGGTCCAATTCCAAATTTTCTACAATATCATCTATCACACGAGGGGTTGCCGTCGCCGTCAAAGCAATCATAGGTGTGTCTGGAATCAACTCTTTTAAGATGGAACATTCAAGGTATGCGGGTCTAAAATCGTTTCCCCATTGCGAAATACAATGTGCCTCATCTATGGCAATAAGGTTGACATTCATTTGCTGGATGCGCTCCTTTACAATGGTTTGTTGCAAACGTTCAGGAGATAGATATAAAAACTTGTAGTTACCATAAAGGCAATTGTCCAAAAGATTGTTTAATTCGTCTGGGGGAATGCCGCCCGTCAATGCAATAGCTTTTATATTTCTCTTTCTGAGTTGTGCTACTTGGTCCTGAATGAGAGCCACCAAGGGCGATACCACAATGCAAATGCCCTCCATGGCCAAAGAAGGTACTTGGTAGCAGATGGATTTACCACCACCTGTTGGCATCAATGCCAAAACGTCCTTGCCGGATAGTACGTTATCAATAATTTCCTTTTGGGATCCCCTGAAATTATCATAGCCCCAAAATTGTTTTAAAATGCTTATGGTGTCTTTATGCACTATAATTTATTAAGTGTTTCCAAAATAAAATCAATCCGATTTAGGACTGCATCTTTTGGCACTTCGATGGGGTTATAGCCAAATTGAGTGTATGTTTTCATTAAGGAATGATGGATGCTTTCCGCTTCCTCAAAGGTTTCCATTCTTTCATTATCGGAAACATAGATTTCTTTCCAAGGAGGAACAATAAAAACGGAATCGTATCTATGGTTCTCACAATGAGAAATAAAGTATTCATCGTAGGTCTGACCAAAAAAATCCATATAAGCAAGAACATCAGGGATACCTCGGTCAAAAAAACTTATAGGTACCTTTGTTTTTAGAGACTTTTTATAATGTGCTGTCCTCCCTTGAAGCAAATCTTTGTTGAATTTCATGGCATCATCAACAAAAACCAAAGGATTGGAAATGTATTCTTCGGACTGTCCCTCCTGTTTTGCCTTGGAGGTCATATCCCGAATAATTTCATGAAAGCAATGGAAGCCTTTGCTTTCCAATCCATTTACAATGGATGTTTTCCCCGTTCCGGGTGCTCCTGTTATAACTACTTTGCTCTTGCCCAAAAAACCTTGAATTAATAATGCAAATTAATGAAATAGCCCCAAGGAAAAAAAATTGGTAGGTAAGCCATATATTTGTAAAAAAATGCGGCATGGATAAAAAGGATACGGAGGAGTTCTATTCAAAGCTTAGGGAAAAATTATTGGAGACCACAAATTGGCCCTCCAACTATCTCTATAAGTTCATTGTACCTACAGACGAAGAGCGCATTGCACAGATTCATGAAATTTTTGACAACACAGGTGCTGTTATCGAATCTAAAAAATCCAAAAAGGGAACCTATACCAGCCTTTCGATCATGGTTCACTTAAAAGACCCTGATGAAGTTATCCTTAAATACAAGGAAGTTTCCGTTGTAGAAGGGGTAATTTCCCTGTAAGCCCATTGTTTGCGATAATTTTCTTAATTTGCAAGCATTATCAGATTGACTTTCCAATAATCAAGTTTCTAAATACATTAATTTGAACGAAGTATACAACTTAGAATACAATACAGAGCGTCCAAAACTTTTTATACCAGAGTACGGCCGTCATTTTCAGAAAATGGTAGACCATGCTGTTGCCATTGAGGATCGGGATGAGCGCAATAAAGTGGCGAAATCCATTATTAGCGTTATGGGTAACCTTCAGCCCCATTTAAGGGATGTTCCGGATTTTCAGCATAAATTATGGGACCAATTGTTTATTATGGCCGATTTTAAATTGGACGTAGATTCACCGTTTCCCATTACATCCAAAGAAATTTTGCAACAACGCCCAGAACCTTTGGATTATCCACAGAACCATCCGAAGTATCGTTTTTATGGTAACAATATCAAACGAATGATAGATGTTGCTGTGAAGTGGGAAGAAGGGGATATGAGGTCTGGTTTGGAATATGCCATCGCCAACCACATGAAAAAGTGTTACTTGGTATGGAACAAAGATACCGTTGAGGACTCTGTGATATTCAATCACTTGAAAGAACTTAGCGATGGACAAATAGATTTGGCCCAGAGTGATGAGAGTTTAACGGATAGTGGACAGTTTCTGAAAAACAAACCAAGCAGGTCCAATACCAACCGAGGTAAAAAAGGACAAAGAAGTCGCAAGAAAAGATATTAAATTCCAAAGGAATAAATGGGTACATTTCGAATAGAGGGTGGACACCAATTACATGGAGAGATCACCCCCCAAGGAGCAAAGAATGAAGCACTACAAATTCTTTGCGCCGTATTGCTTTCTGAAGAAAAAATTACCATAAACAACATACCCGACATTGTCGATGTCAATAAATTGATTGCCCTCCTTGAGGATTTGGGGGTAAAAATCCAAAAAAAAGGCAAGGGTTCCTATACTTTTAAGGCAGACGATGTTAACCTGGATTATCTTCAATCTGCCAAGTTTAAAGAAGATGGTAGGGGACTTAGAGGTTCCATTATGTTGGTAGGCCCTTTGTTGGCTAGATTTGGCAAAGGATACATTCCAAAACCAGGAGGTGATAAAATTGGTAGAAGAAGGTTGGATACTCATTTCGAAGGATTTATTAAACTTGGTGCGCAGTTCCGTTATAACAAAGAAGAATATTTCTACGGTGTAGAAGCCGATAAACTTACCGGAACTTATATGCTTTTGGATGAGGCATCGGTTACCGGTACAGCAAATATTGTAATGGCTGCGGTTTTGGCCGAAGGAACCACAACGATTTACAATGCTGCCTGTGAGCCCTATTTACAACAATTATGCAAAATGTTGAACAGAATGGGAGCGAAAATCTCAGGAATCGGCTCAAATCTATTGAAGATTGAAGGTGTGGATTCTTTAGGAGGTACCGAGCATACTATGTTACCCGATATGATCGAGATAGGTAGCTGGATTGGATTGGCTGCCATGACCCAAAGCGAGCTTACCATTAAAAATGTAAGTTGGGATGATTTAGGTCAGATTCCGACCGTGTTTAGAAAGTTAGGAATTACCTTGGAAAGGAAGGGTGATGACATCTTTATTCCAAAACACGAAGAGGGATACGAAATCCAAAATTTTATTGACGGCTCTATATTGACCATAGCTGATGCACCATGGCCGGGACTTACCCCGGATTTGTTGAGCATTATATTGGTGATGGCAACCCAAGCTAGGGGCGAAGTGCTGATTCATCAAAAAATGTTTGAAAGCCGTTTGTTCTTTGTGGATAAACTTATCGATATGGGAGCTAAAATTATCCTTTGCGACCCCCATCGCGCCACGGTTATTGGTCACGATTTTAAATCGACCTTAAAGGCTACGACCATGGTATCCCCAGATATTAGGGCAGGAGTCTCCCTTTTGATTGCGGCACTTTCCGCAAAAGGGACTTCCACCATTCATAATATTGAGCAGATTGATCGTGGTTATGAAAATATCGATGAGCGATTGCGCGCCATTGGGGCCAATATTGTTAGGGTATAATAAATCAATTTAATGATTTTTTGGTACTAGAATAGTGACCCGGGTTCCTTCTTTGAGATTTTCCAACTTAACCAATTCCTGATCGGAAAATTGTTTGAGTGCATCTATCCGTTTGGCTGTTATGGACATGCCTCTCGATTGCTTTGGCAAAGAAGTATTTTTTGATTTCCTGGAAAATCCAACACCGTTGTCCTCAATGATACATTCTATGTAATCAACTTTGTCATTAAATGAAATTCGAAGATGCTTTTCACCTTTCTTGGGCATCAGGCCATGGATAATGGCGTTTTCAATATAGGGCTGTACCAATAGCATAGGAACTTCATGGAAGTCTATATCCAAATTTTTATCTACATCAAATGTGTAATGAAAGGAATTGTCAAATCGTAGGCCTTCCAGTTCCACATAAATTTTTAAGAGTTCAATTTCATCTTTTAGTACCAAACTGACATTGATGGAGCTTTCCAAAACCTGTCGCAACAATTTTGAAAATTTGGACAGATATTTTAGTGCGTTCGCCTTATCGTCCGTGTTGATAAGGTATTGGATGGAGTTAAGGGAATTGAAAATGAAATGAGGGTTCATTTGGGCCCGTAGCATACGCTTTTCCAATATAACATTCATGTCCTCGATTACCTCTTTTTGTCGGGAAATCAATTTATTTTTTTTATGCAGGATCGTATTGGATTTCATTTTGTTGCGATAACCTAGGAAAAGCAAGCCGGCAGAGAAAAGTAAAAGTATGGTTATAATGGTTAAATAGATACTTCTTCTTTTGCTGGATGAGATTTGGGTATTGAGAAGGGTCAACTGTAATTCGTTTTCCTTTAGTTCTTTATCCTTTATGTACACATTGTGCCTAACCTCCAAGTTCTGTATTTCCTTGATCTTGGTTTCATTCAGGAGACTGTCTCTATAGGCCATGGATAGTTTAAGGTGGTCAATTGCTTTGGGGTATTCGTGTGTGGCTTCGTAGATTTGAAATACTTTTTCATGGGTGCGTCGTTTTTGTTCATATGCTCCCATTATATTTAAATTTTCAAGACTTTTCATAGCATATTCCAATGCTTCGCTAAATTGACCTTGACGGAGCATCAAATCTGAAAGACCATAATAGGTTGCAGCAATTTGTTCCTGTGCGGAGAGCTGTTTGGCCAAATCCAGAGATTTTTTGTAAAAGTCATTGGCCATGAACCATTGTTCGAGTTCCACATAACAACTGCCCATATGGAAATACACAAGGCTTAATTCAATGAAATTTCGATTCTCTTCATCATAGGCACTTACTTTTTGCCATTTTTCCAAAGCGGATCTATATCTTCCGTTTTCAAAATCGATGTTTGCTAAATTGGACAATACGGCTATTTCCAATAATTTGCGATCATCATTGTTTCCTTTGTATTCCATCAATGCTTTGTTATAGCTTTCAATGGCTTTATCCTGATCACCCATTATATTGTACAAAACACCCATGTTTATATATGGAGCGGATGTATCCATGTCCAAATTCATAGAATCTATCAATCTTATGGATTTTTGATAATAGGACTGTCCCATCGGGTAATCTCCAATACTTGAGTAAACATTGCCCATAACGTTGTAGATTTTGTTTATTCTTCTAAAATCTCTTTGTTTTTGGGCCAAGGAGAGGCATTGGTGGAGGTAATCTAAAGACTCTGAAAAATCACTCGTCATCTCATAGGTAATACCAAGGGAGTAGAGGGCATTGATTTCTCCTTGGATAAAATCTATTTCTCGGGCTTTTTTCAAGCTTTCGACACCAAACTCGACGGATTTGGTTTTGTCGATGTCCCTGAACGTTTCACCTAACTGCCTTAGTAAGGACACTTTTGAAGTATCCTCCGCGACTTTGAGTAAATATTTTAGACTGTCGATTTCCTGGGTCTGCCCAGTACAAAAATGAATAGCATTTAGGAAGATTGTCAAATAAAGAACATACTTGGCAGGATTCATCAAACTAGGATTATTTGATTAAGATATTCCTTTTTTTTGAACCAAAAGACTAAATATTGGGGCATTTACTCTGTTAAAAAGTAAAATATTTGAAAAATCAACAATTCAACAGGAGCTATAAAACCGACTCTACATTAGCGTTCTTCATCTCCATTCAAAATGGAAACATGGAAGTGAATATGTTAGAATATTATTTATACGTTGATGAATATTAGTGTTTTAGATTTTTTGGTGTAAAAGATTAATGAAATGGCTTTTCCTCCAAGTTCCCATCAGGGTAAAGTGCAAAGCGACCTTTTTCCTTGTCGTGAACATTGTCTGGATGTGACCAAGGCCATCCACCAAATTGAGTGAGACGATATTCCTCCATTGCTTTTTGAATTTCTTCTTGGGTGTTCATTACAAAAGGGCCGTATTTGGCAACTGGTTCACCAATCGGTTTTCCTTGGAGTAACATAAAATGTGCGGTTTCGGAACCAATTTTGATGTTTACTTCTTCTGTTGGATTCAAAACTATTCCGAAGTTGGGATTTATTTTCTTATCGCCAATTTGAATTTCATCGCCATCATAAAAGTACAGTACACGATTGACCGAGGAACCAGCTTTGGGCAAGGTGTATTCAGAATTTGCGTTTACATGAATGTTCCAAACAGCTACTTCGTTTTCTGGGTCAGCTGCCCACGAATCAGGAGCAGGAGATAGGGGAGTTATATCCTTATAAGTCCCGGCAACCAATTTAATTTTAGCGTTTTCTTCTTCCACAATCGGAATATCTTCATTCCAGAGCATCTTAAAATGTGGGTCCACAAATTTGCTGGCTTTGGGTAGATTTAACCAAATTTGGAACAGCTCCAATGGGTTTTCTTCCTCATCCTTTAACAAAGGGAACATTTCGGAATGCTGTACACCTCTGCCTGCTGTCATCCATTGCACATCGCCCTGTCCAAACCTGCCAGCAGCACCTAGAGAATCCGAATGGTCACAAAATCCCTTGTTAACAATGGTAATAGTTTCAAAACCTCGGTGTGGGTGGTATGGAAATCCAGGAATTGTCTGTCCATGATACATTCGCCAGTCAGCGTTGGGGTTAAAATCACTTCCCAAGCTTCTTCCTTCCAATAAAGAGACATCAGGTCCCATTTGGCCATTGCCTTTTGGGTAATGATCTAAATGATATACACTGAACAAGAACGGGTCAAGGGTTTGCCAAGGTGAACTTAATGGGAAAGTTTGCAGAACAGGATTTTTCATAAAGCCATCTTTTTATCGAGAATTAAAAGCCTGCACTTGGCAGGCTTTTCAATCAAATAACAATTATAATTATTTACCAGGAATTGGAGGAGGACCATCTATCATGGCCTCATATTTTACGTCGCCTTTTCTGGTTTTATATTCTTCTTTTACTTTTTCCACCAATTTGGGATCTTCAAAAAGGTCCAGCATGGTCATCCCCATAGCTTTGGAAGCGTAGATCATTCCTTTGTGGCCAATGCTCATACCTCCACATGCAACAACTGCCCACGAGTGCCAAGGCGTATCTTTAGGGGCAACGGTTACACCAAGGTTGATGTTCGGCACATTCCAACTAACATCACCCACATCGGTTGAGCCACCTCCTGGAAGCTTCTCGGTTTCCTTTAGCGGATGTACTTTGCCATCCATGCCCACTTGAGGTTTTCCTGTAGCTTCTTGAATGGCCTTACCATAGGCTTCTTCTTCTTCGGTATAGGTTATTGGGCCCAAAAGCTCCAAATTGTTTTGCATGATTTTACCACCTTCACGGTTCACCAAAGTCTCATAAATACCCGAAATCAGTGAATATTTATAATCGACATTGGCCATGATGGCAGCACCTTCGGCCATTGCCTTGACTCTTTCAAAAGTAGGAAGCATGACATCTCGCTTGGGGTCGCGGACGCGAACCCATAATCGAGCGTAATCAGGAACCACGTTCACCACTTGCCCGCCATCTTGAATGTGGTAATGAATACGTGAAGTTGGTCTAATATGCTCGCGGTAATAATTGATACCCGTAGTATACAATTCCAAAGCATCCGAAGCACTGCGGCCGTTCCATGGATCTGCTGAAGCGTGGGCCGCCTGACCATAAAACTCTACCATAAAATCTACCAATGCCAATCCACTTTGCACATCGGCTTCAATTTCTGCGGATGGGTGCCAGCTAACGTTAACATCCACATCGTCCCAAAGTCCGGCTTCAACCATCCATACTTTTCCAAAGAACTTTTCTTCAGCTGGCGTACCAAAGAATTTAACCGTTCCTTTGATTTTGCCGGCTTCAATTTGCTCTTTAATTGCAATAGCGGCACCTAAACTGGCTGCACCGAACATATTATGTCCGCATCCATGTCCTGGGGCACCATCAATTCTCGGGTCTTTGGTCGGGACTGTGTTTTGAGATAAACCTGGAAGGGCATCAAACTCGCCCAGCACACTGATTACAGGACTTCCTGAACCATAAGTGGCAATAAACGCGGTTGGTATGTCCGCAACGCCACGAGTTACCGTCATCCCATTTTCTTCAGCATAATCAGCTAGCAAATCCGCCGAAATGGATTCTTCGAAAGCGGTTTCCGCCAGCGCCCAAATGGAATCACTGATTTTAATTAGATTTTCTTTGTGCTTCTCAACAGAAGCAACAACGGCTTTTTTGTCCTTGGTCATCTTCTGGGCCGATAAGTTCATCGATACCAATCCCAAAAGGAGTAAGGTTGAAATTTTCTTCATTTTAAAGGTTTTGAGTTAGTTATAAGTTGTTGATGTGGTCCAAAATCTTGTAGACGAAGTTGAACTTTCACAACTGGAACTAAAATTAAAGAAAAAGCTTCAACTGACCGCTTCTTTGTAGGTTTTTAAACATCGCTCCCGAGCCATTTTATGGTTTACCATTGGTTCGGGGTAACTCAACTCCTGAAGCTCAGGAACCCATTCGTTGATATATTTTTTATCCTTGTCAAACTTTTTGATTTGTGTGGTGGGATTAAATATCCGAAAGTACGGCGCGGCATCCACGCCACTGCCAGCGGCCCATTGCCAGTTGCCAACATTGCTGGCCATTTCATAATCCAAGAGCTTTTCGGCAAAATAGGTTTCGCCCCAACGCCAATCTATCAATAAATGTTTGCACAGAAAACTGGCCACCAGCATACGAACCCGATTGTGCATATACCCTGTTTGGTTGAGTTGGCGCATTCCCGCATCCACTAAAGGATAGCCTGTTACTCCATTTTTCCATTTTTTGAACTCTTCCTCATTGTTCCGCCATTCGATTCTATCATATTTGGGACGGAATGCTTTGTTGACCGTATGTGGAAAATGCCATAATATTTGCATAAAGAATTCTCTCCAAATTAATTCGTTCCAAAAAGTTTCATTCTTCTCATCAATAGCTTCCTTTACCATTTTTCGGATGGAAACCGTACCAAATCTTAAATGCGGACCCAATCGGGATGTACCTTCTTTTTTGGCAGGGTAGTCCCGTGTATCCTCATAATTTTGAATGAGGTTGGATGTAACAGTGAAATTGGGAACTTTAATGGCAGATTCTTCAAATCCCATTTCCTCCAAGGAAAGCTGTGGCAAGGATTTGGATTGATATAGGTTTTTACTTAAATCATTCAACGTATCATACGCTACCAAATGGATGGAAGGATTGAAGTTTTCCTTCCACTTCCGCATGTAAGGGGTGTACACCACGTAAGGACCTCCATCGTCCTTGATCACCTCTTCTTTTTCAAAAATAACCTGATCTTTAAAGGTGTTGAACTGGATATCGTTTTCCTTTAAAAATTCCTTTATTTGATTATCGCGTTTTTTGGCATAGGGTTCGTAATCGTGATTAGTGTAAACAGCTTCAATGTTGTAATCCTCTATCAATTTTTTGAAGACTGCTTTTGGTGAATCATGAAACTGAGCAATGCCACTATCGTAATTCATACTTAGTTGATTGCTTATTTTTTGAATCTGTTCATGAATAAAACCGACCCTTGCATCATTTTTTGGCAGGTTATCCAGGATTTCTGGATCAAATATAAAAATGGGAAGTACAGGGACATCTTCCTGAAGAGCTTGGTATAAGCCAACATTATCATCCAATCTTAGGTCCCGTCTGAACCAAAAAATGGTAACTCCGTCTTTCATTTAAATACTTTTTATATCGAAAAAGCTTTCATTTTTATCTGTTCCTCCAAACAATTCCATGAGTTTACGCTCCCTAAATTCAAATATTTGTTTCAATTGCTTTTTGATGAAAATTGTATGTGTCAATTGCCCTATAATACCTAGTGGTAATTTGTAATCTATAATATCTTCCATCTCAACACCTTCGGGAACTTCTTTTAAAAAGTGTTTGTGATGCCAAAGGGAGTAGGGGCCAAAACGCTGTTCATCCACAAAATATTCCCCTTCCTTAACATGGGTTATTTCGGTCACCCATTTTGTGGAAACCAAAGGAAAGGGTTTTACGATATATTGGATGACCTGACCTTGGAACATGGGTCTATCTGCCCCAGCCAAAATATGGAACCCCATGTGTGGAGGAGTTATCACGGCCAAGTTTTGTGGATTGGAAAGGAAATCCCAAGCCTCTTTTTTGTTTATCGGAAATATTTGCTTTGATTTTAATTGATAGAGTCGCATCCAATTGATTTTACGCAAAGATAACAGTAAAATGTTTAATAAAAATAATAATAAGTTAAACAAAATAAAATAATGGACATTTATTTCCTATTTTTGTTTTAAGGTTTAATTAACAAATAAAGTACTGCTTTATCATAATTTTACCTCGCTAAACAATTAATACATACAACCACTATGAAAAAATTTCCACTATTACTATTCGCTGTATTGATGTCTTTTTCGCTAGAGGCTCAGATACAAACTCCTGCGCCAAGTCCACACTCTACATTGGAGCAGAAAGTTGGATTGACAGATGTTACCGTTACTTATTCCCGACCTGCAATGAAAGGCAGAAAAATATTTGGCGATTTGGTGCCTTTTGATGCCATTTGGAGAACAGGAGCCAATGAGAATACTACCATTACATTTAGTGATGATGTTACTGTAAAGGGTAAAGAATTAAAAGCAGGCACTTATGCCATCTATACCAGACCTAATGAAGCTGTTTGGGAAGTTTTCTTTTATACGGATAATGAAAATTGGGGTAATCCCCAGGAGTGGGATGCATCTAAAGTTGCTGCTACTGTAAAAGTTGAAACTATGGATATTCCAATGCCAATTGAATCTTTCACAATAACTATTGATGATATTTACAATAATGGTGCAACCTTGGGCATTATGTGGGAGAACACTTATGTAGGAGTTGATTTTGTGGTTCCCACAGTGGATAAAGCAATGAAGAGCATTCAAGAGACTATGGCCAACAAAGAAGATCTAACTGCCAATGACTACTTTGCTGCAGGTTCCTACTATTTCTCTGAGGGAGTGAATATGGAACAGGCCAAGGAATGGGTGGACAAAGCCGTTGAAATGGATGGGGGCAAAGCGTATTGGATGATGCGTACCCAATCCTTGATCTATGCAAAAATGGGAGATAAAAAAGGAGCCATTGGAGCTGCTAAAAGATCTTTGGCTGCTGCCCAAGCCGCAGGCAATCAAGATTATGTAAAAATGAACAAAGATTCCCTAAAAGAATGGGCCAAAATGTAATAGCGTGCTTATTTAAAAATAAACGAAAGACCCACTGTATGGTGGGTTTTTTTATTTCTCGATTTCAACAGGTGAGTTACCTAAGAAATTATCAAACATTTGGGTAATAGTGGCCAATACAATTACCAACAAACACCCAAAGGCATTTAACCACAAGTAGGACATCCAATCCAAATACCAGCCAATAATCACAATAACTTGAGTGACAATGGCCGCTACAAAAACAGCATTTCCCTTTACAAACTTAAAGAAGAAGGCCAGTAGGAATATACCAAGTACATTCCCATAGAAAATGGAACCAATAATGTTGACCAATTGAATCAAATTATCAAAAAGATTGGCCACATTCGCGATAATGATTGCGATTATACCCCAAAGCAATGTAAATGCTTTGGTAGCTTTTAAATAATGCTCTTGATTGTGCTCTTTTTTGGTATTTCTCTTATATAAATCCAAAGCGGTAATGGTACCTAAAGCATTTAATTCCGAAGCCGTTGACGACATGGCTGCGGAAAGAATAACCGCCAATAAAAGACCAATTAGCCCCATGGGTAGATTATTTAGGATAAAATGTATAAATACATAATCCTTGTCATTGGTTTCGACGGTATCATCTGCTTTGGCTATCAAATCCTTGGCAGCGTCCCTACTTGCATTTTCTTTTTCGTTGATTTTTATGATGTCCTGTTTGGCCTGTTCAATGGCATTGTACTCTTTTAGCTCCAGGGCAGCGGAGAAAGAATGTTGGGCCATCCTTTTTTCTTTTTCCAATACTTTGTGGTTCTCTTCCAAGGATTGGTAATCATTGGCATATTCTGACTGCATTACAGCTTCGGTGGCTGCTGGGTTAAAATTTAGAGGCGAGGAATTATACTGATAAAAAACAAATACCATTGTACCTACCAAAAGAATAAAGAACTGCATCGGTATTTTAAAAATCCCATTGAAAATCAATGCCCATTGGCTTTCACGAACGGACCTTCCCGATAAATATCGTTGCACTTGACTCTGATCTGTTCCGAAATAGGCTAATGCTAAAAAAAATCCGCCCGTGATACCGCTCCAAAAGGTATACCGGTTATTGGTATCAAAAGAGAAGTCCAATATGTTGAGTTTATTGTTCGCACCAGCGATTTTTAAGGCTTTACTAAAAGAAATGTCCGTAGGAAGTGCACCCATAATAAAGAAAAAAGCAAAGAACATCCCCAACATAATGATGAACATCTGCTGTTTTTGGGTCATACTAACCGCTTTGGTACCGCCCGATACGGTGTAAATAATTACAAGAATCCCAATGATTACGTTTAAAGTCCTTAAATCCCAACCCAATACGGCGGAAAGAATTATGGAAGGGGCAAAAATGGTGATTCCTGCTGCCAGTCCCCGTTGAACCAAGAATAAAAGGGCAGTAAGAGTTCGTGTTTTAAGATCGAAACGACCTTCGAGCATTTCGTAGGCCGTGAAAACCTTTAATTTTTTATAGATGGGAATAAACACAAGGCAAATCACAATCATTGCCAAGGGAAGTCCAAAATAGAATTGAACAAATCCCATCCCATCATGAAAAGCTTGTCCTGGTGTGGATAAAAAGGTAATGGCACTCGCTTGGGTAGCCATAACAGAAAGACCAATAGTCCACCATTTTACATTGTCCCCACCTCGAACATAGTCGTCCACATTATTGTTGCCACGAGTTTTCCAAACACCGTACGCAACGATGAAAAGCAGGGTACTACCAAGAATAATCCAATCAAGTAATGCCATTCAGGATTCTAATTGTTTAATATCATTATGAGGTAAAAAACCAATATATATATGGCATTTAAAAGGATTACAATGCTGTATTCCTTTTTCCATTCGAATTTGGTATCCATATCATCCTTTGACATTGCTATCTTTTTTCACTTCATCTTTTCCTACGGAAAGCATATTGGCAAAGAGCTTGTATGCTCCCGAAACACCAACGGGCAATTCCCTGAAAAAGCTTAAACCTGTGTAAATATAATGACCTTCTCCATAAGGTGCCACAATAAGGCTACCTTGTTTTTCTGTTTCTCCTTCATCTTTCATGGATAGAATAGGAGTAAACTCTCCGCTCCATTTGCTTGGAAAGTACAGTCCACGCTCTTGTACCCATCCATCAAAATCTTTTTCGGTGATGGCATTTGGAAAATTGACGAGGGAATTGTTGGGTGCCAATATTTCTACCTCTGCATTTTCATCGGTTACTCGATCCCTTGAAAGAGTCACCTCGTAAGGAGCAATATTTTTAAATTGACTGGCCCATCTTCCAGCAGTATTATATTGCACAATCATGGTGCCGCCTTTTTCTACATAGTCGAACAGCACAGCTTGTTTAAACTTTAGGGCGTCCACCACATTGTATGCTCTAATGCCCACCACCACGGCATCGTATTTATCCAAATCACCATTTTGAATATCATTTGGATCTACAATATGAACTTGGTAACCGATTTGCTCTAAGCTTTCTGGCACCATATCACCAGCTCCCATGATATAAGCAATGTGCTCCCCGGACTTTTTAATATCCATCCGAACCACTTTGGCTTCAGACGGAAGTAGAACAGATTGTTTTGGAATATGGTCGTAATTTATCTCCACAAGTTCTTTGCCATATACTTTGTTGCCCAAAGTGATCTTTGGCTCAATTTTCCCTTCACTTTCTGTATTGGGAGGGGTAACATTAAATGTTACTGAAATTTCTTCACTTTTCTGGGCAATGGAAAAAGGAATGCTAGATGGAGAAACTACCCAACCTGATGGATGATTCAACTCAACAGAACCAGACACATCATTTTTTCCAGCTCTTATTTTTACCTGTACTTCTTTGGTATCGGCATTGGCAAAAATCAAAACCTTTTCATCGATTTTGGAGGTTACTTCAGGTAAAATGGCGAAGGGCTCGTACAATTCTCCTTTATCCGGTTTGGAGTAACGATGTACTACAGATTTTTCAAAAGGAATTTCAACACCGTCAATAATTAATGTAAAAACAGCTTTAAATGCACTTGGCGTTTCAGGCTTTCCGATCAAACTTTGGTCGTTCACAGTATAGGTCCCCAAAGTTCCAGGCTCGTCTAACCAATAGGGACTGGTAAACGAAATGTCTTGGGGAACTGTAAAACTTAGCTCGAAATTTTCTCTTTGGTTATTACCTAAAACTTTATTGGGCGTTAATTTTACATCTACACCAACAATATCAATCTCTTTTAAAACGATATTTGGAGCCGTCCTATTAATGGTTTCAATATTGATGGTAGCTTTGCTGCCAGGTGTGGTTGAAGAGCTAGCTGAACTGGCTTCTAAATACAATCCTGCCGAAGCTAAAATTATTTTCTTCAATTCTTCTGACTTCAGCGTTCTCCAATGCTCATCCTCAACTTTCTGCAATAGTTGATAAGCCTTTACAAGCTCGGGAATATGTTTTGATGGATTTTGAAAGTCAAAATTTTCCTCAACCTTATATAAAATATCACCAACGGCTTTGCCTCCCTGAACTCTGGACCAAGTTGTATTGATGCCTTCAAAAACGTCATTGTTTTTGGGCATATCCCCTTTAAGAAGCTCAATATATTCATTGGAAGAACCTCTATCGGTCAGTCTACCAAACCCTTGGCATAAGTGCTGACTGCGTGCCAGAGCGGCAATTTCGTTGTTGGACAGTCCAAGTTCCGGATAATAGGTGCCTACATCCAATCGAACCATACCAGATTTGTCAACTTTTTCAAAAGCTTCTTGACTACCGTATTGCCACCAAGAAGTGTTGTAGAAAATACGTTTGGGTTGCCATGGTGACACCATTTCCAATTGATCGGCATATACTGTAGGATCATTGGCCAGATCAAATGCTTCCATACTCAAAATGGCAGAAGAGGTATGGTGACCATGCGTAGATCCAGGTGTTCTATGGTTAAAGCGGTTGATGATCACATCTGGCTTAATATTTCGAATGGCCCAGACAACATCGCCCAATACCTTTTCCTTATCCCAAATTTTTAGGGTTTCGTTGGGGTGTTTGGAAAAACCAAAGTCGTTGGCTCTGGTAAAACGTTGTTCTCCGCCATCCATATGCCTTGCCGCTAAAAGTTCCTGTGTACGTAATACGCCCAATAGTTCACGCAATTCTGGACCGATCAAGTTTTGTCCACCATCCCCACGTGTCATGGAAAGGTAAACCGTTCTTGCTTTTTCATGATTGGCCAAATAGGAAATAAGACTTGTATTTTCGTCATCGGGGTGTGCCGCTACGTAGAGCGCCGTTCCTAAAAAATTCAATTTTTGGACTTCGTGAAACAGTTCGGCAGAGGTAAACTTATCTGGTTTTTGGGCAAACGAGTTTGTGGAAAAAAGTGATGCAATTGAGAAAAACACCCAAAAATACTTCATAGTTGGTCGTTTAGTGGTTAGCCCAAATATAGGCAGTTTGCATTCAGTTTTTGGTTTATTTAGAAGAGTTTTAACATAGCCATTCATTGGTGTTATAAACCTAAACTATCTCTTAAAATTTGATCCTTGTTATCATGTTGACCCCAATATGCTGTTTTTAAGGTTTTAATTTTTGATGCAGATGTCATCATTGATTTTGCATTTGGACCAAATCCACTTTTAAATTCTTCTGTCCAACTTTCAATGGAGTACGGGAAGTCTGAAGTAAAGTTAATGGTCAACGTACGTTCCAGTTCTGGATAATATAAGGAGTAATTGGTTATCCCATCTTTTGATGAAATACTTCCTTTGGCTTGATAGGCTTTCAATTCTTTATGTCTTAAACGAAGAAATTCCAACGAGGGAATCACAATAATATCACCCAAAGGAAGATTCTCTGGATTAACACGGATTTTGTTCCAGATTTCATTTTCCAATATTGTTTTTTCTATAGAAAACGCTTGGTCGGCCTCACCTTCAAAATAGGAATGTGACGTAAACTCAAATTTTTCACGATTGTTGAGTTGTGAATACACATGTCCACACCATTCCTGTACCGATAAGCTAGTCTTTATGGCGTGTTGATTATCATAAACCGGATAAAAAGTGCTATTCATTATGGAGTAGGGATATATCCCCGTCAAAAACTTTTTGGTGGCATTTAGTTTTAAAACTGATATGTTTTCGGGGTTGTTCCCGTTCGCCTTCACTTGCTCCTCGGGCAAAAAGGGTTCCGTAACGTAAATTAACACAGCATGGCCATCGCGAAGTTCTCCATATCGTGCCTGTTCCAACTTGTACGAAGTTATTTCCGCATCACCGGCATACCAGTATTTTTTAAAATCTTCTGTCAGCTGTTTTTTGGGAGGTTTCCTTTTGGTTTCACGAGGGGTAGAGGTATCAACTGTTGATTCTGTCTTGCCATTTTGAATGCATCCTACAGTTAAGAAAGACATTATCGCTATTAAAGAAGTATTGAAGGTTAGTATAGAAGGTTTCATGGGTACAATTATTTAGACTTATAAATAAGTCGTTTTATATCAATATACTTAACTTTTTCGAATACACGGAAAAATGTAGTTTTGCAAAATATTTCGGAAGTTAAACTTTTTTGGTATGCAACAGATTGAGTTAATGGCGCCTGCGGGTAATTTCGAATCCTTACAAGCAGCATTGGAAAATGGTGCGGACTCGGTATATTTTGGTGTGGAACAGTTGAACATGAGGGCAAGGGCCACTATGAACTTTACCTTGGACGACCTTCCCGAGATTGCCAAGCGATGCAACGCAAAAGGGGTGAGGACATATCTTACTCTTAACACTATTATTTACGACCACGATCTTTCCATTGTCAAAACCTTGTTGAAGAAAGCCAAAGAAGTTGGTTTGACAGCCATTATTGCGATGGATCAAGCGGTAATTGCTTCTGCAAGGGAATTGGGATTAGAGGTACATATTTCAACGCAAATTAATGTCACTAATATTGAAACCGTAAAGTTCTATGCCCTGTTTGCCGATACCATGGTGTTGAGTCGAGAGTTGAGTTTGCGTCAGGTAAAAAAGATTACTGAACAAATAGAAAAAGAACAAATTAAAGGGCCATCGGGTCGTTTAGTGGAGATTGAGGTGTTTGGGCATGGAGCTTTGTGCATGGCCGTTTCGGGCAAATGCTACATGAGTCTACATTCCTATAACTCGTCTGCCAACAGAGGGGCTTGTAAACAAAACTGCCGTAAAAAATACACGGTTATTGATCAAGAAACGGGCTTTGAAATGGAGCTGGACAATGAGTACATTATGTCCCCAAAAGATTTGTGTACCATCGATTTCTTAGATCAAGTGGCCGATGCTGGTATCAAAGTTCTAAAGATAGAGGGTAGGGGACGCGCTCCCGAATATGTGGCCAAAGTGATCAAATGTTATCGCCAAGCTTTGGATAGCTTGTATGAGGGCAATTATGATAAAGAAAAGGTGATTACCTGGATGCAGGAATTGGAAAAAGTGTACAACCGTGGTTTTTGGAGCGGATACTATTTGGGACAAAAATTGGGGGAATGGAGTAAAATTCCTGGTTCTTCGGCCACACAAAAGAAAGTTTACATTGGAAAAGGAGCTCATTTCTTTCCTAAAAGCAATATTGGGGAATTTACTATTGAAGCATACGATATTTCAATAGGAGATACCATTTTGGTAACTGGCCCGACCACGGGAGCCAAAGAAATGAAAGTGACCGAAATGTTGGTGAACGATGCTAAACTATCCACTGCCAAAAAAGGCGATTCGGTAACCATTCCTTTGGATTTCAGAATCCGTCTTTCGGACAAATTGTACAAAATCGTGGAAAATAAGGTCGAGGCTTAATGGTGGTTGTTACGCTTCAGCGCGAAAAATGTATTGGCTGTAACTATTGTGTGGAGATGGCGCCAGAGCAGTTTGCCATGTCCAAAAAAGATGGAAAATCCGTTTTATTGCACTCCCAGAACAAAAAAGGATTCCATACCATAAAATCGCATGATGAAGGGATTTATGATAGTTGCGAACAAGCTTCCAAAGCCTGCCCTGTAAAAATCATTTCAGTTAAACGAACTTGATCAAAGTTCCATCAAGGTTTGATAGACCAAATGGGTGGGGAGCCCAACTACATTGGTGTACGAACCTTGAATTTCAGAGATTCCGATCATCCCGATCCATTCTTGAATACCATAGGCACCAGCTTTGTCAAATGGTTGGCATGTTTCAATGTAGTAGTTGATTTCTTCATCCGAGAAATCTTTCAATTTTACCTTGGTAATGCTGCTAACGGTCTTTTGGGAGTTTTTTGAGGTAAAACAAACAGATGTAATTACCTCGTGCCAATCACCAGATAGGGTCCGAAGCATTTCAAACGCCTCAGCTTTGTCGGCTGCTTTGGCCAATGAAGTGTTGTTGTGCCAAACCACGGTGTCAGATGTAATCACAATTTGATTGTCTTCCAATTCCTCCATGAACGGTATGGCTTTGAGCTTTGCCAAATATTCCGATATTTCTTGCCCCTGTAATTCATCAGGATAAACTTCTTCTACGGATTTAGGCCGTACCTCAAAGTCGAGACCCAACTCTTCTAAAAACATTTTACGTCTTGGCGAACCAGAGCCCAAAATAATTTTTTTGTCCTTCAGTTTTTCTTTGAGTGGATTTTTAGTCATTCTTGGCGCTAAAATTATCGTTCCAGTCCCCGCGAACCTTTAAGACCTGTTCAATAATATCACGAACACAGCCATCACCACCATTTTTGTGGGAAACATAATCGGAAATGGCTTTAACTTCTGGTACGGCATTTTGCGGGGAAGTGGCGAGTGCCACCATTTTCATCGGGGGTATATCGGGTACGTCATCACCCATATAAACTACAGTTTCAGGGTCTATACCGTGAATGTCCAAATATTCCTCCAAAGGCTCTTCTTTGTGGTGGGCGCCCATATAAAAATCGGTTACGCCAAGACCTTTTAAGCGTTCTTTCACCCCTTCATTGGTACCTCCCGTGATAATACATACGTTATACCCTTTTTTTATGGCAGTTTTCAGGGCGTAACCGTCCTTAACACTCATTCTTCGTAGAAGTTCACCGTCGGTAGTAATCAATACTGTTCCGTCGGTAAAAACACCATCAACATCAAAAACAAAGGTGGTAATACTACTTAAAAGCTCTTTATAGTTCTTCTTCATGGTCTTGTTTTATGGCTTGGCTCAATAATTTATAGAGTGTAATATGTTCTTTTTTGTTCAGAAGCTTTAGATGACTTTCCATGCTTTTGATATCATTTCGGCGTGCTGGACCCGTTTGTGCTTCCTTTGGTGACATGGTCCAAACCTTCTCGGCAGTTTCCAAAATCAAAGGCTTCAATAAATCAAAAGAGAGTCCTTCTTCCAAACAAAGTTCTTCGCCAACACTATAGAGGTAATTGGTGAAGTTGTTCACAAAAACGGCTGCAAGATGCAATTTTTTTCGCTGTTCCGAGTCAATATGGTGCACGTTTTTAGAAATGGATTTTGCCAAGTTACGCAAGGTTTCCAAAGAGTTTTTTTCTTCTGCTTCGATACAAATAGGGATGGAACCAAAATCTACCGTTTTACCTTTGGTAAAGGTTTGCAGAGGATAAAAAACACCTCTGTTTTTGGACTTTATTGCATTTAAATCCGTAGCTCCCGAGGTATGGACTACAATACCTTTTTTGTTCGCTAAATAATTGGACACTTCTGTAATGGCATCATCCTTTACCGCGATTAAATAAACATCGGCATCAGTAATGTTATCAAAATCATTGGAAATATTGGAATGTTTGGAGAATCGCTGTAATTCTTTCTGATTTCGACCCACAACTTGCACCACATCAACATTATCAGCTTTTGAAAAAGCCGAGTAGAAGTGTTTGGCCAGGTTTCCAGTTCCTAAAATTACAATATTGAGCATGCCCAAAACTACAAATTTAGGGTTGATGCAGGGTAGTAAGAATTAACAAATCTGTTTGATTTTTATACCTGAAGAAAACGTGTAAGTTCTAAAAAGGCCGTATTTTTGCGACCCGAAAGTAGACCGAATTTCCATGATCGATATTCTTAAGAAAACACTTTTTTCCACAAGACTTATGGCTCTTCTATTTTTGGTCTTTGCAGCTGCATTGGCCATGGGAACCTTTGTGGAAACTTGGTATAGTACAGAAACCGCACGAATTTACATTTACAACACCACATGGTTCGAGTCCATTATGGTATTTTTTATGATCAATTTTTTCGGAAACATATACCGTTATCGTTTGTTACAATGGAAAAAGTGGCCCGTACTTATTCTTCACCTTTCTTGGATTCTCATCATAATAGGTGCTTTTGTGACCCGTTACATCAGTTTCGAAGGACGGATGCCGATAAGGGAAGGTGCAACGGAGAAAGTATTTTATTCGGACAAAACCTTTTTGACCGCTTTTGTTGATGGGGACATCAACGGGGAAACCAAAAGAAGGGTATTGGAGGATGATATTTTGGTAACGCCCGAAGGAAAGCGTTCCAGCTTGCCATGGAAATCCGATTTCAATGGGCAACCGTTTACCATCAGTTATGTGGATTTCATCAAAGGAGCAGAAAAGGGTTTGATTCCAGATGAAAATGGAAATGAATACTTGCAGATTGTGGAAGCGGGCAATGGACAGCGCCATGAACATTATCTGGAAAATGGCAAAATTGCCAGTGTCCACAACATTCTTTTTGCCCTGAACAATGAAACCGAAGGTGCCGTCAATATTTTTTATGATGACGAGAACGGTTACCGTATAGAATCTCCCTTTGAGGGTAACTTTATGCGAATGGCGGACCAATTCCAAGGCGAAGTGGCCAGTGATAGCATTCAACCATTACAATTACGTTCGCTTTATACTATGGGAGGCATGCAATTTGTAGTTCCTGAACCTTTGGTAAAAGGTAGGTATGGTATTGTTAAAGTACCCGATGAGGAAATCACAAAAGCTACTCAAGATGCACTGATCGTTTCCATTTCCGCCAATGGAGAAGCCAAGGAAGTCAAATTATTGGGAAGCCAAGGAACCTCGAATTTCTCCGATAAAATTAATGTAGGCGGATTGGATTTTTCATTGAGTTATGGTTCCAAAGTTTATGAACTTCCTTTTTCCATTGAGTTGAACGACTTTATCGCAGAAAAATACCCAGGAACCGAAGCTGGCTATGCTTCATTTATGAGCAAGGTCACTGTACATGATAACCGACCTTTTGATTATGATATTTACATGAATCATGTTTTGGATCACCAAGGATATCGTTTTTTCCAATCCAGTTTTGATCCCGATGAGCGGGGAACGGTTCTTTCCGTAAACCACGATTGGTGGGGTACCTGGATTACCTATATCGGCTATTTTCTACTTTATATTGGATTAATGGGTATTATGTTCTTTGGTAAAACCCGTTTTAGGGATTTACAGGTCATGCTAGAGAAAATAAAGGAGAAGAAAGCTGCATTGACAACAATTGCACTTTTCTTCGCCCTTGTATCGGCAAATGCACAGGAAACAGATGACAGTCATCAACATGCTTCGATGCCTACCCAAGCCCAAATTGACTCCGTAATCCAAGCGACTACTGTAGCAAAGGAACATGCCGAAAAGTTTGGTGCACTGGTAATCCAAGATCAAAACGGTCGAATGAAACCCGTAAACACCTTCGCTTCCGAATTGTTGCGAAGATTGAGTGGGGATGACAAATATAAAGACCTTTCCGCTAATCAGGTGTTTCTTTCCATGATGTTGAACCCTGGGGTTTGGTACACTGCTGACATTATTGCTTTGGGCAATAAAGGCAATGATAGTATTCGCAAGGTTATTGGTGTTCCCAAAAACACCAAATTTGTTAAGGCAACTGACTTTTTTGATGCTAAGGGAAGTTATAAACTTCGACCTTTTTTAGAGAAGGCAACGTCCAAGGCCAATCCAAATAAATTTGAAAAGGACTTTAAAAAAGTAGGGGAGCGGCTAAGTTTATTGGACATTGCATTGAGTGGGCAAATAGTAAAGATTTTTCCCCTGCTGAACGATGAGAACAACAAATGGATTTCTGCCGTAGAGTATCGTGGTGGAGAATATCAAGTTCAGGATTCGCTCTATGCCAATTTCATTAAAAACGCAATGCCCTATTATTTGAACTCCTTACAACAAGCGATCAATTCAGGGGATTATTCCCAACCAGACAGATTGCTGGAAGCCTTCAAACAGAACCAGAAAAATCATGGAGAAGAGGTATTGCCTTCGGAAAACAAGATAAAAACCGAGATTGTTTACAACAAGTTGGACCTTTTCAATCGTTTGTACAAGTACTACGCTATAGTCGGTTTGCTATTGTTTTTTGTTTTGATTGCCAAGATTTTTAAGGAAAGAAAGTTCCTGGATGCCTTTGCATATCTGTTGAAAGGCACCATTATCATATTCTTTATTTGGCATACCATAGGTTTGATTCTACGCTGGTACATATCTGGCCACGCCCCTTGGAGTGATGCCTATGAAAGTATACTTTACGTAGCATGGGCAACGATGGGCATTGGATTGGCACTTGGTAGAAAGAGTGAGTTGACCATAGCCTCCAGTGCTTTTGTGACTTGCATGTTAATGTGGGTTGCGCATCAAAGTTGGGTGGATCCGGCTATTGCCAATTTGCAGCCTGTTTTAGACAGTTATTGGCTGATGATCCACGTAGCCGTAATTGTGGGAAGTTATGGACCATTGACCGTTGGGATGATTTTGGGTGTGGTCGCCCTGCTCCTGATGGTGCTTACTACAAAAAAGAACAAAAATCGAATGGACATCAATATCAAGGAACTCACGGTTATCAATGAACTGGCACTTACTGCAGGTTTGGTAATGTTGACCATAGGTAACTTTTTGGGCGGCCAATGGGCCAATGAGAGCTGGGGACGTTATTGGGGTTGGGATCCCAAAGAAACTTGGGCATTGGTCTCCATTATGATCTATGCATTTGTTCTGCACATGCGATTGGTTCCGGGTCTTCGTGGCAAGTGGGTATACAATTTTGCCAGTATTGTGGCCTATGCCAGTATTATGATGACCTATTTTGGAGTAAACTTCTATTTGGTCGGGCTGCACAGTTATGCAAGTGGAGACCAAGTAATAACCCCAAGCTTTGTATGGTATACTGTACTTGGGGTCTTTATTTTAGGTGGAATAAGTTTTTGGCGCTACAAAGTGCACTACGCCAAAAAATAAACTATTCTTCCATTAAAAGTTTCATGATTTCTTCTGCGGCTACCTTACCTTTTTCTTTTAGGAAAGGTCTTGAAGTGTTATCGCCCAACTCAAATACAATGGCAGGCATTCCGTGGTGCACGTAAAAGTATTTACTGGAAACCATGGTCGGGTCAATCTCATCGGAAGCGCTAATGTTGGTTTTCTTTTGAGGTAACCTTTCGCTAATGTTCTCAATCCAGTCAAAGACAATTTTTCCTTTTTCACCTGTTACCGTAGTATCAATGGGGTAGTAGATGTCATCCCAAGTGGAATGAAAATCAGCTCCGAAAACAAACTCATAATCCTTGTCCTTTTCTACTAGGAAATCACGAACATTTCTAGTTTCAGGCTGATTAAAGTTTTGCCAGTCCCTGTTCAGGTCAATACCGCCCATATTATGTCGCCAATGCCCATTGTCCGCTCCGTCGGGATTCATCAATGGCACTACAAATACTGTATGCTCTTGTCTAAACTTCTTGGCTTGTTCCGAATCACCTGAAATGGTTTCAATAAAAGACTTCATGGCTAAAAATCCTGTAACTTCAGGTGGATGCTGTCTGGAAATGATCATCAAGCCCTTTCTAGCTTCTTTATTTTCATTGATTTCCATCAAGTACATGGTTCTGTTCTCTTTGGAAAGACCAATGGGATAATTTTCAATATATGTTTTTTGACTTAAGGAATCCACCCATTCTTTCACCACCGAAGAGGTGTAAAGTTCCTGCGCAGTAATCCATGTTGGATTTTCGTTTACACTTATGGTCAGTTCTGCAGATTCTGGAGCAGCTTTTATTCCAAAATCACCTTCTCCAGGATTAATGGCCTTAAAATTGATGCTGTCGATAGGTTTAAAATTTCTACCATCGGTGCTGATTTTTGGATAATACCTACTTCTCGAATCTTGATAATTGAGCTGAACCGTAATATCCCGGGGCTCTTTGGACCAAACTTGAAAGGCATACCAAGGACTGACATTTATGGGAGTGTTTTCCGCCGTCACCCAAATCGTATAGTGGTCATCGCCGTCGTAGGCTACGCCATTCAAACGGGCACCATCAAACTTATTGGAAAAAAATGTAGTACTGTCATTAAAGGCCCAAATTCCTTTCCATTGTTTTTGGATAGGCTTGTCCACCGTTGGTACAACAGGACTTTTTCCTTGACCTTGATAACCTGATTTTTTTTCAGTTTCAGCAGTTTCTGTGTTCTTTTTACAGGATGATGTAAGCACCATGGAAAACAGTATTCCAATGGCAATCAAACTTTTAATACGCATGGTTTTTGAATTATTTAGAGTTGGTTTGGTTACGAAGGTAGGAACAACGAATGAAGTAGTAAATAAAAAATTATCAATATTATATCGGATTTTTTTGCATATTTGCATCATCATGAAGTTATAAGAATTATGTACGCGATAGATGTCACCTTTGGCTTGGGGCAAATCAAGTAACCGAAATACTTCTCGGTTTAGCTGACATTTCAACACTTTTCTCACACATAATTCTTTGATAATGAATCATCAACATACACATACATTTAAAAAATTTATTCAGTATTTCTGGATAGCTATTTCTGGTAAAGAAACAGAATTTACCACAGGAAGCATTCGTAAGGCTATTTTTATGCTTTCCATCCCCATGATCTTGGAAATGCTCATGGAATCCATTTTCGCCTTGGTGGACATAGCTTATGTTTCCAAGGTAAGCGTTAATGCTGTGGCGACTATTGGGCTAACTGAATCCGTAATCACTTTGGTGTACGCCTTGGCGATCGGGTTAAGTATGGCCGCTACGGCTGTAGTTGCTCGTAGAATTGGCGAGAAAGACGTGGATGGTGCCCGAATCGCAGCGGTCCAAGCCATTAGTTTGGGAGTTGTGATTTCGGTTTTAATAGGAATAATTGGAATCATTTACGCTAAGGATATTTTGGCTTTAATGGGCGGGGAACCGGATTTAATTGCAGAAGGCTACGGCTATACCCAATTTTTGATTGGTGGTAATATTACAGTGGTGTTGTTATTCTTGATCAATGCCATTTTTCGAGGTGCTGGGAATGCATCTATTGCCATGTGGGCATTGGTGCTCTCCAATGGACTCAATATTATTTTAGACCCCATGTTCATCTTTGGCTTTGGACCTATAACGGAATTTGGTGTTATGGGGGCAGCGATTGCAACCAATATTGGCAGAGGAACAGCAGTAATTTTTCAATTAGGGATCCTGTTCTTTGGTTGGGGCAAGATAAAATTGATGGCCAAAGATCTGGTACTGAACCTAAAGGTGATGATCAATTTGATCAAGGTTTCTTTGGGTGGAATCGCCCAATTTTTGATCGGCACTTCCAGTTGGATTTTCCTTATGCGAATCATGTCCGAATTTGGTAGCGAAGTTTTGGCAGGCTACACCATTGCCATTCGGGTAATGATGTTCACTTTAATGCCATCTTGGGGTATGAGCAATGCCGCAGCTACCTTGGTTGGTCAAAACCTTGGGGCCAAACAACCCGATAGAGCTGCTATTTCGGTATGGAAAACGGGTAAATACAATGCTATATTTATGGGTGTGGTTTCCTTGGGTTATCTATTTTTTGCCAAAAGTATCATCACTTGGTTCAATGCAACCCCTGCCGTGGTTAAAAGTGGGGCGCTTTGTCTTCAGGTTATTGCCGCAGGGTATATTTTTTATGCTTATGGCATGGTGGTAAGTCAGGCATTCAATGGGGCCGGGGATACACGAACACCTACAAAGATTAATTTCATCTCTTTTTGGATGTTTCAACTGCCAATAGCCTATGTTTCGGCCATAGTTTTGGGTTGGGGTGAAATAGGTGTATTTATAGCCATTACATTGGCCGAAGTTTTGTTAGCGGTATTGGCCATTTTTTGGTTTAAAAAAGGCAAATGGAAGAAAGTCCAAGTATGATGGGTTTCGTATCTTTATCCTAAAAGAAGAAACATCATGAATAATGATAAAAAAGGACTAAATACTATTTGTACCCACGTAGGGGAGTTGGAGGATAAGGAGTTCAAAGGAGCTGTTTCACCATTGTATATGAGCACCTCCTACCAATTTGAAGACGTAGACGTAAAAAGGTATCCTAGATACTTCAATACGCCCAATCAGGAAGCATTATGTAAAAAACTGGCGGCCTTGGAACATGCCGAGGCCGCTTTGATTTTTGGTAGTGGCATGGCTGCTGTCAGTACTGCATTGATGACTTTTTTGCAAAAAGGGGATCATGTGGTACTGCAACAGACCATTTATGGCGGAACCTATCATTTTGCCGTAAGCCAATTTGAAAGATTTGGAATTGAATATTCCTTTACCACAGGATGGGAAGTGGAAGATTTTGAAAAAGAAATCAAGCCCAACACAAAAGTGTTGTATTTGGAAACACCATCAAACCCTTTATTGACCATAACCGATGTAAAAGGAGTGGCAAATTTGGCAAAAAAGAAAGGAATCCTGTCTATGATCGACAATACCTTTGCGAGTCCTGTCAACCAAAACCCAATTGATCTTGGTATTGATGTGGTGGTGCACAGCGCGACAAAATATATGGGAGGTCACTCCGACATTTGTGCCGGTGTGGTTGCCGCATCACAAGAGCATATGGATAAGGTATGGCAAACAGGAATTTGTTTTGGGGGGAGTTTGAGTGATTATACGGTTTGGCTTTTGGAAAGAAGTTTAAAAACCATGGTAATCCGGGTGAAGGCGCAAAATGAGAATGCGATGAAGATGGCTACATATCTAAATCAGAATAATGATGTGGATAATGTGTATTATCCTGGTCTGGAAAGTCATCCAGGGCATGAGTTGGCCAAATCGCAGATGTCAGGTTTTGGAGGTATGTTGTCGTTTGAATTGACATCAGAAATAGATGCATCTTTATTTTTCAAGGAATTGAAATTGATAAAACCTTCCATGAGTTTGGCGGGTATAGAAAGTACAATGCTTTCGCCTACACAAACCTCGCACGCTTTGATGAGTCCAGAAGATAGGGCAAAGCAAGGGATAAAAGATTCATTGATTCGTTTTTCCTTGGGAATTGAAGAGACAGAAGATTTAATAGTGGATATTGAACAGGCGATAGCCAAAGTAAAATCCATGACCGTTACGGCTTAAAAGTATATGAAATTAGACATTTTAGTGTTCGGCGCACATCCAGATGATGCCGAACTTGGGGCAGGTGCCACCATTGCAAAGGAAGTTTCCAAAGGAAAAAAAGTGGGAATTGTTGATTTGACCCGTGGGGAACTCGGTACACGTGGTTCTGCGGAAATTCGGGATAAAGAAGCAGCAAAGGCCGCGGGAATTTTGGGGGTTGCTGTTCGGGAAAACATGGAATTTGCCGATGGTTTCTTTGTAAACGATAAAGAACATCAACTGGAGCTCATTAAAATCATTAGAAAATACAAGCCAGAAATTGTACTGTGCAATGCCATTGATGACCGCCATGTTGATCATGGAAGGGGCAGTAAACTAGTTAGCGATGCCTGTTTTTTGAGTGGGCTGATGAAAATTGACACCAAAATGGATGGGGACGACCAATGGCAAGTGGCCTGGAGGCCCAAAGTAGTTTATCATTATATCCAATGGAAAAATCTGGAGCCTGATTTTGCTGTTGATGTATCTGGTTATATCGAAAAGAAGACAGAAGCGATTATGGCATATAGCTCCCAATTCTATGACCCAAATAGTGATGAGCCAGAAACGCCCATCAGCAGTAAAAACTTTACCGATAGTATAAATTATAGAGCTAGGGACCTGGGAAGAATTATTGGAGTGGAGTATGCGGAAGGTTTTACTGTAGAGCGATACGCTGGTGTGGACAGCTTGGACGATTTAATATAATCAAGAAGCTTTTTGATACCTGCTTTGGGCTTTAGGGACTGTGAAAAAGAACGTGGTTCCTTTGCGTGGAATACTCTCCACCCAGATTTCACCTTTGTTTTTAAGTACCATTTCCCTACAGAGTGAAAGGCCTAGGCCCGTACCTTTTTCGTTGTTGGTGCCATAGGTAGTAACATTGGAGGAGTCCTTAAAAATGGTGCGCTGCATTTCAGCGGTCATGCCAATTCCGGTATCACGCACGGATATTTGCCACATCCCTGATTTTTCCTCGGCATCAATTGTGATCAGACCATTTTCTGGAGTGAACTTTATGGCGTTGCTTAGGAGGTTTCGGATAACAATGTCAATTTGATTGTTATCTGCCCATATCCTTGGGTTGTCTGGAAGTTGATTGATTATCTTTAAGGACTTACTTTTTGCAATCTCCGACAGCAATTGTATGTTGTTCACAACAATGTACGATAAGGAAACACGCTTAGGTTTGGTAACCACACCATTAAGTTGATTCATGCCCCAAGATAAAAGGTTGTTCAAGGTGAAGGATATATTCTCTACATCCGTTTTTAGTTTAGGAATAAAGGAGACCAATTCCTTTGTGGTGATTTCACCATCGGTGAACATTTTAAGAATACCTTGTAAACCACCAATTGGACCTCTAAGATCATGGCCAATAATGGAGAATAGTTTGGTATTGGTTTTATTGATTTCATGTAGCTGTGCTTCGCGTTGAATCACAGCCTGAGATTTCACCTTAAGTTCTTTGTTAAGTTTTTTCTGAATGTTTTCACTCCTTCGAATCACAAAGGTTATGATACTAAGGATTAGAAGGATAATTACGGAGAAATAGATATAGTTCCGCTGTTTGGCAAGAGCCTCTTGGTTGGCTTCTATCAGTTCCTGTTTTTCCTGTTCGTAATGCAATTTGGTTTCTAAAAGCGATAAACTTTGTTTATTCTTATCCTTAAACAGGGAATCGGACAATGTTTTAAAGGTTTCCAAATAGGCCAATGCCTCGGAATCGTCGCCATTTTTTTTGTGAACCTTATATAGTGTCTCTGAGCAATCGATTTGGCCTTGGAGCGATTTTATTTTTTTGGAAAGGGCAAGTCCTTTTTCAGCGTACTCTAAAGAAAGGCTATCATTTTCCAATCCAAAATACACCTTTGCCATGCCGTTCAACAACTGGATTTTAATTCTATCGTCCTCAATTTGGTGTTTAAAGAGCATATTACTCTGATCGTACCAGTATAAAGCCCATTTAAACTTTTCTTGGTCTAAATAAATATCTCCTTTAACCTCGTAGGCATAGGCAAGCCAATCGTAAATTTTGTTTTCCTCAAAAGTGTTTATACTTCGGTTGATGTTGAACATCGCATTTTTAAAATCTTTGGCATCTTTATAGAGCGATGCCATGTTGCTTTGTGTTTCTGCATCGATTACCTCATTCCCCAGTTTTCTATTTATTTTTTGAACCGTATCGTAGAACATCAGGGCATTTTTAAAATCCTTTTGGTCAGCATATAATCCGGCAATGTTTTCATTGAGTATCGAAAGCATTTGTTGATTATCAATTTGTCTGGCCAAATCAATTCCCTTAAGGTTCCAATTTAATGCGTCGGCATAATTTCCTTCAAAACTATAGTTTTGGGCGAGTGTATTTATAATGGAAACTTCGCATGCTATATCACCGATTTCCTTTGCCAATTGCAGTGCCTCTTTGAACAGGGGCATTGATTTTTTTCGGTCTCCTTTACTATAATAATAGTTTCCAAGGGCATCCAGTCCTTTTATTTTTCCATAGGTATACCCAATGTCGTTGCTATATTCCAAAACTCTTTCCGCAACCGAATAAAGACTATCGGCATCCAAATATCTATAGGAAAAGGCTAATCTAACTAAGAGATTAATGTGGGTAGTGTCCTTTGGGTTAAATCTATTGGTGGACTCCAAGCGTTGTAACTTATATGCCAAACTGTCTCTTTTGCTGGATTGCGCCAGTATAGGTAGGGATATACAAAACGTAAACACACAAAGTACAAAATGTACAAGCGAGGTTTTACAATTTAGAATGAGGTTTTTTTCTGACAACACTAAGTTGAAAATATTTATTGTAAAAATAATTTTGTGGCACCTTTTGGAGAATTAAATGTTGTGAAATGCTCAAAAATGTGTGCTTGGTCTTAAAAACGTGCATTTTATCGGTAAATTGTACAGCTTTGGTTTTATGCTAGTTGCAAGCTGCTGATTGTACCAAAAAAAAGCAATGGATATTTTAATCAACGGAATTTGAAAAATATTTTGGTTGAATCATTACAAAAAAGTATTTTTGCATCCGCTTTAAATGGTGGTTGTAGCTCAGCTGGTTAGAGCGCTGGATTGTGGTTCCAGAGGTCGCCGGTTCGAACCCGGTCTTCCACCCTTAAGTTTTTAAAATCCCAAGCCGAATGGTTTGGGATTTTTTTTGTTTTCAAGAGCTACTACTAAAATAAAGAGCCCTTATTTATAAGGGCTCTTTATTCTTTGCAGGTTAGTTTTATTTATTAATCCGCAGCTTTATCTACCACCAATCGACTTGGTCTGTTTGCTATTTCCCAAGCTGTGTAGAAAATAAGACGGGCACGGTTTTCCAACAAATCATAATTAATTTTGTCAGGAGTATCTCCAGGCCTATGATAGTCAGCATGGGTACCGTTAAAATAGAATATGATCGGAATATTGTTTTTGGCAAAGTTGTAATGATCACTTCTGTAGTAAAACCTGTTCGGGTCGTTCTCATCATTGTAGGTATAATCAAACTCGATATTGGTATACTTTTGATTTACTTCTTCAGACAGATTGTGCAATTCTGTACTTAGTTTATCGGAACCAATAAGATAAAGATAGTTTCTTGCCCCGGTATAGTTAGGGTCTATTCGTCCGATCATATCAATATTAAGGTCCACAACGGTATTTTCCAAAGGAAATACAGGATCAACATCGGTATAGTACCTTGAACCCAAAAGACCCTTTTCTTCCCCGGTAACATGTAAGAAAACTATGGAACGTTTGGGTCCATTACCTGCATCCGCAGCTTTTTTAAATGCTTGTGCAATCTCCAATAATGCAACTGTTCCAGAACCATCATCATCAGCTCCATTATTTATCTGTCCACCAGAGGTAATACCGATATGGTCCAAGTGCGAAGAGATGATCACATATTCATTTGGTTTCTCTGTCCCTTCAATAAGTGCAACAACATTTTCAGAGCTTATTTCATCATTTCCACTGGTAATATTCATTTTGATGTCCGTAGAAATTGTTTTGGGAACGTTATCTTCTTCGATATCACTTTTTAGGGTTTTTGCTGCTGTGTCACCTAAGTAGATAAGAATTCCTTTATCACTATTTGATGCCAATTGCATTCTGCCGCTGTTATTGCTCTTCATAAACTCAAAATAGCCTTGAAATCTGGGAAAACTCAACATATCATAGTAAAGTACTCCTTTAGCTCCTTTTGCAAGAGCAGTATCCCTTTTCTTATTTACGGCTTCGGATGCATTGCTCCAAATGGATTTTTCCATATTTCCCGTAATGGTATAGACTCCATTGGCGTCAACAGGTTCGCCCGCTTTAATGAGTACAAATTTACCCTGTACATCAATCCCATTATAGTCGGAATAATCACCATCCTCAATTCCATAACCGACATACACAATACTGTTATAGGTTCCGATAGCTTCAGAAAATGTCAAAACTTCTTCACCAAGTTCAAAAGATGTACCGTTGATGGCTAAGCTACCTTGGGGTACTTTTGAGACTTCTAATGGAACTTTTTGTAAATATTCTTTATCTGCTTTGGCCGGAGGAATATCCAAAGACTCATATTGAGAGGTGATATATTCAACAGCTTTTTTCTGTCCAGGTGTGCCGGTTTCCCTACCCTCAAACTCATCGGAGGCGTAAGTGTATAAATGTTCCTTTAGGTCATCTTGAGTAATGGATTCCGCATAAGGAACTGGATCTACCAAAGGTTTGGGTTGTGGAGCTTCTGCTACCGTTTTCTGAGAGGAATTACAGGCGAAGGCTAGACCCAGCACCAATAAGGATAGTTTTTTCATTCGTGTATTAGTTTTCAAAATCTCCCAAAAATAGTCAAAAGTTTGATAAAGAAATCCCAATAAGTACATTAACATTTTCCAGCCCTTTATGTATCTTGGCGCTTCTTTTAAAGGATACCATAAACCTATAGCTATGGGCAAGAACAAAAGTGTTATTGTAGTTGGGGGAGGCATAGTTGGACTTTCCACTGCATATTTTTTACAGAAAGAAGGGCATCAGGTCAGAGTGTTCGACAAATCCGATATCTCATCCGGAGCCTCTTTTGTAAATGCAGGATACCTTACTCCGAGCCATATTGTTTCCTTGGCTTCACCAGGAATGATTACACAGGGATTGAAATATATGTTCAATTCTTCAAGCCCATTTTATATGAAACCCAGATTGGACCCGGACTTTATCAAATGGGCATGGTATTTTAAAAAATCCTCCACCGAAGCCAAAGTGAAGCAAGCTATGCCTGTGATCAGGGATATCAATCTTTTAAGTAGGGAATTGTATGAAGGCATCAAGTCTTCCGGTGATTTAGGAGACTTTGAAATAGGTGATAAGGGGTTAATGATGGTTTATCAGACGGAAAAGGCCAGAGATCACGAAATGGAGGTGGTGGAAGAGGCTGCGAAAATGGGCCTGATAGGTAAACATCTTTCTAAGGAAGAATTAAAGAAAATTGAACCCAATGTGGATTTCAACGCCGAAGGTGCCATACTATGGGAATGCGATAGACATACCACTCCGCCTCAGATTATGAAAAAGTTGGTGGAACATCTGGACAAAATGGGTGTGTTGATCCACAAAAATGAAGCAGTAACCGATATTTCTGTTTCAGAAGGAAAGATTACCAAAGTACAAACGGAAAAAGGATACCACGAGGCTGATGAAGTTGTTTTTGCTGCAGGATCCTGGACATCAAATCTTTCAAAAAAACTAAACCTAAAATTGGCGCTACAGGCAGGGAAAGGGTATAGGGTCAATGTAGAAGAACCTACAAATATTACCATGCCCGCCATTTTGATGGAAAAAAAGATTGCAGTGACTCCTATGGAAGGGTTTACCCGTTTTGCGGGGACCATGGAGTTTTCGGGAATAAACCATACTATCCGAAAGGAAAGGGTAGAGGCTATAGCAAAAGGAGTTGAGGGATACTACAGAGGGCTTCAAATCCCACAAGAAGCCAAAAGCAATGCAAAATGTGGACTTCGCCCTGTATCTCCCGATGGACTTCCATACATTGGTAGGCCAAAAAATATGGATAATTTGACTATTGCAACAGGCCACGCCATGATGGGATGGAGTATGGGACCGGCAACCGGTAAATTAGTTACCGAACTTATTTCCGGAAACAAACCTTCCATGGATATTTCACCATTCAACCCTAATCGCAAATTTTGATAATTTTATTGCTGATTGCGGCATGATATGTGTTTTTAGATTTTTCAGTTGAGTTATTAACGACTAATTTTACAACATGAAAAAACACTACACCATACCATTACTTTTTTCATTCTTCCAGATTATTGGAATTTGGTCCCAAGAAGTACAAATTTTCACCGTAGAAGATTTTGACCTAAATGGACATGTTAAATCATGTCTAGTAACTACCGACTATGGGAAGGAATTATTTGAGTTCAATAAGGATGGAATATTGACCAGGACGGTTACCCAATACAACGACACCGACCAAGACATTACATATTATAAATATGACAATGGTGAATTGGTGGAGAAACGTATGGAAAGTTATAAAAACAATATTCTGGATGAATCTACTTCCATGGCCAATTTTTATGAATTAGATACGGTTCCAAATAGAAAAGTAATTGAAAAGATAATCTCTTACGACAAACAATTTTTGGAGCAAGAACAATATTATTATGATGAAGATGGCAAGTTGGTTCGGATTATTTCATCCAATGGAGAAGGAGTGGACGAAACTACTTTGGAATATTCTCAGTTAAAAAACGAGCTTACTGTAAGCACCTTTACGAACGGAATTTTGCAAAAAGCGGTTAGGACTTCCACCAAAAAGGGGCCCAACGGTACCCAAGAGGTTATTTTGACCAAGGAATATATTGATGGCGAACCTAATACAGCTAACGAAGAAGTCTTTAATAGTGCAGGTAAATTGGTTACAAGTGAAGATTTCTTATATGATGTGGCTGAGAAAGAATTTGTGTCACAAAAAAAACGTTTCTATCACTATACCGATGGTGTATTGAGCAAAGTCGTCAAGAAAACGGTAAATACGGAATCATCGGATAAATTTATATTTCAATTTGATAGCCATGAACCTAGTAACTGGGTAAAGCAGATAATTACACCAGATAATACTTATATCACAAGAACAATCGAATATTACGAGGAAGAAACGCCCAAGGAGGAGACAACCAATTAGAACACACTACAACAAATCCCGAATTAGTTGTGTCTTTACCTCATGACCACCCTTAAAAGTGATGGTTTCAGCTTTACCTTTAAATAATTTGTCAATTTTGATTTTTTCACCTTTTAAGCGGTCTGGAGTCAGGTATTCATCTTGATCGCCGTAAATAATTTTTATTTCGGTGGAAGCGTAGTTCAAAAATTCAAAGTCAGCAGCAGTCAATTCATTGGGAATCCCACCTGCGTAAAGTACAACCAGTTTACAATTCGCTTTTTTACGGGCCAACCATCGGGTTGCCACCGAAACACCTTGAGAAAACCCAAAAAGGATAAGGTTAATATTATCAGGAAGATTTTCCGCCTCTAGAACAGCATCAATGTAGTTGAGCACGTTCTTAACCTCAGCAGCTGTATTTTCCTTGGTCAGCCAGCTTGCCCCAACATATTTGAACTCGTTTTTTAAATAATATTTGGATGGTGCCTGAGGTACTATGATGTAGTTTTCGTTAACATCGAGTCCATTAAAATACTTCACAAAATAGCGGCTCAAATAGCCAATTCCATGAAAAACCAACCATACATTTTTGGTTTTAGGGGTTAATTCATTCTGTGTCAAATAAGTATTCTCTGTGGTGTAGGTTACGGTCTTCTCTGAATTCGACATGATTGAGGTAACTTGATTAGATATTGCCAAAGCTTTGTGTAATTTTACAAAAAATACAAGGATGAACGAACACAAAGAGAAGATTCTATCCGTTTGCAATCAAATAAGCAAGGGAACACTGATGGAGACGTTGGACATCACCTATATTGATGTTGGTGAAAACTTTCTCTTGGCCCAAATGCCGGTTACACCAAAGGTGCACCAGCCTGATGGAGTGCTCCACGGAGGAGCTTCGGTGGCGTTGGCTGAAAGTGTGGGGAGCGCGGCATCTTATATTTTTTTAGACGGGAAGGAATTTTTTGTACGAGGAATTGAGATTGCGGCCAACCATGTAAAGTCTATTAAAGAGGGCTTTGTGTATGCCAGGGCATCCATTTTACATAAAGGACGAACAACCCAACTTTGGGAGATAAAAATTACCGACAAAGAGGGTAACTTAATTTCCAATTGTAAACTAACTACCATTGCGCTACCCAGAAAATAAAGAGCTTCAGGAAATATTGGATAGAGTGGAAGGCTACCTGAAAAAAGGACTGCCTTTTGCCATTTACCGAAAGCCAAACGGAAAGGAAGTTTTTGGGGTATTTCAAACTAATAATGCACTTCATACCTCTAGGGATTTCACGGAAAAGGGTTTTGTTTTTGCTCCTTTCTATTCAAAGGACAAAGTTTTACTGATTCAACCCGATGAGGTTTGGCAAAGCGAATTTCATTTTGAAAAATCTCAACCTACAAATGAGATTTCTATGGATGAAACAGGTAAGGAAGCCCATGTCAATTTGGTCAAAAGTGGAATTGAGGAGATAAAGAAGGGAAGGCTTCAAAAAGTGGTGCTCTCTAGAAAAATAGAAGTGCCAATCAAAAAATCACCTATTAAAATATTTAAAACACTGCTCAACAAGTACCCAAATGCATTTGGGTACCTGTTTCATCACCCTAAAGTTGGTACGTGGTGCGGCGCAACGCCAGAAACCCTAGTAAAAGTAAAGGGTAAAAAATTGCAGACCATGTCCTTGGCAGCTACCTTACCATATGTTGAAAAAGAAACCCCAAAATGGGGCAGCAAGGAAATTGAAGAACAACAAATGGTGTCTGAGTATATTGGAGATAAATTGGCGCATACCGTTGAACGTTTGGAAATAGATGAAGCAGAATCGGTAAGAGCAGGCAACCTTTGGCATTTGCGTTCGGAGGTACGCGGAACCATGCTGCCCAACCTTAAAGTGAAAGAAGTGATACGGGCATTGCACCCAACTCCAGCAGTTTGCGGAATACCCACGGGAGAGGCTCAACAGTTTATTCAGGCAAACGAGAATTATAAAAGAACATTCTATACTGGGTTCCTTGGGGAATTGAACTTAGGCTCACAAAGTGAAACGTCTCTATTTGTAAATCTTCGTTGCATGGAACTAAAGGAAAACAAAGCCTCCGTTTTTGTTGGAGGTGGAATCACCGAGGCATCCGACCCTGACAGCGAATGGATTGAAACCCAAAATAAAAGCAAAACCATGTTGGGCATCCTGTAAATTGATGTTTCGCGTAGTGCCGTTTTAACATTCAGATGATGTATTTTTGTAGTTAATGACATACTCAGACATACCCTCCGCACAAACCTTGGTTCTATATTTTAAATCAAGGGGAGTTAAAAATATAGTTATCTCACCAGGGTCTAGAAATGCCCCTCTGACCATCAGTTTTACCAAAAACACCTTCTTTAGTTGTTACAGCATTGTAGATGAGCGGTGTGCCGCTTTTTTTGCCATGGGCATGGCGCAGCATATACAGGAGCCCGTAGCTGTAATTTGTTCATCGGGCAGTGCTATGCTGAATTTTTATCCAGCCGTTGCCGAAGCTTTTTATAGTGATATTCCCTTGATTGTGGTTTCGGCCGATAGACCTAGCTACCGAATTGATATTGGTGATGGGCAAACTATTCGACAAGAAAATGTATTGGAAAAACATATTGGATATTCCGCCAATTTGAGACAAGATGTTTCTCACGCAACAAATACTATCTCAAAATTTGGTGCATGGCTATTGGATGAAAGTCAAGAGAGAATACAATCTTATAATGAGAAAGAGATTTCAAGGGCGCTTACAGTAGCTTTTGATGAAAAGTATCCTGTTCATATCAATATTCCGTTTGAAGAACCTTTGTACGGTAGGGTAGAGGAGCCTTCGGTACAGATTAAGGATTTCGAAAAAAGCTCGGAAGAGGATCCATCAAGTGAGGAGAATTGGGAAGAATTAGCCAATGTTTGGAACAACAGCCCGCGGAAAATGGTTTTGGTGGGGGTCAATCAGCCGAATGCTATAGAGGTGAAAGTGTTGGAAAAATTGGCGAAAGATCCTAATACTTTGCTGTTTACCGAGACCACTTCCAATTTGCACCATCCGGAATTTTTTGAGAGCATAGATAGTATTATTGCCCCCATTGAAAAATCCGAGAATAGCGATGAGCTGTTTCGAAAATTACAACCCGAACTATTGGTAACTTTTGGCGGATTGATTGTTTCCAAAAAAATCAAGGCCTTTTTACGTGAATACCGACCCAAACAGCATTGGCATATAGACACCAAAAAAGCGAACGATACTTTTTATTGCTTAACAAGGCATGTAGAAACCGATCCCAATCAATTTTTTAATAAAGTAGTTTCTGAAGAGATTGCACCTTCAAGTGATTTTAAGGTGTTTTGGGAAAGGAAAAAGAACAACTACGAGGCAAAACGGGATGCCTATCTCAAGGAAATTCCATTTTCCGATTTTGCTGCTTTTGATCAAATCATCAAAAAAATACCCAAAGGGTATCAGGTACATTTAGCCAATAGTTCTACGGTAAGATATGCACAACTGTTCGCTATGGATAAATCGCTAAAAGTGTTCTGTAATAGGGGCACAAGCGGTATTGATGGCTCCACATCTACAGCAGTGGGGAGTTCAATTCATAGCAAAGAACCAACGCTGCTTCTTACGGGCGACCTCAGTTTTTTTTATGATAGCAATGCGTTGTGGAACAATTATATACGTCCGGATTTCAGGGTCATCCTCATAAACAATTCTGGTGGCGGGATTTTTAGAATTTTACCTGGCAAGGAGGATACAAAAGAGTTTGAGACCTTTTTTGAGACCAGTCACGAATTGTCTGCTAAACACTTGGCCAACATGTACGGTTTTGAACATATCCGTGCCAAAAATGAAGCTGAACTGGAAGAATCTCTCCAAGGATTTTATGTGAAATCGACGAAACCTAAAATCCTGGAAGTCGCCACACCACGGGTTTTGAACAATAAAATTTTGCTTGGGTACTTCGATTTCATATCTTAGAACTTTAGCTATAAATCAAAATAGAACACCAACAAATTATGAGCAAAAGAGACGAACTAATCGAAAAGTACGCGGAGGATATCAAAAGCAAATTTGGACAAACACCAGATATGGATTTGTTGACGAAAGTAGCCATAGGCTTGGGACCCGCCATATATAATTTGGATGCCTCAAAAGTTTCCGGTTCCGATGACAAGGAATTGGAAACGGTAAAAAACAATTTCTTGATCAAAAAATTAGGCCTGACCGACACGCCGGCTTTAATGGAGTCCATTGATAGTATTATTGATGCCTATGGAAAGTCTGAAAAGAATAAACACCGTGCGGTCATTTATTATATGTTGGCCAAGCATTTTGGAAAAGAATCTGTTTACAATTAAGATTATAATCAAGTTAAAGAAGCTGCTCTTGATTTAGGGGGCAGCTTTTTTTATACCCATAATTTACAGCTACCTTTACCAAATGATAGAATTGGGAAACTATAATACCCTTAAGGTGCTAAGAAGCACCAGTATAGGACTTTTCTTGGGAGACGACGAGGGCACGGAAATACTTTTGCCGAACAAATATGTGCCCGAAGACTTTGAAATAGATCAAGACATGAAAGTGTTTTGTTATCTCGACAATGCCGAACGTCCTATTTCTACCACCTTAAAGCCCAAGATAATCCGTAATGGTTTTGCGTATTTGGAAGTAGTTGAAGTCGGTGCTTATGGAGCCTTTTTGGATTGGGGCTTGGAGAAACACTTGCTTGTTCCCTTTAGGGAACAGTCTGAAAGAATGGAAGATGGAAATAAATACATTGTTCATTGCTATATGGATGAAGAAAGTATGCGTTTAACCGGTTCTAGTAGGGTAGATAAGTTCCTTTCCAACGACAATGTGGTATACGAACAGAATGATCAAGTTGATCTTTTGGTCCATCGCAAGACCCCATTGGGTTGGGAGGTTATTGTTGATGACCGCCATAAAGGGCTCATTTTTGACAGTGATATTTTTAAACCCATTTCTGTTGGAGACCGTTTGCAAGGGTACATTAAAAATATAAGAGAGGATAATAAAATAGATGTCTCTCCTCAACCCATTGGGGCCAAGATGTTGGAACCTACGGCAAAAATGATTTTGGACAAACTCCAAGAAAATAATGGATTTCTGCCTCTTCACGATAAATCTTCGCCAGAAGAAATTAAAAAAATGCTACACCTGAGTAAAAAGGCTTTTAAAAAAGGGGTTGGAATTTTATATCGTCAGCGCAAGATCAATATCCAGGATGATGGAATCCATTTACTTTGATATAAACGCGTTCGGACCAGATTCTTTCAAGCTTTAGGGCGGTAAAGTTTTTTTCTTTCTGCAAAAATTCTATTTTTGTATTGATTCAGATTAACTTATTGGTTGTTATGTTTTTAGCATAGCATATAATTCAAACCCTTTCACCATATGCCTTTTATTGAAGAAAGCGATTTGTTGGACCTTCATAAGGATGTAGATAAGGCCCAAATAATTAACGAAAGACTCCTCGATCAGATAAAGTTCAAGAACAAAGATCTGCGGAAAATAAAACTCCAACGAAATATTCTTTTGGGCTTTGTGGGACTATTTGTTATTGGAACACTGGCCATTACCTCTTTTACCGCGGGTCTCAGCAGCAAGCAATCTTTTGAGAACCAGGGCAATCTTTTGGTGTCTATCGATAGTTTGGATGTTATTAAGGCAAGGATAGATAATCTGAAATCCCAAAATGAGGAACTTAGTTTGGTGAAAGAGTTTTACTTGGCAAAAGAGTTTTTGAACAAGGAGAAAATCTATTCTGTTCAAGTAAAATCTTTTGTTGAAAATAACGTGACCTTGGCCTCCGAGGCGTTGACCAACACTCTTTTTGTAAAGACCAATCCTTTTTATGCTTATTCCCTAGGTAATTTTGAAACCTTGGAAGAAGCACAAAAATTTAGAAAACAATTGGTCCAAATGGGATTCCAAGATGCATTCGTAGCTTCTTATAAGGATGGTCAAAGAGTTAAAATAGAAGATCCTTATTAATCTTGGGAAACACAAAGGCTTGGATACAAGCTGCTAGACTGCGCACACTCCCTCTTTCTTTATCGGGAATTATTGTAGGCACTGCTTTGGCCGTATTGAATGGCCATTTTAGCCTGCCGATATTTGTTTTGGCCCTATTGACCACTGTTGGTTTTCAGGTTACCTCCAATTTTGCCAATGATTATGGCGATGGGGTTAAGGGAACTGATAATGAAGATAGAATTGGTCCGGCACGTGCCATACAAAGTGGTTCTATCACCAAAGAATCGTTAAAAAATGGAATCATTGTTTCCGTAATCATCAGCATGTTGATTGCATTGACACTTATTTATTGGGCCTTTGGCACGGAAAACTTTGTTTACATACTCGTTTTCTTTGTGCTCGGCGTATTAAGTATATGGGCCGCGATAAAATATACCGTAGGTTCCAATGCATACGGATATAGAGGCATGGGCGACCTTTTTGTGTTTCTCTTCTTTGGATTGTTGGGCGTATTGGGCAGTATGTTCCTATACACCAAATCATTGGATTGGGCTTCAATTTTACCTGCTTTGTCCATTGGATTTTTATGTGTGGCCGTACTTAACCTGAATAATTTGCGGGATGTGGTTTCTGATAAAAAGCACGGTAAGGTTACCATGGTAGTAAAAATGGGTTTCCACAATGGAAAACGCTATCATTTCTTTTTGATTTTTGGAGCCTTAATTTGTTTTTCATTGTTTGTTTGGACAGAAAACTTGGGTTGGAAAAATTCATTCTTTATGTTGGCATTTGTGCCGTTATTGATTCATTTACAGAAAGTGATGAGGACCAATAACCCTGGGCAATTGGATGCAGAACTTAAGAAAGTAGCGCTAAGCACCTTTTTACTGGCTATTTTATTCTTTATTTCAGTCAATATTTTTTTGTAAATTTGATTACAACCAAATAAACTTAAAGGAACTTGGAACATCCGATAAAAATTTTAATCGTAGAGGATAATGTCATTATTGCAGATGACATGCAATCCATGCTTGAGGAAATCGGCTATGAAATTGTGGACAATGTCATAGTATACGAACAAGCGGTGGATGTATTGAAAAACAATCACGTTGATTTGGTTCTGATCGATATTATATTGGCTTCCGACAAGACAGGTATCGACCTTGGCAAGCATATCCGTGAAACCTATAATATTCCCTTCATATTCGTAACATCAAACTCGGACCGCGCAACGGTTGAAAATGCCAAAACAGTAAAACCAGATGGTTATTTGGTAAAACCTTTTGAGCAGCAAGATCTCTACACATCAATAGAAATTGCACTCTCCAATTTTAACTATGCCAAAAAGGGAGTTGATAAGATAGAGAATGAAGCAGCCGACGAAATAACATCCAATTCCGTTTTAAAGGATTCCATTTTTGTGAAGAAACAACATCTGTACTATCGGATTCAGTTTACAGATATTCAATTCATTAAAGCCGATAATGTTTATTTGGAAGTGAATACGGTAGATAAAAAGTTTTTGGTGCGTTCCCCTCTCAAGGACTATCTGGAAAAGTTACCTAAGAACAAATTCTACAGGGCCCACAAATCTTACATTGTTAATGTGGATCATATTGATGCTATCAATTCCAAGGATATTATGATAAACAATAACCTGATTCCTATTTCCAAGGACTTTAAAGAATTTATACTATCCTCTATGAACAGCTAATGTTTATAGAAATAAATACAATTTTAAAAGTGCCCAATTAGGGCACTTTTTTTTGCCACAACACGTATAAAAGGAAATGACAACAACTTTTATGGGATTCACAACAATATTTTTATTCGTTAATCAAATGCCCATACTTTAGCAGTGTTAATAATTCAGAAAGTAATTTTTTCATTTTCATATAGTGTTCTCGTAAAAGGGTCTTGTTTGTAAAAAGCGGGGCCTTTTTCAATTTTATACCATTTGTGCGAAAGGAATTATTCCATGAAAAGCACAAAACATCGATAAAGTGACACTTGACATACAAACTTTATCTTTTCACAACAGAAAACAGCACTTTCACAACAATAGTGGTCAACTCTTTCCTATTGGATTTAATTTTGTGACAAGACTAACGTTCTTTATATACCCCATACTTTAAAATTCAGTCGTTTTTCCATTTTTAGAATTGAATTGGTCATCGGGGCAATAAAGGAAAAAAGGGCACGATAATAATACTAAGGCTTAAGGAACAATCCTTTGTCGCTGTATCAATTTAATTAATGGGACGTTACGTAAGATTTTTATTTACCTCGGTATATTTTGTTTTTCTCTTTACTTCTTCGGCGCAAAACATTGCCAACGATGAAGAAAGTACATTAAAGGAATTTCAGGATACAAATCAACCTTCTCAACGGTTCGATGTCTTTTTCAATTCATTGGACAGATATAATGTAAACTCCGCATACGACTGGTTGGATACCATCAAAATTTACTTATCCAATGCTCAAAAAGTAGAAGATACCGTAGCTACCAGGCTTTATAAGGTGATGGAGGCCCAAGTGTATAACGATTTGGGTGAATATGACAAAAGTACCGTTCTGGCCAAAGAGCTTTATGAAGTTAAGGATTCTCTCGATGTTGACTCCCAAAAAATTGTTCTTGATGTACTGGACGATAACTATGCAAATCTCCAGCTATTCGACAAACAGATTGAAATAAGAAAACAAAAGCGCGAACTGGGCCTGACCAATAATGTATCTTTTTATGATATCTACAGTAATCTTGGGTTGTACAGAAAAGCCCGGAATCAATATATCATGGAGGTGAAGCCAACCATTGCGGACAACGATTCATATGGTTTGGCCAAATATCATAGTAAAGTCGGTAACTATTTGAGATTGGATAATTCGGCACCAACAGCTTTGAGCGAATTAAAGAAAGCAAAAGCTTATTTAGATGTTTATTTTAACGATATATCTACTCAAAAAAGTGAATCTGATTTATTTGAAAGTAGCTTACTGAAGGCTGAAATAGAAGGAAACATAGCCAAATGTCATGTAATGCTTGGTGAGTATGAAGAGGCGATTCCCCTTTTGGAAACTAGCATTGAAACCTTAAAAAAATCACCAAAAAACAACGATCAAAGCGAAGTGGTGGAAAATACTCTTTACTTGGGGGAGGCCAATCTTCAAATGGATCGTTTTACCGAGGCGAAAAAACACTTGGACAAAGAGTTTGATAAAATTACCGTATTACAGACTATTAAAAAGAATAGTCTGCTAGCTGCTTTTTATGATAAAGCGGAGAATTACAAGAACGCTTCTATTTACTACAAACGCAATGAAAGAATTAAGGATTCATTGGCGAAGAAACAGTCGGCACTTATAAAACAACAATTGGTGACCATTGTTGCCAATGAGGATTTAGAGAACTCCCAACGGTTGATTGATGAGCAAAAAAGAATAAATGAATTGGCTCGTAGTGAAATGAAAGCCAAAGATGAACGAATTAATTTAGTGTTCATTTCTTTGATATTTACACTTTTAGGTTTTGCCGGGTTGGTTTATGCCTATTTAAAAAGTATCAAGAACCAACGTTTGATCGAAGAACAAAAACATATCATAGAAAATTCTCTTGTAGAAAAGGATTCTCTCTTGAAAGAAATACATCATAGGGTAAAGAACAATCTCCAGATGGTATCCAGTTTATTGAGCCTACAAACAAAGAATACCCGAAGTAAAGCCGCCATAGAGGCACTGGAAGAAGGGAAAAGTAGGGTAAAAGCAATGGCTTTGATTCACCAAAAGTTATATCAAAATGATGATCTTTCGGTAATAGAAATGCAAGGATATATCGAAAGTTTAATCAATAGTGTACAATCCGTTTACAAAAAGGGAGGTCACAATATTAGCATTACCATTGATGCAGAGGGCACCGAACTGGATATTGACCGTGCCATTCCGTTTGGTTTGATTTTGAACGAACTCGTATCAAATTCGTTTAAATATGCTTTCCCAGAAAATGATGAGAATGGCAAAATCTATATTCATCTTCGTAAAAATGGTGATCAAGGCTATTTTGAGTATACCGACAATGGTATAGGTCTGCCAGAAGATACTGATGAACGAGCTCATTCCTCCATGGGTATTCGCCTTATCAACCGATTGGTGAATCAACTACAATCCAAATTAAATGTAGATAGGCAAGTGGAAGGAGTTCGTTTCTGGTTCAACTTTAATTGATATTACCTTACTTGGCTTTTTAAAATTATTTTGTGCAGTAGTTTAGGAAAAAATCTTTTTATGTAAACTCCCTTCAATTCTTTGCCCCCCACATATATCTCAAACTTGTCTTTTTCAATGGCAGAAATTATTTTTGTTGCTGCCAATTCCGGAGTAATTCCGTTTTGTGTGGCCACATCATCATCTTTTTGGGGAGAACCATCCGCAGTCAAGGCATTTTTAGCTACATTGGTCTGTACAAAGCCGGGGCAAACCATCGTAACCTTTATACCATCTTTTTCATGCTCCATCCGCATCACATCAAAAAAACCATGTAGTGCATGTTTGGCCCCGCAATAGCCAGAACGGTAGGGCGAACCAAACTTGCCCATCAGGCTTGTAACTGTCACATAATGTCCTGTTTTATTGGCAATAAAATGTGGTAAAATAGCTTTGGAAAGTGCCACGGTACCCAAGTAATTGATATCCATGAGGTGTTCATACACTTCCAATTTGGTGTCCTTGATCAAGGAACGTTGACTAATCCCGGCATTGTTCACCAAAATATCCACCTTACTATAAAAGGAAATGGCTTTTTGAGCTAGATTTTCCATCTCTTCATGGTTTTTGAGGTCTAAGGGTAGAATGGAAATATTCTCAGGGCTTTCGCACAACTCTTTTACTTTTATAAGCTCATCTTTCCGTCTTGATGAAATAATCAAATTACAGGAATAGGAACTTAGTGCCATGACCAAACTTTTACCTATTCCCGAAGATGCGCCCGTGACCCAAATGGTTTTTCCTTGGATACTTCCCATAAGTACTGTTTTAGATTTAAAATATACTTAAATTTGGTTTACTTCATGAAAGCAAGCTATAAAAAGTATACCCTATATTTTAAAGTCCCCAGTGGTACCTCGCGTGGAATAATGACCCAAAAAGAAACTTGGTACATCATCCTCAAAGATGGTGGAGAATTTGGAATAGGGGAGTGTGGAATTTTACGGGGATTGAGTGTGGACGATGTGCCAGATTACGAACAACAATTGGCTTGGACCTGTGCCAATATAAATCTGAATAAAGAGGAACTCTTACATCAATTACGGGAGTACCCATCCATTCAATTTGGTATAGAGCAAGCATTTTTGTCGTTACAATCCAAAGATCCGTTTGAGCTTTTCTCTTCGGATTTTACCCAAAAGGAATCACCTATACCCATAAACGGACTTATTTGGATGGGAAACGAGGCTTATATGCTCAAACAATTGGAGCAAAAGCTGAAAGATGGTTTTAGGTGCATTAAAATGAAGATCGGAGCTATTGATTTTGAAAAAGAAACCTCCATTCTTAAAGCGATTCGGGATAATTTTTCACCAGAGGAAATAGAACTTCGTGTTGATGCAAACGGAGCCTTTTCGCCAGAAGAGGCTATGGGAAAACTGGAAAGATTATCTGTATTTAAAATGCACTCTATTGAGCAACCCATAAAAGCCGGTAAATGGGAAGAGATGGCGGAACTTTGCGAAAAAACACCATTGCCCATTGCCTTGGATGAGGAATTAATCGGCATCTTCGATGTAACGGAAAAGACGAAATTGCTACAAACAATTCAACCTCAATATATAATATTGAAGCCAAGTTTGATTGGTGGTATAAAGGGTAGTCAAGAATGGATAACACTGGCCCAAAAACAAAACATTGGATGGTGGATTACCAGTGCCTTGGAGAGTAATATTGGATTAAATGCAATAGCACAGTTCACGTATGCTTTGAACCCAACAATGCCTCAAGGTTTGGGAACGGGAAGCCTCTTTACCAATAATATAGAAAGTCCTTTGGAAGTGACCGAGGGTAAACTTTTCTACAGACAGTCAAATGTCTGGGATATGGATGTAATACAAGAAATATGTACATAGAACAAGGATATAAGGGAAACGAAGGTCTCTGGAAGTATTTGGTACTACCAGTAGGCTTTATTGGTTTTATGATCTGGAATTATATCGTGACCATAAACTCTGCAGTAAGCGTTGACGAACTCACACAAAGAATCATTGACCAGTTTGGAACCAACTTGGTGTTGATTATGCTATTGGCACCTTTGGTGGTTGGTTTTTTTGTGGTTTTGGGCTGGACATTGTTGGTCCATCAGCAATCCATTACCTCTTTGACCACCTCACGAAAAAAAATCGACTGGAAACGGATTATATACTCCTTTGTACTGTGGGGGGGCGTCACCATTTTTCTCACAGGTATAGATATCTACTTTTCACCGGAGAAATATGAACTCAATTTTAATCTCGTAAAATTTATCCCGTTGGCCGTAATCGCCATATTATTGATTCCACTCCAGACCAGTTTCGAAGAATATTTGTTCAGGGGTCATATGATGCAGGGAATTGGACTTATGGCCAAAAATAGATGGGTTCCCTTGGTATTCACTTCCATTTTGTTTGGTTTGATGCATGCTGCGAACCCTGAAGTTGAAAAACTGGGCTTTGGCATCATGATCTATTATATTGGTACAGGATTCTTTCTTGGAATTTTGACTTTGATGGATGAAGGATTGGAATTAGCATTGGGATTCCATGCAGCCAATAATTTGATCACGGCTTTGCTCGTCACTTCGGATTGGACGGCATTTCAAACGGATTCAATATATAAAGACATATCGCAACCCGTATTGGGCTGGGATGTACTGATTCCTGTATTTGTGGTTTATCCTATCTTATTATTTGCCTTCTCAAAAAAATATGGCTGGAAAAACTGGAAGAATCGACTTTTTGGAAAAGTGTTGACCAAAGAAGAATTTGTAGCATTGACCGATGAGGAATCCGACCTGGCATAACATTCATCCCGATTTTAGGCTAAATGGTGCTCAGCATAGCAATGAAAGCCTTTTTGAATTAGGGGAGGGCTTGCTAAAATCAGGAAAACCGTATCTGAAAACCATTGGCGCTTTTTTACAGGATTGGGTTTCAGAGCAAACTACAATTAAAGTTCAAACATCGGGCTCTACGGGCACCCCCAAAACCATTGTGCTCAAAAAAGAACATATGGTCAATTCAGCATTGGCTACGGGAGCGTATTTTGATTTACAACCCGAACAAAAAGCACTTTTATGTCTTCCATGTACAGGCATTGCTGGCAAAATGATGTTGGTAAGAGCCATGGTTCTTGGTTTACAGTTAGATGATGTGGAACCCTCATCAACTCCTTTGGCCGATACAGACAAAACCTTCGATTTTGTGGCCATGGTACCCTTACAAGTTCAAAATTCTTTGAACGATTTATCTAGGGTTAAAAAACTAATAATAGGTGGGGCACCTGTAGATTCAGGTTTGCGTAGCGAACTCACCAAGCTATCGGTTCATGCTTATGAAACCTATGGCATGACCGAAACCATTACCCATATTGCCGTAAAAAGAATTGTGGAAGAATTGTCGAACAGTTTTGAGGTGTTACCTCACATTTCCATTTCAGAAGATGAGAGGGACTGTCTAGTGATTGATGCACCTAAAATTTCAGATGAGAAGATAATCACCAATGATTTGGTGGAAATTGTAAGTGAATCCAAATTTAAATGGTTAGGTAGGTATGATTCCATTATCAATTCGGGAGGCATTAAATTGGTTCCCGAAACGATTGAGGAAAAACTATCAAGCACCATAAAGTCACGGTTTTTTGTGGCTGGCCTACCGGATGAAACTTTGGGTCAGAAATTGGTGCTCGTCGTGGAGGGTGATCCCACCGAAGCACTAGAACTGCTTCCATCCATCAAGAATATAGAAACGCTTTCAAAATACGAGGTGCCCAAGAAAATTTACTTTGTAAATACTTTTGAAGAGACCTCTTCCCAAAAGGTGGACCGAAATAAAACTTTGGGACAAATTACCTCAAACTAACTGAGAGGGGGCGTTCCCTCAATAGAAGCACTATTAAACTAATTTCCGATTTTATTAAGGCATAATTGAAACTAGGTTAGCTATAAACCTAAAAACCATATCAATTATGAAAAATCAAATACTACTTGTAATTTTTGCAGTTTCCTTTCAGGTTGCTGCTCAACAAAACACCATTTCTGGAGTGGTTACAGATGCAGATAATGTGCCTCTACCCGGAGCTAACGTGTTGGTGAAAGAAACATCAAAAGGAACCCAAACCGATTTTGATGGCCAATATAGCCTAACTGCTTATCAAGGCCAGACACTAGTTTTCTCCTATATCGGCTTTAAAACCAAAGAGGTTAAAATTGGATTCAGTAAAACAATCAATGTACAACTTGAAGAGGATGTACAAATGCTACAAGAGGTTGTTACGATAGGTTATGGTGTCCAAACAAGAAGGACCAGTGCTCCTTCAGCTACCCAAATTAAACGTCAAAAACAAAAAGCTTATCACCGATCCATTTCTCAAGCATTACAAGGTAAGGTGGCAGGGGTACAAGTAGGAGCTGCTAATACAATTAAAATAAGAGGTAACGTATCAATCAAAGCGGGAGAAGAACCACTTTTTATTGTGGATGGAACCCCGATTCGTAAGCAAAACAATGCGGTTATTGCCCAGCTGGACCCATCGAGCATTGATAAAATGAATGTGTATAAGGGTGCAAAAGCCAGAAAGCTTTTTGGGTCATCTGCCAAACATGGTTGCATTGTAATCACGACCAAAAAGGGAAACTATCAAATCCAAAATGATGAAAACTATACAGAAATTACCGAAAACCAATTTGAACATGTATCCTTGAGCCCACTTTCCACTTTCTCCATAGATGTGGACAAAGCATCGTACAGTAACATTCGTAGAATGATCAACAATGGTCAACAAATACCTGTGGATGCGGTGAAGGTGGAAGAAATGATCAACTATTTCAATTACTCCTATCCACAACCTACAGAACATCCATTTTCGATCAATACCGAAGTGGTTCGGACCCCATGGAATAAGGATACTCAATTGGTGAGAATCGGTCTGCAGGGCAAAACCTATCAGAATGAAGAATTACCAGCATCCAATCTTACGTTTTTAATAGATGTTTCGGGATCCATGGGAAGTGCCAACAAATTACCCTTGCTTAAATCTGCCTTTAAGCTATTGGTTAATCAACTGCGTGAAAAAGATAAAGTTTCCATAGTGGTTTATGCTGGAGCGGCGGGCGTGGTGCTAAAACCGACCAGGGGCAATAAAAAAATGGAAATTATCAAAGCATTGGAGAATCTGTATTCGGGAGGTTCTACAGCAGGAGGAGCCGGAATTGAGTTGGCCTATAAACTGGCAAGTAAAAATTTCATTAAAAATGGCAATAACAGGGTTATTTTGGCAACGGATGGTGACTTCAATGTGGGGCCATCCAGCGATAAGGCTATGGTAGACCTGATAGAAGAAAAACGAAAGTCGGGAGTGTTTTTATCTGTTTTAGGATTTGGTATGGGAAATTACAAGGACTCAAAAATGGAGAAATTGGCAGACAAAGGGAATGGTAACCATGCTTATATCGATACCATGCAAGAAGCCCAAAAGGTATTTGGACAAGAATTTGGCGGTACCCTTTACACCATTGCAAAAGATGTGAAAATACAGGTGGAATTCAATCCTGCGGCGGTAAGTGGGTATCGTTTAATTGGCTACGAAAATAGAATGTTGGCTGATGAGGATTTTATTGATGACACCAAAGACGCAGGAGAACTGGGGAGCGGACATACAGTAACTGCATTGTATGAAGTTATTCCAGTAGGAGTGGAGAGTCCTTTTCTAAAACCTGTACACGATTTAAAATATTCCAATACTGAAACTGTGGGTAGCAAAAACGAATTGTTCACGGTTAGATTCAGGTACAAGAAACCTGATGGGGATACAAGTACAGAGATTACCAAAACTGTCGAAAATTCAATTGACGAAATTTCATCTGATTTTAGTTTTGCCGCTTCGGTAGCGTTGTTCGGACTTCATTTAAGAAAGTCCCAATTTACAAACCACAGTGGATTAGAGGATGTTATTCGGTTGGCGGAACAAGGATTGGAAAAAGACGAACAGGGTTATCGGGCCGAGTTCATACGACTAGTCAAGTCCTATTCCAATAGCTTATAAGAAAAAGTGCCCTAAGGCACTTTTTCTTATATCTGTCAAAAGCTGTAATTTCAGCAAAAAATCAACCATGCGAAAAACCATCAAATTAGTACTACTGTTCTTACCTTTTATGGCAATCTCCCAACAAATACTTCCTGAAGTTGAAAGAGCAAGGGTAGTGGATGAAATTCTCGAAGAGCGATTCAATGTTTTGTTGCCCCAATTAATGGATGATGCAGGTTTGGATATGTGGGTATTGATATCCAGAGAATATAACGAAGACCCTGTGCTCCGAACTATGTTGCCAGCGAAGTGGCTGAATGCTCGCAGGAGAACCATCATTTTATTTTATAGGGACAAGGAGAAGAATACCATTGAAAAACTTGCCGTAGCCCGTTACAATATAGGAAAGAGTATAACCTCGGCTTGGGACAAAGAGAAGGAGCCGAACCAATGGAAACGATTAATGCAATTGATTTCTGAACGAAATCCTGATAAAATTGGACTAAACTTTTCTAAGGACCACAACATAGCCGATGGTCTTGATAAAACAGATTATGACGAGTTCATGGCCAACCTTCCGAAGAAATATCAATCCAAAGTGATGTCTGCAGAACAATTGGCGGTACGATGGATAGAGACTCGTACACCAAGGGAAATGACCATTTTTAACCAATTGAAGGACATTACCCATGATATTATTGCAGAAGCTTTTTCGGAAAAGGTGATTACCCCTGGAATCACCACCACAACTGAAGTAGAGTGGTGGATGCGCCAAAAAGTAACGGATTTAGGTTTGGAGACGTGGTTTCACCCTACCGTTGATGTGCAACGAACCAGCGAGGAGCTGGTAGGACATTTATATTCTTTTTCAGGAAGACCTGATGATGAAGTCATTCAACGTGGTGATTTATTGCATTGTGATTTTGGAATTACCTACTTGCGTTTGAATACCGACTGCCAAGAATTGGCCTATGTGCTAAAACCGGAAGAAACCGAAGCGCCATCTTTTTTGGTAAATGCATTGTACGATGGCAACCGTGTGCAAGACTTTCTCACTCAGAACATGGTAAAAGGCAGGGTAGGAAACGAAATTTTGGCCAAGGCATTGCAAGAAGCCAAAGCTGCTGGACTTCAACCTTCTATTTACACCCATCCGCTGGGTATGTACGGCCATTCCGCAGGAACTACAATAGGAATGTGGGATGCTCAAGGCGGCGTAATGAAAGATGATGGCGAGAATTATCCATTGAATCCGAATACTGCTTATGCCATTGAGTTGAATGCTACAGTAAACATTCCGGAATGGAATCGGGACATACGAATTATGTTAGAGGAGCCGGGCTTTTTTGGCGAGGATGGATTCCGATACATCAATGGTAGGCAAACCGAATTATTACTTATTCCCAGACCAAAATCACATCTAGGGAATTAAGGAAAATATTTTTTTAAACATTTTATTTGTTTAATGTGAAGAAGTTTTACAAATAAAATGCAAATAGAATATAAATATTCTTAATATTTTAGATTAAATGTAATAAATTTACCTTTTAGGTATAGTTCTTGTGGCTATTTAATGAATCTAACCACTTCAAATTAACTATACATGAAAGTATCTTTATTCTTTTTAAGCCTTTTTTTGGTTGTCTTGAATGTACAACCAAGTTTTTCTCAAAATACCATTTCCGGGAAGGTCACCGATGGCCAAGCTCTAATACAAGGGGTCAGCGTTCTGGTCGAAGGCACTAACAATGGTACAAGTACGGACGCTAGGGGTGAGTATACCATAAACGCTTCCCCAAAGGATATTCTAGTCTTCAGTTATGTAGGCATGCAGACTATGGAAATCGTAGTGGAGGATGTAACAGAAGTACTGAACATAGTACTCTACCCAAAAGTGGAAGAATTGGAAGAGGTCACTATTTCTGGTAGGAAAAGAAAATCCCAACAGGAATTTGCAAGAAACTATTTTAGTGACCCTACTATTATAAATACAAATGTTGGCTATTTAAGTCCAGATTTGGTGGCATGGCATTTAAGAGTGGTTGATGGTAGAGAGTTAAATCCAAATGACTATGATATTCTTGAAGCTATTGCCAATAAAATATCTGGAACGGTCATTAGATCTAAAAGAGGGGTAAAACATTTGTTTCCATCTAGCTTTGGTTCGATGAAGCTAGGTACTGTAGGTGTAAATTTTGAAGTTGATGGAAATATGTGGTATAATTATAATCCACCCTTACACCTTGACATTGATAAGGTAATTAGGGTAGCTTTAATATATCCAGATGATGCCATTCGTTTATTTGGAGCAAATTTTGGTGGACCAGGTGTTGTAGTAATTAATACTTCAAATATAATGCAAGGTTCCACGGAAGATGGAAATCGTCCATATGATCAGGTACGATTACGGAATAACTTCTACGCCGGCGACGCCCTTGGCGAAAATACCCTTTTACGGAACGGTCCAACTTATCTAAAGGAACTCTATGCGAGTACCGATAGTGGTTCCGCCCATGAGGTATATAAAAAATACGTTCCGACCTTTGGGTCCTCCTATGCCTTTGTCCTGGATGCCTACCGTTGTCTTCTGGACAAGTTCGGCGATGAAAAGCTTGCCAATGAGATTCTTGGGAACCACACCAAACTTTTCGCCGAAAACCTGTTGGCGATGAAGGCCCTGGCCTATACCTATCAGGAAAATGGGGAATTAAAAAAGGCGAATGAACTTTACAAAAAACTTTTCGTAAAACGGCCCAACTACGTGCAATCGTATCTGGACCTTGCCGCCAGTTACCGGGAAATAGGAGCTGATAAAAAGGCGACCGCCATATTCACCAGGTTGGATTACCTTCAAAACCAAGACTATTTCACCATGAGCGATACCATGACAGTCGCCAAGCTCGTGGAACGTGAGTTTAACAACCTATTGGCATTGAAAGGAGAGAGAATACTATCAAAAAAGGAACAAAAAAATCTTGAGGACTTGGATACCGACTTTAAAGGTACCCGTTTGGTATTTGAATGGAACGACGGGGAGGCGGAGTTCGAGCTGCAGTTCGTGAACCCCGAGGGCCGGCACTATAAAACGGAGCATTCCCTTTTTGCGGACGGGGACATTATCCGTGAGCAAAAGCTACTGGGATACACCACGGAAGAGTTCCTTATTGACGATGGAATGTCCGGCACTTGGCAGGTGAACGTCAAATACCTGGGTAACAAACGGCTGACCCCGAGCTACCTAAAGGCAGTAGTGTATTATAATTACGGGACAGCGGCGCAGCGAAAAGAAACAAAGGTCTTTAAAATGGGCTTTAAGGATGTGAACCGGGAACTGTTCACACTGAAAGTTCCTTCTTCTTTGATCACGAACTAAAATGAAACTGTCATGAGAAAAGTCATATTCTTATTTCTTCTAATAACGGGCTTGGTAAGTGGCCAAGATACTTCGCAGCGAATCAAAGGAACCGTTACCGATGGCCAAGTTCCAATACAAGGAGTCAGCGTTCTGGTCGAAGGCACTAACTATGGTACAAGTACCGACGCAATGGGCAGATATACCATAAGCGCTTCCCCAAAGGACATTCTGGTCTTCAGTTATGTCGGAATGCAGAGCATGGAAATCGTAGTGGAGGATGTAACAGAAGTACTGAACATAGTACTCTACCCAAAAGTCGAAGAATTGGAAGAGGTTACGGTGACCAAGGTTAAATCCAAACGAAAAAGCCAAAAGGACTTGGGAATTGAATATGATACCGACCCCAATATTATCAAGACCGGTTTTGGGTACATCCATGGCCAATACTCCGCATATAGGATGAAGACCTTGGATGGAAGTGCCCTGAACCCCGCCGCCATAACCATACTGGATGCTATTCAGGGTAAATTTCCAAGTATAATAATTGACCGTGGATTTGGAGGGGGTAAACCTGCAATTTCTATCAGATGGAGAGGTAGGGTGATTTTTGAATTGGACGGTATGGTAATGACGGATGTGCCCATGTGGTTGGATATCAATAGGATTGAAAGAATGGCACTTATTTATGGAACGGTTACAGCTAGAAAATGGGGACATGGGGCAGCAGGAATTTTAATAATCAATACGGATGGTGTACAAAATGCCACTCCCGAACCTGGAACCAACCAGTCCTACGACCGCGCCAGGTTGCGGGACAACCTCTACGCCGGCGACGCCCTTGACGAAAATGCCGTTTTACGGAACGGCCCGGCCTACCTAAAGGAGCTTTATGCCAGTAACGATAGTGATGCCGCTTATGATGTATATAATAAATACGTTCCAAACTTTGGTTCCTCCTATGCCTTTGTGCTGGATGCCTACCGTTGCCTTCTGGACAAGTTCGGCGACGAAAAACTTGCCAAGGGGGTTCTTGGCGACCATACCGATCTTTTCAACGAAAACCCTTTGGCCATGAAGGCCCTGGCCTATACCTATCAGGAAAATGGTGAATTAAAAAAGGCCAATGAACTTTACAAAAAACTTTTTGTAAAACGGCCCAACTACGTGCAATCCTATCTGGACCTTGCCTCCAGTTACCGGGAAATAGGAGCTGATAAAAAGGCGGCCGCAATATTCACCAGGTTGGATTACCTTCAAGATCAGGACTATTTCACCATGAACGATACCATGAAGGTCACCAAGCTCGTGGAACGTGAGTTTAACAACCTACTGGCATTGAAAGGGGACAGGATACTATCAAAAAAGGAGCAGCGAAATTTTAAAGCCTCGGATATGGACTTTAAAGGTACCCGTCTGGTATTTGAATGGAACGACGGGGAGGCGGAGTTCGAGCTGCAGTTCGTGAACCCCGAGGGCAGGCACTATAAAACGGAGCATTCCCTTTTTGCGGACGGGGAACTGGTCCGTGAGCAAAAGATACTGGGATACACCACGGAAGAGTTCCTTATTGACGACGGTATGCCGGGCACTTGGCAGGTCAATGTCAAATATCTGGGGAACAAACGGCTGACCCCGAGCTACCTGAAAGCGGTGGTCTATTATAACTATGGCACAGTCGCGCAACGAAAAGAAACGAAGGTCTTTAAAATGGGGCTCAAAAACGTGAACCGGGAATTGTTTAAACTGAACGTACCCGCCACAATTACAAATTAAATGTTTAGCTATGAAAAAAATTACTTTTTTATTGATGTTGGTTTCTGGGCTGGTTTCGGCCCAAAACACCACACAGACCATATCCGGTATTGTAACAGATGGACGGGTACCCTTAAAAAATGTAAAAATTGAAAGAACCGAAAGTAATAATGTCCAATACACAGATGCTAACGGTCATTATACGATTGAGGTCGTTCCTGGGGATAAGATTACCTATTCCTATGTTGGATTTAAACCCATTGAAATTCTAGTCGAGGATGTAACACGTATCTTAAATATAGAAATGTTCCCTGATATTACAGAATTGAACGAAGTAACGGTTACAAAAAGCAAGAGAAAATCACAACAGGAGTTGAAATTGGAATACAATACCAACCCAAATTTAATTAAAACTGCTTATGGTATCATAGACCCCGAAACGGCTGCCTATCAGATTCGTATACTATCGGAAGAATACATTAGCAGTGTTAACCTTTGTATTTTGGATGTTATTAGAAATGAGTTTCCCGGTGTAAACGTGAATGGTGACTGCATAAATGGTGGTAATATTACGGTAAGGGGGTCAAACTCCATTTCTTTTGACCAGTCCGCTATTTTTGATGTAGATGGGCAAATACTTACTGATGCCCCAACATGGATTCTTCCTGCCAACATGAACCGGATTGCCGTATTAACGGGATTTTCAGCAGCAACCAAATATGGTTCTGTTGCATCAGGTGGAGTAGTGATAATCAATACAAAGACAGGTAATAGTTATACACAATCCAAGGAATTAATGGATAAGACCAGACTTCGGAATAATATATACAAAGGGGATGCCTTATCCTCAGCTGATTTATTCAATGATTTACCTGTGTATCTTCAGGAATTGAACCAAAGCAAGTCTTTTGATGAGGCAAAGAAAATTTATGAATACTATCATACTAAATACGGCAGCAATTATAGCTACGCCATAGATGGACTCAGGTACTTTAAGGAGAATTGGAACGAAGAAGAATTTGAAAATTCAATTGTTGAGAACACTTCTAATTCTTTTGCTACGAACCCCATAGCCTTAAAGGCATTGGCGTATGTGCTGCAGGCCGACGGTAATTTTGACCAAGCTTTTAAACTTAACAGGGAAGTTTATATACTACGACCCAATTATGCCCAGTCCTATATGGATTTGGCCAATAGTTATCGGGATTTGAGGGAGCATAAATCCGCAGCCAGTCTCTATTCCAGATATGACTATTTGGTAAATCAAGGTTTTTTGAAAAGTGACTCTACTGCAATCAGTACTATCATAACAAGGGAATTAAATAACCTTTTGGCTTTGAACGGTAACGAAATCATTTCCAAGAATGTAAGCGACCACGTTTTGGAAGAAGATTTTAACGGAACACGCTTGGTTTTTGAATGGAACGATGGAGAGGCTGAGTTTGAACTACAATTTGTAAATCCAGAAGGGCATTTTTTCACTTTTAAGCACTCCATAATGGAAAATGAAGATAGAATTGCCAATGAAAAACGAGTTGGTTTTTCCTGTGAAGAATTCTTAATAGATAATTCGTTATCTGGTAATTGGCAGGTGAACGTAAAATATTTGGGCAACAAACAATTAGGCCCAAGCTACCTTAAAGCTGTTATTTATACCAATTATGGAACCCCATCACAAAAAAAGATTACGAAAGTCTTTAAAATGGATTTGAAGGGTGTGAATAAGCAATTATTTAAAGTTAAAAGTAAATTCTTGCAATGATTGTAATATATTTATAGCACACACTAACCAAAATGAAATCTATATTATCACTTTTCCTTCTTTTTATCGCATTCAGTACAATAGCTCAAGATAACACAAACAAAATAAGTGGAATAGTTACTTCTTACGGAGTACCCTTGCCTAACGCTAATATTGCTATAAAAGGTTCTTCAACGGGTATTCAAACAGACGCTAATGGCAAATACAATATCGAGGCTCGGCCAAGAGATGTATTGGTCTTTAGTTATGTAGGTATGAAACCTGTGGAAATAATTGTTGAGGATGTCACCAAAGTATTGAATATTGAGCTAGAACCTATGATTCAGGAATTGGACGAGGTTGTTGTAGAACAAAAAAAGCAAAGAGGGCAGGCGACTATGGCAAAGGACTATGCCATAAAAAAAAGTATAATTAGAACGGCCTATGGTTTCATAGATGCTGAAAATGCTGGTTACCAAATGAATTTTATTGATGGAGCCGAGTTAAATGGCAGTGCCATTGATATTGTTTCTGCATTAATTGGCAAAATACCGGGCTTGCGAAGAGGTGAAGATAATACCGTTCTTTTAAGAGGCGGGGGGTCATTGGAAAACCCAAAGCCACCAATTTTTGAGATTGATGGGGTTATTTTTACCCAAACACCAACATTTCTGGATATAGCAAGTATAGATAGGATTGCTGTAATTCCAGGTTTAAATGGAACCACGAAATATGGAAATATAGCCGGCGGCGGAGTCATAGTCATCAATACTAAGGGCACTAACGTAATTAGGGAACAAGGCACTAATAAACCATATGACCAGGCAAAACTTCGAAATAATAAGTTTGATAAATCCATGGTCGCAAGCTCAACCAAGCGGGCAGCCCCTGTATATATTCAAGCTTTGGAGGAAACGAAATCGGCTGATGATGCGTACGCCGAATTTGAAAAATATAAAAAGAATTATGGGGGCTCCACTTATTTTTACCTAGAATCCCTTAAACATTTTTATACGAATTGGAAAGAAAGCCAGTATGCACTTAAAATAGAAGAAGAAATAAAATCTAAGTTTAAGGATAATCCAAACACAATAAAAGGCCTTGCCTATATTTTTGAGCAACAAAATGAACCCAATAAGGCATTGAATTTTTACAAGGAAATCTTTAAAAAACGACCAAGGTATGCCCAATCTTATCGGGATTTGGCAAATATGTATGTTGTAAATGGGGAGTACAAAAAAGGCCTTAATATTTATGCGAGATATAACAGCTTTAGGCAATTGGACACCATTCCTTCGCTTGAGGACGGTATAGACGCCATTATGGATACCGAGACTACCAATTTAATGGCCCTAAAAGGTAAGGAATTGGAACTGCAGGATGTAGATAATATTGATGGCGATGTTGGCGGAATACGTGTTCTTTTTGAATGGAACAATAGTGAAGCTGAATTTGATCTGCAGTTTGTAAACCCCGAAAGCCGTTATTTTGTTTGGAGTCATACTACGGCAAACGAACCCGAAAGAATCTATGATGAAAAAATAAAAGGGTATTCTTGCAAGCAATTCCTAATCGATGAAGCTTTACAAGGGGTGTGGCGAATAAACTTAAAATACCATGGAAACAAAAGTTATGAGCCTACATACCTCAAAGCTACCGTTTATTATAATTACGGAAGACCATCACAAAAAAAAGAAATAAAAGTTATTGCCATGGCCGAAAAAAATGTGAACAGGGAACTATTGTCCATTGTGGCAAGCGGTGCACTGAGAGATAGGTAAAATACACTTTTACATGTGATATTGGTTTCTTAATAAAGGAGTCAGAAATCGTGAGCGCCCTATGTTCAAACCTGTAAAACCCCCATATTAAACTTTTTCTCAATAGGCGCATGGTTGGCAGCTTCAATCCCCATAGAAATCCATTTACGGGTATCCAGTGGGTCAATTATGCCATCTGTCCAAAGTCGAGCTGCGGCATAGTAGGGTGATATTTGGTCATCATACCGCTGTTTTATTTGGTCAAAAAGTTCTTTTTCCCTTTCAGCATCAACAGGTTCACCTTTTTTCTCCAAACTGGCTTTTTCAATCTGCATAAGCACTTTGGCGGCAGAATTCCCGCTCATTACGGCAAGTTCAGCACTTGGCCATGCCACAATCAACCTGGGATCATATGCTTTTCCGCACATGGCATAATTACCGGCCCCGTAGCTGTTTCCAATTACAATCGTAAATTTTGGGACCACAGAATTGCTCACTGCGTTCACCATTTTGGCACCATCCTTAATAATGCCACCATGCTCACTTTTACTGCCTACCATAAATCCGGTAACGTCCTGCAAAAACACCAAAGGAATTTTCTTTTGGTTGCAATTCGCAATAAATCGGGTGGCCTTGTCAGCGGAATCGGAATAGATAACACCGCCAAATTGCATTTCACCTTTTTTAGTCTTGACCACCTTTCTTTGGTTGGCCACTATGCCCACGGCCCAGCCATCAATTCTGGCATAGCCCGTTAAGATAGTTTTGCCATAGCCTTCCTTGTATTGTTCAAATTCAGAATCGTCCACCAATCGTTTTATAATTTCCAGCATATCGTACTGATCGCTTCGGGATGCGGGCAAGATTCCGAAAATATCATCAGGATTCTCGACAGGTTTCTTGGCTTCAACCCTGTTGAATCCTGCTTTATCAAAATCCCCAATTTTATCAACGATATTCTTTATTTTATCTAACGCATCCTTATCATCTTTGGCCTTGTAGTCGGTTACTCCGCTAATTTCTGAATGGGTTGTGGCTCCACCCAAGGTTTCGTTGTCGATACTTTCTCCAATGGCAGCTTTGACCAAGTAGCTTCCTGCCAAAAAAATACTTCCCGTTTTGTCAACAATCAGTGCTTCGTCACTCATGATAGGCAAGTAGGCACCACCTGCTACGCAACTTCCCATAACAGCGGCAATTTGGGTGATTCCCATACTGCTCATCACGGCGTTATTTCTGAAAATACGCCCAAAATGTTCTTTATCGGGAAATATTTCATCCTGCATGGGCAAATACACCCCTGCGCTGTCCACCAAATAAATAATCGGAAGATTGTTCTCAATGGAAATTTCTTGTGCCCGTAGATTTTTCTTTCCCGTTATAGGGAACCAAGCACCAGCTTTTACCGTAGCGTCGTTGGCCACCACTACGCATTGCTTGCCTTGTACATATCCAACTTTTACAACTACCCCGCCAGATGGACATCCACCATGCTCCTCGTACATATCTTCACCCGCAAAAGCACCAATTTCAATGGATTGACTATCATTGTCCAATAAGTAATCAATGCGCTCCCGTGCGGTCATTTTGCCTTTTGCATGATGCTTCTCGATACGGGTTTTACCTCCGCCAAGCTTCACTTTGGCCAGTCTACGCTTTAGATCTGAAAGTTTTAATTTATTATGGTCTTCGTTCTTATTGAAGTTTATGTCCATTCTAATTTAAATTCATTTAGTTGGTTAAAGATAAGGAGTTATAATCATTACTTTTGAAGTATATGGAAACCAAAATACGATGGGGCATTGTTGGCCCTGGAAAAATAGCGAGAAAATTTGTGTCGGACCTTTTGCTTGTGGATGATGCCGAGGTCACTGCGGTAGCATCACGATCATTGCAACGGGCTCAGGAGTTTGCCGAAGAATATCATGTGGAACATACATTCGGGAGTTATGATGAACTGTTTCAATCAGGGACAGTTGACGTGGTCTATATTGCTACGCCGCACAATTTTCATAAAGAATTGTCCGTAAAAGCATTGGAAAATGGTATTGGTGTGCTTTGTGAAAAACCGATGGGCGTCAGTAGAGGAGAAGTTGTAGAGCAAGTGGATGCATCAAAAAGTAACAATGCATTTTTAATGGAGGCCATGTGGTCTAGGTTCAATCCATCAATCCAAAAAGTAAAACAATTGGTTGATGAAGGTGTGGTGGGTGATTTGAAATACATCCATGCGGATTTTGCATTTTACGGTTTGGACAAAGGTTTGGACTCTAGATTATTGAATCCTGATTTAGCTTCGGGCAGTATATTGGATATTGGTATTTACCCCATTTTTCTATCTTATTTGTTGTTGGGTATGCCAAATGAGATTATGGCCGCATCCAAATTCCATGAAAATGGAACGGAACTCCAAACCAGTATGATTTTCAACTACAAGGATGCCCAAGCTATGCTTTATAGTGGTTTTACCAGTCAATCCAAAATGGAGGCTGAAATATCGGGCACCAAAGGTCAGTTATTTTTAAAACCAAGATGGCACGAGGCAGACGGGTATACCTTGGTAAAAGATGAGAAAACCAATAAGTTCAGTTTGCCTTTAACGGGAATTGGCTACTACTATGAGATTTTGGAAGTGAACCAATGTTTGAGGGAAAACAAAATTGAAAGTGAGTTGTGGTCGCATCAAAACAGCCTGGATTTGTCGGAATTATTGGATAAGGTCAGGGAAAAATGCGGTGTAACTTTTCCTTTTGAAACATAATCCTTAATAATAACTTTACATTATCTCTATTTTTACGATATTTGAAATTCTTCAGAAATATATATAATGGGAATGAATAAGAACACAGTGCTGGCCTATGCCACATGGATTATGATTTTGGTAGGTTTGGGAATGATAGCACTTGGAGCTTTTAAATATGATGAAGTAGCAGGTTGGGGCTTTGCTGCTGTTGGAATTGGATTTTTTGCCGTAGCTTGGGTTTTTAATGCCCTAAAAGGTAGAGTATAGCCTCTTTTTCAAAAACAATTTAATTTATAGTAGATGTCAGACGATAAAAAAGTAATTTTTTCAATGTCTGGGGTTACCAAGACCTTTAAAACGGCCAATACCCCGGTACTTAAGAATATTTACCTAAGCTTTTTCTATGGGGCCAAGATTGGAATTTTGGGTCTTAATGGATCTGGTAAATCAACCTTGTTGAAAATAATTGCAGGTGTTGATAAAAACTACCAAGGTGATGTGGTTTTTTCACCTGGGTATTCCGTAGGCTATTTGGAACAAGAGCCCCAATTGGATGAAGACAAAACCGTTCTTGAAGTAGTAAAGGAAGGCGTTGCCGAGACCGTTGCCATTTTGGACGAGTACAATAAAATCAACGATATGTTCGGTTTGCCCGAAGTGTACGAGGATGCGGACAAGATGCAAAAGTTGATGGACAAGCAAGCAGTGCTCCAGGACAAAATAGATGCTTCCAATGCTTGGGAACTAGATACAAAACTGGAGATTGCCATGGATGCCCTTCGTACTCCAGAATCCGATAAAAAAATAAGTGTGCTTTCCGGTGGGGAGCGCAGAAGGGTGGCATTATGCCGTTTGTTGTTGAAAGAACCTGATGTTCTATTGTTGGATGAGCCTACCAACCATTTGGATGCTGAATCCGTACATTGGTTGGAACACCATTTGGCACAATATAAAGGAACGGTGATTGCCGTAACGCACGACCGTTACTTCTTGGATAACGTAGCTGGTTGGATTTTGGAATTGGACCGTGGGGAAGGAATTCCTTGGAAAGGAAATTACTCGAGCTGGTTGGACCAAAAAGCGAAACGATTGGAGCAAGAGAGCAAACAAGCATCCAAGCGTCAAAAAACATTGGAACGCGAGTTGGACTGGGTTCGTCAAGGTGCCAAAGGAAGGCAAGCCAAACAAAAAGCTCGTTTAAAGAATTATGATAAACTCCTTAGTCAAGATCAAAAACAGATGGAGGAGAATTTGGAGATATATATCCCTAACGGACCACGTTTGGGAACCAATGTGATAGAGGCCAAGGATGTAAGCAAAGCTTTTGGAGACAAATTGCTATACGAAAACTTAAACTTCAAATTACCACAAGCTGGAATTGTAGGTATTATTGGTCCGAACGGTGCTGGTAAGACAACAATCTTTAAAATGATCATGGGAGAAGAAACACCCGATAAAGGCGAATTTATTGTTGGTGAAACAGCTAAATTGGCTTACGTTGACCAGTCGCACTCCAATATTGATCAGGAAAAATCCATTTGGGAAAACTTTAGTGACAGCCAAGAATTGATCATGATGGGAGGGAAGCAAGTGAATTCCCGTGCCTATCTAAGTCGATTTAATTTTTCTGGAAGTGAGCAGAACAAAAAAGTGAATATGCTTTCCGGTGGTGAACGTAACCGCCTGCATTTGGCAATGACCTTAAAAGAAGAAGGTAACGTGCTGCTTTTGGATGAGCCTACCAACGATTTGGATGTGAATACGCTACGTGCCTTGGAAGAAGGTTTGGAGAACTTTGCTGGTTGTGCAGTGATCATTTCCCACGACAGATGGTTCTTGGATAGAATTTGTACGCATATCCTTGCGTTTGAAGGAGATTCTCAGGTCTATTTCTTTGAAGGTTCTTTCTCTGATTATGAGGAGAACAAAAAGAAACGCTTGGGAACGGATATCATGCCCAAGCGTATCAAGTACAAAAAATTGATTCGTTGATGGAGAAAATATTATTCCCCTCCTAAGTTTTTGATTCCTTCCTCCAGTAGTTTTTTGGCTTTTTCCAAATAGGCTTTTTGGTGTGCTGATAAACTATTGGGGTCTTGGTTGTTGTTCTCAGGAGTTGCTCGTATAGAATTGGAAAGTTCTACTAATTGCTCGATGGCTTGTTCTGCAGATTGGAGTTTGTCACCGGCATGTTTTTCAAACACTTTGATCATCTCCAGTTCCATGGAGTTTACGGGTTCCGTTTCTGTTTCCTCAGCTACAGGATTTTCTTCATAAGAAGCGGTCATTTCTACTGTTGCTTCAGTAGTCGTGGAAGTTCCAAGTGTACATTGATCAATAATGGTAATCAATTCATTGATTTCACCAATGGCTTTTTTGGTGAAAAACCTACCAGCTTCCCAGTCGGCGGGCTCTATTGCTTGTGCTAGGGTTTCCATTGCGTCCAAGGTTTTGTTCTTGGTTTTTTCGCAACTACACTCGGCCATATAGGTTTCAGATTTTTCCAGGGCCGTAAGAGCCCTTTCGGCATAATACATCTGATGTTCAAAGTTAGTGGCCTCCATGGCTTTTTTACCATGGCTTAGGGCGTAGGTCACTTTAGCATAAAAATTATCACATTGATTTGAATAGGTAGCTTGGAAGGCAAAAAAAATTGCCAAGACTACTAAAACATGGGATTTGGGAGCCATATTTAAGTTTTTTGGTTAATAAGTTTGTTGTTCTAACGATGAAACCTTGTTATTATTTTACGGATTTAATAATCTTCGTTGGGATACCAGTCCAGTTGAACTACTTCAATGTTGGAATCCCCTTCATTTATAATCGTTTTGAATTTTTCAACATCACTGACCTCTGGTCTTCCTCTAAAATGATATGGATACACTTGCTTTGGTTTAAATTCCAAAACAGCATCGGCAGCACTCTCAACGGTCATAGTGTAAGGTAGGTTCATACAAACGAAAGCTTTGTCAATATTTTCAAGTGCACGCATTTCTGGAATATCTTCTGTATCTCCTGAAAAATAAATACGCTCATCACCAAAAGTAAACACGTAACCATTTCCTCTTCCCTTAGTGTGAAAATCTTTAGCCTCTTCACGCAAGTTGTACATAGGAATAGCTTTTACAGAAAAACCTGCTATTTCCTTAGTCTCGCCATTTTTCATTGTGGTGGTCTTGGAAGATAATTCTTCAGGCATTTGAAGTGCTACTGCTTCTGGAGCAATGATTTTTACTCCTTCCAAGTCCAATTCATTTAAAGTGTCTGTATTATAGTGGTCACCATGTTCGTCAGTAATAAAAATAATATCCGGTGATTTTTGACCCTCAAAAGCTGCTATACCGCCAACGGGATCAATATATATCGTGTTACCGCCCCATTCAATTACAGCTGTAGCGTGTTCAATGGGAATTATTTCTGCTGGAGCAGGAGCTTCTACTTCAACTTTGGTTTCCATTTCCACGGATTCTTCTTGTTTTTCCTTTTTCTCTTTACAAGAAGCAAAGAACAATAGTAATGCGCTGACAGTAAGAATGATATTTTTTTTCATGGGTTACTTGTTTTATATCCTTTTAAAAATAAGGGATAAAAGGCAGAATCATAATTTTTTATAAAGAATATTTTTCATCCAAATAATCCAAATAGAAACCTGATGCGTATATAAACCAAACACGATTGATTAAAAACCTTAAACGAGAATCAATTAAAACAAAAAGTTATGACTGAAACAAAAAATAACAATAACGGATTGAAAGTAATTGCCGGTCTGTTGGGTGTAGTTCTTTTAGGAACCATTATTTACACTGTGAGTCTTTATCAAGATAAAAAACAAACAACAGAAGCTCTTACGCAAGAGAAAGAATTGGTTGTTGAGGATTTGAACAACTTGAAATCCGAATACGACAAAGCTATTTTGGAAAGCAATGCCACCAACGAAGAATTGGTTGCAGCTAGGGACAATATTGCAAAGTATATCGATTCTGTAAGCAGCATGAAAGCTGATATTGCTACACTTTCACGTTACAGAAGACAAGTAAGTGTTCTTAAGAAAGAAAGAGAAGAATTATTGAAGCAAGTAGATTCTTTGACACAATCCAACAGCTTGTTGGCCATGCAAAGAGACAGTACTTTTGCTGAATTGGAACAACAAACTGTTTTCAACGATTCTTTGATCATCCAGAACACTCAATTGGCCGATGCCGTTGAAAAAGGTTCTGCTCTTAACCTAAACACTATTAGTGTTGATGCCATTAAAGAAAGAAACAATGGTAAATTGGTTTCTACTTCTAGAGCTAGAGCTACTGATAAATTTAAAGTTTGTTTTACTATTGCCGATAACGTAATTGCTGAAGCTGGTGACAGAGAATTCTATATTGAAGTTCTAGGTCCACAAGGTAATGTGTTAGGTGAAAGTTTGACAAAAACTACAGAGGAAGGAAGCTCTCTTACTTATAGTAAAGGAACTAACTTCTACTACGAAAACGATGCTTTGGATGTATGCGATTACATTAACAAACCAAGCGGAGATTTCCAGAAAGGAAACTATATGGTAAATGTTTATGACAGCAAATTGAAATTGTTGGGTACTTCCAGTTTCGAATTGAAATAAGAAACACACACTATCACCATAATAAAAGGCCCGTCCAATTTTGGACGGGCCTTTTTATATTCTCTAAGTTTAAAACCTTATTTAAGGCTACCAACCATATCCTCTGGTTTAACCCACTCATCATATTCTTCGGGAGTTACATAACCAAGATTAACGGCCTCTTCTCTAAGTGTAGTACCATTTTTATGTGCAGTATTGGCAATCTCCGCAGCTTTGTAATACCCTATTTTGGTATTTAATGCAGTAACCAACATCAATGAGTTGTTCAATAAAGTATTAATGATTTCATGATTTGGCTCAATACCTGACGCACAGTTCACATCAAAGCTTACACACGCATCGCCGATCAATTGGGCCGATTGTAAAATGTTGGCCGCCATTACCGGTTTAAACACATTAAGCTCATAATGACCTTGCGTTCCACCAACACTAATCGCAACATCGTTACCCATAACCTGTGCACAAACCATGGTCAGTGCTTCGCATTGGGTAGGGTTCACTTTTCCGGGCATAATGGAGCTTCCTGGTTCGTTGGCCGGGATTATAATTTCACCAATTCCCGAGCGTGGACCAGAAGCCATCATACGGATATCGTTCGCAATTTTGTTCAAAGAAACAGCCAATTGTTTCAAGGCACCATGACTTTCTACAATGGCATCGTGTGCTGCTAGTGCTTCAAACTTGTTTTCTGCAGTTACAAAAGGCTTACCGGTAAATTCAGCAATATATTTAGCCACCAACACATCGTATCCTTTTGGTGTATTCAAACCGGTACCCACGGCAGTACCGCCCAAGGCAAGTTCGCTCAAGTGTGCCAAGGTATTCTTTAGTGCCTTTAAACCATGATCCAATTGCGAAACATAACCTGAAAACTCCTGTCCCAAGGTTAGGGGAGTGGCATCCATTAGGTGGGTTCTACCAATTTTAACTACATCTTTAAACTCTTTGGATTTTTTATCCAAAGTATTTTTGAGCTGTTCTACTCCCGGAATGGTAACCTCAACTATTTTTTTGTAAGCCGCGATATGCATTCCTGTTGGAAAAGTATCGTTGGAAGACTGACTCTTGTTCACATCGTCATTGGGTTGGATGGTTTTTTCACCTTCTCCAATTTGTTTCCCAGCAATTTCATGCGCACGGTTGGCAATCACCTCATTTACGTTCATGTTGCTTTGGGTACCGGAACCCGTTTGCCAAATGACCAGTGGAAATTGGTCATCGTGTTTGCCATCAAGAATTTCATCGCAAACTTGGGAAATAAGGTCTCTTTTTTCTAGACTTAGCACACCCAGTTCTTGATTGGCATAGGCTGCGGCTTTTTTTAAATAGGCAAACCCGTAAACCACATCCAAAGGCATGGATGCAGGAGCTCCAATTTTAAAGTTGTTGCGGGAACGTTCGGTTTGGGCGCCCCAATATTTATCGGCGGGTACTTTTACCTCGCCCATGGTATCTTTTTCAATCCTAAAACTCATAGTTTAAAATTTTGTCCTACAAAGGTAGGATATAGGGCATTTATATGGTAGTTGATTCGAATAAATACACTTTTTTTCCTTATGGATTTGTTTTTTTTGATAAGAAGAAAGTATCTTTGTTAAAACAAAAGGATTTAAGATGTTCGATTTTGACCAATATTTAGGTTTTTTAGCTTTTTTAACAATTTTGACAATCGGTTTTTGGTTGATGATATTCTTGTTGACCTTTGTAGTACCTTATTGGTTGATTGGCAACCTTAGGGAAATGTTTAAAGAGAGAAAAGAGGCGAAACAGGCCCAACTAGAGGAATAAAAAAAGAAGCCATTTTGGCTTCTTTTTGTTTTTTGGTCAATACAAAACTAAAGATCGGTTTATATTAAAACAGTCAATTTGATATCGTTTTAACTTATAACATAAAAAAAAGGAAGCCATTAGAGCTTCCTTTTTTCATTGTATAAAGGTTGGTTGGTTTCTGTTGTTAAGTTTCTACCCTTGATATTGTCCTTCGTTATCTTCACCACCACCTTGTCTTCCACCGCGCTGACGCTGATTTTTAGGTTGATTAAATCGGTAGATGAAAGAAAGGTTTGCTTGTCTTTTTCTCCACTGGAACACCCGGTCTGCCGTAAATGTAGCCGTTTGGGTAAACGATTGGCGTTTTCTTGAGTTGAACACATCGCTGACGTTCAAGGATAAGGTTGCTTTATCTTTGAACAAATCTTTGCTCATAGCCAAGTTTAAGGAAAATATACCTTCTGTTTTTGTTTGTGCATTTTGTCTAGGACCAAAGTAAAACGAGTTCGCCTGTAGTTCAATTTTTCCCGGTAATGTAAATTTATTGCTCATCCTGGTAAAAAAACTGGAATTTGAAGTACCATAATCAATACCATTGAATTCCCCATCGGTAGTAAATGTAAAGAAGTTTACACTACCGTTTAAACGCCACCATTTGGTAGGACTATATATTATACCAGCCTCGGCACCAATACGTTCGTTGGTGGACAGGTTGATGGGAACCGATCTTAGAATTTGGATTCCGTCCGATGTAAATTGACCCGTTTCTTCCGTAATAAATTCAAAAGACCTTGTTTCCCGCTGATAATAAACAGAAGAGGTAAGTGTCAATTTTTTCCATCTTTTCATGTACCCCAGATCAAAGGCATTGGCAAATGCTGGATCTAGGTCGGGATTACCTTGAAAAACATTGGTCCTACTAGATCTAGATGGAAATGGGTTGATAAACCATCCTCGAGGTCTGTTGATTCTACGGTTATATCCTATTGATATATTTTGGGTCTTTGAAATTTCATAAACAAAGTTTACTGTTGGGAACAACCCTAAATAGTTCTTGTCAAAGTTAAGATCAACATCTTCTCCTACAAGCTCTTCAAGTGCCTGACTATCAATATCAGTATTAACTTCACCTCTTAATTCTGTGTTTTCCAAACGTAAACCGACCAACACGGAAAATTGTCCATATTTGTTTCCATACTGGGTATAAAGGGCATTTACATTTTCATGATACGTAAATATGTTGGTAAGATCTTTATTGGTAATAAAATCACCTGTTCCTTGATTGAGAGTATCCAATTGGTAATCGTTCACTTCCTTTTTAAACGTACCACGATAACCGGCTTCAAATTGGGCATCTCCCATAGGCAATACGTAATCAATCTGGGCCAAAATATCATCTTGTTTCTGTTTTTCATAAATATTTTCCAGTGCAATCAGGCTATCACTTGGAATAGTTCGGTCTTCACGAATACCCGTTAGAACATCTTCATTGTCGTAGGAATACTGAAAATCAGCAGTCAACTTTTGCCCCTCATCATTAATATTATTGGTGTAGTTTAATGAGAATTGTCGGCTGTTATCGTTTTCATTTTGATCTTCCGTTCTAAAAGTTCTACTGTCCAAGTTCCCGTCCGCAAAACGTTGGTTGTCATTTTCCGTCAAATCGTTTTCATCGGACCATCTATAAAAAAAACTACCGGTTACCGATGATTTCTCTGTTAGGAAGTACTCCATTCCCAAATTAATGTTGAAACCATCGTCATTTCTACTTATTTCCCTATCCTCAATGATCCTATCAAACTCACTCCGTGCAGATTGATAGGTATTATCGTTACTTCCACCTCCTGGAGATTCTCGGTGGAAATAACCTAGAGTGTTAAATATGTTGAACTTCTCAGTTCTGATATTGAAGTTGGTAGTGGCCCTGGCATTAAAGGGAACACCAACAGTTGTGTTTATAGATCCATTGATACCCAAAGTCTTCTCTTTTTTGAGTACAATGTTCAAAATACCTGCCGTACCTTCGGCATCATAACGGGCAGAGGGACTGGTAATTACCTCTACTTTTTCAATAGCATCGGCAGGTAGTTGTTGTAGTACGTCGGTCGAACCAAAACCAGCCAATGCGGATGGCTTACCATTAATAAGAATACGAACATTATCATTACCTCTTAAACTTATACCTCCTTCAACATCAACAGAAACGGATGGTATATTGCCCAAGGCATCACTGACGTTACCTCCACTTGTGGTAATATCTTTTCCTATGTTATATACTTTTTTATCCAAGCGAACTTCCACGGTGGTTTTTTCTCCAACGACCTCAACCTCTGCGAGCTGGGCAACATCTGGTGATAAAGAAATGGAGCCTAGATTTGTATTTGAGTCATAGGTTTGACCTTGAAGCGAATAGGTTTTATAAGAAATAAACTCTACACTAATATTATAAGTTCCAGGACTTGCTTCGACCTCAAAATTACCTGAAATATCAGTGATTCCTCCGGTAACCTGGTCGGGACTATCTGCATTTTGTAATACAAACGTGGCGTATTCCAGTGGTTGTCCGGAATCGGAATCAATTATTTTTCCCGAAATTGTGATGGGTTTTTGTCTTTGCTGCGAAATACCTTGAAAAGCTGACAGCGTTAACAGTAATAACGGGATTAGTATCTTATGCATAGTTTGGTTTTTACCATGCAAAAATTGGGTGAAAAAAAGAGGGCAAGAAATATTTATCCCTCAACAACGTATTTGATCCTGCGAATGACCTTAAGGAATTGTTAATCTTTGTTCCTTTTCCTCTTTTTCTTCTTCTTGGCCTTGAATCGATTTTCTTGGAGTTCCATAAAGGCTTCGTATTTATCTTCGGGAAGACCTGCCTTTAATTCTGCGTCTTGACGCCTTTTTATTTTCTCGACCTCTTCTTTCATTTTAAGAGGTTCCAACTCCAATATTTGAAGCTCGATTCGTTGTTGTACGGATTGCACCAGTGAAGTTCGAACCACAGCCTCCTCGAAAGGATCCAATTCCAAAGCTTCCGAAATAGAGGGCATTTGTTCATCCACAATTTCCTCCGCGGTAAGGGGAGTTTCCTCTTTTTGCGATTCCACCGGCCCCGCTTGCGGTATATAACTACGTCCTCTACCATACATGCCTCGGTTACCGTAAGGTGATCCATAACCGTATTGTGCAGATAGGTCGTTAAAGGCTAAAACACCAATAAGTAAGGTAATATAGAACAGGGTTTGCGTATTTTTCATGATATAAAGATAATATTTAGGTTTAATTTACGCTTTAAACCGATGTTAAATGTAGTTGGATATCAGGATTATAGCAATTTTGAAATATTCTCAGGAGGCCTTCCCACGACAGCTTTATTGCCATTGACAACGATGGGTCGCTCTATCAATTTTGGGTTTTCGGCCATAGCGGTGATCACCTCATCATTGGACAAGGTTTTGCCCTTAAATTTTTCTTTCCAAATAGCTTCGGTCTTACGTACCAAATCAATCGGAGAAATCCCCAAATATTCAATTAATGTTTTCAATTCTTCCTTGCTAGGAACATCATCCAAATATTTTACAACTTCGAATTCTTTTCCAGATTTTTCCAGAATGGCCAATCCTTCTCTGGATTTTCTGCATCGTGGATTATGATATATTTTGATCATGATTTTTTGGTTATTCTTGTTCTTCTTTTTGCCCCATCATCATTAGATATGCCTTTAAAAATGCGTCCAAGTCTCCGTCCATTACGGCGTCCACATTGCCGGTTTCCTCTCCTGTGCGCACATCTTTAACCAATTTATAAGGATGCATTACATAATTTCGGATTTGTGACCCCCATTCTATCTTCATTTTGGAGGATTCAATTTCGGCTCGAGCCTCTTGTTTCTTACGAAGCTCTATTTCGTACAATTGAGACTTCAACATTTTCATGGCCGTAGCCCTGTTGTCGTGCTGTGAACGAGAATCGGAACAAGAGATTTGAATTCCGGTAGGTTTGTGCACCAATTGAACCTTGGTTTCCACTTTGTTCACATTTTGTCCTCCAGCACCACTGGAACGTGCTGTAGTAATCTCAATATCGGAAGGATTTACCTCAATCTCGATACTGTCGTCCACCAATGGATACACATAAACCGAGGCGAAGGATGTGTGTCTTTTAGCGTTACTGTCAAATGGGGAGATACGCACCAAACGATGTACCCCATTTTCACCTTTAAGCCAACCAAAGGCATATTCACCTTCAATTTCCAAAGTAACGGTCTTGATTCCGGCTACGTCACCAGCTTGATAGTTGAGTTCTTTTATTTTGTAGCCGTTCTTTTCGGCCCACATCATATACATGCGCATAAGCATGGAGGCCCAATCGCAGCTTTCCGTACCACCAGCTCCTGCCGTAATTTGCAGTACGGCTGTAAGCTCATCACCTTCGTCCGAAAGCATATTCCGGAATTCCAGCTTTTCAATGGCCCGTTGGGCTTTATCAAACTGTTTGGTTACTTCATCCTCGGAAACCTCACCAGCTTGTTGAAACTCCATGAGCACTTCAAGGTCGCCAATCAATGTTTTGGCTTCCTCAAAATCTTCTACCCAGTTTTTTTTGGATTTTATGGACTGCATTTGCTTTTGGGCTTCTTGTGGATTGTCCCAAAAACCAGGGGCGAGGGTTTTTTCTTCCTCGTTCTCTATTTCAATAAGTTTGGCATCAATGTCAAAGATACCTCCTTAACGCACCAAGGCGCTCAATAAGATCTTTCTGTTGATCTGTGGTTACCATGTATTCTATTTTGAGGTAAAAATAAGTTTCTTTCTGCACATGACCTTGCGTTAGATGGAATACTATTTATAAAATCAAAATATTAGATAGAGGGTTGAAAAAAACGAAATACATAAAAATTTTGATTCAATTTCATCAATTTTTTACTTATTGATACATATGGTTTTTTGACAGGGATATTTAAAATGATTTCCATATTTTTAAGCTCAATATTTCAACCAGGTTATGAAGAACACTACTACGCTCATCGCTTTATTTTATTTTGTGTGCACCTCCTTAGGGGCGCAAACTTTTGAAAAGGCAAAAGACTTTCAAAAATTCAATGGTTATTTCAATTTTTATTATGATGATTCCAGCGACAAAATTTACCTTCAGGTAGATGACTTGGAAAAGGACTTTTTATATGTTTACTCCCTGAGCAGTGGCATAGGAAGCAACGATATTGGTCTTGACCGAGGGCAATTGGGCAATGAACAGGTGGTATTCTTTAAAAAGGCAGGAAAAAAGCTGTTATTGGTACAGCCCAATCTTGAATTCAGGGCCATTACGGATAACGAGCTGGAGCGAAAATCAGTGGAACAAGCCTTTGCGAAATCCATTTTGGAAGGATTTGAGATCGTAGAAGAATCCAAGGGTAGCTACCTGATAGATTTCACCGATTTTTTAATGCGTGACGCCCACGGAGTATCCAACCGTTTAAAAAGAGCCAAACAAGGTTCGTATAGTTTGGATAAATCCAAAAGTGCGTTGGCCTTTGATCGCACCAAAGCATTCCCTAAAAATGTAGAATTTGATGTAACCCTTACCTTTAAAGGAGAACCACAGGGCGCTTGGATTCGTTCTGTAACACCAACGGCTAGTTTGGTTACCGTAGCACAACACCATTCGTTGATTGAACTTCCGGATGATAATTTTGAGAAACGTCTTTTTGATCCCCGAAGTGGAGGCTACCCTTTCTCTTATTTTGATTACGCAACTCCTGTTCAGGAATCATTGGTAAAAAGATTCATTAGAAGACACCGTTTAAAAAAGAAAGATCCTAACGCCGAGGTAAGCGAAGCGGTAGAACCAATTATATATTATTTGGATAACGGTACTCCAGAACCAGTACGTTCCGCTTTATTGGATGGAGGCAAATGGTGGAACCAAGCCTTTGAAGCTGCAGGATATAAAAATGCATTCCTAATGAAAATGCTTCCAGATGATGCCGACCCACTCGATGTTCGTTACAATGTAGTGCAATGGGTTCACCGTTCCACCAGAGGATGGAGTTATGGAAGTAGTGTTACTGATCCAAGAACAGGGGAAATTCTAAAAGGCCATGTTAGTTTAGGAAGTCTTCGTATTCGTCAAGATTTTATGATTGCACAAGCATTAATGAACAAACCTTTTGAAGAAAGAGACGATAATTATGAGCCAATGTTGGAATTGGCTTTGGCGAGAATCCGTCAACTCTCTGCACACGAAATAGGGCATACCCTTGGTTTTGCACACAACTTCGCAGCGAGTACCAACAATAGAGCTTCCGTAATGGATTACCCACATCCACAGTTTGAGTTGAAAGGTGATGAAATCAAATTTGATAATGCTTATGATACAGGAATTGGGGAATGGGACAAGGTAATTGTTACGTATGCCTATTCAGATTTTCCAAGTGGTACCGATGAAGAAGCAGCCTTGAATGCTATATTAAAGAAAGCCCAAGACGATGGACTACGTTACATTTCCGATCAAGATGCCCGCCCAAAAGGTGGTGCACATGCATTGGCTCACTTGTGGGATAATGGGAAAAATGCTGGCCAAGAATTGGAGAGTATGTTGGAAATACGAGAAAAAGCCATCGAAAACTTTTCTATAGACAACATCAGAACTGGAGAAGCCTATTCTATTTTAGAAGATGTTTTTGTACCCTTGTATTTCTTCCATCGATACCAAACAGAGGCCGTTTCTAAAGTTATCGGGGGTTTGGATTACAATTATGCTGTTAAAGATGGGGGTCAAACGCCGGTTAAACCAATAAATGCAGCTATTCAGGAAGCAGCTATGGAATCAATCCTTAAAACATTGGACGCTGAAGTTATTGCTGTTCCCAAGGATAAATTGGACCTTTTTCCTCCCAGGGCGGTTGGTTTTGGCCGTTCTAGGGAATCCTTTAAAGGAAGAACCGGTGTAAGTTTTGATGCTCTTTCTGTGGCGGAGACCGCAGCGGATATGACCTTGGAATTGTTATTGCATCCAGAGCGTGCATCCCGATTGATTCAACAAAGGAGCTTGAATAAAGGACAAATGGGATTACAAGAAGTATTGGATGCCACCATAAAGGGTACTTTTGACTTGTCGCACCGTGATGCTTACGAAGAAGAAGTGCAGAACACTATCAATTTTAGAGTACTTTATCATATCATGAACTTGGCAGCTCATGATGATGTGCATCCCCAAGTAAACGCTATTGCCAATGAAGCTTTGAACAATTTAAAGACACAATTGTTGAGCAATGGTAAAAACGCTATTTCTGCCGAAATGGTAAAAAGAATTGATGCCTTCATGAAAAAGCCTTCTGAATTTAAACTGATTCCAGCTTCTAAAATACCGGATGGATCGCCCATTGGTATGGACTGCATGGACTAAATTATTTTATGGAAATAAACTTAATAAGTGATACCGTCACTCGACCTTCAGTAGGAATGTTGGAGGCTATGATGAATGCAAAAGTAGGGGACGATGTATTTAAAAACGACCCTACAGTAAACCAATTGGAAGCCAGAATAGCTGAATATTTTGGCATGGAAGCAGCACTGTTTTTCCCCAGTGGTACCATGACCAATCAAACAGCGATAAAAATCCATACCCAACCTGGAGACCAGTTGATTTGTGATAAATATGCACATGTTTACAATTACGAAGGGGGAGGAGTAAGCTTCAACAGCGGGGTTTCCTGTAAATTGGTAGATGGTGACCGCGGTATGATGACTGCCGAACAGGTCGAAGCATCCATCAATCCACCCGATTTTTACCACAGCCCATTGACCTCATTGGTCTGCATAGAAAACACCACAAATAAAGGAGGTGGTGCCTGTTGGGATTTTGAGGAATTAAAAAGAATCCGAAAAGTCTGTGATAAGCACAATTTAAAATATCACTTGGATGGTGCCCGGCTTTGGAATGCCTTGGTAAAAAAAGGGGAGGATCCTAAAGCCTATGGAAAGTTGTTTGATACCATTAGCGTATGCTTGAGCAAAGGCATGGGATGCCCCGTGGGTTCCGTTTTGGTTGGAAGTAAAGATGATATTGACAAAGCCTTGCGTATCCGTAAAATTTTTGGAGGCGGTATGCGTCAATCGGGTTATTTGGCCGCAGCGGGCATCTACGCCTTGGAAAATAATGTAGAGCGATTAGCAGAAGACCACAAAAAAGCGGAAGAAGTAGGGGAGGTGCTCCAAACCTTGGATTTCATTAAAAAAGTGGAACCAATTGAGACCAATATTATCATTTTTGAAATTAATGAATCCAAAATGTCATCTGAGGCATTTTTAGATCAATTGGCCAAAAATCAAGTATCCATCATCGGGATGGGGCATGGAAAATTGCGCATCGTCACCCATTTGGATTATACCGATGCAATGCACCAGCATTTCTTAAAAGTTTTGAAAAGTATTGGATGATTGTCACTCCGAGCACAGTCGAGAAGTCTAGAAGGGTCTCGACTGTGCTCGACCTGACAATATATAGTCGCAATGTCACTTCGAGTGGTTTTGGCAACGCCAAAATTATATCGAGAAGTGTATTAAATGTTCTATAAAAAAGTTCTCGATATTTTTCCTTCGTGCAGGGCACTTCAGAAACACTCGAACTGACAAATTCATATCAAGTCTAAGTGTCCAGTAATCCAATTATCTTATAATCTAACAAATCAGACCAGACATTAGGTCCATCGATTTATTGCGCTCTGGACTTGACTAATCTACTTCATAAAAGCATCCATCCCAGGAATGTTCGGCATGCCCTCTTTGGCGACGGCTGCCAATTCAGCTTCATTTACTTTGCTGGCTTTTTCAATGGCTTTGTTCAGTGTCAGTACTAGATAATCTTCCAATTGCTCCTTATCTTCCAAAAGAGAATCATCAATAGTAATGGATTTTATTTCTCGATTGGCCGTCAAGGTCACTTTTAACAATCCGTCGGTAGATTCTTCATCAATCATCACGGTATTCAAACGCTCCTTTGTGGCTTCCACCTTCTTTTGGGTCTCCTTTATTTTACCCATCATTCCCATAAGATCTCCAAACATAATTTTCTTTATTTAACAAGTGTATTATCAAAAGTAGTAATTTGGTTAAAACACTGACCCATGAAACAAACTATTTCAAGAACCCATATTCTGGTTTTATGCCTTATTTTTGCGACCGCTTGCAAAAACAACAAAGACGAATCCATGAGTATAGCTCCCCCGGTAGCACCCAAACATCCGACTCAACTCGAGAAGCACGGTGATGTTAGAATCGATGATTATTATTGGATGAACAATAGGGAGGACCAACAAGTCCTTGATTATTTGAATGCTGAGAACGAGTACTATCAAAAAATGACCGCCCATACCAAAAAGTTTCAAGATGAACTTTTTAAGGAAATGAAAGGAAGGATTAAGGAAGATGACTCCTCTGTTCCCTATAAATTGGATGGATATTGGTATATCACACGGTATGAGGAGGGTAAGGAGTATCCCATTTATTCAAGAAAAAAGGAAAGCTTGGATGCCGAAGATGAATTGTTGTTTGATTGCAACGAAATGGCCAAAGACCATGAGTTTTTTAACTTACGTGGTGTTTCCATAAGCCCGGATAATACCATGGCTTCCTTTGGAACGGATACCATTTCCAGAAGACAGTACAATATTCAGGTAAAAAACCTCAAATCAGGGGAAATCTATCCTGATATCATTGAAAATACGACAGGAAGTTCTGTTTGGGCCAACGATAACAAAACGCTGTTCTATACCAAAAAAGACCCGGTTACCTTACGTTCCGACAAAATTTTTAAACACGTTTTGGGAACTTCTTCGGAAGATGATGAGTTGGTTTTTCACGAAAAAGATTCTACATACAACACCTTTGTTTACAAAACAAAATCCAGAAAATATATCGTAATCGGTTCTGGGAGCACATTGACATCAGAATATAGAATTTTGAATGCTGATGATTCCGATGGTGAGTTTAAAGTGTTTTCCCCACGGGAAAAAGGAGTGGAATATGGCATCTCTCATTTTGAGGGTGATTTTTATGTGTTGACCAATAAAGACGGTGCAACCAACTTTAAATTGATGAAAACCGATGAGAACCATACATCATCAGAACATTGGGAGGAATTTGTTCCCCACCAAGAAGATGTTTTATTGGAGGATGTAGAGATTTTCAGGGATTATTATGTGGTAACCGAGCGTAATAATGGTCTCAACCAAATGAAGATTGCCAAGTGGGACGGTTCCGATAGCTATTATTTGCCTTTTGACAGCGAAACATACGTAGCTGGACCCTCTGTTAATCTTGATTTTGATACCAAGGTGCTTCGTTACTATTACAACGAAATGGGATCTCCTTTTGCTATTATCGATTTTGATATGGAGACCAAATCTAAAACCGTAAAGAAGGAACAAGAGGTTTTGGGAGGTAAGTTTAATAAGAACAATTACAAGACCGAACGCTTGTGGGCCACAGCCAGAGACGGCAAAAAAGTGCCAATTTCCTTAATTTACCATAAGGATACTCCCTTGGATGGGACCAGTCCGTTGTTGCAATACGGTTACGGTTCATACGGTGCTACGATCGACCCTTATTTTTCATCGATACGGTTGAGTTTGTTGGACCGGGGATTTATATACGCCATTGCCCATGTTCGAGGAGGTGAGTATTTGGGCAGACCTTGGTATGAGGATGGTAAATTGTTCAAAAAGAAAAATACATTTACCGACTTTATAGATATCTCTCAATATTTGATTGATGAAAAATACACCAGTCCAGAGCATTTATATGCTATGGGCGGTTCTGCAGGAGGTCTTTTGATGGGAGCTGTCATCAACATGGCACCAGAACTGTATCATGGGGTTATTGCGGGCGTGCCCTTTGTGGATGTGGTAACTACTATGCTGGATGATACCATTCCGTTGACCACTGGAGAATATGATGAATGGGGGAATCCAAACAAAAAGGAATATTACGATTACATTAAATCCTATTCCCCTTACGATAATGTGGAAGCCAAGGAATATCCCAATATGTATGTATCCACAGGCTTGCACGATTCGCAAGTGCAATACTGGGAACCCGCCAAGTGGGTGGCAAAGTTGAGGGAGTATAAAACCGATGATAACCAGTTGTTTTTGGATACCAATATGGATGCAGGGCACGGAGGAGCATCGGGCAGATTTGAGGCTTTAAAGGAGACCGCAAAGGAATATGCCTTTATTTTAGACCTAGAAGGAAAAGCTTTTTAAAAATAAAATGTTACATTTGCACGGAGTAATTTTCTTATTTACGTAAGAATTATTCCCTACCTAATACCAGTTATGAAGAAACAGATAAATGCGCACAGCAATATCCTAGACCTAATTGGAAATACCCCCTTAGTTGAGCTAAACAGAATTACCGCCCCACTTACTGGAAATTTTTATGCTAAACTGGAATGCTTTAACCCTGGACATTCCTCAAAAGACAGAATTGCGATTCATATTATTGAGGAAGCCGAGCGAAAAGGTATTCTTAAGCCGGGTAGTACCATTATTGAGACCACATCTGGCAATACAGGCTTTAGCCTTGCCATGGTGAGTATTGTTAAGGGATACAAATGTATTTTGGCCGTAAGTTCAAAATCATCCCCAGACAAGATAGATATGTTACGTTCCATGGGAGCCAAAGTTTATGTTTGTCCGGCCCATGTTAGTGCAGACGACCCACGGTCATATTACGAAGTGGCCAAACAATTGCATAGCGAGACGGAAAATTCAATTTACATCAATCAATATTTTAACGAGCTGAATATCGATGCTCACTATTCCAGTACCGGACCAGAAATTTGGGAGCAGACCAATGGTCAGATTACCCATTTGGTGGCTTGTAGTGGAACAGGAGGAACTATATCAGGTATTGCTCGTTATCTTAAAGAGCAAAACCCAAACATTAAAGTATTGGGTGTTGATGCTTATGGTTCTGTATTGAAAAAATATCACGAAACCGGAGAGTTCGACCATAATGAAGTATATCCATACCGAATTGAAGGATTGGGTAAAAATCTTATCCCTGATGCTACCGATTTCAATAGTATTGACAGATATATCAAGGTGACTGATGGCGAAAGTGCACATATGGCGCGTAAATTGGCCCATACCGAAGGTATTTTTGCAGGTTATACCAGTGGTGCTGCTACTCAGGCATTGTACCAATTGAATACGGAAGGGGAGTTCACCGAAGACAGTAATGTTGTTGTGGTGTTTCCAGACCACGGTTCAAGGTACATGAGTAAAGTATACAGCAACGAATGGATGGAAAACCAAGGATTCTTTGATATTCAGGATGCTGAAGTACCTGAAGAAATCAAGTATATTAAATAAACCAATACCCTATAACACCTCGTAACGGCAATGTTTTTCATTGCCGTTTTTTTTATCTTAACATTTCGTTATGCGAGGTTCATAAAAATCTATACTTTTGCATTTGAATTAAATTTAAGGTAGATGAGAGATTTATTCGATAGAATCATTGAGAACAAAGGGCCTTTAGGAAAATGGGCCTCACAAGCTGAGGGTTATTTTGTTTTTCCAAAACTGGAAGGACCTATTTCCAACAGAATGAAGTTCCAAGGGAAAGATGTAATAACGTGGAGTATCAATGACTATCTAGGGCTTGCCAACCTACCTGAAATCAAAAAAGTGGATGGAGAAGCCGCATTGGAGCACGGAGCTGCTTATCCAATGGGAGCGCGAATGATGAGTGGCCATACCGATTTCCACGAACAATTACAGAACGAGTTGGCTGAATTCGTTAACAAGGATGCCTCTTATTTATTGAACTTCGGTTACCAAGGCTTTATGTCGGTTATCGATGCTTTGGTATCTAAGGATGATATTATTGTATACGATGTGGATTGTCACGCTTGTATTATAGATGGGGTGCGTTTGCACATGGGTAAACGTTTTACCTTTAAGCACAACGACCCAGAAAGTTTGGAGAAAAACTTGGAGCGTGCCACTAAATTGGCCAATGAAACTGGCGGAGGAATATTAGTGATCTCCGAAGGAGTTTTTGGTATGCGCGGAGAGCAAGGAATCTTGAGAGAAATCGTAGACCTTAAAAAGAAATTCCAGTTTAGACTCTTGGTAGATGATGCCCACGGATTTGGAACACTTGGTAAAACGGGTGCAGGAGCAGGTGAGGAACAAGGCGTACAGGACGAAATTGATGTGTATTTGGCCACTTTTGCCAAATCTATGGCCGGAATTGGTGCCTTTGTTGCTGCAGATAAAGAGATTATAGAGTATTTGAAGTACAATCTTCGTTCTCAAATGTTCGCTAAGTCTTTACCAATGGTATATGTAAAAGGAGCACTTAAAAGGCTTGATATGCTACGTACCATGCCCGAATTAAAGGCAAAACTTTGGGAGAATGTGAACGCGCTTCAAAATGGACTTAAGGATAGAGGTTTTGATATTGGTACCACCACCAGTTGTGTTACTCCTGTTTATTTGAACGGTAGTATTCCAGAAGCTATGGCCTTGGTAAAGGATTTGCGTGAAAACCACGGAATCTTCTGTTCTATTGTGGTATATCCAGTAATTCCAAAAGGTTTGATCTTACTTCGTTTGATTCCAACGGCAACACATACTATGGAGGATATTGCCAAAACTTTGGATGCATTTTCAGCAATCAGGGAACGTTTGGAAAATGGTACATATAAAAGACTTTCAGCTGCTGTTGCTGCGGCGATGGGCGAATAGTAATTTTTCCTATTCTCGTAAAATATTTATTGCAGCGGACTTTTCGTCCGCTGCAATTCGTTTGTGCGTTATTTCGGCGCATTAATTTTAACTTGCGTAATATCGCCGTAATAGTCCTTCACAAACAAACCCCATTTTTTTTTGAATTCCCCCATTCTTAAAAAACTAATCTTTTTGCTTGTATTCCCCAATAGTTAGTTGCGAACGGAAGAGCGTCAGTTTATTGGGGTTTAAATTTGAAAACAGTTGTAGGTAGGATTCAATATATTTTTGATGGTTTTCTTTCAAATCTAAATCTTCGTCTTGAATTTAGTTGGTATATACATCATTTTCATCGACCACAAGAGTGGTCAATTCAACCGTATGGCCATCCGGATCCTTGGTATAAATAGATTGGAAATAATAATGGTCCTGAATAGTATAGACTAAATTAAGGTCAGTGTACCTTTTTTTTGCTTTCTCAAAATTTTCATTGGTAACATTGAACGCAAAGTGGTCAATTTTTACATTTTTTGATTCTGGATTCAAGGTATCGTCATGCAAATGAGCTGGAAACAATGCAATTCCAGATTTGCCACTCAACATAAAAATCGGATGTGCTCCCCATTTAGGGAGCTGATGTTTTTGGAGACCCAAAACCTTTTCGTACCAAGCAATGGACGTCTCCATATCTTTAACGCGAATGGCTACGTGGTCTAAAAACTCAATGGCTATTTTATTTTCCATTGTAATACATTTTCAAATTTCTAAAAAAAAGTCAATCCTTCCCAAAATACATAAACAAGGTATTCATTGAACTTGTTTTTAAGTATTCTTCGATGGATTCTTTTTAAAATTTTGATTATGAGGTCGTTGCAATAACCAGGAAGATTATTTTTTTCTGGTTGAAATAATTGATGTGATTATTAGTCCAATTCAGGCCAGTAATCATGGAGCCTACGAACGCCAAAACGGCACCAAAACCAAGAAAAAAGAAACCTACGCCAAGTCCCAAAAGGACACCTCCTCCAATTGTCTATGTGCTTTTGTCATCCTTATTTACAGCTATATTATTAATGATTTTAGTTATTACTTTGGAATATCAATACTACTATATTAGGAGAATTATTCTCTTAAATTAGTGAAAATCAGGTAATAAAATAGCAGTGGAGTAATATAGTTATTTCTAAAGGTCTTTTACATAAGTTCTTCGTCTCTTGACTACTTTAGGGTCAAAGTGTTTCCACATTTGTTGTATGGCCAGATTATCCTCTAGTTCGGGAGTTCTAATACAATTGATCACTCCACGCTTTTTAAAGGTATGATGAAATTCATTAAAAATTATGGAGGTGACCCCTTTGTTTTGATATTTTGGATGAATACCGATCAAGTAGAAAATGGCATCCTTGCTATTTTTTCGAGCATTGAGCAAATGGAAAATTCCAAAAGGGAACAATTTGCCTTTCGCTTTTTGTAAGGCTTCTGAAAAAGAGGGCATCACAATGGCAAAAGCCACTAAATTATCATCTGAATCCACCACAAATTTGATGTATTCCGGATTTATGAAACTAATGTATTTTTTCTTGAAATATTCTTTTTGGATATCGGTTATCTTCACAAAAGAAGATAGTTTGGCATAGGTCTCGTTAAAAAGGTCGAACATCTTGTCCACCCAAGGCATTATGTCGGCGCTTTTTTCAAAATTCATTTCTCGGAGACCATAGCGCTTTTTGATCAGCATATTGGCCTTTTCAAAAAATTTAGGTTCGGCATTTGCCGCTAAAAATTTACTCTCTGAGTATTTTTTTTCGGTAGTAAACCCATGCTGCTCATAATGCGATTGGTAATAGGGGTGGTTGTACCAAGTGATCATGTTTCCTACTTGATCAAAACCATCGGTAAGTACGCCTACTTTGTCCAAATTGGAGAATCCTACCGGACCTTCCATATAGTTCAGCTTGTTTTTCTTGCCAATCTCCTGGACTTTATCCAATAGAGCCTTTGAAACTTCAAGGTCATCCACAAAATCGAACCAACCAAATCGCATTTTCTTTAGTCCCTGCTCCTTAACTTCCAACCAGTTTATAATAGCTGCCACGCGACCTACGAGCTTCCCTTCTTTATAAGCCAAAAAGAACTGTGCCTCGGCCGTTTTAAAAACAGGGTTCTTATTCTTATCAAAAGACTCCATTTCATCTTTAATAATGGGAGGAACCCAATAGGGAGAATCTTTATAGAGTGAAAAAGGAAATTTTACAAAACTTTTTAAGTCCGATTTGGACTGAACCTGTTTTACGGTAACCATACATGCAAATTAATTCCCCAATATTAGGAATATTACCTACAGTAGAAAAGTGAACCAAGGAAAACTTAAAAATCTATTCGATCTTTATTTTTTTTCCTGCGTTTTTTTGACTTTTTCTTATTTGAGTTCTTTTTGATCTTTCCATTTATGCCCGATTGTTGCTCGTTGATTGGGATAAGTTCATCCCTATGGAAATCCAAGCGATAAGAAAATCCGAGCACCACAAATATGCGAGAGGGGTCGTTTTTAAAGCCCGAGCCCATGTGGATGTCAGCTTGAAAATTAGGATTGATCAAACGGGCCACTCCCGTTCTAAGAATAATATCGGAGTAACGGTCTCCAGAAATACCCTGCCCCTCAAAGAAAACGCTCCATCGGGGGTCACGAAAAGCATGGGTAACTGAAAGGGCATAGCGCCATTCGGGAAAATCGGTAGTAATACGATCGTAGGCGATGTTGGAAATCAAAACAAATCTGGGAGAAAGTCTGCTCTGAGTTTGAATACCTCCTCGATACGAAACTGTAGGTTCGCCTGGGTAAAACGGATTGTCGCCCAATACAAAATTGGCACCACCGTACACTGATACGGCCGGGATAAGATTTTTCCATTGGAACAGATTATTGGCCCTCCAGCTATAGAGGTTGGGTTTGCTTCGTTCTGGGTCCTTGTAGGGGTCAAAGACCAGATATTTTAAACCTACTCGGTTCCGGGAAAAATTGGTCAACTTGCCCTCAATGCCCAAATCGGGATAGGTAATGTTCTGAGTAATAAAGGAACCCTCTGCAATCACTTCCAATTCCTCAAAAAGCAATCCGTACCTAAAAGCGTAATCGGCCCCAAAAATGTTGGAGTCGGAATTTAAATCGGCATTATCCTGCTGTTCATACAACATCCCCACTTCGGCCTGCACCACGTTTTTACCAACAGCGTAAGCACTAGCAGCTCTTCCAGGTCTATTGGAATTAATGACATCGGTGTATTGGGCGAAAATAAATGTTGGAAATAGAACGAAAAGAAATAATGACTTTTTGATCATGGAAATATCCATATAACAAGGTTTTTAATACTATTTTAAGATACGTTTGATGGGTTTACGGGACTAACAGTGTAAATTTGATTCAATAACTAAGGTTATATGGTTTTATTACAAACGATTTTAATTGTCATATTAGTATACTACGGGTTCAAATTCCTTTTGAAATGGTTGGCTCCGAAGCTGCTTAATTATGCAGTTAAGAAGACGAGCGAGCGTTTTGGGCAGCAGTTTGGCAACCCGCAAGATTTTGATAACTCGCAAACTAGGGAAGGAGAGACCGTTATTGCCAAAAAACCGCACCGCAAATCCAATCCATCAAAAAAAGTTGGAGAATACATAGATTTTGAGGAAATTGATTAATATTTGCCGAATCAAAACCTATCCATGAATCTTTCTCCAAAAGCCATTATCACCCATATTTGTGTTATCGCTGTATTCATCCTTGCCTCGTTGGTATATTTTTATCCGGTATTGCAAGGAAAAGCCATTTACCAGTCGGACATTGCCCAGTATAAAGGCATGGCACAAGAACGGGATGCCTACAAGGATGTTACGGGCGAGGAATCCTATTGGACAAATAGTGCTTTTGGTGGAATGCCCACCTACCAATTAGGCGCCAATTATCCACATAACTACGTAAAGGAACTGGACCGTTTGATTCGGTTTTTGCCCAGACCTGCCGATTATCTTTTTCTTTATTTGATAGGGTTTTATATTCTCCTATTATGCCTAAAAGTCGATTTTAGGCTTGCCGCATTGGGAGCCTTGGCCTTTGGGTTCTCCACCTACCTGATTATAATTTTGGGTGTGGGACACAATGCAAAAGCGCATGCTTTGGGGTATATCCCTCTGGTTTTGGGGGGCATAGTACTCGTTTTTCGAAAAAAATACATTTTAGGATTTATACTGACGGCATTGGCAATGGCGCTGGAAATTAGTGCGAATCACTACCAAATGACATATTATTTTATGCTTTTGGTACTGGTGATGGGCCTCGTGTATCTGATTTATGCCATCAAAGAAAAAGAACTGAAACACTTTTTTGCTTCGGTGGGCATTTTGATTTTGGCCGTTGTCCTGTCCATTTTTACCAATGCCACCAGCTTAATGGCAACCAAAGAGTATGCTGATTGGAGTACACGTGGTAAATCGGAATTGACCATAAATCCTGACGGCAGCGAAAAGCAGATTTCTTCAGGATTGGATAAAGAATACATTACCCAATATAGTTATGGAATTGCGGAATCGTTAGACTTATTTGTACCAAGATTGTTCGGAGGTTCGGGCGGTGAGAATTTGGGCAAGGATTCCAAAGCCTATGAATATTTGACCAATCAGGGATTATCACCGACCAAGGCCATAGAATTTTCAGGCAGTTTGCCTTTATATTGGGGAGACCAGCCCATTGTGGCCGGACCAGCTTATGTAGGTGCCATTGTATTCTTTCTTTTTATGTTGGGCGTATTTCTGGTGGATGGCAAAAAGAAATGGTGGTTGCTGTTTGGAGCCATTTTGGCCTTGTTGCTTTCTTGGGGGAAAAACTTTCCGTTGCTCACAAATTTCATGATAGATTACTTCCCGATGTACAACAAATTCAGGGCTGTATCCTCTATTCAAGTGGTTTTGGAGCTTTGTTTACCTGTATTGGGAATTTTGGGAATATGGGAACTGTTCAAATCTTCCGTGGAGCAAAAGGATAAACTAAAAGCATTGAAGCTGAGCTTTTTTGTTTCGGTAGGACTTGGCGCCATGATTTTCTTGCTGAAAGGATTCTTTGATTTTGAAGGACTACGAGACGAAACCTACCGTGGCTATTTTGGAGATGAATTGATGACCATGATCCAGCGTGACCGTGAAGCCGTTTACATCAGTGATACAATCCGTTCGTTGATTTATGTGGCCTTGGCCGCCGCGGCATTGTGGTTCTTTATCAAAGATAAAATCAATAAAAATATTTTGGTCTTTGCCTTGGGGGCGCTTATCCTGTTTGATTTGGTAGGAGTAGACCTCAGGTATGTAAACGAAGACGATTTTGTACGTCAGCGTCAGGTAAACCAGCCATTCCAAGCCAATCAAATTGACCAAATGATTCAGCAAGATGACTCGATTTATCGGGTTTTTGATCCTCAAGAAGGGTTAAATGGTGCTCGAACTTCGTATTTCCATAAATCTATTGGTGGATATCACGCTGCTAAGCCTAGAGCGCTTCAAAATTTATTCGAATACCATTTGTTCCAAAACAATCTGCAGGTAATGAACATGTTGAACGTAAAATACGTCATTCAACAGGATGAGGAAGGGAACAGTTACCCTGCCGTAAACCCCGATGCCAATGGCAATGCCTGGTTTGTAGATCAGTTGGTGCCCGTTTCATCGGCCGACGAGGAGATTCTGAAACTTAAGGATTTTAACTCCAAAACACAGGCGGTGGTCAATACCAAGGAATACCCGGAATTGACCAAACTCCGATATTCCGTGGATTCCGTGGCACGTATTGATTTGGTGGAGTATCGTCCCGATTATTTAAAATATGCCACGAATAATTCCAATGATGGTTTCGCAGTATTCTCCGAAATGCATTATCCATTCGGTTGGAATGCTTTTATCGATGGCGAACCACAAGAACACTTTAAAGTGGATTATGCACTTCGTGGCATAAAGGTTCCAGCAGGGAAACATGAAATCGAATTCAAGTTTGAGCCTGAAGTGGTGGAAACGGGAAGCCAAATCACTTTAGCGGCCAATATTCTCCTAGGATTGATGATTGTAGGAGGATTGGGATTCAGCTTGTTCCGTGGAAAAAAGGAAGAACCCCATGCGTAAAATCTTGGTCATAGCGTACTATTGGCCACCGGCAGGGGGACCAGGGGTACAGCGTTGGCTCAAGTTTGCAAAATACCTGCCGGAATTTGGGATAGAACCTATCGTATATGTTCCTAAAAGTCCGAGTTATCCCATTGTAGATGAAAAATTGGTTTCGGAAGTACCGGATTCCATCAAAATAGTAAAGCAACCGATTAGGGAACCTTATGGCTGGGCTTCGCTGCTTTCCAAAAAGAAAACCAAGACGATTAGTTCAGGAATCATTAAGGAGAAGAATCCATCATTTATTGAAAAAACACTGTTGTGGATTCGAGGAAATCTATTTATTCCCGATGCCAGAAAACTTTGGGTAAAACCATCCATTTCGTATTTGGCCAAAGTAATTGCGGATGAAGGTATTCAAACCGTAATAACCACAGGACCGCCACATAGTCTGCATTTGATTGGTCTTGGCCTCAAAAAGAAATACAATTTACAATGGATCGCTGATTTTCGAGATCCTTGGACATCGATAGGCTATCATAAAAAACTACGGTTGACCGAATATGCTCGGCTAAAGCACAAGGCTTTGGAGAAAGGGGTGTTACTAAAGGCTGATAAGATTGTGGTTACCAGCAACACTACTAAGTCAGAGTTTGAGGCCATTACCCCCAAACCAATAAAAGTTATTACCAACGGTTTTGATAATGGACTGAAACCTGTTGCATTAGATTCTGATTTTACCATTTCCCACATTGGTTCATTGTTGACAGGAAGAAACCCTTTAGGATTGTGGCAAGCTTTACAGGAATTGATTACAGAAAACGAAGCTTTCAGAAAAACTGTAAAGGTTCAATTGGCTGGAGTAGTGGGAGAGGAAGTTTTACAATCTTTGCAAAATTTCGGACTGGATGCTTATGTGGAGCAGTTAGGCTATCTCTCGCATGATAAAGTTTTGGAAACACAGCAAAAATCTCAGTTACTTTTGTTATTGGAAATTGATTCGGAGGAAACCATAGGTATAATACCTGGAAAATTATTTGAATACTTGAATGCCAAGCGTCCCATTTTGGCAATTGGTCCAAAAGGATGGGAAGCAGGTGCCATGGTAGAGAAGCATAAAGCAGGAAATACCTGTTTGCATGATAATATACCGGCATTAAAAAATGTACTTTTGGATGCATTTCACCAATATCAAAAAGGAAGTTTGCTATGCAATTCGGAAGGGGTGGAGCAATATCATAGAAAGGCATTAACGGAATCTTTGGCTAAATTTATCTAATGGGCGTTGTTCTTAAACAATCCATACAAAATACGGCGGTAACGTATTTGGGGTTCTTTTTTGGAGCGATCAATACGTTGTTTCTCTATACCAAGATTCTCCCGGACGAATATTATGGCCTCGTTACTTTTATATTGGCCTCCGGGGCCATTCTTATGCCATTGATGGCTTTTGGGGTGCACAATACCATGGTGAAATATTACAGTAATCATCCAGATTCTGAAAAAGATGGCTTTTTCACCTTGATGTTGTTAATCCCTTTATTGGGGATTATTCCTGTGACATTGGTGGGGCTGATATGGTATGAGCCTATTGGAGATTGGGTATCTCAAGTGAATCCTATGGTTAAGGACTACCTATGGTATGTGTTTTTTGTTGGTTTAGCCATGGGCTATTTTGAAGTTTTCTACTCTTGGAGCAAGGTTCATTTTAAGTCGGTTTTTGGCAACTTTATGAAGGAGGTTTTTGCTAGAGTAGGGGTTTCTCTACTACTATTACTCTTTTATTTTGATGTGATTACGCTGGACATTTTCTTTAAATGTTTGGTGGGTCTCTATTTGTTAAGGACCATCATTATTAAAATTTATGCGTTTAGCCTACGGATGCCCAAATTGGATTTTAAGTTTCCGCCTTATACCAAAGAAATCTTATCGTACTCCTTCTTGATTATTCTAGGAGGCTCGGCAGCTCTTATCTTGTTGGAAATAGATAAGGTGATGCTCAATCAGTTTATTAGTATTGAAAATGTGGCTTATTATGGGGTATCGGTGTACATCGCAACGGTAATTATTGTGCCTTCCCGTGCCATGCATCAAATTACGTATCCATTAACAGCAGAATTGTTGAACACTAAAAATGAAATTGGACTAGACAAATTGTATAAGAAAACTTCCTTAACGCTATTTATTGCATCGGGTATTTTATTTGTGTTGATTATACTCAACCTAAACGACCTTTATTTATTGCTGCCAGAAAATTATAGACATGGGTTTACCATTGTATTCTTGATTGGTTTGGCCAAGGTGATGGATTCGCTGTTGGGCAACATCAATTCAATTTTATACAACTCCCAATACTACAAAACAGTACTCATATTTGGAGTATGTTTGGCCGCTTTGACCATTTCGCTCAATTATTTATTGATTCCCAAGCTTGGTTTGGAGGGAGCTGCATTGGCCAGTTTTGTCTCCATTTTTATTTTCAATTTGGTGAAGCTGATTTTCGTGAAGATAAAGTTTGGCATTTTGCCTTTTACTTCGGCTACTTTTAAAGTGTTCGCAACCTTGATTTTATTAGCTGTATTGTTTGACCTATTACAGTTTCAGTTTCATCCTATTGTCAATATTGGATTGAAATCTTTTCTTATTGTGGTTATGTATGTGGGTATATTGTACCGTTTCAATCTTTCGGAAGATGTATCAGGAATCTTATCCAAATGGCTCAAAAAAAATACCCCGTAGCGAATAAATTCAACTACGGGGTAAACAACTAACCAACCTAAAAAAACTATCTAATTATTTCGTCTAGAAGACCCTCTTGATCTTGATGTTCTAGCGGTATTTTTTCTGTCGCTTGAACCTCTGCTCACACTTGGCCTAGAAGTAGTTTTTCTACTTACAGAAGTTTTTCTAACACTAGGTCTAGAACTTCTTTCAACTGCTTTCTTTGGTGAAGAGTTTTTCCTGCTAACTACAGACCTGTTCGATGTTCTCGTTGTAGTCTGTGGTTTTCTGTAGGTACTTTGGGCTGAACGTTTTACGTTTCTACCATTTGTACTGGAGGCCACTTTTCTGGAACCAGTGCTTCTATTGTTTGAAGCACGTGTCCCCTTATTATTGGAAGCAGTTGTTCTTCCAGATCTTGCTACATTATTTGACTTTCTATAGTTATTACTTCTTGAATCTCTAGAAGCTACTTTTTGTCTTTTTACAGTATTACTGGAACGATTTACCTCTGTATTTCCTCTCCTAGAAGAGTTTTTGGATACCGTGGCATTACTTCTACCATAATCCGCTCTTCTTGCTCTATTGTCTCTCACAGCAACTCTTCTGTCATTTCTATAGATTTTGTCTCTTCTATATCTATTGTCATTTCTATAAACCTTGCCCACTCTGGCATAAGCCCTTCTGGTATTATATCTATAAGGAGTGTAATAAGTGTATCTGATAGGTCTGTAATATCTTCTATATGGTCTTGCATACACATTACAGAAACCTATGGCAGGTCTTGCAAAATATCTATGGAAAGGTCTGTATACATAACGTCTATTATAAATGTTGATAAATCCTGTATAGTGACTGAAAACACCCCCATTATAGTAAACGTGCAATCCACCAATTCTACGGACTCTACCATTGTTATACCATATATCTACATTTCCTATTTGTGAAACACGTCCATAATAATCATAATATATAGGAGTATTCTCTACTTGGATTACAGCTCCATAATCATCATACTGGACATATGGGTTATAATTATATCCTGAATTAAAGGTAATTCCAACATTACCGATTCTTGCTCCGACTCCAACATTTACCCTGTTGTCCAAATAGAAATCAAACTCACCATCTGGATACACTGAGAATGTTACTCCATCTTCAACAAAGATGAAAGAATTTCCATATCGGTAATTGGTGTAGGTAGCTACTGTGTTGGTTGTTTCGGCCTGGATACTCGGTATTCCAAAAATAACCGCTGCTATAATGAGTATAAACTTTTTCATGATACAAGGTTTAAATTCTAGATGCAACCATTTACATCCACCCAGTATTATACAATCAGCGTGCCAAAAATATAACACGCTGATTATCAATGCAAAAAATAAACAAGAGCTATTTATTTAATAATGAACATAGATCTTCGGTTAAGTTCATGTTCTTCTTCACTGCATGGAACACCGTTAGAACATTTGTTCAGCAATCGTGTTTCTCCATATCCTTTTGCGGTTAATCTACGTTGGTCTATTCCTTTGTTCACCAACCATTTTAGAGTGGCCTTTGCTCTTCTTTCCGACAACCTTAGATTGAATGCTGAACTGGACCTTGAATCGGTATGTGATTCAATATGGATTTTCAACTCTGGATATTCCTTCATGGCCTGTAGTATTTTTGCCAATTCCACTTCGGCATCGGGTCTGATACTGGATTTACCATAATCAAAATAAATAGGTTGTAGGTTCAAACGACACCCCAAATCGTCATCGGCACATTCAGGAGGGGTCAACTCAAGATCGGCCTGAACCACATCAGATCCACGGGGAGTAACCAGGGATTTTTGACTGGGTTGGTAGTCCCTGAAGGATGCAACCACGGTATATTTTTCGGTACAGTTTAAAAAATCTTCGAACTTGTAATTGCCATTTCGGTCTGTTTTGGTCTTGGCTATGATCCGATTGTCCTTGTTTATGAGTTGAACGGTCGCCCTATAAATGGCTTGCCCTGATTTGGAATTGGAAATAATCCCTTGTAGGACAATCTCGCCACAATTCTCCCAAATCCTATATATATCATCAGACTCACTCCCTTCATCACCACCTCGATTGGATGATAGATATCCTATTTTTTTATCTTCATCAATGATAAAACCAAAGTCGTCTTTATTTGAGTTTATCGGTTTTTTAAGGTTGGTGGCTTCTTTGAATTCGCCCTCGGAATCAAGGGAAATCACAAAAATGTCAAGTCCTCCCAACCCTAAATGCCCATCGCTGGAGAAATATAGATTTCCATTTTTACTGACAAAAGGAAAGGTTTCCCTAGCCTCTGTATTGATTTGAGCTCCTAAATTGATTGGATTACTATAATTTCCATCGGATGAAATATCCACATACCAAATATCGGATTGCCCAAAGGAACCTTTCATGTCCGATGAAAAATACAGTCGTTTTTCATCTGGACTTAAGGCAGGGTGAGCCACTGAATAAGAATCGTTGTTAAATGGAAGTTCTTCAACATTGTTCCATTCACCGTTTTCATCCTTGGTAGCCTTGTAAATTTTTAAACTCACCAGCTTTTGCCGGTTTTGCCGTTTTCTTCCGTTTTTATAATTGTTTCTAGTAAAATATACCGTATTTCCATCTGAGGTAAATGCAGCACTGGATTCGTGGTAGGGGGTATTGATTTCTCCTTCCAAAGGTTTTGGATTGGATAATTTCCACTCATCATCGATGTTGGCCACATATAGATCCAAATAGGGCAAACCTGTCCAATGATGGATTTTGTCTCCCTTTGTGTCCCCAGAAGCCGAAGCAAAAACAAGCTTGTTTTTATCGTAAAACGTTGGGCCGAAATCGGAACTGGATAAAAGCTGGGTTACATTGAGAACTTCAAATTCTTTGGATTGAAAATCGATCAAACTGTCAAGCTCAGAATAGTCTCTCATAAAATTCTTTGCCAGTTCCGTGTTGGCGGATAGACTTGCAAATTTGCCCATCATTTTTTTCGATTCCTGATATTTTCCTGTACTCTTTAAACTTTGTGCAAGTCGGTAATAGTATATGGGTTCAATTTCGTTGGAATATTTTGAGATAAGTTTGTTGTACCATGAAACTGCATCGACATATTCACTGTTGAAATAATAGGTATCCCCCAAATTTTTGAAAACCTGTGCAGATTCATATCCATCGTTGACCACCTTTAGGTAAATCTTTCTGGCGTCTATATAGGAATAAGAATCAAACTCTTCGTTGGCCTTTTTTACGTTTCCTTTTTGAGAAAAAGCCACAACTGAAAAGTAGCATGTAAAAAGTAGGGTCAGTAATGATTTTAGGTTCATGGGGCTTTTTTTAGAAAAATCTTGGAGTGAGTATTTTATCCGCTTTGTTGAAAATGTCAAATCTGATCAAGGCTTCGTAGGATCCATTGTTGTAATCTTTTATAGCACTGAACTGATAATCGTAGGCCAAACCAATAAAAATACCTTCAGTTGCCTGAAAACCTAACATACCACTGGCAGATGCGTCCCATCTATAGGATCCTCCGATGGCGAATTTTTCATTGATTAGGAAATTGGCCGACATATCCCACTGTATCGGCGCACCACTTACAAATTTTACAAGGGTGGCGGGTTTGAACTTTAAATTTGGGTTCAAATCAAAAACATAACCGGTAATAAAAAAATAATGCAATCTTTCCACCGCAATGCTCGCTATTTCATCGTTATCAAGTGAACCTTCATCAAAGTGCTTGGAATTGAGAAAGTTGGGAACGGAAAATCCAACATAATACTTTTGTGTATGAAAATAGATTCCTGCTCCGACCTGGGGCTGTATTTTATTATCTACCTGACTTTGAAACAAGGGATCATTTGGATCGGAAAGCTTTAATTTCGTATAATCCACATCCAACATATCCACACCGGCTTTTAATCCAAACGAAAGTTTGCTGATATTTCGTCGAGCCAATTGAAGTGAGTAGGAATAATCCAGCACAGCGTTGGATTCGGTGGCCGGACCAATTTGATCGTATACGATGGACAGGCCCAACCCCATATCGCCCATAAGACCGATAGGGGAGTTAACCGAAAATGTTCCTGTTGTGGGTGCACCTTCCAGATCAACCCATTGCATTCTACCCAAAACCCCGAAACTTAACACTTCCCTTGACCCGACATAGGCTGGATTCACAATTTGAGTGTTATACATATATTGGGTGTATTGTGGATCTTGCTGGGATTTTACACTTATTGTACCCGCAAAAAAGGTTATGGATATGAATAAAAATATTTTATGAAAGACCGAGGTCTTGACATGCTGTATCATTAAAATCAATGTATTTTACGTTTTAATCTCGATTTATATAGAGGTAGCCTGAATAACTTTCCTCTCCAGGGTTTTCATTTGGAAAAGTCAATATGTAGAAGTAGGTTCCACTGGGCAGTGTTTTTTTCTTCTGGATGGTTGCCCTTCCTTCTGAAACTCCAAAGAATAGTTTATTGCCCAGACCATAGCCTTCTGCTTCATATACAAGCGTACCCCATCTATTGAAGATTTTAAGGGTGTTGTCAGGATAGTTTTCAATTCCTTGGATTCTGAAATAATCGTTGAAACCGTCGCTGTTTGGGGTTATCCCCGTAAAGATTTCAAATTCAGAATCGCCACCAGGGTTATTGGCGCAGTAGAATTCTGGAATTGCTGTAACTGTAGTTTCGTTTTCCAACAAGCTGTCATCATCCGAAACATCAAAAACTTGAACATCTATTCCTACAGGTTTTGCATAGACTGTAGCCTGATTGGATTTAAAACCATTGGTAACATCTATTTCTTCAATGGTATAAATGGCGGTGTACTCCCAAGTTTCATTTACGGAAAGAATATTATCCTCACCAAGATCGGTTCCTTCCAATGGCCCAACTATTTCGGCATCCAACAAATCATCATCAACAATTTGTAATTCATGTAAATCCGCTGTTCCCGTATTGGTAACGGTAAATGTATAACGGATACCATCGGGGCATTCATCTCCATTGGTGTCTGTTAAAACACCGGATTTTATCACACCTAATGTTGCCCCACCGCTTGTGCAGGCATCATTGGGAACTGGTGTATTGGTTGGGTCATCTTCCAAGGGACTGTCATCATCTGAAAAGTCCATTGCCTCTTGGTTGGTTCCAACAGAAAGGCCTGTAACGGTAGCTTGGTTGGTAAATGAACCCATATTGATGTCTTGATCTGTGATACCATAAAGAAGATCATAAGTCCAAGTTTCACCCACAGATAATATACCATCATTTTCAATATCACTCCCTGCTGTTGGACCATTTATAACTCCTCCCAACAAAGGGTCGTTCAAAATAATGGATTCCATATCTATTTCACCTGTGTTCAAAACCCTGAACGAAAATTGTATACTTTCAAAACATCCATCTTGATCTATATCTGTAAGCACACCTGATTTTAGTAAGGCTAAATTTCCTGTACCCAATACACAAATATTGGCAGGTAAGGAAGTATGTGTTACATCATCTTCAAAAAGACTATTGTCATCGGATAAATCGTTTATGGGTACTGCTATGTTTACCGGTTCTGCTTGCACCGTTGCTTGGTTGTCCACAAAATCATCGTTTATATTTTGTTGTGATAGAGGATACGTTGCTTCGTAAATCCAACTTTCTCCCACGGATAATATGCCATCATTACCAAAATCGGAATCAGGTTCTGGCCCAGGGATTTCACCACCAAAAAGATCATCTTCCAACAACACTTCTTGAAGATCCAACTGACCAGTGTTTGTTACCATAAAAATATATGTAATACTATCAATACAATTGTCTTGATCGGTATCAATTGGTTCACCTATTTTTATAAGTCCAATATTCGGTTCGAATGTGCACAAGTCTGCAGGTAGATTGGTCTGTACCTGCGCTTGGTCGGCCACTGGGGTATTGTCCCCTTCCGAAAGGGCAGCTACTTCGGCATTGTTGATTACAAGGCCCGCATCGATGTCGGCCTGAATCAAATCGTAGGTGGCCTTGAACACCCAGTCCTCGCCTACACTCAGGATTCCATCGTTGTTGTCATCCTCATTGGGTTCTGGTCCCAGTACCACCCCACCGATCTTGTCGTCGTTGAGCACGATGGTGTGTAGGTTCACGTTTCCAACATTGGTTACGGTAAATGTGTACAAGATGCCATCAATACAGCCATTCGCATCTAAGTCTATACTTGGATTTCCTACCTTAAAAAGTTGAATGGCCGGTGCGGTACCACAAAGATCCACGGGTAGGTCTGTCTGCACCTGCGCTTGGTCGGCCACGGGGGTGTTGTCGCCCTCGGACAGCGCCGATACGTCGGCATTGTTGAACACGAATCCGTCGATGATTTCCTGTGGGGTCATTGCGTATGTGGCCTCGTAGACCCAGTCCTCGCCAATACTCAGGACACCGTCATTGTTGTCATCCTCATTGGGTTCTGGTCCCGGAACCACCCCACCAATCTTGTCGTCATTAAGCACCACGGTATGGAGGTTCACATTTCCAACATTGGTGATGGTGAAGGTATAGGTAATACCATCTAAACAGCCATCGTTGTCATTATCGATGTTGAGAACACTGGATTTGATTACTTCGATGGCAGGTGCGGGGGCACAAAGGTCAGCGGGCAGGTCTGTCTGTACCAGCACTTGATCGGCCGTTGGTGTATCGATACCAACTGAGAGTGCCGATACATCAGCATTATTGATTACGAAGCCGGCATCTATGTCAGCTTGCAATAGATTGTATGTGGCCTTGAAGACCCAGTCTTCCCCAATACTTAGGATGCCATCATTCCCATCATCCTCATTAAGTTCTGGTCCCGGAACCTGTCCACCTATCTTGTCGTCGTTGAGTATCACGGTGTGCAGGTCCACATTACCCGTGTTGGTGACCGTGAAGGTATATAGGATGGTATCTAGACAGCCATTCTCGTCATCATCAATAAGTTGCCCTTCTTTAATAAGTTCGATGGTAGGGGTTTGGCAACTTGTTAAATCTGTTGATGTGATTTGATTTTCCATAACACTATCATCATCGGACAAGTCATCGGCAAAGAGATTGGGAAATGTAAAGACATCTGCCGAAGCCGTAGCTTGATTGTCTACATGTCCTGCATTGATGTCTTCCGGGGTAATGTTATAGGTTGCGGTATACGTCCATATTTCACCAAGTTCCAGCAAGTCATTGCCATTATCTCCCGTGGGTCCATCAATAACGGGTAGTTTTGGGTCGGTGAGTTCCACATTTTCCAAAATCAGACTTTCCTTGCTTTCATTGGTTACCGTAAACACGTAGTCTATGGCGGTGCATTCCGCATTTACGGTACCTTCTTTTATCACGGCAATACGGGGACAGTGGGAAAGACTGACAACCGTTTCCCTATTGAGCGCAGTATCTTCAAAGTCAGAAAGGTCAGTTATAGTAATCTGAGGACCCTCAACAATTGACGCGTATACTTGGCTTTGGGTAACAACCTCACCATTCAAAATATCTTGCGATGTTACCTGATATATGGCTGAATAGGTCCAAACTTCACCTGGGCTCATTAAGCCATCATCATTGATATCTCCATTGGGTCCAACTAAGATTTCGGGTAATGGTAGATAACTGTCATCCAATAGAATATCTTTAAGGACTTGTCCCTGACCATTATTGGGGTCACTCTCGTTGGTCACTGTAAACGTATACTCTATAAAATCACAACCGCCATCCTGGCCAAATCCATCTTTGGCAACTCCCGTTTGAATCAAACTGATTAATGGTTGACATTGCGGAATATCAATTCTGGTTATCCTATCTTCATCTGTACTGGTATGATCGGATATATCGGATGCGATCAATCCAGGTACAACAAACGTTTTTGCCTCAACATAGGCCTGGTTTTCCACAAATCCATTGATTAAATCATCACCTTGAATCGGGTAATTGGCTTCATAAATCCAAGTTTCACCTGGTTCTAAAAGGTCTGGTGTACCGAAATCACCGTCAATAGGTCCATTTATTGGAATGTTTTCACTTTCAAGCATAGGATCGGTAATCACAACTGTTCCGAACATCTCCGTTGGACTTCCGGTATGGGAAACTTCAAACGTATAATTTATGGATGCACAACCACCATCTTCGCCCAATGGATTTTTTGAAATTCCCGTTTTGACCAAAGAAATACCTTTTACACAATTGCTTATTTTGGTCAATGTAGATCCATCCAAATTTATATCGGTAGGGTGGGAATCGTCGGTTACTGTTCCGCCTATACCCACTACATTGGCCTCGACATGGGCTTGGTGAAAGACTTCAGAAGCTTGCATATCGGTTTCAGTTATGGTTTTAATTGCTTCATATGCCCATATTTCACCTGTATCCAATATACCATTGTTATTTGCGTCACTCCCACTTTGTAGACTACCTATCTGGACATCAGGTCCCATATCGATGGTTATATTGTCCAGTTGTTCATCATTGGTACTGGTATTCATCACCCGTACAATGAATCTGATATAGGTACAACCGGGGGTATCCCCATTGAAGGTTCTGGTACTCGAAGTCAAGACTGCAGCAATTCCCGGTGCAAAAATATCAGCGTTGCTCCATGAAGCGTTGGCTATGGAGTGTTCCATTTCTGTACTATAAAATACAGTAGTGTTGGTGTTATTTTTTTCGGGGTCGTTTTTTATAAAAATGGAGCAGGTGCCCAATAAGATGAGCACGATCCATAGCAGATCTAGCTTTTTTATATGGTAAGATTTGGAGAAGAACATAGCAGTATCGTGGTTAAGTTCTAATCCGCGATATTAAGAAGATGCCCTAATTATTTTGGTGGACAATTGATGAATGCCCTAAATGAATTGATAAAACTGTATTATGAATTAACCAAATTATATACTTTTTGGTATAAAACATAGTTTCCCATGATGCTAAATAAGGTTACACACTTGTAAAAAAGTAAAGGTACCTTACAGTTTTTCCCTTATATACTTAGCGGTAAAGGAGTTCTGGTTTTGCACCAGTTCCTCGGGAGTGCCCTCAGCGACCAAATGACCGCCTTTTTCCCCGCCTTCAGGTCCTAAATCGATTATATAGTCGGCACATTTGATAAGTTCTATATTGTGTTCTATTACAATTACAGAGTGCCCTTTGCCTATAAGTTCATCAAAGGATTTTAGCAATTTTTTGATGTCGTGGAAATGGAGTCCCGTGGTTGGTTCATCAAAGATGAAGAGCGCTTTTTCTTTGGTATGACCCTTGACCAAAAAGGAAGCCAATTTTATACGTTGCGCCTCACCACCGGAAAGGGTAGAAGAGGACTGTCCCAAGGCCACATATCCCAATCCTACATCTTGCAAGGGTTTTAGTTTGACCACAATTTTGTCTTGTTTGTGGGTTGAGAAGTGTACAATCGCATCGTCGATCGTCATGTTAAGGATATCGTCAATGTTTTTGCCTTCAAACTGGGTTTCCAAAATTTCTTTTTTGAACCGTTTTCCGTTACAGGCGTCGCATTCCAAATGTACATCGGCCATAAACTGCATTTCCACTGTAATCTCTCCTTCACCTTTACATTTTTCGCATCGGCCGCCATCCACATTAAAAGAAAAGTGCTTGGCTTTGTACCCTCGAAGCTTGCTCAGTTTTTGTGATGCGAAAAGATTTCGGATATCATCATAGGCTTTTATGTAGGTAACAGGATTTGAACGGGAGGAACGACCAATGGGATTCTGATCCACGAATTCCACATGTTTTATGTGAGCATACTTGCCCTCCATAGCCGAAAACTGACCTGCTTTTTCTCCATACCCTCCTGTTTCCTTTAATATGGTGGGATACAATATTTTCCTTACCAAAGTACTTTTTCCACTTCCGGAAACTCCTGTGACTACGGTCAGTACATTTAGAGGGAAGGTGATATCTATATTTTTTAGGTTGTTTTCCCTTGCGCCCTTTATTTGAATATAATATTTGGAATTCCTACGTTCTTTGGGAACTGAAATTTCCATGGCTCCATTAAGATAGGATGCCGTTAGGGAATCGGATTGGAGAATGGTCTCCCAATCTCCGGTAGCCACAACATTACCACCCAGGGTTCCTGCTTCTGGGCCTATATCGATGATTTCATCGGCAGCTTTCATGATATCTTCATCGTGCTCTACTACAATAACGGTATTGCCCAAATCACGAAGCGATTTCAACACCTCGATCAAATTTTCTGTATCTCGTGGGTGCAATCCAATACTTGGTTCATCCAGAATATACATGGAACCTACCAGACTGCTTCCCAAAGAAGTGGCCAAGTTGATGCGTTGGCTTTCCCCGCCTGATAATGTATTGGATTTTCTATTTAAGGTAAGGTAGCTTAATCCCACTTTATCCAAAAAGTCCAAACGCGTAGTGATTTCCTTTAGTAATCTTTTGGAAACAGCAGAATCGTGTTCGGAAAGTTGAAGCTCATCAAAAAAAGGCATTATTTGATTGATGGGCAATTCGATTAAATCTGAAATAGATTTCCCCCCAACCTTTACATAATCTGCTTCTTTGCGAAGCCGTTTTCCTTTACACACAGAGCATTTGGTTTTGCCACGGTAACGGGACAGCATCACCCTGTTCTGAATTTTATAGCTTTTCTCCTCCAACTGTTCAAAAAACCCATGGATTCCAATAAAATGGTCGTTACCATCCCATACCAACTGTTTTTGTTCTTCTGAAAGTTGAAACCAGGGTTTGTGGATTGGAAAATCGAATTTGTATGCGGAGTTGACCAATTGATCTCGGTACCAACCCATACTATCTCCTCGCCAAGGGAAAACGGCATTTTCGTAAACAGATAAAGCCGTATTGGGAATCACCAAATCTTCATCAATACCGATAACATCGCCATACCCTTCACATTTGGGGCATGCACCGTAAGGGTTGTTAAAACTAAAAAGGTGAACGTTGGGCTCCAAAAATTTCATTCCATCCAGTTCAAACTGGTTACTGAAAGTTTTGATGTCCCTGGTTTGAAGATTTTCAATGGTACATTGACCCTTTCCTTCAAAGAAGGCATTGTCAACTGCATTGGCCAAACGATTATAAAAATCTTCATCATCTTTTACAATGATACGATCTACGACCAAATCAAATTCCCTACCAATGTCTTCGGGTGCCTGATCAATTCGGATGACCTCCCCCTTGTATTTTATACGGGCATAACCTTGTTTGGAAAAAAGCTCCAACGATTTCAACGGTTCCCGTTCGTCCTTTATGGTAATGGGGGCCAACAATAGGAGTTTATCTCTTTCGTTCAACTCCTTTATATGGTTGATTACATCGGTTACCGTATGTTTTTTTACCTCCTTGCCCGAGATAGGGGAAAGGGTCTTTCCAATTCTCGCATACAATAACTTTAGGTAGTCGTAAATCTCGGTAGTGGTTCCCACTGTGGACCTTGGGTTGGTGGAATTTACTTTTTGTTCTATGGCAATCGCGGGAGCTATACCTTTTATATAGTCCACTTTGGGTTTGTCCAATTTACCCAAAAACTGTCGTGCGTAAGAGGACAGACTCTCCACATATCTACGCTGGCCTTCCGCGTACAAGGTATCAAAAGCTAAACTGGACTTTCCAGAACCCGATAAACCAGTGATTACCACCAATTTATTTCTTGGGATAACAACATCAATGTTTTTGAGGTTATGCAGTTTGGCACCTTTTATGATAATATTTTGCTTGGGATCTACGTTGATATCGATTGCCATGTGTTAAAATTAGGGTCTCAAAGATACGATACACCACACTTAATACGTATATTGTAACAGTTAACATATAAAAATCGTCATCTCACAACATAGATTTTAGGTCGCCTGCCTATTTATCTATATTTGAAGTGTAATTAAAATCCTGATAGGCCTATACAGAATAATTACTTTTTAAAGATTAAAAACTGAATAACTAAAGTCTTTCTTAGAAAGGGAGGACTGTGATTTTAACCCAAAAAAAGTAATTTGTATGGAACAACTACAGATTAAAGACTCGATTTTAGTAAAGAACTACATTGACGGAGACGAAAAGGCTCTTGAAATACTGATCAACAGGCACAACCAGAGAATCACCAGCTTTATTTACAGCAAAGTTTTGGACAGAGATGTTGCAGAGGACATCTTCCAAGATACCTTTATCAAGGTTATCAAGACCTTGAAAAAAGGAAGGTATAGCGAAGAAGGTAAATTTTTACCTTGGGTGATGCGAATTGCACATAATCTGGTTATTGCCCATTTCCGTAAGAACAAAAGAATGCCCAAATTTGAGGGTAGCGATGACTTCAACATTTTTTCTGTCATCAAAGACGAAAAATTAAATGCTGAAAGACAACTCATCAAAGATCAAATTGAAAGTGACCTTACAGTTTTGATCGATGAATTGCCAGATGACCAGAAAGAAGTGTTGATCATGCGTATTTACAAGGATATGAGCTTTAAAGAGATATCCGAAAACACAGATGTTAGCATCAATACAGCCTTAGGAAGAATGCGATACGCACTTATCAACCTTAGAAAAATAGTTGAGCGTAAAAACATCGTTTTAACGAATTAATCGAGCAATACGTCGAAACCTGCAATATTTCCAATCTAGCGCCGTTATACTATGGAAACAATTACTTACGCTAGAATATGGAAAACATTTACTCTGAAGAACAAAAATCCGTAAAAACGGTAAAAGCGAGTCAGAAAACAGTTGATTTCTTACTTAGCTTTTCAAAATCGATTCATGTAGTTGACTACAAAAAACACCAGTTTGAAGTAACATTGAATTAATTTAAGGATCAAACTGACGAAAAGAGCCGCAATTAGCGGCTCTTTTTGTTTTTATAGTATTCATTGATCACTGATTTTCTTCCAATGGTCTTGGTTATAATATCTTTTTCCAAATCCCAACCTCTTGCTGGCGAGTACTCTCGGCCATACCAAATAACTTGAAGATGTAAACGATTCCAGATTTCTTTTGGGAACAGTCGTTTGGCATCACGTTCCGTCTGCACCACGTTTTTTCCATTACTAAATCCCCATCTATACATTAGTCTATGAATATGTGTATCCACTGGAAAAGCAGGAATTCCAAAAGCCTGGGAAACCACTACACTTGCAGTTTTATGCCCAACTGCCGGTAATTCTTCAAGTAGTGCAATGTTTCTGGGCACTTCACCATTATACTTCTCAATCAAAATTTTGGAAAGTCCATAAATTCCTTTGGATTTCATAGGGGAGAGGCCCACGGGCTTAATAATCTCTCGAATTTCCTCTTCCGAAAGTTTTACCATATCGTAGGGATTATCTGCCTTTTCAAATAACAATGGAGTTATCTGGTTTACCCGAACATCGGTACTTTGGGCAGACAACAATACCGCTATTAATAAAGTATAGGGATCTTTGTGGTCCAAAGGAATAGGAATTGTGGGATATAGTTCATCCAAGGTTTTGACAGCAAAATCAACCTTTTCTTGTTTGGTCATATTTGTTTAACTTTGTTTGTGTAAATATTAAACAATTAATTCAAGAGCAACGCAAATGAATATGTTAAAAGTAGGAGATAAAGTACCTGATTTTTCAGCAAAAGACCAAGACGGTAACACAATTAATCTCGGTGATTATAAAGGAAAAAAATTGGTGGTCTTTTTTTACCCAAAGGCAAATACGCCTGGTTGCACAGCAGAAGCCTGTAATTTAAGAGATAACTATAAAGAATTACAAGATCAAGGTTTTGAACTTTTGGGTGTAAGCGCCGATTCAGAAAAGAAACAATCCAATTTTAAGAATAAGTATGAGTTTCCTTTTCCCTTATTGGCCGATGAAGACCATACCGTAATCGGCATTTTTGGCGTTTGGGGGCCTAAGAAATTCATGGGCAGGGAATATGATGGAATACACCGAACCACTTTTGTTATTGATGGAAGTGGCGTAGTTGAAAATGTTATCGAAAAAGTTAAGACGAAAGATCACGCTGCCCAAATTTTGACTTAAAAAAGCTATTGGTAACATCGAGCGCAGTATAGAAAGCTAGAATCAATAAAAATTTCTAAGTTCTACATACGCTCGAACCGACCATTGAAAAATATAAATGAATAAAAAAGGCGCTGTTTAAGCGCCTTTTTTATTTCTATTCTTTCTCTTCGAGAACCTTTCTGGTAAATAGGTTTTTCTCTTTTATAATTTCGGCAATACCCTCGGGGAGTTCTTTCTCCCATCCCTCGTCTTTGTTAATAATTTTCTTGAGTACATCTCTTGAGAAAATATGTAGTACATCCGGGTCATAGTCGATAATATCCATCACTTTACCATTGTACTTAAAGAATTTGTACAATTCTTTCATCCTAGGATGCACCTTCACATTGTTGCTGGTAAGTACTTGGCCAGTTTCTGGATCTTTCATTGGATAGAGGTACACCTTCAAATCCTTAAAGAACAATTTACCAAAGGCTTCCAGAATACCGCCACTTAAGTGACGATAGTATTTTTCATCGAATACATCCACCAAGTTGTTGACGCCCATGGTCAATCCAATCTTGGCCTTGGTGTAATTATTAAAGTATTCTACCAGCTTATAGTATTCTTGGAATTTGGATATCAGCACCGTATGCCCCAGAGAACAAAGCAATTCGGCCCTATCCATAAAGTCCTGCTCATCAATTTCCCCTGAAGCCTTAAGATTGGAAAGTGTTATCTCAAAAACCACAATGGTATTCTCATATTCCACAGTTTGTTCCCGTACAAATATATCGTACGACTTTTGGAACATGTCCATATTCACCTTGGTCACAGGTCTAAAGCTACCACGTAGTGCCAGAATACTTTTCTTGTAAAGTACTGCGGCGGGAAGCAAGTTATGCCCGTCGGGGCCGAACATTACCGCATCTGTCATATCATTTTTAATAAGCTGAAGGCTCATCAAACGGTTATCAACATCGGCAAAATTGGGACCCGTAAAGTTGATCATATCAATCTCCAAAGTATCATGGTCGATATGATCGTACAGGTATTTTAAAAGTTTTCTGGGCTTATGGAACTTGAAAAATGCACCATAAATCAAGTTTACACCAAGTATTCCAAGCGTCTCTTGCTGTAATCTAGCTTCATTTTGTTTAAAACGGATATGAAGTACAATTTCATCATATTCCTTTTGGTCGGGATCCAATTGAAAACGAAGACCCACCCAACCGTGTCCTTTATATCTTTTCGAAAAATCGATAGTAGCCACGGTGTTGGCATAACTAAAGAACAAATAATCAGGATTATTTTCCCTGCTAATTCGTTCTTCGACCAATCGCATTTCGTGGTCCAACATTTTTTTCAATCGGGACTGGGTAACATAGCGCCCATCTTCTTCAATTCCATAAATGGCATCACTAAAAGATTTATCGTAGGCACTCATTGCCTTTGCAATGGTTCCAGAGGCTCCTCCGGCCCTAAAAAAATGTCTGGCAGTCTCCTGTCCGGCGCCAATCTCGGCAAAGGTTCCATAAATATCCTGGTTCAAATTGATCCTAAGGGTTTTTGCCTTTATGGAAGGAATATTTTCAAAAGCATTTTGTCTGCTTGGTACGCTAGGCATATCCTGATTTTTAAAGTAAAGCAAAGTTACACTCTTCAATCAATCTATTAAATAAATAAGTTATAATTTTGATTTTAATGGATGATATGATGACCATTACTTTTTTGGGCACAGGAACTTCACAGGGCATACCAGTAATCGGAAGTAACCACCCCGTATGCCTAAGCAAAGATCCCAAAGACAAAAGACTACGTGTTTCCGTATTAGTTTCTTGGAAAGAGTACAACTACGTTATTGATTGCGGCCCGGATTTTAGACAACAAATGCTTGCGAATCCCATTGATAAGTTGGATGGTATTTTATTTACGCACGAGCATGCCGACCACACTGCTGGAATTGATGATATTCGCCCCTTTTTCTTTAGACAAGGAGATATACCCATTTATGCACACCCTAGGGTTTTGGATTCCTTAAAAAGACGGTTTGACTATATTTTTGCTGATGAAGACCGTTATCCTGGAGCACCTGCCGTACAGGTTTTTGAAGTTACCAAGGACCGGAACATTTCTTTGGGCGATTTGGACGTAGTTCCTATTGAAGCGTTCCATAACCGATTACAAGTTTTTGGATATCGATTTGGTGAGTTTGTGTATATGACGGATGTAAAAAGGGTAGAAAAAGACGAAATCAAAAAAATGAAGGGGGCCAAGGTCTTGGTAGTAAATGCACTAAGAATAGAACCGCACCATTCTCATTTTAATTTGGAAGAAGCGTTGGAGTTTGCAAAAGAAGTTGGGGCAGAGCAGACCTATTTTACCCATATCAGTGCTTTGTTGGGATTTCATGAAGAAGTGGAAAAAAGTCTCCCCAAAAACATACATTTGGCCTACGATAACCTACAATTAAAAATATAAGCTCCATGAAAAGTAGAATTTTTCTATACCTATTTGTTTTTGCAGCCTTACTGGCCCTATTTCAATTTGTGACCGGGAACAATATGCAAAAAGCATTGACCACGGATGTAAATCAATTACAAACTGAGGTGGAAGAACTCAAGGATTCCTTACAAACGATGCATTTAAAAGTATTGGATATGCAATATTTCACCTTGGAGAACAATGATGATGCACTGGCATATTATGAGCATCTTAACTTGGAAAATCCATCGCTCTACATTCAAGATAAATTATTGGAAACCAACGAGCAAAAAGGAGACAATCCTTTGATTCCCTACGAAGGGATGGAAAGTAATTTTAAAATAAATAAAATCAAGGTGCTCAATCACAAATGGATTTTGGCTGATTTTTCTGATGGAAAATATTGGGGCGACCTCATTATAAAATATGAGTTAAAAGATGACCTGAGTGTGGACTTTACCTTAGCGGAGCACTTACTTTACGCTCCTCAGGATTATTAAACCAATGCTCTTGAACTTGTATTTTGTATTTGAATCAAAGATGCTCCTCCAACCACTTTTTAAAGGAAAAGAAATTTTGCTGGGAAACCCCATGACCTATCGGAAATTCTTGATACTGGGTTGGGATATTCAATTTTTTTAAGAACTCGGGTGACTTTTGGGCCCATTCCAAAGGAATTACTTGGTCTACTTGCCCATGGGAAACATAAAAACTTAGGTTTTTATGATTTTTGCCCGCATAATTGTCTATCAAAATGTTTTCGTTGATATATCCGCTGAGCGCAATTACATTCTTTACTTTTTCAGGGTACGATAACGCTGCCGCATAGCTGAGAACGGTACCTTGACTAAAACCTAAAAGGGTGATATTGTCCTTGTCCAGATCGTACGCATCAATCGCCTCATCAATAAAAGTGACAATTTTATCCCTAGACTCTTTAGCCTGTTCATCGTCGCTCCATTTTCCCTGTTCTGCATCAAAATTTATAGCGTACCATGCATGTCCAAAAGGTTCTAGATCATAAGGTGCCTTTAAGGAAAAAACCATCAATTCTTCCGGTAGTTCGGATGCAAAGGAAAAAAGGTCTTCCTCATTGCTGCCATAACCATGGAACATAAAAAGTGCAGGAACTTTTCCAGATTGTATTGAAGAGCGACGCAGTAAATATTCCAGGGATAGGGTTTTTAGGGACATTGTTTAAATTTAAGATATGAATGTGAACCACTTTTGAAAATACTTACCCAAAAAAGGTAGTGGTTTAGTGGTTTCATTTAAAACTTGCAGAAAACCATACACCCAAATAATAAGGTAAAAAATGTAGATTGGAACTGATAGGTAAACAAAACCAGTGTATGTTAATAAAATCGCCAAAGCATGGAAAAGAACATGTATCCCAAAAGCTTGCCGGGTATGAAAACGGGCAAAAGCGTTCTTGGGTTCAATATTCATGGTGATGGCTATCAAACAGCCTATAATGGTAATGTATGCTACAATTGCCGTGGTTTTTCCTGGGGTGGAATTGTTCATTATAATATACTTTGATCGTTGTTTATGATTCCGTAAACCTTTCCTTTTAATTTAGAGCCTAGGAACATACTATTTTTAGTTGTAGAAAGAATGTCCTGGGTATCAAAAGTGTATTCCCCATCAGGATTGAATAGCGTTAAACATGCTTTGGCACCTTCTTTCAGTTCAGGTGTTTCAATTTGATATCGAGAACGTCCTTTGGTTAAGAATCCAATAGTTTCTTCGAGTTCAAAAATGGTGTTCAATCCTCCAAATGCCGATTCCAGTCCAAGACTGCCACTCTTAGCGTTGTCAAACTCTACACGTTTATGCTCAATATCCATGGGTATATGGTCCGAAGTCACAAAATCTATTGTTCCATTTTTCAATCCTTTGATCAATGCCCTACTATCGGATTTTGTCCGTAGGGGAGGAGATACCTTAAAATGGGTGTCAAAATCCTTAAGGGTTTCATCCGAAAAAATGAGATTATGAATTGCAACGCTACAGGTCACATCCAATCCCTTTTTCTTGGCCTCGGCGATAAGCTTTACCGAACCAGCGGAAGAAATGGTGGGTACATGTAGTTTACCTCCCGTATATTCCAATATAAAAATATCGCGGGCTATCTGCAATTCTTCTGAAAGTGCAGGAATTCCCTTGAGTCCAAGTTTTGTTGACACTTCTCCTTCATGTGCAACCCCATTTCCCTTAATATCACCATCCTGTGGAAAAGAACAGACCAGTCCATCAAAATTTTGGGCGTACAGCAATGCTATTTTTAGCAGATTAGGATTGGAAATCTGTTTTTTGAAATCATAGAAGGCTACAGCGCCAGCATTTTTCATATCAAAAAGCTCTGCAAGGTCAATACCTTCCGAGTTTTTGGTCAAAGAGCCAATGGGGTAAATCTTGGTTGCCTTTCCTTGTCCACGCTCTTTTAAAAATACCACATCGGAACTTGTATCAGGTACAGGATTAGTGTTAGGATTGAGTACAATATCGGTAAAACCACTTTTACCGGCTGTAAAAAGTCCATTGGCAATGGTTTCTCGTTCTTCAAAACCGGGCTCACCAAAACTTACGCTGCTATCGAACCATCCGAGAGAAACGTGTAAGTTTTTTTTGTCCAGCACTTTTGTGTTGGAAGGAGCTTCCACAGCGGCGCCGATTTTCTCAATAATTCCTTTTTTAATAAGGATATCACGCTTTTTCAAGTGAAGTTCCTTGTTCTCTGGGCATACAATTTTTGCAGACTTCAGCAGAATGTTCATGTAACAAATTTTTGAATGATAACCTCTATAAGCGCCAGAAGCAACGCTAAAATAACAAACCATTTCCAAAAAGCGGTTATGTTGTTCTCCGCTTTCAGATATTCGAACAACTCTGGAATGGAATCCATGGTGTTTATATTTTCCAATGCTCCGATATCCAGATATTTGAGTTGACTTTCCGTTCTAGGGTAGTTAAAACTGATATTTTGTAAAATTTCTTCGTTCTTCAGAATGGAATAAATACCGTCTTCGGTCGGGTTTTGGTCAAAAGTTACCCTTACTCGATTTGGAAAAGTCTGCTGAAGTGGAATAAACTCATATCCTTCTTTGGACACCCTTAAAATATCATCATTGCCAATTTGAGCGGAAATATCCACCATGGTTGCCTCACCCAAGTTTTGATAGGGCTTCGGTATCTGCAAACTGGATTGGACCATATTATAGAATGTCGGCACAATCAATGGAGAGTTTATGAAGTTGGAATTTTCCAATGTCAATGGAACCGTAAAAACGTATAACCCATCATCACCTGATAAAAAGGAGTCGCCACCATCCATGGACAATGCCGTGGACAGATTGGTCTGTATTCTAAAATGTTCATTTACTGATGGATATTGAAAATTGGTCACTTCCTGTTTAAAAACGTTGCGGTATAACGGATGATCGAACGTTATGTTGGTCAATTGAACATTTGAAGTTATTTTTTCTAAATATTGTGTAGCCGATAAACTGGACAAAAAGGCGTTGTATGATGATAACTCACTATTGATACCGGGAACTATAATTAAAGTTCCTCCATCATTTTTAAAAGAGCGCAGTATATTTTGTAAGCTGTTTGGAATTGTGGTCAAATTATCAAGAATCACCACATTTTGATTGTCCAAATTACTGTAATCCAGTTGATTTAGGGCGTATTTCTGAAAATCGAACTCATCACCACGGAACAATCGGTTCAAATAATTATTGCCCGATTCACTGATGGCCAAAATCTTTATCTTCTCTTTGGAATTGATGTTGAAATAGAACTTATTGTCATACCCCAAGGCATTATCGATAATACTCAATCGTCCATTCAGTTGCTCATTCGCGGGAATGGTAAATTTGACTTCCGCATCCCCGTTTGATTTAAATTTTGCCGCTGATTTGGCAATCAATTGATCATTGTTATATAATGAAATGGGTAATGCTTCGTCCTCATTTCCGCCAGAAAGAAATACTTGAAGTGTTGCCTGTTCATTCAATCCATCTTCCACAAAAACGGAATCAATGGATGCATTTTGAATCTCTCTTGGCTGCATCGGAACAAAGTGGGCAAACAACGTGGAGTCTATCGAATTGTTACCAGAAGCTAATCTTTCTTGAAAGTCGGAAACTACAATTAGGTTTTTAATTGTACCGTTATTCTGGGAAAACAAACTGCTGGCCTTTAGGCCAATTTCGTTCAGATTCAACTGTTTGTAGGAGTAGGGGAGTGATAACAATGAATTCTGGATATCCGTCACCCGAACATTATTGAACGTTTTCTCGTTGGTAAACAAACTGAATTCGGTATCCCTATCAATATTTTTAATAAAATCCTGGACTGCTTTTTCCAAAAGTGAAATGCCGTTATTCTTGGCTTGCATACTGAAGGAATCGTCCAAATAGACAACGGTTTCCTTTTCTTGTAGCGCCGTTGTAGCTGAAGTGAATGGCTGGGCAAATGCAATGATGATAGCTGCAAGTAACAAAAGTCGCGTAAATAACAGCAGCCATTTTTTAAGGGAATTACTTTTTCTGGATTCCGAAACCACCTTCTGCAGCATGGCCACATTGGTGAACGGAGTTTTCTTGAAACGGCGTAGTTGAAATAAATGAATTAGAATAGGAATGACTAGAAGAAAAAGTGCCCAAAGAGTTTCTGGATGGTTAAACTGCATTCCCAATATTGCTTGATCAAAGATAGGCATTAAAACATTCTAATTTTAATGTTCATTTATCAATTGTCAAAGACCGATCAACAATAACCAATGGACAATTATCAATTAACCTATTGTGATTGTGAGCAACGCAAAATTATTTTTGGCACCAATTTCACGAATGACTTGAATATTATTATTTGTCCTTCTGAGCAAAGCGAAGATTCTCCTTTCTGAAAGCATAGTCAAAACCTAGCAAAAAAAGAAGTAATCCTGCATTGGCGATTGTCCTAACGCTAAAAAATATTCCCTGATTTCTTTTTGGGCATCTTCATTGGCCACAGTGATTATACTTTGTGGGTTGCCCAGATTCTGCAAGGCTTCAAAATGGACAAGTTCTTTGCCATAAATGCTTTTCCCAATCTTTTTGGGATTATCGCACAGCCAAATAAAATCCAATCCTTGTTTTTTTAACCCTTTTGCAATTTTCTTTCCCTTAAATCCAGCGCCCCAAATCACTAATGGTCGGTTTATATCGTGATTTAACTTTAAAAAATAGTGGAGCTTGATGTCCAAAAAATAATTTTGAGCATAATGTTCGTGGGTGCGCGATGTACGTGTATCGTAATCACGCCATAAGTGCAGCACTTGGTTGCAAGGAATAATTTTAAAACCGTATTCATAAAACCGGAAAGTGAGATCATAATCTTCGGGATAGCGCTGGGGTTCAAAACCTTTACAATCTTTAAAATCTTCACGATGAACCATCCAACAAGGGGAAGGGATCACACATTCCTTGTAAATTTCATCAAAATTATGTCCGTAGGACGTCAATCGGTTCAACCATTGCTCATACCGTTCGTATCCATTGCTGATTCCCCGGTTTGAAAAATATTTTACCTGTCCAACAGCAACATGTCCCTTCCCGTTTTCATTTAATGAATTTATCATGACCTCTAATCGATTTGGTTTCATGATATCGTCTGAATCCATTCGTGTTACAAAGTCACCATTGCTGTTGGTATAACCGGTTTGAAGTGCAGGAATAATACCTGAGCCCTTATTTTGAAAGACTTTTATACGCCCATCTTTTTGGGAATAGGAGGAAAGAAGCTCATAACTTTCATCGGAAGAATGGTCGTTCACGGCCAAGACTTCCCAATGATCATAAGTTTGATTTGCAATGGAATCCAAACATTCGGGAAGAAAATGTGCAGTGTTTTTAAAAGGGATTATGATGCTAACCTTACCGTTTTGCATGCTGCAAGGTAACTAATTCATGAGAAGTAATTTTAAGTAAATGGAAGCAAATCGGGCTCCAAATAGGTTGTTTTTGCTTTTGGGTCAGTAATCACATCTTTGCCATAATGTAGGGACAGCAATTCTTTGAACGAGGTAATCAGTTTGGGAAATTCAACTATAAATTCTTCAAAAGTGGTCGCAATCGATTTCCGCCTAAAATGATGCACCGCTTTTACGGAAGCTACGGTAAGAGTGACATGATATTTAGTACCATCGCCATGGAACTGGTCAAAGTTTTGAATGCCTTGACACGTTTTATCAATAGCCAATAGTTCATCGTATTGCGTTAAATAAATCCATGCTAAACGAAGATGGGCCTCGTGGGTAAAGAGGTTCGGGGGAAAACCTCTACTTTCAAAAGCATGTATAAATTCCTTATCAGTGTATTGCGAATGATGATGAGGACGTTGCATTTCCAAATTGGGTCTAGTACAGGGCATGTATTTATTTTATTGATTTTTATTGATATCCTTAAAAGTTAACATGTCCCATACTCTTTTGGATGCTCCGTTATAAAACCCAGTTTCATGCTCGTACCTTTTTGGGTTGTTAAATGTTCCAAAAACTATATCGAACAAAGAAATATCGGAATAATTGTACGCATGAATTCCTTTGGCGTGGTGCACAGTATGCGCTTCGGGACGTTGTACAATGTATCCTATCCATGTGGGCGTGCTGATGTTGGCATGCTGAAAAATTGCCAAAAAAGTAGTAATCAATATAAAAAGCGTTGCTGCTTGTGCCGTAAATCCTGCTACAACAACTAAACAAAGGCTTCCCAATAAGCTGAAACCAATCATATCCATTGGACTAAAATAAAACGCTCCGTAGCTATCCATGCGTTCCGCACTATGATGCATTTGGTGGAAAATTTTCCAGAGTGTATCATTCTTGTGCATGGCATAATGCCAAATATATAGACCAAATTCGTAGATCAATAGGGCTACGAACGCACCTCCCAAAGTTCCGAGAGAGGTAAGGTTGAAAATTTGATAGTCTACCAAATAGGTGTCCCATACTAAAGGAAAATAGGTAGATAAATAAAAGAATACGGCGAAGGAAGTAAGCCCTTGGAGTTTCCAGTTTTTAATTTTTGGCAGCTCTCTTGCTGGAAAAAGCGCTTCCCAAAGCATTAAGGCGGCGTACATTCCCAAAATAATCAGGGAAATGGGATCTATTAGCACATCCCATGGGTTCGGTAAATTTTTTAAAATCTCTAGCATTTGAATAGTATTTTTTAGATTGTTTACCCTTTATGCAGAAGTTTTTACCTTACAATGTAAGTTGGAATGTAAGTTTATCTAATATTTAAAATGTCCATTCATGAGAAATTTCAGGTTTGTAGCTGCAATAGCTCCCAGTTTTTATGGAGTTGGACAAGTGTTTGGCCAATTGTGGGTGTATTTTTTCAATTTTTTTAATGGTATTTCGAATACGCCAGGTAACAGCAGCCCTTGCTTTTTCTATGGACGAACCGGTCTTTCTTGTTTTATTGGCTATTCCAACGGTTTGTGATAATTGATCAATTAACGCGTCCAATTTTTCTTTGTCCTGTTCCGCTTTTTCATACAGCCCCATTTCTTCAGCATCACTAATTGCAATTTGCAAAGCCTGCACTTTTTGTTTGTATTCCGATTTGGCTTTGTCATCAATCATTTTGGTGCCACTGGCCATTAGTATGGCTCCCATAAGGTCGATGCAGTAAAATTCTTCTTCGGGCTGTTGTAATAATTTGGCAATGTCGTGCAGACCTTTGGAATCTTTAATTGTAATAATTTGATTATTATACTGTAATTCCCAAAACTCTCCTTGATCAATAAAAGCACCTTTATAGGTTGAGGCAGTACTTAAAGAAGAGGACTTAACTTCCCTTTTTTCCTTCCCTAATATAAAATCCCAAAATGGTTGCAAGTTAGTTTTGCCTTTATTTGGATTCACCACCTTTTGCCATTCAATTGCTTCTTGGTCCGTGGGTTCTTTTCCCTTGTTAATGTTTACCTTGAAAATTGATAAATATTTTTTCCAGTAATCACGCATACTATCGTATTCACCTAAATGATAGCAGGTAGCAGCCAAGAACGCAGTGAAATCCGTCCAAATGCCAAGATTGGAAACTTTTTCCCCAAATTCCAAAGCTTTTGCATAGAGTCCTTTTTCAAAATAAATAAGTAAACCCGACAACAAATAGGCTTCAGGTTGTAAGGGATTTAGATTTCTGGCCTTATGATATAATTGTTCTGCTTCTTCCAGATATCCCAACCATACAAAACAATTGGAGACTAGAATAAGGTTGTCGGCATCACTGGGGTTCATCCGTAGTGATTTTCGAAGTAGATGCTCGGATTTTTTGTAATCGCCTAGATAAAGATAGGTACGCCCCAAAACGGACAGCGAGACATAATCGTTTTCATCCAGTTCGATTGCTTTAAGAGCATAATCGTGTGCTCCTTTCTGGCTAAGTTCCCAACGGTCCCACAATTGACAGCTCCATTCATTAAAATAGGTTAGCGAAATACCTGTATAGGCCCTAGCAAAGGATGGATTGATTTTAAGTGCAGATTCGAAATATTCTCGGGCTTTTAAATCACTTTCAATAGTTCCTTTTTTTACTTCTTCCATTCCCATGAGCCAATTTTCATAGGCGACAAGTTCCACGGATTCTTTTTTGTAAGAGTAGGAAAGTAGGTCGTGCTGAATTTGTTTTTGGAGCACGCTAACCATTTGTTGCGTTATAGTGTCCTGAGTATTTAGAAGGGTTTCCAAAGTTTCATCGTGGTTTCCCGCAAAAACAACTTTGTTGTCCTTGGTTCGAATTAATTGTACACTGATTCTAAAACCGTTTTCTGTAGATCTAAAACTTCCCGTAATCAGATAATCGGCACCCAATCGAGAAATAGATTCGGAATCATAAATATCCTTTATACCAAGACTAGAGTATTGGGAAACAACGGATAGGCCAATGAATTTTGAAAAATTTACAATAAGGTCATCTGTAAACCCTCTAATTATTGGACTGATATTTTCCGTTCTGCCAATAATTTGAAATGGCAAAACTGCAATTGTAGTCTCCCTATTGTCAATAAGTTCCACTTTCGTTTGATTGATGAGACTAAGATACAAAAGTTACCTATTAGGCTCATATTCAATGTGTCAAATCATAAAATATATGTACGAAAAGCTTAAATCAATTATAAAGTGAATCCATTTGGTAAGTGTATCAACTAAGTTTTCGGATAATAGGTAGAAGAATCTATTACTTTTTTAGTACTATGTTGATGCTCTCCACCACCATTTTCTCCATAATCTCATAGCCCGCATTGGTTACATGGACCTCGTCCGTGGTCAATTCGGATGGCAGACCGTTTCTGTCATCGGCCATTTCAGAGAAATAATCCAAATACATTATTCCTTGGGCTTCTGTCATATTCTTGAGCATGTTATTAAGCTTTGGAATTTTGATATTGGGTTGCAAACCTGGCCTCCAAGGGTAATCGTAGGCGGGGAGTACTGAACAAACAATCGGTTTAATACCGTTTGCTTTTGCCAATTCTACCATGGATAAAATATTATCGTGAATTTGTTCCAATGTCATTGGACCTGTGTTGCCGGCAATATCGTTGGTTCCAGCTAAAATCACCACTACTTTTGGGTTTAGGTCAATCACATCTTGACGGAAGCGTAGAAGCATCTGTGGAGTGGTCTGTCCTCCAATTCCACGATTTACATAAGGATGTTCTTTAAAAAACTCTGGATGGGTTCCTATCCACATTTCCGTAATAGAATTGCCCATAAATACTACCCTATTTTCTCCTTCTAAGGGAGCGGGGAGTTCAGCATTGGCGTTTTTGTACTTTTCCAAATTGGGCCAATCTTGGGCTTTAATTTTGGAAGTAATCGTCAATCCTAAAAACGAAAGCATAAGACAGAGTATGGTTTGTTTTTTCATTATGTGCAGTTTGGTTAAAAATAGAAAATTATCGTGGCACAAATAGTATGTACAGCACAAAAAAAAGTAGGCCGGTAGCTATGACCGCATAAAACATCTGTCTCTTTTCTTCCTCCTTTTGGATAAACATCTTTTTTCGAACGCGAGCTATATCCCGTGAAGTCGATTTCTTGAAGTGCAATTTGGTAACACTTTTTTTACCATAGACATCTTCTTTCGTCCGTTTACGTCTGCTTCTTGACCTAAGAAGAGCCCTATTTCCTTCAATAACATTTTTGGCATGTTGTGCAAATCCTCCACCTCCCATAATTGATATATTTTATCATATAGGTGTGTTTTGTTGTGTTTTTGTTACAAAAAATAAATTATATTGATAATTCCACAATAAAAAAGCGGTGTACCCTTATTGGTCACACCGCTTAAATAGCTTCAAATATTATATAAATTAATATTTCGCGCTTTTCCCGTTGGCTTGGGTTCTTAAAATAAACGCTCTAATATCTTCGTTGGCTGATTTTAAATCTTCTTTTCTCAAATACATCATGTGACCAGAACGGTATCCTTTAAACTCGAAACGGTCTTTCATTCTACCGCTTGGATCTACTTGTGACATCGTATATTTGGCGGCAAAATAGGTACAAGCACCATCATAATAACCGGATTGTACCAAAACATTCAGGTATGGATTTTGAGCCATAGCTTGACGCAAATCGTCTCGAACGCTATCATCACTATCGTCCCAAGGGTGAACAGGGCCAAACATATTGTATTTAATGTCAGTTTTAAAATCAAGCTCTTCCTGCAAGTAATAGTTGATGGCAGGGGTAAAGCTGTGCAACCAAGAAGTCAATTCAGGTGAATAATCAGGTCGGGTACCTGCCAATGTTTTGTCAATTCCCAAATAACGGCTATCCAACCGTCCGATGGTGTAACCTCCTTTATCTCGCAACAAAGCTTTCCAAAAGAATTGGGTAGGTACGTCCAAGTTGTGATCAATAATGTCTTTGGATTTTAATCCTGAATAACGAGCCATTTTATCAGCAATAGCTTTACGTTCCGAATCTTGGATAAAGCCCCCTTTGGCAATGGCCGGTAACAATTCATTAATCGTGAATTCTTCAACTTCCGGTAAAACTTCCAATAGATCCTTGCTTTGCAAATCTGATGGCAAAGCTTTGTGATGCCATGCTGCAGCTGCGTAATAAGGCATGTTCAAGGCACTGGAAACAGGGTCATTGTCGCGGAAGACCTTGTAATCGGCAGGGGAAACCATAATTACACCGTTCAAATACATCCATTGCTGATTCTGAAGCGCTAACGAAAGCCCCATAACACGGGTACCTCCATAGCTTTCACCCACAATATATTTTGGGGAGTTCCATCGGTTGTTTCTGGAAACGAAAGTGTTCAGCCATTCGGCCAAATATTTGGTATCGGCATTGATTCCGAAGAATTTTTTACGGTCCACTTCTTTTCCTGTTTCAGGAATAGTGCGGGAATACCCCGTATTTACTGGGTTTACATACACAATATCGGTTACGTCCAACACGGAATATGGATTTTCCTTAACGCCGTAAGGTTGTACGGGATAACCCTCATCATCAATTTTAAGGATTCTCGGACCTGTGTAGGCCAAGTGCATCCAAACGGAACCAGAACCTGGACCTCCGTTAAAAGAAATCAATAAAGGTCTGGATGCTCTGTCTTTCACACCGTTTTTAGTGTAATACGTGTAGTGCAAGGATGCAATTGGTTCTCCCAATTCATCCCAAACCGGTTGTGTTCCGGTGGTTGCAGTGTAATCAATTCGTGAACCATTGATTGTTACCGCATGTTGGGTTGTAATTGTAGTGTCGACAGGTAATTTACGTTTTTGAGCAAAGGCCAATGAAGAGCATAGCGCAATGCCTAACAGTAAGAGTTTTTTCATTTTTATTTGGTTGAATTAGTCTAATCCATAAAAATAGGGAATTTGAAAGTTCTTACCTTGTTAAAAGAATTGTAAATCCGATAATCGAAACAGGATTGAGGTATAATTCTTATTTTTAAATGTACTCACTAAATCTATATCTCATGAAAAGTCTTACCCGAAGAAATTTTAATAATCTAACCGCAAAAGGAATAGGAGGAGCCACATTGTTATCGTCATTGCCATTTGCCTGTGCCATGGGTGCCAATCAGGACAAAAAGAAATTGGGCATTGCCTTAGTGGGACTGGGCAGTTATAGTACCTACCAGTTGGCTCCTGCTTTGCAAGATACCCAACATTGTTATTTGGCTGGAATTGTGACGGGAACACCTGAAAAAGAGAAAATCTGGTCGGATAAATATGGGATTCCTGAGAAGAATATCTACAACTATCAAAATTTTGATGATGTCACCAACAACCAGGACATTGATGTGGTATACGTAGTGCTCCCCAACAGTATGCATGCCGAGTTTTGTGTTCGAGCGGCCAAAGCGGGCAAGCATGTAATCTGTGAAAAACCCATGGGCATTAGTGTGGCCGAGTGCGATGCCATTATTAATGCGTGCAATAAAGCTGGGGTAAAACTCGGTATGGGCTATCGCTTACATTCCGAACCCTACACGCAGCAGGTTAAGGAATATGTGAAGGAAAAAACATTTGGCGATATCTTATTCGTATCTGCCGATGCTGCTTATCGCTCTGCGGGCAACCCGGACCAATGGCGATTGAACAAGAAGCTATCTGGTGGTGGTGCCTTGATGAATATGGGCGTGTACGCCGTACAAAGTACCATTTATGGTACGGGCGAAAACCCAATTTCGGTCACTGCACAGGAATTTAGCACTCGACCAGAGTATTTTAAGGATACCGACGAAACCATTACTGCTCAATTCGAATTCCCGAGTGGGGCAGTAGGGAATATTTCCACCTCACACAATTTTAATGCGAATGCAATGTATGTTTCGGGGTCTTCGGGATGGTTTCAATTGCAACCTGCCAACAATTATGGTCCATTAAGTGGTGAAACTTCAAGAGGGGATACCATTGAATTTCCACACGAGAGCCAGCAAAAGCTACAAATGGACGATTTTGCGAGACATGTGTTGTTCGGAGAACCCAACAAAGCCCCTGGTGAAATGGGCAAACGCGATATGATGATTGTGGAAGCTATCTACAAATCCATTGCGAACGGTGGTAAGACCATTGCCTTGGATTTTGAACCTGGTTTTGGGTTTGGAGGATGATTATTTTCTTTTGGCCACAAAGGTTCCATTTGGTTGGATCAAGACAAGTTCTGTCATTGAATCATTCTTGGGTGCTCTGAATCTGGTTTTGTAACCATCCAATCCTTTTATGATAAATGCATCTGCTTCAGAAGCCAATAGGTTATATTCTGGCTGTCCAGGCACTAACATATATAAGCCTTCGCCTTTGATATACACTTTTATCACAATCCCCGAAAGCTCATATTCACCTTCATATTTTTGTAAATCCGACACATCAACATCTATTACCTTGGGTTCATGCGTAAAAACAATGGGGTCCTTGAGCGATGCTTCAAGTTTTATTTTTACTGATGCTATTTCCCCATCATCATTGGTATTGAAATTGAGTTTTAAAGGTAGCTCATCAAATTCCTCAATACCGTATGGAGTAACCTCTTGGGGCTCAAAAACATCATAATGAACATGTTTTAAGTAAAATTTGATGCGTTTGAAATTCGCAAATAGCGAATCGGCCTTTAAAGAAATATCAAAACGTCCGTAGCCTTCATTGTTATAGTTTCCCGTGTAGGCACTTAAATCGTGGGAAGGTGCAGTGTTTTTTATCACTGTAGAATCCGATGCTTTCTCTCCTCCAGCTTTGGCTTCTTTTTGCTTTTCTTTTTGATCTACAAAGTAATCGGCCCAATCTGTTTTATTTACACTCAACATCCGGTCAGCTATCGTATTTCTAATCAAACTTGGCACAGAGGAACCATTTTGATTGCTCAAGACAACAATACCTAGACTATCGCTTGGGAAAAAGGCTGTGCTCGCTGAAAACCCATCGATATTGCCTCCATGTTCCACTCGATAATGACCTCGATACGAAGTTACCATCCAGCCATAGCCGTAATTGGCCAAAAACATATCCGGATTTTCTTTAGTAGGAAAACTAGGAGCAATAACCGCTTGTGAGCTAATGGCTTCTTTTACATAATTTTCCGGTAAAATGGTAGAATCCTTGAATTTACCATTGTTGATCCAAACCTTTAGCCAATTGGCCATTTCCGATACACTGCTATTGATGCTGCCTGCCGGTGCCATTCCCGCTATTCGATAGTAATCCATTTTTCTAACAATGCTATCCTTGTGCAATTCGTATCCAAATGCGACATTGGTACTTTTTTCAAGTTCATCAATGGAAGCATTGGAGCGTTGCATTTGTAACGGCGCAAAAAATCGTTCTTTTATATTTTCTTCCCAAGATTTTCCGGTAATCTTCTCTGCAATTACACCTTGAATCAAAAACATAAAGTTGTTGTAGTGCCACTTTTGCCTTAAACCTGTGAATGGTTCATGATATTCGATACGTTGCAGCAAACTGTCTCGATTATAGCTTGGAAACAAATACCAAGACCCATCGTGCCGAGGTATTCCCGTTTGATGGCTCATTAAGTCGCGTATGTTAATACCATTGTTCAATTCGTCGTTGTAGAATCTCAACTGAGGAACATAATCAATTGGGCTATCGGTAAAGGATAACTCGCCATCATTTCTTAATTGCCCTAAAATAGAACTGGTAAATGCTTTGGAACATGATCCTATGGCCAGTAATGTATTTTCATCCATAGCAATTTTGTTTTCCAGGTCACTATAACCAAATCCCTTGGCATAGATGGTTTTGTTTCCTTCTACAATTGCAACGGCAAATCCTGGAGCTTTTGTTACTTCAAGAATTTCTTCGAATTCCTTTTCAATATTTCTTAGGCGTTTATCAGTTTGACCATACCCCAAAGTAATAGTCATAAAAAGGAGGGAGAGAATCAGATAATTTTTCATTGGTTGGTTCAGGTTAGTGGTTTTTTAAATTCACCAAAAAGGCATTGTCTTCGGATAAAATTCCAGTGTTGGTCAAGTTAAACTATTTTACGATTTAATTGAAAAAACTTATATGTAAATCAATTATTTATGTGTGGATGAGTGAAAATACGGTGTCTGTTTAATAATTATGATAAAGCAAATTTATTGAAAACCTTAGATAAATTGTTGCCTTGGATTTTAAACCTGATTTTGGGTTTGGAGGATGGTATTCCTTAATTCAAGGTTTTAGTGGAATCCTCCAGATATTTTTATTTAAATCAACCGTTCCTCCCATTTCTTCGGTAACAACACGATCAATAATAGTTAGCCCTTTTTCTGCCATATTTTCAAAAGTGTCCATACCGTTTTTAGGGAAATTCTGTCTGGTTCTGTGAATGTTGTATCTGTTGGAAAATTTCCTTCCAAAAGCTTCTTCCACGCCATTTTTCCCTATCATAAAACCCAACAAACCACCCCAAGTCGCAGTTGGATTATCAGAATCCCAGCCTGTTAAAGCTCCAATTTTTATGGTTTGTTTGATGTCTCCTTTACCATAAAACAGGCTTACCAAACTTGCAGCATAATTAATGCCTGCCGCAAAACAACCATTGCAATACAAATCTTTGGAAGTTATATCGTAACCATCCTCTTGGTTCACCTGATATCTTACATAAATGGAATCTCGTGTTTGCTCCCAAGGAATACCGGAATTGTATAATTTTTTGGTATAATCAAACATCTTAGCTGGGTAGGAATCGTTCGGAAGCACTTCTCTTGCTTGGTTGGCCATCCAATTGATTTGCTCGTCCATAGTTTTCTCCTTATCAACCAAAGAAGCTAAGGAGTGCATAGCAACATAAAACTTTGATATATCTTCAGACTCTTCCCTAGCTGTTGTTTTAATGGGCAAACTGGCCATTTTTAGAGCTATGTCCGGTCTGGCAGGAGCTAACAAGCCAAATATTTCGGTTGTTAATTGCGCATCGATCATTTCAAAATGCTCATTGTTTTTGGGGTTTCCTGTCCCTGGAGGCAAAACTCCCTCCTTCATCAAATCAAATGCTTTTTGGTTGGATACCCATAAGAAGTTTTCTTCTTCAGATTTGATGTGTTTTAACCATCCATCACGTATTTGCTTTGGCGATAGGATATTGGTTTTGTTGGTAAAAAGAAGATGCTGGTACATATATTCGATATCCGTATCATCATCCGAACCCCAAATCTCCGTGGAATCTCTAAATACAAAATTAATGGCGGGGGAAAGATCACTCGGCACTCCTTCTCCCCAAATGCTGGGCTGATCGGGCCTACCCCAATCTTCGTGGGTATAGAAGTCTCCGGTTTTAATTTTCCCGATATTTCCAATTTTATCCATTTCCGTCACCAATCCAGTCCAATTGGCAATGCATTGTCCCAACCAAAAACCATATAATTTGTTGTAGTAATCATCCCGAGATATGGTTATGTGAGTAACTTCTTCTTGGTTGGAGATTTCTTCTGTTTCTTTCTTATGGACATCCATCCTGCAACCAATTAAGGTAAGCAAGCAAAATAGTTTTAGATAAATTTTCATTAGCAATACACCAATTAATTGTTTTAACAAGATTGCGGATTTCCATACATTTCAAATGTAAAAAGCAGAATATATGGACTAAAACTTTTTAAAAACTCCGAAGCCAAATTTTTAGCTCCTACTTTTTATTGTTTTCAAAAGACTTGTCTGGATAAGCTGGTACAGCAGGAACATCGCGTGGATCTTCTTTGATCAATTTCTGCAAATGTTCTATAGCTCTGTCAAGTTGTGCATCTTTGCCGTTAAATGTGGCATGTGGGAGATTATCCACTTCAACGTCCGGAACAAAACCATATCCCTCAATCAACCATTCGCCATCTTCACTGTACACACCCATCATAGGAGCTCTTGCATACCCGTTATCACTTAATCTATTACTGCTATTGAGCCATATCTCACCACCCCAGGTTCTTGTTCCAATAGTTGTGCCCAATCCTAATTTTTTAAAACCATCAGCAAAAGCCTCTCCATCGGAGTACGTGTTTTCGTTTACAAGAACTACAATATGACCTCTAAATGCATAGGGCATGTTCCAATAAGGTTCACCGGAACGTCCTTTCCAATACATCCAAGCTTTTCTCAATAATTTCTCTAAAATGAAACTATCAATATTACCTCCAAAGTTGTATCGTACATCTATAATCAATCCTTTTTTATTGAATACTGGATAGAATTCTCGATAAAATTGATTGATATCATTGGCTGTCATAGCCCTTAAATGAAGATAACCAATTTGGTCATTTCCCTTATTTTCCACTTCAAGGCGCTTGCCATACTCCCAATCGCGATAGCGTAGATTATATTCATTTCGTATGGGTTTTACGATAACATCTTTAGACACCTTGCCCCGTAACAGCGTTAACCTTACCTGTTTACCTGCTTGATTTCTTAGTAATTCACCAATATCCAAGGCTGATAATGCATCAACACCATTCACTTTGGTGATAATATCACCATTCTGCACATCTAGATAGGGGTCGTCCAGTGGGGATTTCTCATCGGGATAATCTGGATCGGCCTTATATATGTAATCTATTCTAAAACCTTTGTTCTTTTCATCTCTGCTATATACGGCACCTAGACTCGCGGCAGAAATGTTATTTTCATCTTGCCTTAAATCACCACCTCTTACACTGGTATGAAGTGCTGATAGTTCGCCGACAAATCTTCCAATTAGATCGGAAAGCTCATTTCGGGTGGTTATGCGATCCACAAGTGGTAAATATTTGGCATGCATTGCATTCCAATCTACACCATGCATATTTTTATCATAAAAGTAATCTCGTTCCATACGCCAAGCATCGGTAAAAATTTGCTTCCAATCCTCTCTAGGTGTTATAGGAAATTTCCAGCCGCTCAAATCGATTTTATTTTTGGATAAATCACTCACCTCATTGGTTCCAGCATCAATCATATAATAACCTTGCCCTTTTCTAACTAAAATTTTTTCTCCATCTCCAGTAAGTTCAAACCCATTAACATCACCAATCATAGTTTTGATTTTTACGTCTTCGTTGCCAATTTTTACAACCGACAAATTTCTCTTGGCATCGACCCCCGTTTCATTGGAAATTAAATAGAGTGCATTTTTATTCACTTCTAATCCAGAGTAGTTTCCAGGTTTTACGGGGACTTCTATAATTCGCTGTTGAATACCTTCCTGGTCAATAACAACTGCAACCTTCCCATCTGCATCTTCATTTTTGTTTCCCTTATCGGACTTGGATGAATCCTCTTTTTTAGTATTCAATTTAGCAAGTTCATCTTCTTCTCGAAAAGGGGAACGAGTTCCATTTTTTAGTGCAACATGGTACACTTTCTCACTTGCATCAAAATAAGGCTCTGGCTGCCTGGTACCCCATGGACTTCTTACCAATGAGGTGAAGTTTCTGTCAGATAGGAAATAAATAAATTTGCCATCTGGACTCCATCTTGGATTTAAACTATTGGCCCTATCTGTCGTAAGGTCAAAGGAATCTTCATTATCTACATTGTACACTTTGATTTGTGCCATGGTATTTGAGGCATACTGAACAAATGACAACCATTTACTATCTGGAGACCAAGAAAAATCACCAATACCTTCTTGGTTGGTGGAAATCTTTTTACTAGCTCCATTTGATATATTGAGTACGTACATATTATTTGCAAGGTCATCATAGGCGATCCACTTTCCATCGGGAGAGGGCACACCTTTGTAACGTAGTATTTCACCATCTTTTGTGATGATACTTTCTTTGCCTATTCCATCTGCTGGAATACTCACAAATTCAAATTCACCAGTTTCATCCGATAAAGAATAAATTTTTGAGCCATCGGAAGAAAATACCGCATCCCGGAATCTAACTTCTTTCTTTTCTGTAAAAGAGATAAATCGACCAGATTTAACAGGAGCTACAAAAATTCTGCCTCTAGCGGTAATAGCAATGCTGTTGCCTTTGGGGTCTGGATGAACAGAGGTAATATATTTAGCAGGGTTGTCATCCCACTTTTCCCTTAACTGATCTAGATCAGAAGCCAAAGTAATATCGATTTTATGATTTTGCTTTGAATCAATATTATAAAGCCATAGATCAGCGCCGATTTGATAAACTATTTGTCCGTTTGAAATACTCATGGAGCGCACATCAAAATCTTTATGATCGGTATGTTGCTGAAGGCCTCTTCCATTTTCGTCCATGGACCAAATATTCATGATGCCATCTCTATCGGAAATAAAGTAAATTCTTCCCGAAAACCAGTTAGGATGATGACTTTCACCGAGATAATCGGATGTCAATTTAAGGGCTTCTTGTGCTCCTTGGGTAAACTTCCAAATTTGCCTTGCCGTTCCTCCTTTATATCTTTTGGTTACATTTCTATGGAATGCAGGCCTAACAAAATAAATTGTATTACCTAATTGGTCAAAAGTAGCTTCACTAGCTTGTGAAAGTGGGATTCTATACTTTTCTTTAGATTCTAAATCTATGGTTACAATTTGATTATCAGGAACCTTTGAGTACGCTCTTGTTGCATAAACCAATTTACCATCGGGCGTCCAAGTGGTTGCGATAGAAGCGTCACCTTCATAGGTCCACCTTGTAGGCAAGCCTCCTGCTATAGGCATGGTATAAATTTCTGTTGGGCCTTCATAACTCGCAGAAAAAGCAATTGTTTTTCCGTCTGGAGATATGGTTGGGAATCTTTCTTCTTCGGCGTGGGTGGTAAGCCTACGTGCTAAGCCACCGGATAACGGAACTGTCCAAAGATCACCTTCTGCAGCAAAAATAATGGTGTTGTTATAAAGGGCAGACGATTGGTAATAACCTTCGAATCCTTGTCCTTGCGCAAGGAAATTAAAAAATACGCTAAGAATAAAAAGCATAACTATTTTAGTTACGCCTGTTGTTGGTCGATTACTCATGGTTTTGGTTTAAAGTGAAATTGGTATATGATTCTTAATCAGATATCTACAAGACTTACAAGATACTAGATTTTTACACTTCTTTGAAAAAGGTAAAAAAGAGTTACTTAAAACTTTTCAAAAACTCCCAAACCAAATAGCGCAAAATCATATTTCACGGGGTCGGCTGCGTCCAGTTTTCGGAGATTTTTATCCAGCTCCTTTAATGCTTTTGCATCGTTCTGTTTGCGTTTAATCAATTTTAGTTTCCGTGCCACATTACCCGAGTGCACATCCAAAGGGCAGGAGAGCTTCGCGGGTTCAATGTTTTTCCAAAGTCCAAAATCCACTCCTGTGTTGTTGTCGCGGACCATCCAACGTAAAAACATATTGATCCGCTTGGCAGCAGAACCTTTGTTAGGGTCGGAAACATGTTTTTGGGTACGGGTTTGATGCGGTAGTTCAAAAAATACTTCCTTGAATTTGGAAATGGCAGGCTGCATGGAATCTTTGCTTTGGTGTTTACTAAAAACAGCCTCTAAACCACCATGATTTTTATAGATATTTTGCAGACTGGTTAAAAAGTAACCAAGATCAATCCCATTAAAGGTACGGTGCACAAAAGACGAGAGCTTTTCCAAATCATCTTCGGTATGGTTCATTACAAAGTTGTAGGGTACATTGTCCATCAGGTTCATCAACTTGGTGGCATTGTTAACGATACTCTTGCGATTCCCCCAAGCAATGGTTGCCGATAAAAATGCGCTGATTTCGATATCTTCTTTCCGGGTAAATTGATGTGGAATCTGTATGGGGTCACTCTCCAAAAACTTGGGGTGATTGTACTCCAACACCTTGGCATCCAAAAACTCTTTGAGTTCTGTTTTGGTCATATCAGTCTTTGGAAACAATTAAACCATCCACCATAGTCAGCTTACGGTCAGCCATATCGGCCAACTCAAGGTTGTGTGTCACCAAAACAAAGGTCTGTCCAAATTCGTCGCGCAGTTGAAAGAACAGTTTGTGCAGATTGTCCGCACTTTCGGAATCCAAGTTTCCGCTGGGCTCATCCGCTAAAACCACGGATGGGTTGTTCATCAAGGAACGGGCTACGGCAACACGTTGCTGTTCACCTCCAGAAAGGGCATTGGGTTTATGATCGTAACGGTCTTTCAACCCTAAAAAGTCCAACAATTCCTTGGCACGCTTTTCTGCATCGGCTCGTGGTGTTTTTTTGATAAAAGCAGGTATGCAAACGTTCTCCAAAGCCGTAAATTCGGGCAACAACTGGTGAAACTGGAATATAAAACCGATATGCTCGTTTCGGAACTTCGCCAAATTCTTATCGTTGAGCTGGTTTACGTCGGTATTGTTTATTAAAAGTGTGCTTTCGCCCTTATTGGTTGGGGTGTCCAAGGTTCCTAAAATTTGCAACAAAGTGGTTTTTCCTGCACCTGAGGCACCAACAATGGAAACAACTTCACCTTTTTCTATTTCTAAATCAACTCCTTGTAAAACCTTGAGGTCTCCGTAACTTTTTTGAATATTTGTGGCCTTTATCATAAGTACAACTTCGCTGGTCGAAGATAATCATTACAGTTGTATCGCAAAGATGGGGGTTTTGACACGAATTCCACAAATTTTCACTAAGTATCCATGTGTCATTTTGAGCAAAACGAAAAATATCAAGAAAAGATATAAATAAGTTTGATGCTGCAATTTCGACCAAGCAATCATATAAATAGTTGTTTTAAATAATTTTCTCAATCAAATATTGTTTAATTTTGCATCAAAATGAATAAACAAAATAATTTAAAATTGGAAACGGCAATTTTCGCCGGAGGTTGCTTTTGGTGTACAGAAGCTGTATTTCAAAGACTTAATGGTGTAGAGGAAGTAGTTTCGGGCTATACAGGTGGAAATATTAAAAATCCGGCATACCGAGAAATATGTACCGGACGTACGGGCCATGCGGAGGCAATTAAAATAACTTTTGATGCCTCACAAGTATCTTATGCAGAATTATTGGAAGTGTTTTTTGCTACGCACGACCCTACAACCTTGAATCGACAAGGAAATGATGTTGGCACCCAATATCGTAGTGAGATATTTTATACCACACCAGAACAAAAGAAATTGGCGGAGGATATTATCCAACTTTTGGAGCAAGAAAAAGTATTCGATTCTTCCATTGTAACTGCCATATCTCAAGAAAAACCCTTTTATTTGGCAGAAGAAGAACACCACGATTACTATAACGAACATAGGCAACAACCGTATTGCCAATTCATTATTGATCCCAAGATCAAAAAATTGAACAAACATTTTTCAAAAAAGCTAAAAAATGGCACCATATAGAAACCTCGAAGAGTACAATATTGAAATTACCAATGAGGTAAAAACCCATTTCACTAAAATTGTGGATGATATAGGGGAAGATGTTACCCGTGATGGATTGGTCAAAACCCCAGAGCGGGCAGCCAAAGCTATGCTTTTTCTTACGCAGGGTTATAAGCAAGATGCGGAGGAAATTCTAAAAGGGGCCATGTTCGAGGAAAGTTACGACGATATGGTCATTATCAAGGATATTGAACTTTACTCGCTATGTGAGCATCATATGCTTCCCTTTTTCGGAAAAGCGCATGTGGCTTATATTCCAAACGGGCATATTGTTGGTTTGAGCAAAATTCCACGTGTGGTGGACGTATTTGCCCGCAGATTGCAGGTACAAGAACGGCTGACTCATAATATTTTGGAATGTATCAACAACACACTAAAACCGAAAGGAGTAGCCGTTGTGATAGAAGCTGCCCACATGTGCATGATGATGCGCGGTGTTCAAAAACAAAATTCAGTTACAACAACCTCAGGCTTTAGAGGTCAGTTTGAGAAAATCGAGACCAGAAACGAGTTTTTAAAGCTAATTAGCGCCGATTTGTCTTAAACAACTTTTCCAATTAAGCGGGAATTGCTATTTTTCCTTCATGGCAGAAGAAAAAGACAATAAATATCGTAACCTTTTTTTGGGATTACTATTTGATGCCATTGGGATGTTATCCTTTGCTATTCCAGGAATAGGAGAATTTTCCGATGTAATCTGGGCCCCTTTGGCAGGATGGCTTATGACACGATTATATAAGGGCAGGGTAGGGCAGGCTGCCGGTCTCATTACTTTTACAGAGGAATTGGTCCCTGGTCTGGATGTAATTCCTACGTTTACCCTTACCTGGATTTACATCTATCTATTACGCAAGAAAAAAGGTCAACCTGCAATAGATTGACCTTGATTTTATTCTGATTAACGTAGAAAGAACGTCCATTCGATTTTTTCAAAAGTAGCTGCCTACCGGCAGGTAGGTCGAGAACAAGTTCTTTGAAGTTGAAATTCTAATTCTCGATAAAATTTCTTCGCTTTACTCAAAAATCACTCGAATTGACGAATTTCAGATTAATATCCACTACTGTTTTTTACAACGGAACATTCAAATTGAAAGAAATATTTCTTCCTATGTTGGCTATGCCATCCGCTTTTAATCGAGATAAGTGTGAGATATAATTCTTGTCAAAAAGGTTATTTCCGGTAATAGAGTAACCCACTTTCTGATTAAAGATTTTCATATCACCACCAACACCTACATTAAATAAGTTATATCTTGAGGTCTTCGTTTCAAAATCGCCAACTTTATTTTGGTCAAAATAAGTTTGAAGTGTTACGAAGGCATAGCATTTATAATCTTGATTTTTTTTGTTCCACTCTACACGAAAAGTGTTTGTCCAACGGTTAGCTGGAATCAACGGTAGGTTGGAATTATCCTCCAACTCACCAAAAACAATGTCGTAGCTGCTCTCCAGATGAAGCCAATCTATGGGATGGGGGTGTAAGTGGAATCCAAATTCACCACCGTACAAAATCGCATTTTGTTGTTGGAAGTCATAAATTGGGTCCAATTCCCTAAATTCTCCGGTCGGTTCCAAATAGATATAGTCATTTACAATATTATAGAAAGTATTGACATAAGCTTCAATATGTTTGTTTCCATACTCCAAAGCCAAATCTATCTGGAAGTTTTGTTCACTATCCAAATCAGGATTTCCAATTTCAACTCGGTTGGCACCACTGTGCAATCCATTGGACGATAATTCAGATAAGTTGGGAGCCCTGAAGCCTGTAGCAAAATTTAAACGTCCTATAATGCTCTGTGTAAGGTCCATGCGATACCCTACAGCAGCATTAAAACTGTTAAAATCTTTACTCAAAGCAGGAATATATTCTTCATCTCCTTCAATACCACTTTCTTCGCCATTGATGGACCTTAGGTCATAACGCAAACCAATTTGAAGATCACTCTTGTCAAAATGGATATGCGAAGTGGCCAAAACTCCAAAATCATTGGTAATGGCATCGGGAACCAATACTTCTTCACCAAAGTTTTCATTTTTTTGATGCATACCCTGTATTCCAAATATGGTGGTCATTTTCCCCCATTGCGGGTTAAATTGAAGGTTATAATTGAAGGTACTTAATCGCATGTCCAATGCTGCTCCTTCTTCCCCTTCCTCTTCCATATGCTCTTCGCCTTCATGTTCCTCGTGGTGATGCTCTTCAAACTCTTTCCTATTGTTTACGGTGTAACCAAAGGTGGCCTCCAAACTGGATTTTTTAAAAAAGATGTTGTTTTTAGAACTCAAAATATGGGTAGAAAGTTCTTGGTAGGGTTCCAAAGGGTCACGATCGTTGTTCTGCACCCCAATCTCTTCAGGTATACCAAGCTCTGAAGTATTGTAGTTGTACCGAAGCTCCGTTTTAAATGTAGAAGCTTGGTAAGCTAACCCTGTTTTTAAATCGGCCTCGTTGAACCTAGTGTTTGTAACGCTTGTTCCGTCTCCAGTTTCATAATCTGCATTGGAGGCGTAGGCACCACGCACCAAAAATTTTAATTTATCTCCAGAGGTCTTAAAGCCGGCATTGGCATTATAACCTAGGGTATTGGTGAAATATCTCATGTTCACATCACCGGAAGTTTCACCAGCTGATTCAAATTTTTCAGGATTCAAGTACAATACACCGCCCAATGCATCTGAACCATACAATAAAGATGCTGGGCCTTTTATAACCTCTACGCTAGAAATTCCCGCGTCGTTGATACCAAGTCCATGTTCGCCACCATATTGTTGGTTTTCCAAACGCACACCTTGCGTATAAACCAAAACACGGTTAAAGCTCAAACCACGGATAACAGGTTTTCCAATCCCGACACCTGTTGAGACAGAAGAAACACCTGGAATATTTGTAATTCCTTCAGAAAGTGTAATACCTCCTTGTTGTTTTAGTTCTTCCATGGATTTTTGTTCCACTTTCATAACATTTTCACGTTGTAATTTGTGAAACGGGGTGGAAAGAACGATTTCATCCATTTCAATTACAGAAGGCACCATTTTATAATCAAATTGGTTACTTCCAGCATTGATTTCATAAGAAGTGGAATATGTTTCAAACCCTATATAAGAGATTACCAGTTTATAACTTCCTTCCGGCAGGTTATTTAGGGAGTAATTTCCGTCTTGATCTGTTACTGTTCCATTTTCAAGTTGGGGAATATAAACCGATACTTGCTCTAAAGGTTCTCCACTTTCGGAGTCCGTTATTTTACCAGTTAATGTATTTTGGGAAAATGTAAGTAAGGGAACCAATGCCAAAAGCATTGAAATATAATATTGTTTCATTGTAAAAAATAAATGGTTTAAAAAATCTTAAATCAATCTAACTATGAAACAGATGGGGGACCCCGTAAAGCTCGGAAAGAAACTTCTTTGGGTTTATAAATAAATGTGTAGATGTTGGTTGTATACCTTATCTCAGGTATTTCAACCGGAACGTAAGTAAAAGAAGAATTAAAAAGTACTTTGTTGGCGAGGGTAAAATCATGAAAATCACAATCTAGATTACCGTCGTGAATATGATTTGTACCGTATGCTATACATTTCTCTTCTTGACTATGCCCATATAACGCATGCCCCAATTTTATGACCGAAGGAGCTAGGATAGCAGTGGTCATCAATAGGGAACTTAAAATAAGTATGCTTTTATGAAAAGAAGTCATCATACTACCGCAAAAGTAACCAAGGTCTACCTACTTTATATGTTAAAAAAACTATAAACTATCTAAGGAATGTCCCTAAACCCAGACGTTTCAGCATTTTTTTTTCAAAATTCCAGAAAAATTCATACTGACCGAACAACCAGCCTATAAAAACAAGGAGGATTTGATAGATGGGAAAAATCAATAAAATTCTGACTGTCCAAAAGATCACTCCAGGTATGTTATCATTATCCAACCCTATCCAATGAACCAATGGACCGGCCAATTTACCTGCAGCACTTCCCGTCAAGGCAAACACAATAAAAATGGCAATCATTTCCCATTTGTAATCCACTTTCCATCTGTTTTCCACTTTTTTGAAACACCAAATGAAAAATTTTATGAATAAAATATAGAGAACGGGTATGATTAGAATAAGAATGAGCCATTTGTAGTGGTGCCCATTAAAACCAAAAGCATTTATAAAGCCTTGAGATATGAAGTAGGATGTTAATAGGGTTAATGCAGCACCCAAAAAAGGAAATATAAGCTGCCAGCTCTTCTGGATTTCCCAACGCTGTTTTAGTTTTTGCATTTTTCGATTTAATTAATGCAAAAATAGCACATTAAATCCTGGGAATGAAAGGCCCCAAACGCTGTTTGTACTTTCGCTGAAAATAAATGAAATAATTATAGAGCTTGTAATTCACTTCGTAGCCATAATCAATACTGGGATCATAATTGATTTGCATTTCGTACAAATTGGGATTGAATCTGTTAGGCTGCAATACTCTCTGGTTCCAAGTAATTACCATAATTGCGTTTCGGTTTTCCAAGAAAGATTGGGAATAATAACCTTCAGGTCTTGCAATGGAATTTAACCAGGTATAAAAACCAGGTTCAATAATAATGATTTCATATTCGGTTTCATCATCCGAAATTTCTACGGGTTCATCATCGTTTGATTGGAACACTTCCTTTTCTTCGTTGGTCACCTCCAAGGTCGCTTTTTGAGAAGTACAAGAAATTTGGACAACACAAAGTGTTAGGCAAAACAACACTGGATTAAATAGTTTCTTTTTCATAATCTTAAAATACAAAAAAAAGCCACTTGTAAAATCAAGTGGCTCTGTTAAATATTGTTAAGCTGGTTATTTATTTTCCGAAAAGTCCACCTAGCATTCCGCCCAGGCCACTCTTTTTCTGACCTCCGCCATTTAATACCATTCCTGCCAAATCATCAATAACACTGCCATCGCCGTCACTATCCAAAAAGCTTTCAACTAAGGATTGTTGTTTAGCTGCTGCTTTATTGCCGCCCATTAGCCCACCTAACAAACCGTTAAGTCCATCTGGGCTGCTCACGTTTTGCTGTCTTGTTTGTTTTCCCAGATATCCTAAAAGGATTGGGGCTGCAATTTTTAATATTTGAGCAATTGAACCTGCGTCGATTCCCGATTTGGAACTTAAAGCATTTTCAACTTGAGGCTGTTTAGACCCTAGTACATGGCTGAGAATTCCCGCTCCGTCGTCCATTACATTTTGGTCCACACCACCGCCAAAAAGGCCTCCCAGATTATCTAGGATACCACCATCGTGTTTGGAAGATAGGGCATCCATAAGCCCCTGTGCACCTCCCGGTGTGGATGCATTTTTTTTCATGGCTCCCATTAATAGTGGCATGGCCATGCTTAAAACTTCTGCTGTTTTATTTTCGGGTTGTCCTGTTTGTCCAGCGACACCACTGACCAACTGTTTGCCCATGGGGCTGTTGATCAAATCTAATAATCCTGACATTGTGTGTTAGTGTTAAGGTTAAAATTACAATGTACAAAAAAGTAGGTTTTGAATCATTGTTTACATTTAGAAAACCTACCGCTTTAGCGATTTGACAACCTTTTGGGCCAATTCTACACCAATACGCTCTTGTGCTTCGACGGTGGAACCACCCACATGGGGGCTTAACGAAATTTTGGGGTTCATCAATATTTTGATTTCTGGATTGGGTTCAGATTCATAGACATCCAGTCCGGCAAAGGAGAGATGGTCTGTATCCAAAGCCTCAACCAATGCCACTTCATCCAACACACCACCTCGCGATGTGTTGATGATACCAGCGCCGGGCTTCATAAGTGCAATCTCTGTTTTGCCGATTATATACTTCTCTTGGGATGGTACATGCAAACTCACAAAATCTGAATTAGCTAGTACTTCCTTTAAATCGCTGCTTTGTAATTTAAAATCAATGGATTGTCCATCAAAAAAGGAAAGCGTCAAAGTAGTCTCTTTTGTATGATGGTCAGTGAACATGACTTCCATGCCCATAGCCAGTGCCATTTTAGCTGTGGCCTGTCCAATTCTCCCAAAACCAACAATTCCCAAGGTTTTTCCACGAAGTTCAACACCCCCAGCATAGCTCTTCTTAAGTTGTTTGAATTGACTGTCACCTTCCAAAGGCATATTTCTGTTGGCATCGTGCAGAAACCGAACACCGTTGAGCAAATGTGCGAAAACCAGTTCTGCCACCGATTCTGAAGAAGCTTCGGGAGTATTGAATACATTGATACCTTTGGATTCGGCATATTTTACATCAATATTATCCAAACCAACACCACCGCGTCCAATCAATTTTAAGCTTGGGCAGTCATCGATTAACTTTTTGTCAACTTTGGTAGCACTACGCACCAAAAGTCCTTCAATTTTATTTTTATTGATATAGTTTGCCAATTGCTCTTGGGCAACCCTTGTGTTTTTGACTTCGAAACCTTCTTTTTCGAGAAGTTCTAATCCCGATTGGGCAATTCCATCGTTAGCTAAAATCTTCGCCATTAATTTATCCTTTCTTTTCGAGTTCACTCATTATATCCACCAATACGCCTACACTTTCTAAAGGCAATGCATTGTACATGGAAGCCCGATAACCGCCAACGGATCTATGCCCGTTTATGCCGTTAATTCCTGCCTCTTTGCACATTTCATCAAAAACATCTTTTAATTCGTCATCAGTGATGTTAAAGGTGGCATTCATAATGGAACGGTCTTCTTTGGCAGCAAAACCAGAGAAAACAGGATTGAGTTCAATTTCAGAATAAATCAAGTTGGCCTTACGTTCGTTAATTTCCTCGATAGCAGCAATTCCACCAAGATCTTTCAACCATTGCATAGTAAGCATGGAAACATAAACCGCAAAAACAGGAGGCGTATTGAACATACTGTCTTTGGCCACGTGAACGGAATAATCCATCATGGATGGTATTTTTCTGGATACTTTACCCAATATATCCTCTTTTACCACTACAAGTGTTGTTCCAGCGGGCCCCATGTTCTTTTGTGCTCCTGCATAAATCAAATCAAACTGCGAAAAGTCCATCTGTCTGGAAAAGATATCTGAACTCATATCGCACACCAATGGTACATCGGTTTTGGGAAATTCCTTGAATTGTGTTCCGTAAATGGTATTGTTGGAGGTAAGGTGCAGATAATCCAAATCGGATGGAATCTCAAATCCCTTTGGGATATATTTAAAATTATCCTTTTGGGAAGATGCTACTTCAACTATATCGCCAAACAAGCGAGCTTCTTTTATGGCCTTTTGGCTCCACGTTCCCGTGTTCACATATCCCGCTTTTTTGTCCAACAGGTTAAAGGCCGTCATTAAAAATTGCATGCTCGCACCACCCTGGAGGAACAAAGCTTGATACCCTTTACCCTCAATTCCCAAAAGCTCTAGGGCCAACGAGCGAGCCTCTTCCATTATGGCGACAAACTCTTTGCTGCGATGGGATATTTCTATAAGTGAAAGACCAATACCATCCAGCTCCTGAACGGCTTCGGAGGCCTTTAGCATTACCTCTGCGGGTAAAATGCATGGGCCTGCGCTAAAATTATGCTTTTTCATTTCCTAAGTTTAAGGAGTAAAGGTCTTAAAAATTGTTGGATCTAAAAATGTTTCCCAAGGTTAGGATTTTCTTAAAGTTTCAACAGGAATTCCATAGTGTCAATTCCATCTGCGTAGTCTTTTAAACTAGGCTTTTGGGTTTCACCGAATTTGACTTCGTTTTCCAATGTTCTGCTGGAAACAATACATTGAATTTGTTCATCAAGCTCTTCCAATTTCTCTCGTAGACTTGATTCGTCATCATAATAGGAGTAAAACAATGCAGAAATGGGAGAGGTGAGGGCTTCATCTTCCTTCAAAACCAAAAACCCATTATCCAAAATTTTGAATTCACTCATCAAATAAACTGCTTTGTTGTAATCGTAGTTGTTGGCATATTTATGTTGATGAATGATGTCTTTGTAATCATATAATGCTTTGAACAACGCATCAAAATCATAGTCTTTTGGTACATATATCTTGGACACATTTCTGCAACCTAAGCCATAGTACCTAAAAATATCTTCGCCGAGTGCTTTTAGTTCTTTTTCGGCTTCATTTCCGGTAAGTACGGCAACCGAATTTCTGTTTTTTCGGATGATGTTGGGTTTGTTGCCAAAATAATATTCAAAATAACGGCTTGTATTGTTGCTGCCCGTTGCGATGACTGCATCGAAGTTCTCCATTTTTCCATCTATGAACTCAATTCTATTGGCAAGGGATGGTTCCTGCTGAATCAAATATTTTGATAGATAGGGAAGTAGAACCTTATCGTTGGAAGATAACTTGGCCAATACCTTATTTCCTGAAAGCAATACGCATAAAAAGTCGTGAAACCCAACCAGTGGGATGTTACCTGCCATCACAATGCCTACTGTTTTTGGCTCGTCTTCCTTATTAAAGTTGTAGTTGGACAACCATTCATTGAGATTTTCTTCTGTGAGCAAATCTCCCCATTGCTGAAGAGAAAATAAAATGTTATCCTCCGTAAACCATCCATTGTGGTGTCTCGCTTGCTCAACGGTTTGCTTCAATTCGGAATCGACTTCGGTATTCTCGGAATAACATTTATCACAAAAATCCGTTAGGTATTTTCCAAGTTTAACAAAAGCATCTATGGTATTTGTATCTGGTGCCATTAAATTTGTACACTAATTTACTAGGGTTTATTTTTGTCAAAAGTAAGCATGCTGATAAGAATCAGCCCAAAAGGAAAAGAAAATTATGGCAATTATTATAACGGATGAGTGCATAAATTGTGGTGCTTGCGAGCCAGAATGCCCGAACACTGCAATTTATGAAGGTGCGGATGAATGGAGATACAGCGATGGAACTTCGCTGAACGGTGATGTAGTTTTGCCTAACGGCAAGGAAGTAAATGCTGATGAAGTTCAAGAACCTGTTAGCGATGAGCTTTATTATATTGTTCCAGACAAATGCACGGAGTGTCAAGGATTTCATGAGGAACCTCAATGCGCGGCCGTATGCCCGGTCGATTGTTGTGTGCCCGATGAGAATCACGAAGAAACGGAAGACGAACTATTGGGCAAGCAAAAGTTTATGCACCCTGATGGTTAAGCAATAAAAAACATTTAATTTAGCCCGAATCTTTTAAATGGTTCGGGTTTTTTTATGCAAGAAAAAGAGAAAGCTTACAACGGTATTTGGAAACAGGCGGGATGTATATTGTCTTTAGTGGCCATTTTGGGGATTATAGCCTTGGTTTTTATGGGTCTTTACCTATTGATTCAAGGGTATTAGGTCTCCAGTACCAAAACTTCAACTTATATTTGCAGCCTCAAAACACAAAGAATTAGATGAAAGCCGGTATTGTAGGATTACCCAACGTAGGAAAATCAACCCTTTTTAACTGTTTGTCCAACGCAAAGGCACAAAGTGCCAACTTTCCATTTTGTACTATTGAACCTAATATTGGTGTAGTAAACGTACCCGACCAGCGTTTGGAGAAATTGGAGGAATTGGTAAATCCGGAGCGTGTTCTTCCAGCTACTGTGGAAATTGTGGATATCGCTGGTTTGGTAAAAGGCGCCAGTAAAGGTGAGGGACTTGGTAACCAGTTTTTGGGAAATATCCGAGAAACCGATGCCATTCTACACGTACTTCGTTGTTTTGATAATGATAATGTAGTGCACGTTGATGGTTCCGTGGACCCAATCAGGGACAAGGAAACCATTGATATGGAATTGCAACTTAAAGATTTGGAGAGTGTTGAGAAAAAGCTAGATAAGGTAAAACGTGCCGCCAAAACCGGCAACAAGGAAGCACAGAAAGAAGAGGCAGTATTATCTGCACTTAAAGAAGGTTTGGAGGCTGGAAAATCCGTTAGAGCTATTGGAGTAAGCGAAGACGACCGTGAAGAATTTGTGAAACCATTGCAATTGATCACGGACAAACCTGTAATGTACGTTTGCAATGTTGACGAAGGTGCAGCAGTTGATGGCAACGCATATGTGGATAAGGTGAAAGAAGCTGTTGCAAATGAAAATGCCGAGGTTATCTTTTTGGCAGTGGGTACCGAAGCTGATATCACTGAACTTGAAACTTACGAAGAACGCCAAATGTTCTTGGAAGATTTGGGACTTTCAGAACCTGGTTCCGCCAAATTGATTCGAGGCGCATACAAATTACTTGATTTAGAGACCTATTTTACAGCTGGTGTCAAGGAAGTTCGAGCTTGGACCATTCCTATTGGTGCAACTGCTCCGCAAGCCGCAGGCGTTATCCACACCGATTTTGAAAAAGGCTTTATTCGTGCCGAAGTCATTGCTTATGACGATTACGTAAAATATGGCAGTGAAGCCAAGGTAAAAGAGGCTGGTCGTATGCGTGTAGAGGGCAAAGAATACATCGTTAAAGACGGTGATGTTATGCACTTTAGATTCAACGTTTAACCGCTGGGCATTGTAATCCTTTCAATTTAAGGTTTTCCAATTTAATAACATGGAATAGCTTTGTTCCATGTCCAATAAGAGTTTGGGAATTTTATACGGTGTATTGGGAGTGGTGCTATTCTCCTCAAAAGCTGTGATGGTGAAATTAGCTTACCGTTACGATGTGGACACTCTCGATTTACTGCTGTTTCGGATGTTGTTTTCCCTACCGTTCTATATTTTCATCCTCTTTTTAATTCGGAAAAAGGCAGCTAAGGCAAAAATTGTCCCAACAGATTATGCGTGGCTCTTTCTTTTTGGTTTTGTTGGCTACTATTTGGCCAGCTATTTTGATTTTTTGGGATTGAATTACATAAAGGCCGGATTAGAACGTATTATTCTATTTGTATATCCTACTATCGTCGTATTTCTTACTTGGTTGATTTTCAGGAAAAAGATTACCCAAGTACAGTTTATTGCCATTCTTGTAACCTACGTGGGGGTACTGATTACTTTTTGGGACGAGTTGGACGTTGCCGGAAATAAAGTATTGTTGGGAGGATTTTTGGTATTGTTGAGTGCCGTCACCTATGCCTCCTATTTGGTAGGTAGTGGTTGGCTGATTCCCAAATTCGGAGTACTTCGATTCACCTGCTACGCTATGATTGCGTCCACCTTCTGTATTGTGATACATTATTTGGTGGCGGGCAACTGGGACTTTGCGAATTACCCTTGGCCCGTTTACGCATACGGCTTGGCCATGGCCATTTTTGCTACTTTGATTCCATCTTTTTTGGTCTCGGCAGCCATTGAGCGATTGGGGGCGTCCAATTTTTCAATTTTGGGAAGCTTGGGTCCAATTTCTACCATTTTGCTCGCCTTCGTGTTTTTGGACGAAAAACTTACGTATTGGCAGCTCGTTGGAATGTTGATTGTCATTTTTGGAGTGACCTATCTGTCTATCCAAGGTAAAAAGCGGGCTAAAGCCTGATATATATTAACAATTATTGTTTTCCATTGTTGATTACTTTCTACCGTACACCCTTTTATTTTTGCTCCTAAATTTTATATTAGCAAGGATAAACCCTTAACTAATGGCAGACACCCAATATACTGAGGATAATATCCGTTCGCTGGATTGGAAGGAGCATATTCGTATGCGCCCTGGGATGTACATTGGAAAATTGGGCGACGGTTCCTCTGCAGATGATGGCATCTATATTCTCCTAAAAGAAGTAATCGATAACTGTATCGATGAATTTGTGATGGGAGCAGGGAAGACGATCGAAATCAACATCAAGGAAAATACGGTACATGTTCGCGATTATGGTCGTGGAATTCCATTGGGAAAAGTGGTGGACGTTGTTTCCAAAATGAACACAGGAGGGAAGTACGATACCCGTGCCTTTAAAAAATCCGTGGGATTGAACGGTGTAGGTACCAAGGCCGTTAATGCACTATCCACTTATTTTAGGGTGGAGTCCAACCGGGATGGACAATCCAAATCCGCTGAATTTGAGACAGGGAACTTGGTAAACGAAGAACTTTTGGAAGAATCATCCAGAAGAAAAGGAACCAAGGTAAGTTTTACACCGGATGAGTCCATCTTCAAAAAATATAAGTATCGCAGCGAGTATGTGGAACGTATGCTCAAAAACTATGTCTACCTAAACCCTGGATTGACCATCGTTTTCAATGGAGAAAAGTTCCATTCCGAAAATGGTTTAAAGGACTTGTTGGAAGACAACAACAACCAAGAAGATTTTTTATATCCAATCATTCACCTTAAAGGTGATGATATTGAGGTTGCCATGACCCATAGCAAAACTCAATATAGTGAGGAATATCATTCTTTTGTTAACGGACAACATACTACGCAGGGCGGTACGCATCAATCTGCCTTTAGAGAAGCCATCGTAAAAACTGTCCGTGATTTTTACGGAAAAAATTATGATGCATCGGATATTCGAAAATCAATCATATCTGCGGTTTCCATCAAAGTAATGGAACCTGTTTTTGAAAGCCAGACCAAAACCAAGTTGGGCTCAACCGATATGGGTGGCAAATTGCCGACCGTTCGCACGTATATAAACGATTTTATAGGTACTTACCTTGATAATTACCTGCACAAAAATCAACAAACGGCAGAGGCACTTCAAAGGAAAATTGTACAAGCAGAGAAAGAACGAAAAGAACTTTCGGGAATTAGAAAACTGGCCAGGGAACGTGCAAAAAAAGCAAGCCTCCACAATAAAAAACTTCGTGACTGCCGTGTACATTTACAGGATATGAAGAAGGACCGAAGACTGGAAACTACGCTTTTTATTACCGAGGGTGATTCCGCCTCAGGTTCCATAACCAAGTCTAGGGATGTAAATACCCAGGCGGTGTTTAGTCTTCGAGGCAAACCGTTGAACTCCTACGGCATGTCCAAAAAGATTGTATATGAAAACGAAGAGTTCAATTTACTGCAAGCGGCATTGAATATTGAGGATTCCATGGAAGACCTCAGATACAATAATATTGTCATCGCAACAGATGCCGATGTGGATGGAATGCACATACGATTATTGTTGATTACCTTCTTTTTACAATTTTTTCCTGAATTGATCAAAGAAAATCACTTGTATATCCTTCAAACTCCCTTGTTTAGGGTACGCAATAAAAAGGAAACCATTTATTGTTATAGTGACGAAGAACGAAGAAATGCCATTCAAAAACTTACGGGAAAACCAGAAATCACCCGATTTAAGGGATTGGGTGAAATTTCTCCGGATGAATTCAAACATTTTATTGGAGATGATATTCGTCTTGAACCTGTGATGCTGGACAAGGCCATGAGTATTGATGCCCTTTTAAAGTTTTATATGGGCAAAAATACGCCAGATAGGCAAGAGTTCATCATTAACAACCTTAAAGTAGAACTTGACCTAGTAGAAGAAAACCAACTGCAACCCAAATAAATGCTACCTTTCTAAATGGAAGAGAACGAAGAACTGAACGATGAAAGTTTAGATAACCACGACGAGTCCCAAGATAGCCTGGTAAAGGTAACCGGGATGTACAAGGATTGGTTTTTGGATTACGCTTCCTATGTAATTTTGGAGCGTGCTGTACCTGCCATCGAAGATGGTTTTAAGCCTGTGCAGCGCAGAATCATGCACTCCTTGAAAGAACTTGATGATGGACGTTACAACAAAGTGGCCAATGTGGTGGGACACACCATGCAATATCATCCTCACGGTGATGCCAGTATTGCTGACGCCATGGTCCAAATTGGGCAAAAGGACCTTCTTATTGATACCCAGGGTAACTGGGGAAATATTTTAACGGGAGACGGAGCAGCAGCCTCACGATATATCGAAGCGCGGCTATCCAAGTTTGCCCTTGAGGTTGTATACAGCCCAAAAATTACGGAATGGCAACTTTCGTATGATGGTAGAAAAAAAGAGCCTGTAAATCTACCGGTAAAATTTCCGTTATTACTTGCGCAAGGAGCAGAAGGGATTGCAGTAGGACTTTCCACTAAAATTCTCCCTCATAACTTTAATGAGTTGATAGATGCCTCCATAAAGCATTTAAAAGGAAAACGGTTCACCATTTATCCAGATTTTCCAACGGCAGGTATCATTGATGTAACCAACTACAACGATGGTATGCGCGGCGGTAAAATTAGAGTAAGGGCCAAAATATCAACTTTGGACAAGAACACTCTGGTCATTAACGAAATACCATACGGCACCAATACCTCCTCTTTAATTGACTCCATCTTAAAGGCTAACGATAAGGGGAAAATCAAAGTAAAAAAGATAGAGGACAACACTGCTGCCGAGGTAGAGATTTTAGTGCATTTGCCCAACGGAATCTCACCTGACAAAACTATTGATGCACTCTATGCTTTTACGTCTTGCGAGTCGTCCATATCCCCACTGGGATGTGTTATCGAGGACAATAAACCTTTGTTTATAGGCGTCAAGGAAATGCTGGAAAGATCTACCGATAATACGGTGGAACTACTTAAAGCGGAACTTCAAATACAACTGGATGAACTGGAGGAACAATGGCATTTCTCTTCTTTGGAACGTATTTTTATAGAGAACAGGATTTACCGCGAAATTGAGGAAGAAGAAACTTGGGAAGGTGTGATTGAAGCCATCGACAAGGGCTTGAAGCCGTACGTTTCCCATCTAAAAAGAGAAGTAACCAGGGATGACATAATTCGGTTGACCGAAATCCGGATCAAGCGTATTTCAAAGTTTGATTTAGACAAGGCACAACAACTTATTGAAAGTTTAGAAGATAGGATTGCCGAAACCAAGCATCACTTGGAGCATTTGGTGGATTATGCCATTGCTTATTTCAAAGAACTTAAAAAGAAATATGGCACCGGTCGGGAGCGAAAATCAGAAATAAGAATTTTTGATGACATCGAAGCGACTAAGGTCGTTATCCGAAATACCAGACTCTATGTAAACCGCGAAGAAGGATTTATTGGAACCTCTTTAAAACGCGATGAATATGTCACCGATTGTAGTGATATTGACGATATTATTGTCTTTACCCAAAACGGGGAGATGATGGTGACCAAAGTGGACTCCAAAGTATTTATTGGAAAAAACATCATACATGTTGCGGTTTTTAAAAAGAAGGACAAGCGAACAACCTACAATATGATCTACAAGCTCATGAAAGGTGGGCCCAGCTACGTTAAGAGGTTCAATGTGACCAGTATGACCCGGGACAAACTATATCAGCTTGCCGGGGATAAATCATCTGCGGAGGTGCTATACTTTTCTGCCAATCCAAATGGTGAGGCCGAGGTGGTGACCGTGATGTTGCGTCAATCGGGAAGCATCAAAAAATTAAAATGGGACTTGGATTTTTCCGATGTACTTATTAAAGGTCGAGGCTCCAAAGGAAACCTTGTCACCAAATATGCGGTAAAACGTATTGAGCTAAAAGAAAAGGGGGTATCTACCCTAAAACCAAGAAAAATTTGGTTCGATGATGTGGTAAGTCGCCTCAATGTTGATGGAAGAGGAGAGTTGCTCGGAGAGTTTAAAGGAGACGACCTGCTTTTGGTGATAGACCAAAAAGGGATTGTAAAAACTATTCCGCCTGATTTACTTACACGATTTAGCGATGATATGATCGTATTGGAAAAATGGAATCCTAAAAAACCAATTTCCGTGGTGCATTATGTGGGGGATAAAGAACGTTTTTATCTAAAAAGATTCCTGGTGGAAAACCCAAATAAAGAAGAGGTGGTAATCGATGAGGATTCCAAATCCTATATGGAACTGGTGTCCACGGATTGGCGCCCTATGTTGGAAATTGAGTTTGCAAAGCCCAGAGGGAAAGACCCTAAGCCAAATTTGGAAGTTAATATTGAAGAATTTATAGCCGTAAAAGGGATAAAGGCGCTTGGGAATCAACTCACTGCAGAAAAGGTGAAAAATATAAATATCAAGGACTCCTTACCGTACGAAGCGTCCGAGGAGCAAAAGACTGAAGATATCGAAGTAGTGGACGAAGAGCAAATAGATAGCGATAATGATAATATAGGAACAAAGAATGACAGTTCTGACCAAACCTCTTTGTTTTAACGCTTATAATGTCTAATTTTCCAGCTGAGATACAACACACACCTAAAGCAGACCGCTTAATACATCTATATGGATTTTACAAACCCCCTGGTATATGGTGTACCAGTTTTTATTGCTTTTATTTTACTAGAACTAACGTACAGTAAAACACATGATGATGGCCATTTATACAATTGGAAAGATCTGGCCGCCAGCAGCTTCATGGGTATCGGTTCTGCAATATTGGGACCCCTGTTCAAGGTAGCGTTTGCCATACTTCTTTTTGAAGGAGCCTATGAAATTTTCAATCCGGAAGTCGACGGAGTAAGAACCAATCTTTTGGGGTACGAATCCTTTGGATATGCATGGTATGTTTGGATTATTTGCCAATTGGCAGATGATTTCACCTATTATTGGTTTCACAGAGCCAATCATGAGGTTAGGATTTTGTGGGCAGCCCATATAGTCCACCATTCCTCCGACAACTTTAATTTCGGAACAGCCATACGAAATGGATGGTTTACTATTTTATACAAACCTTTCTTTTATATATGGATGCCTGCCATAGGGTTCCCACCAGAAATGGTATTGGTGTGTTTGGGCATAGAGGCATTATGGCAGTTTCAGTTACATACAGTATATGTTCCAAAACTTGGATTTTTGGAGAAAATATTCAATACCCATACCATGCATCAAGTGCACCACGCTCAAAATGTGGAATATTTAGATAAAAACCATGGAGGCTTCTTGAACATTTTTGATAAAATATTTGGCACTTGGAAAGAATTGGATGATGATGTCGACGTGAAATACGGCGTTATACATGCTCCGAACTCTTATAACCCTGTAGTGATTTTGACCCATGAGTTTAAAGATATCTGGAACGATGTAAAAAAGTCAAAAAAGCTTTCACATAAACTAATGTACATTTTCGGACCTCCAGGGTGGAGCCACGATGGAAGCACACTTACCGTAAAACAACAACAACGCTTGTTTAAAAAGCAAAAGGAGGCTACTCCCGAATTAGCTTATCAGAGGCCGAATTAATGCTCCTCAAGTGAACGACTTTTTTTTACTTGATTATTTTTTTGGATTCGAAGATTGATAAACTCTACCATTAACGAAAATGCAATGGCAAAATATAGGTACCCTTTGGGTATTGCCCCAACTTCGTTGCCAAATATTATTAAATGGGAGAGGTGTGCCGATTCTGCTATTAGCATAAATCCAATCAGGATCAAAAAAGACAGCCCCAATACCTGAATGGATGGGTGCTGATTAACAAATTCACCAACAGGATTGGCGAATAACATCATAATTAAGACAGAAATTACTACCGCCGTGATCATGAGCACCAAAGCATCTGTTGGGTTCGGGGAAATACCATTGGTCATACCTATGGCAGTCAAAATAGAATCAAAAGAAAAGACAATATTGATTACAGTTATTTGTAAAATGGCATTCATTAATGAAGAAGAGCGTGATTTTTCCACCTCACGTTCATCATGGCCTCGGTCTTCTATTTTTTCATGGATTTCTCGAGTACTTTTATAAAGCAGAAAAAGTCCTCCTGCGAACAGAATCAAAGCTTGCCAACTAATTCCTCCGGTCAACCAAGACTCGTGAAATACCAAGAATGGTTTTTTCATTTTAGTTAACCAAGTAATTCCGAATAACAGTATGATCCGCAAAAGCATGGCTAAAACCAATCCAATGTTTGTCGCTTTTCGCCTATCATTTTTTTTCAATTTGCCTGCGGCAATGGAAATGAATATAATATTGTCTATACCTAAAACAATTTCCAAAAAAGTAAGGGTCAACAATGCCATCCAGGCATCTGGACTTGCGAAAATATCAAACATGGCTAGTCTATTTTATGGGCAGTTCCTTTAAATTTCCGATTATCTCCAACAACGTTGTACTCAAAAGTATAAGAGGAATCCGATGTGGTCAATATTTTAATATGTATAGGCTTTTCTTCCGCCTTGTTCTTTGGATTCAGGTTTTTAAGGATATATTCACAATCGTTTATCCAACGAACGGAAGATGAGTCCTTCTTCCCTTCAAATTCATCCACCTCAAGTTCCAGTGTTCTGTGAAAAGTCGTTTTTTTCTTCTCACCATTTACGGTAGCGGTAAATGAGAAATTGCCAGTTTTAAAATCTTCGCAATTACGTTTTGGTGGTTGACCACAGGCAAAAAAAAGTAGAATAATCAAACAAGAAAGAAGATGTGTTTTCATAATAACAAAGTAACGGAAAGTACTTCAAAGGGTCAATCCTTTTTTGGGTTGAATGTTTGAAAAGTTCCGTCAGGATAAAATAACACTATTCTAGAAGGTTCTTTGGCGTCCACTTCATTTCCTGTTGAAGGAATATAGCTCGTAATTGTATTTTCGTGCTTTTCCAAGGGGCCTGTTGGGACTTCATCCTTGGCTTGGGCATTTACTTCTTTCGGAAAGCTCCCTATTCCTTTTAGTAACCAATATAAATCAACCTCAGGGTAGGTGTCGACCAATTTCATTACAAAATCCAAACTGGGTTTGTTTCTACCACTCAACAAATGCGAAATGCTTGAACGCTGAACACCAATCTCATCGGCGAAGGCTGAAACAGACAACTCCAAATGATCGATGACAGTCTCTATGCGTACTACAATATCTTTATTCACAATTGTAAATTATTTTACAACTAAGATAGTACAATATGAGCAACCACAAAATAAAACACGCCATATCATTACATATTATTTAAAGTAACAAATGATATTATATAGCATTAATTACTAATATACAATATTATACAATACAATAATTATCTGTTGTTTACAATAATAACATATCCAAGGTTTAGTAACAAAAGTCGGTTACAAATGTATCTATTCTTTCTTTACGAAATGTTACATATGTAAATTCAAGGTTGGTTACTTTTGTAAACTTTAATTAATACGGTTCATGATTGACTATTCATTATATAAGGAGAAATCTATACACGGCAGGTACATTAACAACAAGGCATTACATTCTTGTTTTTCTAAAATTTCCCTGCCCCTAGTACCTATTGGAAATTCTGTAAACGGCATAGAGATATATGCTTTTAAATTAGGAACCGGTAAAAAGAAGGTGCTTATGTGGTCTCAAATGCACGGAAATGAATCTACTACTACTAAAGCACTATGGGACATGGTCAATTTTTTACAATCTGAAGAGCCCCTCGCGCAAACTATTTTAAAGGAATGCACTTTAATGGCTGTGCCCATGTTAAATCCAGATGGCGCAAATGTATACACCCGCGAAAATATTAATAAAGTGGATTTAAACCGCGATGCCAAAAATTTAACACAGCCCGAGAGTATTGCACTAAGAAATGTATTCGACTCATTTCAACCAGATTTCTGTTTTAATCTTCATGATCAGCGGACTCTTTTTAGCGCTGGAAATATAAATAAACCCGCTACAGTATCATTTTTATCGCCTGCAAGCAACAAAGAGCGACATATTACACCAACAAGGGAAGTAGCCATGAAATTAATTGTTGCCATGGATTCCATGCTCCAGCTACATATCCCTGGCCAAGTCGGGAGATATGATGATGGGTTTAACGATAATTGCGTAGGGGACACGTTCCAAATGCTCAACGTTCCCACTGTTTTATTTGAATCTGGCCATTTCCCTAATGATTACGAACGAGAGAAGACTCGCGAATTAATTTGTCTATCTATTGTAGAAGCACTAAAAATTATTGCTTCCGACAAAATCGAAGAGTTTAAAACAGGTGACTATTTCTCCATACCAGGAAACCATAAGCTGTACTTTGATGTTTTAATAAAGAAGCCCGAAATTATAAACACCGAGTTTGAAGCAGGGCATTCTGTCGGAATTCGATTCAAAGAGCTATTGGAAGACGATAAAATCGCTTTTAAACCAGAAATCGCCGAAATAGGACCTCTTGAAGGGTTTTATGGACATCAAACAATAGAATGTATTGATTCCAAGGATTTTGGCTTTACATCTTCCCAAAAAGAAATACTTGATTTGCTTTTGAATTTCAATAAATAAAAGAGATTTACACAAGTTTTTTGCATTTTATTTAAAAAATAACCATTTTTATTACTTAAATTTCCTTTTTTAACTACTTTTGCTGCAAAATTCAATGTAATGAACAAAGTTAAGCTAGACGAGATAGATCACCAGATATTGGACATGTTAATAGATAATACCCGTACACCATTTACGGATATCGCAAAAAAATTGCTGATTTCCGCAGGTACGGTTCACGTTCGTGTCAAAAAAATGGAAGAGTCCGGAATCATAAAAGGTTCTTCCCTTACTTTGGACTATGTCAAATTGGGTTATTCCTTTATTGCCTATGTTGGGATATTTTTGGAAAAAACACATCAAACCAAGTTTGTGCTGGAAAGGCTGAGCCAGATACCTTACGTGACCGTGGCCCACATTACAACAGGCAAATTCAATATTTTCTGTAAAATTAGGGCCAAAGATACGACGCATGCAAAAAACATCATTTTTAAAATAGATGATATTGAAGGTATCAGTAGAACAGAAACTATGATTTCCTTGGAAGAGAGCATCAACGATAAGAGACGTTTGATGCATACTATCTTCAACGAACTGTAAATTACTATTTACATATATGGTACTTTCGGAAATTCCAACTTCTGAATACAATCCTTTTTATCGGACCTATATCATGGCCTTGGGCAATGTGGAATTGGTTGAAGAATTGATAAATGGAAAAGAAGTCCTTTTATCTCTTTTAGAAGAGATTCCAGAAGAAAAACTTAACTATGCTTACGCCGAGGACAAATGGTCCTTGGCGGAGGCATTGGTGCATATGATTGATACGGAGCGGATTTTTCAATATAGAGTACTCCGCATTGCAAGGAACGACGAAACACCGCTTCCTGGCTTTGACCAAGACAATTATGTGCCGTATTCCAATGCCGACAATCGTTCTAAAAAGGATTTGATTGAAGAATATAAGGCTGTTAGGGACTCCACAATATCTCTTTTTAATTCTTTTGATGAAGAGGCCACAAAGAGAATCGGCACAACCAGCGGCTCAAAAATGAGTGTTAGAGCTTTGGGATTCATCATTAGTGGGCATCAAGCACACCATGTTCGAATTATAAACGAAAGATATTTATCTTAAATCAAAATTGACCGTCCTCTTCCATTTCCTCTGAAGCAGATTCCAGGCTATCAAAAGAATCACCTTCAAATTCAGAGGCCACTAAACCTTTGTCGAGCTCCTTTTCAATGGTCTCCTCAAAATTTGCGATAAAGTTAGACAGACTTTTACTGATTTTTACCAAGTAAACGGTATCCGCTGTTTTTACTTCAACGGCATCTATCACTTCACCGTTGGGTTTTTTAATGGTAATGATATCTTCATCACCGTAACCGTCTGGATAGGAATCAATTAATTTGGCCGCCACCTTGTGGTCCAACTTTTTGTAATCTATCAAAATTCGTTTCATAATGGTCAGTTATTAATGGTATTCCTAAACTAGGAATTTTTGAATTTGATAGATGTAAAGAGTTGTAAACCCTAAAAAAAAGTATGCGAAGTGTTTATTCTTTGTAGTAAGCAAAAGCTTTATGGAACAATTCTTCTGGAATTTTGATATCGGTAACAGCTTCGCCAATGGATTGTAACAATACAAAATTTACATTGCCATGGGAATTCTTTTTGTCATATTTAAGTAATTGGAGGATGGCATCAATGTCATCATCATGGAAATCCACTTTATCAAAATGCGTTAAAAATGCTTTTTTGATGTCATCCAAGGCCAATTTGGACAGTCCTCGTAATTCGTGGGATAAATATCCTTCTAGAATCATTCCCACAGCTATGGCTTCACCATGCAACAAGGTTTTTTTATCATGATTGTCCAAACAATACGATTCTATGGCATGTCCCAGCGTGTGTCCAAAATTTAAAATCTTGCGCAATCCTTTTTCTGTGGGATCTTGCAACACAACTTCGTTCTTTATGGTAATTGATCTTTGAATGCAAGAAGCATTGGTGAAATTATTTTTTTCCACAAGATCCTTCCAATAATCTTTATCCTGAATTAGACCGTGCTTTAACATTTCAGCGTATCCACTTTTTACCTGCCGTGGATCAAGCGTATTTAAATATTCAGGAAAAATCAATACCATTTGTGGCTGATTAATAACGCCGATCTGATTCTTCAAAGAACCTAAATCTACTCCCGTTTTGCCACCAATGGAGGCATCGACCATAGAAAGCAGGGTAGTGGGGATATTGACAAAATCTATCCCACGCTTAAAAGTAGAGGCAACAAAACCACCTAAATCAGTGAGTACTCCCCCGCCAAGGTTGATAAGTAAACTTTTTCGATCACCATCTAAATTGGAAAGGTCTTCCCAAACCTGTAAACATGTATGTATATGTTTGTTCTCTTCCCCGGATTGAATTTCTAAAATAGAATCAATAGGGTGTTCAAACATTTTTTTAAAAATGGGCAAACAATGCTCTTTTGTGTTCTCATCTACCAAAAGAAATATTTTGGAATAATCACTTTTGGCAACGTGTTGGTTTAGAGATGCTTTTGCCAATTCGTTAATATGTACCTCGTAAGACTGTGATTTAACCGATTCCATAAATTTAATTACACTGCTAAATAAAGATTATTTTTATATATATGGTTCTAGTTTGCGTACTTATATTTGAATCTTAAATGGATGATAATTAATGCGACCAAATTTTGAGAATACTGCAACAGCTTTTGAGCTGAAATCGGACTCGCAACTGGAGCGAGCTTATTTCCTATTTAAAATGATTTCCAACGAACCTCTGGTGCGTATTGGTACAGCAGCGACCAATTTTGCCATTAAGGCTCATTTGCCCGTAGAAGGTTTGATCAGAGCCACTGTGTTCGATCACTTTTGTGGAGGTGTAAATGAGAAAGATTGTCTACCTATTATTGACAATATGTACAGTAAAGGGGTCTATTCCATTTTGGATTATTCCGCTGAGGGCAAAGAGGTGGATAACCAGTTTGACTTTACTATGGAAAAAACCTTGGAAATCCTGGATTTTGTAAAGGAGAAAGATGCTATGCCTTTTGCAGTTTTTAAACCTACCGGGTTTGGGCGTTTAAAGATTTTTGAAAAAGTAAGCGCAAACATCGCATTGGATGAAAAGGAAACGGCAGAATGGAGCAGAATTGTCAACAGATTTGAGAAAGTCGGCCAAAAAGCACACGATTTGGAGGTATCACTTTTGATTGATGCCGAGGAAAGCTGGATGCAAAAAGCTGCGGATGATCTAGTACTCGATATGATGCGGAAATTCAATAAACAAAAAACCATTGTTTTCAACACGTTCCAAATGTATCGATGGGACCGAATGGATTATATCAAGAACTTGTACAAAATGGCAACGGAAGAAAACTTTAAGATTGGAGCCAAAATAGTTCGGGGTGCCTACATGGAAAAAGAAAATGATAGGGCTATTGATAAAGGGTACCAAAGTCCAATATGCAAATCCAAACAGGAAACAGACGAGAATTTTGATGCGTCAATCGATTATATGATGGCCCACCTGGATACCTTTACCATCTTCTCGGGAACACATAATGAGCAAAGTTGTATTAAGTTGATCGATATAATGCAAAAACAAGATATCAAGCCCAATGACCAACGGATATGGTTTGGTCAGTTATTTGGCATGAGCGATCATATTACCTATAATTTGGCCGCTCATGGTTATAATTCGGTAAAGTACCTGCCGTATGGACCTGTGCGGGACGTGATGCCTTATTTGATTCGAAGAGCAGAGGAAAATACTTCTGTGGCCGGGCAAACTTCCAGGGAACTGGCCCTATTACAAAAAGAAAGGAAAAGACGGAAGTTAGAGGGTTAATTCTTTGAGGAAACCATTTCTAAAATAATCTCTTCTTTGCAATTCTTGATTTTTAATTCTAGGTCAGCTCCGTTATATTCATGTAAAACAAAATATGTTTTACATGGCTCGGATTTGGTATCGCTCTTCCCAAAATCCACATCACCATCCTCTAAAAAGGCCTGAATCATTAGGGTGTCTTGGTACTGCTCCGGCAAAGATTCGGAGAAAGTCAGGGGTTTGGAGCGCATATCCTTAAGCACCCTACAATTCGGGAAATAGCAAAAGTCAATTCCTTCCTCACCAGATTTTTTTTTCAAAATAAAAACCAAAAAAACCAATCCAATGGACAGTCCAACCAAGTACCATCCCAATCGTTTCAAAAATGCCATCTACATTAAAAAATAAGAAAGTTAATATCGTTATAGCTCAGCCCGAACCAATCTCCCACAGATTTATTGGTTAAAATACCGTGGTACATATAAAGTCCGTTGCGTAAGCCTTTGTCAAAGCGAAGTGAATGTTCCAGACCGCCTTCTTCGCCGATTTTTAATAAATAAGGTGTAAATATATTACTTATAGAAATAGAAGACGTTCTTGGATATCGAGATGGAATATTTGGAACGCAATAATGGATTACACCATATTTGTCGAAGGTGGGTTTGCTATGGGTAGTAACTTCCGAGGTCTCAAAACAGCCTCCCATGTCAATGCTCACATCGATTACGACCGCTCCTATTTTCATGTTTTCTACCATGGAGTTGGAAACCACTACAGGAGAACGGTCCTTTCCGCGAGTGGCACCAATGGCTACGTCGCATCTTTTTAAGGATTTTAATAAATTCTTAGGCTGCATGGTAGAGGTATACAATGTTTGGTTCAAATTGGTTTGTAGATCTCTTAGTTTACTGATGGAATTATCAAAAACCTTGACATTGGCGCCCAACCCAAGTGCTGACCGCGCAGCAAACTGGCCTACAGTACCAGCTCCAATAATCACAACCTCGACCGGGGGCACCCCGCTAATATTTCCAAACATAAGTCCATTGCCCGTATTGGGGTTGGACATAAGCTCGGAAGCAATCAAAATAGAAGAAATTCCTGCAATCTCGCTCAGTGATCGAACGGCAGGGTAGTTTCCATCATCGTCCCGAATGTATTCAAAAGCAATGGCCGTAAGCCTTTTTTTGGCCATAATCTCAAAATACTGCTTGTTCTGTGTCTTGATTTGAAGAGCAGAAATAATTATGGTCTGCGGATTCAACAAGTCTATTTCAGAAAGGGTAGGGGGCTCTACTTTTAAGATTATAGGACAGGAAAATACTTTTTTGGTATCTCTGGTAATTTCAGCACCAGCATTGGTATAGTCAAGGTCCGAAAAATTGGCTCCTTCGCCAGCACCTGATTCCACCAAGACCCGATGCCCATGGGCCGTTATTGCATTAACAGCATCCGGTGTTAGACAGATACGCTTTTCTTGGTATTGATTTTCCTTAGGAATCCCAATAAAAAGTTCCCCTTTTTGATTTACAACCTCTAGGGTTTCTTCTTGGGGCAATAATTGTTGTTTGCTAAAAGGAGAGGAAGCTTGGCTCATAAAGGGTAAATCTATTCAGAATACCATAAGGTATTAAAACAAATTTACATTTTTTTTGAAACGGTCTTCCGGCGTTGTTCCAATTTCTCACGTTCCTTACGTAATTCCTCTTTTTCCTTTAGGATTTGAAGTTCTGTGTCCATAGCATCTAAATCAATACCATGCACATGTTTATCAACTAATTTAACCCTTATAAAATAGACCACTGGAACAATAACCATGGTGACAGCAACTATATACAGAATCTCATTTTCGTCTATTCTCTCCCTATTGGAGTAGTTCAAGGCGGAAAACAATTGAAAACTATACATTGCAATAGGAATCAAAATAGCATGGTACCACCAACTTTTTGAAGTAACAAACCAAATAACCAATAAAAGTAAAGGGACTAACTTGCCGAAATAATAGTAAAAGGCCAACGACACATCACCAAAGTTATTCTCTGTAAAAGTTATACCCAGAAAGGTCCATGAAGTGGCATCAGGTGGTAGGTATTTGTAGCAGTAAAACAATATTGGGGTAATCGCAATCAAGAATGCAATAGCCCCTTCAATAATAAAACGTTTTTTTATTGTAGATTTTTTGCTCATTACTTTGAAAACTCAAAAAATCCAGGATTATTGTAAAAAAAATCCCTTTTTCGAAAAAAAAAGGGATTAATTTTAAAGGTCGAAAAGAGTTAAAATTAAAGTTTAATCAATTTTTTCTTTTCAATGCTTACTGTTTGATTGTCGTCAAAGGTAACTGTAGTAGATACAGCAGTCATTGCCAAAAATGCAACAGCTAGCAATCCATAAAAAACTTTTTTAGTGTTCATCGTAAAAGAGTTTTTGGTTAATAAATGAATTCATTCACAAAGCAAATGTAGGAAAATATTTCAACCTAACATACCTTTTATCGATAAAATTGGTTTTTTAACGCAAAAAACTTACAGTTTATCGAAATCGGATTGCTCTGTGCAATAATTTGTCTGAAGATAGAGCGATTGTGTTTTAAGAAACATTTAACTCGATTGAACGAGTGTTTTCCTCGATAAAGTGCAAGAATACCCCCACAGCATCTTCCGGCAAAAGGGATGGGATTTTTTCTGGCCATTCTATAAATAGCCACGCATCAGAATTCAAATAATCTTCAAAACCCATATCCAAAGCCTCCATTTCATCATTTAGTCTATAAAAATCAAAATGATAGGCGAGGGGATTGTCATTTTCGTCAGAATATTCATTTACCAAACCAAAAGTTGGGCTATTGGCAATATCAGTAGCTCCAAGTTCTTTTACCAAGGCTTTTACCAGGGTTGTCTTGCCCACACCCATGTCTCCGTAAAGACAAAGAACCTTGTTTGGCGCTTCCTGCAATATTTCTTTTGCCACTTGGTGGATTTCGTCCAATTGAAAAATTCTCTTCACAACTAGGATTATTTTGGGTCCAAAACTACAAAAGGAACTACCATCTCTTCTAATGAAACACCACCATGTTGGTAGGTATTCCGGTAATAACTCACATAATAGTTGTAGTTGTTGGGATACGCAAAAAAGAGATCATTTTTAGCAAAAATGTAGCTGCTGCTCAAATTAATGTTGGGCAAGTGAATCTCTTGTGGATTTTTAGTGGCCAATACGTCCTTATCTTGATACGTGAGGCTTCTACCGGTCTTATAACGAAGATTTAAGCTGGTTTCCCGGTCGCCAATCACCTTAGAAGGCTGTTTTACATTGATGGTACCATGATCTGTGGTCAAAATCAATTTCATACCAAGCTCTTGCGCTTGTTGGATAATTTCCAGCAAAGGTGAATTTTTAAACCAACTTAATGTAAGTGAACGGTAAGCCTTGTCATTGGACGCTAGTTCCTTTACTACCTCCATTTCTGTTTTTGAATGGGAAAGCATATCCACAAAATTGTAGACAACCACGGTAAGGTCGTTATCCTTTTGTGATTTAAAGTTTTGTGCCAGTTGCTTGCCTTGTTTAAGGTTGCTTATTTTATGGTATTCCCAACTCAGGTCGAGCCCCAATCGTTTTAACTGTTCTCCCAAAAATTCGGATTCAAATAGATTCTTACCGCCCTCGTCCGTATCGTTTTTCCACCAATCCGGATACCGTTTCTCCATTTCGGATGGCATTAAGCCGGAAAAAAGCGCATTTCGGGCATATTGCGTTGCTGTTGGAAGAATACTGAAATATGCACACTCTTGTTTCTTTTTATAACTAACCGATAAAGTTTTCTCGAAGGCCAACCACTGGTCATACCTTAAATTATCAATCACGACCAAGAGCGTTTTGTTTCCTTCCAACTCAGGTTGAATCTTATTTTTAAACAGGGTATGTGACATTACAGGGGCATCGCCGTCATGGAACCAAGTCTTGTAATTTTTATCCACAAACTTCCCGAACTGGGAGTTGGCCTCCACTTTTTGGGATTCGAGTATTTCGAACATTCCAGAATCTTCAATTTGTTCCAGTTCCAGTTCCCAATAAATCAATTTTTTGTACAGTTCCACCCACTCTTCGTAGGTGTTTACCATGGAGAGGTCCATGGCTATTTTCCTGAATTCCTGTTGATAATTGGCGGTGGTTTTTTCTGAGACCAAGCGGGAATTGTCTAAACTCTTTTTTAAGGATAAAAGAATTTGATTCGGGTTTACAGGTTTTATAAGGTAGTCGGCAATTTTGGAACCGATGGCCTCATCCATGATATATTCCTCTTCACTTTTGGTAATCATTACTACGGGAATGGAACCGTCATATTTCTTTATTTCAGTAAGCGTTTCCAAGCCGGAAAGGCCGGGCATATTTTCATCCAAAAAAACAATATCAAAAAAAGCTTCCTTGATCTCTTCAATGGCATCTTGACCACTCTGGCTTGTGATTACTTTATAGCCCTTACTTTCCAGAAATAATATGTGAGGTTTTAAGAGGTCTATCTCATCATCGACCCAAAGAATTGTTATCTTGTTCATATAGTAGTTATCTTTGTGGGAATTAAAACAAAAACTCTTGGTAAAAACCAATAAGCTTAATGTTTTCAACGATCCAATTTACGGTTTTATTGGAACTCCCAACGAACTAATTTTTAGTCTGATCTCGCATCCTTACTTTCAAAGGCTGAGACGGATATCCCAAATGGGGCTTTCCTATTTGGTGTATCCAGGGGCGCACCATACAAGGTTTCATCATGCACTGGGCAGTATGCATTTAATGACCAAGGCCATTCAGGTTTTAAAATTAAAAAATGTAGAAATTACCGAAGAGGAAGAGAAAGGTTTGTTATGTGCCATTTTGCTTCACGATATCGGTCATGGGCCATTCTCGCATGCGTTGGAAGGTTTTGTGGCCAAGGAAATAAGCCATGAACAGATTTCCCTCCGTTTTATGATGGAGTTGAACAAAGAATTCGAAGGGCAACTGGATACTGCCATTGCCATTTTTCAAGGAGATTATCCCAAACCTTTTTTAAATCAATTGGTCTCCAGTCAGTTGGATATGGACCGATTGGACTACCTTAAAAGAGACAGTTTTTACTCCGGCGTTACCGAAGGAAACATTAATTCTGAAAGGCTCATCTCCATGTTGAATGTGGTGGAAGGTAATTTAGTGGTAGAGGAGAAGGCGATTTATGCGGTCGAAAAGTTTTTGATGGCACGTAGATTCATGTACTGGCAGGTGTATTTGCACAAAACAGGATTGGTGGCCGAGCAATTATTGGTTAGGATAATGCAACGAGCAAGATTGCTTTTAACCCAAGGCGAGAACCTTTCTGGGAGCCAACCACTTTTGTTTTTTCTGAAAAATAACGGAACGCTCAATTTTAATGGCGAAGTACTTGAAACTTTTGCAGAATTGGATGATATAGATATTCTTGGGGCCTTAAAAAATTGGCAGTTCCATAAAGATTTTGTGCTTTCTAAATTGTGCAAGATGTTACTGGATAGGAGACTTTTGCACGTGAAAGTCAAAAAAAGACCCATAACTTCCGAAAAAATACAGGAGAAATTGGATTGGATCATAAAAAAGCATGACCTTACACTAGAAGAAGCCTCTAATTTTGTATTTCAGGGAGAAATATCCAATAAGGCCTATAGCAAGGAGCAGGCCATTCAAATTTTAAAAAAGAACGGGAAAATATCAGATGTTTTAAAAGAGTCGGACCAGTTGAGCTTAAAAGCACTTGCCAAAACCGTCACCAAATATTATAGCTGCTATCCAAAGAAAGCCGTTTAACAAATTTTGTTACTTTTGCACCAATGAAATTTACAGCTACCCAAATTGCCGGAATCTTAGAAGGGGAAGTTGAGGGTAATCCTCAAATTGCTGTCCATAAACTGTCTAAGATCGAGGAAGGCGAAAAAGGGTCGTTGACCTTTCTAGCCAATCCAAAATATACATCTTACATATATACCACAAAGGCATCCATTACCATAGTAAATAAGGATTTTGTTCCAGAGCAAACCATATCCACGACCTTGATTAAAGTGGAGGACGCCTATAAATCCTTTTCCAAATTATTGGAATACTACAATCAGGTGAAAAATAATAAGGTAGGTATTGAAAGTCCTTGCTATGTTTCCGAAAGTGCAAATTACGGAGAAGATTTTTACCTTGGCGCTTTTGCCTATTTGGGAAACAATGTGACCATTGGCAACAATGTAAAAGTTTATCCCAATGCATACGTAGGAGATAATGTAACCATTGGGAACAATGTAGTAGTATTTGCAGGGGCCAAGATTTACTCCGAAACCATTATCGGTAACAACTGTGTTATCCATGGAGGAGCTATCATTGGGGCAGATGGGTTTGGTTTTACGCCAAATTCCAATGGAGAGTATAGTAAAGTACCACAGACGGGCAATGTTATTATTGAAGATAATGTGGATATAGGTGCCGGTACAACCATAGACCGTGCTACCTTAGGTTCTACCATATTGAGAAAAGGAGTGAAGTTGGATAATCAAATCCAAATAGCACACAATGTTGAAATAGGGGAGCATACCGCTATTGCTGCCCAAACCGGGGTTGCAGGTTCCACTAAAATTGGAAAGAACTGTTTGATCGGTGGTCAAGTGGGTATCGTGGGGCATATCACTATAGGTGATAGGGTTCGTATTCAAGCCCAATCGGGTATCGGAAGAAATGTAAAAGACGATGAAGTACTCCAAGGTTCACCAGCATTGAACTATGGGGACTTCAACAAATCATATGTACACTTTAAGAATTTGCCAAAATTGGCAAATCAAATCTCCAACATAGAAAAAAAGGTTGAAGGTGAGTAAAACAAGTAACAAACAACGCACCATAGCGAAAAAAGTAACGCTACAAGGTGTAGGACTGCATACAGGGGAAAATGTAACCATGAGTTTTCTTCCTGCGGACGAAAACCACGGTTTTGCGTTCAAAAGAATAGATTTAGAGGGAGAACCCATAATTGAGGCAGATGCCAATTATGTGGTGAATACCCAACGTGGCACCAATTTGGAAAAAAACGGGGTTAAAATCCATACTTCAGAGCATGTGCTTGCTGCCTTAGTTGGATTGGACATTGACAACGTTTTGATTGAATTGAATGCTCCGGAGCCTCCTATTATGGATGGGTCTTCCAAGTTTTTTGTCGAAGCTTTGGAAGAAGCGGGTATCGTTGAACAAGAGCAAGAGCGTGAAGAATATGTGGTAAAAGATGTTGTTTCCTATAAAGATGAAACCACCGGAAGTGAAATCACGATAATTCCAGCGGATGAATACCAAGTGACCACAATGGTAGATTTTGGAACCAAAGTTTTGGGCACACAGAATGCCACTTTGGAAAAAATGTCCGATTTTAAAGAACAGATTTCCGATTCACGTACATTCAGTTTTCTTCATGAACTTGAAATGTTGCTGGAAAATGGACTGATCAAAGGTGGAGACCTAAATAATGCCATTGTTTATGTGGACAAGGAAATATCCGAATCCACAATGAAAAAACTGGAAAAAGCTTTTGGCAAAGAAAAGCTTTCGGTAAAGCCAAACGGTATTTTGGATAATCTTACCTTGCATCATCCCAATGAAGCAGCCAGGCACAAGTTATTGGATGTAATTGGAGATTTGGCCTTGGCTGGCACGCGTATCCGAGGAAAAGTGATTGCGAACAAGCCGGGACACTTTGTAAATACCCAATTCGCGAAAAAACTGTCCAAAATCATTAAAATAGAAAAAAGAAACAAAGTTCCCAGCTATGATTTGAACCAAGAGCCATTAATGGACGTTAATGAAATCATGGCCAGATTACCGCACCGACCTCCTTTTTTACTGGTAGATAAGATTTTGGAACTTTCGGACTCCCATGTGGTGGGCGTAAAAAATGTGACCATGAACGAACCATTTTTCGTGGGTCACTTTCCGGGTGCACCGGTAATGCCGGGTGTTTTACAGGTGGAAGCAATGGCTCAGACAGGTGGAATACTTGTTTTGAGTACCGTTCCGGATCCTGAGAATTATCTCACTTTCTTTATGAAGATTGATAAGGTAAAATTTAAGCAGCAAGTTGTTCCCGGTGACACCTTAATATTTAAATGCGATTTGATTTCCCCTATCCGTAGAGGTATTTGTCATATGCAAGCTTACGCATACGCCAATGGAAAATTGGTATCCGAAGCAGAGCTTATGGCACAGATTGTAAAAACAAAAAATTCAGATTCTTAGATGAACCAACCATTAGCATATGTACACCCAGGAGCCAAAATTGCCAAAAATGTGGTAATTGAGCCCTTTACTACCATACACAGTAATGTAACTATTGGAGAGGGGACTTGGATTGGTTCCAATGTTACCATTATGGAAGGGGCCCGAATCGGAAAAAACTGCAGCATTTTCCCAGGTGCTGTCATTTCTGCCATGCCCCAAGATTTAAAATATCAAGGAGAGGACACTACTGTCGTAATCGGAGATAATACTACGATTAGAGAATGTGCTACAATTAATAAAGGTACCTCAGACCGAATGAAAACGGTCATAGGAAACAATTGTTTGATTATGGCCTATTGTCACGTAGCTCATGATTGCTTTGTTGGCGACGGCTGTATTTTCAGTAATAATTCAACCTTGGCAGGACACGTAACCATTGGTCAAAATGTAGTTTTGGCAGGAATGGTGGCCGTACACCAGTTTGTATCCATTGGAAACCACGCTTTTGTTACGGGAGGTTCTTTGGTACGTAAAGATGTTCCTCCATATGTGAAGGCGGCAAGGGAGCCACTGTCTTATGTAGGTATCAACTCCATTGGACTGCGTAGAAGAGGATTTGAATCCGATAAAATCAGGGAGATTCAGAATATTTACAGATTACTATATCAACAAAATTATAACAATTCCCAAGCTGCATCTATTATTGAAGCTGAGATGGAAGCAACCCCGGAAAGGGATGAAATCCTTCAGTTTATAAGGGATTCGCAAAGAGGAATCATGAAAGGTTATTTCAGTTCAAATTAAATTTATGGCAAGTACTTCTGATATAAGAAAAGGGTTGTGCATTAAGTACAACAATGATATCTACAAAATTGTGGAGTTTCTTCATGTAAAACCTGGTAAAGGACCCGCTTTTGTCCGTACCAAGTTAAAAAGTGTAACAACGGGCAAGGTGATTGACAACACTTTTTCCGCAGGACATAAAATTGAGGATGTCCGTGTAGAAACACGTTCTTACCAATTTTTGTACAATGATGGTGAAACGTACCACTTTATGAATACGGATGATTACACTCAGATTGCTTTGCAAGAGGAATCATTGGACGCTTCTGACCTTCTTAAGGAAAGTGAAGTAGTGACCATCATTTTTAACGCTGAGGATAATATGCCCCTTTCCGTTGAAATGCCTGCCAGTGTTGTATTGGAAGTTACCCACACCGAACCAGGAGTGAAAGGTAATACCGCAACAAATGCTACTAAACCTGCTACTGTGGAAACAGGAGCCACTATCAATGTGCCACTTTTCATCAACGAAGGAGATAAAATAAAGATTGATACAGAAAAAGCGGCTTATATGGAACGAGCCAAAGAGTAGTCTTAGATGAAATTTCCGAAAACCTATACACTAAAGGAAATATCAGGGATTATTGATGCCGACTTTGTGGGGGATGAAGATTTCCCTGTCTTGGGCATGAATGAAATCCATGTGGTGGAAGAGGGGGATATCGTATTTGTGGATCATCCCAAATATTATGATAAAGCCCTGCAATCTAAAGCAACAGTTGTTCTCATCAACAAAAAAGTGGAATGTCCAGAGGGCAAAGCCCTACTTATTTCTGATGACCCTTTTAGGGATTTCAACAAATTGACACGCCACTTCAAACCATTTGAAAGTGCTAGCTCGGCTATTGCTGATTCAGCTAAAATAGGAGAGGGAACGGTAATTCAACCCAACACTTTTATTGGTTACCATGTAAAAATCGGTAAAAACTGTGTGATTCACCCTAACGTAACCATTTATGATGGATGCATCATTGGTGATAACGTAACTATTCACGCGGGTACGGTATTGGGAGCCGATGCATTCTACTATAAAAATAGACCTGAAGGTTTCGATAAGTTACTTTCAGGAGGAAACGTTGTGATTGAAAACAATGTGGATATTGGAGCTTCCTGTACCATTGACCGCGGCGTAACAGGATCGACCACCATAAAAGAAGGGTCCAAGTTGGATAATCAAATTCAGGTCGGCCATGATACCGTTATAGGAAAGAAATGCTTGATAGCATCCCATGTAGGAATTGCGGGCTGTTGCATTATTGAGGACGAAGTGACCCTATGGGGACAAGTCGGTATAACCAGTGGGGCCACAATTGGCAAAAGAGCAGTGATTTTGGCTCAATCTGGTATTTCAAAATCTCTAGAAGGGGGTAAAACCTATTTTGGCTACCCAGCTGAGGAAGCTCGCGAAAAAATGAAACAAATAGCTTCCATCAAAAAGATTCCAGAAATCTTGCAAAAACTGAAAAAGATTTAAGAAATCAATAGATAAAAACTTTAGTAAACCATATTTTTGTATCTCTACATTAAGTTAAATATATGAGCGTCTTAGTAAACAAGGATTCAAACATAATTGTACAAGGATTTACCGGTAGTGAAGGAACATTTCACGCCGAACAAATGATTGAATACGGAACCAACGTGGTTGGTGGTGTGACCCCAGGAAAAGGTGGTCAAGAACATTTGGGGAAACCAGTTTTCAACACGGTGGAGGAAGCTGTGAAAAAAGCTGGTGCGGATACCACGATAATTTTTGTTCCGCCCGCATTTGCTGCGGATGCAATTATGGAAGCTGCTGATGCAGGAATCAAGGTGATTATTACGATTACCGAAGGAATCCCAGTGGCTGATATGGTAAAAGCCAACGATTACATCAAGGATATGGACTGCACATTGATTGGCCCTAACTGTCCAGGTGTAATTACTCCCGGTGAAGCCAAAGTAGGTATCATGCCCGGATTTGTCTTTAAAAAAGGAAAAGTAGGTATCGTTTCCAAATCAGGAACACTTACCTACGAAGCAGCTGATCAAGTGGTTCGTCAAGGATTGGGAATCACAACGGCCATTGGTATTGGAGGTGACCCAATTATCGGAACCACAACTAAACAAGCTGTTGAGTTATTGATCAATGACCCAGAAACTGAATGTGTTGTAATGATCGGTGAAATTGGAGGTCAATTGGAGGCGGAAGCTGCAAGATGGTATAAGGAAAGCGGTAGCAAAAAACCAATTGTTGGTTTCATTGCTGGTGAAACTGCTCCAGCAGGACGTACCATGGGACACGCTGGCGCTATTGTAGGTGGTAGCGATGATACCGCCCAAGCCAAGAAAAAAATTATGCGCGATTGTGGTATCCATGTTGTGGATTCACCCGCTGAAATTGGCGTAAAAGTTAAAGAAGTGGTTGGGTAACCAACCGTTAAAACCATACTAAATCCCGTTTTATGCGGGATTTTTTTTCGTCTAAACATAAAACAAAAACTATATTTGGTTAATAACCATTCAAACACAATCATTGTATGAAACTTTTGGAAGGGAAAAACGTAATCATAACAGGAGCTAGTAGAGGAATAGGAAAAGGAATTGCCGAAGTATTTGCAAAACATGGTGCAAATGTTGCCTTCACCTATAGTTCTAGTGAAGCTCCAGCATTGGAATTAGAAAAAGAATTGACCGAAATGGGTGTTAAGGCCAAAGCTTATAAAAGCAATGCCGCCAGTTTTGAGGAATCCGAAGCCCTTGTTGCCAAGGTTTTGGAGGATTTTGATGGCAGAATCGATGTTCTCATCAATAACGCAGGTATCACCAAGGACAACTTGTTAATGCGAATGGGAGAGGATGATTTTGATAAAGTAATCGAAATCAACCTAAAGTCTGTTTTTAACATGACGAAAGCTGTACAACGTACCATGTTGAAGCAGCGTAAAGGGTCCATTATCAATATGAGTAGTGTGGTTGGTGTAAAAGGTAATGCCGGACAGACCAACTATGCGGCTTCGAAAGCGGGTATGATTGGTTTTACCAAGTCCGTAGCTTTGGAATTGGGGTCTAGAAACATCCGTTGCAATGCTATTGCCCCAGGGTTTATCGAAACGGAAATGACCGAAAAATTGGATGAAAAAACCGTTCAAGGTTGGAGAGAAGGTATTCCATTAAAACGTGGCGGAAGTCCCGAAGACGTGGCCAATGCCTGTGTATTCTTGGCATCGGAACTTTCTGGTTATGTAACAGGACAAGTATTGAACGTTGATGGTGGAATGTTAACCTAAATGAATGGATTTGAGCACGGTACTTCTTATCTTTTTAGCAGTTGCTGCCGCGCTTACCCTTGTTTATTTTCAATACTTCCATAAAAACCCTAAAAAGGGTTCACATAAAATTATATTGGCCGCATTAAGGTTTGTTACCTTATTTAGCGGCCTTTTACTTTTGATAAATCCAAAGTTTGTTGACAAGGATTATTTTGTTGAAAAGGCAAACTTGATCCTGCTCATGGACAATTCCACATCCATGGAAGATTCCTCTTCCGAAACAGAGATTGCGCAAACCATTGAACAAATTCAACAGGATGAAGCTATAAACCAAAGGTTCACTATTCATCAATATGGGTTTGGAAATACCATAGTAGCTACCGATTCTATTTATTTTGACCAAGGAAACACCGATATTTCCAATGCACTTTCTACGTTGAATGATGTTTTTGTAAACGGAAACAATGCCATTGTTTTGTTTTCAGATGGGAATCAAACCCTGGGCAGGGATTATGAATACATCACGCTAAATGAAAATACCACCATAAACCCAGTTGTGGTCGGCGATACTACACAATATGAAGATATTTCCATCGGACTCATCAACGTCAACAAATTTGCTTTTTTACGGAACAGCTTTCCCATTGAGACCTCCATTCGGTATCAAGGTTCAAGACCTGTCACAAGCACGGTCACTATTTTCATCAACGGTAGTAGGGTACATCAGGAAAGGATAAATCTAAGTGGCACAAGGAATAGTCAAACCCTAAATACTTTGGTCGAGGCGCAAAGCGTGGGCATCAAAACCATCAAAATTGAGGTCGGCACACTGGAAAACGAACAGAATACAGCGAATAACACCAAAGAAACAGCCATTGAGGTAATTGATGAAAAAACCAATGTTGCCATTATTTCCGATATACTGCATCCTGATATTGGGGCTTTAAAAAAGTCCATCGAATCGAACGAACAACGCTCCGTTACCTTGGTAAAACCCAATGTCAGCCAGTCTGAACTCGAAGAATCCGACCTTATAATTCTGTACCAACCCAATCGAAATTTTAGAAGCGTTTACGAGTTTCTGGAAAACTCAGGTGCCAATTACTTCACAATAACTGGAAGCAAAACGGATTGGAATTTTTTAAATAATGTACAAAACAGCTATACGATTTCGGGTAGCAGACAGGCGGAGGACATTTTGCCTGTTTTAAACAACGCCTTTGGTTTATTTGGTCTTGGTGCATTTAGCGTTGATGGATTTCCACCTTTGCAGGGAACACTCGGCGACATACAACTGCATAAGGATAGAGAAATTCTGATGTTCCAGCAGTTGCAGGGCATCAATTTGGACAAACCTTTGTTTGCCATTCTTACAGCGTCCAACCAAAAAGAGGCTGTACTTTTTGGAGAAAATCTTTGGCGCTGGCGGGCACAGGTGTACCGAAACGACCAAAGTTTTCAAAAGTTTGATGACTTCATCGGAAATTTAATGGTGTATTTGGGCTCGAATAGACAGCGGAACCGATTGGAACTAGATTATGAGTTGGTTTTTGACAATGCCAGTATGGCTAAGGTTAGAGCATCATATTTTGATGAAAGTTACCAGTTTGACCCTAATGCTAGTATTTCCATAAAGATAGAAGGCAAGGACACGGATTTTTACAGAGTGTCACCCGTACTTTTAAAGGGTTCGTTTTACGAAGTGGATTTAAATGATTTGGAATCTGGGGAATATAATTTCACGGTAACTGTTCAAGATGAGAATCTCAATCGATCAGGGACATTCCGAATTTTGGATTTTAACCCTGAAAAGCAATTGATTTCTGCCAATTATAAAAAAATGCAGCGATTGGCTCAGAAAAATGGAGGTGAACTCTACTTTTTGGATGGCATTGAAGCCCTTCAAAACAACTTAGCTTCATCCCAACAATTCCTTCCTGTTCAAAAGAGCAGGGATAATGTTGTATCTTTAATAGATTTCCGTATTTTACTCGGACTGATAGTACTTTCCTTAACATTGGAATGGTTCATCAGAAAATATAATGGATTAATATAAATCAAAATACAAATGGATAAATTACCAAAAATTGCTTTGCCTGCATTGGCAGCGATTATTTTCTTAATTATTATTATTTCAAAATCAGCTATAACCATAGGATCAGGTGAGGCCGGTGTGCTTTATAAGACCTTTGGAGGTGGTGTAGTTACCGATGAGGCTCCATTGGGTGAAGGGTTTCACTTGGTGGCTCCATGGAACAAAGTCTTTATTTATGAAGTCAGACAACAGGAAGTCTTCGAAAAAATGCAAGTACTTTCCTCTAATGGATTGGAGATTAAGCTTGATGCTTCTGCATGGTTTCAACCAGAATATGAATCCTTGGGAAAACTACATCAGGAAAAAAGTGAACTGTACAAGGACCGTATCCTTCTTCCGGCAATACGCTCGGCTGCACGTAGTGTTGTGGGCAGATATACACCTGAGCAATTATATTCCAGCAAAAGGGACGCCATCCAACAAGAAATTTTTGAAGAAACAAGGAACATTGTTGGTGATCAATATATTCAATTGAACCAAATTCTTGTTAGGGATGTTACGCTACCCCCTACCATAAAAGAAGCCATTGAACGTAAACTGAAACAAGAGCAAGAATCCTTGGAATACGAATTTAGATTGATTACCGCTGAAAAAGAAGCTCAAAAAGTTCGTATTGAAGCACAAGGTAAGGCGGATGCCAATAAAATATTGAGTGCTTCGCTTACCGATAAGATATTGCAGGACAAAGGTATAGATGCCACCTTAAAGTTAGCGGAATCACCAAATGCTAAAGTCGTGGTGGTAGGTTCAGGCGATGACGGATTACCTTTAATTTTAGGAAATAACTAAATTGTCCTTTTTTGATATAAAAATATATCCTATTTTTGGACCATAATGAGAAACAAAAACACGCATCATCATTTTTATACTTGCCCTCAAGCGAGATAGAAATGTATTGTTGTTTTTAAAATATATTCTAACCCGTTTGAGAAATCAAACGGGTTTATTTTTTGTACCCATTTGGTTTTTCAGACAAAACGATTGAAAAATGACAAAAATTAGAATTGCTGTTCAAAAAAGTGGCCGTTTAAACGATGATTCCCTTAAAATTTTAAAGGACTGCGGTATTTCCATCGATAACGGAAAGGACCAATTAAAAGCGACCTCTCGTAATTTTCCTTTGGAAGTGTTTTACCTACGAAACGGAGATATCCCACAATATTTACGGGATGGAGTAGTGGACATCGCCATTATCGGGGAAAACGTACTTATTGAAAAAGGAAAGGATATTTCCATTGCGGAGCGATTAGGTTTTTCAAAATGCCGTGTATCCTTGGCAGTTCCAAAGAATGAGACCTACAATTCCATCAAGGATTTTGAAGGCAAAAAAATAGCAACGTCCTACCCAAATACGGTCAAGGACTACTTAGCATCCAAAGGGGTGACAGCAGATTTGCACATCATCAATGGTTCTGTAGAAATCGCTCCCAACATTGGCTTGGCTTACGGTATTTGCGATATTGTTTCCAGCGGAAGCACACTGTTCAAAAACAATTTAAAAGAAGTGGAAGTGATGCTGAAAAGTGAAGCTGTGCTAGCTGTATCACCGACCATTTCAGAAGAGCGCAAAGAATTACTGAAGAAAATCCAGTTCAGGATTAAATCTGTCCTTCAAGCGCGTCAGAACAAATATGTGTTGATGAATGCTCCGAACGATAAATTGGATAAAATTATTTCCATTTTACCAGGAATGCGTAGCCCTACGGTTTTACCACTGGCGGAAGAGGGCTGGAGCTCGGTGCATACGGTAATCAATCGCGAAACTTTTTGGGAGGTAATTGATGAATTGAAGGAAGCAGGAGCCGAAGGCATCTTGGTCTGTCCTATTGAAAAAATGGTGCTCTAATCAACAGGAAATGAAAAGTCAGTTTAACATAAAGTGGATTTCGAACGAAAATCTTGCATCCATTTTACCATTGGTTTTTATACTTAACGACGCTAAAGTTTCCATGGAAGTTTTGGAGCAGCGTCTTTCTACAATGATTCCAATGGGGTACAAATGTATTGGAGTGTACGATGGAGAAAGACTGGTTGGAATTTGTGGTGTTTGGGAGTTGAACAAACTCTATGTAGGTAAACACCTGGAACTGGACAATGTTATTATAGATCCAGAGTACCAAGGTAAGGGACTTGGTGAATCAATGATGTCTTTTTTGACCGATTATGCCAAACAATTGGATTGTGAAACCCTTGAAGTTAACTGTTACACCAAAAACACAAGAGGTAAAAAATTTTGGGAGAACCAAGGTTATGAGCCTTTAGGTTTTCACATGGTTAAAAAAATCAAAGCATGAAAAAGATGTCAGACCCAAAAAGAAGTACTTGGGAAAGCTTATTGAAGAGACCTACCCAAACAATTTCCGATATTGAAGAGGTAGTCAATAACATTTTCAAAGAGGTACAAGCTGATGGTGATACCGTCATCAAAAAATATACGGCCCAATTTGATAAAGTTGCTTTGGATTCCCTTTCAGCGACCGAAACTGAAATAGAAACAGCAAATGGAAACGTTTCAGATGCTTTGAAAAAAGCCATTAATCTGGCTAAATCCAATATTGAAAAATTCCACGCTGCTCAAAAAACAGCCAAAGTTGAAGTGGAAACGATGCCCGGGGTAGATTGCTGGCAGGAAAAACGGCCTATTCAAAAAGTAGGGTTGTACATTCCGGGCGGTACAGCTCCTTTGTTCTCAACCATTTTAATGTTGGCCATTCCAGCTAAATTAGCGGGATGCAGGGAGATTGTACTTTGCACTCCTCCAGATACCAATGGTGAGATCAATCCCGCTATTTTATACACTGCTCAATTGTGTGGTGTAACGCAAATCTTTAAAGTGGGAGGAATTCAAGCCATTGCGGGGATGACATTTGGCACGGAGAGCATTCCAAAAGTGTACAAAATATTTGGTCCAGGCAACCAATATGTAACCGTGGCAAAACAATTGGCCACAAAATATGGCGTAGCAATCGATATGCCTGCTGGTCCAAGTGAATTATTGGTGGTCGCAGATGATTCTGCTAATCCTGCCTTTGTAGCCTCTGATTTATTGAGTCAAGCGGAGCACGGGGTTGACAGTCAGGTGATTTTGGTATCTACATCAGAAAAGTTGATTGAGACCGTTGAAAAGGAGATTGAAAGTCAAATAAAGAAATTGCCAAGAGAAGAGATTGCTGAAAAATCTATTGGCAATAGTAAATTGATTTTGGTCAACAATGACCAAGAAGCTCTGGAACTTATTAATGAATATGGTCCAGAACACTTTATTGTTTGTGTGGAAAACGAAGACTTTTATCTTGAGAACATCCAGAATGCAGGGTCTGTTTTTATTGGAAACTATACTCCGGAAAGTGCCGGGGACTATGCTTCGGGTACTAATCACACCCTACCCACCAACGGTTACGCCAAGCAATACAGCGGTGTAAATCTGGATAGCTTTATGAAGAGTATGACCTTTCAGAAAATATCAAAAAAAGGCATACAGGGAATCGGTGCCGCCATAGAATTGATGGCCGAGGCAGAAGGATTGCAGGCACATAAAAATGCAGTAACACTAAGATTAAAAAGTTTAGTTAAAGAATAAATGTCAGGTCGAGCGCAGTCGAGACCAAATGCTATGCAAAAAACATTTGACATAAATAATATAGTCAGGGAGTCGGTTCGCAAGCTGCAGCCATACTCTTCCGCACGTGACGAATATGTTTCTGATGGTTCTGAAATGATATTTTTGGATGCTAACGAAAATCCGTTCGATAATGGAGTCAATCGCTATCCAGATCCATATCAACGAAGTTTGAAATCGCTTTTAGCAAAGCAAAAGGGTGTATCGGAAAACCAAATTTTATTGGGCAATGGGAGCGACGAGGTCTTGGATTTGATTTTTAGGGCATTTTGTGAACCGAATCGGGATAATATTATCAGTTTGCCCCCCACTTACGGGATGTATAAGGTACTTGCTGGAATAAATGCGGTAGAGAACAAAGAAGTATTGCTGACTAAAGATTTCGAACCCAATGTAGATGAAATTTTAAAAGTTGTTGATGCTAGCTCTAAGCTTATTTTTATCTGTTCGCCCAACAATCCAACAGGGAACACTTTCAAAAAAGAAAGGATTAAAAAGTTGTTGGAATCCTTCGGTGGATTAGTGGTCATTGACGAAGCTTACATCGATTTTTCAAAAGAACAAAGTTGGTTGTCGGAACTTAACACATATTCGAATTTGATTGTGACCCAAACCCTGTCAAAAGCCTACGGACTCGCAGGTATCCGATTAGGGATATGCTATGCATCGGAAGAGATTATCGGTGTGTTGAACAAAATCAAACCACCCTATAACGTCAACCAATTAACGCAGCAACGAGCTTTGCAACGTGTTTTAAACGAAGATCTAGTCAAGCAAGAGGTTCAGCAGATACTGGATGAAAGAGAAGAATTGATTAAAGCGTTGAACGGTTTGGAATTTGTAAAGGAACTATATCCAACCGACGCTAATTTTGTATTGGCCAAGGTTGATGATGCCAACAAACGTTACCAACAATTGCTTGAAAAACAAGTGGTGGTGCGGAACCGAAGTACGCAGCCTCTTTGTGAGAACACGTTGCGGTTTACCGTGGGTACACCGGACGAAAACAAAAAATTGATAGCCATACTAAAAACATTGAACTAATGGGCAAAAAAGTATTATTCATTGATCGTGATGGAACCATCATCAAAGAAACTGCCGATGAGCAGATTGATGCCTTTGAAAAAATGATTTTTTACCCCAAAGCATTTACTTATTTAGGTAAAATTGCCAAGGAATTGGATTACGAATTGGTGATGATCACCAATCAAGATGGACTGGGTACCGATATTTTTCCAGAAGACACCTTTTGGCCTGTGCACAACTTTATCGTTAAAACTTTTGAAAACGAAGGGGTCGTATTTGATAATGTTTTTATAGACAGGACATTTCCAAAGGACAATGCCAATACCCGTAAACCGGGTACTGGTATGTTGACTTCCTATTTTTCCGAGGAGTATGACTTAGAGAATTCCTTTGTAATCGGAGATCGTTTGACCGATGTAGAATTGGCCAAAAACCTCGGCACCAAAGGAATTTTCATTAATGATGAAACTCATTTGGGTACTGGAGAAATCACGGTAAAGCGTGAGGAACTGGATGATTACATCGCTTTGGAAAGCAATGATTGGGAGAAAATCTACGAGTTTTTAAAACTGGAAAACCGGGTAGCGGAAATATCCAGAAAAACCAATGAAACGGATATTCAAATAAAAATCAACCTTGATGGCACTGGAAAAAGTGACATTAATACCGGTTTGGCCTTTTTTGACCATATGTTGGACCAATTGGCACGTCACGGACAAATGGACTTGGAAATAAAAGTGGATGGTGATTTGGAGGTAGATGAGCACCACACGATTGAAGATACCGCAATTGCACTTGGAGAGCTGTTTTCAAAGGCTTTGGGCAACAAACTGGGCATTGAACGCTATGGTTTTGCCTTGCCAATGGATGACTGCCTTGCCCAAGTCGCTATTGATTTTGGGGGACGCAACTGGTTGGTTTGGGATACCGAATTCAAACGGGAAAAAGTGGGAGATATGCCTACCGAAATGTTTATGCACTTTTTTAAATCGTTTACCGATGGAGGCAAGGCCAATTTGAACATTAAAGCAGAGGGCACCAACGAACACCATAAAATCGAGGCAATTTTCAAAGCCTTTGCCAAGTCCATAAAAATGGCGGTAAAGCGCGATGCGGAGAAAATGGTTTTACCATCAACTAAAGGAATGCTGTAAAACATGTCATTTCGAAGGAGCTTGCGACTGAGAAATCTAGATTTCTCGCTAGGCTCGAAATGACAAAAAGACAAAATATAAATGAATATTGTAATCATAGATTACGGAGCAGGAAACATCCAAAGTATCATGTTTGCCATAAAGCGGCTAGGTTACGAAGCGGTTTTGAGTCACGATGCCGATGAAATCCGAAATGCCGACAAAGTCATTTTTCCTGGGGTGGGAGAGGCCAGTTCAGCAATGACCAAATTAAAGGCTACGGGCTTGGACAAGATGATTCCAACGCTGAAACAGCCTGTTTTGGGTATCTGTTTGGGGATGCAGTTGATGTGCCATTCATCCGAAGAAGGAAATACCGAAGGTTTGGGCATTTTTGATTTGGATGTGGTAAAATTTACCAACAAAGTAAAAGTACCCCAAATTGGATGGAACCAGATTTCAGACTTAAAAAGCAATTTGTTTACCGGTATTCCTGAGAAATCGTACATCTATTTGGTCCATAGTTTTTATGCACCAATTGGCAAAGAAACTATTGCAACTTCAGAATACAACTTAACATACAGTGCTGCGTTGCAGAAAGATAATTTTTATGGAGTACAATTCCACCCAGAAAAGAGCAGTGATATTGGCAGTGAAATATTGAATAATTTTTTAACCCTCAACTGAAATGAAATTCCATATTTCAACGGATAAGGACAAATTAGATATCCAAACGGTTCATAAAGAAGTTACATCCACCTATTGGGGAAAAGGTAGGAGCATGGAAGAGACAATGATGACCATTGAAAAAAGTACCTGCTTTGGAATGTATGATAAAAATGACCAACAGATTGCTTACGCCCGGATGATAACTGACGGATTAATCTTTACTTATATTATGGATGTAATCGTTTTTGACCCTTATAAAGGTAAAGGTCTTGGGAAAAGACTCGTCGAACATATTTTAAATCAACAAGGTGTAAAAAAAGTCAATACAGTTGCCCTTAAAACAATGGATGCACATAGCTTTTATGAAAATTTAGGATTTAAACGCGTGGGAGATTCAAAAATGTGGATGTCAATAGAACGAGTAAAATACGATTAGAAAATGAGATTGATTCCAGCTATAGATATCATTGAGGGGAAGTGCGTTCGACTTTCCAAAGGTGATTATAACACCAAGAAAATTTATAACGAAAACCCTTTGGAAGTGGCCAAAGAGTTTGAGGCGCACGGTATTCAACACCTTCATTTAGTGGATTTGGATGGTGCAAAATCCAAACACATTGTCAACCATAAGGTATTGGAATCCATTGCATCAAAAACCAGTTTGCAAATTGATTTTGGCGGTGGTTTAAAATCTGATAAAGATTTGCACATCGCTTTTGATAGTGGGGCAAATCAAATTACCGGAGGAAGCATTGCTGTAAAAGATAGAGAAACCTTCTTGGGATGGTTGGAAAATTACGGTGCAGAGAAAATAATTCTGGGGGCAGACGCCAACAATGAAAAAGTAGCAGTATCCGGCTGGCAAGAAGAATCAGATTTGGAATTGATTCCTTTTGTTCAGCAGTACCAATCAGAAGGCATACAATATGTCATTTGTACCGACATCAGCAAGGATGGCATGCTACAAGGGCCTGCCTTCCAGTTGTACAAAAAAATGCTGTCACAAACCAAAAAAGGCTTAAATTTAATTGCCAGTGGTGGCATATCCACTTTTGACGAACTCCCCAAACTAGCCGAAATCGGTTGCGAAGGCACAATTATAGGCAAGGCCATTTATGAAGACAAAATCAGTTTAAAACAATTGGAACAATACATTCTTGAAAATGGATAAGGAAAGACAACTTCAGGAAGACTTGGTTTGGAATGCGGGATACCGTATGAACGAAAGCCTTCGAATGATCAAAATCTGTATGAATCAGCTGTCCGAAGATCAGGTTTGGGAAAAACCCAATGAGTCGAGCAACAGCATTGCCAATCTCATACTTCATCTGTGTGGAAACATTACCCAATATGGAATTGCTTCCATTCAGAACTTAGATGACGAACGAAAAAGGGATGAAGAATTTTCCACTGAATCGGGTTATTCCAAGGCAGAACTTATCAAAAAACTGGAAGACACCATTTCTGATGCTAAAAGGGCATTTTATGATGCTCCGCTCAAAGAACTTTTACGTAAAAGAAATGTTCAGGGCTTCAACTTTTCAGGTGTGGGCAACATCATCCATGTAACAGAGCATTTGTCGTATCACACAGGACAGATAGCACTTTGGACTAAAATTTTACAAAACAAGGATTTAGGATTCCATGATGGAGTCAACCTAAATGTCAAGAATGAAACTGAAAATATATAATTATGAATTACGTCATGCTGAACTCGTTTCAGCATCTCATCAAAAATAGATAAGTGAGACCCTGAAACAAGTTCAGGGTGACGACCAGCAGCTGTGAATTTATAATGCTATGAATCAAAATGGTTATTACGAACTCATTTTCGGAATCCCATATGATATGAAGGAAAGTTTTGTTTACATAATGACCAACAAGTACAGAACAACTTTTTATATTGGAGTAACATCAAATCTTGTGAAAAGAATCACTGAGCATCACAAAGGTGTTGGTTCAAAATTCACTGGAAAGTACCAACTTACTGATTTGGTTTATTTTGAAGTCTATTCCGATATAAATCAAGCTATCGCAAGAGAAAAACAGTTGAAGAATTGGCGCCATGATTGGAAATTAAATTTGATAAAAGAACAAAATCCGATGTTAGAAACATTGGATTATTAATATGAGACCCTGAAACAAGTTCAGGGTGACGAAATAAAAAGAAATGCTAACAAAAAGAATCATACCCTGTCTCGATATCAAAAATGGAAGAACCGTAAAAGGAATCAACTTTGTTGACCTACGGGATGCGGGCGACCCCGTGCAATTGGCAGAAATCTATGCTAAGGAAGGTGCCGATGAATTGGTGTTTTTAGATATTTCTGCGACCGAAGAAAAACGCAAAACTTTGGCGGAGTTGGTGTACCACGTTGCAGAGACCATCAATATACCTTTTACTGTGGGCGGCGGAATTTCGTCCGTAGAAGATGTGGACAATCTTCTTAAAAATGGGGCCGATAAGGTTTCCATCAACTCATCAGCCGTAAAAAGACCGGAATTGATCAATGAATTGGTCGCCAAATTCGGTTCACAATGTATCGTTGTTGCCATTGATGCCAAGGAAATAGACGGACAATGGAAAGTCCATTTGGTAGGAGGGAAGGTACCCACCGAAATTGACCTTTTTGAATGGGCGAAAGAAGTGGAACAACGTGGCGCAGGGGAAATTTTGTTTACTTCGATGGACCACGATGGCACCAAAAATGGGTTCGCTAATCAAGCTTTGGCAAAATTGTCAGACCTGGTAAACATTCCAGTGATTGCATCCGGTGGTGCGGGAAACATGTCACATTTTACAGATACTTTTAAAGATGGAAAAGCGGATGCAGCTTTGGCCGCCAGTGTTTTTCATTTTAAGGAAATCGAAATCAATACACTTAAAAAAGAATTAAAGGAAGAAGGAATTCCTGTAAGAATATAAATATACATCTCGACTGCGCTCCATGTGACAGTTTAAGAAAAAATCATAATGCAAATAGACTTCAACAAAAATTCAGACGGACTTGTCCCAGCCATCGTTCAGGATGCAAACACCAAAAACGTGTTGATGCTGGGTTATATGAACCAAGAAGCGTTTGAAAAAACCAAGGAAACACAAAAAGTCACATTTTTTAGCCGGTCAAAGCAACGGTTATGGACCAAAGGAGAGGAAAGCGGTAACTTCTTAAACCTTGTGGATATGCAAGTGGATTGTGATAACGATACTCTTTTAGTAAAAGTAAACCCCGAGGGGCCTACTTGCCATAAGGGAACTGACACCTGCTGGGCCGAAGAAAATGTTCAAGGTTATGGTTTCTTGTCAACGCTGGAAAACATTATCGAATCCAGAAAAAACGATCAAGAGAATCCGGATAGCTACGTAGCCTCCTTGTTCCGAAAAGGCATCAACAAAATAGCTCAGAAAGTAGGGGAAGAGGCTGTGGAAACCGTGATAGAGGCCAAAGATGACAACGAGGAACTTTTCTTGAACGAAAGTGCCGACCTGTTGTTCCATTATTTGATTTTACTGAAGGCAAAGAATTATAATCTCAAGGATGTGGTCAAAGTTCTGGAAAAGAGACATTGACCACATTTGATGTTTAATTCTTTTTTATAATCTGGGAAGAGCCGGTAAGCTCACTTGCTTGTATTGTTGCATTTCCCTTATAATGTAATGTGCTGGCACCGGAAGCTTTTATGGAAATATTTTCATTGACGGATAGAAAGGCCGTGCTGGCCCCCGAAAGATTCATGTCCAGATTGGAAATATCCAGACCATAATCCAACAAGTCGCTACTTCCTGAAAGCTCAGCATCCAAAGATGAAATGCTTCCAGAAACATCAATGGCAGAAGCGCCTTCGAGTTCCATTTTCAATCGGTCTGCGACCAATTCTCCATTAAAATCAGAAGCTCCAGAGACCGTAATATTTCCATCATGCACGTCCCATTGATTTTCCAGAATCAGTCTGCTTGCTCCATCGATACTAAATTTGGAAAGGTTTTTGGTTGTGATGTAAGCATTCATAACAGCTTCACCACGTACCGAAGTATGGTTTTTTAATCGGATGATCAATTCATCATCATCTTTTTGGACAACAATTTTTTCGTGCAGATTGTTGTTGGCCACAATACGGATTTCCTCTTCAGATTCGGAAAAATTTACATAAACTTGGAATGCATCAGAAATCCTAAGTCCATCATATCCGTCTATGTCATGATAGACAGAGGTCACTTCGTCTTCGGCGTATATCTTCTCGTAATCACAGGAAGAAAAAAGGGCCAATAGCACAATGAGCAGTGCAAAGCTGATTTGTGTTTTCATTTTGCTCGATTTTTGATTGATTTATAGGGTGTGCAAGAAATGCTACGCGTTGAGAAATGGAATAGGTACCCATTGAAACGGAATGACGGCCCATCCACTATTTCCATATTGAGCGAATACTTGTTCGTTTTTTGTATATACCCGTAATGTTTTTATAGGATTGTGAAGCCGATTATTGCAATTTTCCATCAGTCCAAATGTTTTTTGTAGCGGTTACGCCCCATGTTGAACACCCCCAATTTCACTCCAACACCACCGGAAAAACCGTTGAGCCTGTCCACCGGGCTTTGTGCCAACTCAATTCTGCTGGACATTCTATATCGGAAACCGGCCTCCAATTGAACATATCTGGAAATGTTGAACAACACATTCATTCCCGGTTCAAGCACAAATACGGCATCTATATCGTCATCATTCAGGTCAACGTTCTCATCCCTAACCACGGCATCATGGTCCACGTAGCCCACACCGCCACCACCGATCAATATTGGAAAGGATAGACTTACCCTTCTCTTGCCAAATAATATAGGTTCCAAATGCAGTCCTCCGTATACGGCCACAATATCATCGTTGTTGTTTGTTCTAGGGTTAAAGATGTTCTGCTCGGAGTATAATACATTAGCCATAAAACCCACTTCAAACTGTCTGTTGGCCACATAGGCTACTTTTAGTCCTCCGATGTAGGTATCCTCTCCCTCGATTTCTCCAAAGTAGGTGGATAACCCTAGGTAGACCCCATGCACCACATTCTTTCGGTCATTGAAGGTAATATATTGGTCGTCATCGTTCTGGGCAAACCCCATGGTGGCCATTAGCAAAAAAAGTGAGAAAATCGTAGTTTTTTGATTGTTCATTTTTTATTGGATTTTTGATTGATTCTGTTTTAAAGACAACCCATTTGATGAAGGGTTGCATTTTTTGCTTTTTTTAATCGTTTATGGTCACAATTCCTTTTTCGCCTTGTATAGAAATATGTCCTTTCCTCTCCTTGCCATAAGTGGCATCTATTTTTCGGAGCCTACGGCCCTTGTCCAACATTTCTGAACTGACGTTCTCAAATGATTTGGGCAAGCGTACCACACCTTGTTCCAAGGTTGCCGTGAAGTTGTGGGGGAAATGACCGACGGTTAGCGTGATATCCGCGGATTCTTGCTGTATGGAAATATCAGCAGATGGATTTATAATGTTGTACACTTGAAAATCGGCAATTTTCATTGTAACGTCCACATCACCTGCCAATCGTTCCATTTTGAAGGTGGTAAAATCCAAGTTTCCAAACAGAGATCCTACTTCGTTTATGTAGATATTGTCCTTGTTGGAATATATCTCCAGCGAATTAACGGAATTGACATGAATTTCCGAGCCATCGCTTTTCAATCGCAGATTTTTTGAATTTTCCATGTTCAATTCTCCTATTTTCAAGTCAACATCTGCATAGTTTAAATCCTTGGCGCGGACTTTCCCATATTTCAAAACAATATCGGCCTTGTTCAAATTCTCCCCGATCCACAGGTCGCCATGCTCGATCAAGGTATTTAGGGTACCTGTACAATTTTCAATGACCACATCCCCAAAACGGTTGGTGACCTTAAGTCCAGCTTTTTTTGGTAGATAGACCTCATAATCTATTTGTACGTGGCTGCGATCAAAATCAATGGGATTGGCACGATTCAACAAATCGGCAAACCACCCTGTGCTTTTATTTGTGATTTCAGAAACAATGGAAATGTAATTGTTACTTGTTTTTATTTTTGGGCTGATACGTCCCAATAAATCTTCTGCATTTTCCTTTTTACGATGGTTCACCGTGACCTCAATATTCACTAGGACCTTATTCTGATCCCAGCCTTTAAGCGTTACGGTGCCATATTTGTTTTCTATTTGAAACGCTCCCGAGTTGGTGAACGGAAAACTTTTCTCAATGGTTTTATGAACCTTTTCCTGTGCTACGGCACAATGCACTGATACCAGTAGCAAGGCCATCCATAGGGCCATTCTATAACGTGTATCCATAATCATCTTCATCCTGTTTTTTAGATTCGTTCAACTGGTACAATAAGTTTTCAATGAGCTCAATGCGTTTTTTATAATTGCTCACTATGGCTTCCAGCACTTGCTCATTGTCAAGGTTTTTTTGCATTTCTTTCTTAAGAACCTCATATTCTGCATCGAGTTCTTCCATAAAGGATAGGAACTCGGTCTTGTTTTCTTCGGAAAGGGCCTGATTGTTCTTTACCAATTCCACTTGGTAGGAGACCAGGTCTTTGTAATACATGTCTATTTCCATCAGTTCTTTGGAGGCGTATTGTGTTTTTTTTGCATTGTTGTTCAATACTGATAGTCCAAAAAATGAAGCAAGACCCAGCAATAATAGCACAGAGGCCGCTACACGAAACAGGGGCCTTTTCCAGAGAGGAATTACCTTGGGTTTAGCTTGATGAAGTTCCTCTGAAATCTTCGCCCACATTTTGTCCTTGTCCGCCCTTCGTTCGTTGAACTGGGCTGCATGGTTCCTAATATGTTTTTCAAAATTGTCCATTACAGTTCATTGATGATTTCCAATAACTTTTTCTTCGCCCTGTGGTATTGTGATTTTGAAGTACTGGTAGAAATACCCAAGATTTCCGCAATCTCCACATGGTCATATCCTTCAATCAAATATAGATTGATGATTTCCCGGTAACCGTCCGGTAATTGGGAAATCCCCTTTTTTACCTTATCCAAATCTGTCGCCTCGGCCTCGACAGGTTCTTCATCCGTCAGATGAAACTCATGTGCATCCATAGGCACTACAGGGATACGCCTGGCCTTTAAGTAGTTGATGCTTTTATTGATGACAATTCGCTTCAACCATGCTCCAAAACTGCTTTCATACTTAAAACTGTCCAGATTTTTAAAGGCATCGACAAAACTGTCTTGCACAATATCTTCTGCATCTTCCGCATTGCCCAAAAATCGAAATCCCACATTGTACATAGCATCCACATAGCGGGAATACAGCTCGTATTGCGAGTTGCTATTGCCGGCTTTGCATTGCTCTACTATAGCCTTGTGCGTAAAACGGATTTCGGTTTCCAAAGGTTTTAGGTTGATGCCTTATCTGTAGCTAAAGACAACCGCAAAAGTAAAGGGTTGCACTATGAAGAAAAAAAACTTATAAAAATGTATCTAGTATAAAGTATGGACGGAAAGTTTCCGTAAAAAAACTTATGCATGCAACCCTTCATTTTTTGACCTGTCTATGATGATGAAAATTTTAAGTACAAACATCAAAACATCAAAAAATGAACAGTAAATCACAGTTGAATCCGGCAATCAAATGTAGCGTTTGGTTGCTTTGGTTTTTCTTTTTGGGCTGTATCCTGGCCATGGGCCAGACCAGTCACACCATCAGCGGTACCATTACCGACAAAAGCAATGGGGAAACTCTTTTCGGTGCCTCTGTATTCTTGAATGGCACCACCATTGGAGGGGTCACCAATGAATACGGGTTTTATTCAGTTACCGCACCAGAGGGCGATTATGTGTTGAGCATTTCCTATATGGGTTATAATGAGGTAAATATTGAGATTAACTTGGATCACGACATCGTACAGGATTTGGAATTATCCGAATTCTCGACCGCTTTGGATGAAGTGGTCGTTATGGCAGATGAGCCAGAACGGGCCATATTGCGCAAACCCGAAATGAGCGTGGTAAAGATGAATATGGGCACCGTGAAACAAATGCCTGTGGTATTAGGGGAATTGGATGTATTGAAATCCCTTCAAATGTTACCCGGGGTCACCAATAATGGAGAAGGCACGGGTGGGTTCCATGTAAGGGGCGGTGCACAGGACCAAAATCTTGTATTGCTGGATGAGGCTATCATTTACAACACTTCGCACATGTTCGGATTCTTCTCTGTGTTCAATGCGGACGCCATCAAAGATGTTAAACTCTACAAAGGAGGCATTCCGGCAAGTTTCGGGGGAAGGGTCTCCTCGGTGTTGGACATTCGACAAAAGGATGGAAACAGTAAAAACTTTGAATTGAACGGGGGCATTGGCGTCCTCTCAAGTAGGCTGACGGCCGAAGGGCCTGTTTTTGGGGATAAAGGCTCCTTTTTGATAGCCGGTCGCCGTTCCTATGTGGATCTGTTGCTCAAGGCAGCAGGAGAAGATAACAGTGTCAGCTTTTACGACTTGAACCTCAAGACCAATTACAGCATCAATCATAACAATAAGCTTTTTTTAAGTGGTTATTTTGGACGTGACGCCTTTAAACTGGGAAATAGTTTTGACAGTAGTTATGGCAATGCTACCGGCAACCTACGTTGGAACCATATTTTTAGTGACCGCTTGTTTTCCAATCTTTCGGCGATTTTAAGTCGATATGACTATGATCTGGAGTTTGCACAGGATGAATTTGATTGGGTGTCCTCCATCACCAACTACAATCTTAAATACGACTTTAAGTATTATTTGAGCAATGACTTCAAATTGGATTTTGGAGTTAACGGCATTTATTATGATTTCAACCCAGGGGAAGTAAACCCCACTGCCGAGACATCACCCGTTAATCCATTAAAGTTAGACCAGAAAAAAGCGCTGGAAAGCGGATTTTATTTGAGCGCAGAGCAAAAACTAGGCTCTAAACTTACAGCACAATATGGCTTGCGATACAGTACTTTCTCTAGATTTGGTGGGCAACCTATCAACACCTATGCGAACAATCAGCCTGTAGTGTACAATCCAGAGCTGGGCATTTATGAAAGGGGAACGGTAACAGGCGAAACCAATTTTGAAAAAAGGGATGTCATTGAATCCTTTGGGAATTTTGAGCCCCGGGTTTCCTTGGCTTACCTTTTAAATGAGGAATCATCCTTAAAAGCAGGTTTTTCACGCACCGCCCAGTATATTCATTTACTGTCCAATACATCCTCCGTCACCCCTTTGGATGTCTGGACGCCTAGTGGCCCCTTTATCAAACCACAATTGGCCAACCAGTATGCGCTGGGATACTTTCGCAATTTTAAGGACAAGACCTATTCGCTGGAAGTAGAGACCTACTATAAAACTGTGGAGAACAGAATCGATTATATAGATGGTTCCGAGCTAGTTGGTCAAAACACTATTGAAACTGAAATTTTGAATGGTAAAATGCGAGCCTACGGATTGGAACTGTTGCTTCGGAAGAACGAGGGCGACTTTACGGGTTGGATTGCATACACCCTTTCAAAATCAGAGCAACAAACCTTGGGAGGAATAGCCGGAGGACCCGGTATCAACAATGGAGAATGGTACAATGCTTCTTTTGATAGGACGCATGATATATCCATATCGGGAGCCTACCAATTGGACGACCAATGGAGTTTTGGAACCAATCTGGTTTTTCAAACAGGTAGACCCGTAACTTATCCCAATGGGCAATATGTGTACGAGGATTTGTCCATAGCAAGTTACGCCCCAAGAAATTCAGACCGCTTGCCAAGCTACCATCGGATGGATGTTTCTGTCAACTACAAAACCAGAAAATATCAGAATAAACGCTTCAAGGGCGAATGGGTGTTCAGCATCTATAATCTCTACAACAGAAAAAATGCCGCTTCGATTTCCTTCGGTCAAAATATGGAGACCGGGGCCAACGAAGCTACACGAACAGCGATTTTTGGCATTGTGCCCTCATTGACCTACAACTTTAAATTTTAAATCATGAAAACATTGAAGAAAATTACATGGATGGTTATTGTCATCATTTTTGCCTCATGTTCGGACGTGGTGGATGTGGAAGTCCAAGAAGGCCCAAAACGATTGGTGGTTGAAGCATCACTGGACTGGGAAAAGGGAACCGAAGGAAATGTACAGACCATCCGATTGAGAGAATCCACCCCATTTTTTAGCACAATTTCGAATACGGAAGTAGCAGGAGCCTCAGTTATGGTTACGAATGTTGATAATGGAATCAGTTACATTTTTGAAGATCAGGGCAACGGCGAATACCTGACCACAAATTTTGAGCCTGTTTTGGAACAGACCTATTCCCTTAGGATAGAATACAATGGTGAGGTGTATACCGCAACAGAGACCATGACCCCCGTGACGGATATCACCAATGTTCTTCAGGGTCGTAAAGAGGGCTTTGATGATGAATTACTGGAAGTACATGTGGTGTTTACCGACCCGGAGGAAGAAGGAAACAATTACCTTTTCAAATTTCAACGGGAAGGTGATCTATTACCTGATTTGGAAGAAGGGAAAGATGAATTCTTGAATGGCAATGAGATTGATTGGTGGTACGAAATCGAGGAGGACAAGGATGCCCATATCGAACCTTTTAAACCTGGTGATGTGGTAAATATAGAAATGTATGGAATCTCCAGAGCCTATTATGATTATATCAAGATACTCATCTCACAATTAGGTGGTGTAGGTCTTTTTGAGTCCACGCCGGTGGACGTAAAAGGCAATTGTGTCAATACTACAAACCCCGAAAACTATGCCTTTGGATACTTCAGGTTAACACAGGTGGTAAAAACCAGTTACGCTTTTGTGGAAGACTAGTTTAGGTTGGTTGGATTTAGGCGTCGGGCTTCTTGGCTCGACGCTTTTTTGATTTATAGCGTTAAGTTTTTTGTAAACCTTTAGCCTTTACAGCGAAATACCGTAAATTTATATAATGGCTATGAATTCAAGAAAAGGGTTTCGTTTTACCAATTACGAGGCGCCAGACCAAACTCCGTTCGAAAAACTCTTCGAGATTTTCCAGGAACTTGTCACCCACACTTCGGGCGATGTGGAGGAAGCTTTGGATTGGCTCCGTGAGTTGGACAAGGAATACGAACTTACCGACGACGATTACACCATAGATGATTTTATAGAAGACCTCAAGGCCAAGGGATACATCCGTGAGGAATTTGATATGGATGGACCGCAGGGCGGCGAAGGTGAAGAAGGTGACGAAAATGGAAGAAGTGGAAGTCTTTCCATTACTTCAAAACTGGAGCGAATACTTCGCCAACGTGCTTTGGACCAAATCTTCGGTAAAATCAAACGAAGTGGTTCTGGCAACCATAAAACGGGGAAATCAGGCAAAGGCGATGAGCACACAGGGGAGTTCCGTGAATACCGCTTTGGAGATTCGTTGGAACACATCAGCATGACCGAAAGTCTAAAAAATGCCCAAGTGAACCACGGGTTGGATAATTTTTCACTTAGCGAAGAGGATTTGGTGGTAGAGGACACCCAATACAAGGCACAAATGAGCACGGTGTTGATGATCGATATCAGTCATAGTATGATTTTGTACGGAGAAGACCGAATTACACCCGCCAAAAAGGTGGCGATGGCGCTTGCAGAACTGATTACCACCCGTTATCCAAAGGATACACTTGATATTCTGGTTTTTGGAAATGATGCCTGGCCCATTCCCATCAAAGATTTACCATATTTAAAAGTAGGTCCATACCATACGAATACGGTGGCAGGCCTTCAATTGGCGATGGATATGCTCCGCAGAAAACGGAATACCAACAAACAGATTTTTATGATCACTGACGGAAAACCATCCTGTTTAAGGCTTCCGAACGGTGATTATTACAAAAATAGTGTGGGGTTGGACGAATATATCGTTGAAAAATGTTACGCAATGGCCCAGCAAGCCAGAAAACTTCATATCCCCATCACCACTTTTATGATTGCAGAAGACCCTTATTTGATGCAATTTGTACGCGAATTTACCAAAGCGAACAAAGGAAAAGCCTTTTACACAGGTCTTAAGGGATTGGGGGAAATGATTTTTGAAGATTACGAACAGAACAGAAAAAGAAGAATTAAAGGATAACGCAACATATGAATTTGGATCATACCAATATTAAAACGCTAGGTGAACTTAAGTCAGCTGGTTATAAAAGCAAAAGCATTAAAAATGAGCTACGCGAGAATCTTTTGGAGAAAATATCCAAAGGAGAACAAGTGTTCGAAGGTGTCTGGGGTTACGAGAATTCTGTGATTCCAGAATTGGAAAGGGCAATTCTTTCCCGTCACAATATTAATTTATTAGGATTGCGCGGACAGGCAAAAACCCGTTTGGCTCGTTTGATGGTACAGTTATTGGACGAATGGATGCCTATTGTCGAAGGCTCTGAAATTCACGATGACCCATTGGAACCGATTTCCCGATATGCAACAGAGCTTATCAAAGAAAAGGGAGGTGATACTCCGATAAGCTGGATACACCGAAGTGAACGTTTTTATGAAAAGTTGGCTACACCAGATGTTACTGTAGCAGATTTGATAGGTGACGTTGACCCTATTAAAGCGGCCAATCTTAAACTTTCCTACGCTGATGATCGTGTGATTCATTTTGGAATGATACCGAGGGCCAACCGTTGTATTTTCGTAATCAATGAGCTTCCGGACCTTCAAGCAAGAATTCAAGTAGCCTTATTTAATATATTGCAGGAAGGTGACATACAGATTAGAGGATTCAAACTTCGTTTGCATTTGGATATTCAGTTTGTGTTTACCGCCAACCCTGAAGATTACACTAACCGGGGAAGCATTGTAACCCCTTTGAAGGATAGAATCGGTTCCCAGATTCTTACCCACTACCCAGAAACCATAGAGATTGCCAAAAAAATTACCAAGCAGGAAGCGCAGTTGGATAAACGTCAATCCGACTTTGTCTATGTACCCGAAATTGCAATGGATTTGTTGGAGCAAATCAGTTTTGAGGCAAGAAGGAGTGAATTCGTGGATGCAAAAAGCGGGGTAAGTGCCCGCATGAGCATCACAGCTTTCGAAAATTTATTGAGTACCGCCGAGCGTAGAGCCATTGTTGCAGGGGATAAGAAAACCAATGTCCGCTTAAGTGATTTTATGGGCGTAGTACCCTCTATTACAGGAAAAATAGAGTTGGTTTATGAAGGAGAGCAGGAGGGAGCTGGTTCCGTAGCTGAAAATTTAATCGAGGATGCTGCCAAGTCTTTGTTCCCCAATTATTTTCCGAAAATTGATAAACTTCAACGTAAAGAAGAAGAAAACGAGTACGATGAATTAATCAGCTGGTTCTTTGATGGTGAAGGTTTTGATTTAATGGACGATGAAAAAGAGGAAGATTATAAATCCAAACTGGATTCGATTGGCCCATTGAACAATCTTTTGAAGGAATATCAACCAGAAGTATCCAAAGAAGACTCCTATTTTCTAAAAGAACTATTGCTTTGGGGATTGGTTGCCCACAAAAAATTGAGCAAACATCGTTTTGAACAAGGGTACCAGTTTAAAGATTTGTACGGAAGTTTTATCCGAGGTCTATAGACTCTCATTATAATTACTGCCAAATATTTAGGTTGTCATTGTAGTTTTCAAAATTGAATATTCCAACATATCGTTTTCTCAACCAAAAAGTGTAAAGCGTTAGAATGGGGAGAATACTATATAGTACCAAAGAAAGAGTAGCCATTGGTTTAAAACTTGCAGGGATTACATGCTCACTATAGACGTTTATTGAATTTAAAACCATTGCGCTATCATAAATCTTAAAAACATATACAATTATTATAGCATATAAAATATACTCAATGTTTCGCATTTTTGGGTCCGGTAGCTCATCCTCAGAAATTTTAAACCATACAACATATAGATAAAGAAAATGTACCGAAGTAAGTACCGGGATGATGTAATTATCGGGTTTTAAAAAATAGAATTGGTTGGTATAAACACCATAAAAACTCAGAACAACCAAGGTTGATAAAACTACTACACTGGCCAGAATATTTCTTTTCCAAGTGATGATTTTTGACAGGGTTTTCATATCAAATTATAGATTTGGGACTATATTCAATATAAAGAACGGGTTTTTTAAAAGGCTATTTCAAAGAAATCGACAACCCGCAAATAATGTTGGATAATGCGAAAAATCCGACATAAAACCTGTAAAAGTTGATATGAAAATTGGGGGTTTAATCAAATAAGTCGGAAGACAAATAACGATCACCTCGATCACAAACAATGGAAACGATAGTTCCACTCTCCAAAGTTTCCGCAAGACGTAATGCAACAGCAGCAGCACCACCACTGCTCATCCCGGCAAATATACCTTCATCCTTGGCCAATCTTTTGGCCATTTCCGTGGCATCCTGCTCACTAACTTCCATTACGGTATCCACCTTCTCAGGATTAAAGATCTTAGGTAGGTATGCCCGTGGCCATTTTCGAATTCCCGGTATTTTGGAATCATCGGTTGGCTGTACACCCACGATTTGCACGTTGGGATTTTGCTCCTTTAAATAAGTTGAAGTTCCCATGATGGTTCCGGTAGTTCCCATACTGGATACAAAATGAGTAATTTGACCTTCCGTATCCCTCCATATTTCGGGGCCTGTGGTCTTATAATGTGCCTTCCAGTTATCATCATTGGCAAACTGGTTCAACATCTGAAATCCTTCATTCTTAACTTTTGCCTCAGCGTAATCCCGAGCTCCTTCAATGCCTACGTCCGCAGGGGTCAAAGTCACCTTAGCTCCATAGGCACGCATAGTTTGTACACGCTCTTTTGTAGAATTTTCAGGCATTACCAATTCAATATCAAGACCAAAAACACCAGCAATCATAGCCAAGCCGATACCGGTATTGCCACTTGTTGCCTCAATCAATTTAGTGGATTTGGAAAAATCCCCACGCTCCAGGCCACTTTTGATCATATTATATGCGGGTCTGTCCTTTACACTGCCTCCGGGATTATTTCCTTCAAGCTTGAACAGAATTTTTACGTTGGGGTTTGTATTCAATACTTTGGACTCCACCAAAGGTGTATTTCCAATAAGGTCTAGTATACTGTTAGACATTTGGGGTTGTCTTTATTTTAATTTCCGGTGTATGATAAACTTTTGAGTTGGGGGGAACGGACGAGGTAATCCATGCATTACCACCAATAATGGAATTTTCTCCGACTACGGTATCCCCACCCAAAATAGTTGCATTGGCATAAATCGTAACATTATTTTCAATGGTAGGGTGTCGTTTTGTTTTTTCCAAATTCTTGGCAACATAGAGTGCTCCCAAGGTAACCCCTTGATACAATTTGACATTATCATGGATTACTGCTGTTTCACCGATGACTACACCTGTAGCGTGATCTATAAAAAAGGATTTTCCAATTTTGGCTCCTGGGTTAATATCGACACCTGTTTGTCTGTGCGCATATTCCGTCATCATGCGTGGAATAAGGGGTACTCCTTCCACACATAGTTCGTGGGCCAACCTGTAAATCGCGATAGCGTAAAATCCTGGGTAAGCCATATAAATTTCCTGGATGGACAGTGAAGCTGGGTCACAGTTCAAAATGGCCTCGGCATCCAAATTCAAGTTTTCTAATATTTGTGGTAAATGGGAAATATAACTTCCCCAAAGTTCTTCACTAGGCTTTTCTAGATCCCAACAAGCCATATCCATTAGCTTATCGAACTTTTTTTCTAACAACTCCAAGTTAACGGCCACGGGTGTATTGGCATCAAATAAAGTGTAAAAAAGCGTATCTGTAAAATCTTCAGTTTCCTGCTTTAACCTATAATCTAGATAAGGCAGTTTTTTGTGCCTGTTGAGTTCGGCGATTATTTTTTCCTTGTCCATACTGCTCTTTATTGTCTTAAAATTAGACAAAAGCTTACCATAGGCCCATATAAAAGGGTAACTTTAGTTTAAAAATAACATATTATCGACATATGACGTCCAATATTAGAGTTTCCAAAGAGGTTTTTAATTTTCTAAGTGACCTTAAAAAAAACAACAATAAGGAATGGTTTGAAGAACATAAGCCCGAATTTAAAAAGTATCAATCCGAGGTGAAGACTTTTCTTGAAGCGGCAAAGGACAACTTGAACCATCATGATGAGATAGAAAAAACAAAGATGTTCCGTATTTATCGGGATGTGCGTTTTTCCAAGGACAAAACACCGTATAAAAGTCATTTTGCAGGTTTTTTCTCCCGCTTGGGTGCACATTTACGAGGCGGATATTACATTCATATAAAACCTGGAGAGTCTTTTTTGGGCGCAGGTTTTTTTGCTCCGAACAAGGAAGACCTCTTCCGAATTAGAAAAGAATTGGAAATGGATGCAGGTGAACTTCGAGAAGTCATCAACCAAAAAGAATTAAAAGCTATTTGGGGAGAGTTGAGAGGTGATGAGTTAAAAACCGCTCCCAAAGGATTTGATAAAGAACACCCCGATATTGACCTGATCCGAAAGAAACAGTTCATGTTCATACGCAATCTTACGGATGAAGAAGTTCTTGCCCAATCATTTTTAGATGAAGTGGACAAGTCGTACCGGGCCATTCGCCCTTATTTTGACTTGATGAGCGATATCCTGACCACTAACTTAAACGGAGAATCAATTTTGAAATAGGGCTTCCTCTTCCAAAAGTTGGATTTGATCTTTTAGCCGTTCCACTACCATATTCATCATTCTTTTGTTCAGGGCAGAGGAATTGGTAATGTAATCGCGGTATTCATCCACGGTAAATTGGCCAATGATCATTCCCTTTAGGGAATTCCTGAATTTGATATCCTTTTGGATGGCCCGCTCAATGTAATGGAACTTTTTCTCCAAGGAAAGCTCATAGAAAACACCCTTGTGTTTGTTCGCATAATTTTTGAATGCCTCTACCAATAAATCGTTTTGGAGTTTGATTACTGGTCGAAGGGTTTTGTTCTGAAAATGCTCATCAAAACCCATTTGACTGTTAAAATGTGACGCTGGGATCGTGGGACGAATGTCCAATCGACGGTCGGATTGTGAATCCATGGTAATGGTTTTTACTAAAATTACAGAATGATCCACCGCACGCTTGTAAATATGGCAATAGTTGTCAACGATGTTATGAACAACTTGAATCCTATAAAACAAAGTCGTATTAGAATAATTTAGATATCCAATAAAGGATAACACATAGCGCACAGATAGAGAATTCCAGGAACAACCAGTATCTGAATAGCTTGGAGAATTTAAAAGATATATTGAAGAATGACATATTTAAATATACTAAAACAATAGTAAGAATTTACCCCGCTAATAATCTTATTTTTATAAATTAACACCAAAGCATGCCCAACTATGAAATTCGGAAAAGTAGACCATCCAGAACTTATAGATTTTACGATTCCCCCCGACCATCCTGATACTTCAGCGATTTTAGCCAAAAATAAAACTGGTGCGGATACAAAAGTTTTTGTCGGCTGTGCCAAATGGAACAGGCAAGAACTCAAGAATTTCTACCCAAGAGGCACAAAAGATGAATTAGCGTATTATTCCACGCAATTCAACAGCATTGAGCTCAACGCTACATTTTATCGCATATTTCCGGCAGAACAATATGAAAAATGGCGAGACAAAACACCCGAAGGTTTTAAGTTTTTTCCAAAAATGACCAATGAAGTCAGTCATTTAAGGCGAATGAACGATAAGGCACTGGATGCCGCGGACCGCTATTTGGAAGTGACTTCTTTGCTTGGTGATAAACTTGGGACCATATTTTTGCAAATGCACAACAACTTTGGTCCCAAAAATTGGGACAGGGTAGTGCGCTTTGTGGAATACTGGCCCAAAGAGTTTCCTTTGGCCATGGAATTTAGACATACAGATTGGTTTACCGACGAAAAAGTGGCGCAAGAACTATATCATTTACTCGAAGAAAACAATATTTCCAATATTTTAGTGGATACTGCAGGGAGGAGAGACCTTATGCACATGCGGTTGACCAATAATGAGGCTTTTATACGATATGTTGGGGCCAATCATAAATCCGATTATCCGCGTTTAGATGATTGGATAGAGCGTTTATCCTCTTGGAAATCCATGGGGCTAGAGAACATCCATTTCTTTGTACATCAGAACCTTGAATTGGAATCTCCATTGTTGTCAGCCTATTTTATTGAGCAATTGAATGCTAAAATGGGCTTTGACCTTCACATTCCTAAGACCACTTTACCACCACAAAAGGATTTATTCGATTAAATGGGAGCAAACCCATCAAGTTCAAAATTCCGGGGCATCTAAATTATTTACTCAACACTTGCCCTCTATGAAATATTTCAAATTCGTAATTCGCATCAATTAAAGGGGTTAACAGGAAAAATCTTCAAAGGATTGATCTAACTTTGTACTAGAATTTTAAAAGTTTCAATTATGCGATTTCATACAAGGAAATGGGTAAAGCCAGAGGATTTGAACGCCAATGGAACTCTTTTTGGAGGCAAAGTCCTTGCCTGGATAGACGAAGAAGCTGTTCTATATACCATTATACAACTCGAGAACAAGAAAATTGTAACCAAATACATGTCCGAAATCAACTTTATGAGTACCGCCCACGAGGGAGATATCATAGAAATCGGGATAGAGGTTATAAAATTCGGGGTCACCTCAATTTCGCTCAACTGTGAAGTTAGAAATAAGATGACCCACGAAAGTATTGTTACGGTAGACAATATTATTATGGTGAACCTAGACGATAACGGAAATCCAAAGGCCCACGGCAAAACGAAAATAGAATACGTTAAGGACCGTTTGGCCAAAAAGGAAAAAGAAGAAGAAAAAGCCTCTTCTTAATTCAAGGATTTAGCTACGGCCTGAACCTCGTCCAATACTCTTAATAGGTTTTCACCCCATAGTTTGGCAATTTCCTCCTCGGTATAGCCTCTCTTCACCAATTCCAAGGTTACATTAAAGGTTTCAGATGCATCTGACCAACCTTCGATACCACCACCTCCGTCAAAATCGGAGCTGATACCTACGTGGTCAATTCCAATCAAATCCACCATGTAGTCAATGTGATCCACAAAGTCGGATACATTTACGGCTGGTGGTACATTGGGGTCGGTTTCGGCCATTTCTTTACCAATGTTCATCACTTTTCTGTAGTTCGCAAAAAACTCTTCACGTTGCTCATCTGTTAAAGAACCAAACTGAGAACGCTCGTACCATGCAATATCCAATGAATCTGCTACTTTTTTATAAACTTCGGTCATATAAGCCGACCGGGCTTCGTGCTTTTCTGTGTTCAAATAAGAGCTAAAAGCTACGGTCTGCACTACGCCACCGTTTTCTTTCATCAACATCAATTGCTCATCATCCAAGTTACGGCTATGGCCGCAAAGTGCCCTTGCCGAAGAGTGCGAAGCGATAATTGGAGCTTTAGTAAGCTCAATCATCTGTTTCATGGCTTCTTTGGATGGGTGGGACACATCGATCATAATCCCTACACGGTTCATTTCAGCAACCGCTTCCTTACCTAGGTCACTAAGTCCATTATGAAGCCAAACGCTATCTTTTTCTCCAGTATTGGAATCACTGAACTGGCTATGCCCGTTGTGTGCCAATGAGATGTATCGGGCTCCGAGTTTTTCGTATTCTTCAATTTTGGAAAGGTCTTCGCCAATCGGATAAGCATTTTCCACACCGATCATAGCTACTTTTTTTCCAGCGGCCACAATTCGTCTGACATCATGCGAAGTCAAAGCCAATTCAATCTGGTCAGGAGCAATTTCTTCACAAAGTTTGTGGATGGCATCAAATTTAGAGATTGCATTTTCGGAGGCTTTTGTATACCCTTCAATGGTGAGGGTATCCTGTCCCGTGTACACAATAAACCAGGCTACGTCCAATCCACCCTCTTTCATTTTGGGCAAGTTGACTTGTGTGTCCAAATTTTGGGTGTAGTTGATGCTGTCCGTGAAATTTTGAACGTTGATATCATCATGGGTATCAATCGTAATCACAGAATCGTGGATTCTCTGGGCTTTTTCTTCCAAGGTTTCGGTCTTTTCAGTTTTTTTTTCTCCACAGGAGATTAATAGGGTAAGGCTAAAGAACAAATAAAAATATTTCATGGTTGGTTTTTTTTACACATACAAATAACGCAATTTGACAACAATATCCGAGCGCTACGGAACAATAAATTGTAATACCTCAGTTTTATCAACATTTTTAGAATGATTAATAACCATTATAGCAATAAGTTGGGAACACGAGAATTGTTAACGTATCTAGAAAAGCTGGAAATAGGATTGAGCTCATTCTCTTACGAGGAATTAGGAGTTGTTGAAGCAGGAGAACTCAAAAAATCTTTCGAGGTATTCAAGATAGGACTGGAAAACAAAGTTTTTGGGGTTTCGGAAATGAAACAACTGGAAAACATTTATAAAAAAGTTGGAATCCAAAGTCTTGACAATAGACAATTCAACATATCCGAAAGCACCAAGTTTTTATCACTGATCAAAGCCCTTGAGAATTCCCCATTATCCAAAGAGCAAAATGAAATCGTGAAAGAACTTAAAAAGATAGTACATAGTACAAAGGAAGAAGCTCAAAATTCAGATAAAACTACCCATAGCATGTCTACCGATTTTGAATTTATAGAAAAAAGCTTGCAGGCCGGGTTTGCCAACCAAAGTATTGATCTAAAACCTGTTTTGGAAGATTGTATGGGGCAGATGGAGCTCTTGGAAGAGTTAGTTCGCATGTTCAAGCAAAACGTATGGGAGTTTATAGGCAATGCAAAAATCAACTTATTAAACGAAAACTTTAGCGCGCTGGAATTAGCTTGCCAAAAAGTTATGCCTTCGTTGCGAATGTTAAAAACCTATGGTCTTTTGGAAGTCGCACAACAAGTATCAAGATTGTGTAAAACTGATAAGGACTTAAAGCATCTTGCTTTTTTATACGATCAGTTTCTGCAAGAATATCCGCGCATTCAGGAGCAGATAGACTTTGAAATGGAAATGTACAGGACTATGTAAAAAAAACTACCATGGAAAACAGCAATCTCCCAAAGTATTTACAAAGTGTTTTTTATCCCTTGTTCCAGCATGCAAAGGATCTTGAATGCCGGTTAATGCTTCTGGATGAAATGTTGGAGGTAGGGGATAAGAAGGAAATTCCTTTTCTAACTGAGTTGGAATCCCATGAAAATCCAAAAATATGCAATAAGGCTTTTGAAATTAAAAATGAATTGCGATCCAAATTGGGCGTAATGTCCGATACAGAACGACGAAGGTTGCCTATGAACCTTTGTTTTATCTATGATGAATTCAATATTAGACCGAGCAAAGTTGATAAAGATCTCGACTTTGAGATAGAACTGGACATTTTAAACATGAAACAGAAATAGGGTTTCACCACCCAAAGTGGGATTTTCACCACATTTTAGGATTTTAAAATAATCTTTAAAATGAATTAACGTTATACCTAAAACCCCGACAAATAAACCAAAGATTACAATGTTATACGATACCTACGGAGAAGAATACCTGGCATTTTTACAAGAACTGAACGAAATTTTGACAGTTAACGAACTTGCCGAACTTGATTACCTATAGTAGACAAACACCCCAAAATTTGTTACCATGAAAAACCATAACAAAGAAAATACCGCTTACTTAAATTTTATTCAAGATTTAAAAGACATACTCACTGACTTTGATATTAGTCTTTTGAGTAAACCATGATGCTTAAGTGTATATCATAAAAAAGGGGATGCTGATAACAACATCCCCTTTTTTATTTATAACATTTTGGCAATTATCCCAAGTAGGACTTAAGAATCTTACTTTTTGAAGTATGCCTTAATTTTCTAATTGCTTTTTCACGTATTTGACGCACACGTTCTCTTGTCAAATCAAAGGTGCTGCCTATTTCTTCCAAGGTCATGGAAGGTTGGTCCCCAATTCCATAATATAATCGTACCACATCGGCTTCTCTTGGAGAGAGCGTGTCCAATGCCCTGTTGATTTCTGTATTCAACGACTGGTGCATCAAACCTTTGTCGGGCTTTGGAGAGTCACCGGCATTCAATACATCATACAAATTGGACGTTTCTCCTTCTTTTAAAGGTGCATCCATAGACACGTGACGTCCAGTATTCTTTAAGGATTGTTTTACTTCTGAAACCGTCATATCCAGCTCTTTTGCAATTTCTTCTGGCGATGGCGGACGCTCATGAGCTTGTTCCAGGTAAGAGAATGTCTTTTTAATCTTATTGATAGATCCGATTTTATTCAGTGGCAATCGAACCACACGGGATTGTTCTGCCAAGGCCTGCAGAATGGATTGTCGAATCCACCAAACCGCATAGGAAATAAATTTAAATCCACGGGTTTCATCAAAACGTTTGGCGGCCTTTACCAACCCAACGTTACCTTCATTGATCAAATCCGGTAATTTTAATCCTTGATTTTGATATTGTTTTGCTACAGACACCACAAACCTAAGGTTTGCATTCGTTAATTTTTCTAAAGCAGCTTGATCGCCGGCCCTAATCTTTTGTGCTAACTCAACTTCCTCTTGCGCTGTGATCAGATCAATTTTACTGATATCCTGCAAATATTTGTCAAGTGATTTGGATTCCCGGTTCGTGACCTGTTTGATTATTTTTAGCTGCCTCATTCTTAATATCTGGTTTACAAGTGTTATAAGCTATCATTATACATCATAATCTCCATTTTTCCAAGTCCAAAATGTTATTCTTATCAAAATGTTATAAGCAAATTCGGGAAATAATGAAAATAACACACAATTATGGATTGTTGATACAATTTTGATAGAAAAGCCTTCGAGTATTGGTCTCTCGCACAAAAAACCTCTAATTTTGTAGGGTTTTTTATTTAAGAATCCATAATGCCATTTTTCCTTTGGAAGTAAACAAAACAGTTAAGAAGAAAACCTTATACGATTATCAGGAAGAAGACCTGAATAAAATCTTCAAACATTTGGAGAAGCTTCCTCCAGGTACCAATATTTTGTATCAATTGCCCACCGGAGGTGGTAAAACCGTGGTGTTTTCCGAGATAACCCGACGGTTTATCGAGCAGACCGGCAAGAAGGTGATGGTACTTACACACCGGATTGAGCTTAGTAAGCAAACTTCCAAAATGCTCCATGGTTTCGGGGTGGCCAATAAAGTCATCAATAGCGAAGTCAAGGAACTGCATGATCAGGACGACTATATGTGTTTTGTGGCCATGGTGGAGACCCTGAACAATCGTTTACAGGAAGAAAAGGTGAAAATCAATAATATTGGGCTGGTCATTATCGATGAGGCCCACTACAATTCCTTTAGAAAACTCTTCAAATATTTTGAGGATTCCACCATTTTGGGGGTTACGGCAACTCCATTGAGTTCCAATATCAAACTTCCCATGAAGGACAACTATAAACATTTGATTATAGGGGAATCCATTAAATCATTGATAGATAAACAGTTTTTGGCCAAGGCCAACCTTTATAATTACGACGTAAGCCTTCGCACCTTAAAGTTAGGTATCAATGGGGACTACACCGTAAAATCTTCCGATGAGTTCTACAGCGCCCACAGCATGTTGGGTAAATTGCTCACGGCCTACGAAGAGATTGCAAAGGGTACCAAAACATTGATTTTCAATAATGGTATCAACACCTCGCTCTACGTTTACGAAACCTTTAAAAAGGCAGGTTATAACGTTCGACATTTGGACAATAAAAATACGGCCACGGAACGAAAGGAGATTCTAGAATGGTTTGCAGAGACTCCAGATGCCATTCTAACTTCGGTTAGTATTCTTACCACTGGTTTTGATGAACCCACGGTCAAATCCATTATTCTGAATCGGGCAACGCGTTCCCTTACGCTATATTTTCAAATGATTGGTAGGGGTTCCAGAGTTTTGCCCAACAAGGATAAGTTCAATGTAATCGATATGGGTAACAACTTAGCCCGTTTTGGACCCTGGGATGCACCTATAGACTGGCAGGAAATCTTTCACTTCCCGGACTTTTATCTGGAGAACATTAAAAATGATGAAGAAATTGAGCGCGAATTTGTCTATGAAATGCCTGATGAGTTGCGCGCCAAGTTCAGTAAATCCGACAATATAACTTTTGATGTAAAAGCAGAATACAAAAAGATATTCGCACAAGGACAAAAATCCAAGGTGGTATTGGAAAAAAGTATTGAACAACACGCCCAAATTTGCGTGGAAAATAGCGAAGATGTTTTCGATGCCCGTATTTTGGCCAAGGAACTCAAGGATGAGATTTCCTACCGAGTGAAACAGTATTCTTATTGCATCATGAACAATACCAAAAACTACAAAGAGTGGTTGGAGGAAGATTATGAGCGCAAACTCCGTTCCAGTATTTCCAAAATGTTCGCGGCAAAAATGTAGGTTGGATTATCTGATCTTGAATTGTTGGATTCTTGGAATATACTTTTCGAAATTTGATTTATTAGCTTGAGTTTGCTCTTTTACTTTAAACTCCCAACTTCGTACTTTTATCCACATGTCAAAAAAACTCCTTGTCATTGGTTATGTATGGCCAGAGCCCGCCACCACGGCCGCTGGATGTCGCATGCAGCAGTTGTTGGAAGCTTTTAAAAATTTTGGCTACGATATTGTCTTTGCCAGCACGGCCGGCAAAACGGAGTATAGTTTGGATTTACAAACAATGGGGGTCAAGGAAGCTGGGATACAGCTCAACCACTCCAGCTTTGATGGATTTATACAGGAACTAGCTCCCGACATAGTGCTGTTCGACCGTTTTATGGTCGAAGAGCAATTTGGATGGCGTGTCTCGAAATTTGTCCCCAACGCTTTGCGTATTCTAAACACCGAAGATCTACATGCCTTACGCAAGAGTAGGGAGGAGGCTCACAAAAAAAACCAACCCTTTAAGGTTGATGATTGGAAAAACCATCCAACAACATTACGGGAAGTGGCCAGTATTTATCGTTGCGACCTTAGTTTGATGATTTCCTCTTACGAGATGGAAATTTTACAGCGAGAACTCCAAATCCCAGCAAAATTATTACTCCATTTACCCTTTATGGTCGATAAACCGACTGTATCTCAGTCAAACTTTGAAGAGCGTAAACACTTTATTAGTATCGGTAACGGTAAACATGCCCCTAACCTAGATGCTGTAAAAGTATTGAAGCAGGAAATTTGGCCAAGAATCCGAAAACAACTTCCAGAAGCCGAACTACATATTTATGGCGCGTATTTACCGCAGCAAATCATGGAAATGCATACCCCAAAAACCGGTTTCTATATTAAAGGTTGGGCAAACGATGTAAATACCGTACTTAACAATTCGCGTGTTTTGTTGGCCCCATTACAGTTTGGTGCCGGTATCAAAGGAAAATTATTGGACGCAATGAAAACGGGAACACCAAGTGTAACAACATCCATTGGTGCTGAGGGCATGCATGGCAATTTACCCTGGAACGGTACAATAACCGACAATTGGGATCATTTTGTGAAAGCCTCAGTGGAATTGTACCAAAACCAAACTACTTGGCATAATGCCCAACAACAAGGAAATGAATTGCTACAAGCTTTCTATAACAAGGAAGCTTTACAAAGTAAGTTGAGCGAAAAATTACGAGAATTAAGCAAAGTTTTGGAAGCTCACCGTGCACAAAATTTTATTGGAAAATTGTTACAGCACCAGACCATGGCCAGCACCAAGTATATGGCCAAATGGATTGAGGAGAAAAATAAAAATAAGGGAGACTAATCCAAACGACCAATAATGCCTTCACCAGTCTGTGTATCCACTAATCCACGTTCGGTACCTGAATGAGCATCTCGATTTTCATGGATTTGAATTTGCTGTCCCATTTGAAATTGCTTCTGAAGTGATTCAATATCCAAAACAGTATCAAAATACATCCAATCCGCAGTTTGTTTGGTCCAGCTACGACCATAAAAGGTCATGGGAATGCTCTTTTCCAGCAAATGGTTGGCCAGCTGCCTCAAATATGGGGACTGAATCCAGTTTGTTTTGTCCTGAAAATACCTTTCAAATTCGTGCAGCGTAGTTAGGAGGGGGTGGGGCAGGCCCACTGCTTCACGAACCAACAAGGCGAACGAGCGATCAAAGTCGGCATGTCCCTGTAGAGAGCGGACTTTGTTTATGAGCTGTTGTAGTTTTTTTTTGTTTTGAGGTTGATTGATTTCGTTGGTCAAAGCCAATAATAGCTTTGTCTTTTCATCTGAGAAATTTTTCATCGATTTCAATCATTGATTTAATAGGTTTTGGTGTATTGACATTTACACTCAAAGTGGTTTTACCATCGTAATCAGGTTCTTCCCATTTCCGATTTATTTTTTGTTGTATCCAGGTCCACGAACCACTCGTCCTGGGGTTTCTCCTGTATGTTCGCTATCTTTTAATACTTGGATGCCATTCACAAAAACATGCCGTACTCCTTCAGAATATTGATGGGGATCTTCAAAAGTGGCCTTATCGGTAATAGTTTTGGGATCAAACAATACCACATCAGCATAATTCCCTTCGGTAAGGCTCCCGCGTTTTTGGATCTTAAGGTTACTGGCGGGCAGTTGTGTTAACTTATGTACTGCTTCTTCCAAGGAAATCACCTGCTCGTCCCGCACATATTTGCCCAATAAGCGAGCAAAGTTGCCATAAGTTCTAGGATGCGTACTCGATTTAAGGAAAACACCTTCGGTAGCTGGAGAACCGGCATCCGAGCCAAAACTCATCCAGGGTAGGGCAATTTGTTTTTTTACATTTTCTTCGGACATCAAAAAGTAAATGGTTCCTACACGACTGCCATCTTGCACCACCAAATCCATTGCGGTTTCTTCTGGAGAAATACCTCGCATTTCTGCAACTTCTTTTAGGTTTTTTCCTGTTAGATATTTTAAAGAGTCTGCTCTAAATCCAACCAACAATATTTTACTTGGGTCACCTGCGGCCATCATCAGACTTTCCCATTCATCCGTCGGCGTAGTCATTTCTTCTTTTACTTTTTTTCGGATGGCTGGATCTTGTAAGCGCTCTGCCCATTTATCGTACCCGCCTTCCTGTACCCACGGTGGCATGGAAGCATCCAAACCAGTGGCCCCGGCCACATAATTATACATGTCGGCGGTAATGTGCAATCCCGCAGCATTGGCTGAATCCACTTTGGCCACTACATCATCGAACTTTTCCCAATTTTCTTTGCCACTTTGCTTTAAGTGATAGATTTCTGCTCGAATACCTGCCTCATCAGCTATCCGAATCAATTCATCCAAACTCTCCAATAAACGAGAGCCTTCGCTACGCATATGGCTGATGTACATGCCATCATATTTGGCAGCGACCTTACAGAGTTCAATCAATTCTTCGGTACTGGAATAAAATGCAGGGGCATAAATTAAGGAGGAACCCACACCGAGGGCACCTTCTTCCATGGCTTGTTTTACCATCAATCGCATCGTGTCCAATTCTTGTGGAGTAGGGGCACGGTCTTCATAGCCTACCGTGTTTATGCGTAAAGTGGTTGCGCCTACAAAAGATGCTACATTGGGAGAAATGCCTTTACGGGTCAGATATTCCAAATACTCATTCAAGCTGTTCCATTCGATGTCATATTTGATATCTCCCTGATTCTCTTGTTCTTCTTTTTTCATGGATTCGTTGAGCGGCCCCATAGACCAGCCTTCACCAAAAACCTCCAAGGTGACCCCTTGTTTAATGTCGGCCATGGATCTACCGTCCTCAATCAAGGATTCTGTGGCCCAGCTCAACATATTGATAAATCCAGGAGCGACGGCCAAACCAGTAGCATCTATCTCTTTGGTTCCCGTAGCATCTTCCAAATCGCCAACAGCGGCAATCGTATCCCCATTGATACCTACATCTCCAGTGTACGATGGATTCCCCGACCCATCCACAATTTGTCCGTTCTTAATCAGGACATCAAAATTTTGGGGTTGAGAACAGCTGGCCAAAATAAGAAGCACGGCAAGCCATGGGTAATAATGGATGGGTTTCATAGGTTGGTTATTTAGTGAGAGAACCAAGTTATGCTATTTTCGGCAAACCAAAAAGTAAGTCACTGATGCTAAGCCTTTTTAACTCGATATTGATATGGATTACGTCCAGGCGTCTCTTTTTTGAGCTTTGGCAAGCGCTCAAATGCACCAGATGCAATCATTTTTTTCTGGAAACGGCTTCGGTCTAAATTTTCTCCTAAAATAGTCTGGTGCAATCCATGTAATTGCGGCATGGTAAACTCCTTGGGCAGAAGGTTATATGTTAACTGCTCGTGCTGAATGTCTTCTTTTAAACGCTTTTTAGCAGTCAGTACAATTTTCTTATGGTCCATCCACATCTTGGGAAGTTCATCTATATTAAACCATGCAAAGGCGTCATCCAAATTGCCTATGACAGGTTTGGTCTTTTCAAAATCCACCAAGGAATAATGTGCCAGCGTCACAAAGCGGTCATTTAACCAAGTGTTTTCTTTGAAGGGAAGATGGTTCTCCTCAAAAAAATGTTTCCATTCCTCAGTAAACTTTCGGTTTTCACCACCGAAAACGGACAAAAACTTAAAATGTGGGTCTTTGAGTCCAGTACGCTCTCTTAATATTCTAACCGTGGCATCTTCCACTGACTCTGTCCTGAGTATATACCCTCCAGGAAGTAGCCATTTATCTCCAATTTGAAGTAGAAGGCACTTGAGTTCACCCTCATGGAATCCAATTATTACCATATCAACCGAAAGGTTGGGTAAAAAAAGCTTTTCTCCTTTTTCAATGAATTCCTTAAAGTCCATTTAACAAAAATAATGATTTGTGTCACATTGCCACAAAAAAATGATGTTTATATTTGTGACTTATTGTCACAAACTAAACGACCATGAAAAAAGCATTTCGAATTACATTAAAAACATTAGGTATCATCCTTGCTATCTTAATTTTTGGAGGATTACTGGGATGGTGGTACGTAAGCTCTCAATTTCTGAATTTTGAGAACGACTATACAGAAAAAAAAAATATTCCAGCACTTACTATTGATGGATATACCTTTCTAGACCGAAACGATAATGGAGCATTGGATGTGTATGAAGATGATAGAGCATCCCTTGAGGATAGAGTAGTGGACCTATTTTCTCAAATGACCTTGGAAGAAAAAATTCATATTCTGAAAGGTTCCGGAATGGCATCAGGTATGGGCATGGTCGACCCCGAAGAGGGCATTCCCGGTGTGGTAGGCACCATTGTCGCAACTCCTAGATTGGGTATTCCCGCCATAAACCTGTCCGACGGCCCTGCAGGACTTCGTATTGAACCAACTCGGGAAGGGGTTGATCGCACATTTTATGCTACAGCTTTCCCTATTGCTACGCTTTTGGCCTCTACTTGGAATACCGAATTGGTATATAATGTGGGAAATGCCATGGGCAACGAAGCATTGGAATATGGAATTGATGTAATTCTTGGGCCAGGCGCCAATATCCACCGTCACCCGTTTTGCGGTCGAAATTTTGAATACTATTCCGAAGACCCGGTGGTAACAGGGAAAATTGGAGCCGCCATGGTCAATGGTATTGAATCCAACGGAATCGGGACATCGGTAAAACATTTTGTGGCCAATAACCAAGAGACCAACAGAAACTATAACGACACTCGGGTTTCTGACCGAGCCATGCGCGAAATTTACCTGAAAGGATTCGAAATTATCGTGGAAGATGCCCAACCTTGGACTATCATGTCCTCTTACAATAAAGTCAATGGGACCTATACTGCTGAAAGTAGAGATTTGTTGACCGATATTTTACGGGATGATTGGGGCTTTAAAGGACTAGTGATGTCCGATTGGTTTGGTGGCAATGATGCCGTGGCCATGGTAAATGCAGGAAACGATTTATTGGAGCCTGGCACCAAAAAACAATGGAAAGCTCTTACCAAAGGTTATGGAGATGGTACTTTGGATATGGATGCGGTGGACACTTCAGTTAAAAGAATCCTGACTCTGGCTTTAAAAAGCAAGAAGATGAAAGATTACACCTATGGTGAAAATCCAGATTTGGAAGCACATGCCGAAATCACTAGAAAATCAGCTTCAGAGGGAATGGTCTTATTGAAGAATGACAACGTATTGCCGTTGGAAAAAGGTAAAAATGTGGCGCTTATCGGAGTATATTCCTATGATTTTATCGCTGGTGGAACCGGTTCAGGGGATGTAAATGAAGCCTACACAGTTTCTCTGGAAGAAGGGCTTGCCAATACTGGGTTTTCCATAAATCAAAAAGCAAAAGAAGTCTACCAAAAACATAAAAGTGCCAATCCAGAAGCATTTATAAAACCAGAAGGCATGTCGGCCATGTTCAACCCATACCTTCCTCCAGAAATGTCGTATGATGATGCTATGATGCAAGATATTGCCCACGATAGTGATTTGGCAATTATCACCATTGGTCGAAACAGTGGAGAAGGCGGAGATAGAGTAGTGGAGGATAATTTTCTCCTTTCAGAAGCAGAAAAAAAGATGTTGAGTGCAGCCTGTGAAGCTTTTCATGCTGTAAACAAAAGAGTTATTGTGGTTTTGAACATTGGTGGGGTCATCGAAACTGCATCTTGGAAAGACCAACCTGATGCTATTGTTCTGGCTTGGCAAGGTGGGCAAGAAGGTGGGAATGCCGTAGCCGATATTTTGAGTGGAAGGGTAAATCCAAGTGGGAAGCTGACGATGACCTTTCCCATAGATATAAATGACCATGCCAGTAATTCCAATTTCCCACAAAATGGGTTGCCAATGCAAATTACAGATATGCTATTTGGCAAAGATGAAGTTCCTGAAGATGAAATGGTTAAAAATGTTGATTACACCAATTATGAAGAGGGGATTTACGTAGGATACCGTCATTTTGATAAAGCCGGTAAGGATGTCTCCTATCCCTTCGGTTATGGAATGTCCTACACAAATTTTGAATATGGTGATATGGAATTGATTCATGAGAATGATACACTTAAAGTGTCCATACCGATAACCAATATTGGTGATGTAAAGGGCAAGGAGGTTGTGCAATTCTATGTTTCCAAGGATTCTACACAAATAGATAGACCAGTACAAGAGCTGAAAGCCTTTGCCAAAACTACGATGTTAACCTCTGGAACTACAGACACACTTGAAGTAAACATACCCGTAAAAAGTCTTCGGTATTGGAACGAAAAAAGTTCTCAATGGACCCTGGAGCCTGGCAGCTATGTTATCAGGGCCGGGGCTTCGTCCAGAGACATTGAAAAGTCAGTGCGAATAAAAATTTAACTAGGTAGTCTCCCAAAGTTTAGAAAAGAATTCAGGCAATTATAATTATTGCCTGAATTTTTTTTGATATTTGACTGTTGTATACGGAATATAATTTTCCCACTCCCACGGAGTGTACACATCCATCAAGGTAACTTCCAGTAGCTCCTTGAAAATGCTATCTCCTCGTTCAAAATTGGTCATGATCATAATGCCTTTACCAGTTTCTGGAAATAGTACAGAATGATGTACAAATCCACTTCCATGCCCTTCCTTAAAAACCGCTTTGCCGTAAGGGGTCTCAAAATAACCCCAACCCAGACCATAGCCTAAATTAATATCATCATATGCATCAGTAATTGTATTGGCTTCTTCCCCAAATTGCTTTTTAAACCTTATTCGTATGTGAGGACTAAAAATCTCATCATAAGACTCTTTACTGATAAGTTTTTGATTTAGTACAGCGGTTAAGAATTTTGTGTAATCCCTTGCGGTGGTTTCCATAGTTCCACCACCTCTAGGTTCATTGTCCTTGTCTTTCTTAAGTGATTCCACCTTCTCGTTATGTCCCAGTGCAAAATCTTTGTCAAATTTAGTTTTCCATTCGTAGGCAGAATTTTCCATATCCAATGGTTCAAAAATATTTTCTTGGGCAAGCTGTTCCAACCCTTTACCAGTCAATTTTTCCAGAACAACTTGCAGGTAAATAAAACCTTCTCCACTATAACCAAATTTGGTTCCCGGCTCCCAATGTACCCTTAACTTGTAATCGTCTTCAAACCATCTATAGTTCTTAAACCCTGTGGTATGGTCCAAACACATTCTTGCCGTTATTTTATGGTAAAGGGAATCTTCTTTCAAACTGGAAAAATCATCATGCCAGCGGCTCTGTGGTTCGTATTCGTAAAGTTTTTTGGGTAGATACGGTTCCAAGGGAGTGTCCAGGTCGATAACACCTTGCTCCACTAATTTCATTGTCAAAACCCCAAACACCGCTTTACTAAAAGATGCTCCGTAGATGTTTGTTGAGTCCGTCAACAGCAATTTGTTAGGGTAATCCTTGTAACCGAACGTTTTTTGGTAAACGGGTTGATTGTCATTAAAGATGGATATGGCCATACCATATACTTTGGCGTCGACCATTAACTGGTCAATTTTTTTAGTGATTGAATCCTTGGTGATTATAGAGCCATCCAAACGCTCCACAGTTTCCTGCTTTGAACCTGCACAACCGCAAAGCATTACTATACCAAGCATAAGGAACAGACTAAATGCCTTATGCTTCTTCAAACTTAAAAAAGGAATGGACAAAGGGTAGTAGCACTTATTTTTTCGAACAACGTAGATGATATTGAAAATCATGATACCCAAACAAATGGGAATTACGGAAATAAAAATGATGAATCCCCATTTTTCAATTGTCAGTAAACTGATAAAAGACAAGACAGCCAAAATCAACACAGTAATTTGAAAATTGATGACCTTGATACCATGCTCGTTATAAATTGGGTTGTCTTCCCGTTTATGTATCCACAAAAAAAGTGGGATGAGTACATTGAGTAAGGGAAGGAACAATCCGGCTAGAGGAGTGGCATGCAATAAAAGCAGCCATTTTGTCTTCACTGTTTCTTCTCTTGGATTTTCCAACGGAACGAGGTCATCAACTTCTATTTCCAGTGCTACCGCCAATAACTTTATGGTATTTAGGTGAGGGGAGACTTCTTCTTTTTCAATACGCTGAATAGTTCTTACGGTGACATTGGTTCTGTGGGCGAGTTCCTCCTGTGAATATCCTTTTATTTTACGCTGATATTTAAGTCGTTCTCCAATTGATGTATTGCTCATAATTTCTGATTTTTAATTCTTGAACAAAGTTATCTGCAGTGGATGGACACCACCACGACATTTAGATGTCACCTTTATGTCATCACCAACAAAATCAATTGATTGAACCATCTTTTAAGGATAATTTCAATTTCATTATGAACTTAAGGCTAAAATTCAAAAACCCCTATAAAAGGGCGATAAAGCTATTGAAAATTCAGGTATCTCATTTCCATTCATGATGATTACTTCGAGAGGCAGAAATCATTTTTTCCTAGCCAAAAAACGGATAACCGACCCAGTTCCCACATGACCATCTCCCTCGTTAAGCTGTACGGTCGTTTGTTTAAGGTCCAAGATTTCATAATCGGAAAAATCGGATTGTAATTCTTCCATCGAAAACAAATAATCCGGGTTGCCTGGACCACCTACATTTGGATTTTTCTTTTTGTAGTCCAAATGAGCCTTGCTAAAAGCTTCAAAAATGATAGTTCCACCTTTTTTTAAGTAGGTGTGGAGCAATTTATGGTAATCGGAACGAATATTTGGAGGAAAGTGGGCATAGATCAAGGCAATAGCATCAAACTGTTCCGGTTTATATCCCAAGTTGGCCAATTCCCCGATTTCGTAATCGATTGAAACCTGTTTCTTCTTGGCCAGTTTCAAAGCCTTCTTTTGTCCTTCTTTGCTAATGTCAAAAGCGGAGACTTTCCACCCTAATTGAGCAGCGTAAACGGCGTTACGTCCTTCACCCTCGGCTGGGAAAAGAATTGAGCCTGTTGGCAGGGTCCCCAGTTTTTCTTTTAAATAGTCGTTAGGTTGGGTTCCATAAGCATATTCTTTCTGCCCAAATTTGGCATTCCACATTTTAAGCCAATCATTTGCCATATCCCTTACACGTGTTTAACCACAAATTTACGGAGATTCTAATAGGTGTAAAATTACATTGAAGAATGAAAAATCTTAGTAAATACCTGTTGGTTTTCCTTTTGGGATATAGCCATTGTTTTGGTATAATCGTAATTCATCCCCTGAACTAGAAATAACAATAGTTGTAACCTCACTGCTATATTTAATGCCACCACTACTCATCATGGTAAAATTTACTTTTTCATAGAATGGCAAGAGCCCTCTTTTATAATGATGGAAAGCTGCGTAATCTTTGGGCAATTGAATAGTATACAAATCAGTTCCGTTGTATTCAAGATACGTTTTCTCCAAAATCTTACCCAATACAAAGATTTTATTATTTGAGAGTTGTTTTAAAACAAAATGATTGTCTTCATCAATGGTAAAGCTGTAGTCATCATCATATAGCGAATAAATATTGCTAATATAATACCGATTCCCTGTTGACATGGTTTTGTATTCATCGCCGAGGTTTGGAGCTATTTGTAAACTCCCGACATAATCGTTTACATATATACGGGTATAGGGGATGGGGTCTATTTTTTTGATAAAATATGCGTCTGGATTGATGGTCCTTGATAACACCAAATACCATGAAACACCTAACACCATCAAAATACCAAGGAATATCCACATTCTTTTAAAACGTAACATGGATAAAAGATATGGTAAAACCTATCGACTTATAACTGTGAATTGATGGATGTGGGAATCGATCTTATGAATGGCATAGAAACGACAATAATTACCCATTCGTGATTATTGATCACTTTCATAAACCACTCGTTCTTCTCTCGAGAACCAATCCAAATACATAGGCTGGTGGATGGCTTCAATACGATTTCTCCTAATCTTCATGGATGGTGTCATCAAACCATTATCTACGGTCCAATGTTCTTTCATAACGATCGCTTTCTCGATTTTCTCGTGTTTTTTTAACTTAGGGTTTAAGGCATCCACAGACTCCAAGATGGATTTACTTAAAGCCTCCCTGTCTTTTGCCCATCCAGCTTCCGATGGAATAATTAAAACTATGGGCTGTGAGATTCCGGTACCTACCAAACAAATGTGTTCCAAGTCCGTATTTTTGGTCAACTCCAATTCAATGGGTGAGGGGGTCACGTACTTACCTTTATCTGTCTTAAATTGATCCTTTATCCGTCCAACAATGGATAAAAACCCATCATGGTCAAATTCCCCAAGATCACCTGTTTTTAAAAAACCGTCCTCCGTGAACATTGACTTTGTTTGGCCTAAGGATTTATAATACCCCGCCATAAGACAGTCACTTTTTATAAGAATTTCACCTTCTGGGGACAATTTGGAGACGACCCCAGGCACCGGCTTGCCCACGGTTCCAAATTTATTGGTTCCAGGAAGGTTAAAATGAGACAGGATACAATCTTCCGTCATCCCGTAGCATTGCATGATTTCAATTCCCAATTTCTTGTACCATTCTTGAAGACTAACAGCTAGCGGTGCCGCTCCCGACGCACAGTAAGAAGCTTCGGTTAAACCCAATTTGCCTACAATCTTCTTTTTGATAATTCCACTGATGATGGGTATTGATAACAATTTGTCCAATTTCTTTTGGGGAATCTTATTTAAAACTCCCTCCTGAAATTTCTGCCAAATTCTGGGAACGGCAAAAAATGTATTGGGCTTCACGGAGGCCAAATCTTCTGCAAAAGTTTCCAAAGATTCTGGAAAACTGGCTGTACTTCCAGTATATAAACAAATCATTTCTATCCCTATTCGCTCTGCAATATGGGACAAGGGCAAATAGGAGAACATTCTTGACTGGTTTTTAATCTCCAGAACCTCAACCCCTGTACTTGCCACCTGATTAAAGGATTTGATCCTGTGCATGACCCCTTTTGGATTCCCAGTGGTACCTGAGGTGTACATGATGGTAATAAGGTCCTCTGGATTTTGTTCATATGGTTGAAAATTGGTGGGGGTTTTAACAATATCCTCCCATGTAGATGTTTCTTGAATTCCATAAAGTGCCACCCCAATTTTTGGAATATTGGGTATGCCTGGCTGTTGGACTTCATAATTATCCAATTTGCCCACAATGACGGCCTTACTTTCACTATGAATCAATATTTCGTTGATACTTTCCTTGTCCAAGGTAGGATAGAGGGGCACCGAAATAAACCCGCCTAGCATAATAGCCAAGTCGGCCATAAACCAATGCGCACAGTTTTTGGAGAACAACGCAACATGGTCTCCTTGTTTTAGTCCCATGTCGTGTAAGGCAGCAGCAATTCTTAAGGCTTGATCATAAGCATCTTGTCTGGAATATTCTATAAACTTTCGATTGATGGGTTGTCGTAAAAATATGCGATTTGGGTCCTTTTCCAGCCAAAAGGCAAATGCCTCCAGCGGAGTTTTAAAATTTTCCATGGCTTGGTTGATTATGTGCACTTCAAGATAATGAAATAATAAGTTGAATCCGCCATGAGATACTGAAACCCGGTTACCAAAGCGCGAGTCATCTTAGCCTGAATACTGGAAATTCGATACCTCATTGATCAATGAGGAACCCCAATGCCATAATTCTCAGCTAAAAATTCGGCAATCAACGACGGGTTGTTCTGAAAGTAATAATCCCCATATTCATCCAGATAACTCGCATCACCCTGTTCTGTCAATTCATCTTTGCTTAAAATGAGGTTGGGACATCCTTGGTTCTCTTCACCTACTAGATCTACAATTTCTTTTCGAGGCCTTTTAAAATCGATAAAAGTGATATCCAATTTTTCCTTGAGTTCAGGATAATAAGTGATAATCCCCAACACTTGGGCACAAGACGGACAATAAAATTTGGAATCTTCATCCATGTTCATATCTGTAAAATTAGGTTTAAGAAGAAATAGTTTAGCCATAATACGATGTTTTGCGATTATTCTTTTTAAGTCATACTGTTCATTAAATCCAGTCACCGTTCATATCGGAGTTGGTATCTAAGTTTATTGATATCTACTTAAAATCGATATACTCCACAACGGATTGTCTGTCCCTGTTCACTGATAATTTTGTGATATCCGGTCGGGAATAGTGCCCAACGGGATCAAAATTTTGCCGTTCCTCCAACACTTGATTAAAATCAATGGTAGTAATGATAAGTCCTTCCTTGTCGATTACCGGTTCCAAAACCCACTCCCCGGAAGGTGCCGCAATGCAAGAACCTCCGTTCCCTAAAACTTCTGGGGCATTTTCCAGTAACAGTTCATAACCGGGTATATCCGATGTAAAGTCCGTTTTTCTCATTAAACTTGACACAGAAACAACAAACGAGCGGGATTCTCTGGCTATGAACCTGGTAATGTCTCTTGTGTTATAATTGGAACCGGGCCAAACTGCGATATGTAGGTTTTCTCCCAATCCATACAAAGCAGTTCTTGGTAATGGCATCCAGTTTTCCCAACAATTCAATCCTCCCACTGTAAAATCTTTAAGCGGATGCGTTTGCAGACCATTACCATCCCCAGGTGACCAGACCAATCTTTCCTCATAAGTAGGCTGCAGTTTTCTATGCACCGATTTTATTGTGCCAGTGGCATCTATATACACCAATGAGCAATACAGGCTGTGTCCTCCACGGCCAATAGGTTTTTCAATGACACCCAAATATACCGCTATGCCAATCTCCTTTGCCAAAGCACAAAGTTCATCTAGATCTCCATTTTCAATTTGAACCGCATTGTTGGCATAGTGTGCAAAGAGTTTTTTCTGATATGGGGAATCAAACTCAGAGCCATTGGTGATGGACACCCAAAAGGGATAACCTGGCAGTAGGGCTTCCCCGAATACAATAAGTTCACAGTCGCTTTCTCCTGCATCAACAATACAGGATTTAATCTTTTCCAAGGTTTTTTCTTTGTTGAGCCAAACAGGGGCAATTTGGGCCATAGCCACTTTGAGTTCATTGTTTTTTATCGTCGATTGTTTCATGTTTTATTCAAATTAATCAAGTAATATCGCAATATTCTATCCTACAATGTTGTCATAATATTTGTGTCCAATAAAGATAAGTTTTTAAATACTCAAAACTTTGAGCAATCTTTTGTTATGGGTAATGATGCATATTTTCCGTTATTTTGTAGTTCAAAATTTTTTGAACTATGGAATCACCCAAATGGCAGACCGCCATGGAATTTGAGGATATCACCTATAAAAAATGTAACGGCGTAGCTCGTATCGCTTTTAACCGTCCTGATATACGTAACGCCTTCAGGCCAAAGACCACCAGCGAACTCTATAAAGCTTTTTACGATGCACAGGAGGACACTTCTATTGGTGTAGTGCTGCTTTCCGGTGAAGGACCTTCGTCCAAAGATGGCAAATGGGCCTTTTGCAGTGGTGGTGACCAAAAGGCTCGTGGGCATAAAGGTTATGTGGGAGAAGATGGTTACCATCGTTTAAATATTCTGGAGGTTCAACGTTTGATTCGTTTTATGCCCAAAGTGGTGATTGCCGTGGTTCCTGGATGGGCCGTAGGGGGAGGACATAGCCTACATGTGGTTTGTGATATGACCCTTGCCAGTAAGGAACATGCTATTTTTAAACAAACGGATGCAGATGTAACAAGTTTTGATGGTGGATATGGTTCAGCATATCTTGCAAAAATGGTCGGACAGAAAAAAGCACGAGAAATTTTCTTTCTGGGAAGAAACTATTCCGCACAAGAAGCTTATGAAATGGGTATGGTGAACGCTGTAATTCCACATGATAAGTTGGAGGATACGGCCTATCAATGGGCACAGGAGGTGTTGGCGAAGTCCCCAACATCTATAAAAATGCTCAAATTTGCCATGAACCTAACCGACGATGGAATGGTAGGACAACAGGTATTTGCGGGAGAAGCTACACGTTTGGCTTACATGACGGATGAGGCCAAAGAAGGAAGAAACGCCTTTTTGGAAAAAAGAAAACCGGATTTTGGAAAGGACAAATGGATTCCTTAAGCCTGTCGATTGAAAATCTTATTGGACATGGAAGCAATAATATTTTTTAAGGTCCACGAGTAATGATAAACTGTCATGGTAGGATCGTTTATCAAATAACCTAATGGGGTATTGTTCCATAAATATTTCCACCGAAACAGCAACATAGGATCTTTTTTTAATCGGTACGGTAATCTTTTGAGGTTCCAATAGTCAATTTCTTTAAAATCGGGCAATTGAAATTTATCATCAAGAACTATTCTACAATACAACCATGGAAAGTTTACCCCGGCCATACAGGATGCCAACAGGGTTAACCAATAACGCGGATTTACTTCCAAAACATAATATTGCCCGGTCAGGTTGTCATAACGCATATCTACATTGGCCACTCCGTTCCAACGAAGTGATTTCATAAGGTTTTTTACTATTTTGATTACCTCTTCATTGTGCACCATGTCCAATCCAACTTGTGGAGTATATGCTTTTTTCAAAAACATGTTCCCCACCTGAATGGTATAGGCCATCACTTCCCCATCCCTACAAATTACATTGCAGCCCAAATCGTGTCCTTCAATGAACTCTTGTATTAGGTAGTCCTTACCTGAATCATGATTGGATAGAAAGTCTCTCAGTTCCTCCTCGTTCTTTAATTTTACAATACCCATTCCACCGCCACTGATAATGGCTGGCTTTGCCAATACGGGGTAGTGTTTCGACAAACTTTTTAATCCATCGGAACGGTTTTTTGTCGGCGCCCAAAACGTGGGTGGGGCAATACCTATATCCGACATATGAAGTGCCAAAAGGCGTTTATCCCGTATTTCATCAAGCTCTTTAAGTGTTTCTGGAACGAGCACTTTTCCATCAACCTGTAATCGATTCTTATATTGAATGAGCATTTCCAATGTATTTTCGGCAATCGGCATAACAACATCAACTTGATAACGCCCAATACAATCATTGATCTTGTTCACCCAATTTTTGGCATCCATGGCACAGTGGATATACTTCCAAACAAAACGCGAATATCGCATGCTTGAAGTAGGCTTATCGGATATAATAATAAGCCTTAGATTTTTGACCTTGGACAAGCATTGGAGCACCGCCATCAAGTGATAATTTTCACCATCCAAAAGCAGTACGGTAGTGAGTGTTTCAGGTGGTTTTGGTCGCATATGCGTGGATTGTAGAATAGCAGAGGGGAAAGTTACTAAAATAGAAAAGAGCCTTGCCGTTAGGTCAAGACTCTTTTACGAGAACACTATATGAAAATGAAAAAATTACTTTCGTTAATTAATACATTGTAAATGTAGCCCGTAACTCAACTTTAGTGAAATTATTGTTGTGAAGTGACCGCTACTTGTTGTCAGCAGGGTATTTCTTGTAATTCTTTGATTAATTATTGCCTTAGCATCGTTTTTTTTAGAGGGTATACCGACTAGAGAATCTAGGTTTCCAACTTCATCCTAAAATCGGTATATCATTCCGTGATTCGTGGAATTGGAGTCATGCTATAAGTTCAGGATAGCCCCAAATAGAAAAGAGCCCTGCCACTTGGGTCAAGACTCTTTTACGAGAACACTATATGAAAATGAAAAAATTACTTTCGATTATTATTACATGATAAAAGTACCACCAGTGTTCCCGTAAACGAAATTATTGTTGTGAAGTGTCAATATCCTGTGGTTTTATGGTCGTTTTAGTATATCACACCGATCTATGGTACTGCTTTTACGATGTTTGACAAGACTCCGTTTATATCAAAAAACGGTTCCTCGGCCAAACCGGTTCGTACAACGACCAAGTCTTTTGAAGGAATCACAAATACATGTTGACCTTCAAAACCATTGCAAGAAAAAAGGTCTTTAGGCACATCGGGATACTTTCCTTCGGCATTCAACCAAAAGTGAGCCCCATACGTGCCATCAGAATGAATAGTGGGCGTAGTGATGTAATCTACCCAAGTAGAATCGAATAGTTGCTCACCGTTCCAGTTTCCCTTATCTAAATACAGTTGACCAAATCGCGCCCAGTCCCTTGAACTGGCCCACGAATAGGATGAGCCTACATAATTTCCGGCAATATCAGCTTCCATGATCATGGAATACATACCAATTTTATCAATTAATGCGGAGTAGGGGAAATCCAAATACTCTTGATGACTACGAAACTGTTGTCTCAGGATACCTGATAATAAATTCGTGGTTCCGGAAGAATAGTTCCAAATCTCCGTAGGTTTTGCAATGGCTTTTTTACTTCGCTGGGCCTGTGTCATATCACTATCCAAAAACAACATTCGGGTAACATCGGATATGCCCGTATAATCCTCATCCCAAGCCAATCCACTTTGCATACGGAGCAAATGATTCAAGGTAATGTTCTTTCGTTCGTCATCTTTCCATTCTGGAATGGGTGCCGGCCAATCCATTTCCAATTTTCCTTGGTGTTCCAAAATTCCAAAATAGGTGGCCAAAACACTTTTTGTCATGGACCAACCCAAAATAGGAGTATCCTTATCAAAACCGTTAATATATCTTTCGGCAATTAAATGGCCTTTGTATAAAATAAGTAAGGTTCGTGTTTTTTGTGTTTCCGGTTCAGAAAAAGCCATGGCAATGGCCTTATTGATTTGGTCCATATCCACTTCCGGTAAAACGGTATCAATCGGAGCTGCTTGCCCAAACGGATAGGGAATGGTATCAGGGGGCTGATTTCTTTGTGGACGGATAGTCAGTTTTTCAGGATCATAATCATCATTGACCAAAACCGCTCCCAATCCATCACGATACACTGCGGTACGCTCCATCAAACCATATACGGTTGAAGAAGCTGATTCCTCCTCTCTATTCACCTCTGTCGAAGCAATTTCAATCAAAGGAGCACTATTATCGTATTGATTAATGCTAGCCGGAGAACGGTGAGCCACATAAACCCCGGAAGCCATATTTTTGGCGGCATATCCGGAAATAATGTTCAATTTGGGATAATTAAAATAGATGGCCACTCCGATTGCAATAAGTAGGAGCAGCAAAACACGCTTAAGTAGTTTCATGGTTATACGATGTATTTGTAACTTTCTGCATCTAAATATAAACAATTATACATGTCCAACATTGGATTGATTATTGAAGAACGAAGTAGGGATATTGGCGACTTTTTAGTGGGAAGACTTATTCCTTTCCGTAAAAAGCGCATGATCGGCCCGTTTATTTTTATAGACCATATGGGGCCCACGCTGTTGGGACCTGAAAAATATATGGATGTAAACCAACATCCACACATAGGTTTGTCAACCTTAACGTTTATGCTCGAGGGCGAAATAATCCACGAAGATGGCTTAGGCACGAACCAACGTATACGGCCAGGCTCCGTAAACTGGATGACGGCTGGGAAGGGAGTTACCCACACTGAACGCACGCCTCCCGATATGCGCAATGGGAACACATTTACCGCCCACGGCTATCAGATTTGGGTGGCATTACCTAAGGAATTGGAGGATATGGAACCTGAGTTTCATCATATTGATGCGAAAGATATTCCTAAATGGACCGATGGAAATACCGAATTCAAGTTGGTTGCAGGCGAAGGCTATGGAAAAAAATCACCAGTACCCGTGCATTCCAATCTTTTTATGGTGGAAGTCAAAACTGAAGATGCTTATACACTTAATGCAAATGGGAATTTAAAAGGAGAAATCGGTATCTGTATTGTGGAAGGAGGTATAGAAGCCTGTGGTGAAGCGGTACAAGAGGGATATATTTTAGTTTCCAAAGTTGAAGATACATGCAACATAAAACTACAACCCAACACTCATTTATTGTTGTTTGGGGGCGAACCTTTTCCAGAGGAACGTTATATTTATTGGAATTTTGTTTCTTCCAGCAAAGAAAAGCTGAAACAGGCCAAAAAAGCATGGTCCGATAAAACTTTTCCGATGATGGAAAATGACAATACCTATGTTCCTTTACCAAACTAAAGTGGCGCACTAAACCTTAAAACCATAACCAGCCAATGCCAGATAGACTAAAGATTTCCCCAAAAATAGTTTTCGTTACACTCATTTTTATAATGGGTTCCTGTAAAAAAGAAAAATCAAAACAACAAGAGCAAGCACAACTCTACAATAAATATTGCGCCAGTTGCCACCTAGCACCAAAAATTGATGAATTGACCAAGGAGGTTTGGAAAAAATCTGTGCTGCCAGCAATGTTGGAGCGCATGGATGTTGAAGGCCTCTACCAAGAACCAGGTGCAGGGCAAACTGGATTTCGACCAAAAATCACCATAAATGAATGGGCTCAGCTGGAGCATTATATTGTAAGCAATGCGCCCGAAAATTTAAAACCCATACAAGTGCCCGAAGCGGATACCTTAAAGCTGTTTAAGCCTAAACCCTTTGCTGTGGATACTCAAAATGGGGCTATGATCACCTATTTGCAATTTGTAGATGGCCTTAACCAGGTATACTTCGGCGACCTTACCGGAAATCTGGGTTTCTTCAATTTTGATAAAGAGAACTCCGAACAGCTTTATCAAGGAGAAACACCTGTTACCTGGTATAGTAAAAAAGATTCAGTCGAAATTATCAGTGAAGTTGGAATCATCCGACCTTCAGAATTGGAAAAGGGAAAAATAATTCGAAAAATAGGACAGGATACGCTCTCTATTGACCAAAATTTTCATAGACCTGTACATACCCTATTGGAGGACCTTAATGGTGATGGCAAAAATGAGATTGTTGTCAGTGAATTTGGAAACGAATCCGGTCGATTATCCCTTTTGATCGAGAACGAATCAGGACAGTATGACAAAAAAGTATTATTGAATCTTCCCGGGGCCATCCGAACCGTGGCAAAGGACATGAACAATGATGGAAAAAAAGATATTGTAGCTCTAATGACGCAAAGCAACGAGAGTATCACTGTTTTTCATCAAACCGATAACTTGGTTTTTGAAGCAACAAAAGTATTGGAGTTCAGCCCGGTTTTTGGAACCAGTTGGTTTGAATTGGTAGATTACAATGGGGATGGTCTGGAAGATATTATTACCGTTCAAGGCGACAATGCGGATATCTCCTATGTACACAAGCCCTATCATGGCATGCGAATTTATCTCAACAATGGTGATAATACATATTCAGAATCGTTCTTTTATCCAATGTACGGAGCAACCAGGGTGGTGTCGCGAGATTTTGACCAAGATGGAGATCTTGATTTTGCCTTGATCAGCACTTTTCCAAATTACCTGGAATTTCCAGAATTGACTTTTGTATATCTTGAAAATAAGAATTCTGAAGACTATGTTTTCGCTACAAATATTTTGGAAGACCCATCCATGGCACGTTGGTTTTTAATGGATGCGGCGGATATTGATAATGATGGTGACGAAGATTTGGTATTGAGTTCGTTAACGCTTGGATTCACACCTGTTCCCGAAGTATTGTCCAACCGATGGAAAAACAGCAATGTGGACATTATGGTTCTGGAAAATACATTACATTGAAAAAGGGTTTTTCCATAGTAATCTTAGTCCTTATCGGTTGCTCACCAAAAGAGAATCCCCTAACCGAACCTGCCCCAAAACACGAATGGTTCGGACATGAGGTCACAGCCTCGGCTTATAACTCAGTGTTCTGGCAAACGGATAGTATCAGTCCTGCTGTTGCAGCATGGGGAGATACACTAAAACCGGGCATGAAGAGTATCGCTGTTTCACGAGACCTCATTAAAATGGGCCTTACCCATAATACCATGGTCAAAATAGATACATTTCCCGACACTTTTTATGTGAAGGACAAAATGCATTATAGATGGCGGAACCGAATTGACATCTACATGGGAAAAAATGTAAAAAAAGCAAGAGAATGGGGTAGAAAAAAATTGATGATCTGCTATGCCGTTCCCACCGACTCCATATTAAATACTACCAATGAAAAAAACTAGCTTAATTTTATTGGCAATTGCCTTAGGAGCATGCTCCACCCAAAAAGAGATTGTGGACATTCCCATTATTTTTGATGAACAACGTATTGAACTGACCAAAGAATACCTTTTGAATCGGTATAAGTTAGACCAAGATACCCCAGAAATAACTCCAAAAATGGTGGTACTGCACTGGACTGCCATCCCAACGTTAAAAAAATCGTTCGAAGCCTTCAATCGTCCCACACTGCCCAATTGGCGGCCCGATTTGGTAAATGTAAGCGGGCTAAATGTATCCTCCCATTTTTTGGTGGATCAAGATGGAACCATTTATCGATTAATGCCCGAAACCACCATGGCACGCCATACCATTGGGTTGAACCATTGCGCCATTGGCATTGAAAATGTAGGGGGCACGGAAGGAATGCCGTTGACCAAACAGCAATTAAAATCAAATATTTATTTGGTAAAGTATCTGGCTTCAAAATATGATATCGATTACGTGATCGGCCACCAAGAATATACTTTATTTGAAGGTCATCCACTTTGGCTTGAAGTAGATGATGGTTATCGAACTAAAAAAACAGACCCAGGAATGGATTTTGTAGAAAAGGTCCGAAAAGCCACTAAAAAATTTAACTTTAAACCTGTTCCAACAAAACAATAGAGATGGTAAAGAAACTTATTCCTTTGATAATTATACTGTTCGCTTTTACTGCGCATGCACAAGATGAGCTCACTTCCAAACTATACGAGACCTATGAGGATTATAAAGAACCGAGTATAGGGGAGCGTAGAATAAAACACGCCGACATCCAGCCGTTGATTGAAAAACTTAAGGTGAACCCAAAGTTTGAAGTTCAGAAGGTAGGACAATCCATTCAAGGTCGGGATTTACATTTAATCAGTATTGGATCTGGAGATAGTAACATTTTTCTTTGGTCACAAATGCATGGAAATGAGCCTACGGCAACCCAAGCAATTTTTGACATTCTCAATTTTTTGGATGCCCCGGAATTCCAAGAAGAAAAGGAAGCAATTCTTTCTAACTTAAAGCTTCATTTTTTGCCCATGCTCAATCCTGATGGGGCAGAAGTGTTCACCCGAAGAAATGCCTTGGGTATCGACATCAACCGGGATGCTTTACGGTTACAATCGCCGGAAGGACAGACATTAAAACGGTTACGCGATAGTTTGGATGCGGATTTTGGTTTTAATCTCCACGACCAGAGTACATACTACAATGCAGAACGTACAGAAAAACCTGCCACAATCTCCTATTTGGCTACGGCCTATAATTATGAGAAAGATATCAATGAGGTGCGTGCCAATGCTATGAAAGTGATTGTTTATATGAACAAAATCATCCAAAACTATGCTCCTGGGCAAGTAGGAAGGTACAGTGATGATTTTGAACCCCGTGCTTTTGGAGATAACATTGCAAAGTGGGGTACAAGTTTAATCCTAATTGAATCTGGAGGTTATCCCGGTGACCCGGAGAAGCAAGAAATCAGAAAACTGAACTATGTGTCCATACTTTCTGCCTTGTACACGATTGCCAATGAGTCTTTCAAAAATATTCCAAAGGAAGACTATGAAAAAATTCCACGTAACGATCGAAAACTTTTTGATTTGAAAATTGAAAATGTCACCTATGAACTTTTAGGAGATGATTACATCCTTGATCTGGGAATTTTCAACAATGAGGTGGATTTAGAGGAACATAACCAGTTTTATTACAACAGCTCCGTAGCGGACCAAGGTGATTTGTCTACCTATTACGCGTACAAAACATTTGATGCACAAGGATATAAAATCGTACCACCAAAGGTGGCCAAGGTAGAGCAGATTGGAAATGCCATGGATTTATTAAAAGATGGAATAGCCTATATTAAAACAGAAAAACCAGAAAATAGTGAATTTGTTCACCTGCCTTTGATTTTGGTAAACAAAGACTTTGAATTAAAAAGTTTTAGAATGCAGCCGGGTATCAATCCTACCTTCTTTTTGGAAAAGAATAAAAAATTAACGCATGCCGTAATCAATGGTTTTCTTATTGACCTTTCCAAACCCTTAAATCAACAGGATATAGGAAATGGATTGATTACTGACCAGTAAATTTCAGAAAACATTTCAATAACCCCTTTAACACATAAAAATGAAAAAACAAATTTTAGTAGGACTATGTCTATTGGCTTTACAATTGACATTTGCACAAGAATCCATCAGTCTTTTTAATGGTAAAAATCTGGATGGTTGGGTAAATCATGGAGAAGAAAAATGGTTTGTGGAGGATGGAGAGTTAATTTGCGAAAGTGGTCCAAAGGCAGAATATGGTTACTTATCAACTAAAAATTTCTATAAGGATTTTGAGTTGACCTTGGAGTTTAAACAAGAGGCCGATGGTAACAGTGGTGTTTTTATCCGTTCTACTTTTGAAGGAACCAAAGTAACCGGATGGCAAGTGGAAGTAGCCCCTCCAGGAAAACATACGGGAGGTATTTATGAATCCTATGGGAGAAATTGGTTGATAAAACCGGACCCAGAAAAAGACAAGGCTTTAAAAATGGGGGAGTGGAACACCATGAAAATTCGAGTGGAAGGTCCCGAAGTCACATCATGGCTAAACGGGGTGGAAATGGTACACCTGAAAGATGAAAAAATTGGCAAGGGCGAAGGAGCCATTGCACTTCAAATACATGATGGAGGAGGTATCCGTGTTAAATGGAGAAACATTCAGCTCGTTTCCTTGGATGTACAATAAAAAAAGCCCGATTATAAAAATCGGGCTTTTTAAATTTTAAATCTTAGTTCCTAATTTTTCAGAGGAGTTACTTCAAAACTTCTGTATTCAATTGGGCCATGATCTCCCTGAATCATAAATGGTCCTGGTTCACCTTCTTTGCTATCCAAAGCTCCCCCAGTAATCCCCGGAATGGTTGCATCGGAAATAACGGTTTTGCCATTTAGGGTTACCGTAACCCTTCGTCCAATCAAGGTAATATCATACGTTTGCCATTCACCAGCAGGTTTAGAGGCATTCTCATTCGGCTCCAAAAAGCCGTAAACGCCACCTAGGTAAATATCAGATGGCTCTAAGCCTTCACTATCTACAATCTGAACTTCGTAGCGTCCTCGAAGATAGATGCCGCTATTACTTCCTTCTGGATAACGGAATTCTACGTGCAATTTAAAATCTTGGAATTTTTCATCAGTAATCAGGTTGGAACCAGACTCTGGACTGGTCAGCACACCATCTTTTACCACCCATTGGTTTTTTTCACCATCCACGTGCCAACCAGAAAGGTCTTTCCCATTGAAGACTTCTATGGTTTTCCCCCATTTTGGGTTTTCGGTATATTCCAGTTCCGGTGCTTTTACACCCGTCCAATTAATGATGGAACCATCAGTAAAGATCAGGGTACCTTTTAATGCATCACCATCTAATTCACCATGAAAAATCATATCGCTGCCCTTGGGTTCCCATTGATTGGGAATGCTAAAGGTAAACTTGTTGTCTCCGTAGGTTTCCACTTCTGCTATGGGCCTTGCGCTACCAAAAGCGAAGACAAAACGGCCTAAAAGCGTGGCGGTTCCCGAATGTCTAATTTCCAACCAAGAAGGTGAGGTTTTCCCCATAAAATCCATTTCCAAGTCCCATCTACCTTCTAATGGGCTGATGTGTTGGGCGTAAAGACTGCTTGTAAAAGCAAAAAGTAAGGTGCAAACGAAAGTGTAAATCGTTTTTCTTTGGGTCATCATATATCTGTTTAGTTTTATTGCTGAACAAGATACGTATAATCCAAAAATTATTTAGTTTGGCATGTGACCCGACTTACTCGCATCCGCCTTCAAATCCTTTAGCGCTAAATTTGGTCTGCACGGCACCTTCGAGTCCATTGTGCGTCAACTGAATTACCAAATTGCTTTCACCGCTACCGTCACGTTTTGGCGTACAGTATTCAAAAAGGTAGTAGCTTCCTGCCTGTTCCTCTACACGTTCGGAGATATCGTTGAAAGTATTTTCCAATTCTTCCGAATTGCTGGCAAAAACACTGGCCGTTTTACCAATTTGCTCTAAGACTTCCGTATCAATTTCTGCCCCCAGTCCGATGGTGAAGAAAGAAATGTTTCGATCGGCCTCTTCCACAGCTTTTAATGCATCGGATTCCCTGTAGCGGGAAGCTTGGTCGGTACCATCGGTAAACAACACTACAGATGCGGCGTTGATTACTTCTGAATTCTCATTGAGTAAACTCTCTGTAATATCCGTTGCTTTTATTACGGCACCATACAGGTCAGTAGATGGGTCGTTGCTGATATCCGTTGTAATACCATCTACGGAGGCTGTTAATTCGGTAGCTGATGAAGTTAATGGGTTCAATAAATGAAGTTCGTCCTCACCATCAAACCAATAAATGGCCATTCTAAAGGATTCTGAAGCTGGGGTAGGCATAACATTGTTGATAAAGCTTGTGGTAGCAGCCTTCAATTCGTCCAAACTGCTTTCCAAAACACTATTACTCAAATCCAACACCAAAAGGGTGTTATTATTGAATACTTGCGAGTTTGGAGAAATCCGGGCAAAGGATTCAGAAGAAGATATGGAATTGAAACAATCATCGTTTCGACCTTGCTCGTATATGGAAAATTGGTCCGCAGACAAACCTGAAATAGGATTCCCCATCAAATCTGAAACCCTAAAGAGCACGGAAACTTTTCCTGGCAAGGTGGTAAACTCATCTTGGATAGACAATAACAGTTCATTCTCGTCAAAACCTAGACAATCATCTGGCTCTTCGCCAAGTCCAAGTTCCCTGTTATTGATGTCGAAACTAACATCATCATCCGAATTTCCGCAGGAAAATATAATTAGGCTAAATGATAATAGGAATGTGTATTGAAGTATACTTTTCATTTTCATATAAAGTTTAAGGTCCTGCATGCACAACGCTAAATTTGGTCGAAAAGTATTCACAAACCAAAGAATTAAACTAAAGAAAAGTTAAAAGAAATATGGGCTTGTTAAAATGATAGCGGTCCAAGCAATTTTTAATATTTTCACCCTCAATAAAACCTACCGACCTATCTAACCAAAATCAAAACAAACAATAACACTAATAGGTTGATACTATGACTATACTTTTGTTCGGAGCTACCAAAGATATTATTGGAACGCCCACATTATCTGTTCCAACAGCAAGCTTGAGCGGGAGAAAAATTCCAAATACAGTAGGAGAGCTCAAAAAATTTCTTGAAAACACATACCCTGAACTCAAATCCATACCTAAAGTAACCGTTGCGGTCAATCAGAATTATGCTTTGGATCATGAAAAAATTAATTCTTATGACGAAATTGCATTGATACCACCGCCAATCGTGTGATGCATAAGACCAACCTAGTGAAACCAGAACTTAAAACGCCAACTAAAAATCAATCCAAATTGTTTGGGCTGGTGCTATCCGGTGGAGCGAGCACCCGTATGGGAAAGGATAAGGGACTTGTAGATTATCACGGTCTTCCACAGCGTGAATACCTGTATCAGCTTTTAAAAGGAGTGTGTGACGATGTATTCCTAAGCGTTCAAGAAAAACAGCTTGATGAAATTCTCCGTGGGTTCAAAACCATTGTGGATCAAGACAAGTTCAAAGGCCCATTCAACGGTATTTTAAGCGCCCATGAAGTCTATAAAGATGTGGCTTGGTTGGTATTGGCATGTGATTTACCTTTTATGAATTCAGACGCTTTGCAGCATTTGATTGAACAAAGAAACCCTGAAAAATATGCAACAGCCTTTGTTAACCAAGAAATGGGGCAACCAGAACCGTTGGCCTGTATTTGGGAAACAAATGGGTTAGAAAAAGCTTCGGAATTCCTAAAGGATTCCAACAATAGAAGCCCGAAAATATTTTTAATGAATACCGATATTGAATTGGTACAACCAAAGGATGGACAGGTACTTTTTAACGCAAATTCACTATCGGATTATGATTTTGTAAAAAAGAAGTTGGAAGGGCAGGAGAGGGATTAGTTTCTTGGCACCGCTCTTTTATGGTTGTCCAAATCCAAAGTTTCCAGATCTTGGAAGGTACCACAGGAAATTTGTCTTTTAACAAGTGATTTTGACTTTTTTCGCTTGGTACGTGATTCTATTTCTTTGTTTAAGAAATTCATTGTGAATTATTTTACCTAAAAACGAAATTAGGGTTATTTTATTTTGATAATCAGAAGATTAACCTTTTTTAACGTTGATTTGTCCTCCAATATGATCTAGAATGGACATCCAATGCATACGTAATATTAATGCTGCTGTAGGGACATTATCTTCTTGGATTGCCTCGACTACAGAACGGGTTTGAATGCTCAGATTTTTAAAGAATTCAAAGTCTTGGATAAAATCATATTCATAAAAATGAAGCCTTAGCTTAAGATCTTTCAAAATTTGCAACAACACCTTGTTGGTAGCGTGCTGTGCCAAATGATTATGAAATTTAAATCGTGCCGTAAGTCCTTCAGCAAGACTCTCCGAAGCTTCCATTTCCGATTGAAGTTGCTTCAAAATGGTCATTTCATGCAGATTGAACTCAGAATGCTCCAATGCCATCACCTCTAACTGGGCAACAATTTCTATGAGGTTCTTCACCTCGGGTTTTGAAAGTTTTGCCACCATAAAACCCCGATTGGGAATAGCTTGCAATACCTGAGCATGCTCTAACTGACTCAATGCCTCACGGATAGGGGTCACGCTAATGCCCGTAGCTCTCGAAAGTGCCGCTAGATTTACAGTTTTGCCTACTTTTAATTCCCCATTTTGAATCTGTAGCAACAAATGTTCCTTAATTTTGTCGCGCAATACAACTCTCGGTCCCATAGTACTAAAATAAAAATCGTATACGATTTAACGGGTTTCTATTGCACTTATTATTCTATATTTAGCCTAATTTAAAATTGAATACAATGAAAAAAAGGTTGCTGGGAGCACTCCTGTTATTGTTCATCATAGGTTGTAAACAATCGGAAACAACTACAAAGGAATCTGTAAGCCTATATGAAACAGAGCTGTTCAAAGAGGTGCAGATGTCCGCCATATTTGAAGATTCAAAAACTTTTGTGGATTTAGTACCTAAAAAGGATATAGCAATACTTGAAGAAGAATATCTTAACAATAAAGATAATCAGGGATTTAAATTAGAAAATTTTGTTCTTGAGAATTTTGAGAACAAGTCTCTAAAAGGGCTTCAATTTGAACTGGACACTATCCAAAACATGTACGGCCATATCTCCCATATGTGGGATATTTTAAAGCGAAATCCAGATAGTGTTTTTGCCCATTCTTCCCGTATAGCACTTCCGCATAAATATATTGTTCCGGGAGGTCGCTTTCAGGAAATTTATTATTGGGACAGCTATTTTACCTTGGAAGGTTTATTAGTGGATGAAGAAGAAGAAATTGCCAAAAGCATGGTAGATAATTTTGCTTTTTTAATTGATTCCTTAGGATTTATACCTAATGGCACTAGAGATTATTACAAAACACGCTCCCAGCCACCCTATTTTGCCTTAATGGTAGATGCCATTACTCGCGACAATGAAAATTTAATAGTAAAATATCTGCCACAAATAACTGCTGAATACCAGTATTGGATGGAGGGCGCGGAAATAGGGGATAGTCTTAATCCTGTTAAACGGGTGGTGAACCTTAACGAAGGAAAAACATTGAATCGTTATTGGGATTCGGGCAACACGCCACGACCGGAATCCTATAAAGAGGATTACTTGTTGGCCCAAAATCTAACATCGGACTCCTTAAAACAGCGACTGTATAAAAATTTACGTTCTGCAGCGGCATCAGGTTGGGATTTTAGCACCAGATGGTATGGCGAAGCGGGAGGACTTGCTTCCACGGAAACCATTTCCATACTGCCTGTAGACCTTAACTGCTCACTTTATTTCATGGAAAAGAGCCTTGCCAAAGCAAACGGCATCAAAGGGGATGAGAAAGCTCAAAAACGCTTTTCAGAGTTGGCAGCTAGCAGAAAAGCTATCATTCAAGATTATTTTTGGAACGAAACCACTGGATTTTATCACGATTACAATTTTGAGGATAAAAACATGACCTCAAAACTTACCTTGGCCGGGGTAACCCCTTTGTTTTTTGAAATTGCTACCCTACAACAAGCAGAAAAAGTGAAAGATGTGATTATGAATACCTTTTTAAAAGAAGGAGGATTGGTTACTACTTTGGACCACAGTGGACAACAATGGGATGCCCCGAATGGGTGGGCACCGTTGCAATGGTTGACGGTCAATGGGTTATTGAACTATGGTTACGTGGATGAAGCCAAAGAAATTATGAACCGTTGGTTGACTCTCAACGAAAGAGTATATGCCAATACCGGAAAAATGATGGAGAAATATAATGTGGAAGATCAAACCTTACTTTCGGGAGGAGGGGAGTACGAAACTCAAGATGGCTTTGGTTGGACCAACGGTGTGGCCCTAGGCTTTAAAAAAATATTGGAGGATTTGGAACGACCGGATTAATACCAACTACCTCCGTTCGTAAACATACGTAGCGACTCCAGGCAATTCGCTGGCCACTACTTTGATCATGGTATTATTGCTCAATTGTAATGTTCCCAATAATGAACTACCTTGGAAAACAATTTCTACGCCATCGCTAGCCCAAGCGCCAGTGGCCTGGGACAAACCGGAACACTGCACAACATATTGGTTGTTGGTTATTGGGGTAAGATTAAAGTTTGATAATTCAAATTGATAAGTGGTGTCATCCTTTAAAACAATGGACCCAGAGATGCAATCTTCCTCATCCAATAAGTTTTTTGATGAGCTACCATCACCGTTAACATCCACAGCTGAACTTACATTGACCGCCACCAAATCCCAAGTCCCCACAAGCGATGCAGTAGAAAAACCACCATCATTGCCATCATCATCACTACACGAAATCATAAGTATCAACATAGAAAAGTACAGAGCAAACAACTTGAAATTTTTCATGGAATCCGTTTATTGGTCATGGTGAAAATAATACATTTTTTAGGAAAATCATTTTAAACACACCCGTATTTCATCGATCAGTATTGTTTAAACACACTAAATATTTCCGACAATCGTTAGTCCATCAGAAATACTTAACCAATTTAAAATGAAGAAACTTACCCAAAAAATCTTATCAATTGTCCTTATTAGCGTTACCCTGATTAGCTTCCAATCGTGCAGCGAGGATGCTATTCCCGGTGATGGCGAAAAACTAACCCAAGCAGAGTTACAGACAATTTTATCGACCGATGACATCGCTGGTATCGCTGATACTGCATTAGCGGAACTTTTTGCGGGCAATTCGGCCAAATCTTCCACAGCAAAGGAAGGAGATTGCTATACGGCAGAATATACCGAAACCGGATTTGTGGCTACATTCAACAATTGTGTACTCAACGGAACGGATAATGTAAATGGAACTGTGACCGTTACCTATGAAGTAGGGGAGGAAGCATCCTCTTTTACGGCAACCTATCAAGATTTTTATGTTGGCACTGTTAAAATAAACGGAACCAGATCTTACGAAATTACTGCAAGCGGTGACCAAACATCAATTTCATTTACGGTGGTAAGTGATATGTCCGTAGAAATGGAAGATGGTACGATCATTTCTGAAAACGGAACCAAAACATTCAGTATCATCTTTGGTGATAGCTTGGAAACTACTGTTTTTACAGTTTCTGGAAACTGGACCGTTATGGCCAATGGAAACACCTATGCAGTGGAAACTTTGGAAGACCTGCAGGGAAATGCATCTTGCGAACACCTAACCACTGGAGCTATGACGGTTTCCAAAAATGGATTGGCAGTTACAGTGGATTTCGGAAATGGTGAATGCGATAATATCGCCACTATTATTTATCCAAATGGAGCTACCGAAGAGATTACATTGTAGTCTTTTTAAAAAATATGGGAAAGCACCGGAATGTACCGGTGCTTTTTTTGTTTTAATAGGATGCTTTTTTCAGTTTGGTTATATTTAAGGAAACAATCAGTTTATGGTCAAACAATTGGTAGCGGCCCAAAATGAATTTTTTGCTACGCAAAAAACAAAGGAAGTCGCATACAGAAAGCGGTATCTTAAAAAGCTTCAACAGGAGATATTAGATCAAGAAGATGCCGTTTGTGATGCGTTATATGCCGATTTTAAAAAACCAAAATTTGAAACTTTGGCCACAGAGACCCAATTGGTTTTGGCCGAGCTGAAACATGCGATCAAAAACGTTAAAAGTTGGAGCGAACAGAATCGGGTAGGGGCTTCACTTCTAAATTTCCCCTCAAAGGAATGGATTCAACCCGAACCTTATGGCAAGGTACTCGTTATTTCACCGTGGAATTATCCGTTTATGCTTAGCATGTCACCTTTGATAGGTGCTTTGGCCGCAGGTAATACGGCAATCTTGAAACCTTCGGAATTTAGTCCGAACACCTCAAAAATTATAGCCCAAATTATAAGAAAAGTATTCCCGCCCGAATATGTTACCGTGGTAGAGGGTGGAGTAGAGGCTTCTACTGAATTATTGGCAGAAAATTGGGAGTATATCTTTTTTACGGGCAGTACCCGTGTAGGAAAGATCGTGTACAAAAAAGCAGCGGAACACCTAACGCCGGTCACTTTGGAACTGAGCGGAAAAAATCCATGTATTGTTGACGAAACGGCATCCATACCACTGGCGGCTAAACGTATTGCCTGGGGTAAATTGATCAATGCGGGACAGACCTGTATTGCCCCGGATTATATTTTGGTGCATAAAAGGGTTAAAAAGGCATTGGTGGATGGACTTAAAGCAAACATCACCCAGTTTTATGGTGAAAATATTGAAGCTTCCAACGATTTTGCACGGATTACCACAAGCAAGCATTATGAGGAACTTAAAACGATGCTTAAAGGTCAAAACCTTTTATTTGGGGGTAATTGTAATGACGACGACCAATATTTGGAGCCCACTTTAGTGGACGAACCCCAACAGGACAGTACCATAATGCAAGGAGAGGTGTTTGGCCCCATTCTTCCTATAATTTCTTATGAAGATGAAAGTGAATTGGACGAGTATATCTCTCGTTTTCCCAATTCCTTGGCATTTTATGTGTTCTCCAACAATAAAAAATTCCAAAAACGTATGATGCGTCAATATTCCTTTGGCGGAGGCACTATCAATGATGTTGTAGTGCACATCAGTAATAAAAATTTGCCCTTTGGCGGTGTGGGACAATCCGGGATAGGGGGTTACCACGGAAAATACTCTTTTGACCTGTTCTCACATCATAAATCCATAGTGAAAAGGGGTACTTGGCTAGACGTACCTTTACGATACGCACCTTACAATATTTCATTGAATTTGATAAGAAAGATTAAACATTTCTTTTAGTTTATTAATAAATATTTAATTTTAATGCTTTAAATGTATCAAAACCACATTTATTTATTAAGTAAAAGTTAAATAGCTGGAAAATAAAGGCTTTGATGTTATTTTTAAGGAAACGACTAACATCCACACCTATGAAAGCGAACCAAAAAAAATATCGTATCTCAGTATTGTTGGACATGTCAAAAAGTTCTGCGCTTGTATTGGAAAGTGCCGTGGAACTTGCCAAGAGAATGGACGGGTCCATTGAGGTTTTTCATGTAAAACCCACTACAAATATCATTAAGGGGGATAGCCAACTCTCCGCCATACGTACTCTGAACCAGGACGACCGTTCCACAAGAGCGAAAATCAAGGATTTTATTTCATCGATCGGCAAAAAGGAAAATTTGTCCATCAGCTACAAATTGGAATATGGGAATGTGAAGAACAGGGTACGGGATTATTTGGCCCTGCAAAAACCGGATATCTTGGTGTTGGGCAAACGTAGACCGATAATGGGTAGTTTCTTTGAAAGCATAACGGATTTTGTCATTGACAACGTAAGCGACACCAATGTGTTGATTCTTGGCGATGATCATAAATTCCATTCGTTTGAGGATATCAACTTGGGCATTTTTGGAACTGGATTCAAAGAAACCGATTTGGAAGTAATCCAGGATTTAAAACGGAATAGTGAAAAACCGGTAAGGCATTTTGGTATTTCTGATGATTCAGAAAGCACCGACCATGCATATCCTTGGCAAAAAACAATTAATTATACCTTTAGTAAAGGCGCCAATGCACTGGATGGATTGGTAAATTATGTTTCCCGGACCAATACACAGTTGTTGTGCGTTCCCAAAAAGAGTTCCAAAAACTTCTTGTTTGGAGCAAGCCGTTTAAAAGAGGTGGTTAGGAAAGCTAATGTACCTTTAATGATTTTGGGCAAATAATAGATAAAGGGGAGTATTTTTGCTCCTTCTTAAATATTCTATTTTACATAATGTAAATTATAGTACAAATGCTTATCTGGGTAAAACTGCGCCAATACCACCGTATTTGATATAATTGTAGATATGACTGCCTTTAGGCTCATATCGTCAACAATTATGTCATAGCAGTTTTACAAGCCAGGTTATTACTTTGCAGCATTCGTAAGCTATAATTTTCCATTATGTAAAATATCCCTCGTGTGAGCGTCATTGAATGAAATTTTCAACGGGGTCATGAATAATTCCAATTCGGTCTGCTTCGCACAGTTAGTTTTCATTTGTACCTATAATTTGTCGCTATGTAAAATAGCCGCTCGGCCAACAGCACATTGCTTTCATAAAAAGTAAATACCCAAGCATTTATTTTTATACGCAATTCTCAGCCACTTGGCCAGCGCCATTAAAAGCTCAGCTTTTCGTTTGAATTGAAACGTTTGGTTTCATTGTGATTTTGGAAAAGAAAAATTTCAGGGGAATCTCGTCAGCTTGTCGCAAAAAGCTTAAAATTTAGCGGAGCATAAATTTCTAAGCACTTGCTCAAATACTCCCCCAAATTTAAACTTATTTTTTGCTCCTTGAATATTATGTCAAATAGAAAAAACTATTTCACTTTAGAAATAAGCCCGTATACAGTATTCGAATCTTCTAAATCAGTCCTATAAGATTTGTATAGATATGTATTCTCATTTAAGACTTCAATAATTTCCACTTTAATCAATCCCCCTATTTTGTGTTTGTCCTTGGCTAGTGGGAGTTTAAGAGTTTTTAAAGTGTAAATATGGTCGGCAACCCAATTAATTTCATAAACTTGACGCTGGTCTTTAAATTCTGTTTTTTCAATTTGCTTCTTTTTCCTACGAACTATTTTAGTGTTTATGTAGGCTGGATTATGATATTTATATATCCCAGAATGAAAAGCCTTACATAGTTTCTGTTCCTCTTCGGATAATGATTTAGTTTTTAAATTCTCATTGACAAAATAGTAAACTTGCTGCCAACAATCATTTGTCATCTTCATTGGGTAAATCAATTCTGCTTTCTTAAAACTCTCTACACATCCCAGTTGCCAGCCCTCATCCTTATATGTTGATTTTTCTTGATTTACAACAATATTATAACGTTTACCCTCATCATCAACACAATAATCTAAAACCACAGTACCAACTCTTTCTACATTGTTTACAAAAACTTGGGAAAACATATTTGTAGTTCCGACAACTGACACTAAAATCAAAAAAAATATTCTATTCATTATATGTTGTTATTCCTTTTAAAGTGATTCCTTTCTTTTGCCTTGATGCAAAAGAAACAAAAAATCAAGAAGAAAATATGCTTCCGCGCGCCCTTTGTGTCTTATAGCTTCGCTATTTGGGCGTTTCACGCCCTTACACAAAGCCCAGGGCAATGGCGCTGCTGTGTTACCCACAAATTCACTCCCCTACCGGCCCGCATTTTCTTCTAGCCCTACAATGCCACAGGTTTAATTATAAGCCAACAAACTTTAATAACCTTCTAAACCAGTTTGGATTTTTAACCTGTCTCCTACCTTTCATTTCCTCATAATATTCAGAGTTTTCACGTCTTTCTTGTATTCGAACTTCTTCAATTTCAGAATTAGAATATGTTCTAGACCATTCGATTTTATTTCTTTTTATCCAATAATGAGATTTACACTTAGCTCCCCAGACTCCAACCGAAGGACTAAATGAAATAGTTTCTCCATCATAGGTGAAATTCCATTCCGAAGGGTCAATTGGAGTAACAATTTCTGTTTTACATCCACATGGGCATAAATGAATAGCAGTGTTGACACTTACCGAAATATAAATTATCCCCTCCTCTAATTTAGATGGAATTCGATCAACAAAATTAGGCACAATGGTCATTCTCCAAAAAATTGTGATCGTTAGTCGAATAGTACGTGAAATTTTCGTGGTTTTTATCTTGATAAAAACCAAAATATTTTTTCCATTTAATAACTGCTAAACAAGCATTTAGGGAGTTCAATTCTGCAATCTGAATATTCTCATTATAAAGATCATCCTCGGCATCTGAAAAATCTATACGGTTATTTTCTCTTAGAAAGTTTCTACAACCTTTCTTACTGGACACCACTTTCAACGTACCTATCAAGCTCTCATTATCGACTAATTCTACACTTATGCCCACATCTATAAATGGTTTATCTAATTCTTCTAATCTCTGAACAATCTTTTGTTTTATTGAACCTTCATCGAAGCACATGAAAACAAAATCTAAATCCTTTAAAAACCTTAAATCATCCGATGAAAAATAATCTGAATGATCAATTATCCCTTTTCGCATTTTAGAATATATCGCATGATAATAACTTGTTTTCTTCTGTTTTAAACTTATTTCTTCTTTTGATGCTGCACCCGGAGCTCTAAATGCATTATGTTGTAGAAAGTAATCACCATCAAAAAGATGAATTTCTTTAACTTCAGTCTTAGCAACTAAGTCTAAAATATATGAGCCTGTTCCTCCGAGACCTATAATACCAATCTTATACTCTTTTAATTTGCTACTTATCGAAACAATTTCTGCTCTGCTCGAATTTGTGTCAAAATAATTAAAAACGGATTCTTCTTCAGTTTCAACTAGATTAAAACTTCTAGCAGTAACCTTTGAATCAATTTCTCTCGCATGGGTCTCCATCATTTGCACATAATTTGTTACCAAATTGTAATAATTTTCAGGAACCTTTCCCTCAGGTTTTATTGAAAATGCCCAATTTGGCATTATCCCTTCGGCAATTTTAGTTCTTGAAGGCCTTCTTAATGGTTCGATTGGAATTCCATTAGAATAACAAGGAAGTTCACCAATAAAAAAAGCAACATGCGTAGTAGGCCTACCTGCTATCTCTTTAACACTTCCATCAACTTGTGTTTGAGACCTATTTAGCTGAGTTATCAAAATGCCCCTTTGAATTTCTCGATTTTCATTAACATAAGGTATATCATGAACAAATAAATGGCCATGATTAATCCTAATGTCAAATCCTTCGTCTCTTAATCTTTTTAAGTCTGGACTAAGACTTGTTATTTGGCTTTGCATTTATAATCATTCCATCTTTAACTTTAACATCCTTTGTTTTTGTGATTTCCCCTTTAGGCTCTTCATCAATACCTTTGGAATAAGTTATTATGTAATAAACCGTAGTTGATTCACTTACTCCTATTAATCCTAATACTTGATTAAAGGATATTCTTTTTTCGTTCCATTTGTAGTCTCTACCATTAATTGTTATGGTATACTCTTTGTTCTTCATAGAAGATTTTTCTTCACTCATGATATTTCATTTTATAATTTAACGTTACAAATAAACTACCACTAGGCGCAACCTACTTGCGCCACCTAAAAAAATAATTTTTCGTTTTATAACCTAGGATTTATATCTATCTATAGCCTTTTCAAAAGTCTTTAAAACCTTATTAGCAATAGGTTTAGGAGATATGATTGTAGCATCTGCCCCGTAACTGAAAATTTTTGAGTAAAACTCATAGGATGGCTTAACAACAACTTTTATAATAAAGCTATCATCATTATCTTCCAAAATTTCTTGGGTATTATGAATAGGAAGTGTTCTAAGGTAATTTCCTTGTTTTGGATTAAAATTAATAACAACCTCTATTGGTTTTTCATCTGAGACAGTAATCCCAAAAGAATATTTAAAATACTCCGAACTCTTAAATTCTACGGGGTCAAAATTATCATTGGTTGCCGTTATTTCAATGATTCTATCTAAAGCAAATGTTATTAATCTATCATATTTAGTATTTACTCCAAGTACATACCACATTTGCTTGTCTTCCTTTAGTAAAATAGGTTTAATCTTATGAATTTTAGAATTACCATCAAATTTTTGATATTCAATTTCAATAACTTTCCTTTTAGTTATTGAGTCAAGTATATCTGCCATTAATTCTATTCCTCGTATATGATGATGTTTCTCAACCTCTAATAGGGTTTCCTTTTCAAAAAGTTCTTTAGTTTTTGGGGAAATATTTGAATTTTCAATTACCTTCTTGACAGCATTTGAAATTTCATTAAAAATTGGGTATTCCTTATATTGTCTTACCGTTTTAACATAGAATAATAATGCATTAATTTCTTCCTCTTCTAACTCAATGGAAGGAAAAATATTTTCAGGTATTTCTTCGTAATAATAAGTTTTTGTTCTCTTATCATTCTTTATAGGTAAAAACAAAGCTAGTTCAGTATCATGTGCTAAATCACTTAAATCTTTTTGAATAGTTCGGATACTAACAGGAATACCCGCGTCATTGCATATTTCTGTAATTCTACTTGATTTATGCCTCCCTCCTCTTCTAAGGACACTATGAATAATTCTATACCTTTTTAATGCCTCTTTATTATTTGGCATAATCTAAATTAATATGTTAATTCTTTAAAATGTTCATAAACCATAACCATAGCTAAAGTATCTAACTCACAATATTTCAATAGAGCTGTACTCAATTCGTCAATTTCTTTTTGAGTCATATCTGTATATTGCATTTTGCTATATGTTGTCATTGCAGCTCCACCATCTGCAATTCCTTCTATTTCAGAAAGTGTATTTTCTAAAGCTTCTTCAGTCCAATTGTCAAAAACGGGAGGCAATAACTTATAAGGGTTTAATATATCCCCATTATCTTGTTTCAGCCATACATGATTATCCAAAAAATTCTTACTTGTTAGATTTATTTGTCCTATTGATTGAGAATACTTTTTTAACAAATAAGGACTTGAATTAATTGAAGCAGGTAAAACTTCTTTTAGTGAATTTGAACCTTTAGTAAGAGGATTATAATAATAACGTTTCTCTATGTCCCATAAGTCAATCATGTCTCTTTCTCCAAACCATTCTATTGCACTTCCACGTTTTGAATGAGAAATGGATTGAATAAAATCAATTAAGTCTTCTTTATCGGGTTCATTAGAATCTTTTAATTGAAAATAAATAGCGTTTAAAATTGTGTTTTCATGATGTGAGTATCTAAAAATTGTTCCTTTATAATTACTTAATGCATCTTTTAAAGCTCTTATAAATTTAAAGTTTGGGAATTCCCCTACCGTATTATTTATGTACTGATTAGCATGTTCTATTTTTCCATTTTCATGATAGATATGATGTGAAAATTGAAAAGCCACTTGTTCATAGGGTTTGAGTCCTTTATTAAAAGGTAATGCAGACATACTAGTTTCAAAATCAATAAAATGTAATGGAAACACAAACTTTTCCATTTCACTTATCATCCCATCTTTATCAACATAAATAGAAGCATCATTATTTACTTCTTTTTCTATCTGTAACCATTGTCTATGAGAAGTAGTTAATTTTTCTGCTTCCGTCTTTAAGCCAATATTATCTTTTGTCAAGTCTTTTTTGAAGATGATTCCCTCTTGAAATAATTTATTTCCTTTTCGGAAATCATATATATCAAATATATTCGGTTGATTAAATTCTTTCTCGCCCCAATCATGTTGTTTATTAAAACACTCGTTAAAACCAGATTTCAATTTTTCATCATCATCGCTTAACTTAAATTCACAATTTTTACAAGCACTAAAAGAAGTTGGCCAATTAGCATATGTTTTGCTTTCGTACAATTCTTTAAATAATGAAATAGATTCTTGAAAGGTTAAATCCTCAATATACCTATGCTTATTAGATTCGATATCCTCAACTATTTTTGTAATGTTTTTTCTTCCCAATACTGAATTACCTGTTTCTCCAACAGTACTAACTTTACTAATTATACCTGTACGTTTCTGCTCTTTTTTGGTAATTCTAAATAATTGATTTAACCCATTTATACTAGCCGTCTTGGTTTTATCCGCCATCATTATGAATGAACTTATTTTCCAATGTGGATAACATAATTGCATTACGTGTTTTTGATAAGCAACATCGAATAAGTAAGGCTTCCAACCTGCAAGCATTTTATTACTCTTACCTATGAATAGATAATCATCATCTGGATCAAATGATTTAGATTTAACCTCAATCAAATCAATATTATTACCCTTTTTTACTAGGATATCTGTTTTTATATATAATCCTTCAATTAGAAAAGCGGCTTCATAAATTATTACGTTTTCTTTACTTAAAAGATTCCGAGTTAAATCCCAAGCCTTTTCATATTCCCAAGTATCCTCATCAATTAAATGACCTCCAGGAAAATGCAACCTCGCAAGCTCTTCAACTTGAAATCCTCCTTGTGCCAAAGCCTCTAAAAAAGAATCTTCATTTTTAATATTAGCATAATCTTTATTATTTGTATAGTAAAGCTTATTTGGACATTCTAATCCAAGTTTAAATCTTGATTTTGATAATACTCTCATAATTTTCAATACTATTTGAACCAAAGTAAGGTAACTACAGTTTGGTTATGCTGAATAAATTAGTTGAGGGAGAGTTTAAAAATACCAAAAATTAACAAGTATTTAATTACGGTTTTTAGTAATTTTCAACAAGTTATGTACAATTCCATTCCACACACATTACCCTCCCCTCCTACCTCGGGTCGTGTAAAAAGTGTTCCATTATATTTTTAAGGAAGTTTTTAGATGAAATTTTTCAGGAAGTGCAGAATAAACTTTCGCTTTTACCAAAGCTCAAGTTACATAACGCGAGAACATTATAGTACACGTGACAATCTGGAAAGTCTAGTAGACTTTTTAGATTGGTGGCGAGACTTGTGCGGCTGGCTCTCTGAAGAATCTTTAGCGTCATAACTTTAGATTTTATGTAAAAGCAATTTGCGATAAACATTCGTTGTTTAATTTCCGCTGCACCATCTCACCGATAAATAAAATTATCCAATGGCAAGCGAATTACAGTTGTGTTTGTGCAAATCGACACATACCGACCGTGTATTTAATATAAAGGTTATATTAGATACGATTATGAAATATGTATTCGGTATTTTTTTTAGTTTTTCACTTGGTATTGGATATGCACAAAATTATTTTGACGTTGCCACTATTTCATTTACAACTACCACACCCAATCATTTTGAAATTTCTGATGCACAAACCACGGTTGAGGAATTTGCTTTAGAAGTAAACTATCCCATAGTTTTAAACGAAAAAAACATTTTACTAACGGGCCTTTATACCAATAAAACAAAGGTTGGTCTAGATGCTGATCATAACCGTTACAACCTAAATGCACTGAGCTTAAATTTTGGGATAAACACCATTTTAAACGATTCTTGGTCGGCAACATTCATGGTTTTTCCCAAGTTGGCTTCTGATGAGATTACGTTTTCTAGGGAAAACTTGCAAATTGCCCTTTTGTCGTTGTTCACCAATAAAAAGAAAGACGATCTTAAATTAAAATACGGTGTGTATGCCAATACCGAAAAATACGGAATGATCATCGTTCCTATTATGGGACTGTACTATTTGAGTGCCAATAAAAAGTTTGAAGCAAATTTGAATTTACCCATTGTAGCAGATGCCAATTATAACATATCCAATAAAATTTGGGTTGGGATGAAGTTTGATGGCCTAGGCACAACGTATAATTTAATGAATCAAAACTATAGTGTTAATGGGGCTTATGTTTCTAAAACTTCAAACGAATTGGTGGGTTATTTACGATTTCAGTTGAATAAATCCATTTACCTTAACGCTAAAATGGGTTATGCCATTAGTAGAAATTATAAAGTGTTTGATTCTGATGATAAAGTGAAATTTTCTATAGCTTCTCTATATTTTGGCGATAACCGAACACAGTTGAATGAACGCTTTACAGATGGCGCCATTTTTAAAATAGAACTTTTATATAGATTTCATTTTAATTAATGTGAGTACAGGAATAAATTCACCCCAACGCCAGCCCGCATTTTCTTCTGTCCCCTACCCTGTATTGGTTTGAATCATTAACTATGCACGGTTCTTTTAATATCCCCGCAATGCTTTTAATTCATCACCATAAATTATCTCATTCAACAAATAAGCTGGAACAACCGCCGCAATACCCAAATTTGTTACAGAGGCTGGGGTGTTTTTTGTTTGAACTACATTCAAAGGAACGTTGAGCCCAAAAAAACCAGACATCACACCAGCCAGCCTAGCCTTTTTATTGAAAGTAGGTGTAGTCAAATCTTCATTAAAGACATTTAAATCAAAAAAGACAGGTGCTCCACTATTGCCCCAATAGGTCATAGCTTCAATAAGGTACAAATCTCTCATTGCGCCATTCCAATAAACTTTTTCATCCGTTACCAGTGCAACTCTGCCAAATCTAACTATGGGATAGATTTGATTTTCCCCGGTATAAGAAGTAAATAGTCCTGTAAAAAAAGCTTCTGCCCCTTCATAAACTCTTAAACGTTCGTCATTATTATTAGAGAATATAATTTCTTTACCTATAAATCTAATATCGTATTTTGTAGGGTCTGGAACTTGATTAATCACCGCTAAATCCACAGATTCATCATTATGAAAGAAAACATTCTTTTTAGGTCCTTGTCTTTCTAAGGGTATACGTACATAACTCGATGAATTATTTAAATCATTGATTCTTATGTATATTGTATCTAAACGCTTATCATCCAATTGAATAACGTGTTTTGCAGTTGCAAAATACAAGTGGTTTTGTGTACTGTCTTGGCTATTAACAACTAAAAAGAATCCTGTTCCTTCAGGGTTGAACTTTTTTTCATCACTAGAAGAATAAATAAATCCAACAGATTTTTTAATTATTTCATATTTTGTTTGACCAATCGCACCAAATCCCATTAGTAAAAAAAACATGTAGCAAATCAATTTCATTTCTAACTTTTTTTACAATTTAAATAATAAATTTATTACAAAAAGAAGTCAACCTTTGAATAATATATTTTAGAAAATATTTTCGAGCTACCATTTAACAGCCTTCAATTTTTATGACAGGTATAATAACGGAGATGGGGACAATTTTCTAATCCCTGATAGATCCCTCAAAAAAACCCTAATACAAATTACCCACCTAGTTAATTTCTCTAGAAAAATGTAATTTAAAACTTGGGGGGATTTTATAAAAAATCTATTCTTTTTCTTTGGTAGGCACTAAAAGCTCTCTTATGTCCACATCAAGAATTTCCGCAATCTTCTTTAGATCTTTTAAATGCGGCTGAGATTTGTTATTACAAATTGAAGTAATTGTATTTGGATTTCGGTCAAGTTTAACCGCCAATTCCTTTTGGCTCATTCCCTTGATAACGAGCACTTCTTTAATTCTGTTTATTCGCTCAGACATAGTCTAAAGCTAGGAATAATCAAGGTTTGAGACAACGTTGAATTTCAACAAGTATTCACTAAAACAATATTAATATCGTTTTAAACAATATTAATACAATATAAAGCAATGAATTTTATTCTCGTTTTTATAAATAATAACTATATTTATATAGTTATTACCAGTATTTATACTCAATAAACAAATAGAATTGTCCCAAAATGAGCTTAAAAACAAAAGACCTACACCCCTTCCTCTCCTACTTTGAAGAATGTCACGAGGGAGATTTGCTCTCCTTTACCCAAAGTTTGGACAAGGCCATTTATATGTTCCACTACCTTCCAGCTGACACTTTTTCAGAAGTGGAACGCCAAAATGTTTGTCATGTACTTAAGGAACTCAAGGAAGCGGTTATGAAAATCCATCTTGAGCATAATAATTGTGCCTAAAACCCATTCCATACATTAGTTTTCTTCCTCCTCGTCATTATCCTCCTTTCCATTGACTTTTAAACTAAAACCTCCGACAAATCGAATAGAAAATTGAAATTGTGTATCTGTTAGTCCTTCAATATCGCTTCTAGAAGCCCCTCCAATCATTGGCATGGTAAACTCAGCTATAATATTGTTTAATCTAAAGCCAAAAGAGGGCTCCCAACCACTGAAATCTTTATCTGTTGTACCTAAAAATTGCTCTCGAAACGTGTCATTACTCTCCGAGGAAATGTCTCCAGTTATATTTCTAGAACTATAATTTAAACCCAAGCGTATACTGTACTTTCTTTTATTTTCTTCGTCTCTTATTTTATTGTTGGGAAGAAACTCATGAAAAAAACCAAATCTAAAGCTTATGGCTCCACCATATTTGCTGAGATTAGAAGTCTCGTCAGTATAATTCCATAAGATATTTGATGCATTCACCCTAACATTAGCACCACTTATAACTTTTGTAATCCAACTCCCATTTCTCCAAGTTAATTCTGGGTTAAAGAAAAAATTTGAATTAATAAATATGGATTGTTTGGGACTTACAGGATTAAGAATATATGTGCCAAAATTACGCTGATTTGTTACTACACCCATTTCATCCACATCAGCTCTTAATGAATCAACACTGGAAGCTACATTAATATATGCCTCCATATCCAGGCTTTCAAGAAACTTATTACGATACTCCTCTTTAATATGGCCATTAATGTCTCTCCTTAAAAAATAGCGCTCGAAAATAACACCCAGACCTGCCGAACCCTGAACCTCTTCACTTGCTTCACTTATATTTTGTTGCAAGTTTGCTGTACCAACAAAGTCAATATGGAACTGATTTGGCCCATCAGTTGGAATACCTTTTTTTAGAAAGACTTCCAATTTTTGATATTTAGCTTTATTAATTTGGTTAAATGGCTTATTCTCAACTATTAATTGGATGTCTATAACCACTTTACTTTTTCTATCTGGCAAAGAATCCCTCGTTATTTCCAAGAAAACGGTTTTTTCTTCCTCTAGCTCGGAAAGAGAGAATGATTCCGAATGTAGTTTGTAAAACTGATTATTTATGTCGGTTTCATCTTGATTTATCATTAAATTTAAGGTATACTCCCTCAAGTTCTCCTTAGATAAGTTTTGCGACTCAAATAATACGTTAATAGGTATAAAAAATCTTTTCTTCACTACTTGAACTTTAATTTCAGACGTATCAAATCCAACATTAAGTTCTATTTCTTTGCTTTGTGTTTGCGCTGTGATAAAAAGACAATTCAGAAATACGGTAGTTAATAGTAATGATTTCATAATTACAATATTTGGTTAGTGGATTCTTGATAATTATATAGTATTAGGTATAACCTTCTTAAGAATATTCTTGGCGGGGGAAGTAAATTGTAGGAAGTCAATAACTTGGAGAACAACAAGATAGCTATTGTATCTGAAAAACAATTGCACGAAATCCTTAAAAATTCTGGGGTTTTTATCCATTCCATACACTTCTACCTCCCCTACTCCCTTCGACTTCGCTCAGGACAAGTGAGGGGTCGGGAAAACAGTATTCATTACATTTTTTAAAAGAATGTCTTTAGTACAAGCGGTAATCAGGAAAGTCAGATAAACTTTAGAGATAGCCGAGGTACAAATAACTTATATTAGTAGCAAATCCCTAAAAAAACACCCATGTATAAGAAAATTATACTATTGTCCTTGGCCCTTGTTATTTTGCAGACTAGTCATGGTCAACAAAATGCGGAAAACCCTGTTGGTTCAAGTGCTTTCTACAAAGACGTTACTAAAACACATTTGCCTTACAAAGACTTACAATTGCTCAGCATGGATGCCGGGATTGCCGATTTGGACCACGATGGAGACATGGATATTTTAATTGCCAATGAGCACAGGCCCAACATTCTACTTATTAACGATGGAAAGGGAAGGTTCACTAACGAGAGTGCCCTACGGATACCTCAGGTAGCCCATGATAGTGAGGATATTGGCATTGCCGACTTTGATGGGGATGGCGACCTGGACATTTTCGTGGTCAGTGAGGACGACAAGACCAATGAGCTCTACGTGAACAATGGCGATGGCACTTTTAGGGATGGTGGGGACAGGATTCCAGTCACCGGAACCTCCAATTCCGTGGTGGTTTTTGATATAACTGGTGATGGCGCCCCCGATATTTTGATCGGAAACAATGGCCAGAACAATATCCTGATCAATGACGGAACGGGTCATTTTAAAGATGAGACCCTCGAACGGTTTGGTGCATTTGTGGATGTTACACAAGACCTTACCCTTGCCGATGTGGACAACGACGGGGACCAAGATGTACTCGTGGGCAATGAGGATGCCAATAGAATATTGATCAATACAGGAAATGGCTTTTTTGAAAATCAATCTTCCGATAGGCTCCCCTACCGCAGTGAACCCGAGGAAACCCGCGAAGTGGATGTAGCCGATATTGATGGGGATGGTGATCTGGACATTCTATATGGCAATGTTCAGGCTTTTGTGGACAATGCCCTGAGGCAGAACCGATTGTTATTGAACGATGGCAAAGGCTTTTTTACGGATATTACCGCCACCCATTTGCCCAAAGATGACAATCGTTGTTTTGGAGTGGCCTTTTTGGACATTGATAGTGATGGTGACCCGGATATCATGACCGGAAACACAAACGGTGCCCGGTTTGGCGGCAATACACCGTACAGCGTTTACCTTAACGATGGCAAAGGAAAGTTCATAGAAGCAACTGACAAGATTATTCCCAAGGGCATTGGCGGAAGAGGTTTTGATATCGATTTTGTGGATCTGAACGGCGATGGCATCAACGACCTTTTTTTGAGTAATCGCGGCTCACAGGATTTTCTGCTTTTTGGCATCAAAAAATAAACATTTTGTAAGATTGCCCCGTTCCATGCACGGTACCCTTCCCTTCTCCCTTCGACTCCACTCAGGACAGGCTCGGGTTCGGCAAAACAGTATCTTCAGTAACTTCCTATAAACTTCACTGTTTAATTTTCACCCCAACATCAAATCAGGCTAATCCTTAAGAAACGGCCGGTCGGTAAATTTTTTGGGGATTCTTGTCAATTATTTTTATCTTTGTTAACCAAATGGTTAAACTTTATGGTTAATTATGGCAAAAACTAAAGACGAAAATACGGAGGAACAAATACTAAAAGCAGCCAAAAGCATATTTCAAACTAAGGGCATGGATGGTGCTCGGATGCAGGAAATAGCCGATAAAGCAGGGATCAACAAGGCAATGTTGCACTATTATTACCGTAGCAAGCAATTATTGTTCGAAGCCGTTTTTAAAAATGCATTTTCATTGTTGGCACCTCAATTAAACGCTATTCTTAACGACGATTCTTCCATTGAAGAGAAGGTCAAAAAATTTACATCAAACTATATTTCATTTATAAGTAAGCATCCATACCTACCAAACTTTATCATTCAAGAGCTTAATCGCAACCCTAATTTTGTTTTAAGCCTGAAGGAAAACAAAAATTTCCCAAATATTGAAAAATTCAAAAAACAGGTAGATGAGGAAGTCAGCAAAGGCATTTTAAAACCCATTAGTGCCGAACAATTATTTATTAACATAGTGGCACTAAATATTTTTCCATTCGTGGCAAAACCTTTGATTATGGCATTTACCAATATAAATGATAGTGCTTACAAACAGCTTCTAGAAGAGCGTAAAACCGAAGTCGCAAATTTCATTGTCAATTCCATAAAGAACCCATAAAATGAAACGCTTATTACTGTTAATTTTAAGTATCACCTCACTTACAGGACTTGCGCAACAAAGCATTACGTTGGAGGAATGCTACAACTTGGCAACTAAAAACTATCCATTGGCCAAGCAGTCACAACTACTGGAATCACAATATGAACTGGATGCCGATGCCATTTCCACGGCAAAATTACCACAGCTAAATCTGGATGCGCAAGCCACTTATCAATCTGATGTGACCAAAGTGCCTTTCCCAAACTCAACTATTCAGCCCTTGAACAAAGACCAATATCGCGCCATAGTATCGGCAAACCAATTGATTTATAATGGTGGCTTGACCAAAGCTTCGTTAAAAGTGAAATCTGCACAACTTAAAGCGAAACAAAAACAGATTGAAGTCAATTTATATCAATTAAAACAACAAATAAACCAACTGTATTTCTCTATTTTACTATCACAAGAGTCAGAGTTATTATTAAAAGCCAAACAAACACAATTAGAAGCCAAACTAAAAGAGGTCGAATCCGGAATTAAATATGGCGTTATTTTACCTTCTTCAGATAAAGTATTGAAAGCCGAATTATTAAAAATAAACCAAAAGTTTCAGGAGCTGGAAAGCAATAAAATGACTCTTATAGAAACACTTTCAAGCCTAATGGACAAACCAATAGACGCTTCTACCCTATTTAAAAACCCACTCATAGAAACACAGATTCAAAATGATTTGAACAGACCTGAGTTGGAGCTATTTCAACTTAAAAAAGAGGAAATACAACGTTCGGAAGCATTGATTTCCAAGCAAAACGCACCAAAATTACTTGGTTTTGCAAATGGTGGTTATGGTAACCCGGGATTGAATATGTTGGACAATTCGTTTCAGGCATTTTATACCGTTGGCTTAAAATTACATTGGAATATTTTTGATTGGAACTCCAACAAAATGCAACGTGAATCGCTTGCCATCAATAAAGATATTATAGATACTGAAACCGAAACTTTTAAGCTGAACACTACTATCGAACTGGATAAGCAACAAAAAGAAATAGAGAAAATAAAAGCTATAATAGTATCGGACAAAGCTATAATCAATCTTAGAAAAGAAGTGTTACAGACCGCAGATTCCCAACTTGAAAATGGCGTCATTACATCTTCGGCATATATCACAGAACTGACTAATTTATATGAAGATGAAAACAATTTGGTAAGACATAAAATCCAGTTACAACTGGCAAAAGCAAATTACAATGTCATTAAAGGACAATAAATACAAACAGATGAAAAAGGACAACTATATAGTAGGGATATGCCTTATGGCAATAAGTTTGTTTTCTTGCAGTGATTCTAATGGTAAAGCAGATGGCTACGGGAATTTTGAAGCCACAGAAATAATCATTTCAGCTGAGAACAATGGAAAATTGATGCAGTTTGATGTCAATGAAGGTGACGTGCTCAAAAAAGACCAGTTTATTGGTTATATCGACACAATTCCCTTAGCACTGAAACGTGAGCAATTACAGGTTTCCAAAGAGGTGATTGGTTCAAAATCCAAGGGGGTCTTGTCGCAGATTTCAGTTTTAAATGCAAAATTAAAAACCGCCAATACCAACAAAACCAGGGTTGAAAATTTAATCAAAGGTAACGCTGGAACACAAAAGCAATTGGATGATATTGATGGTGAAATAAATGTGATTAAAAATCAAATTAGAAGTGTTGAAATTCAGAATGCGCCCGTTGTCAATGAATTGAAAAGTATCGATGTACAACTCAAGCAAATCAATGACCAAATCCAAAAAAGTAAAATTATAAACCCAATAAATGGAACTGTTTTAAGCAAATATGCGGAACCTAATGAAGTGACGGTTTTTGGAAAACCATTATATAAAATAGCCGATATGAACACCATGCAATTGCGTGTTTATATAAGTGAAAAACAACTGGGAAATGTAAGGATCGGTCAAGAAGTCACTGTAAAAATTGATGATGCAGACACAATGAAATCCTATAAAGGGATTATCTCCTGGGTGGCTTCAGAAGCCGAATTCACACCAAAAATCATTCAAACAAAAGAAGAACGTGTCGCTTTGGTCTATGCTGTAAAAGTAGATGTTTCCAATGATGGGAGTCTAAAAATTGGCATGCCTGCAGAAATGTGGCTAAATGATCAATAAATGAGCATCTCGGTTTTCAACATATCAAAATCTTACAAAAGTGTAAATGCCTTACAGGACATTTCCTTTGAAGTTAAAAAGGGAGAACTCTTCGGACTTATAGGTCCTGATGGTGCAGGCAAGACAACACTTTTTCGCATTTTGACGACACTCTTATTTGCTGATAAAGGTACAGCAACGGTTGCTGGTTTTGATGTGGTCACACATTACAAAAGCATTAGAAACAGTGTTGGTTACATGCCCGGAAAATTCTCATTATACCAAGATTTAACCGTGGAAGAAAACCTTGAGTTTTTTGCTACCATTTTTGGAACGACCATCAAAGAAAACTACGATTTAATAGCAGATATCTACACACAGATTGAACCTTTCAAAAACCGTCGCGCTGGCAAGCTGTCCGGTGGTATGAAACAAAAACTGGCGTTATGCTGTGCATTGATCCATAAACCAGAGGTATTGTTTTTAGACGAACCAACCACAGGTGTTGACCCAGTGTCCCGAAAGGAATTTTGGGACATATTAAAACGCCTGCAACAAAAACATATTACTATTTTGGTCTCCACACCTTATATGGACGAAGCTGCTTTATGTGACAGGATTGCATTGATTCAAAATGGGAAAATTCTTGAGATTGATACACCCGAAGCTATAGTAAAACACTATCCAAAACCAATCTATAACATAAGTTCAAATAATATGTATCAGCTCATTATTGGTTTAAACGACTACGAACACAGTCACAGTGTTTATCCTTTTGGTGAGTTTGTGCATTACACAGATAGCAGAACAGACTTTGACCCGAAGGAGTTAAAAGTGTATTTGGAATCGAAAAATCTATCCAATATTATCATTGAAAAAACAAAAGCGACCATTGAAGATACTTTTATGGAATTAGCAAAATAGATGTCAGTTCGAGTGAAGTCAAGGACTATAGGGCATCGTGACCGCACTCGATGAGGCAATGCAAGAATTATGAATACAAACAAGGTCATACAAGTAGAAGGTTTAACCAAAATGTTTGGGGATTTTACAGCTGTAAATGCTATTACATTTGAAGTTGTCAAAGGTGAAATCTTTGGCTTTTTAGGAGCCAATGGCGCAGGAAAAACAACTGCTATGAAAATGTTGATAGGTATTTCAAACCCGACTTCTGGAAAAGCCAATGTAGCAGGGTTTGATGTGTACACACATACGGAGGATATTAAGAAGAATATTGGTTATATGAGTCAGAAGTTTGCCTTGTATGATGATTTAACCGTGAAGGAAAACATCACCTTTTTGGGGGGTATTTATGGATTGTCCAGAAAACGGATAAAAGAAAAATCGGATACCTTAATTGAAGAATTAGGATTGCAGAATGTTGCCAATACATTGGTTGGCTCGTTGCCTTTGGGCTGGAAACAAAAATTATCATTTTCGGTGGCCTTACTGCACGACCCTAAAATTGTTTTTTTAGACGAACCTACAGGTGGTGTTGACCCAATTACCAGACGTCAATTTTGGGAGCTTATTTACAAAGCGGCCAACCAGGGAACCACTGTTTTTGTTACCACACACTACATGGATGAAGCCGAGTATTGCGATAGGGTTTCCATTATGGTCAACGGGAAAATAGAAGCCTTAAATACGCCAAATGCGCTTAAAGAGCAGTTTAAAGCTACTACTATGAACGATGTATTTTTAAAATTGGCAAGAGGATGAAACGCTTTATAGGATTTATAAAAAAAGAATTCTACCACATCTTTAGAGATAAGCGTTCGTTGTTTATACTGTTTGGGATGCCCATTGCACAAATTTTGCTGTTTGGTTTCGCCATTACCAATGAAATCAATAATGTGGATATCGCCATTTTGGACCATTCCAAAGATGCCACCACAAAGGAAGTCATCGATAAAATAGCTGCTTCAAAATACTTCAGCATCAAACAAATGGTGACGCAAGAAGAGGATATTGAATCGGTATTTCAAAAAGGGCAAGTGAAAGCGGTTTTAAATTTTGAAAAGGACTTCAGTAAAAACCTAATCAAAGAGCACAAGGCAACCGTTCAAATAATTACAGATGCCACTGACCCAAATACGGCAAACACTATAAGCAATTATGTAAATGCCATCCTTAGGCAGTATCAAACGGAGCTCAATAAAGAGGTTGTCCTTGCTTACCAAATAATTCCGGAAACACGAATGGTTTACAATCCGGAATTAAAAAGTGTATATATGTTTGTACCAGGTGTAATGACGATTATTTTGATGTTGGTTTCGGCCATGATGACCTCTATTTCCATTGCAAGGGAAAAGGAATTGGGCACCATGGAAGTTTTATTAGTGTCGCCGTTAAAACCAATTCAAGTCATTGTAGGCAAGGTGTTCCCATATATATTTCTATCCATAATAAATGCGGTAGTTATTGTCCTTTTAAGCATTTTTATCTTTAAAATGCCTATTCAGGGAAGTTTGATGTTATTGGCATTGGAGAGTATACTCTTTATTATAAGTGCCTTGTCATTAGGAATTTTAATCTCAACCATTTCAGCAACCCAACAAACGGCAATGATGATTTCCTTAATGGGTCTCATGCTTCCTGTAATATTACTTTCCGGATTTATTTTTCCCATTTCAAGTATGCCATTGCCATTGCAATGGATCAGTAATATTATTCCAGCCAGATGGTTCATTATCATCATTAAAAGCATTATGCTCAAAGGTGTGGGATTACAGTTTATATGGAAGGAAACCCTGATATTGATAGGTATGACCCTTTTTTTTATTGTAATAAGTGTGAAGAAATATAAAATCAGGTTGGAGTGAAAAAATAAAGCTGTCTCGTTAAATGCAATCGAGACATTTATGATAAACAATCTAAAAAGAAGTTCCTACCTGCACAGAAAGTTATATGAAAACCATTCTATACATCATACAAAAAGAGTTCAAGCAAATCTTTAGAAATAAAGGCATGCTTCCTATTATTTTTGTGATGCCGCTGGTTCAACTTATTATTTTATCAAATGCCGCCACATTTGAAGTAAAAAATATCAAATTCGGTTATATAGATAACGACCATACGCCAACATCAAGAGCCTTGATTGAGAAGTTCACTGCCTCAACATATTTTAATGTACTAACAGATTTTCCATCTGAAAGATTGGCCAGTTCCGCAATGCTCAATGGCGAAGTCGACGTTTTGTTGGAAATTCCACAGTATTTTGAGCGTGACTTTCAAAAAGAAAAGTATATCAGTTTAGGGGTGACAATTAATGCCATTGATGGGGCAGCAGCTGGCATTGAAAATGTATATATCACTCAAATTATTCAACGTTTTAACCAGCGTTTAAAAGTTGATTTGCAACCTTCCAATAAACTGGGACAGCCAACAAGCATAAACACGATTCCTTTATTTTGGTATAACAAGACATTGAATTATAAAACCTTTATGGTTCCTGGTATTTTGGTTTTGTTGGTGACCATGATAACATTGTTCTTATCGGGAATGAATATAGTCCGTGAAAAGGAAATAGGGACTTTAGAGCAAATTAACGTGACGCCAATTAAGAAAGGTCAATTTATTATTGGGAAATTATTTCCGTTTTGGGTCATTGGATTGGGTTTATTGACCATAGGTTTAATTATAGCTAAGCTTATATTTGATGTACCCATAATTGGCAGTTTACCGCTAATGTATTTATATACTTCCATTTATATTTTAGTGGTTTTAGGAATCGGTTTATTTATTTCAAATTTTACTGAAACGCAGCAACAAGCCATGTTTATTGCATGGTTTTTTATGGTGATTTTTATTTTAATGAGTGGTTTGTTTACTCCCATTGAAAGCATGCCAAAATGGGCTCAAATTATTACAGAATTCAACCCGATCAAGTATTTTGTAGAAGTGATGCGAATGGTGATGTTGAAAGGTTCTGGATTTATGGATATTCTTCCGCAATTATTAAAAACATTACTTTATGCTTTAATCATGAATGGTTTGGCTGTTTGGAGTTATAAAAAAACCATTTGATTTTATATCAATGTCGAGGGGAATTACGGATAAAAGTAAAGGAATGATCTATATAAATCCATTCTAACACTTAAAAACACCTAGTGGTCTTGTCGTACAAAAATAAATAAGGAGAGAACCAGATGTAACTAGGTCCTCTCCTCAAACTTATTATTGCTCCTAACTTTGTTAGGACTCTGTTCTATAGTATCTCAACCACTTCCAGGTCAAATACCAAATCTTGACCGGCCAAGGGATGGTTGGCATCTATAATAATGTCCTCCTCCTCTACTTTGGCCACTCTGAATTGTTGTTCTTGCCCTTGAGCATTGGCACCCACCAAGCCCATTCCAACTTCTGGCTTAAGATCTTCTGGCAATTGTGACTTGGAGATTTTTTGAAAAAGTGCTTCGTTCACTTCTCCATAAGCATCTTGCTTGTCTATGGTAATTGTTTTCTTTTCGTTTACGCCCATATCAATCAATCCCTTTTCAAATCCAGGTATTAATTGACCTTCGCCCAATTTTATTTCTAACGGTTCTCTTTGTAATGAGCTGTCAAAAATCTGCCCATCAGCAAGTTTACCCGTGTAGTGTACTTTTACAGTATCGTTCTCTTTTACTTTACTCATAAATGTTTGTTTACAGTTTTAAAATCAAAACGTTGCAAAGATAAGAGGTATAAAATGGTTCAACGAAAGAGTTGGCCTAAAATGGGTTTTGAGCACATATTTACCTGTTCATGTAATTATTTTTCAATGATCAAGTTTTCGGCATATCGTATCCCCGAGGCCAACAGGTTTTTGCGGTCTTTGGCCTTTTCCTCAAAGGAATCGAGAGTTTTTCTATCCAATTTTCTACCATTTACAAAAACAGTAGATGGATGTTCCAATGCCGAGAGGTCCGACGATAAGGGATTGTTATCCGTCAATATGAGATTTGCGACTTTCCCTGCTTCTATAGTTCCCATATTATTCATGATGGAATGTGTTTTGGCGGCATTCACTGTAGCTGTTTTCAATACTTCAAAATTGGACAAGCCAGCTTCTTTGTAAAACTTCAATTCCTGATGGATGGAAAATCCTGGAGATGTAACACCGATACCGGAATCTGTACCACAAATAATCCTCACATTGGCTTCATGCAGTTTTTTTATGATGTACAAATGAAAATCATGCTGGTTTTTGATGCGCTCGGTAACTGAAGGATCCTCTAATTTGGTGTTGTGCCATCTATCAAACTGTGCCCTGCTATCCACCCTTTTAATTAATGGGCTCATATATTGCATTGACTCGGATTCCAAAATATTGTCATCTATCAGCATTTGATAAATATTATTGAAGACCACCAATGTGGGACAATGGGCACTGTATTCCGCTTGAGCATATAAATCAACCACATCTTTTAATTTAACCGTGTCCAAATCATAACCCAAGGGCTGTTGAACAAACTCTTCCGTATGTTCAATCGATTTTATCTGAGGATCAAAATGATAGGAATATGGCACTTTTTGTGATGGATGGGCAACAATATCCACCCAGGATTTCTTTGCTTGATCTAGTACGGCTTCGAACAGCTCGGGAGTTAATCCGTAGTAGGTTTTAACAAAGTCGTAGCCTCGTTCCTTATAGGAAATCACTTTATTTTTTGCTTCTTCGGGGGTTTTCAAATTTAAATTGTCATCTCCTATAAACTCTGGTCCCGTAAGTTTTGGACCCGTGGTAAAGAACATGGGTGAAATTATTTCATCGTTATTTACATCTTCCTTGATGCGCAAATGCATGGGCATTCCCCATAAATTGCGAACTGCGGTAACCCCATTGGAAAGGTAGAGTCCCAATTCATACCTATCCCAAACATGAACGTGCATATCAATAAGACCTGGCATTAGATACTTGTTTTTCGCATCGATAACTTCAACACCATTGATGTTTATATTCTCCGTGATAGTTTGGATAGTACCATCCTTTATATACACCATTTTATCAGTGAGAACAGTATCTTGGGTCATAGGGACGACATTCACATGGGTAATAAGATAAGAGCTGATATCGCCATTCTCGATATGGTCAATATTCAAGTACTTCGTTCTTTGTGCATCGACACCAATAATTATAAGAATGGCTATGATGAGTACCCCTATAAGAGCGAAAACAATCTTTAAAATCTTTTTCAATAGTTTCATTGATACAAGTAATAACTTTTTACTGTTTAATCTGACGCCTTGAATTAAAATCTGTTACGTTATTAGCACTTTTTTTTCGATTTGATACCAGACAAGGCCACCCAAAGACATCAGGGTTCACTCACCAGCACTTTTGCTATCCCATTCTTTTGCTTTCCCTTTAAACCAAACAGAGGTCGTAGAAACCAAACCCTGCGGATAAGTAACTCATATAGGATATAACACACCGCAAAAGTGAATACAATTATCCCCAACAATTGTAACCATGGATTAATTTTTAACGGTAAGATCAATAGCCCGCCCAAATACATCACAAACATATGGATGATGTACACTGGGTATGCAGCCTGACTCAAATAACTCAATAGTTGACTGGGTTTGTTCAGGTAGCGGTATGAGAGACCAAATACCCCAAAAATCCAGCAATTGGATTCCAAGGCCATAAGATACCCCGGTGCCTCCAACTGAAATTCAACATACCTAACAGCATACAACACCAAAGCAAGTGCCAAATAACCCCATCGCCATTTTTTAACTGTATCCCAGAAATGTTGACCGCTATACACAAAAATATATCCAAAAAAGAACGCCAAACCTCCTAAAAAGAAGCCATGCCAGGTTTCGGCGTATAAGGAAAATATTTGCGGTTTGACCAAAATGGCTTCGAGCATAAAAAAGAGGGAAATCAATAAGGGTCCGCCTGGGTTGGACATTATCTTGTTCAAAATTTGCTTGAACTTTCCTCCTTCTCTATTTTTCAATAGATAAAAAACCGGTAAAAACAGTAGCACATAGACAAAAATGTTTCCTAAAAACCATAAGTGGCCCACATGTGGATAGTACCCCAACGGAAGTTTATAAAATTCTTGGAAAACAAACATGTGCAAAGGGGTTATCGCTACTACACCAAAAAGGAACGGCAACAAAATGCGGCGTGTCCGCTCTCCAATCAATTGTTTCCAATTACGTTTGCGCATGGCGAAAAATAGTCCCATACCCGATACAAAGAACAAAATTGGAATACGCCATACATTGAGCATGGTCATTGGCGTCCATAAGCCTTCCAGAGGCTGTTCGCTCTTAACAAAGCCTATAAACATGGCCCAGGGCTGAAAAATGATTGCAATATGGTAGATCAATAGCAAGGCAATGGTAATTACCCGCAACCAATCAATATCGTGTCTACGTGCTATTTTCATGACTATCGTTTTTTTAGTTTTTGATTATTGTGATTATTGCAACATCATAGCGATTACCGGACGGGTCTTTTCAACCTCGGCCAAATCAAGCTGAAGTCCAACTGGCGCCAATTGTTGTTGCATCATTTTATATATAGGTTTTATATCCTCAAACGGACCCATAACCGTCTCACGTGGAGTAGCCCCATAGTTGTTTTTCATGGTCTTATCTGCTCCGGCATCCATCAACATCTGAACAGCTTCTACCCTACCAAAGAAAGCGGCCACATGTAAGGCTGTAGCACCATCGTTGTTTTTGATTGTCAAATCTGCATCGGCGTCAATCAACGCTTGGGCAATATCATTTTCACCAAAGGTTATCGCCGCAATTAATGGCGTAGACCCGCTAAGGGCATCTTTTTCATTGATGTCTGTTCCGGCAGCAATATGCTGTTTGACCACATCCAAGTTTCCAGCTACCACAGCAGCAGAAAGGGCCATGTCCGGTGCATTAACTTCTGTTTTGGCAGTTGTTTCCTTATTGGATTCTGACTTTTTTTGACCGCAGGAGGATAGGCTTATCATTAGAATAAGCATTGCATACATTAAATGTTTCATTGAATTGTTTTTAAAATTTTTCATGACTTTTAGTTTTAATTGTTGAACATTAAATTTTACCCTACAAAGGTTCTCCAAAACATGATGCAGCACCAATCACCTATGCTGCGTTGTATATAAGCCCTGCACAGGCAGTAAAAATTATGGCGCATGGATATAAATTATGCGGCAAACCTTGCATTTTTGCCCTGATGAGGAATCGTTTATATTTGTTACATCCATGCAGCTATTAATCTGCAAACCACTATGCTGGACAAACCAAAAGGGCAAAAATTTACCGAGGAGGCCAAAGCTATCGTACTTGAACATCTTAGTGATGAACATTTTGGCGTTTCGGAATTGGCAGATGCCATGAGCATGAGCCGCTCCAGCCTGCTGCGTAAATGCAAAAAACAAACGCAACTCTCCGCCAGTCAATTTATTCGTCAGATACGACTACGGGAAGCCATGGAATTGCTTAAGGAAAAGGACCTCACGGTTTCTGAAGTTTCCTATCAGGTTGGCTTTGGAAGCACCTCCTATTTTATCAAATGTTTTCGGGAACACTATGGCCATCCTCCAGGAGAAGTTGGCAAAGCTGATTTTGAAGAAATAGTAAGGGATCAATCATCATCATTTCTAAATAAATATAAATGGGTAGCAATTGCCGTAGCAATTCTAGTTTGTGGAGGTATTGCTTTTATATTGATACCCTCCCACTCTCCTACTACTGATGTAGCACAAAAAACAGGTTTAGAAAAATCCATCGCAGTACTCCCCTTTAAAAATGAAAGTAGCGATTCCACCAACCTGTATTTTGTAAACGGTTTGATGGAGGCATCTCTGGGCAATCTTCAAAAAATTGAAGATATGAGGGTGATAAGTCGCACCTCAGTGGAAAAATATCGAAATTCCAATCAGAACATCGGTGAAATTGCTTCGGAACTGGATGTAAATTACATTGTAGAAGGCAGTGGTCAAAAGGTGGGCGACCAAGTAATGCTCAACATCCAACTAATAGATGCCAGCACAGATACCCGAATCTGGGGGGAACAATATACTCAGGAGTTAGTGGATATTTTTGCCGTACAAAACGAAGTTGCCAAGAAAATTGCCGATGCTATCGAGGCCAAGGTCACCCCATCCGAATTGGAACAAATTGATAAAAAGCCGACAGAGAATCTTGTCGCTTACGATTATTATCTGAAGGCCCAAGAACCCTTTAATCGACAAACTGAAGAAGGCCTATTGGAAGCCATCCCACTGTTTGAGAAAGCCATTGAAGAAGACCCGCAATTTGCCTTGGTCTATGCTGATTTGGCCATTGCCTATTACTATCTTGACCTGTACAAAAAAGAAAAAGAATATACCGAAACCATCAACAACTATGCGGACAAGGCCTTGCTGCATGACTCCAAACTTACAGAAAGCTTAATTGCAAAGGCCTTGTATTATATGCATATCGGTGATTATAGGTTAGCAGTCCCCCATTTAGAAAAAGCGTTGGAATACAACCCCAATTCATCGGGGGTAGTTAATATTTTATCTTCTATTTACTCCAATGCCCTCCCCGATACCGGAAAATATTTAGAATATGCCCTAAAGGGCATTCAGTTAGATGTTGCCGATAATGATACGGCAAAAAGCTATATTTATTTACATTTGAGCAATGCCCTGATACAATCTGGGTTTACCGACGAGGCACTGGAGTATATTGACAAAGCAATTGAACTATTTCCACAAAACCCCTATGCCCCATACCTGAAGGCGTATATCCGTTATGCGAAGAATAAAGATATCAAGCAGACTCTGAATGCTATGAAAAAAGAGCTTCAGAAGGATACCACTCGATTGGACATTTTACAGGAAGTGGCCAAACTACATTATTTTCAGAAAGAATACGACAGTGCTTATCGATATTACAAGTCTTATAATGAGATGAAAAAAGCCCGCGGATTGGATATTTATCCACAAGAGGATATCAAAATTGGTGTTACCTATGAGAAGATGGGATTCCAAAAAGAAGCCGATGAATTATTGAAATCCTATACCGAGTATTGTGAAAATGACCAATCTATTTATCAACCAGCAAGCATGGCTGTAAAATATGCCTACGAGGGAAAAACAGACCTGGCCATAGAACAATTGGAGGAGTTTGCCGCTAAGAACCACTTTCAATATTGGATTCTGCTGTTTATGGGATTGGACCCCAACCTTCAAAAGCTTGAGACAAATCCTAAATACGAAGCTGTCATGCAGAAAATCGAGGACAGGTTTTGGGAAAATCATGCCAAGCTTAAAGAAACCTTGGAAGAGAAAGGATTACTTTAATTCCAAACCCTTTTTCGATTAATCAAACATTAAAAATGGCTTAGACTCTTTCAAATACAAGCCTTATAAATAAAAGTAATTTTTATTTTTTCATACCTTGTTAGCTTAAGTCATCAATAAATCAACTAAATGAAAAAAAATTATTTCCTATTATCCTTGGTCCTATTGCTTGGGTTTTTCCCAATTTTAGCGCAGGACAAGGAGCAAGAAACCGATAGTACCAAAAAAGCTACCAAAGAACTTCCTTTGGAACCGGAAAGAAAAATTTCATTCACCACTAAAGAAGGTACTTGGTTATCCTTGGATGTGAGCCCGGATGGTAAAAACATCATTTTTGATATGATGGGCGATTTGTACACCATTCCCATCCAAGGTGGAAAAGCCACCCAAATCACAGAAGGGTTGGCCTATGATGTACACCCCCGGTACAGTCCGGATGGAAAATCCATCGTATTTATTTCCGATAAGAGCGGTTCGGATAACATCTGGACCATGGAGCTGGAATCGGAAGAAACCAAACAGATAACAATAGACAATAACCAAAACTTTTTCTCTGCCGATTGGAGCCCAGATGGTGAGTATATTGTTGGTGCTCGTGGTCGTAGAAACATTAAGCTGCACATGTATCACAAAGATGGAGGCGGTGGAGCCCAGCTTATTGACAAACCCGACAATTTAAAAACCATTGATCCTGAGTTCTCCCCCGATGGCAAACTCATTTATTTCTCCCGAAGAATGAGATCTTGGAACTACAATGCTCAATTACCGCAATATCAATTGGGCACTTATAGCATGGATGATGGAGGAATTTCTACCATTACCTCGCGTTACGGGTCAGCATTCACCCCTACCCTTTCACCAGATGGTAAATGGTTGGTATATGGTAGCCGATTTGAAACAGAGACCGGACTGGTATTGCGCAATTTGGAAAACGGCGATGAGCGTTGGTTGGCCTATCCTGTGCAACGTGACGAACAAGAATCCATTGCACCTTTGGGCGTATTGCCCGGAATGGCTTTTACTCCAGATAGCGAAAGCTTAATTGCCAGTTACGGAGGTAAAATCTATACCATTAATGTTGTATCCAATACTGCGACAGAAATCCCCTTTGAGGTTGATGTGAACCTTGAACTCGGACCACAACTCTCGTTCAAATATCCTATAAAGGATACCCCTGAGGCATTGGTTACCCAAATACGAGATGGAGTACCTTCACCAGATCGCAGCAAATTGGCATTTACAGCTTTAAATAGGCTGTATGTCATGGATTTGCCCAATGGGACACCTAAGCGATTGACCAAAAACGACTTCACGGAAGCGCAGCCTGCATGGTCACCAGATGGAGAAAGTATTGTTTTCGCCTCTTGGGAAACGGACGGTGGACATCTATATAAAGTGAATGCCAACGGACGTGGAAGAGTAGAAAAACTAACCGAGGAAGCTGCCATTTATAATAACCCTGCATGGTCTTACAATGGTAACAGAATTGTGTTCACCAAAGGTTCTGCTCAAGTTTATAGAGATGCCATTGGGCCAAGGGCTAGCGGTGCACAGGAAGATTTGGCATGGATTTCCGCTGATGGAGGTACAATTACTGTGATTGACAAAGCAGAAGGCCGTTCCAATCCACATTTTACCAAAGTGGACAACCGAATTTATTTGAGCAAAGGGAAATCCTTATTATCTATTCGATGGGATGGAACCGACCAAAAAGAACATCTAAAATTAAGTGGAATTACCACTTATGGTTCTTCGTCTTTTGGTTTCCATGACGAAAATGGAGGACACAACATTTTACCGGGATCAGAGCAATTTCAAGCTCCCGAAGATAAATCCTCCTCCCCATCCGAAATAAAGATATCTCCGGATGGAACCACGGCATTGGCCAAAATCAACAATGATATATACACGGTTACCATTCCAAAGTTTGGAAAAACCCCTAAGATTTCGGTTGCCAATGCAGAAAAAGCGGCTTTCCCTGCTAAAAAGCTTACTGTAATGGGAGGAGAATTCCCCGAATGGGCCGGCAATAGCAAAAATGTACACTGGTCATTGGGAGCCAGCCATTTTATCTATAACATCTCAGCTGCCGAGGCTTATGCAGATAGCGTGGCCACAGCCAAAAAAGAAGCAGAAAAGCTTAAGGATAAAGAGAAGGAGGAAGATAAAGAAGATGATGATAAAGAAAAGGATAAGGAAGAAGAGGACAAAGGGTACACCGCAAACGAAATAAAGGTAAAGGTCACCTATACCAAAGATATTCCAGAGGGAACCATACTGCTTAAAGGTGCCAGAATCATCACCATGAAAGATGATGAGGTGATTGAAAACGGTGACATCCTTATCGAGAACAATCGAATCAAAGCTGTTGGAGCATCCGGTACTTTGGACGTGCCCAGAGGAACAACGGAAATAGATGCCAGCGGTAAAACAATCACACCTGGTTTTGTAGATACCCACGCCCATATGTGGCCCAACTGGGGAATTCACAAAAATCAGATCTGGATTTACTCAGCGAATTTAGCTTACGGTGTAACCACAACACGCGATCCACAAACCGCCACTACCGATGTATTGACGTATTCCGATATGGTGGATGCCGGTATGATGCACGGTCCCCGTGTTTATAGTACTGGACCTGGTGTTGGGTATTGGGCGTACAAAATCAAATCCCTGGAACATGCCAAAGAGGTGTTGCAACAGTACAGTGAGTATTACAATACCAAGAGCATCAAAATGTATCTGGTGGGGAACCGACAGATGCGCCAGTGGATCATTATGGCAGCCAAAGAATTAAAATTGATGCCAACTACCGAAGGTGGACTTGATTTTAAACTCAACATGACACAATTGTTGGACGGGTATCCAGGGCATGAGCACTCGTTGCCCATCTATCCCATTTATAAAGATGTGGTACATTCCATTGCGGAGTCCAAAATGGCGGTTACCCCCACCCTTTTGGTGTCCTACGGTGGGCCATGGGCAGAAAACTATTACTATGCGACCGAACAACCTTACCACGACAAGAAACTTCAATATTTTACCCCATATGAAGAATTGGCGCAAAAATCACGAAGAAGAGGCTCCTGGTTTATGCCAGAGGAACACATTTTCCCGAAACATGCCGAATTCATGAAGGATTTGGTGGAAGATAATGGGATTGGTGGTGTTGGAAGTCATGGCCAGTTGCAGGGATTGGGTTACCATTGGGAACTTTGGTCCGTGGCCAGCGGAGGCATGGAAACTATCGATGCTTTAAAAGTAGCTACCATATTAGGGGCCGAAGCCCTAGGACTTGATAATGACTTGGGAAGTATCGAAGAAGGTAAATTGGCGGACATCCTAATTATGGATAAAAATCCGTTGGATAATATCCGAAATACCAATACACTTACTCATGTGATTAAAAATGGAAAGGTGTATAATGCCGATACGCTTGATGAAGTTGCTCCTGTTGAAAAAGAAGCAGAAACATTCCATTGGCAAACTAAAAAACCAGAGGGCGTTCCAGGAATTGAAAAGTAAGTTTATATTTTATTGAACGTAAAAAGGCGCACCTAACGGTGCGCCTTATTTTATATTAAGTCGTATGAGCCATCAATTAACCATTATTAAATGACCAATTATAATCCAGTGCTAATTCGTTGATTTTAGCAATAGTAGATTGGTCAATCAAATCGGTACCTGGATTGTTTTGGAAATCTATATATCCCGGATTGATTGAATTTAAAACGGCATTATCGTAAACACCTGAAATTATCAAATCCAATTGGGCTCCACTGAATTGATTACTGCCAATATACAAATGGGATACCAAGGGGTTGTTGGATAAATCCAAACTACTTAAATTATTGTTATGAATGGATAACCTTTCGAAACTGCTATGCACACTTAAGTCTATGTTGTCCAATAAATTATCACCGATATATAAATCCCTAAGTTTTAGATTTGCAGAAAGGTCAATCGAGCTTATTTGATTTTCATACAGGTCTATGCGTTCCAATTTGGTGTTTTTAGAAAGATCTATCTGTGTCAAATTGTTTCTCCCAACATTTATTTCCCTTAAATTCAAGTTTTGAGAAAGGTCAATACTTGAAAGTAAATTATTCCCTAAATTTAATTGTTCAAGAACTAGGTTATTGGAAAAATCAATTTGGGTCAATGCATTACCACTAGCAAGTAAAGTAATTAGTTTGGAATTGTTTGAAATATCTAATTCGGAAATTTGATTACTCGAAATAGTTAATATCTCCAAATCCGAATTTTGGGAAACGTCCAAATTTGTCAATTCATTATGACCGATATATAATGATTTTAGTTTAGCGTTATTTGTAACAACCACACTGGAAATCTTATTGCTCGCTATCCAGAGTTCCTCCAATAAATTGTTTTGAGAAACATCTATTGAAGTTAATTTGCCTCCATAAGCACCAAAAGTCTTTAACAATATCAAATTATTCAAATCAACAGATACTATGTTAGTGTAATAATCATCCTCTTGAACACCGCCTAAAATCACATAAGTCAAAACCTCAACGGCCCCAATAATTTTAATTTCATAAATACCGTTCTCTACATAATCATGGGACAGCTCATTATTTATATTTATATCGCTTAGGGTTGAAACATATTCGTCGACGGTGCCATCTCCCCAATCAATTTGATAGGTCGAACCTGTCAGCGATTTCAAGGAAATTACTTTTGTTGTTAAGTTTTCTGAATCATCAACGGTTAACGTAAAAAAATCTTCGGCCTCAGTAAAACCAAGGTCATCTTCCTCATATCCAAACTCCACCCATGAATAACCGGCTGTCTCAATATTTTCAATGGGTGTATTCTTTGAACCCCCTTCTTGTACTGTGAAATTAAAAGGAAGTGAAGTTCCCGTAAACTGAGATAAAGCTGAGGTAGCTTTTGGTACCAAGGAAATGACTAAATCAGCAGAATCTACCACAATAAACTCCGTTAATTTGTAAGTTCCGGGGTCCAACATTATTTCATCGGTTACATAATCACCTTCCTGCTCAATAACATCAAGTTTTTGTCTGTCCAAAATTTTATTGCCATTACTGGTTTCTACACTTACAAAAACATAGGCTGGTATAAATTCCTTGGCGGCAAGATTGGTAGAATTTTTAGCAGTGATATCTTTATTACTAATACTAAAAGATTGGGCACCTTGTTCTACTGCATTAGGGGTTTCGGGTGTCTCAGGAGGTGTAGGTTCTTCACTTTCCGAACATGAGATAAATAAAGTTAATAACAGAAGTAAACTGAAAGCTCTTTTCATAAATTGTTTTGGTTAGCTAAAGGCACATAAATGACTCATAGAAAATAATTTGTCAATGTTTTTCATGTGCTCTAAAAAAGTAGGATTAATTAAATTTTACTGTGCGGATTAAAAGTAGGATTTTTCTAAAAATAATTGAATGATATACTACAACCTGTATAATTTAATAGATAAAGTTTCCTGTTACTCATCCTTCAAATACTTCTTTGGAATATCCTTGCCATCATCTACACTTATGGCCCAAACCATATTGGCAATCCACCATCGGCCTTCGGAATACACCAATTGATAGCTGCCAACCCCTTTGCCTGTTTCGTTATCGGAATCTTTACCTTCAAAACTTTGTATAACCTGGGCCATGCCGTTGTATTCCTCAACAATTTCACCAGTGGATTCTTCGTGATACCCCAAAGAATAATATTCATCGGTAAGTGTTTCCAAAAATTCATCGAGACCCATGGTTTCCTGAGTATATTCTCCATCTTCTTTGCCGACCACACTAAAGTGTGCCGTTGGCAAAAATAAAGTTCGGAAATAGGCCGTGTCAATCACTTGTCCTGGGGCAATGGAAATAACTCGCTGTGTTTCCTTTACCAGTTTATTGGCATTTTGAAACACCGTTTTGTCCTGCGCGTTAGATAAGGTTCCTAAGTGTACTAGTACTAGGAGTGCAAGAATTTTGATTTTATTCATAGCATGTTGAGAATTTATTAAATATAGCCATAAACCCAGCTATCTTGTCTTCAAACCACTCTTATATAATAAATAACTGATGCCTTTGCTCTATCGTATTACTATATTTATACCTTGACAACCTATTCAACAATCAATTGTACTTGCTTCCAATTAGTTTAACATACCAAGACCCCGTAATATCCTCTACACTGGAGATTTCAAAATTTTATGGATGGTGGCAGTTTGTGGTTTGCCTATTCGCTTTTCTGGCCCTAATGTCCATTTGGTATCATATTGGGAAAAAACAGAAAGATTTTGGACCAGTATGGTTGGCCCTTTCCATTCTTTGTTGGGCATTTTCTGGATTGGTAGAGGTAATATATTTGGATGTCAATGAGGCTAGTTATCCTGTTAAAGAAGGTCTTAGAAGTGTATTTTCCTTATTGAACAGTCTTTTTATTTTATTGGCGCTGCCGTGGTTCAAATATTTACCCAAACCTTTTGCTGGGTTGATAAAAAATAAGTTTTGGCCCTACATTATAGGTATCCCTTTTGTATTTGCGCTACTTCCTACCCTACACAAAATGTTCCTTGGCCGGTCGGCATCGGCCATAAACGAACTCGATGTTTATTATGCGCTGTTGACCCTTGTCTTTTTAGGTTTTGTACTTTGGGAATCGTTTATTAAGCGACGACTTCGTTTATTGGGGGTTTTGGCCATCATCACGGTGCTGATTACCTTGATTGCACAAGTGTATAAACTGATGGACAATACCATAAACCTTTTATTGTTCTCTGCAATTTTCAAGACTTCGCTCATCATGCTCTTTTTTGCGCTGGCCTTGAGCTGGGTCAAAGAACTCACCGAAACCGTAATTCCCGAAACATACCAATTAAGGCTTCTCTTTAAGAAACGTGACAAATCCAACGGTTCCAACCATTATGAAGTGACCCTCAAGGGTTTTCCGGGCCATGGTGATAGAACGGTACAGCTAACCCCTGCCCTCCATCGGCTACTTAAAACTTTTGCAGAGCGAAGGCTGGTAACTACCGAAGGTTGGCTCGAAATCAAACCCAAAAACTTCGATGGTGCCAAAAACTATGACATCAACGATCATAATGAGCTAAAACGGTTGATGGAAGCCTTGCTCAATGGCCTTTTTGGGAAAAAAAATTGGACAAAGAACAAGCATTTTACACCGCTTAAAACCACTTTGTTCGAAATGTCGGAAAATAGGGAACGTAAAATTAGACTTCAGCTTCCCAAAGAAAATATTCATATTGAAAATGAATGACTTACAACAGATTTGTCAGCTTTTTGGTTACTGACATTTCAAGATTCTTTCCGACAACCGTCCATAAATTCAAATCAGCAATCGAAATTTCCAAAAATTTCAAGTTATGGGCAGATTACTGTTATTCAGTTTATTATCATTTTCAAGCACCTCATTATTCGCATCTTCTTCTGAAAAAGGATTGGATGAAAAAATAAATGACGGCTTTATGCCATTTGCTGAATGGTGGGAAGGTTTTGTTTTGGCCGAAGTTCCCATTTTTGGCCATAACATCCCTTTGGTCCTTATCATTCTGATATTGGGAGCCCTCTTCTTTACCCTGTACTTTGGCTTTGTCAATATTCGTCATTTTCCAACCGCCATACAGGTGGTACGTGGCAAGTATGACGATCTTGAAAAAAATCAACCCTATTTAAAAGCACAAGTTTATGAAGTGGAGGGCGATTTAATCGATACCATCAAAGATGAAGGTCACTTAGGCGAAGTAAATCACTTTCAAGCCCTTGCCACAGCCGTATCGGGTACGGTGGGTCTGGGCAATATTGCCATGGTGGCCGTTGCCATTTCCATTGGAGGGCCAGGAGCCACTTTTTGGATGATCTTGGCCGGATTGCTCGGGATGTCCTCAAAATTTGTGGAATGCACCTTAGGTGTAAAATACCGCGATATTGATAAAGATGGGACTGTTTTTGGAGGGCCCATGTATTATTTGTCCAGAGGATTAAAAGAAATGGGATTGACCCGTTTGGGCAAATTATTGTCCGTTGTTTTCGCCATTCTTTGTGTTGGCGCCTCTTTTGGAGGTGGAAATGCCTTTCAGAGCAATCAAGCCGCAGCGCAGATCATTGAACGCTTTGGACTTTCGGGGGAATCTTCCGGTAGTATCATTGGACTTATTTTTGCACTATTGGCGGGAATTGTCATTATTGGTGGAATAAAACGTATCGCCAAGGTTACAGAAAAAGTGGTTCCGTTCATGGCCATTTTGTATGTAGGTGCATCCTTGTTCATCATTTTTTCCAATATTCAATGGGTTGATGATGCCTTCGGTCTCATTTTTACGGAAGCCTTTACCCCCAAAGCCACCATTACTGGAGGATTCGTAGGGGTACTTATCCAAGGGTTTCGAAGAGCGGCATTCTCCAATGAAGCGGGTGCCGGTTCAGCCGCGATTGCCCATTCTGCGGTGAATACCTCTCACCCGGCATCAGAAGGGTTGGTGGGTTTGCTGGAGCCTTTTATAGACACCGTACTTATCTGTACTATGACGGCTATTGTCATCATTCTTTTTAATATGGATGGCATGTTTGTTTATGGCAATGTAGTGGATGGTCAAGCTTTGATGCATGATGGCAGCCGTTTGGGAGGGGTCAACATAACTTCCATGGCTTTCGAAAACGCGATCAGTGGATCCTCTTATGTACTCATGGCAGCCGTTTGTCTTTTTGCATTTTCCACTATCCTATCTTGGTCCTATTATGGTCTGCAAGCATGGAAATACCTTTTTGGGCGCGGAAAGCTTATTGATTTAACCTATAAGGTTATATTTCTTCTGTTTACCGTATTGGGTGCGGCCATCACCTTGGATGCCGTAATAAAATTCTCCGATGCCATGATCTTGGCCCTGGTATTCCCCAATATGATCGGGTTGCTGATTTTATTTCCAAAGGTGAAAAAAGAGTTTGTGAAATATATGTCACTCATTTCCAAAGGCTGATTATATGGAACCGGCTTCAGGAAATCTATCCCAACCCTTCAACCAACCGCAAAGCCTTATCAATTTCCTCTTTGGAATTATAAATATGTACCGAGTGACGTAGCATTTTACTGCCTACCGAACGGGGCTGCAAGCGTTCCTTTTCCCACATATATTTTTGGAGCTCTGGTCCGCTCATTCCCTCCACACCGTAAGTGGTGATTCCAGCGGCCATAGCTTCATTGGTGGAAGAATAAAATGTGACATGCTTCATCTCCTTGAGGCCATCACGCAAATATTTGCCCAACTCCTTTACACGGCCCAGCCATACATCATGGCCAATCGTATTAAAAAAGTCTACAGCAGCGTCATAACCGGCCATAAGACCGGCATTACCCGTTCCGTTTTGCATCAACCGGAAACCATGATCATCCTCATTATCCCAATTGTAACTAGCTATGGTGGTCCAAATATCGCCCACCACATCTTTATTAATGTACAACAACCCGCTTCCCGCAGGGGCCAGCAACCATTTGTGCAAACTGGAATAATAGGCATCGCACCCAATATCCTTAACATCCACAGATATTTGCCCCACACATTGTGCACCGTCCAAAACGGTGAAAATGCCTCGTTTTTTAGCCTCGGCACAGATTTCCTTTACCGGCATTACCGTTCCAAAACCGGAAATAATATGAGGAATGGCAATCACTTTGGTTTTTGGGGTGACCTCTTTAAAAATTACATCTACAATTTCTTGCGGGTCGTTTGCAGGCTCGGGCATCGTAGCCATTTTGTACACGCAGCCTTTGCGTTTGGCCAACAATCGCCATGCTCCAAAACCACCACCGTGTTCTTGATTGGTATTGAGCAATTCATCGCCTTCTTTGAGGTTAAGTCCCATACCCACGTAGTTCATGCCAAAAGTGGCATTTTGGGTCAGGGAGATTTCCTTAAAATCGCAATTGATGATCTTGCCCAGCTTGGTCCGTAGTTCCTCATAAGGGAAATAGCCGGTCAACAACTCGGGGCCCGAACCATTTTTGTAATCCACCGTAGCGGCTTCCACGTTCCAGTGCATCATGTGGTCGAACATTTTGTCCAATACATAACCGGGGGTAGGCCCCATCGTTCCATTATTAAAATAGGTCTGTCCCTCTTTCAAAGGAAATTGTTTGCGCACCATTTTCCAATACCCCTCATCCTTGGGTGCATTGGTTTGTAAAGATGCTATGGACCAGTTTTTTTGAGGGTCAAAGGATAATAATGGCAAGGAAAGCGCCGCCATGGCGCCTTGTTTCAAGAATTTTCTGCGTTGTGACATGTTATTTAGGTTGGTAGCACCTAAAATAACCATTATTCATCAATATTGAACTATCCTCTAAATGTCTATTTTGACACGATCATACCCTTTAAGGACCATAAAACGGCAAGTACATCCTTTTTAGAGTCTTCATCTATTCCGTTCGCATCCAATGCAAGCATAATATCATCCATTACATGATAATACTCGCTAGGACTAATGTTCATTCCCGTGTGGGCGGTTACCATATCCATTCCAGTATAATTTGCCGGTCCACCACTACCCATACTGAAAAAGTCAATCGTATGATCTTTAATGACCCTCAAACGTTCTGGTTGGTCTTTTAAAGGAAGAAATCTGGGATTGACCGCAGGATTTTCCATGTGGTTGTTAACAGTGGTATCCACAATAGCAGATATACCTTCTCTTCCTCCGAGCCGTTCAAAAAGTGTGCGTTCCATATGTTGTTTGTTTAGGTTGTTACGTATTCAAATAAATCGCTCGTATTGTAGGAAATGAACGATAATCATTGAAAGCCATGGGGTGATAACTACGACAAATAGATAAATCTATCTGCCTATATTTCAGAAAGTTAATCAAAATAAATTAAACCGATGATATCGCAGCGTTTAATTGTTTATAAATGATAGAGAGACGAAGGTCAATAAAAATCTATCTCTCGTTATACCCCTTTCCTTTGTAGATATTGGGAATACATTTTTCTATACGGTTGATACGTGTTTTGGACTGTTTGGCCTGAGCGATATGAAGCATATACCCACGCTGCCGTCCCGGGGTCAAGGCTTCAAAGGCTGTTTTGAACGCTTCATCTTCATCCAGTTTATTTTGAAGCTCTTCGGGCATATCAAACTCAGCCGTTTTCTTCAGTTTGACTTGCAAACCTGCTTTTTCTACTTCAATCGCTTCATAAATGTATGCTTTTAATACATTTTCCAGCTTACTAATCTGGTCAACCTGAGTAAACCGCAATACGCGAGCAACCTGCGAATTCTCGCCCGGCTTCTCCAAAATACCCTGCTCGTCCTTCAACAAGGAACCCTTAAAAAAGCTGAGCGTACAATTATTTTTAAAAGCCGTAATCATTAAGATATTCTTACTTTGATGGGTGTAGCAGGGCATGCTCCATTTCAATTCTTCGGTCAGTCCGCAGTCCAATACCAATCTTCTGAGGTATTTGAGTTCATCTTGCCAACTATGTACTTTGCATTCCGGGGTGCCGCCCAACGAACAGCGTCCACAACCTTCCGACAAGTAATGATCTATCTCGGCATTCATTTTGTGTCTTTTAATTTGAATGATGCTTTTCAAAGAAAATGCAATTTTTTTGAACATTTGCCATCACTTCTCCCCTTTTTGCTTTATTACCTTTAAACAAACCCTTAAATTTAAGTGCTAATTCAAACCAATGAAAAACAAATTACTTCCCCTACTCCTATTGTTAGGGACAATCAGTATTACGGCCCAAGACAAGATTATTGGGTTCAGTGAAAAAGCTTCCGAAGCGCAAGTACAGCTCGAAGCAGACTACGAGAAACAACTTTCCTCCGACAATTTGGACCAATGGATGAAACTATTGGCCGCCGAACCCCATTGGGTCGGTACCGAATACGGTGAAAAGAACGTAAAATGGATGGAAAAACAGTTCAAATCGTGGGGGTACAAGACCCGCATCGACACTTACCAAGTGCTTTTTCCCTATCCAAAAGTGAGGGTTTTGGAATTGACAGGCCCCACCACATACACCGCTTCTTTGAAAGCTATTCCCGTGGAGGGTGACCCGTACACCGCACAGGGCGATAAATTACTGCCCAGTTACAATGCGTTCTCCACCGATGGGGATGTGGAAGCCGAACTGGTCTTTGTAAACTACGGAATCCCCAGCGATTATGAAGAGCTCGAAAAATTGGGCATCGATGTAAAAGGCAAGATCGTTATTGCCAAATACCAAGGTTCTTGGAGAGGTATCAAACCAAAATTGGCTGCCGAAATGGGTGCCATCGGTTGTATCATCTATTCCGACCCTAAAGATGATGGGTATTACCAAGGCGACGTGTACCCAAAAGGTCCGTACAAGAACAAAACAGGCGTGCAGCGTGGTTCCGTAATGGACATGCCGCTCTACCCTGGTGATGTTTTAACGCCCGGCTATGCCGCCACCAAGGATGCAAAGCGTTTGGACCGTAAAAATGCACCTACCATCACCAAGATTCCGGTGTTGCCTATTTCTTATGAAGATGCACAACCGTTATTGGAAGCTTTGGAAGGCCCTGTGGCTCCTGCAAATTGGAGAGGTGGTCTTCCCCTAACCTATCATATTGGGCCCGGACCTGCCAAAGTACACCTAAAATTGGAGTTTGACTGGCAGTTGAAACCTGCCCATAACCTGATTGCTACTTTGGAAGGTGATGAGTTCCCAGATGAGTGGGTAATTCGTGGAAACCACCACGATGCCTGGGTACACGGAGCCAGCGACCCTATTAGTGGGATGGTCGCCTTGATGGAAGAAGCCCGCGTGGTCGGAAAATTGGCCAAAGCAGGCAACAAACCGAAGCGTACCTTGGTGTACTGTGCTTGGGATGCCGAAGAGCCCGGACTTATCGGTTCCACCGAATGGGTTGAGGACCATATTCCAGAGTTAAAAGAAAAGGCCGTGGCCTACATCAATACCGATGGCAACAGTCGTGGGTATTTGGGTGTTGGAGGTTCCCACTCCCTACAAGCCATGGTAAGCCAAGTGGCCAATGCCGTGACCGACCCACAAAAAGGGGTTTCCGTAGCGGAGCGTCGCAAAGCGGCCAATGTAATCCGTGGTGGTGACAACTCGTTTAAATTGAGCGCCCTTGGTTCTGGTTCGGATTATACGCCTTTTATACAGCATACCGGTATCGCCTCATTGAACTTGGGCTACGGTGGTGAAGGCCGTGGAGGAGAATATCACACCATTTACGATACCTACTCCCACTACACCCGATTTAAAGATCCTGGGTTCCAATATGGCGTTGCTTTGGCAAATACTGCCGGACGTATCTCTTTACGTTTGGCGAATGCGGAGGTATTGCCGTTTGAACTGACCCAATGGCACAGCACCATCGAAACCTATTTGGGCGAGGTCATCAACACCTTGGAAAAAATGCGTGGTGATGTGGAAAAACACAACAAATTGGTAAAAGCGGATACCTACGGATTGGTGATGGACCCGAAAAAACCGATAGCTCCCGCAAAAATGGAGGCCGAAGTACCTTATTTGGATTTCTCGCCCATCCAAAATGTGGTGGCAGAATTAAAGAAAAGTATCGAGACCTTTTCCAAGGCCGATGTACTAGCCCTCTCCCCTGCTAAACAAGCACAACTGAACCAAGAGTTGATGGGCATGGAGCAAGTATTGTTGCAAGAAAAAGGACTTCCCCGCAGGGATTGGTTCAAACACCAAATCTACGCACCCGGATTTTACACGGGTTATGGGGTAAAAACACTTCCAGGCGTGCGCGAGGCCATTGAGCAAAAGGAATGGAAAGAAGCTCAGGAACAAATCGGGGTATTGGCCACCACCCTAAAAGATTTTGATGCGCAGGTACAAAAACTGAACCGCATAGTGCAGTAAATGGATTAAGACTGATAAGCCAACACCGCCCCTGCGAACAACGTTTGGGGCGGTTTTTATTGAAAGAAACCTACTCCGGCCAATTGATTTGATTGTACAGGGCCACATACCGGGGGTCATTTGCCTTTCTGTACGGTTGTAGCCAATATTCCGTTTTCAGCCACAAGGTTTCCACATCCTTGCGTTCGACCGACTTTTTCAACCATTCAAAAGCGGTATCCTCATCCTTCAGGTAAAAATAGTACATGGCCAAAAACCACGCTGGCGAGCCTGCCATGCCTTGATCGTACTGTTCTTGCAGCAGGTCCAGTTTTTCCTGAATTTTGGCCGGGTCCACACCATCGTGGTGCAGGGCCACCGCATCGTAATAGAGATGTACCGACGCATTGTCCAGAAAGTTGGTTCGTAGGATATTGTTCATTTCCTTGAACGCCTCAAAATTGCCCATGTTCAGGTGTACCATGGCCACATCCCGTGTATAGAACAGATCGTGCTTGAAACGGCTGTCACAACGGTTCATCAAACTGTCGGCCTTGGCCCAATCCCCCGCCAGAAAATAGGCGCGGATCATCTGTGCATACCCGTTGCCCGCATCGGGGAAACGGTCGATGTAGTTTTCCGCAAAGTGGATGCTCTCGTCAAATCGGCCCAACATATTGCTGTACACCGAGTAGAAAGCCCCATCCGGAAAGGGAGGCAATATGGCCACCAACGACAAATGTTCCTCCGAATACTTAAAATCGTGTTCAAAGAAAAATTTGCTCACCAACAAATATTGTGACGCCTCCAAAGTGGGTTTCAACGCTATGGATTTTTCCAGGTACTCTGCGGCCCTCGTTCTGGACTCCTCTTGTTTAAAATAGCCCCAGATCATGCCGCCAATAGTGTAGATGCGGGCCAGACCGATATAGCCCTCGGCCCTATTCGGCTCCAATTGGATCACTTTTTGGTACAATGGCATGGCCTGGTACATGGATTCCTTATCCATTTTATTGGTAAGGGCATCGGCGCGGGCCAACAATTCGTTCACATCCTTATTGTCCAAAGTTTGGTTTTGGTCGCTGGTCTTTTCCCGATTCCGGTAATGAGTGCTCAATTCGGTGGTGATCACCCCACTGGTGCGGTCTTGCAGGGTGGCTGAAATATTGTCGCCCGATACATGGTCGTACCGTTCGGACCAGAGGTACACCCGCTCCAGGGCATCGGCCAAACGCAGGTCCAGATTGTACAGACTATCCGAATGGTGCAGTGCCCCTTCCAAAATATAGCCCACCTCCAATGCCATGGCCATTTGTTGTAACGATTTACCTTGGTCCAGATAGTCCTGCACCAAGGATTTGGGCACTACTTTTATGGTGATCAGCTTGTCGGACAATTGCGCTATCAGGTCGTCGGTGATGGTTTCGCTCAGCACATCGTTTTGTGCCTCGCCGGTAAGGTTCTGAACGGGCAACACGGCAATACTGCCCAACGCCTTGTTATTTGCGACGGACGCTTCTGCATTTCCTTTGCTAAATGCATTATAACCTACCACCAAAAGGCCCAGCACGATTACCGCGGCCACTGCCCACAAACGCAGCTTACGTTTACCGCCCCCTTTGTCTCGATATTTAGACAGCAAGTCGGTAATTTTCCCGCTAGGTTCCTTTTCGTATGTTATGCGTTCCGGTACCTCCAGGTGCTCATCCACAAGGGTGAAAACGGGAATGGGTTCCTTTACGTTCTTAAAATGAAAAACGTTGAGAAAGCGGGTCTCGAATTTTTTATGGCTTCGCAGTTGGTCGTTCACCAAGCCGGAAAAGAAGATACTGCCCGGCACGGCTGCGCTCTCTATTCGGGAAGCGATATTTACGGCATCGCCCATAATATCGTCCTCGGTCAATACAATGTCGCCCACATGGATTCCAATGCGTACGGGGATCACCGGTTCCTCCCGTAACCCTTTTTGGAGAGCCAGGGCACATTCCACGGCATCTACTGCGCTGTCAAAAATAGAGAGGGTGCCATCGCCAAAGTATTGCACCAAGGTACCCCGATACTGCTCGGTAAGCTCCTTGAACAGGGTACGGTGCCTTTGACGCAACACCAATGCCTGCTGTTCATCCTCGTGCATAATGGCAGTGTACCCCTGTACATCGGTGAACATTATGGCGGTCAATTTACGGTGCATGCCCATGGCGCTAACAATTGTAATCTCTAAAATAGTAAAATGGGGCCATACTGGAACACCCAAGGACTATTTGGTGCCCCAATGGGCCTATTTTTGTTTTTCTCGCGGGCATGGATTACCTTTCCCAGACCCAAATTACAAGACACCTACCATGAATGTACGGCTTACCAAAGAACAAAAGATCAAAGTGCTCAACTCCGTGGACATATATGCGATCATGCAACAGGTATTGCTGCGCGAAAACAAGATACGCCGCAACCAAGAGCATTTTTGGGTGGTGGGCCTAAACCACAACAACAAAATACTGTTCGTGGAACTGATCGGCCTTGGGGCCAGCAACCGGGTGAACGCCGACCCGCCCGATGTGTTTAGGATGGCGATCTACAAACTGGCCAGTAAACTGATCTTGGTGCACAACCACCCCAGCGGCTCGCACGAGGTTACCGATGCCGATATTACCTTTACCGACCATATGCTAAAAGTGGGGAAACTCATAAAAGTGGAGGTGCTGGACCATTTGGTGATCACCGAAACCAATTATACCAGTTTTGCCGACCAAGGGGTGATGGACGAACTCCAAAAAAGTGGCCTGTTTGAAATTATGGGCCCCGAAAAGCAAGAACTGGAACAGTTTAAAATTGATACCGAGAAAAAGCGGGCCGAAAAAGAAAAGGCTTTGGATATTGCCAAGAAATTAAAGGCTCAAGGCGTAAACAATGAGATTATTAAAAAGGCTACGGGATTGAGCTTAAAGGAGATTGGGGGGATTTGAAATTTAGTAATGAAATCAAATGAACTATACTAAGACAAAACATTTATTATTTGATCTTCTAAAGTATCCTTTGTAGAATAAAAAATATTATCAATCTCTTCATCAAATGTCTCCTCAAGTATCTTTTTAAGCTCACTTTCATTTTTTGCAGCAGAATAAAAAATAATAGGAATTTCCTTATTTGCTTTATAACCTCGGATTATCTTAATTATCTCATTACCGTTTATTCCTCCAGGAAGATTATAATCAATACATACCAAACCAATTGCTAATGATTCTAACTCTAAGTGAGAATCCTTGTCAAACTCTTCTTTACTTACATAATGCCAAGGGACTATTGCAAAACCAAGATCTTCTCTGTCTTCTTTAAAGTTGGCCAGAGTACCATCAACAAACTCAGTATCATCTTCAATCCATAACAAATCCGTAACTATCATTCTTTTATTATTAAATTAAATTCAGTAGGTTTCTTTGACGCTTTGTTTAGTGTTATATCTCCTCCCATTTCATTCAACATTTTTTTCACATGATATAATCCGATACCAGACCCTGAGGTGGTGGTGAATCCAAAATTAAATATATTTTTTGCAATATCATCTTTAATTCCTGAACCATCATCCGCGAAATTAATATTTAGATTTCCATCCACAATTTTAAATGAAATAAATATATTTTCAGCTTTGGCTCGTCTCGAATTACTAATCAAATTATCTATTATTATATTTAATTCTATTGGTTTTAATTCCTTTATGAATTTAACTTCCGTTTTGTTATTTATATGGACTATTGGTTTTTGTGAAGAAACTAATCCTAAAATGTTTTGAATGTATTCAGTAATATATTCCACAACATCAATTTCAATTGAAGATGTGTATAATTGAAAATTAGCTTTAGATGCAAACTTAGAAATAGATAAAATTTTTCTGTTTTCAAAAATCACTTTTTGAATAATTTCTACCAATTCCACATTTGAGATTTCCTTACCCTTTCTAATTCTCTTAACTAAAAGTTTTAGATTGTTGTCAATATTTTTTGATGAAATTCCAATGTGATGCAAAAAACTTACGACCTCTTCAAATTCCTGAGATTTGATTGATTTTAGAAAAAGATTTTCGGATTCTTTTTGATCCAATTCTTTCTCTGTTTTTTCAGCAATATTCCTCTGCTCATCTGCTTCTTTTTCAGCAAAAACTCTTGCTTTCTGAAGTTCTTTTAATTTTTTCGCAGCTAACTTTGTTTGCTTAATTAAATCCTCATCACCACTCCTCGATGCTATCCGATTAAGATTACTTACAAGAGTTTCAGCACTGCTACTTTGGTTTTTTTCAATAAGAGACAGGACATTTTCTGAATATTCAAAATCCACAATATTATCCGACCCTGAAAGTTGAGCAATTAATGAAGTAATACGTGTTCTCATATCTTGTATGTCAACATCTGTATCTTCAATACTTAACCCCCACTTTTGAACATCAACAACATATCGTTCCAACCGTCTTAAAGTGTTCCAAAAGAATTCTTCTAAACTTTCATAAGTTTTAGTTTTAATTAAGCCATCTCCCCTACTTGAAGTTTCTTTCAACTCTTCAGAATCTTCAAGTATGTTAATTTGCCCCATTACTTCTCTAGTACCTAAATATCTACTATAACCTTGACTTTTCCTTCGATCTATTTTTAAAGGATCTTCCCCTGGTTCACCATAGGGGTAAATCCTAAATCCATTTTTATATAAAAAAATATGGCCATAATTTATTACGGGCACTCCCATTCTTCTGGCAAAAGTCAACTTAGCAGATTGATTAAGGTAATAGATAGTTATATCTATTGACTTCAATAAAGGAAAGTTATTTTTCTCTTTAACTTTATAAACCAAAGTTCCTCCATCCGACAATGAGGTAGTGATATAATCACCATTTCTATCTATTCTTGAAGTAATCTTTGTTGTTTTCAACCCTAAAGTGTCGAATATAAAATTTCTAACTTCACCATTGACTTTTTCATAATACTCGTCAGATTTCGAATCCTCTTGTTCTTCTTCCTTACAATGGATATAAACTTTAAATTCATTATCAGCTTCGTCACTAATTCTAGGATTGATTAGTTTGGCTATGGAATCCTTTAATTTTAATAATTTTTTCCTATTCCAATCACTTCTTAAATCACCTATTTCTAGCACGGTTCCATGACTCAAACCGTAAGCACTGATTGATTTAGTTTCATGCAGAACACTTATATCTATAAAATTCCTTTTTGTATCCTCTTCGAACTTTTCCCATTCTGTAAAAAGCATTTCGGTTCTACCATTTTTTTTAGTAGATTCAAGCATTAAGGTTTTTCCCAATCTATCACAGGAAAACCTACCAATACCCTTAGCTCCTGCAAAAGCCCTTTTAACGTAAATTCTATCTCGATAATCAAATCCCTCATCCTCGGTTCCGTCTTTTTTTGCTGAATAAGCGACAAAAAGCCATTTAGATTTTATATCATCCAGACTCATTCCCTTACCATTGTCTTTAATAATGATTTTAGGATTATTCCCATAGATATCATTAAAGTATATATCAACTTGGTCAGCATATGCGTCAAAAGAATTTTTAACCAATTCAAAAACAGCAATGAAATCATCTGTAATTAAATCCTTGCCAATGATATCCTTTAAAGCAGCGCTAACCTTAAATTTCAGTTCCTTTTTCATATGATCATCAAGTTATGAATCTTACTCGGTGGAAACAAAAGATCAAGACTGTTAGGTTTTATTTTAAACAATGGTCCTTTTTCAACCACTTTTCCCTTTGCATTTCTTTTAATTAGATGGTCTAGAGTAATTATGCCTTGCTCTAAAAGAATATCGAATTGAGAAACCAAAGGCTTTCTGGTATGCTCTACTTGTTTATACTGAAAATACTCCTTGCCATCGACATGGATAACATCCGCTGCAACCCAAAACGTTTCTTTGTGTTTTTCCAATAATCTTTGATGAAGTTTTTCCAAAGACCACACCACAAACTCTCCTATTCTTTTATCATTGGAATACTCTATGAGTTGGTTTATATCCATATCCAACTTTAAAGATAGACCCTGAGAGTTTGAAACTATGGAGGAAACTGTACAATACAACTTAAAGTCTTCTTCTCTCCAATATCCAAATGCATCCAAAATCTCTGCTGAACTTTTGAACTTGCTTAGATTCCAATCAGGTACTTGTGCAAATAAATTCTTTCTATTTCCTTTTTTGGCACGAAATGATTTAAGCTCTATTCCTTTATAATCGGGTAGTTTTGAAGAATTTATATCTATTCCCAAAGCAGTCTCCAAAGTTCTTCCAACTGATGTATCAGCATTTACAATGGATAAGATTGGTCCTTTTTGTGCAAGTTCTATTAATTTTTGAAGCAATTCTGAAGAAGTTTCACTTTCTATTGCATTTATTTCTTTTACCAACTCTCCCAATGGATTCGAAATTGAGCTTTCCAATAAATGACTCACTGGAAGCTTGGTCAAATTGATTACATGCAATTGATTTTCAAAAGTGATTATAGACAAGATATCATTTGGGTCCGAATATTTGGATAAACCAGAAAACCAGATTCTAGGATCTCCTTTTTTAGTTTTTGGTCTATAAAGTGACGCATTTGATTTATGAATTTTATCCGACTCATAAATAAATGCTTTAATTATTACTTTATGGTCAGGCCCTTGAGATTGCAAATCATAATCATGAAGATTATTGTTCTTTAAATAATTTCTAATAGTACCAGTAGCATCCATGATTGACTTTTTTAAACCTGTTTCCGTAGGTTCAATTAGAGTCAATGAAATAGAATTTTCAGTTAGAGTTTTAAGCTTTGCTTCTTCTGATTGGGTTAGTTTCCTCATTTAATGTTTTTCAATATTTCCATGGCAACTGCCCTAGCCATTAATGGAGGAACTGCATTGCCAACTAAAGTGTATTGTGGCAATTCTGACTTTCTATTGTTCCCTCCAGTTGATCGTTTGCCTTGAAACACAAATGAATCATCGAAAGACTGTAATCTGGCCATCTCCCTAACCGTAAGTGCACGAGGAGTATTGTAATGTATATAATCATCAGGTATGGTCATTACAGTTGGACTCTGCCTATCTGGTTTTAAAACATTATAATTTCTTTTATTGGAAGCTAATCCACACTGCTGCAACTTAGGTTGTGCCTTTCTATAGTCACCCTCTTTTAAAATAATGTCCAGACGCTCAATTACATCTTTATTTTGGTTGCTTGTTTTGTGATTGTGCAATACGTCAAATGTTCTTTCACCATTTTCAAGAGCTTGTGCATTTCTCACGTAAAATGGGTTTGTGGCATTTTTAAATCTTCCGTTAAGCCTCCCTTTTTTGCTCCAATCCGAAAAAGTCATACCATTTGAGTTAACAGGTTTTCCGTCTATCATTCGCGTCTTAAGAAGATTTTTCATTTTTCCGGCAGTACCGTTATATTGACTTGATAAATCAACTTCTTGATAGGTATGTGCTTCTTCATTATTTTCAACAAAATCAAGATCATATAAAGCTTCAAACACAGAAACCTTTTCATCTTCTGAGACAGTAGCTGGAATTTCGGAGATAAACTTCTGGTCTTTTCTACACCCAATAAACAGCACTCTTTCTCTATTTTGAGGAACACCATAATTAGATGAGTTAGCTATGAATGGTGCTTTAATTCTATAAAGACGTATATCCTCAATTATTTTATTCAATTCTAAAATCTGAAAATCATTGCAAAACGAACGAATGACTTCCAAACAATCATCAATATTAAGAACATAAATTTTTAAGGCCTGAACAATGTCCCCACAGTCCTTTTTGAATTCATTCTTAACGTTAAGGTCTTTAAAAGCAGCCTCTATTTTACCAATAATCTCATTAGAATCAATTTCTGAAATAAAAGAAGTGAATGCATCAACGAAATAGTCATTATCAATATTACAGAAGTCCTTTTCTCTTATGATATCACGTTTTAGCTTCTCCCATTCTTTGCTTCTTATCAAAAGATTGAAACCATGTCGAATTGTACTAATTCTGACATCAGTTTTGCTTGTTTTGTAATCAACAATTTCTGGGGTCAGTTTTTTGAACTTAGAATCAATAACCTTAATGTAGTTTTCTTTTGATTTCTCTGATTTATCATCAGTGAACTGCTCCAATTCAACCCTTTTAACCAAACAGTCCAAAAGGAAGTTTTCGTCAAGATTGTTTTTCTTTAAAGATTTTATAAATGCTGCTAATCTTGGTATTTCATTGATATCGACAATTGAATTTATCTCTTTCAATATCAACTCTTTGATTTTTCCCTTTTCCTTGGTGAGAATGCCTTTTACATTCTCCATCACAAAATATTTGGGCTGTAGAATTTTTATGACTTCCAAATAATGTGAGAAAAGGTCATCTTTTTTATCAAATTTCTTTCTTTTTCCAGCAAGACTAAAACTTTGGCAAGGTGGCCCTCCGCAAACAACATCAACTTTTTTACCATCAATCTTTTTGAGCAAATTGTCAATGAAATCAGGCTCTGTAATATCTTGACATAAGAATTCAGTTCCCAATCCCAATTGATGATTATATCGAACTAAATGGGTCAATTCCGAATTTTCATTGATATCATTAGCCAAAAGAAAATCAAAAAACTTTTCTTCAGTATCAGCCTGCAAAAAACCCTCGCTAAAACCGCCTGCTCCAGCAAATAAATCAATAAAAGTTATTGGTGTTCCGTAAATAGGTGATTCTTCACTAACAATATGGATATTATTACTATCCTTGTAGGCTGCAACAAATTCATTTAATATTACTTTTATTTCTTTGTTGGTGTATTTTTTTCGGTAAGAATTATTAAATAATTCATCGGTCCTATCTTTTAAATAATTCAGATAGTGATTAATTTCAACTGCATTTTCTGCACTATTTTTCGCCAATTGGCTTTCTTTATCAAAATCATCTGGACGAATCTTTTCGCCAGTAGATAATTTAACTTGTTCTGAATTGCAATTTATTCTTAAATGAATTGGTGCAAACCCTTTTTTATCAGACTTATCGAGGTAAAAATTAATAGTCGCCATTTTTTTACGGACATTATTACGGACACGGACGAATTTACGGACAGGTTTTTTGTATTGCAAATATTGCATTGCAATAATTGCAATATTTTATTAACAATTTATATTTGGCTTTTATTTAAAGATTACGGAAAACCGTAACCCCATAAAAAAAAGCCCTAAAGGGCTTTCTTTATCATTCCAAAAACTAAGTATAAAACCGCCCCATACAGCCTACTGCGGGGGCGGTTTTTTTACTAGATAATTAATAGTTGTCGACTATTCTCTTTACCCGTTCCAACATTTCGGCTGCCATGGCAGGGTCCAAGCCATAATCCTGTAGGCTGCCCACAGGGTTTTTAAAGCTCAGTTGGGTGGTTTGGGCATCAATTTCTTGTAGTACCAGTTTTAAGGGGATATCGTTTATGGCCAGGGGGTCGTTCTCCATGATCTGGGCAATGTATTTGGGCTCAAAAAAGAGCAATTGCCGCAATTGGGATATAGTTACGCCATGTTTGGCCACAATGGCCTGGGTATCTATCTCGTGCAACAGCAAAAAGCCATGTTCCACTATGCGCTGTTGTAGGGTTTTGTACACCTGCCCAAAGGGCAGCGGCAAGGTTTGGTCTATTACATTTATTTTCATTAAGTAAGGGTTTCGTTTAAGCTACGGCGCCACGGGCAAAGCCCACGGTTTCGCGATAAGTTTTGGGAGATATTTCGGCATTGTTCTTAAAAAAGCGGCTAAAGTAGTGCTCATCGTCGTACCCAAGGTCGTAGGCGATCTCTTTTACCGTTTTGTTGGTGAGGTACAGCTCGCGCTTGGCCTCAATAATGATCCGTTCGCTGATCAGGTTGGTCATGGTCTTGTTAAAATGGTTCTTGGTCATTTTGGCCAGGGCCTTGGGGCTAATGTTCAGCAGATCGGCATATTCTCCTGCGGAGTGCATGGTCCTGTAGTGGGTCTCTATCAGGTTTTTGAGCTTTTGGAGGATAAAGGGCTCCTTTTCGCCCGGCGTGCCCTCCAAGGCTTCGGGCTGTTGCTTGGCCTTGGCACGGGAGGCCGTGATCAAGAATATTTTAAGGTAGGAGACCAACAGCTCGTACTGCGCCATTTCCGATTTTTGCACCTCGTTGTACATCTGCTGCAACATCAGTTCAAAATTTTGGCACATATCCTCCGTAACACAGAGCATGGGCGGACTGTAAATGTTGTTAAAGAGCACTCCGTTACAGGCCACTTGTTCGTGGTGCTTGTGAATGCAGAAAAAATCGGGATGAAAATTTAACACCACGCCCTCCAACGGTTCTTCCTCGCTTATGGTAAAAGGTTGGTAGGGCGTTACGGCAAATAGGGTATTTGGCGTAAACGTGTACTCCGTAAAGTCCACTTGGGCGGTACCCCTCCCCTTTTTTATCCAGATCAAGGAATAGTAGCTAAACCGGTGCGTGTCGCAAAACTGGCAGCTATCCTCAAAATTGGAGAGTTTAAAGGCCAGGTTGCCGGTTTGTTCGTCGATGAGCGTGTTGGTGTTGTAGATCTCCATATATAAATACTATAAATTGAATATCAGCAATCAAAATTTGTCATTTCGAACGGTGTTTTGAGCCGTAGGCCAAAAACTGTATCGAGAAAACCCGAACTGACGGTCCTTAAAATGTACTTTCTCTTCGAACTGTCATCCTGAGCGCAGTCAAGACCTCATTTTAAAATGATGAGATTGGCAACTTTTCGACTGCGCTCGAAGTGACAATACATTAAAATTGATAACGAACAACAAATTATTATAATCGTCTTTCGGTTTCCGCTATGGGCAGATCGTTGATACTGGCGTAGCGTTTCTGCATAAGCCCGTGCTCGTTGAATTCCCAATTCTCGTTTCCATACGCGCGTATCCACGCTCCTTCGGCATTCTGGTATTCATATTCAAAACGAACTGCAATCTTATTGTCGGTAAAGGCCCATAGTTCCTTTCTTAATTTGTAGTTTTTTTCTTTTTTCCACTTTTCTGTTAAAAATGAAACTACCTCCTCACGGCCGTTGACAAACTGGGAACGATTGCGCCATTCCGTGTCCACCGTGTAGGCTTTGCTCACTTTTTCGGGGTCTTGGCTGTTCCAGGCATCTTCTGCCAATTGTACTTTTTCCTTTGCGGTTTCCTCGGTAAAGGGGGGCAACGGGAATTTTTTCTCTATTTCCATGTTGGGAATTTTTCACAAAAAAAAAGGGTAGGACCCATGACATGGCCCTACCCTAAAACTAATTAAAACTACTACTTGCTATTTTTAACCTTGGGCCATTTGGCGTGTGCCGCCTTAGTAAGCTCAGTGGTTCTTTGGTTCCAATCCAAAGAAGTATCCAATGTACCACCGTCGAAAGGTCCGTTGTAGAACAAATACAATTTACCATCTACGATATCGTAGGTTTCCGGGTTGATGGGGAACTTAGTGTCCTTAGCGGCTACACCCCAAGCACACCAACCATCGAACTGTGGCAAATATTTTTCAGGTGCTTTTGTAAATGCCATTTTGTTGGCATTGCTAGAAAAGTAGTAAGTAGCACCATTGTGCTTGGCCATATGGCTCTTGCTACCTTTTTTTGCTCCACCCGAAAAGTAGGCCACAACATCGTAACCACCAATGGCAAGACCGTTATCGTCTACCGGCTGGGTCTGTGCTTGCACGCTGATGGCGGCAAACAACATAATTCCAAAAAGAAATAAATTTTTAAACGTTTTCATCTTTAATTTAATTTAAGTGTTAATTATACCGTAGCGGCTTCCACTACTGGGAAATCGATATCGGTGTTAGCTGTGTTATTGAAATAGTTGGTAAAAATGTTCAAAGCTACATGTGCTATGATCTCACCTATTGCACCATCGGTATATCCGGCATCTTTAACAGCTGCTACGTCTTCAGAGGAAACGCGTCCGTTTTTGGCGATCAATGCTTTTGCAAAGTTCAAGGCGGCAGCAATTTTTGGATCTGCGTTCTTACCATCTCTTGCAGCACTCAAAGTATCAGTATCGATACCTACCAATTTTTCACCGATAAACGAGTGAGCGGATAGGCAATAGTTACAGGCGTTGGATTCTGCTACGGTCAAGGCGATCAATTCGCCCAATTTTCCACCCAAAGATCCTTTGCCCAAAATATCGCCTAGGTTCAAGTAGCCTTCCAAAACAACTGAAGAGTTACCCATAGTTCTCATCATGTTGGGAACCATACCCAATTTACTTTGGATACCTTCGAATAATTCTTTTGATCTTCCGGTTGCTTCCTTTGGATCTAATGCTTGTAAACGTGTCATAATTTTCTGTTTTTTTATTAAAAATTTGCTTGTCAACTTGTGACAATGCAAAGGTGTTACAATGTAAGCTGGGATAAAATGGACAGATGTCGCAACTCCTTGGACAATTTTCCCCATTTGAGTTCAATTACCTGAACATCAATAAAAAAGGGGCCAAACCTAAGTTTGACCCCCAACACTTCAACTTCAACATCACTAACACTTAAGTTTTACTTCATGTCGTGCATTTTCAATTCTTTCACCAATTCTTTTGTAGTGAAGACACGGCTAGAAATCATTTTGTAGTTGGTCTGAGCAGCTTGGTTACCGTCCAATCCAGGTAGTTTAGCAGAAGCTGTAGCGTCACCCACTACGGCAACTTCAAAACCGTTTTCCACCAATTCCCTCATGTGTGATTCAGCACAAAGGTTACCGGACATTCCAGCCAAGATTACTTTGTCCACACCTTGTTTTCTCAATTGTAGGGCCAAATCGTTGGACTCGGAACCGAACACTTTGTGAGGACTTGTAACCACTACCCTATCCTTGTTGATGTACTTTTTGTAACGGGGCAACCAATCGGCACCGGAACCTTCAAAACCTTTTACGTTCAATTGGTCCCCACGATCGAACATGTTGATGTTGTGCATCAATTTTTCGAGGGTTCCCTCAAACTTCCACACGTGATCGTGCTTGTAGTAGTAATGGGGAGAAACAAATACAGGAATGTTGTAATCTTCGCCCAACTTAAAAATGGTCTCCAAGTTCTCGATGGTGTTGTTCTCCTGAACGCTCTCTCCCACGGCACCCCATGCCACACCGTCGGGGCTAAGGAAATCGTTTTGTGGGTCGGTAATTACAATGGCGGTAGTTCCGTCAATAACAAAACCTGGTTCTGGTAATTGAGCATAGAGTCCTGAAATGGTAATCATGAACACGGTAAGTGTTCTCATCAAATTTTTCATGGTATTTTTATTTTACTGATTAAACTTAAATTTTGATGGGACAAAGTTGCGGCAATACCACGCATGATAAAATGGATAAACTACGCCAGTGAATGGACTATTTTACTTCCCTTTGATTTATCGCAATATCAAACTGATAATCTCGTCCATTCAAACAGGCTATTGGTGAACTCGAATGGGGCATTCGTCAATTGCGTGCGTAAAATAATTGCGTATGATGTAGTTTAATCAAAAAATAAGAGTATGACTACACTTGAAACTATAAATGCCTTACAGATATTTTGTTTGATTATGTTGGGAATCATTATTTACGTTGCCGGTTGGTTGTCCGGTGCAGAATGGGGGAAAAGAAACAAGGTTTGATGCAATACCAGAATTGTATTGACGTTCAACCAAACCTGAACCTACTTAAACCTACTTAACCATTTTTTGGAGAGCACCCAATATTGAATCTATTCTGGCCTACTTTGGAGATGGACAGTTCATTGTAAGAATCGATAGGCTGCGTACTGGAGAAATCCGCTATCTCTGCTGGCACAAAAGCAACAGTATTTTGGCCAAGCCCAATTTGATCTTGCGGCATGGAAAAATAAATGAAACACCCAATGGAGAGGTAACCGAGTTTATTTTTCACCATAACGAATCAATATTTACCGTGGAACACATTGTTTCTAAAATGGAGGGAGGGGCCAATTACTTTTTTATTGAGGTTACGGACAAAGACCAAAAAAAAAGTACTTGGAAAATGAGCCAAATGCCAATTCCCAAGTACTTTCAATAATTAATGTGATGTAATCTTATCCTTTGTAGGTAACCCTATAAATAGCATTGCCCTCATCATCGGATATGAGCAAAGAACCATCTTCCAAGAACAATAGATCTACCGGTCTACCAAAAGCCTCTTGAGACTCCTCGTCCAACCAACCATCAATAAAAGGTTCATAACTAACAGCTTTGCCATTTTCCAGTTTAACCATGGTTATCCTGTACCCCACTTTCGAGGAGCGGTTCCAAGAACCATGCTCGGCCAAAAATGCATGGCCTTGATATGCCTCTGGGAACATAGGGCCTTTTCCAAACTTAACACCCAAGGCAGCGACGTGGGCGCCCAAAGGTTGTACCGGGGCCACAAAATCGGAACATGGGTGCTGATCACCAAATTCTGGGTCTTTTACGGTTCCACCGTGGCAGAATGGGTAACCAAAATGCTGCCCCACTTCGGTAAGCTTATTCAGTTCACCCGGAGGTACATCGTCACCCATCATATCCCTTCCATTATCGGTAAACCATAGTTCATTGGTGTCTGGATGCCAAGTAAAGCCTACGGTGTTTCGTACACCTCGTGCCACGATCTCACGGTTACCGCCATCGGCATCCATTCGGGTAATTGTACCGAAACGCTCATCCTCATCGGTACGGTCACAAATATTGCAGGGCGCACCTACGGGTACATATAATTTGTTGTCAGGACCAAAAGCGATGTATTTCCACCCATGGTGAAATTCAGTTGGGTAATCGTCATAAATCAATTCGGGCTCTTGCGGATTTTCCAGTTGTGATTCAATGTCCGAGTATTTAAACAAACGACTTACTGCGGCCACGTACAAGGCACCGTCCCTAAAAGCCAGTCCGTTAGGCTGCTCCAAATCGGATGCAATGGTATAGGTTTCATCAGCTTTATAATCTCCATCGGTATCTTTTACGGCATATACTTTACCTTCATTTCTAGTTCCCACAAACAAAGTGCCGTCAGCACCCATGGCCATGGAACGAGCGCCTTCCAAATTTTCTGCATAGACATCAATGCTAAATCCTTCGGGAAGGTTAAGGCGATCTAAAGGCAAGTTGGTAGTTGATCGAGGAGTTGTTTCTTCCAGGTTTTCTGATACTTCTTCTGCGGTCGTGTCATTGTTACCTTCTTTGCCTTTACATGCGATAAAGGCTACCGAAAGCATTAACATTAGAATTGACCTTAGGGTCAAAGAATATGTTTTCATCTTGAGTTTTTAGGTATTTTGGTTTCTGAATCAATAAAGCTATGATAAAATGATGGAAAGAGGAAAAAGTTTAGGGTTTGATATCATTTGTCCGTAGCCAAAAGTCTGCAACGAATTTCACGTATTACCCCTAATTACTTTTAACCAGGTCTATTTTTCCTTGTATTCGGAAAGATTGCCTTGGTACCACATATTTGTTCGGTGGGTACTGGAAACGGTAAGCCTTGCCGTACCATTGGGGTACAATAGTGCAATTACCTGAAATCCTTCGGATTCTTCACTTATTGTAAAACGCATGGTTTGTCCGTCCCCTTTTTTATTGCGAGAAAATGAGAGATCCTTGGGAATACCCTCGAATATGATTCCAGTTTTGTTTTGATTGTAGTATCCGCCCATTCTACGTTCGCCGAAAAAGGGAAGGTCGGCTATAACGCTATCGCCTACCATGCGAAAATATCCTCGGGTTCCCGAGATATCGATTCGGCTTGCAGTGCTTCCTGGCGGCAACAAGCCGGAATTGGCAATATTATTAAAACTTTGGGTCGCCATAGGTTGGGCCCAATTGGCTTTAATCTCAAATTGTCTATTGGAAATCATTTGGTCCAATGCGGCAATTTCTTCCTGAGTTGCATTGTTTTTACTCGATGCGCATGCTATAGAGGTCAACAGTATGATGTATGCCCCTACTTTTACTATAGACTTCATTGATTTGATTATTAACTTCCATCAAGTTACAAAATGCCACAATCAAATCCGTGATAAATAACTGTGTTTTAACGTTTAAAGCGTTCAAAAATGGCCAACGTCTTTTTAGTGTTGATAAAATAAACACCTGTCAACAATATTACCGCTGCCATTATAGACCGTAACGTAATCTGTTCATCCAAAAAATACCATCCTAAAAGCAATGCGACAATGGGGTTAACGTAAGTGGATGTCGCCACCTTTTCCGGTGATACCGCCTTTAAAAGATAATTAAAGGATGTGAAGGCCAATATACTTCCAAAGATCACCAAGAGAACCATGGAAATTTGCACCTCTCCGCTCCAAACCATTGGGGAAGACCATTTTTCACCAAACCCAATGCTCATCAAAGCCAAAATCAGTCCTGCCGTAAACATTTGATAGCCAGTGTTGACGAAATAATTGGTGGGAAGGTCAGCTTTGGCCACAAAAAGACTTCCGTAGGCCCAACTGAGCATACAAAAGAATATCATGATCATTCCAATAATGGAATCTTCCTGTGCAATTACCTGCTTTTGACTTACCAGTAAATAAATTCCAACAATACCCAAAATGACTCCTATTACCGACATGGGTTGAATTTTTTTGCCTTGCAAAACACGCATCAACAATAAAATAATCAAGGGTTGGGAAGAAATCTCCAATGCGGCAAAACCACTATCCACGTAGCGAAGTGCCCATACCACTACTCCATTTCCAAAACTAAGAAATAGAATTCCCGCGATTATGGTGTTTAGCAACTGCTTTTTAGTAATTGTCAAGGGGATTCCCATAATCTTGGCCAAAAGGAAAATACATAATCCTGCTGTAGTGAACCTACAACTGGCCAGCATAAAAGGCTCCAGTTCCAATACGGCTATCTTGTTTAATAAATATGTAGATCCCCAAATAACATAGATGGCAAAAAAAGCCAAGATGACGAGGACAGAGTTTGAGGATTTGGCCATAAGAAGACAGATTAACTGCCTTGCAATATTACGTATGTTTATGGAAGAAATTATCTATGTCAATAAATTTTAGAATAATTTATTGTACCGATTACTTAAGTGAGATTATTAATCTACTAGGTATGAAGCAATATCGTTTTCCAATTTTTTGAAGTGATTTAAGTGTTGCTCAACTTCTTTATCGTTCGCATCTTTTAAATCTGCCTTTCGCTGTTGAATCTTGGACACGATCTGTTGGTGTTCTTTTGTATAGTTTTGGATGCTCCTTTTCAATTCATAAAACTTTTCAAATCGTTGAGGGCATTTTGGTTCGTAGGTGTAAGAGCTTAATTTTTGCGATAGGCACTGTACCATTCTATTATTTCGCTCCACCCTCACCAGTAGTTCTTGCTTATCCCTAAAACTATTCTGAGTGATGTTTTCCATAGAATATCAATAGTTTTAACATTAACAGATTGACCTCTATTAAGTTACATAAATTCTTTCAGATTCCCGATGGCTTAACTCACATTTAATGGTTTATTTAACATCTACAAACAAAAAAGCCCGGTAAATACCGGGCTTTTTATCCAATTTTAGGTTGATTCCTAATTTTCGGTTTTCTCGTAAGCTTCTTCTTTAAGCTCGTCACTTGCAACAATGGCAAGCTCTACACGCCTGTTGGCAGCTTTACCTGCGGCAGTTTCATTGCTTTCCACAGGTTGTTCTTCACCATACCATTTTGTGGTAAACCGTCCGTTGGAAATGCCCTTGGCCACCAAATAACCAGTTACGGCTTGTGCCCTACGCTGGGAAAGACCCATATTGTATTCGGCCGCACCGTCACTGTCGGTGTGTCCTTCCACCAATATGTTGGTTTTTGGATATTCCTTAAAGATTCCGGCCAATTTATCCAAAGTGGTAGCAGAAGTACCTTTAATGTCGGATTTGTTAGTGTCAAAATAAACACCGTTCTCTCCACTAAAGGTAACATTGATTCCCTCTCCTACTCGTTGTACTTCGGCACCCGGGATTTCTTGTTCGATTTGTTCTGCCTGTCGGTCCATACGGTTTCCAATGTAACCACCGGCAGCACCACCCACAACAGCACCAATAATAGCACCAAGAGCAGTATTTCCTTTACCTACATTGTTTCCGATAACACCACCGATAACCGCACCGCCACCAGCGCCAATTGCAGCGCCTTTTTGGGTGTTATTTGCGTTTTTGATGGCATCACAACTTGTAATCATGGTCAACGCTAAAAAAGCTGTTGCTCCCTTTAAAACTATATTTTTCATGTAATTATTTTTTTGAGAATTCGTAAACAATAGTCACGGGTTTTCCGTCAACTGAAACATTGGAATTAAGGGTCATGGATTGCTCCGATAGACTCACAATGTTAAGACGGTACCCATATCCTCCAGAGATATCCTTTCTGTTTTCGTCAATAAACTTAAACTGGAGTTGACTTTGGTAGTTCTGTTGCGGCTCCACCACGGACCATCTAAAAAAACGGTCTCCACCTTGGCAAAGCGAGCTTTGCTTTATGGTATAGCGCCCTGTACTATTGTTGTCCCTAAAGAACCATTCACTGTCTTCAAAGCAAATATCCTCTGCATCATTGAAGATGGTCGATTTAAAGTTTCCAGTATTGTTTTCGTAGTAAACGTTATCCAAATTCCAAGTGCCGCTGAACAGATTTCGCTGCGTTCTAGCGCTTTTGGAAACGGAACAAGACGAGAGCAAAAGTCCCATCACTGTGAAAAGTAAAAGTGATCGTTTAATCATAAGAATTAAGTTAATGTTCAAAAAATATACGATTCGGGGTATGTTTCTAGTTGTTAAATTATTAAAAAAATAGCTAACTAACTGGTTTTAATATTGATATAATCCAATTAGTTCCTCTTCAAATCTTTTTTTAGGCAAATAGTCAGCTTCAAGAGATTTTGCAAAGGGTACCGGAGTTTCCAGACTCCCCACCCGTTTGACCGGGGCATCCAAATATTCGAAACAGTTTTCCATCACCATGGCCGAAATATCGCTTGCTATCCCACCGAACAAGGTATCTTCTTGAAGCACAATCAATTTTCCTGTCTTTTTTACCGAAGCAAAAATGGTTTCCGTATCCAAAGGTTGAAGCGTTCTTAAATCCACAAGGTCTGCATCAATTTCTGGATGCTTTTCAAGAGTTTCTATGGCCCAATGCACTCCTGCACCATAAGTTACCACCGATATGGAATTTCCTTCCCTTAAAAGACTGGCCTTACCAAATGGTAACGTATAATAATCGGTGGGAACATCACCTCTAATGCTTCTATACAATCCTTTGTGCTCAAAAAAGAGAACGGGATTCGGGTCGTTTATGGCCGTGTTCAACAATCCTTTGGCATCATAAGGAAATGCTGGATATACGACTTTGAGCCCGGGGGTTTTGGTAAACCAGGCTTCATTGGTCTGTGAATGAAAGGGGCCCGCCCCTACACCGCCTCCGCAAGGCATTCGGATTACCACATCCGCTTTTTCGTTCCAGCGGTATTGTACTTTGGCCAAATAGTTGACAATCGGATTGAACCCGGAACTCGCAAAATCGGCAAACTGCATCTCCATAACAGCTTTCATTCCGTTGATGGACAATCCCATGGCAGCGGAAACAATCGCCGACTCACAAATGGGTGTGTTTCTTACCCGGCTCCTCCCAAATTTCGGTACAAAACCTTCCGTAATTTTAAAAACACCACCATAATCAGCAACATCTTGCCCCATGATTATCAGTTCGTTGTGACGATACATGGATTGTTCCAATCCTTGAGATATGGCATCAACAAATCGAATGTTTTCAGATTTGTTTGATTTTGGTTCAATATTCTGATATTCAAAATCTTGATAAACCTCTATTAATTCTTTACTTTCATTTGAAGACACTTCTGGCTCATCGAAAGCGAGCTGCAAATTAGAGTTGATTTCCTCGGTAAAACCTGCTTTGATTTCCTCAATCATTTCTTCTGTAAGCACCCCTTCCTCCAACAGAAAGCTTTCATAGTTGGAAATAGGGTCCTTCTTTTCCCATTCCTTCATTAATTTGTCCGGGACATACTTCGTGCCGCTAGCCTCCTCATGTCCACGCATCCGAAACGTTTTGAACTCCAAAAGTACTGGACGAGGTCTTCTACGAATTGCCTTGCACAGTTCATCCACCTTGGCAAATACCTCCAAAATATTGTTTCCATCAATAATTCTGGACTCAATTCCATACCCTTTGGCTCTATCCGCCAAATGTTCGCAATTATATTGCTCGTTTGTTGGAGTGGAAAGACCATACCCATTATTTTCAATGCAGAACAGAACGGGCAAATTCCAAACAGAAGCAACATTTAAGGCTTCATGGAAATCACCTTCACTAGTTGCGCCTTCTCCTGTGAAAACAGCCGTGACCCGTTTTTTTCTTCGCAACATATCCGCTAAAGCGATACCATCCGCAACCCCAAGTTGAGGGCCTAGATGGGAAATCATCCCAACAATTTTGTATTCCTGCGTGCCAAAATGAAAACTACGGTCCCTACCTTGGGTAAACCCGCTTTGTTTTCCTTGCCATTGCGCAAAAAGTCGATTTAAAGGAATGTTTCTAGAAGTGAAAACGCCCAGGTTTCGGTGCATGGGAAGGATATATTCATTTTCCTTGAGCGCCTTGGTGACACCCACGGAAATGGCCTCCTGCCCTATCCCACTAAACCATTTGGAAATTTTGCCTTGCCGCAGAAGAATCAACATTTTTTCCTCTATCATTCTCGGCATCAGCATGCCTTTGTACAAATCCAGCAACTTTTGTTGTTCCAAGCTGCCAACATGATACCTCATACAATAAAATTCTGTTGGATAAATGTAGTAAAAAGCCTTTCAAAACACCTTAAAATTCCAAAACCTTCGGCATTATTACTTATTTTTGACATATTTCAAAGATGATAATATGAGTGCTATTCCAAGTGTGGACCTGAAAGATTTTGTTTCGGGCGACCCAAAAAGAAAAGAAAAATTTGTCAAAGAAATAGGTACTGCTTTTGAAGATATTGGCTTTGTGGCGCTAAGCGGACATTTTTTATCCGATGAATTGGTGGAAAACCTATATGCCGAAATAAAAAAGTTCTTTAATCTTCCCCAAGAAGTGAAAGATGAATATGAAATTGAAGGCATTGGCGGTCAACGAGGATATACTTCCTTTGGAAAAGAACACGCCAAAGGCAAAAAAGAAGGTGACCTTAAAGAATTTTGGCATTTTGGGCAATATGTAGAGGATAATCCGAAGCTAGAAGCCGAATACCCCGACAACGTAACCGTGGAGGAACTTCCTGATTTTAATGAGGTGGGTAAGGAGACCTATAAAATGTTGGAAAAGACCGCTAAATATGTACTTCGCGCGCTGGCTTTGCACCTAGGTCTGGAAGAAACCTATTTTGATGATTTCATAAAGAACGGCAACTCCATTTTAAGGCCCATCCACTATCCGCCGATTACCGAAGAACCTAAAAATGCCGTGCGAGCGGCCGCTCATGGCGACATTAACCTTATTACCTTATTAATGGGAGCTCACGGGAAAGGACTTCAGGTAAAAGATCACGAAGGGAATTGGGTGGATGCCATTGCAAAACCAGACCAGTTGATGATCAATGTTGGGGATATGCTCTCCAGACTATCCAACAATAAATTGAAGTCAACTATCCACCAAGTAGTAAACCCACCCAAAGAGCTATGGGGCACTTCAAGGTACTCCATTCCGTTTTTTATGCATCCCGTAAGCGATATGCCTTTGGATTGCTTAGAAAACTGTATTGATGACAAGCACCCCAAAGCCTTTAATGATATTACTGCCGGGGAATATCTACATGAAAGATTGATTGATTTAGGATTGATAAAAAAATAGCAATGGACTTAGGAGACCAGCTTAAAAACTTATTTCCAGACCACGTTCCAGTAGAGCAACCTGAAAACAATAATGAAAAACCTGCTTATTGGATACAGGACGACCCTATTATCTGCAAATATGAAAAACGCAAAGGCAAACCCGTTACTATACTTGAAGGATACAATGGGGCCGATAGCGATTTTAAAAAGTTGACGAAAGACCTAAAAACGCTTTTGGGAGTTGGTGGAAGCTTTAAGAATGAAGCTATTATCATTCAGGGGGATTACCGGGACAAAATCATGGATTTCCTAAAGGAAAATGGTTTTTCTGTAAAGCGTGTTGGGGGATAACTGATAATTCGGCAATAAACCATTGCGGTTTTTTCTACATGTTAAAAAGTAGCCACATATACCAATGTTTTGTGAAAAAATTTTTGTGTTCCTGCTTTATAGCTTACTTTTATTATTCCTAACCAACGAAAACTGAACTGAAAATGAAATCACTGTTGCACATAACCAACGGGGACAGTTTCACGTCTAGATTACAATCTTTGCAATTTAATGGAGATGTAATTACCTGGAGGGAAATGCTTTGCGAAGGCAAAACCCTCTCTACAGTAGGAAGCGAATCTTTTTGGAAAACAAGATTTGAGTTCCTAAATAAAAATTACAAAGTTTCCAAATCTTGGTTTATCGAGAAAACCCTTAAGGAATATCGATCTCTTTGTAATCACAAACAACAGGACCAAATTGTCCTTTGGTTCGAATATGATCTTTTTTGCCAAATAAATATGCTAGCTGTAATCAGTTGGCTAAAAACTCACCGAAGGCATGCTGAAATTTCATTGGTATGCAGTGGCAAAGTTGAGGGTTCCGATAAACTTTATGGTCTTAATGAACTCAACAATGAAGAACTGCTTGAGCTCTACGAAAACAAAAAAGTTCTTTCGCAGGACGACATAGAATATGCAGATTATATCTGGCAATTGTATTGCAGCGATAACCCAATTCGATTGGAAAACCAGATTGCCAACAATGATTTTCAATTCGAGTATCTATCTGACGCCTTAAAAACGCATCTAAAAAGATTCCCTACCATTAAAAACGGACTTAACGATTTGGAGAACCACATTTTGGAGGTGGCCAAGCTAGAAAAACCTAAGTCCAGAAAAGAGTTAATGCAGGAATTATTGACAAACCAAGGCTTCTACGGTTTCGGGGATACACAATACGACCGAATGATTTCTTCTTTGAAACCACTTTTTAGTTCGTTTAATCCTGTCAAATTGACCAAAAAAGGGATGGATGTTTTAAAACTAGAGGCAAATTACTATTCGGAACTACGTGATAATCAAATGTATTTGGGCGGTTCCTTAAAGTATAACTTCCTGTATAATACAGAAACGGACCGAATCCTTAAATTATAGCAAATGGGCTCATCACTGGGCAGTTCAGAGCTTATTCTGAATCCTGATGGGAGCATTTACCATCTCAACCTTCTTCCCGAAGATATTGCGACCACCATTATAACAGTAGGGGATCAAAACCGCGTACACGAGGTTTCCAAATACTTTGACTCTATCGAAGTGAACAAAAGCAAACGTGAGTTTGTTACCCACACAGGGTACTATTCAGGAAAACGGATTACCGTAATCTCCACAGGTATTGGAACCGACAATATCGACATTGTTTTTAATGAATTGGATGCCCTTGCAAACATCGATTTCACTTCTAGGCAAATCAAACCCCAAAAGACACGACTCAATTTTATACGGGTCGGTACATCAGGTTCTCTCCAGCCCGACATCGCCGTGGATAGTTTTTTGATGAGTACCGCCGGCATTGGGTTCGATAATCTGATGCACTTTTATGACTGTGGACACATCAAAAATAAGGAACTGGAACAAACGCTGACAGAATACTTGGGTTGGGAGAAATACAACATTCACCCTTATGTCGTTGATTATAACAAGGCGTTGGGGGATGTTTTTGCTTCAAATCGTATACGATTTGGTGTAACAGGTACAAATTCAGGATTTTATGGACCGCAAGGCAGGTCGCTTCGGTTAAAGCCAACCATTCCAGACTTTAATGAGAAACTCGCTGGTTTTTCTTATCAAAATATACAGATTACCAATCTAGAAATGGAGACAGCTGCCATGTACGGGATTGCAAAGCTACATGGACACCGAGCGGTTTCCCTTAATGCCATATTGGCCAACCGGGCCACGGAAGAGTTCTCCAAACAAGGACATCAAACTATTGATAAATTGATTCAATACACCTTGAACTGTATTGTCAAAAGTCAATTGGTATAATTTTTCAAAGCGTATTTTTAGAAAAATACCGCACGGAATCATAATTTTAACTTCCAAAGAAGTCAGACATATGAAAACCATAAAAATAATAGGTGTCCCCGAACATTTCAATCTTCCTTGGCACTTGGCCATGGAGGATAATGCTTTTAAAGACCGTGGCATTCAACTGGAATGGACGGATATTCCCGAGGGCACCGGAAAAATGACGCAGATGCTTCAGGACGGTGAGGCAGATTTGGGCATTATCCTAACCGAAGGCGTCATCAAGAGCATTTCACAAGGTAATCCAAGTAAAATTGTACAGGAATACGTTTCCTCTCCCCTTCTTTGGGGCATTCATGTAGATGCCAACAGCGATAGAGATTCCATCAAGTCTTTAAAAGATGATAAAGTGGCCATCAGCAGAATGGGTAGCGGAAGTCATTTGATGGCCTACATCAATGCGCAGAACCAAGGGTGGAACACAAAAAATCTTGAATTCGAAATTATAAATAACCTGAATGGTGCCGTTGAAAATCTATCAAGTGGCTCCAACGCTTATTTTATGTGGGAGCACTTCACCACCAAACCGCTTGTTGATTGCGGGACCTTTAAACGGGTGGGTGACTGCCCTACCCCTTGGCCTTGTTTTGTGATTGCAGCTTCAGATGCATTTCTAAAAGAAAGCGAAGGTGTCCTCAAACACATTTTAGAAATAATAAATACCTACACCTCAGAATTCAAGCAAATCCCGAGTATTGACAGGACCTTGTCCAACCGATACGAACAGAAATTAGAGGATATTAAGGAATGGCTATCCAAATCCACTTGGGGACAGGAACAACTTTCAGAAGAAACGGTAAATGAGGTGCAATCCAGATTGTACGACCTGAATTTAATCGAGGAAATCAAGGATGCTTCGTATTTTCTCTGGAAATAGCCTTTCAAAAGGGAAGATGTCAGGTCGAGCGCAGTCGAGACCGATTAGCTCAGTTATTATTTCACCAATACACCTCTCGACTTGAGTTTATCTTGAGCGCAGTCGAAAGACTCGAGGTGACTCATTTTACCAATCAATAGGCTCTTTGCCCATCTGAACCAGTAGCTTGTTTGTTTTGCTGAAATGCTGATTACCGAACCACAGTCCACGATTGGCGCTCAAGGGCGAAGGATGTCCAGAGGTAAGAATGTGATGTTTATTTTTATCTATCAAAGATGATTTCTTCTTGGCAAATCCTCCCCAAAGCAAAAAAATGACACCATCCAGTTCACTGGAAACTGTTTTGATCACAGCATCGGTAAATTGTTCCCAACCTTTTTTCTGATGGCTCCCTGCCTGATGGGCACGAACCGTCAAAGTGGCGTTCAACAAAAGTACGCCCTGGTCCGCCCAATGCTCTAAGTTTCCACTTTCGGGATAGGTTTTTCCCATATCCACTTTAATTTCTTTAAAAATATTAACTAAGGATGGCGGATGCGGAATCCCATCCTTTACCGAAAAACACAAACCATTCGCTTGATTGGGCCCATGGTACGGGTCTTGACCAATAATCACAACTTTGGTTTCCTGGAACGGGCAATGGTCAAAAGCTGAAAAAATAGCCGCCCCTTTTGGGTAACAGGTATGCTGTTGGTATTCCTGCTTCACAAAAGCAGCCAATTGCTGGAAATATGGTTTTTCAAATTCATCATGTAATGGTGCTTTCCAACTTGGCTCAATATTTACCTCCATACGATGATTTTACTTCTTTTTGGTCAATTTATAGATCAAGTACCCAATGCCTACAACAAAATGGAGTAAAATAACACCGGCGATAATATAAATTACAGTATTGTCACTCCTCATATGATAACTGTTTAAAGGAATAAATCAGGCATGTATCAAAAGTACGGATTGCAAATTGTTTTTGCTAGGGCGGTACACTTCAAAAACACATCAAAATCCTATCTTTGCGCTGCTAGTAGAAAAAGATGCGAAACATTCACCCCAAAACACTTCAAGATCTAGAGTTCCCATCGGTATTAACCCAAATCGCTGCGCGATGCAATACGGAGCTGGGCAAGGAGGATGCCTTGACCATAAAACCGTTCCGCGACAAAGGGGAGCTTATGCAGGTTTTAGGGCAGACTTCTGAGTATTTGGCTTCTTTTTCCAATGACAACCGTATTCCCAACCACGGTTTTGACCATATCAACAGCGAATTGGGCCTGCTCAAGATTGACAACAGTACTTTGGAAATCTCCGGCTTTCGGAAAATTGGTGGCATCTGCAAAACAGTGGCCATTCATCATAAATTCTTCAAGAAGTTCAAAGAATACTACCCTTTGCTCTTTGAAAAAGCAAATGCTTTGGAGTTGCACCCCGAAATTCCCGACACCATTGATGACGTCATCGATAAATTCGGGGAAATCAAAGATTCAGCTTCCGACGAACTCCTGTATATCCGCAGGCAAATCAATGAAGTGCGCGGCAAAATCAATCAAAGTTTTAGTGCTGCACTGGGGCGTTATCAATCTTCGGACTTTTTGGATGAAATCCGTGAATCCGTGGTCGAGAACCGTCGTGTTTTGGCCGTAAAGGCCATGCACCGCAAAAAAGTGAAGGGTACCGTGATGGGCACTTCCAAAACAGGGAGCATCGTGTACATCGTGCCCGAAGCTACGTTGTCCTATACGCGGGAGCTCAATAATTTGGAATTTGAGGAAAAAGAAGAGATTCAGCGCATCCTCAACAAGCTCACCGACGAGATACGCCCCTATTTGGAGTTGCTGCTGGAGTATCAAAAATATCTATCCGATATTGATATTACAGCAGCCAAGGCTAGATATGCCAACGAGATGGATGGTTTATTGCCTGAAATCAATGAAGAGCGGGAGATGTACCTTCGAGATGCCTACCATCCATTACTTTATCTTTCCAACAAACGAAAGAACGAAAAAACTTGGCCGCAGACCATAAAACTGCACAAAGAGAACCGAATCATTGTGATTTCGGGGCCCAATGCAGGAGGAAAAAGTATCACCCTGAAGACGATTGGGTTGCTTCAGGTGATGCTTCAAAGCGGTATGCTAATTCCTGTGCACGAACGTAGTTCTGTTTGCTTTTTTGATCAAATTTTGACAGACATTGGAGATAATCAATCCATTGAAAATCATTTGAGTACATACAGCTATCGGCTTAAGAACATGAACCGTTTTCTACGGAAGTGCAACGACAAAACCTTGTTCTTGATCGATGAGTTTGGAACGGGAAGTGATCCCGAATTGGGCGGTGCCTTGGCAGAAGCTTTTTTGGAAGTCTTCTACGAGCGCGAAGCTTATGGGGTGATTACTACGCATTACGCCAATTTAAAGGCTTTGGCCAACGAATTGCCGCACGTTACCAATGCCAATATGCTGTTCAACTCCAAAACTTTGGAACCTACCTTTCAATTGGTTTTGGGAGAAGCGGGAAGTTCCTTTACGTTTGAGGTGGCCCAAAAGAACGGTATCCCCTACTCCTTGATCAACAAGGCCAAGAAGAAAATTGAACGCGGAAAAGTCCGTTTTGATGCCACTATTGCCAAACTGCAAAAAGAGCGCAGCAAAATGGTGGAAACAGGCTCCAAACTTAAGGACGAAGAGGCTAAGGCCCGTGAAGAAAACGAGCGTTTGGAAAAGCTCAATTCCAAGATCAAATCCAAGTTGGAGAGCTACCAAGAAATGTATGATCACAACCAACGTATGATCCAGTTGGGCAACAAGGTCAATACGGCCGCGGAAAAATACTTTATTGATAAGAAAAAACGTCCGTTAATCTCGGAAATGCTCCGCATTGTGGAAACGGAGAACAGCAAACGTAAAAAAACCACCGCCAAAAAAGCCAAGGCCAAACAGCAAGAGAAAAAACAGGTAGCAGAGGAGCTGGAACAAAAGATCAAAAAAGTGCGGGTAGAGAAGAAAATCCAAAAGAAGAAAGAGATTCAAGCCGAAAAGAACAGACCACGCCCTGTATTTAAAATTGGGGACCGTGTCCGTTTAATGGACGGTAAAGCAGTAGGCAGTATCGACACACTCGAAAAAGGCAAGGCCGTGGTCAATTACGGGATGTTTACCACCAATGTGAGCGTGGACCAATTGGAATTGGTGGAGGCGAAGAAATAACTCGATGTCATTCCTGGACCCTATTTTTAAGGAGGTGAACAGAGCTTTTTTGCTCTTCTTGATTGAGTGTGCATAAATGCTTATCATATTCTGCTATCGTTTCAAGGATTTACCACTACCCTATTTAAATCTAAATCTTGAAAATCAAAACTGAAATCGATAAAACGGGAAATCCCTTTCATTTTGATGTTCTGTGCCTTACCATTTTCGTCTAGCGAAAAAATGGCAAAAGCATCCGCTTTCATATCTTGATATTCCCACTTTATTGCAAATGTATTGCCTTTGTAAAATGACATTTTACCGCTTAGTCTTGGCGACTTATATGATTTAAACCATAAATCTCCACTTTTTTCAAATATTTCTACTCTCCCAAACCAATTGTCTTCGTAAATTCCAATATAGCTATCCTTTCTAATTTTAGCATCTTTGTTTAATTCGATTACCTCCCAAACCTTTTCCAAATCAGGGTCGCCCATTTGTTGTCGTTGCTGCTGCATCCCTTTTGCCATTTCAAGCCAATTAACCCCAGTTTCCAACTGTAAATACTCATCCAATAAAGTGAAACCCATCAAACCATTTAAAAAACCAGCTCCTTCAGAATTGTTCAAAACCACGATTCCAAGTTCGAGTTCTGGAATTAAAGTAACCTCCGATGACATGCCCGCAATCAATCCTGAATGTTCGACTTTGAGAAATCCATTGAAATCTGACAAAAACCAACCCAATCCATATCCCGAAAAATGAACTTTAAAAGGTGATCTTGGATCTTGCTGCCTGTTTATGGGCGTGTGCATACTCCACATTTCTTGCTGTTGCCGTTCCGAGAATAAAGTTTCTTCCAAGTTAGTGCCATATTTACCCTCGTTCAATTGAACCAACATCCATTTGCACATATCATTCGCGCTAGCCCAAATTCCGCCGGCAGCACCATTCATCTTTTGTTTCGAATTGATATTCAAATCTGATTTTGGATTTTGTATTGCATTCAAGGTTTTACCATTAAAAGCATGTGCAACGGCAAGTTTTCCATTTTTAAAAGCAGTACTGTAGCTTGGGTACGAATGGTCCATTTGTAAAGGTTCAAGAATTTCCTCATCAACAAATTCCTCCCATGTTTTGCCGCTAACTCGTGCCGTAAGTTCTCCGGCAACCAAGTATAATACGTTATCATAATCAAATTGAGTTCTAAATGCTGTGGTTGGTTCAAAGTATTGAAATGAGGTGAGTACATCATCAATTGTAAAATTCGATCCATCTGGAAAAATCATCAAATCACCTGCGCCAAGCCCCAAACCACTTCGATGGGTCAAAAGGTCTTGGATATTAAAATTGTTCGTCACATAATCGTTGTACATTTTAAATTCGGGAATATAGTCTATAACCTTATCATTCCAGTTAATTTTTCCTTGGTCGACCAAAATCGCCAAAGCTGCGGACGTAAAAGCTTTGGAATTGGAGGCAATTCCGAAAGGAGTATCAGCGGTCACAGCATCTTTTGAATCCACTGAATTGATGCCATAGCCTTTAACATGGACAATCTGACCGTCTTTGACGACACCAATTGCAAATCCCACAGTATTATCAACTGTTTCAATTGCCTTATCAACTATGCTATCGATTTGTTTTGCATTTAATTGGGAATTTGCTCTAACCGCGAACAAGAGCGCGGTGAGCACTACGAACTTGGAAGTTACAGAGTGTTTTACACTACTCTTTATTTTATTGATTCGTCTTATATTTTTCATGATAAATTATTTTTCAGATTGTTGAATATTCTTGCTCTCCCCATTTCGAGCTGAATAAAAAGAATAAGCAGTGTTAAGACTATCGAAGTGTATGTTACAATTGAACTTTCAAACGAACGAACCCTATTTGGCAGGCTAAAAAGTATTCCAAGGATTATCATCAATATACCCGACACCACTAAAGCCGTTATGCCTTTAGCTTTATAATGGGCTATTTGAACTTTTGAATGTTCTTCCTTCTGTATTGCATTCAAAATAACGCCCTCTAAGTCAATAGGCTCAATTACTTCATCTATGTTTTTCAATATTTCTTTTAAGTGGTCTTTATTTTCCATCTTAGTAGGGTTTATTGATTTTTTCATTCTTTAGAATCGTATAAAAATTTGCTCTTCCTCGATGCAAAAGGACTTTTACGTTAGATGTGGTAAAAGCGGTTATTTCCTCTATTTCCTTAATGCTTAGGTCATCGATGTAATGTAATTGCAAGACCACAGTTTCTTTAGCGGGTATTTTTTTAAACACTCTTTTTATAAGCCTCTTTAAATCTTGTTTTTCCAATTGGCCGATGGCGTTATTAAAAGCGGTTTTTTCATCTTCTGTAATGGAGTATTCTACTACCACTTCTTCTTTCCGTTTTTCTCGTTTTATAAATTGCAATGCCGTATTGACCACTATTCGGTAAAACCAAGTGGAAAACTTTGCGTCATTCCGAAAGTTGACCAGCGAAGAATAGGCTGTAATAAAACTGTCTTGAACAACATCCTTTGCATCATCTTCACTCTTGACAATTGAAATCGCCACGCCAAAAGCCTTGTTTTGATATGTTCTTATGAAATAACCAAAAGCGTTGGTGTTTCCTTTTAAAACCTCATTTATGTAATGGGCATCCATTAAGGATTATTTGTTTTTCTGTAACTTCCTTGCCCAAAAAAATGATGCGATAAGACTTATACCTCCAAACAAAAGCATTGAAGACGGATAGAAAACTACTTCGTCAATTTTTAACGTTTTTTCTATCAAGTACGCCAAAAGCAAACCGAAAGCAATACCTACCATTAACATTCCCAGTTTTAGTTCCAGGTATCGACCATTGGAAGGTGTATTTGTATCAATGCCTTTTTCAATTTTTGCCATTCGCTCTAAATGCGATGCTTTGATAAAAGCGTAGATTGCGTATCCTGCAACGACAAACAAAGCCATCAATACAATTCCAGGTCCAAAAACAAAGTCATTCATTGTTTATGTTTAAAAAGTTATATCTATATGATTGTTGTCAATTCAATTAGGTTACAGAATTTATGATATACTTTTAAAATATGTCATCGATAAGAAGAAATGCCCACTGACCTCGGAAACGCTCCATATTGTAAAAACGGAAAACAGTAAACGCAGAAAAACAATCGCCAAAAAGGCAAGGCCGTGGTCAATTACGGGATGTTTACCACCAATGTAAGCGTAGACCAATTGGAATTGGTGGAGGCGAAGAAATAAGCCTTTATTATCGTTCTACTTGGATGCTGGACGTAGTGGAAGTATGAAACTCAATTTCACTATCCTGCATCCGACATCATATGGATTTCTGCTTTTACAGGAATGGCAAACCATCAATTTTGGCAATCTATGTCATTTAGAACGTACCGATAACCATCGGGAGTGAGAAATCTAACCCTATAAGAGATTTCTCGTCGCTACGCTCACTCGAAATGACAAATACGCTTTCGTTTAATGTTAACAACTCCTCATAAATCAGTCACTTACCCCATTGCATGCCACGGTTTTTTCTGCGAACTTCGTTATCGGTTGATATAAATCATTAAAACAAAATATATCTTAAAACGTTACCTAGCCATTAAATAGACAGACAGATAATAAATGAGAGACTACTTTGAATTGCAGTTAGTAATGACTAATCGAAAGATTAAAGAAGCAGGTGTAAATCCAGCTCTCGGTTATTTTCTTGGGTTAATTGCTTTTGTCTTGCTCTCGGAATACATTTTTCATAAGACCGAATTCGCTAAATATTTGGTCATTTTAGCTTGTCTTGGTTTTCAACTCAGGCTTTCCGAAAAGAGCAGAACGGATTTCTTGCTTGCCACCTTTGGAGATAAATCAAAAATGAAAATAAGGGTCTTAGAAAATTTAATTATTTCCTTTCCATTTGCTTTGATCCTAGTATACAAGAGTTCATTCCTCGAAGCCATCATTTTGCTTTTGTGTTCAATCACTATTGCTCTTTTCTCTTTTCATTCTAATTTAAACTTCACTATTCCTACACCCTTTTCTAAAAATCCATTTGAATTTACCACAGGCTTTAGAAAGACCTTTTTAATTTTCCCTTTGACTTATGCATTGTCTGTTATTGCAATCAATGTAGGCAATTTTAACTTAGGGATATTCTCAATGTCACTTATGTTTCTAATCACTTTGAGCTATTACTCAAAACCTGAAGAAGAGTTTTATGTATGGGTTCATGCCAATACTCCAAAATCATTTTTGATGAAGAAAATGATGATTGCAACAAAAAATTCTACCCTACTGACGATTCCAATTTCCCTTGGGTTATTGATTTTTTATCCAGCTGAGTATAATTTGATACTACTCTTTTTATTCATTGGTATTTTGTTTTTATGGACAATGGTTTTGGCTAAGTACTCTGCATTCCCGTCAGAGATTAATTTACCAGAAGGAATTATAATCGCTTTTGCTCTATCTTTTCCTCCATTGATTTTATTGATAATTCCATATTTCTACACAAAATCTATTAAGAACCTTAGATTGATATTGAATGATTAGAATTAAAGAGCTTAGTAAGCACTATGGAAATAATCAAGTGTTAAAAGAAATTAACATGGATTTTTTAAGAGGCAAGGTTTATGGCATTGTTGGAGAGAATGGTGCAGGGAAAACCACCTTATTTAGATGCATTGCAGGTTTAGAAAATTATAGCGGAGAAATAATTTCCCAAATTACACCTTTAAAAAATCATTTAGGATTGCTTCTTACAGACCCTTTCTTTTTCTCAAAGATAACAGGAAAAGAGTATATAAGGCTTTTGTGTAATGCACGGAATAAGAAAAATATCAATATCGATCAAAAGAATATTTTTGACTTGCCGCTAAATCAATATGCTTCCTCCTACTCAACAGGGATGAAAAAGAAGTTAGCAATAACGGCAATTCTACTTCAAGAAAATGAGTGCTTTATTCTTGATGAACCTTTTAATGGTGTTGACATTCAGAGTAACATTGTTTTGACTGAAATAATATTGAAGCTTAAAGAATTGAACAAAACAGTTCTAGTTTCATCCCATATTTTTTCAACCTTAAGTGATACTTGTGATGAAATACATCTTTTGAGAAAGGGGGAGCAAATCAAATCAGTTCAAAAGGAGGACTTTAAATTATTAGAGCAAGAAATGAAAGATTTTACCATTGGAAACCGAATTAAAAAACTTGATCTTAAATAAGAAAAACGGCTTGTAACAAGGTGTATAGTGCATACCCTTCGGGATACGCACCATACACAGAACGATAACGAAACCCTTCCAATTTCACCCTCATCACAAAATCGCATCAGCCGTTCAGTTCATTTTTTCCTATCTTGTTTAGCAATTAAATAGTAAGCCAACCTAAACAAACAATGAAAAAATCAACCTCCTCCTCCAGTAGAAGAAACTTTGTGAAAAACACCGCACTGGCCTCCAGTATTTTTATTGTGCCACGCCACGTGTTGGGTGGTCCGGGCTTTTTGGCCCCCAGCGACCGTTTAAATATTGCTGCCATTGGCGCCGGTGGCAAAGGTGCATCCGACATTGCCAACGCCTCCGTGAATGGCCGTGAAAATGTTGTCGCGCTTTGCGATGTGGATTTTTCCGGGTCCGCAAAACAATCCGTGGAGCGTTTTCCCAAAGCCAAACTGTTCAACGACTACCGAGAAATGCTCGATACCATGAAGGATATCGATGCCGTGACGATCAGTACCCCAGACCACGTGCATGGACCTGCCGCGGCCAATGCCATGGAGCGCGGCAAGCATGTGTATGTTCAAAAACCCATGACCCACAACATCCGTGAAGCAAGAATGTTGACCCAGATGGCCCGTGATAAAAAAGTAGTGACCCAAATGGGAAACCAAGGAGCATCTAATCCGCTATTGGGCTTGGTACAAAAATGGGTGGATTCTGGAGCATTGGGCCGAATCACCAAAGTGGAAATATGGACCAATCGTCCTGTTTGGCCACAGGGATATGCCATGCCAAAGGCAGACCCGGGAAGTAAACCAGATGATTTATTTTGGGATTTATGGTTAGGACCTGCTCCATTGCGCCCGTACACACCAAATCTGCATCCGTTTAATTGGAGAGGCTGGTGGGATTATGGCACAGGTGCTTTGGGTGATGTAGGCTGTCACTTGATCGATATTCCTTACCGAACCTTGAAGTTGGGCTACCCTACAGCCGCAGAATGTAGTGTGGGCACGGTATTTTCTCAAATGTGGAATCCCGATTACCATCCGGAAGGCTGTCCGCCCTCTTCATTTATCACCTTAAATTATGAGGCCACTGATAAAACTGCTGCTCCCTTGACCATGACTTGGAGCGATGGAGGTATTCGCCCATCCCACCCCGACATTATTCCTGCCGATAGTGATATTGGTGGGCCCGGAAGCTATAACGGAGTGTTGATCCATGGAGAACACGGGGTGATTTCCACGAACATAAATGACAGCTCACCATTGACCCCTAAATTATACATGAGCAATGGTGTTACTGAATTCGGTCCCGAAGTGGAAGACATGCCTGAACCGGAATATGGTCACCAACGCAAATGGGTGGATGCCTGCAAAGCAGGGTTTGGAAGTCAGGAACACCAAGATCTCACTTCCTCCTTTGATTATGCCGGCCCTATGACCGAAACCGTGTTAATGGGTAACTTGGCCATACGTAGTTATATGCTACGCAAACAAAATGATAAAGGCAACATGGAGTTTTATGGTCGTAAAAAACTGCTGTGGGATGGGGAGAACATGAACATCACCAATTTTGAAGATGCCAACCAATTTGTGACGCGAACCTATCGTGAAGGTTGGGAAATGTAAATTTTTAAACCTTATAATATTTAAAAGGGCCGTGTATTGTGGCCCTTTTTGTTTCTGGCATTTATAAATTCTATCTCATTTTGAGAAAGCGTAGCGACGAGAGACCCTTATTTAGATTCCCTATTTCAAGGGAATAAAAACAGCCGGCATCAAATGGTTGAACCCCACTTGAGCGGCCGACTGCACTTTTAAAGTCTTAGTCTTTACAATTGTTGTCGTAAGCCGAATTTTCAAAACCTGAAGGATTATAGGCCCTATAACATTTTTTGGAGCTTACATAGCCCAACTCCTCATCAACAAGATCGTTCCAACCAAAATTATAATAGTCAATGGTTACATCTACATTATATGCCCCGGGTGGCACCTGAAATTCCATTTCAGTTTCATCTTTTATGGTAATGAACTCACCTTTCTGCCATTCAGTATCGGTGGGTAAATCACTTCCTCCGTCATAATTGATTTTAACACGTATATTTTTTACATCAAAATCATTGATCACTTTAATTTTGTCGTGGAAATAGTCCTCAGCTGAACAAGTTGTAGCGGTGTAGTCCGTGGAGTACCCCATTTTGGCAATTTTATCATCCTTTAAATACTTAATGGTGTAGGCAATGGGAGCACCGGGGTTGTCCCTACTGTACAGGGCATTTTCACCACCGATTACATCATTGAGGCTTCCCGGTCCTTCTTCAAGGCTTGTACCGGTAATAACTTGCGAAGCAACCTCTGCATTACCACCTATGGTCACTACACTAATAGTAGATTTTTCCAATACTTCCTCATAATCCGAATTTATATCGACCTCACCTTTTTTTGAAACCGCGGCATACTCCAACGCAGCAGCTAAATTGACGGTGGTAATAATTTCTTCGGCCTCCAATCGAATCATAATAATACGACCATAAGAAACAGAACTTACATACGCCGGTGGTGTGCCTGCATTAATTACAGATTCGATATCCGCTAGACTAACATCATCAGCAAATACGGATGCGGGACTTGCTGGCGACTCCATGATTACGTCATAAAACACTTGACGGTACAAAACGGCCGCTGTATTACTGGTTGTTGAGGTACTATACTGGAATTGGCCTTCGAATGACGAGCCTTTGGACCATTCGGCACTTACGCCCAAATCAAGACTAAATTGTTGTGAAGAATAGGCTGTGGTTGATTCAAAATACGCATCCGAGTCAATTTCATAGCCCTGAGTTGCAATTTCACTGTTCCAGTATTCCAATACTTCATCAATACTGGCATCCACATTGGTGAAACTCGGATTATCTACGGTGACATTCCCGCCTGAGCCAATTCCAGGTAAGAGCACCCTTAACTTGGCAGGGGCGCGAGGCACTTGTAACGGTTCTGGAACACCATCTAACATTCCCGAGTTACCTTTTACCAAAGCTCCTGGGTAAATCACCCCCAATCCGGGGTCAAAAATGGCAACGTTTTCAAAATTTGAACGAATATTGTAAGAATCCGTACTACAATTTACAGTTATACCAGCCGCTGTTCCGGCAGAACTGGCCAAGTTTTCCGAGCTAGTTCCGGTATCGGATTGTACGTTCAACATTTCATCCGGATTATAACTTAGATTATTGAGGTAAGTTTTAATGTCTTCGGATTCCTCCTGTTCTCCACCTTGCTCTGGACCAGGATTGGAACTTTCTTTGCTGCAACCATTAATAATGGTCAGGGCTAAACTGAAAACCAATATATACATACCGGTTTTAAAATGTGATTGTGTTGTTTTCATAATTATTTGGTTTTTGAGGTTCAACAGGCTCGAAATTAGAGGCATACACTCCTCAAACCTATTTTTGAGCATGGACAAAGTATGGACAGCTACCATGGACGATACCCAAAATCCACATGGACAACGTGATTTTAAATTTTGTACCGTTCATCGATTAAATACAGTAAAATCAATGGGTTTGAAACTTTTTTTGGATACAATCCCTCTTAAAAAGCATGGATTTTATATGGACAAGCCTTTCTTTGACCTTATAATCCATTGGGATTCAAATGCATAATATTTCTACCTTGTAGGACAAAATTCAACCTTAACTATGAGAAAATCGGTATTACGAATCCTCTATTTACTCGTTTTGGCACCGAGTTTAAACTTTGCTCAATATGATGCTTCACCACAACAAATCGATAGTCTTCTCGAAGCATTGGCAAGTACCCCACCCGATTCCTCCAGGACCCCCATACTGGTCAACCTTTGGCGGGCCCATATTGATAGGGATATCGACAAAGCTTTTGGGTATGCCGACCAACTCATTGATTTAGGGAAACAGTTGGACAATGTCCCCATTCAGCACACGGGCTACCAAAGAATGGGAATCGCCTATTCCTACATTGATGATTACCCCTCTTCCAATACCTATTATAGGAAGGCCATGAAACTGAGTGAGGAACACGAGCGGTATAGCTCCACGGCGGCCATGCAAATCAACATAGCTATGAACCATTCCATCATGAACCAGCATGACAGCACTTTGTTCTATGCCAAAAAATCCATGAAAAATTTCGCAAAAGAGCAGGATTCTACCGGTATCGCAGCATGTTACAATGTTATTGCCACAATGCATTTTTCCAAAGGTGAATATCGATTGTCCCTAGAGAACAATATTAAGGCCATGAACATTTACGAACGGTATAACGATCGCTACAGTTTAAAAGATGCCATGCGGGGTATTTCCAAAAATTATTTGAAAATGCGGGATACCACAAACGCCATCAAATATCTATTACAATTGGAAAAATTGAACAGAGAGGATAACGACAAACACGGGATAATTGCCACGCTCAGTAATTTGGGCGGCATTTACACCGAGATAAAGGACAGTCTGGAAATTGCAAAAGTTTTATTGGATGAGGGTTTGGAGCTATCACAAAACATGAAATTCCCTACGGGTCAAATAAACAATTTGTCCGCATTGGGCAGATATCACCAACAAAAAGGACAATATACCGAGGCCAAAACATACTATAAACGTGCGCTGAACATGGCAGATTCTATAGACCAAAAAGGGAATTTGGTCATCAACCAATTGCGTTTAGCAGAAATTAATGCGGAAGAAAACGAACTGGCCGAAGGAGAATCATGGGCCAAAAAAGCCCTATCACTTGCAACAGAAAGTGAACAATTGGAAAATCAGGCAAAGGCCTACCAATTATTATCGGAAATCTCAAACAAGCAAAATAACGATGGTTTGGCGTTGACCTATTTTAGGGAATACAAAACCTTGCACGATAGCATTTACAATATTGAGAACGGCCAACGTTTGTCCGAACTCCAAACCATCTACGAAACCGAAAAAAAAGAAGCCGAAATCGCTTTGCAAGAAGAGGAAATCAACACCTTGAACGCAAAAGCCAAAGTAGACAAACTCACCAAAGGACTCTATGCAGGAGGTATGGCCTCTGCCCTGGCCCTCTCCGGATTATTGGTGTTCGGTTACCGACAGAGAATAAAGAAAAACAAGATTGCCCGGGAAAAACAAGAGGAAATCTACAAACAGGAAATTGCCCACAAGAAGAAGGAACTCACCAGTCAGACCCTGCACTTAGTGCAAAAGAACACCTTTATCCAAGAGTTGATGGAGAACTTGGAGAACATCAAAAATTCCCCCGAAAAGTTCAAAATGGAGTTTAGGCGTATGGTAATGTTGCTCAAAAAAGAAAATGCCTCGGATAAGGATTGGGAAGTCTTCAAAACGTACTTTTCCGAGGTCCATAATGACTTTGACCAAAAGTTAAAAACCATTTACCCCGACATCTCCGAAAAGGAAATCCGCTTGGCGGCTTTTTTACGCATGAATCTCACCACCAAGGAAATTGCCGCTACGCTGAACGTGCTTCCAGACAGTATTCTTAAATCCAAATACCGTTTAAAGAAAAAGTTGGAGCTGGACAAGGAGACCGATTTAGTGAATTTTTTGAATACGCTCTAAAAATCAATCCGCAGATGTCAGTTCGAGTGATTTTCAAGGAAAATCGTATCGAGAACGGTTTCCACCCTGGCCTAAAGCTGATTCTCGATACTAATTTAGCCCAAGACCATGGGCTAAACTCACTCGAATTGACAATTTTATGTCCACAAGCTCCTCGCTGGTCAGGGATGACCCAGAAACCGATTTAGTGAATTTTTTGAATACGCTCTAAAAATCAATCCGCAGATGTCAGTTCAAGTGATTTTCAAGGAAAATCGTATCGAGAACGGCTTCCACCCTCGCCTAAAACTGATTCTCGATACTAATTTAGCCGAAGACCATGGGCTAAACTCACTCGAATTGACAATTTTATGTCCACAAGCTCCTCGCTGGTTAGGGATGACCCAGAAACCGATTTAGTGAATTTTTTGAATACGCTCTAAAAATCAATCCGCAGATGTCAGTTCGAGTGATTTTCAAGGAAAACCGTATCGAGAACGGTTTCCACCCTGGCCTAAAGCTGATTCTCGATACTAATTTAGCCCAAGACCATGGGTTAAACTCACTCGAATTGACAATTTTATGTCCACAAGCTCCTCGCTGGTCAGGGATGATCCAGAAACCGATTTGGTGAGTTTTTACAATTCGTAATAGCAAAATTCCTCCTTTTGTTAATAACAATACAAAAGAATACTGTTTAACCTATTGATTATTAAGGCTAATTCACCGAATTTAGTTATTCAACCCAACCAAAATGATCAAAACGAATTCATCAGTAAAATCCGTAATGGTGCTATTACTATTTTGCTGTGTGGCGTGTCAGCCCAAAATAACCGAAAAGGAGGCTTTAAAAGCCAAAGTCAGTAACCAAATCGATTCCATTAAAGGCGATGTCGCAGTAGCCTTTTTAAATCTTTCAAACCCTGAGGACAGGCTTTACATAAATGAAGAGGAAGAGTTTCATGCGGCCAGTACTATGAAAGTTCCCGTTATGATCGAGCTTTTCAAACAAAAGGAAGCGGGAAAAATCAATTTGAACGATTCCATCCTTTTAATAAATGAGTTTAAGAGCATTGTTGATGGGAGCCCGTACAGCATGGATATTGGGGATGATAGCGACGATGTGATCTATGGCAAGATCAACACCAAGGTGGCTCTCAAAGATCTGATGTACAGTATGATTACCGTTAGCAGTAACTTGGCCACCAATGTTTTGATAGAGCTGGTGGATGCCAAAAAAGTTACGGCCACCATGCGAAACTTGGGCGCGGATAAAATCGAGGTCCTACGAGGTGTCGAAGACCAAAAGGCCTACGATTTGGGCCTTAGCAACGCTACAACGGCAAAGGATTTATTAATAATAATGAAGGCCATAGCAACCAATTCTGCTGGATCCGAAGCCGATTGTACGGAAATGGTCCGTATTCTAAAAGACCAACAGTTTAACGACATTATTCCGCATAACCTGCCCAAAGATGTAGCGGTAGCCCATAAAACAGGGTCAATAACCGGGGTTCACCATGATGCGGGCATTGTTTATTTGCCGGATGGGAACAGTTATGTGCTGGTTTTACTTTCCAAAAACTTAACCGATTTTGATAAGGGTACGGCACAGTTGGCAGATATTTCAAAAATCTTTTACGATTACATGACAAAAGAATAACAACACCTATCCATGGAGTGATATTAAATGAATTTAGAACATATTTAAGAAAGAATAACCTTATAAACCTAAGAGCTGTTTTTGAATCGAACCCACACAAAGATGATTTTGACAGATATGTGTTTTTCAACCAAAATAAATTGATAGATAAATTCGGAACAGATGAGTTGAATTCAATTCCGATCTAAATAAAGTTCAGCAACTGAATTATGAGAAAAACCACCACCCTCCTATCTTTTGTAGCAATGCTCCTGATGAGCTGTCAAACCGAAAAGAAAGATAGCACCACAGAAACACCGACCAAAACTGAAAATTTCACTTCCAACGAGTATCAAGACTTGGTTTCCTTGTTTAAAGAGTGGCGAACATTCGAAAACCCTCCACTTTTGGACGGTGCTCCCGATTATACCGCAGAAACCTTTGAAAAACGCTGGCCAAGGTTCAAAGAATTACAGGCAAGCTTACAAGCAATCGACACCACCAATTGGTCCGTGGAAAACCAAGTGGATTGGATGATTGTTTGGGCCGAAATGAATGGCTACGATTTTAACCATCGAATCTTGAAACCTTGGGTGCGCGATCCCGCTTTTTACAAAGTGGTTTGGACCGCTAAAAGCGATGTGCCCGCCCATGAGGGGCCGACCAATCATGGCACCACGGAACTTTGGACCTATACCTTTCCTTTATCCACAGAAGAACGATCTAGGCTCCTGTCCGACTTAAAGGTAATTGTACCTTTCAATACGCAAGCCAAGAAAAACTTGACCGGAAACGCCCGGGATTTATGGGTCACCGGTATTCGGGATATCCAAAACCAGAGTGTGGTGCTCACCGAGTTAAAAGCGAACGAAGCCGTTACAAAAGATGCCGAACTGGTTGCCGTTATCGATGAGGCCATAGCGTCCACCAACGACCTTGTTTCTTGGCTACAGGCCGAATCCGAATCCAAAACCGGTCCTTCGGGCATTGGCAAGGACAATTACACCTGGTATCTACAAAACGTACACTTGGTGCCCCTCACATGGGAGGACGAAGTAATGATCCTAAAACGGGAGCTCTCCCGTGCATGGGCTTCGTTAAAATTGGAAGAGCACAGAAATAGAAACCTGCCCGAGTTAATCGCTGCAGACTCCCCCGAAGCTTATGATAAAATGGCCGATGCCTCTGCCAAAAGTTTGATGAACTTTTTGGAACAACAGGACATTGTTACCGTAAAACCCTATTTTGACCCTGCCCTACGCGAACATTTGGGCGAATTTATACCCATAGAGACCCGTAATTTTTTCGCCATTGGCGAGCATTACGATGCCAGACCGCTATACTCCCATTTTTACCATTGGTTTGAACTGGCACGAATGGACAATGAACCCCATAAAAGTGAGATACGAAAAGGCCCTTTATTATATAATATTTGGGATTCGAGGAACGAGGGAACCGCCACCGCCGTGGAAGAAATGTTTATGCAAGCAGGTCTTTATGATGATAGCCCAAGAACCAAAGAGATCGTTTACATTATGATCGCGCAGCGTGCGGCCAGAGGTTTGGGATCGTTATATGCACACGCCAACGAAATGACCATGGAAGAGGCCGGAGGCATCCACAGCGAATACACCCCTCGTGGATGGATGAAGACCGAAAAGGAACTGCTCATTTTTGAGCAACACCTCTATTTGCGCCAACCTGGGTATGGCTCCAGTTATATTACCGGTAAATATTTGTTGGAAAGTGCCTTGGCCGATTATGCCCGACAAAAAGAGCTACAGGGCGAACCCTTTGCCCCGAAAGGCTTTTTTGACACCCTGAACAGTATTGGCAATATCCCAATTTCGTTGGGCCATTGGCAAATGACGGGCTCCAAGGAGCATTTAAAGATCATTACAGAATAAAAACAACACCAAGCATAAAAACAAAAGAGGGCCGCAAAGGCCCTCCCACCCTTTACCATTTTCCAATGAACAATTGGCACTGATCAATAGCCATTCGAGTAATTCGTGAAATGTATTCCAATTTGCTTTAATTTGAGTCTTGTTTCTTGACTCCTGACTCCATTTTCAACGTTCCATCTCCTTTCACCCTTCACTCTTCACCTTTCCCTAACAATCCCCTCAACACACTCCCACAGCCCTTTTATAAGGTAGAGGGCATCCTTTTCTTCCTCATCAATGGGTTCGGTGGAGTGGTACACGGCAATATTGTGCAGCAGTTTTAGGGATTTTACCAGATGGGGACCATCCAGCGCATCGGCGTAGTGTAACAATTGTACCTGGGCCGGGCTGAGCATGTGGAGAATTTTGGGAGCGCTTTGCGCGTCCGCGCTACTGCCTTGGGGGCAGTTTTTTTGACCATCTTGTGTTGACATAAGTAAGTAGGTTTTTAATGAAACAAAAAGGGAAGGTCACCGTCAACACATTCCAAGCAATGCTCAGATAGGTCTTGGGACTTACACCCATATGCCTTCCCAGTTTTTTCTGTTTAAACCGATTTTGAAATTTTCGCATTGCGAGATTATTAAAATGTGTTGACATTTCAAATATACATTTTATCCGGAAACACAAAAGGGTTGTTGGTTAATAACTTTCTTACAACTCAGAAGGTTAACGTATTGGTTTTGAGGGAAATTTCGGTGAAATTAGTAACCGATGATCAAATACATCGGTTATAGGCCCTATTGGGGGTATAGGGATGTATTTTATATTTATATAAAGAAGTTGGCAACAATTTATGAGTGAGCTGGAAACATCAATAATTGAGAAGGTAAAATCAGAACTTAAAATAACCGAAGAGATTGATGCGTTTGGACTTTACGACATTCTATACAAATCAAGAAATCTTTCTCATCCAGACTTGGTTGAGCCAAAGCTGCAAGAAGAGGCCAACGAAAGATTTAAAAGACTAAATGGGCTGCTAACCGAATTAAAGGTTTACTTAGATAATTTAAAACTTTCAAAATCAGCAAAAGAACTTGTTGTTTATGAAAAAAACTATCAATCTATAATTGACAAAAGTTTAATAGTACAATTAGAAGAGAAAAATAAAGGATTAAAAGTTTCTTTATCTCTTAAAGAACACGAAATAGAAAGATTAAAAAAAATTATTACCAAGGCTCAAGAAGATAAATCGGAAGAACTTAATACTCAATTAAAAGGCCTATACGAACCGAAAAATTCAAATTTTATAGTTTTAGGTATTTCTGCATTTCTGTTGTTATTTGTTAACATATTATCCCAAATAAGCTCTTTAAAAGATTCAATAGTTGATTTAATTCCTTTTGACATCATATATCTCAATTATTTATTATTTGGACTCTTAATTATAATTGGATTAAAGCTCTATTATAAAAACTGGAAACTTAAAAAAATTCAAAACTTCGCTGAAATACTTAAATCCTCAAAAACCATAAGTGACTTTTTCATTTTTAATGGAAAAGAACACGATGACTATTTTAATAAAAAGTACTTCTTGGAAAGTGATTTAGAAAATTTTATCGACTCAAGATTTTCCAAACAAAAATATAGAGGTTACGATTACAGATATAGAGGCGAAAAAAGTTTATATCAATTTTATAAGAAAAAATTAATAGGTGATTTTAAATCACTTTTTACTATTAATGACCAAAAGAGTTTGAATTACTTACGAGATATTTTTATTTATAATTTATTGACCAAAGGCTACATAAAATTTGGGAAAACAGACAATTTGGATCGTGAGTTTATTGTGGAATAAAAACTTTTGCTAACAATGGCTAAAAATATTGCTGTCCTACAGGGTAGCAACGCTTTTTAGAACCGTTGGCAGTAATTAAAACCAATATCGAAAACATTGATAATGCTTCAGCTTCTTTTTCAAACAACTTCACCTAATTGGTTTGACTTTTTAAGTTTAGCTGTAACGGTTTTGAGTATTCTTGGAGCATATTGGATTGCTGAGAACGTTTATAGCAGAGAAAAAGGAGATAAAAAAGTGGAAGACATTTCCCTGCAATACTCTGAAAATGAACTTTTCAAAAATAACTTAAAATCAATTCTACAACCAATTTCAAATCAAATTGATGCGATAGAAAGTTACTTGGGAAAAAAAGATTTCAAAATGAAATTTTATCCAGAAATACAAGTCGATTTTTTACAATTTGTGAGTATTAAAGATATTTATCGAAAACATGGGTTCAATGACAAGGAAAAAATTCAAGATATAAACAAACTAATGACCTCACTTTATTCTTTATATGATTTTAGAGAATCTTTACGAAGTGAAATACGAACCTACATTGAAAAGTATAACTATCACGAAGAAAAATTCTATTCCTACAGACTTTTACTGTACACTCGTTATTTTGAATTATGCAATAAACGTAGCATTGATATAAAGTTTGAGGATGGTATAAAAAAATGGAGTTTCAATGCAGAAGATAAGTTTATGACTGATTATTCTAAATTAACTTTAGACGCATTTCATGACGAAGAAATAATGTCGAATAATGTTCTAATAAACAGAAATAAATTGATAGAAAAATTTGTGGAACCATTAAGTGTAATCTCTGCCAAATACATCCCTGAAGATTATAACGCTATCGAGATAAACGAAATTTCTAATGAAGTTATTGCTGCGTTTCAAGACATGGAGTACATCACCAGTAAGCATTTTGAAGTTCTTAATGGATTTATAGAATCACTTAACATTGTAAAAGAAAAAATTAATTCATTCTTGAATTAAAAATAACTACTCCCCCGCTACCGCAAGATTGTATCTTGTGGGGCACTTGGTTTACACCGTCCATCGTTATTTCGACATGAGGAGCACGGCGACGATTGAGAAATCTCCTGTAACCATTCCCATTTCTCACACTCCCTTCGATCGGTTCGAAATGACAAGTATCCAATTCATTAAAAATCCTATCTTTAGAGAAACCAACCGCTTGTGATTAAATTCTTTAGGAAAATCCGTCAACAACTACTCTCTGAAAATAAGTTTGGAAAATACCTGACCTATGCCATTGGAGAAATCGTGCTAGTGGTTATTGGAATTTTGATTGCACTTCAAATTAATAATTGGAATGAAGCCAAAAAGGACCGAGCCTATGAAGTAAAAATGTTATCAGAAATCAAAAGAGGGTTGAAGGGAGACCAAATTAACTTACAAGAGCAAATTCAGGCTTATGAAGCTCTAAAGAATACGGTAGATTATTTTACAAGCTTGACTCAAAATAGAGTTACTTTTCATGATTCTTTGCAGTCCGAATTATGGAATTTAAATATTGGAAGATATTATCAGTTCAATACTGGCCCCTATGAAGCATTAAAAACTTCTGGAATAGATCGTGTTTCCAATGATAGTCTACGAAATCACTTAATAAATTTCTTTGATTTCGAGTTGATATTGTTCAAAACTCAAATTGACCATGCAACAAGACGATATAGGTCCAATGTAGAACAATTGCTCTCACTTCGTGAGTTTCCATATCTTGATGAAAATAACAATTGGATAGTTAATCGTATTCCTAACGATATCTTACAAAAACCAGAATTTATTTGGCTTCTTGCAGATATTGAATGGAGAGCATCCAGTGCGAAAAATACCATCGAAAAATTCACCCCAAAGATAAATGCTCTATTACATCAGGTAAATAATGAAATTGATAAATAATGATAGCACAACAATGGCTTTGATTCATTGTTTCCCTCCTCCCCTAAACTAAATTCCCTACTTTTAAGACAACAAACGATCATAGCCAAGAACATGATAGCATGTTTGTAAAAACCGAGGGATATGCTAAACCCAAAAGGCTTATTAAAATTTCTTCCTACCATAGGAATACTGGTGTTCATCGGTATTTACATTTATGCTTCCAAACTATACCCCGGCGGTTCGCTGGCAGATATAAATTCAGCAGGTTTTGATTGGCTCAACAATCATTGGTGCAACTTAATGCGTGAAAACGGCTTGAATGGGGTTCAAAATCAAGCAAGACCCGTTGCCATTGCCGGCATAACCATCCTTTGCGCTAGTATGATCATCTTTTTCTTTCAGTTTGCAGATCACTTTGAAAAAAGCAGAAATTGGAAAATAATAATTAGAATCTCGGGAACTTTAGGAATGTTGTCAGCAAGTTTCATTTTCACCAAATACCATGATATTATGACAACTATCTTAAGTGTATTTGGCACCTTGGTCATTATAGGAATGTTACGAGCACTTCACAAAAACCAATTAACCGTTTTAATGGTAATGGGTGTGTTTTGTATGATCATTGTTGGGTTAAACAACTTCTTTTACTACAATGAAAATCTAACCCAATATTCTCCTATAGTTCAGAAAACCGCTTTTTTACTGATACTTTCCTGGACGGTCTGCCTCAATTTAACCATTAATAAAAATGTGTTGAAACAATGGCTATAATGCATCGTCCCCCTCCTCTTCTTAAACTAAATTCCCTACTTTTAAGAAAACCAATAACCAAAGGTCGAAATCATGGCCGAGACCGTTGTGTGTCACTTAAAAAAGGGAAATCAATTTCTAAAATGTACATTGGTTCAAAAATATAAATATTATGAAAGTATTAAATTTGTTCTTAATCAGTTTCATTATGGCAACTACCCGTTGCTGTTGGACAATGAAGTGATGAAATAAAAATCAAAGAAGGATGGCAATTAGCGGCACGACAATCAACACAAATTCTTTCAGAATAAAAGATTTTTCAAATAAATTCAACCTTTCTATTTAAAATTGAACAATATGAAAATCATAACATTTTTAATATCCTTTCTCTTTTTGGCCATTAACACCCAGGCACAAAGCCAAAGTAAAGTTTTCGATTCAAAAACACTTCATAGTAATATTTTAAATATGGAACGTAAGTATTCGATTTATTTACCAGAGGGTTATGAGTCGTCTGAACGTACGTACCCGGTCTTATATCTATTGCATCCGGCAGGTCCGTCTAACACGATTCCAAATCAGCAATCATGGTACTATTATGGAGGATTGAAACAATATTTGGATAAAGCCATTGAAAGTGGTGAAATTGCACCAATGATAGTTGTAACACCCGACGCCAACTTCGACACAAAAAGAATCAGTTATTGGAATGACCCCGAAGGTGATTTTAATTTTGAAAATTACTTTTTTGATGAATTCATGCCCTACATAGAAAAAAATTATCGTTGCAGAACAGAGAGGGGCAGCAGGGCTTTGGCAGGTGCTTCATTGGGAGGAGCAGCTGTTATACAATATATCCAACACCACCCTGAAGAATTTTCTGTTGCCTGTGCATTGGCTGGTGCTGTAAGAAAATATGATTACGAATATTTGAGAAAAAGGTATCCGAATGTTAATGAAAAAGGATTGATGGAATGGTATAAACCGTATGATGTTTTTGCGTATTACGAAAATTTACCTGATGATACAGAGAGTGGGATAAAGTTGTATATCAGTTGTGGTGATGATGACCACTTATCCCCGAATAATGTAATGTTACATACTGTTCTTAAAAAGAAAGGTATAGAACATGAATTCAGGATCCAGAATGGAGCTCATAATTGGAGCTACTGGCGTTCTGTTACACCTGAATTTATAAAGTATATTTCGGATTCCTTTCTTAAATAAATAATATAGTAATGCATCTATCCCCCGCTACCGCAAGATTGTATCTTGTGGGGCGCTTGGTTTACACCGTCCATCGCTATTTCGACATGAGGAGCACGGCGACGATTGAGAAAACTCCTGTAACCATTCAGATTTCTCACACTCCCTTCGGTCGGTTCGAAATGACGACGATTTTATCCCATTTAGGGAGGGTTGCAAACAATGGCAATAATTCATCGCTCCCCTCCTCCCTAAACAAAATTCCCTACTTTTAAGAAAACCAATAACCAAAGAAATGGTTTCGTCCTGTGGCCGTAGCTCACCAGTCGCCAGCCATAACGAAATCATGGCCGAGACCGTTGTGCTTTATTATAACAAACCGTAATAATATTATTTCAAAAGAAAATGGAAGTATCTTTAGACTAAACTTCGCTTGATGTTTTCAAAATATCTCGACAAATACAACGACACCCTTATATTCCTAATATTAATACCTTTTATTAATACCATTAATTACCATTTAACCTATACCAATATTCGTTGGGACTGGTACACCTATACCACTTACCTGATAGATACGGCTCAAGGCTATGTTGCATGGTGGATTATAAGGGTTATAATAAGATTTTTAGATCGAAGATTGCCCTACGATAAGGCCTTGATGAAGCGCTTATTTTTGCAATTGTTATTGACCAACATTTTTGCGCAAGGGTTTATTATTCTGGCTACCGTTGTAATAAATGAAATTTTTGGGGACCACCCCCTGCCCATAAAATTCTATACCTATAATCTTTTTATCTTTTTTATTTGGATATTGGTCATCAATGGGATTTACATTGGAATGTATTTTTATGACCAATGGCTAAAAACGCAGTCGCTTCGCGAAAAAGACAAGAAACTCCGGCTACACGGATTTGAAGTTCAATTGGGGAAAACTGTTGAAACAATACCTTTTGAATCGATTTCTGCATTTTATGTTGATGATGGCGCAACATATTTAAAAACGAAGGAAAACAAGAATTTTGTCCTTGATAATTCGCTCAACAAAATTATGCCATTACTACCCCAAGAACTTTTCTATCGACTAAATAGAAAATTTATTCTTCATAGAGATTTAATTAAAAATTACAGTAGGGATATTAATGGCAAATTAAGTGTATCCATATACCAAACTAAAAACCTTCCCGATAAAATTATTGTAAGTAGAACCATTGCCCCAGATTTTAAGCGATGGGTAAGTATTACATCTCATGACTGATGAAATGCAATTGCTACATTTCATACTGAAATTTGCTACACTTCAAGAAAACGACAAAAAACTATTCATGGTATTCACTTGAATCCCATAATATTTGCTCAAAATCTTTAATCATGAAAAGAACAGCATTTATTTTAGTATGTACATTCCTTGTGTCCATAAACACGTTTTCACAAACCGTTGAGTTTCCAAAAGAAAAGCAGGAAGCTTTAAAAAAGGTATTTAAAAAATATTTGGACATGGGTATTCCCGGTCTTGGAATTTCGGTTTATACCCCCGATACGGGAGTGTGGTCCTATGCCGATGGCTATGCCAATTTGGAGAGAAAAACTCCACTTACCGTAAACCATAAGTTTTATTTACAAAGCATAAGCAAAACATATATGGCAGTAATTATCTTAAAACTTTATGAAGAGGGAAAGATTGATCTAGAAGACCCGATCAATAAATTCTTGGACTATCCTTGGTTAAATTCCATTGAAGGTTTTGAAAAGATTACGGTCAAAATGCTTTTGAACCATACATCGGGGCTTCCTGAATACAGTACAAATCCATTGATGGTTTCCAGGATCATGCAGGACCCACCTACGATAATTTCAGTTCCAGAAATGTTATCCTATATACAGAACGGTAGCTTAACTTGTGAACCTGGGACCAAATACGAATATCGAAACACCAATTATGAAGTGCTTTCATTGATCGCCGATAAAATAACAGGCGACCATGGTACCTATATGAAAAAGGTGATTTTTGATAAACTAAATTTGGATTCAACATTTTATCTGACCAAAGATAATTACTTGTCAGACCTAAAATTGGTAGATGCTTATTGGGATGTCTTACAGGTAAGCCTACCTGTAAATGTTTCTAAATTGCAAAGATCCAATGTGGCTTCAATGCGTGGCGATGATGGCCTCATAACAACAACACAGGATGCTGTACAATTTTTGAAAGGTTTAGTGGAAGGAAAACTGCTCAAACCCCAAACTTTGGAAATGATGCAGGAATGGGTGACCAATGAAAAAGGAGAGAAACGATATGGTTTAGGATTAACTTATTATGATTTGGATGTGACTTATGGTGTAGGACATTCAGGTGGCGGTATTGGTGCTGGATGCGTGTTGATCTATCTACCCGAATTGAATGCCATTGTATTTCTGGCCACAAATTTCAATACAATGATGGAGTCTCCAATTAGGGAAAAAGCCGACAACATTCAAACGGATGTATTAATGACCCTATTTTCTCAATAGGTGATATTATTAAGATCAATGAAGTTTTCTAATTCACAGTGCACTATGAACAACTTAATCAATAAAAAATGGTGCTAGTGATTAACTATTAAAATTTAGCTTTCATTTGGCTTCGATTAAACACTGATTTACAATAGAACATTGGCAATTTGGATCAGTTTATTAAACTCCTGATCCAATTAGTTTGAAAAAGTATAAAGTTTCTGAAGAGAATGGGTTATTTATGGCAAATAACGTTGCTCATGAAAATTCAATGTAATCTTGAAAGAAACTGAAAATTACTTTTATGAATTGTAAAATCCAAAGCAATGAACTATTCCCTTTTCTTTACTAACTTAGTTGCTTGCCCATGCAACTAACCATACAACAGACCGTTACACAACACTTACGAAATGAAAAAAATTACGCTACACTTTTTACTGATTATTTGTTTTAACATTTCGTTTGCGCAAAACCCAATCGGATATACACTTGATTATACACCGGGTTCGGATAAAATCAATATTGAACTGGAATTTGATACGTTAAACGCCGACTCCATTAAGCTAATAATTCCAAGAAGTGCACCTGGAACCTATATTCTAACAAACTACCTAGCCTTTATTGATGATGTTGTTGGTTATACCACTACAGGTAAGCAATTATCAGGAATGATAGGAGACGGAAGCTTCTTTACGTTTGGGGATAGTAATGATCTTCTGAATAAGGTGAGTTATACGGTCGACATACAAAAAATGGAAATTGATTTATTGGATGCCTCCACAAGTTCCAAAGCCAGAAAAGACTATCTGGGACTGCTTGGCTATTCCGTTTTCGGCTTTATTGAAGGACTGGAAGCAGAGGCCATCAATTTAACCATCAATACCGACCCTTCATGGCCTATTTTCAGCACCTTAAGACCTGATACCGACCGACAATACGGAACGGATAGTTTTGAGGTTGAAAACTATGCAGTACTGGTTGATGCGCAGTACCTCATGGGCGAGGGCGTTCTGGTGATTCGTGTTGAAGAAGCGCAAATCCCTTTATTTGTAGCGGCCTATGCAGCGACAACCAATGATTTGGAAGGTATTGGAAATACAGGTTTATTATCGCTACAGAAACTTGCCTATTATTTTGGATACGTTCCCATGCCGCATTACACCTTGGTGTATGAGTTTCTGAAACCTATATCGGCAAGACATGACTACGGCTTTAATATGGAGCATTTAAACAGTATGACGGCACACAGGGATATTACGCAGGAATATAATCCCAGTAGGGATTTGGGAACCATCCTACATCACATGGGACATTCATGGATGCCGTTACGATCCTATGGTGAAGGATACCGCCCATTTGCGTGGCAAGTGGCACCACTTATAGAAACCATCTGGTTAAATGAGGGGTTTATATGGTATGCTTCTTTCCAAAATATCCTTGAGAATGACGGTATATTGAACTGGTGGAAGTCCAACTTGGACACTGCACCGGATTTTATCAAAACCAAAACCCTAAAGGAATTGTCTCTTCTAGGTTCAACCCAATATGCCTCTGATTTTAGAATAGGGAAAAATCTATTCTCCAGAGGAGCGCTTTTGGCACACGACCTTGATGTACTGATACAAAAAGAGACAAAAGGTGAAAAATCATTCAAAGATGCTATGCTTGGATTATTGAAATGGACCGAAACCAATAAAAGAGCATTTAAGTATCATGAAATTGAACCGATCATGTCTGAGAGCACAGGTGTTGATTTGAGTGAAGTATGGGACAAATGGCAAAGGCCCATAAAACATTAAAAACGTTGTGCTTTATTATAACCAACGATTGACCAATGATAAAATTCTTTAGAAAAGTTAGACAAAGATTACTTTCAGAAGGCAAAACTGGAAAGTATCTGAAATATGCCATTGGGGAAATTATTCTCGTGGTTATTGGGATTGTAATCGCATTACAATTAAATAACTGGAATGAATCAAGAAAAAACGAGGATGAATTTAAAGCTGTTTTACAACAAATATTTACAGTTGTAGACCAAGATTCAGATAATCTCAAACTAACAAGATATCAATTATCCCAACAAATTAAAATTATAGATGACCTAGTTCAACATGCAGATGAAATAGATAAAGAATTACTCCCTCATCTATTGTATTATTTAGATACAGAACCATCCGGGACAAACTCGGAAATTTCATATCTCATCGGTTATCTCAAATTCAATCCTCATAACAAGAAACAAAGTAATTTGAATAAGAGCCTATCTTCTTATGGCAGTACCATAAACGAAGGATTTAACTACAACAGGAAGATTATCTTGCCTTTTTTAGAGAAATCGAACATACCATATCCCAGTATTGTTTTCGGTTATTCTGCCATAAATGATTTTGAAAATATGGACTCCAATTTTTTTAGTGAGACCGATATTGATAAGGCATTCGAACTAATTAAGAATCCTGTATTTCTAAATGCATTAAAATCTGTAAAAAGTATAAAATCAACGCATTTAATTTTTATTGATGATTTGATAGCAATAGCAAACACTAATAAAACCTTTATCCAAGACTATTATCCCAATGTAAAATTACTTTATTCCGATATTGGATTAATAGGAGATGCTACACCACATAATAATTGGAGCACCAACCTCCCATTGACTTTAACAAATGAATTAGAAGCTATCTGGGAAGGAGATTTTAATCTAACCAAAGGTTCGGTAAAATTCCGAGAAGGAGAAAATTGGAATTTTAATTGGGGGGGCGACACTTTTCCCAATGGAAATACTTTATCCTTTGGCAACAATATTCAAGTAAAACCTGGAAACTATCACGTTATTCTTAACCTTGATAAGAAGACATACCAATTTATTGAACAAAACGAATAAATAACGAAAGTAAAACAATGGCTCTGCGTAATGGCACCGTACTACCCGCTCCCTTAATTAACATTGTATCTTGTAGCCTTTTGGTTTACAGCCCCATTGTCATTTCGACATAAGGAGCACGGCGACCATTAAGAAATCCAAAATGTAGTTTCTAAAATTCTCACACTCCCTTTGGTCTGTTTGGAATGACAGCGATTTTATTCCATTTTGGGGTATAAAATTGTATTTTACAGGTAGCTAAACAACTTGGCAGTAATTCGGTACAGCAAATTTCGTCTGGACCATACCTCAAAAAAAATGAAAACAACCACATTTCTAACATTTGTAGGTGCTCAATGCGGAAAAGCCGAAGAAGCTATAAATTTCTACACTTCCATCTTCCCAAACTCGGAAATTAAAAGCATAACAAAATACCCAGCAGGTGAGGCAGGAGGAACACCAGAGCTTATAAAACATGGGGTGTTTAAATTAAATGGTGTGGAGTATATGGTTTCCGAAAGTAATTATGATCACGCTTGGTCATTTACGCCCGGGGTATCGCTTTTTGTTTCCTGCAACTCTGAAGATGAGATACAAACTTTGTTCGAAGAACTTTCTTCAAATGGAGGCCACGTTATGGTCCCTCTGGATAATTACCATGGCGAAGGGGATTACGGATTTGGTGAAAAGTTCGGATGGTGCGAAGACAAATATGGCATTTCATGGCAACTTAATCTTTCAGAATAAATCAGCTGGGTAATTTAAAAAACAACAGTAACGGTCATCAAACCATTATATATCTAATTGTGAACACTAACTCCAAAATAATGCGATTACTACTATTTACAACCTTTATCCTGCTATCCACAATATCCAATGGGCAAACCTCATTAAACAAAATTGACTTGGATTTTGGAAATTATAGTGTTGGATTTAAACATTATACCATTTCTGACAGCACACGAACTTACAGTAGGATTTATGATTTTGTCAATCAAAAAATTCCTAGACCGATCCCTATAAGTATTTGGTATCCTTCACGCCAAAATACCAATGGCAAAAAACAATTGAAGGTTTTGGATTATTTGGAAATCCTAAAAGAAGAAGAGGAATGGGAGCACTTGCCAAATGAAGAAATACTAAAATGGTTTTACTATGCGAACACAACTGAAAACCAAGAACATCTTACGGAAATAACAAAAGCCTACTCGGAATTGGAATTTGGAAACAGTAAATTCCCGGTTGTAGTTTACGCACCAAGTTATCAGGCATCGTCCATAGAAAATTTTGCGCTTTGTGAATATTTGGCCTGTCACGGATATATTGTGATCTCCAGCCCAAGCAGAGGAACCGAAACGCGTTGGTTTGGCAGAAATAATGCGAAGGAGATGGAAACCCAAGCCAGAGATGTGGAGTTTTTAATAAAAGAGGTTTCAAAGTTTCCAATTGCCAACACTAACAAAATCGCAACTATGGGTTTCAGCTTTGGAGGTTTAGCGAACATACTTGCTATAACCAGAAATGATAAAATAAAAGCAGTTGTCAGTCTTGATGGTACAGAAAGGTATCAATACGGGTTATTAAAAAAATCACCGTTTTTTGAACCAGAGAAGGTAGACGTTCCATACATTCATATGGCACAGAAAGATATACCTGAACAAGTTCTTAAAGAAGATAATATTGATCCCGAGTTAAATATAAAATTTCAATTGTTCGATAGTATCACAAATAGTAATGCATATCGTTTAAAGTTTCAAAATCTAACTCATTCTTATTTTAGCACACTAGGTATTCTTTTCGGGCAAAGAGATAAAAGACAGGACAAAAATGATCCTGAAATTATGGAATCCTATAAATTGGTTTCGGTTTACGCTTTAAACTTTTTAAACGCCTATTTAAAAAACGATGGAAGTGCATTAAAATTTATTGAGAACAATGCACTCAATAATGGCATTAAAAAAGGTCTTTTGACCAAACAGTCCAAAAAAGCCAACAGTCAAAATTTCACTTTCAAAGATTTTAATGAATTGGCCTTGCAGCAAGACTATAATAAGCTTTACGACTTGTATGTTGCAACCAAAAAAGAACACCCAATAATGGAAATTCCTGAAAATAATCTTAACACACTTGGATTGCAACTCGTTTTCAACCCGAATACATCGGAACAAGGAATACATGTTTTTTTATTGGCAACAAAACTTTATCCAAATTCTGCAAATCTTTTTGATAGTTTGGGGGAAGCTTATCTATTTATGGATGATAAAGACAAAGCAATAGAAAGTTTTGAAAAGTCATTAAACTTAAATTCCCAGAATCAAAACGCAATTGACCGATTAAAGCAACTTAAGAAGTAAAGTCCGCTTCCTCATTATTTTACCAACCAGTGATGAAATTCTTTTGGAAAATTAATCGAGACCTTTCTCGGTCGTTAAAGTATTGGTAATTTCCTTGCTCCTACAGGATTATATCTTGTAGCCTTTTGGTTTACAGCCCCATTGTCATTTCGACATGAGTAGAATAGCGACGACTGAGAAATCCAAAAATTACATTTTTGGATTTCTCTTTGATTCCAGTGTAACAAAATTGCTTTTGGGAAGTCTACAGGTGAAACAGTATACAATGAAATCAATCAAAATCCTATCGTTGGTTCTTGCAACCATGGTAATCAGCAATTGCAAAAATGCCCCAAACAACACGGAACCCACAAGTTCCATCATCACTTTTAAAGAGGACGCAAACGCATTCACCCCATCACAAAAAGAACTCATTCGCGAAGTAGTTTTGGAATCAGAAAAAGAAATCCGGACCCTACTGCCTACCCTACCGGACAGCATAAACGTATCCTTGGAAATTGTAGATTGGGACCTTGACGTGGTCGGAGGCGTTACCGGGCGTACGGAAACCAATACCCCTCCCGTTGTGTTCATTCAAATTTCAGAGAAATTTCCGGGCGGCGTGACCAAAGCCACGCAAACGGCATTAAAACATACCATTTTTCACGAATTCCACCACTTATCACGTGGTTGGGCCATTCAGGACAATGTTTATGGCCCGGGCATATCCATCGCGGCCATAAATGAGGGGCTCGCCGTTGTATTCTCCGAGGAATATACCGGGGAGACCATGGAAGCCGATACTCCACCTGAAGCAGCCATTGCAGAGCAATGGGTAGAGGAAATTAGGTCGTTGCCGATCAATGCAAACTATCAACATTGGATGTTCCAACATCCTGATGGTAGGTTGGCGGTTGGTTACCGAACCGGAAACTATCTAATTCGAAAAGCAATGGCCAAATCCGGTAAAAGCGTTCTTGAACTCAGTGAACTTACCCCTGATGAAATTTATAAGATGGCAGGGTATTGACAAAAGTCTACTCGGAATTGACCGGTTAAACAACTTAAGGAGTAAATACTGGATAAAAAGCTTGTCTAAATAGAATCGATTATCCAGATAGTGGTATGGGTCAAGCATGGAGGAAAATTATCGTCAATAATCACTTAACCATTACATTGTAAGTACTTTGACCGTGTTTCGTCAAATAATCAATACCACCATCCAATGAAAAAAAGAAACACACTCCTGATACTGACTGCCCTTCTGGCCATTGGGATGTTTTGGGTTGTTGAACCCTTATCCCTGAACCCATTTCGGTCGGTAGATGTCCCCAAAAGTAAAAGTGAAGTAAATTTTAATTGCGTAAACACAACCTTTTCACTGGACAACCAATTGGAAGACAAAGCAAACCAACTGATCGATGCGCAATTGGCCTCCCATAACTTTTTGGGCGTAACCGCAGGATTGTACATTGAGAATTGCGGGCAGTATGTAAGTGGTGGTGGTTTCTGTAATAAAAGGGACCGGATACGAACCAACGATAACACCCTGATGCGAATAGCCTCCATAACCAAACCTATGACGGCCATAGCAATTATGCAATTGTATGAAAAAGGGGTTCTGGACTTGGATAAACCCATACAAACATATCTCACCGATTTTCCCAAAAAAGCCAAGGGGGACATTACCATTAGGCAATTACTAAAGCACACCTCTGGAATTCCTCATTATTCATCAAATTGGGATGCACTCTCGTTTACACACTATACCTCACTAAAAGCTGCGCTGGAGTCCTTTAAACACAAGGAACTGGAGTTTGAACCAGGAACCCGCTTCTTATATTCTTCCTACGGATATACTGTCTTAGGGGCTATCATAGAGAATGTGACCCATATGAGCTATGGAGAATATATGAAACAATACATTTGGGACGTTGCAGGAATGATAAACACCGGTCTTGAAGAAGATGGACAAAAAAACAAGAACGATTCAAGGCTCTATCTCAAAGTAGGCTCAACCTATATAAAAAGCCCAAAAACCGATCTAAGTATCATATATTCGGCCGGAGGAGTACAATCTACCGCAAAAGACCTTCTTAAGTTTGGAGAAGCAATATTGCACAACAAACTGGTTGAGCGCAGTTCCCTTGAAATGATGATCAATGCAACAGATGAATTGGCCCCGGCCATTGGTGATGACCCTTATGGTTTTGGATGGGCCGTATACCATGATCCCAAGCTAGGTAGAATTATCCAGCATGGAGGATCACAGCCAGGAGCAAGTACTTTTTTTTCAATTTTTATGGATCATAATATGGTGACCACGGTACTGTCCAATAGTTTTGGAAATCGAAGGAACGCATTTTCGCTTTCAAGGGATATGGCACGTTTGGCCCTGGAATCACAACATTAGGCAACCAAGTCCATTGGATTAAAACCAAATCAAACAATACCTATTTCATTCCAAACCTTTTACCCACGACTTCTTTTATCTTTGCACCATGCAAAACCATAAAAAAATCATATTGTTCGATGGGGTGTGCAACCTATGCAACAGCTCTGTTCTGTTTGTCATCAAACGGGACAAAAAAGATGTGTTCCGCTATGCGGCCCTACAAAGCGAAGTGGGACAGGAACTGGTAAATCAGCGCCATATCGATAGGACCAAGGTGGACTCCATTATCCTTATTGAGCCCGGAGTGGCCTACTATACCAAATCTGATGCTGCTCTGGAAATTGCACAAGAACTTGGTGGATTATGGAAGTTGTCCGCTATTTTCACATGGATTCCTACTTCTATCCGAAATAGCATTTATGACTTTGTTGCCAAAAATCGCTATAAGTGGTTCGGGAAAAAGGAATCTTGCATGATCCCCACACCTGAGCTCAAGGCAAAGTTTTTGGGGTAGCACTTCTTGGTACAATTTTACTACAAGTGACCCCTTCATGATTTATCCCCGTCAGTTCGAGTGTTTTCTATGAACAGAGTGAATGGAAAACGTATCGAGAACTCTTAAGCGGTGAACGTAAATACATTCTAACAAGAAACACTTCTCGATACAATTTTCTCCGAAAATCACTCGAAGTGACATATATTCAAAAACTATTTGCTGTTAAATTTTTTCTTTGCCAGATTAGGCAGCTTATCGTATTCTCCATCAATAAGTGCTTTCTTTTTCTGTCGTGACCACTTTTTGATTCGCTTCTCAAAAGCTATTGCTTTCATTGGCTCAGTAAACTCACAGTAGTATACCAGTTCAACAGGTCTTCTTGAATACGTATAACTGTTCGCATATTTTCCTCTTTGGTGAGATTCTAGTCTTTCGGTCAAATCTGAAGTGACACCTGTATAATAGGTCTTATCGGAGCAAGACAAAATGTAAACGTAGTATGTTTTCATTCCTGTGCCACTACATACAACTACTTCTCGATATAATTTTCTCCGAAAATCAATCGAAGTGACATATCAGATTTACTAGTTATAACGATAAAGTCGTGATTATTTCACTTCATCATAGTGCTCATCCCAATCGTGAACATGTGGTTTTCCAAGTTTACCCACTGATTTGGCCACGAGCATGGAAACCGTTGCATCACCTGTAACATTTACTACAGTTCGGCACATATCCAAAGGTCTGTCCACTGCAAAAATCAAGGCAAGACCAATGGCCAATTTATCTGGTGGAAACCCAATGGACTCCAATACAATCACCAACATTACCATTCCCGCTCCGGGAACAGCTGCAGAACCAATCGAAGCTAAAAGTGCGGTCAATACAATGGTCAACTGATCGCCAAAAGTAAGATCAAAGCCTAATGCTTGGGAAATAAATACTGCCGCAACACCTTGGTACAAACTAGTACCATCCATGTTGATTGTAGCACCCACTGGAAGCACAAAACTGGATACTTCTTTGTCCACTCCAATATGTTCCTCTACCCTTTCCATGGTCACCGGTAGGGTGGCCGCACTGGAACTGGTGGAAAATGCCAATAATTGTGCAGGACTGATTTCTTTTAAAAACCAAAATGGGTTCTTTTTGGTAAAAACTGCAACAACAATAGAGTAAAAAACAATCATAAGAACCAGACCCAGTACCACTACTCCGGCATATTTTAACAATGCCAATAATAAATCTGGATCACTTGAAGAAACCACTACCCCTGCCAACAAAGCAAATACAGCATAAGGAGCGGTCAACATGATTAAATCCACCATTTTTAGGACAACATCGTTCAATGTATCAAAGAAATCCTTTAATGGTTTAGCCTTTTTCTCCCCGATCAACAACATGGAAATACCAAGAAAAATGGTAAAGAAAATAACTTGTAACATCAAACCGTTATCGGTCATAGCAGCCAAAGCATTGTCGGGCACCATATCGACCAAGAATTGCAATGGTCCGCTATCTTTTTGTCTTGTTGCTTCTTCAATTTTAGAAGTCACTCCGGCATCACCTGCATAAGTTTCGGTAAGTTTGGTTACCGTTTCATCAGCAATTCCACTTCCCGGATTCATTACATTTACTAAAAGTAGACCAATGGTTATGGCCACCACCGTAGTAATAATATATGTTGCAATGGTCCTTAAACCAATATTCCTAAATTTTGAGATGTCTTTGAGGTCTGAGATACCTTTGACCAGAGATGCTACGATCAAGGGTATAGCAATAAGTTTAAGTAGTTTTACAAAAATGGTCCCTAAAGGCTGAATCCAATCCGATACAAATTCCTTACCCCAACTAATTTGGGTCATTGCAAATCCAAAAAGAATACCAAGTAGCATCCCGATCAGGATTTGCCAGTGCAATTCCAATTTCTTCATAAAGTAAAATTATGGTCGGTAAGATACTTTATTGATTGGAAACCACCTAACGGGTCAGTTAGATTTTGTTAGTTCTGGCCAAAAGTGAATAATCTGCCAAAACCAATGCGGCCATTGCCTCTACAATGGGAACCGCTCTTGGAACAACACAGGGGTCGTGCCTTCCCTTTCCTTGGGCAGTTACCTTTTCACCTTCCTTGTTGATGGTTTCGTAAGATTGTAAAACTGTGGCTACAGGTTTAAACGCTACGTTAAAGTAGATATCCATTCCGTTACTTATCCCTCCTTGAACTCCACCGCTACGGTTGGTTTTTGTAGTTCCATCTTGATTAAAGGCATCGTTGTGCTCGCTTCCTTTCATGGCAACTCCAGCAAAGCCACTTCCGTACTCAAAACCTTTTACCGCATTGATGGACAACATGGCTTCACCTAATTTGGCATGTAGCTTATCAAAAACAGGTTCACCAAGACCGACCGGTACATTTTGAATGACACAAGTTATAACACCACCAATGGTATCTCCTTCTTTCTTAATGGATTTGATATAGTCCTCCATTTTCTGGGCCATTTCGGTATCCGGACAACGAACTGCATTGGATTCTATCTTGGAAAAATCCAATTCTTGATATGACTTGTCCAATTTCATCTCCCCAACTTGAGAGACAAAGGCATTTACTTTAATATCACTCAAAAACTGCTTTGCAATGGCGCCTGCCACTACCCTGCTCGCCGTTTCGCGGGCTGAGCTTCTTCCACCTCCGCGGTAATCACGGAAACCGTACTTTTTATCGTATACATAGTCAGCATGCGATGGTCGGTAGGAATCTTTGATATGTGAGTAATCTTTGGATTTTTGGTTGGTATTGTGGATCGCAAAACCAATAGGCGTTCCAGTAGTCTTTCCTTCGAAAACACCAGAATAAATTTCAACCGTATCGGGCTCCTTACGTTGGGTTACAATGGCTGATTGCCCTGGTTTTCTGCGGTTCAGTTCCAATTGAATCTGCTCCAAGTCCAATTCAATTCCGGCAGGACAACCATCGATGATGCCTCCCAAAGCTTTTCCGTGTGATTCACCAAAGGTGGTGAGTCTAAAAAGTTGTCCAAAAGAATTTCCTGCCATTCGGTATAAAATTATGCTGCGCTCAAAGGTAAACGTTACAAATCTAATTCAAAAACAGTGTTTTGGCTTAATGTTATTGTAACATATTTAGTTTCAAGGTGATGATTATTTAACAATATCCTCATGAATTAATGACTTCGATTTGATTTCTATTTTATTCCTACCGTTTTATTTTGCATACAAACCCTATTGCATTGAAAAAAAGGAAGATAGAATTGGCAGTTATCTCAGATGTTCACTTGGGAACATACGGCTGTCATGCCGATGAACTCATTACTTACCTCAACAGTATACAGCCCAAAAAGCTCGTTTTAAATGGTGATATTATTGATATTTGGCAGTTCAGTAAACGTTATTTTCCACCATCGCACTTAAAGGTTTTGAGAAAAATCATCGGGATGGCTTCCAAAGGTACTGAAGTTTACTACATTACTGGAAATCACGATGAAATGCTCCGTAAGTTCAGTGATACTTCAATGGGAAACTTTAAAGTGGTGGACAAATTGGTACTGAATTTGGATGGTAAAAAAGCATGGATTTTTCATGGTGATGTCTTTGATGTTTCGATACAAAATGCCAAATGGTTGGCCAAATTGGGCGGATATGGATACGACCTCTTGATTTTGATCAACAGTTTTCTGAATTGGTGCTTGGCCAAAATGGGACGTGAAAAATATTCGCTGTCCAAACGCATTAAGAATAGCGTAAAGGGTGCTGTGAAGTACATCAATGATTTTGAAAAAACAGCTGCTGAGCTTGCTATAGAAAATGACTACGATTATGTGGTCTGTGGACATATCCATCAACCTAAAAAAGAGATTTACGAAAATAAATATGGCAGCTGTACATATCTAAATTCTGGTGATTGGGTAGAAAACCTGACCGCATTGGAATATTCGTTCAAGCGTTGGAAAATCTATCATTATAACCACGATAGGCTCTCCCCTTTCTTTATGGATGAGGATTTAAAGGAAATGGACATGAACGACCTCATCGCTTCCATTACCGACAAAGAAGCAACTATTGAAGACCTTACTGAGGAACATTTCAGCGAAACCGAAGAAAATATAGACAAGGATTCTTTAGATAACCAAGGCCTGTCTCAAGATTGAAACAGGGTGTTGCGCCTCCCTTTTTGTCCCATCCTTAATTTGATGCCTACAACTTGTCCCATTTGCGGCAATTAAAGTGTCTTCCGAGCTTTTCTCCACCGCAGGGAACAACTTTAGGCCCCCTACCCTCATACTGGTTTCGTAGTGTTCTTCCTCATATCCAAAAGAGCCTGCCATACCACAACAACCTGACGATATAATTGTCACTTTGTAGTTTTTTGGTAAGTTCAGCACATCAAACGTCACTTTTTGATTGCTCAACGCTTTTTGATGGCAATGCCCATGAATTTTAATGGTTCGTTCCTCTTTGGTAAAACTATCGGAAGAAATATGGCCTTTGGCGATTTCGTCGGCCAAAAACTCTTCAATTAAAAATGAATTGGATGCCAGTTTCTGCAATTGGTCCTTATCATCGTGCAAACGTTGGTACTCATCGCGAAAAGATAAAATTGCCGAAGGCTCCAAACCTACAATTGGTGTTCCTTCATTCAAGATACCTTTCAAATTTTGCATGTTCTTCGCTACCAACTTCTTGGCTTGTTTCAAGAATCCTTTGGAAAGGTACGTCCTACCGCTTTCGCCATAGAATAGTTCCACATCGTAGCCCAGTTTACAGAGAAGCTCAATGGCATCTTTTCCAACTTGAATATCCAGATACTTCACAAACTCATCAATATAAAGAACTACCTGCTTTTTGGATAAATCTGTTCGCTTAACCCTATATTTTTTTAAATGATTTTTGAAATTGAATTGGCCTACTTTGGGCAAATTCCGTTCCTGTGCCACCCCAACCGCCTTTTTCAGCATACCACCTAGGGTTTTGGATTCATACATCCAATTGGTGAGGCCAGCAAATTTGCTTCCCAAAGCGTTCAATTGTGTGTTATAGGCAAAAAGTTTACTTCGCAACGAATATCCGTTCGCTTCTTGATAATTATAAAGAAACTCAGCTTTTAATGCGGCAACATCCACATTACTTGGACATTCACTGGCACAGGCTTTACAACTCAAACATAAATCGAAAGCATTTTTGAGTTCTTCATGGTCGAACCGATTGGTTTTTTCAGAATTGGTCAAAAACTCCCGTAACGCATTGGCCCTACCACGTGTAGTATCCTTTTCATCCTTTGTGGCTTGATAGCTTGGGCACATCCCCCCGTTCATGTGGTGGCTTTTTCTGCAATCTCCACTACCGTTACATTTTTCGGCAGCTTTTAAAATCCCTTGGCTATCCGAAAAATCCATTAGTGTTTTCAATACTGGTTCTTCACGGTCTACTTCGTAACGCAGAGACTCATCCATCGGATAAGCGTCCACAATTTTACCTGGATTGAGCACAAGGTTCGGGTCAAAGAGGTTTTTTACCCTTTTTAATAGCTCATAATTGGTTTCACCGATCATTAACGGAATGAACTCGGCACGTACAATACCGTCACCATGCTCGCCACTAAAGCTTCCATGGAACTTTTTAGTGAGTTTCGCCACATCGGTAGTAATACTTCGGAACAACACCACATCCTCTGCCTTTTTTAAATTGAGAATAGGTCGTAAATGCAATTCACCCGCTCCGGCATGGGCATAATACACTGCATCTTGATTGTACCCTTTCATAATCTGGGAAAACTCCCCAATAAAATTCTTGAGGTCTTCCAGGGCAACAGCAGTGTCTTCAATACAGGCTACTGCTTTTCTATCCCCCACCATATTTCCTAAAAGACCTAGTCCTGCCTTACGCAGTTCAATGGCCTTGTTGATATCGTCACCGTACAAAACAGGACTGGCATAACTTAATCCAGAATTTTCAATGGTTTTTAAAAGTTTGTCCAGTTGTTTGTCCAAATCTTCTTTTGAATCCGCTTTTACTTCCAACATTAAAATCCCGGCCGGGTCTCCTTCCACAAAAAAACGATTGGCCAATTGTGCCCTGTTATTCTTGGTGCAGTCCAAAATAACCTTGTCCATCATCTCACATAGGTGCAGGTTGTGCTGCATCACGGGAGCCACATCACTTAAACAATCTTCCAAGGTTTTATAGTGGGTGGCCACCATTGCGGCATATGATGGCGGTAAATCATCCAGTTGTAGCGTTACTTCGGTAGTAAATGCAAGTGTACCCTCACTTCCTGATAGTAGCTTACAGAGATTGAATTCGGTTTCATCTTCTCCAAAAATGTTGTTTTTGAGCAATTCATCCACTGCATACCCCGTGTTTCGTCTGTGGATACTGGGTTTTGGGAATTCTGCTTTTATATTGTTCTGGATTTCAGGATTGGAAAGTTCATCGAATAACTTGTTATAGATTTTGGCTTCCAGCGAATCCCCCCTCTTTTTTTCCTCAAATTCCTTTTTGGAAAGGTTGGAGAAAAATGCATCACTTCCATCAGACAAAACACATTGCATTGCCAAAACCTTGTCCCTGGTTACTCCATATTGAATGGATGTAGTTCCCGATGAATTATTCCCTACCATCCCACCAATCATACAACGGTTGGACGTAGAAGTATTTGGGCCAAAGAAAAGACCAAAGGACTTTAAATATTGATTAAGCTCATCACGAACCACACCTGGTTGTACCGTAACCTGCTTCTTATCCTTATCCAAACTGATTATTTTGGTGAAGTAGCGACTAACATCGACTACAATGCCTTCCCCAACACATTGACCGGCCAATGAAGTACCCGCTGTCCTAGGAATAAGTCCGACCTTGTTTGTGTTGGCAAATGCGACCAGTTTTTTTAAATCGGCAACATTTTTAGGGTAGGCCACCGCTGTCGGTAGCTTTCTATATACTGAAGCATCCGTAGCGTAGATTGCTTTGCTCAAATCATCGAACAACAACTCGCCTTCCAATGCTTCTGAAAGGTTTTTTAACAAACTTTTAATCAATTTGGAATACTTTTAGGGAACCAAAACAGTTTTTCGAACGTAAATCTAGTTACAAAACTATCTCTAATTTTTAACTTAACGAGAATCTCATGAAGATTACCACATTATTTTCAGTATTTATTTTGTTTGCAACAGCTAGCCTAAGCGCACAAAACATATCAGAACATGCCCTAGGGCTTAGATTGGGAGACAGTGACGGCTTTGGAGCTGAGATTTCTTACCAAAAATCCATTGGACAGTATCACCGAGCCGAGTTTGACCTAGGTTGGCGAGACAGTAGGGATTTTGACGCCTTTAAATTGGCCGGAATATACCAATGGGTGCATCAATTGGATGGTAATTTTAATTGGTATTACGGTGTTGGTGGTGGATTAGGAAGTGTAGATTTTGAACCTAATCCAAATTTTGATTCCGATAACGATGGACTTTTTGTATTTGCGGCAGGTGACATTGGTGTGGAATACAATTTTGATATACCACTATTGCTATCGCTGGATTTTAGACCAGAAATTGGTATACTTGGTTACGATGGCTTTGACAACGATTTTGATTTTGATATTGCCCTAGGTATTCGATATCAGTTCTAATCAGTTCTAAATAAAAAGTTAACCCTTGATTCTTATAGAGTCAAGGGTTTTTTTATGCCATAAGTATTGAATACCTTAGCACTCTAAATATTTTGAAATGAAAAAATTATTTGCGTTATCCTTAGGTGTTTTATTTTTGACATCCTGTAATTCCGACCCTAAGGGATACACATTAAGAGGCTCTATTACCGGTGAACCCGAAAATGGCACCCAGATATTTTTAAAGACCACAGATTCCATTAACCAATTAATAGACATTGACACTACAACCGTTGAGAATGGTTTATTTACATTCAGCGGAAACCAAGTCGAACCAAAAATGCACTACATTTTTGTGGACAAAGCTCGTGGCAATGTCCCAGTTATTGTGGAAAATGGAAATATTGAAATTGAGTTCCAAAAAGACAGCATAGACCAGGCAAAGCTTAAAGGTACAGCGCAAAATGAGTTGTTTATGGACTTTTTAACCGAGTCCCGTAAATTATCACAACGTGCCAGGTCCATGCAAAACGACATGCGCATGGCCGCACAACAGCAAGATACGGCTACTGTTACCGCATTGCGTGAAGAATTTATCGAGTTTCAGGAAGATGCCAAGAACTTTAATATAGATTATGTCAAAGACCATCCCGATGCATTCATCTCTGTTTTGATTGTCGGTAATTTATTGGCTACTAAAGCCCTTCCGGTTGATGAGATTAAAACCATGTTTGAAGGACTAACACCAGAGATGCAAGCAACTGAACCCGGTAAAAAAGTTGGTGAACAGTTGGAAAATTTAAAATCCACTGAAGTTGGTGCGGTCGCACCAGACTTTTCTGCCCCTACCCCAAATGGTGATGTACTGGCCCTTAGCGATGTTACAAGCAACGCCAAACTAACGTTGGTCGATTTTTGGGCAGCATGGTGCAAACCTTGCCGTGCAGAAAACCCGAATATAGTTTCTGTTTATCAAAAGTATCACGAAAAAGGTTTTGATGTATTGGGAGTTTCCCTGGACAATAAGGCAGAACATTGGACCAATGCTATAGCTTCTGATGGTTTGGCTTGGAATCATATTTCCAATTTGCAACGCTTCCAAGACCCGATTGCACGTTTGTACAACATCAATGCGATTCCTGCTGCATTTTTATTGGACGAAAACGGTGTTATCGTAGCAAGAGACCTAAGAGGTCCTGCCTTAGAGCAAAAAGTAGCTGAAATTCTAGGTAAAAGCTAGACAACAAAATATATTTTCGACAAAAGGAGGTCTTGATAATTTCAAGGCCTTTTTTGTTGGATTATATTTTGCCCATTTTATCCAATACAAAGAGAATAATAATCGGTATGGCCAGCAATACTACGATCAAAGTATCCGTTACAAAAAGTTCCGGCTTAAAAAGCAAGGTGGTCGCATAACCTCCAATGGCACCACCAAAGTGAGCGGTATGTCCAATATTGCCCATTCTGCTCTTCATTCCCCAAATGGAATACAACAGATAAGCGATACCCAAAACATAAGCTGGCAACGGAATAGGGATAAACATAATGCCCAATTGCATATCGGGATTCAACAAGATGGCCGCATACAGAACCCCCATAACTGCCCCACTTGCACCAACTGCACTGTAAAAAGGTTCGTTTTTATGGAAAAACAGGGCCAACAGACTACCCGCAATCAAGCTGACGAAGTAAATTATCAAAAACTTCACAGAACCGAACCAACCAATCACCACAGGAGCAAAAAAATAGAGCGTAAACATGTTAAGGAACAAATGGGAAATATCCACGTGCAAAAAGCCAGAAGTTGCCATTCTTTCCTTCTGACCAGCCTGTATGGCATTGATACTGAACTTGTATCTATCAAAAAAAGCCATGTTATTGAAACCGCGCAGTGATACCAAAACATTGGCGGCCATTATAGCAATAGTAGCGATATGTAAATTGAGCATGTAATTAAAGGTTTGGGTTCAAATATAGCTATATTTGTACACAAGAATAGTCTATGCAGCTTGTAGTTTATATCCTTGTTTATCCATTGCTCTGGTTGATTTCCAGACTTCCCTTCAAAGTCATATATTTTATTTCTGATGTTGTCTACGTGCTTTTGTACAATATGATTGGATATCGTAAAAAAGTGGTACGCAACAATTTAGCGCTTGTATTCCCTGAAAAGTCCGAAGAAGAACGTTTACGGATAGAAAAAAAATTCTTCAGGCACATGTGCGACATCTTCTTGGAAATGATGAAGACCATGGGAATGAGCAAAAAAGAAATTCAAGAGCGGTTTACCGTAACCAATATTGAGCTGCTCAATGGCTTGGAAAAAAAAGAAGTCAATACAATGCTTATGCTTCCCCACTATGCCAGTTGGGAGTGGGTTCTATCCTTAAATCTTCAAATATTATCCAAAGGCTACGGTATTTATCAAAAAGTAGAAAACAAGTATTTTGATAAATTGGTAAGGGACATCCGCGGTAAATACAATACCGAACTGATTTCCACAAGAGAATCCAGAAAAATCCTGGAGGCTGCCAAAGAGAGTAACGAGTTATTCATGGTTGGCATTATCAGCGACCAATCGCCCATGGTAAGCCGAGCCAAATACTGGACCGACTTTATGGGAATAGTGGTTCCCGCTCATGTAGGTGGTGAAGAAATTTGCAAAACCAACGATATAATTCCCGTGTACCTTAAGGTAAAGAAATTAGGTAGAGGCTATTATGAAGGTACCTTTAAAATACTTACCGAAAACCCTACCGAGGTTCCCGATTATGGAATTACAGATGCCTTTTTAAGGGAAACAGAAAAATCTATTCGGGAGGCACCAGAATATTACTTCTGGACACATAAACGCTGGAAACATAAGGACAAAGCCCCACAAGAGTTTCAACAAAAGCCTGCAAGAGCAATTAATTCTTAAAGTCCCGCTACTTCCTTAATTTCACCAATAATACGATCGGCCAAACCATCGGCTTCGTCTTGTGATTTTGCCTCGGTATAAATTCGAATAATAGGTTCGGTGTTCGATTTTCTTAAATGCACCCAGTTCTCAGGGAAATCAATTTTAACACCATCGATCGTAGATACCTCTTCACCTTTGTATTTGTTGTGCATGGCATCCAAAAGCGCATCCACATCCAATTCTGGAGTCAGTTGGATCTTCTTTTTGCTCATAAAGTAGCTAGGATAACTGGCACGCAGTTCGGCCACAGTTCCGCCTTTTTCGGCCATCAACATTAAAAACAATGCTGTTCCAACTAAGGCATCACGCCCATAATGACTTTCAGGATAAATAATTCCACCATTCCCCTCACCACCGATTATGGCGTTGTTGGCTTTCATTTTGGTCACTACGTTCACCTCTCCCACGGCAGCAGCCTCGTAAGTGCCACCATGTTTTTCGGTAACATCGCGCAAAGCTCTTGAAGATGATAAGTTGCTAACTGTATTTCCTTTCGTTTTTGATAATACATAATCGGCGCAGGCGACCAAAGTGTATTCCTCACCAAACATTTCACCGTCGTTACTTATGAACGCCAATCGGTCTACATCGGGATCCACCACAATTCCAAAGTCCGCTTTTTCTTCCACAACTTTTTTACTGATGTCCCCTAAATGCTCCTTCAAAGGTTCGGGATTGTGTGGAAAATGTCCAGTTGGGTCACAATACAACTTCACAACTTCCACCCCCAACTCTTCAAGTAGCTTCGGAATGGCAATGCCCCCTGTGGAATTAACCCCGTCAACAACCACTTTAAATCCAGCTTTTTTGATGGTTTCTGCATCCACCAAGGGTAATTCCAATACTTCATCAATATGGATATCGATATAGGAATCATTTTTAATGATTTCACCCAAATCATCGACCTCTGCAAAATTAAAATCCTCTTTTTCGGCCAATGCCAAAATCTTTGCCCCCTGCTCAGCATCCAAAAACTCCCCTTTTTCATCCAACAATTTAAGGGCATTCCATTGCTTGGGATTATGGCTGGCCGTTAAAATGATTCCTCCGTCAGCTTTTTCCAAAGGCACCGCAATTTCTACCGTAGGTGTAGTGGACAAGCCTAAATCGATTACATCTATTCCCAACCCTACCAATGTAGAAACTACTAGGTTCTGAATCATTTCCCCTGACAAACGTGCATCCCTGCCAATTACAACTTTTAATTTCTCTTTCTCGGAATACGTTTTTAACCAACTGCCATATGCTGCTGCAAATTTAACCGCATCAACAGGTGTTAGGTTATCGTTAGTATTGCCTCCAATTGTACCTCGTATTCCCGAAATTGATTTTATCAGTGTCATAATTGTTAAAAAAGTTTTTGCAAATATAGTCGGGCATATTCGATTCCATGTTTTGAATTTGTAAATTTCGACAGAAAAGAAATTTGCCCCGATGAACTTCTTAGCGCATATCTATCTTTCGTTTGATGATAAGGAAATCACCTTGGGTAATTTCTTTGCCGATCATATCCGTGGTAACAAGTACAAGCATCTTCCAGATAGAATCCAAAAAGGAATTCTGCTGCACCGTGAAATTGATACATTTACCGACTCCCATCCCACTGTTAGACAAAGCAGTAAACGACTACATAAAAATTACAGTCATTATAGCCGTGTGATCGTGGATATTTATTACGATCATTTTTTGGCCAAAAATTGGAGTGATTATTCCGATGTGCCTTTGGATGAATACGTTGAGGATTTTTATGATTTACTCGAGGACAACTATGACATTTTACCACTTGCTACCCAACGAATGATGCCCTATATGATTGCTGACAATTGGCTGCTCAATTATGCCAATTTAGCTGGAATTGACCGCGTACTCAATGGAATGAACCGACGAACCAAAAACAAATCCAGAATGAATTTTGCCATTTTGGACCTTGAAGAACATTATATAGATTTCGAAAAAGAATTCACTTCATTTTTTGAAGAATTAATAACCTTTTCCAACCAAAAATTTATTTCCTTATGCGAAAACTGATTCTCCTTCTACCCCTGATCTTATTTATTAACTGTAAACAACAACCTGCCAAACCTACTGGACTTGTCGCTGAAAAAGCTATGGTAGTGTCCGCACGTGAAGAAGCCTCACAACTTGCTGTGGATATCATGAAAAAAGGCGGTAATGCCTTTGATGCCATGGTTGCCACAGAACTTTCCTTAGTAGTTGCCTATCCATTTGCAGGTAGCGTTGGTGGAGGTGGGTTTATGGTCTACCGTAGAAACGACGGCGAAGTCGGAGGCATAGATTATCGAGAAAAAGCTCCATTGGCTGCTCATAAGGACATGTATTTGGATTCTTTGGGCAATGTAATCCCTGGACTGAGTACTTCTGGCGGAACTGCCGTAGGCGTACCAGGAACTGTGGCCGGCGTGATAGAAGTGCACAGAAAATTTGGAAAACTTCCATTAAAAGACATTATTCAACCTATCATAGCCCTTGCCAATAAAGGAGTCGTGGTTACCGAGAAGCAAGCCAAGCGATTGGAAGGGTACAGGGAACAATTTATTGAAGCCAATGGCGACAGCACTAAGTTCGCTGGTCCTTTTGAAGCAGGGGATACTATAAAATACGCCGCCTATGCCAAGACACTTCAAAAAATCATGGAAGAAGGACGGGATGGTTTCTACAAAGGGGAAGTTGCCCAAAAATTAGCGGCCTTTGTTCAAGAAAATGGTGGTTTGATCACCACGGAAGATTTAGAAAAATATGAAGCCGTTTGGAGAGACCCGGTAGTTTTTGATTATAAGGACATTAAAGTTATTTCTATGAGTCCGCCTAGTAGCGGTGGAGTTACCATTAATCAAATATTCAAAATGATGGAGCCTTACAACGTGTCAAAGTTTGGACATAACTCACCTAAAACCATTCAATTGTTTACAGAAGCTTCTCGGAGAGCCTACGCCGATAGAAACTTCTTCTTGGGAGATCCCGATTTTGTGGACATTCCTTATGATATTTTGTTGGATGACGAATACCTGCAAGAAAGAATGGCCGATTTTTCGTTTGATAAGGCAACGCTATCCTCGGATGTGAGCCATGGCGAAGTGGAAATTATTGAAAGTGCACAAACCACCCACTACTCTATTGTAGATAGTGAGGGGAATGCCATTTCTGCCACATCAACCCTAAATGGAGGATATGGTTCTAAACTCTACTGTACCGAACTTGGATTCTTTTTGAACAATGAAATGGACGACTTTAGCTCCAAGCCCGGTGTACCGAATATGTTTGGGCTAGTAGGTGCCGAAGCCAACAGTATTGCGCCAGAAAAGCGTATGCTCAGTAGTATGACCCCTACCATTGTAGAAAAAGATGGCAAACTCTATATGGTGGTTGGGACTCCTGGTGGCTCTACCATCATTACTGCCGTTGCCCAAACCATTTTGAATGTATATGAGTTCAACTTGAGCATGCAAGAAGCCGTAAATGCGCCACGTTTCCATCACCAATGGTTGCCCGACATGGTGATTTTTGAACCAGAAGGGTTTTCGGAAGAGCTCAAGGCAGATTTAAAATCCAAAGGATACATCATTAATGAGGAACGAACACCTATTATTGGTAAAGTAGATGCCATTCGTGTTCTATCTAATGGAAAACTGGAAGGCGGGGCCGATAAACGTGGTGATGATACCGCTGTTGGATATTAATTTTTCTGCGTATGGAGTTTGATGTTGTTATTCTGACAGACCACCGATACGTGGCTCCGGAAATGAAGACACCCTATATTGAAAATATACTTCAAGAAGACCTTCTGGTTTTAGAGGCTTTAAAAAAGCAAGGTTTACAGGTCACTCGAAAATCATGGGACGACCCTAATTTTGATTGGTCGACCACCAAATATGCTCTATTTAGAACAACTTGGGACTATTTTGATAGGTATCAGGAGTTTTCGCGATGGCTGGAAGAAGCTTCGAAGCAAACACAGTTTATCAATTCGAAAAGCCTTATTTATTGGAATATTGACAAGCATTATTTGAAAGATTTATCAAACGCTGGTGTAAATATCCCCAAAACTATTTTTGTGGAACAAGGTTCAAAAGTCACCCTTGCCGATACTATTTCAAGTGCCAGAACTAATAATGGGTTTACAGCGGATACCTTTATTTTAAAACCCTGTGTTTCTGGAGCGGCGCGTCACACCTATAAAATAGAGGAAGATGAAATTGAAGTTCATGAAAACATCTTCCAAGAATTGGTGGCCGAAGAAGCCATGATGCTCCAAGAGTTTCAAAAAAATATAGTTTCAGAAGGAGAAATATCCATGATGGTTTTTAATGGGGACTTCACCCATGCCGTTCTGAAAATTGCAAAACCAGGCGATTTTAGAGTACAAGATGATTTTGGAGGCACCGTGCATAATTACACGCCTGACCAAGAACAAATCGCTTTTGCCCAAAGTGTTGTAGAGGCAGCCCCGGAACTACCGATTTATGCCAGGGTTGATATCTTTAAGGACAACAACGGAAACTGGGCCTTGGCCGAACTGGAAATCTTTGAACCGGAATTGTGGTTTCGCCTGAACCCTATTGCAGCAGATATTTTGGCTAAGGCCATCAAGGATAATTGTCTTTCTCAATTGATCTAAGATTTTAAAGGATTGGCATCTTTATATTTATATAAATTTCTCAAAATGAAAAACTTACCTCTCCTCCTGCTGAGTATTACTTTAGGGTGTTTTGCGCAACAAAAGACCACCGGCAATTTGGTTGTACTGGATGATGCTTTTTTTGACTATGTGGAGGAGAATGCCAAAATAGAGGTGCTTGCCGAAGGGTTTATTTGGTCAGAAGGCCCTGTTTGGGTCAAGGAAGGAGATTTTCTTCTATTTTCTGATGTTCCTCAAAACACCATTTTTAAATGGAAAGATGGAGAAGGTCTTTCCGAATTTTTAAAACCTTCAGGATATACTGGCGTCCTTCCCTATAGTAATGAGCCCGGAAGTAATGGACTCATTATAAATAATGATGGAGAACTGGTAGCCTGTGAACACGGGGACCGTAGAATATCCAAAATGCCTTTGGTGGGAGGTGGAAAGTTCACGTTGGCCGATACATGGATGGGGAAACGATTCAATAGCCCAAATGATGTGGTTCAAGCTTCCAATGGCACTTATTATTTTACAGATCCTCCCTATGGTCTGCCAAAACAAGAAAATTCCGAAACTCGAGAAATTGATGCTTTTGGAGTGTTCAAAATAGCCCCCAATGGCAATGTGGACATGGTAGTCAGCAATCTTACACGTCCAAACGGTCTGGCGCTGTCCCCTGATGAGAAAATACTCTATGTAAATCAATCTGATTCCAACGCCCCCTATATCATGGCTTACAACATCGATGAAGATGGTTCACTGGATAAGGGCCATATCTTTTTTGATGCAACTTCCTTATTGGAATCTGGGCTTGTAGGTTCGTTGGATGGGATTAAAGTAGCTCAGGATGGTACCCTTTTCTCTACGGGACCGAGTGGTCTTTTGGTAATAACACCCGAAGGAAAACTATTGGGACGTATAGAAACCGGACAACGTACGGCCAACTGCGCTTGGGGAGAAGATGGGTCAGTTCTTTATATGACCGCGGACAATTATCTCATGAAAATTCAGACCAAAACCCTTGGAGACGGTTTCTAAGTTGCCTTATTTGGCAATTTGCTTTTTCAGCTCGTCCATAGATTGTTGTAACTGCTTCAACAAACCAGTTTCAGTTGTGGCATCCACGTTAAAAGTGAGTTTGCTGCTCACTTCCCAAATTTCTTGGATTTGAAACGGTTTGATTTCGTAGGGAGGATAGGTCTCGCTTAAAGAAACTAAAGTGATGTTATTGGAATTGGGCTTTCGCTCTATTTTTTTCACCATAACGGAATCTTGAAGTACCACTACATACATTTTATTCGGACTAACATGATCGATATGCTCAACCGCACGGGCCAAAACCCAGTCATTGGGCCTTAAATTCGGCAACATACTGTCCCCTTCCACCTGAAAACCGCGATAGGTAGCATTCCGAAATTCGGGAATAGGCATATCAAAAGCGGGCAATTGCCTGTACCAACTCGTATCTGCTATATTTTGGGGATATCCCGCAGCCGCCTTGGCATTCACCATCACCATGTTATCATTTTCGGAATTGTCAACAGTAACCACTTTGGGAATAACACTGGTTTTGGAAGTATCCAAATGTTTTTGGTCACTTTCACCGAACAACCACAACGGATTTATTTTAAATTGTCGAAGCAGCTCTGTCACAACTTTTCCGGAGAGTTTGGTCCTCCCACGCTCAATATCGGCAGTGGTGTTCTTCACGCCCAACAATTTAGCGAACTCGGTTTGCGTATATCCGAGTTCCCTGCGGATATCCGTAAATCTTTTTAAGGTTATTTCATTTTCCATCATCCTATTGATAATGTCTGTCGAGCGCACTTGAGAAATTAAACCGTGTGTTAATCTCAAATGCAATCATGCAGACCATACTTTCTCAAATATAGTTATTTTGGAATATTTCCAAAAACTTTTATGGATTATTTCCATTATTTGGATTATTTCCATATATTTGATTGGAATATTTCCAAGTTAGGTATTTCATTTTAAATAACACAATTATGGAACCCACAACAACCCTTATTTACGATGGTAGCTTCAACGGATTTCTAACTGCGGTCTTTATTGCTTTTGATGAGAAAATCAATGTGGCCGATATTCAAAAGAACAATCAATCCCAAAGCGGTTTGTTTTCCGACACCGAAACCGTATTTACCAACGTGGAAAAAGCCAAACGTGTGTGGAACGGTATCCGTAACAAGAGCCATAATGCCATATCTAATGTTTATTTTGCATTTTTGAGTGAAACCGAAGGCGTTGAAATGATGCTCTACACCTACATTCAAAAGCTAATGAGGGCTCAAAACGGTAAGTATTTGGACTATTCGGACAGTACGGTGCTATACATTGCTCAATTGGCCAAAAAAGTGGGACGGGAAAAACACCGTATGGAAGCTTTTGTTCGGTTCCAGTTGACCAAGGACAATATATACTTTGCCAACATTGAACCCGATTTTGATGTACTTCCCTTGATTTCCAAACATTTTCGTGACCGCTACGCGGACCAAAAATGGTTGATCTATGACGTTAAGCGTAAATATGGCATATTCTATAATTTGGGGCATGTAGAAATGGTGTCGCTTAATTCAATGGAAAATTTCCATCTTGGAAACATTGAAAACATCTTGTTAAAAGATAAAATCAATTCAAAGCTGCATTCCAAGCATACAGGTTACAATCAAAGAAAACCTTCAATTGAGATAAAAGAAGCAGTTTAAGGCTATGCCTTACCTCTCTCCCCCACAAAATGGTCGTTTTTGGTTTTAAACAGTACATTAAAACTTGTTAAACTGCCATAAATACGGGTAATGTATTGCTGTAGGTCCACCTTTTCTTGGTCGTCCAGGTTTTTACTACTATTTATTTTTTGCTCCATCACGCGGATACGGTCGCGCACCATCACAATTTTATGGAAAAAGGTCTCAATCGGCATTTCTTTGTTGGCCGTGCCATCATCGGGTTCCAAGACCAATTTGCCGCCTTTCCATTTATCAGCTATGGCCACTTTTTCGTGCGTATCGCTCCATTTTTCGAGAATCTTCACCAAGGAACGTTCCACATCAAAAAAGCTAACGCTGTCCACTTCATCCTCCACCCCTTCAATTACTTCAAATTCAGCGTCCAAATCAATGGTTTCCAATCCGTTTTCCAAAAAAGTCACCCAATAATGTTTGGACGATACGTTGGTCACCACCCCTTTTCCGTATTCTGGGTGGTCTATTCTGGAGCCTATGCCTAAGATTTTCATAATTACAATTATTTTCCGTTACCAAATTTAGAATTTTTGGCTGTATACCCTAACTTCGTTGTTGGTTTAATAAACCAATATTCATGGAACCACAAAAAATTAGAGTAAAGCTCGGGGAGTTGGCCTCAACTTCTATCAGTGGTAACGATATCAGTTCTTCTTGCCTGTACGTGTCCGCCTTGGCCGTTTTACATGCTGGCCAATATGCATGGATTTCATTATTGATCGTAGGGGCCGTTCTTTTTTTATTTCGAAAAATTTATGGCGAAGTAGTCGGCGCACTACCTATGAACGGAGGGGCATACAACGCCTTGTTAAACACTACAAGTAAGAGCATGGCATCTTTGGCTGCGTCCTTGACCTTATTATCTTATATGGCAACTGCAGTTATTTCCGCTAATGAAGCCATGGCCTATTTAAAAAATATTGTGCCTCAATTGCCCGTTATTTTGGCCACTATTGGTTTGTTGGCCGTTTTTATGGGATTGGTTATTATTGGTATCGGGGAATCCTCTAAAGTGGCAATTGTCATTTTTATTTTCCATTTGTCCTCACTGGTCTTATTGTCCTCTTTCGCGGGCATCTATCTTTTTGAACATGGATGGGATGTGTTTACCAATAACAACGCATTGCCTGTAAAACATGGAGCATTGCCTATGGCGCTGTTTTTTGGATTTTCTGCCGCCATGTTGGGAATTAGCGGTTTCGAGAGCTCGGCCAACTTTGTGGAGGAGCAGAAAAAAGGGGTGTTTCCCAAAACCTTGCGCAATATGTGGGTAGTGGTTACTATTTTTAATCCATTGATTGCCTTCTTGGCTCTTGCCGTTTTACCTATTTCAGATATAGAGTCCAATAGTGAAGCTCTCTTGTCCATAATGGGCAACCAAGTAAGTGGTTCATGGTTATCCTTCTTGGTTTCTGTGGATGCCGTACTGGTTTTGAGCGGGGCTGTACTCACGTCTTTTGTAGGTGTGTCCGGTTTAGTGGAACGTATTACATTGGATAGAATTCTACCGCCTTTTCTTTTAAAAAGAAATAAAAATGGAAGCACCTATCGCATTGCCATTGTATTTTTTATGCTTTGTGTGTCCATTCTATTGATTACTGAAGGTAATCTGGAGGCTTTGGCAGGTGTGTACACCATAGCTTTTTTATCTGTAATGGCCCTTTTTGGGATAGGTAACATCTTGTTGAAAGTAAGACGGAAGAACTTGCCACGTCCCGAACACTCTGGTTGGTTGTCCTTGCTGGTTGCTATTTTGGCCGTTATCACAGCTTTGGCAGGTAATATTCTATTGAACCCTGATTATTTGGCTGTTTTTATGGAATATTTTATTCCAACCATAGCTTTGGTGTTAGTAATGCTCAACAGAACGGCCCTTTTAAAATTGTTACTTCGTTTGATTCGGTATTTCTTGGACCCTATAAACCGTTTCTTGGTGAAATCATATCGCGGCATTAATCGAATGATTGACCGCATAAACGATCAAGAATTTGTATACTTCACCAAAAAAGATGATGTCGCTGCTTTGAACAAGGTCTTACTCTACATACGAAACAATGAACATACCCGAAAATTAAAGATTGTATCTGTTTTTCCTGAAGGAGAAAAAGCCACAGAAAGCTTTGTTTCTGATTTGAAAGTTTTGGATAGGGAATATCCAGAAATTAAAATCGAGTACATTCAGTTATATGGAAAGTTTACTCCTGAATTAATTAAAGAACTATCGGAAAGATGGAATATTCCCATTAATTTTATGTTCATTGGCAGTCCAGGGGATAGATTTCCATACCCTTTACAAGATCTTGGTGGGGTTAGACTGATTATTTGATTGAAATTGCAGTATTTCTTATAGCTTTCATTAAGAAAACGAAACTTCAGTCCCCTTCCTTTTTACATCTCAAATCGCTACTTTTGAGGTTTGCTATGATTTATGATCAATTACGAAGAAAATATTGAGGTCAAGGGTGCTCGAGTCCACAACCTCAAAAATATAGACGTTACCATTCCACGTGAAAAACTGGTGGTGATCACTGGGCTTTCGGGGAGTGGAAAATCTTCTTTGGCCTTTGATACCATATACGCGGAAGGGCAACGTAGGTACATCGAAACCTTTTCGGCCTACGCCAGACAATTTTTGGGTGGATTGGAACGCCCCGATGTGGATAAAATAGATGGCCTTTCTCCTGTAATCGCCATTGAGCAAAAAACCACCTCAAAATCCCCACGTTCTACCGTAGGGACCATTACCGAGGTTTATGATTTTTTACGTTTGCTCTTTGCCCGCGCTGGAGATGCGTACAGTTACAACACGGGTGAAAAAATGGTGAGCTACAGCGATGAACAAATCAAAGATTTGATCATTGAATCCTATTTCGATAAAAAAATCAATGTGCTTGCCCCTGTCATCAAATCCAGAAAAGGGCATTACCGTGAACTTTTTGAACAGATTGCAAAGCAAGGCTTTGTAAAGGTTAGGGTTGATGGTGAGATTACCGACATTACCAAAGGGATGAAGGTAGACCGTTACAAAACGCACGACATTGAAATTGTAATAGACCGCTTAAAGGTCGGTGATAGCGAGGATTTCCATAAACGGTTGAGCGAAACCATCAATACAGCCATGTACAGTGGAGACAATGTGCTTATGGTCTTGGAGGAAGGTGAAACCGTACCCCGATATTTCAGCAGGGATTTGATGTGCCCATCATCCGGTATTTCCTATCCTAATCCTGAGCCTAACACGTTTTCCTTCAATTCACCCAAAGGCATGTGCCCTGAATGCAGCGGACTCGGTCACGTGTTTCAAGTTAATGAAGATAAAATAATCCCCAACAAGAAAGTATCCATCAAATCCGGTGGACTTGCTCCTTTGGGCGAATACAAGAATTCTTGGGCTTTTAAGCAACTGGAGACCATTGCGCAGCGTTACAAATTTGACCTTTCGGATGCCATTGAAAAGATTCCGGAAGAAGCCATGAACGTTATTTTGAATGGTGGCAAGGAAAGTTTTGAAGTGAACTCCAAAAGTTTGGGTGTAAAAAGGCAATATAAAATTGATTACGAAGGAATTTCCAATTTTATCAAAACCCAATACGAAGAAGCCAATTCCACTTCCATAAAACGATGGGCCAAAGACTATATGGACCAAGTGAAGTGTCCTAGCTGTGAAGGTTCCCGGTTACGTAAGGAATCCCTCTATTTTAAAATAGAGGGTAGAAATATTGCCGAACTGGCACAAATGGACATTGCTGAGCTGGCCGATTTCTTTAAGAATTTGGAGGAAACGTTAGAAGGCAACCAGAAGAAAATTGCAGAAGAAATCATAAAAGAAATCAAAGCACGAGTTGGTTTCTTATTGGATGTAGGACTTGATTATCTTTCCATGAACCGAAGTTCAAAGTCTCTTTCGGGTGGTGAAGCACAACGTATTCGACTGGCTACACAAATTGGCTCACAATTGGTCGGGGTGCTCTATATTTTAGACGAACCCAGTATTGGCTTACACCAACGCGACAATGAACGGTTGATTCAATCCCTTGAAGCACTCCGCGATATCGGGAACTCCGTTATTGTGGTGGAACATGATCGCGATATGATTGAAAGCGCGGACCATGTTATTGATATTGGTCCAAAAGCCGGGAAACACGGAGGGGAAATCATTTCCCAAGGAAGTCCCAAAGAATTAATCGACCACCATACCATGACGGCGCAATATATAACAGGTGAGGTGGAAATCCCAGTTCCAGAGAAACGGCGCAAGGGAACGGGCAAAAAGATTACGCTCTCGGGATGCACGGGCAATAACCTGAAGAATGTGACCGTAGATTTCCCTTTGGGAAAACTTATCGGAGTAACGGGAGTTTCAGGAAGTGGCAAGTCCACTTTGGTAAATGAAACCCTTTACCCTATTATGAACGCACATTACTTTAACGGGGTGAAAAAGCCGATGCCCTATAAAAAGATTAAGGGACTGGAACACATTGACAAGGTTATCGACATCAATCAATCCCCTATTGGGCGTACACCTCGCTCGAATCCTGCCACCTATACTGGAGTTTTTAGCGAAATACGTTCCTTGTTCTCCAAAACCACCGAAGCCACCATTAGAGGGTACAAACCGGGGCGTTTCAGTTTTAATGTGGCCGGAGGGAGATGTGAAACTTGTCAAGGTGGAGGCCTTAAGGTCATTGAAATGAACTTTTTACCCGATGTTTACGTAGAATGTGAAACCTGTAACGGGAAAAGGTTCAACCGAGAAACCTTGGAAATCAGATATAAGGGAAAGTCCATTGCTGATGTTTTGGAAATGACCATCAACGAAGCCGTGGATTTCTTTGAGAATATTCCAAAAATTCATCGTAAACTTAAGACAATAAAAGATGTAGGTTTAGGTTATATATCATTAGGACAGCAGTCCACTACCCTTTCCGGTGGTGAAGCCCAAAGGGTAAAGTTGGCCACAGAGCTTTCCAAAAGAGATACGGGGAACACGTTTTATATCCTCGACGAACCAACCACAGGCCTACATTTTGAAGATATTAGGGTGCTCATGGAAGTGCTTGACCGCCTTGTGGACAAAGGAAACACCATTTTGGTGATAGAGCACAATATGGATGTAATCAAAATGATGGATTACATTATTGATATTGGCTACGAAGGTGGAAGAGGTGGTGGAACGGTTGTTGCAAAAGGAACCCCGGAAGAAGTGGCAAAAGATAAGAAAAGTTATACTGCCAAGTTTTTAAAGAAAGAATTGGACAATACAAAACAAAAAATTGCACGAGCAGTTTAAAATACATTACAACTATGCAAATGCGTAAAGAACAACATTCCAAAGGATGGAATGAAATCAAGACAAACGATTCATGGGCCATATTCAAAATTATGGGCGAGTTTGTCAATGGATTTGAAAAAATGAGTGTAATAGGTCCTTGTGTGTCCATTTTTGGGTCGGCCAGGGTTCGGGAAGGGCATCCCTATTATGATTTGGCCGTAAAAATATCCAAAAGGATTTCTGAAGCTGGTTATGGTGTAATTACGGGTGGAGGGCCCGGGATAATGGAAGCTGGAAACAAAGGTGCCAGCCTAGCTGGGGGCACATCCGTAGGACTTAATATTGACCTTCCCTTTGAACAACACGACAATCCTTACATTGATGAGGACAAGAGCCTTGATTTTGATTACTTCTTTGTCCGAAAGGTGATGTTTGTAAAATACTCCCAAGGATTTGTAGTAATGCCCGGTGGTTTTGGAACGTTGGATGAGTTCTTTGAAGCACTTACCTTAATTCAAACGCATAAAATACACACCTTCCCCATAATTCTTGTTGGTACGGATTTCTGGAAAGGATTGATAGAATGGATTAAAAATACATTGGTCGAGGCCGGTAACATAAACCCAAAAGACCTCGACTTAATCAAATTAGTAGATACAGAGGATGAAGTAGTGGAAATAATAGATGCCTTTTATAAAGGTAGAACCCTGAGCCCAAATTTTTAATCTTATAGCATTGAATAACCATCGAGCATTACTTGGCATTTCGCTATTTATCATTATGGTGTGCCCCACCCTTTGGGGGCAACACAAAAATGAAATAGTGGCTACTCTCGATGGACCTACTAACCAAATACGAATTCGCCAACATTTTACCTATGTAAACCAATCAAACAAGGGGCTGTCCACTCTTTATTTTAATGATTGGAATCACGCCTATTCCAATAAGAACACAGCACTCGCCAAGCGATTTGCGGAAGAATTCAACCGAAGCCTTCATTTGGCAAAGGATAGGGAAAGGGGAAAAACCACCATTAGAACCATTGTAGATGAAAACTACACTGGGCTGGATTGGAATCGGGAAGGAAATATGGATATCATTTCTGTCAGTTTAAATGAAATCTTAAAGCCCGGAGAATCAATCCAACTGTTTTTCACCTATACCATAAGATTGCCCGAAGCAAAATTTACGGGATATGGACATACCGATAGTCGCGGATACAACTTAAAGGATTGGTATTTTACCCCAGCCGTATTCGATGGTGATTGGAAATTGTATAATAATATAAACCTTAATGACCTTTATACAGATGTCACGGATACTAGAATCAATTTTACCTTTCCCGAAAGATTGTTCTTAGCATCAAATTATAGAATGTCCAGTGTTTCCAATTTTCCAGGAGGGCAGCATGCCCAGCTATTTGGGGACAAAAGAAAAAATTGCGAACTCATCATATCCATTGTCGATAGATTCACCAAGCACGTTACAGAGTATTTAACAATTACTACTGATATAGAGTCTGATAAATATGATGAAACAGCCCACGGAATCTCAATTAATAAAATTGCCCAGTTTCTCAATGAGAACTTAGGGAAGTATCCCCACGACAATCTTTTGGTAAGTGAGTTCGATTACAATAAATCTCCCCTTTATGGGATAAGCCAGCTCCCATCATTTATAAGACCCTACAAGGAACAATTTCAATTTGAAATGAAATTTTTAAAAACCGCCATTCGCAGTTATTTAAAGGAGTCTTTATATCTAAATCCTCGCAAAGAACGATGGGTAAACGATGCCATTGGCTACTATTTAATGATTAAATATGTAGAAGAATTCTACCCTGACCAGAAACTAGCGGGAAAACTTTCACAAATATGGGGCCTAAAAAACTTCCATTTTGCAAAAATGGGCTTTAATGAGCAATATTCGCTCTTTAGTATGCTTTCCGCGCGAAAAAATATTGATCAAGCCCTAACAACTTCCAATGATTCGCTGATCAAGTTCAACCAAAAAATCGCTAACGGATACAAGGCAGGCCTTGGAATGTCTTACCTATCCGCCTACTTAGGTGAGAAAAAAATAGACAGTACCGTGTTGGATTTTTATAAAAATTACAAACAGAAGCAACAAGTAACTGCTGCCGATTTTAGAGAAACCATAGAAAAATATGCCGATAAGGAAGTAGATTGGTTTTTTGATGAGTATGTGTCTACAGACAAAAAAATTGATTTTAAAATAAAGAAGGTTGAAAAAACAGAGGATTCCATCATGTTTGTTTTAAAGAACAAACGAGCAACCAATGTTCCCATATCTGTCTTTGGTCTTGAAAATGATTCTGTTGTATCTCACTATTGGTTTTCGGATATAGATTCAACAAAGATTATTACTATTCCGCGAAAAAGTGAAGATCGCTTGGTATTGAACTATGACCAGAAAATTCCCGAATTCAACCAAAGGGATAACTGGAAAACTCTAAATGGATTCTTTTCGAGCAACAAAAAATTGAAATTTCAGTTTTTTAAAGACACTGAAAACCCCTATTACAATCAGGTTTTCTATGTGCCCATTGCAAATTTTAACTTGTATGATGGTATAACGCCCGGATTGAGGCTTTACAATAAAACATTTTTAGAGAGACAGTTTCAATATGATATATCGCCCACCTATTCATTCTTGGAACGCACTCTTGTAGGCAAAGCAAGTTTTAGATACCGAAAATATCATCAGAAATCAGGTTTGTATGTTACCAACTACTCATTTTCTGCATCTACTTCGCACTTTCGGGAAAACTCACGGTTTTCTACATTAACCCCTGCGGTAAGCTTTGGTTGGCGCCCAAACGACATGCTTTCCAATCGTAGGCAATACCTCCTTTTAAGGTATAGAAACGTGTTCAGAAGTATTGATGAAAATCTGGTAGGCGAATTGGATACCGACCCCGACTACGGAGTTATGAATGTACGCTATACCGATGTTGACAATAATATTCTTAACTACTCATCTTGGTCCGTAGATGCACAACATTCCAGTGAATTCACGAAACTCGCCTTTGAAATGGAATACAGAAAACTATTCCAAAGCAACAGGCAATTGAACCTGCGGTTTTATGCCGGTAAGTTCTTGAGAAATAAAACAGAGTCAGATTTCTTCAGTTTTGCCTTGGACAGGCCAACAGATTATATGTTTGACCTCGCATACTTGGGTAGATCTGAAGATTCCGGTATATATAGTCAACAAGTGATTATTGCCGAGGGAGGATTTAAATCAAAACTGGAAAATCCATTTGCCAACGATTGGATTGCCACCACTAATGCAAGTACCAACATTTGGAGATGGGTAGAAGCCTATGGAGACCTTGGCTTTATAAAGAACAAAGGGAATGACGCGCGTTTTGTGTATGACTCAGGAATCCGTCTAAATTTGGTCACAGATTATTTTGAATTATACTTCCCTGTATACTCCAATAGAGGTTGGGAAATAGCCGATGATGACTATGGAGAACGTATTCGATTTATAGTTACCATAAGCCCAAGAACCCTAATTGGACTATTTACCCGAAAGTGGTTTTAATTATCAAATCAATAATTACAAGCTTTCATATATGTTTTAAATTACACAATATGCAATTATTACGCCTTATTTTTAACATTTCTTCATTTTATTAAGAGTGTTGCATATTGCTTTTTTGAGGGTTTTTTAGTACTTTCGCAGAAATCTTTCAACAATTCATGAAACCTAACCCAAGCACAAGCAACGATATTTCCTTTGACGATTTCAAATCACAGATTCTTCAAGATTATGAGACTGCGGTCACCAGCCGGGAATGTAGCTTAATGGGACGAAGAGAAGTTCTCTCGGGAAAAGCCAAATTTGGAATTTTTGGAGATGGAAAAGAGCTTCCCCAACTGGCCATGGCAAGAGCTTTTCAAGATGGTGACTTTAGGAGCGGTTATTACCGTGATCAAACTTTTATGATGGCGCTTGACTACTTAAGTCCGAAAGCATTTTTTCATGGACTATACGCTACCACCGACTTGGAAAAGGAACCCATGAGCGCTGGAAGGCAGATGGGCGGTCATTTTATAACCCACAGTTTAAATGAAGATGGTTCATGGAAGAATTTAACAGAGCAAAAAAACAGTAGTGCCGACATTTCATGTACGGCCGGCCAAATGCCCAGATTACTCGGCCTTGCCCAAGCCTCTAAAATATACAGAAATGTTGATGGAATTGATCAGACCAATTTCTCCAATAATGGAAACGAAGTAGCTTGGGGAACCATTGGAAATGCCAGTACCAGTGAAGGACATTTTTTCGAAACGATCAATGCGGCCGGCGTAATGCAGGTACCCATGGTAATCTGTATTTGGGATGATGAATTTGGTATTTCCGTACCTTCGGAATATCATACCACCAAAGGAAGTATTTCCGAAGCACTAAGTGGATTGCAACGTGACGAGGACAGTAAGGGCTATGAAATACTGAAAGTTAAAGGCTGGGACTATACAGCTTTGATTCATGCATTTGAAAATGCTTCGGACATAGCTCGTGAAGGTCATGTACCTGTACTTATCCATGTAACCGAACTTACCCAACCTCAGGGGCACTCCACCTCAGGCTCGCACGAAAGATATAAATCCCCTGAGCGTTTGGAATGGGAGCGCGAGAATGATTGCAACAAGCGTTTTAGGGAGTGGATCATTGAGAACGGCATAAGCACCGAGGAAGAACTTAAAAAGGTTGAGCGCGAAATAAAACATAAGGTTCGTGCTGCCAAAAAAGAAGCTTGGTCCGAGTTTTTAAAACCTCAACTGGAAGCTAAAAAGCAGTTGGTTCAGTTATTGGAAAAAGTTTCTGCCCAAAGTCCTAATCGGGCCTTTATAAACAAAATAAAGAACGATTTGATAGCCATTGAAGAGCCATTGAAAAAGGACTTGGCTTCCAAATCAAGAATGGCACTTCGTTATCTTTTAGGAGAGAATACGGCGGAAAAGAAACAGCTTCAACAGTGGGTCGATAACTTTTTGGTAACCCATGAATCAGAATATAGTTCCCATCTATATAAGGAGGTTGGAAACAAAGCCACGGAAATAGAACCCATACCCCCAATCTATTCAAATAATGGTAGCGATGTGGACGGTAGGGTTATTTTAAGGGATAATTTTGATGCATTGTTCGGTAAATATCCAGAAGCGTTGGTTTTTGGTGAAGATACTGGTAACATCGGCGATGTAAATCAAGGCCTTGAAGGCCTTCAAAAAAAATATGGTGAGCTTCGGGTTGCTGATACGGGAATACGCGAAACTTCCATAATTGGACAAGGAATTGGAATGGCCCTGCGTGGTTTGCGCCCCATTGCCGAAATACAATATTTGGATTACATTCTATATGCTATCCAAACATTGAGTGATGATTTGGCCACACTTATGTACCGTACTGTTGGGAAACAAAAGGCACCTCTCATTGTCCGGACACGAGGGCACCGTTTGGAAGGGATTTGGCATTCTGGCTCCCCAATGGGTGGTTTAATCCACTTATTGAGAGGGATGTACATCTTAGTCCCTAGAAATATGACCCAAGCAGCAGGGTTCTACAACACACTTATGAAAAGTGATGAGCCTGCACTAATTATCGAAAGCCTCAATGGGTATCGTTTAAAAGAAAAAATGCCCTCTAACCTAGGGGAATTCTGCACGCCCATCGGTAAAGTTGAAACACTCAAAGAAGGAACTGATATTACCCTTTTATCATACGGTTCAACATTAAGAATTGTAGAGAAAGTAGCCCACGACCTGTTGGAAGTAGGAATAGACGCTGAGGTTATTGATGCACAATCACTCCTACCTTTCGATTTAAACCATGATGTGGTAAAAAGTCTAGAAAAAACCAATCGTTTCCTAGTAATTGATGAGGATGTGCCTGGTGGCTGTTCTGCATATTTAATGCAAGAAGTGGTTGAAAAACAGGGTGGTTATAGGTATTTGGACAGTGCGCCTCAAACCTTGTCCGCCAAAGCACATCGTCCAGCTTATGCCTCGGATGGAGACTACTTTTCCAAACCAAATTCGGAGGATATTTTTGAAAAAGTGTACCAAATCATGCACGAATCGAATCCAAAATCATATCCACAACTTAGGTAGGTTTTAAGGCACCTCAATACAAAGCTGCTTTTCGTCGAAGATTGTTACGTTTTTTAAAACATAATTAATACTTTCACGGGGATTAAAATATTCCCCACATGAAAAACAACACTTTGATACACCTAGGGTTGGCATTGTTAAGAATTGTTCCTTCTGCATTCATGCTTACCCATGGTTACCCCAAACTCATGAATCTTATCAACGGAAATACAGAATTTGCCAATCCATTCGGTATTGGTCAAGCTCCATCACTTTTTTTGGTAGTTGTAGCTGAGTTTGTTTGTCCTCTTTTAATAATTATCGGTTTTAAAACACGTTGGGCGGCCATTCCTACAGCATTCACTATGTTCGTTGCCGGATTTATTATACTCGGTGGAGATTCATTTGCAAGAAAAGAAACAGCTTTGCTCTACCTTACCGTATTTGTGGTTATTATACTACTAGGCCCAGGTAAATATAGTGTGGATAAAAAGTAATTTTATATTATTTCGAAAAGGAGCTCTTTTAGCAAATCGGTTTGGGCCATATTATTAGCCCCAACTCCTTTGCTTTTCAAATCCAAGGTTCTAAGGCTTGAAATAATCCCACTTACCCGTTTCATTGGATAGTTTTTTGCTGCTACTACGTACTCATTGACAAAGTATGGATTTACACCCAATACCTTTGCAACATTACCAGGAGAATGATCTTTAAGTCCATGGTATTGCAATAACTGCGTAAAGAATGTGTTCAACAATGTAATGGTTACTACAAAAGGATTATCCTTGGGGTTTTGGGCAAAATAATCCATGATGCGAGAGGCCTTTTTAACATTGCGCTCCCCTATTGCCTTTTTCAACTCAAAATTGTTGAAATCCTTGCTGATACCAATGTGTTCTTCAACCAATTCCGGTGTAATCTCCGTGGTCGGAGGAACAATCAACGTTAATTTATCCAGTTCGTTGTTGATCTTGCTCAAATCGGTTCCCAAAAATTCAACCAGCATCACACAAGATTTTGGTGATATCTTATATTTTTTGTTCGCTAGGGTTCTTCTTATCCAATCCGCCACTTGATTGTCGTACAATTTCTTGCTCTCAAAAAGCTCCCCGCTCTTTTTAATGGCTTTATAAAGTTTTTTACGCTTATCCAACTTTTTGTACTTGTAACAAAGCACCAAAATCGTGGTCGGTTGTGGATTCTCGGCGTACGGAACAAGGTTTTCTATGGTTCTGGATAAATGCTGAGCTTCTTTTACAACAATAACCTGGTACTGAGCCATCATGGGAAACCGTTTGGCATTTGAAACTACCTCATCCACAGCGGTCTCCTTTCCATAAAGCACCATCTGATTAAAGCCCTTTTCATCTTCAGTGAGCACATTTTCGGCAATATATTGGGAGATTCGATCTATATAATAGGGCTCCTCCCCCATTAAAAAATAGATGGGTTTTGGGTTACCATTATTGATTTCCGATACAATCTCTTTTACTTTGTCCATTCAAAATATTTCACCAGTTTTGTCCAATGCAAGATTTGAACTTTCCACCTTATTCGTTTCGAATCAAAAATAGCCAAAATAGACAGTACATTTTTGATGGTATCCGTAAAAAATTTGTAGTACTCCAACCTGAAGAATGGGTACGCCAGCATGTGCTTCGTTATTTGGTGTTTACAAAAAACTATCCGAAGAGTCTTATCAATGTGGAAAAACAACTTACCGTAAACAAATTAAAGAAGCGCTACGATGTTGTTGTTTTTAATCCAGATGGCACTATTTTTCTTTTGATTGAGTGCAAAGCGCCAGAGATTAAAATCACACAATCCACTTTTGATCAAATAGCAAGGTACAATTACGAACTAAAGGCTGAACACTTGATGGTCACCAATGGATTGGAACATTACTATTGTGAAATGGATCATGAGAATGAAAAATATAGGTTTTTAGAGGATATTCCTGATTTTAGCCGTTAATTTGCCTCCGTTTTGAAAATCGCCGTAGTCATACTCAACTGGAATGGAGAAGCCTTGCTAGAAAGGTTCCTACCGTCGGTTATGGCATATTCCAAGGGTGCATCTATTTATGTTGTGGACAATGCAAGTACGGATGGTTCAATCGATTTTTTAAAAAGAGAATATCCTACGATTGGTATTGTTCAAAATAAATCCAATGGAGGATTTGCCAAAGGATACAATGATGGACTTAAAAGTATTGAGGCCGATATTTTCTGTTTACTAAATTCCGATGTGGAAGTAACCCCAAATTGGATGGAACCCATCCAAGAGGCTTTTGATACGCTACCGGAAGCATCCATAATCCAACCCAAAATACTGGATCTCAATAAAAGGGACCATTTCGAATATGCTGGTGCAGCAGGTGGTTTTATTGACATGTTCGGATACCCATTTTGTAGGGGACGGATTTTTCAGACCATTGAAAAGGATGAAGGTCAGTACAATGACATTAAAGAAGTTTTTTGGGCAACAGGCGCCTGTATGTTTATAAAAAGTGAAGTGTTCCGAGAACTAGAAGGTTTTGACGAAGACTATTTTGCCCACCAAGAAGAAATTGATTTATGTTGGAGGGCGAAAAATGCTGGACATAAAGTGTTTTATGTTGGCGCAAGTCATGTTTATCATTTAGGAGGCAGTACATTATCCAATATGAACCCAAAGAAAACCTTTCTCAATTTTAGGAACTCTCTATACTCCATCACAAAAAACCTTCCTAGAAAAAAGGCCTTTCCTATAATTTTTGTTCGCTTGCTTTTGGATGCCATTGCTGCAGCACGGTTTATACTCCAATTAAAGTTTGATCACTGTTTCGCAATCCTCAAGGCTCATCTCAGTTTTTATGCTAACTTTATAAAAATGTACAGAAAGCGCGAAAAAGCTAATTTTATATTAAAATACTATGTAACGACATCCATAGTATGGTCCTATTTCGTACATCAAGTAGCTAGTTTTAACATTTTAGTAAAAGATTAACGAAGCCGAAATATAGGTACCTTGGTTTTTATCTAATTTTGGTTTAGTTTTTTAATATTTGATATATCTAACAATCCTTAAATTATACTTTGAACTATGAAAAAAATCTTTCTAGGAACATTGGCGATGACCCTCCTATTATCTTCTTGCGTATCGCAAAAGAAATATGCAGATCTTGAAGCCAAACAAAAAGAAACGCAAGACCTATTGAACTCTGCAACCGTTAAGCTCAACGATTGCTTGGAAGAAAAAGCAACTGCAAGTTCTAGGTTAAAAACCCTCGAAGATCAAAACGCATTCCTAAAAGCCAATAACCAAGAGCTCATCAACAACATGGGCAACTTGACAACGCTTACCACAAAAGGTGCTGAAAACCTTGAGAAATCCCTTGAGAGTCTTCAAGAAAAAGATCTTACCATTAGAAAACTACAAAATGCCGTTACACGTAGAGACTCCGTGAACCTTGCTTTGGTTCAGAGCCTTAAAGGGGTATTGGGCAACTTGGATGACGAAGATATTGAAATAAGTGTTGAAAAAGGTGTGGTATTCGTATCCATTTCGGACAAATTATTGTTTAGAAGCGGAAGCTACAACGTAACCAGTGCTGCCAAAGAAGTACTTGGTAAAGTAGCTAAAGTAGTAAACAACAAACCTGATTTTGAATTCATGGTCGAAGGCCATACCGACAATGTACCAATTAAAACTGCGGAACTTGCAGACAACTGGGATCTTAGTGCCAAAAGAGCAACATCTGTTGTTAGAATTCTACAAAATGATTTTGGCGTAGACCCTGCTAGAATGACAGCTGCTGGGCGTAGCTACTACGTGCCACTTGTAGACAACGATACTTCGGCCAACAGAGCCAAAAACAGAAGAACAAGAATTGTTGTACTTCCAAAAATCGATCAGTTCTATAACATGATCGAAGAAGGAATGAAAGATCCTGCTATCGGTGGTACCGGTAAATAAGAATAAGCTTTAGCTTAAAAAGTAGAAAAGCGGCCAAATGGTCGCTTTTTTTATTTAAAAAATTTCAAGACTTCCCTTGCCCTCCCGCACAACTTCGGGTTCGTCGCCGGAAAGGTCGATTACCGTGGATGCAACATTATCACCGTATCCCCCATCAATTACAATATCCACAAGGTTTTGCCATTTTTCAAAAATAAGCTCAGGGTCTGTGGTGTACTCCAAAATATCATCATCATCACGAATTGAGGTAGAGACAATAGGATGTCCCAACTCTGACACCAAAGCCCTTGCAATTGCATTATCGGGCACGCGAATTCCAACCGTCTTTTTCTTTTTAAAATCCTTGGGCAGATTATTGTTCCCGGGTAAAATAAAAGTATAAGGTCCGGGAAGGGTTCGTTTTAATATTTTAAATGTTGAACTGTCAATTTGCCTAACATAATCCGATAAATTACTTAAGTCCGCACAAATGAACGACCAATTAGCTTTTTCCAGTTTTATACCTTTAATTCTGGCTATGCGTTGCAATGCCTTGGAATTGGTTATATCACAACCAAGTCCATAGACAGTATCCGTTGGGTAAATTACAAGACCTCCTTTCCTAAGCACATCCACAATTTTTTGGACCTGCTTAGGGTTAGGGTTTTCTTCGTAAAGTTTTATCAACTCAGCCATTAGCTTAAAAATATATCCCTGATTAAAAAGGAATTAAAAACAAAGATACTACTTATTCCAGCTAAACATTATGTCTCACATCATGTGTATAAGTATCAATGGTTCAAGACTATCACTTGAAATCTCCATAAAGTGAAATTGCCCATCCATCAATCCATATAGGCGATTGGTTGATTACCTACATTATCATTGATATATATACCTCAATTTTATATAAAAATTGCATCCCTATGAGATTAAAAACAATCATTTTCCTATTTATTGGTTTTGGATTTCTTCTACTACATTTCACAAGCTGTAACACTTCCAATAACACAGAGGTTAAACAATTTGATGCCAAGGGTACCTTTGCTGAATTGGATCATTTATTGATTCAATTACATCAAATTGATGTTTCGGACTGTACAAATTTGGATGAAGCAGTCTCCATCAATGAAAAAATGCGAGGAATAATTGAAGACGTAAGGTCCCAAAAAGAATTTGATGGTTTGGTAAACGTTTTTGACGCAGATAAGTACAAAATTAGCTTTTTGGTATCACAGGATAAGCAATTCGGTGTTTTCTCTTGGACGACAAAAATGGATTGTTTGGGTCACCACATTAAAAACATAGCACTTTATAAATCTAATAATGAAATTAAGACATCTTCCCTTTATGGAAATCCACTCGTTTATATTAAAATTACCACGGTAGAGTTGAACAACAAGTCTGTATATCTGCTCAGTGGCAAAGAATCTGTGGATAAAAAACCTTCAGTTACAAAAGGTTATACAATCTCCAATGGAGACTTGGTGGAATCACAGATTCCACTCCCAAAGCAATCTTCTAAGGAGTATGCCGATTCTATAACCAGATATTAACCTAGGGGCACCCAAACATTGAACCTTATTGCGCTTTTCTGTAAAATCCAATATCATCCAAGACAACAACACCAAGAGAATCCTTGTCAAAAACCAAATGGATACTTTGTAGTTTATTCAATTTTAGGCTATCTGTCTTTTCCAAAAAAGAAGAGATTGGAACATAACAACTCTTCAATTGCACCTCCGAGTCCTTACCAATCATATCCTTATCTAAAAATTTAAACTTGGTAAACTTGGTTTTGATAGTACTCGGAAGCCTGTTCTCCTCATCCAACGCTACCGAAGCGGAATTCCCTAAACTATCTTTGAGCACCACACTAAAATTGAATCCGATTTTTGGTGTCTCACTTTTTTCACCTTTTTCACCTTTTGTTTTTAATTCGGAAATATTTCCCATTGCCATAGAAAGTGCCAGTGTATCAACAATACTAAAATCCTTTAGGGTATCTGGCAGCACTATTTGATAACTCGGTATAGAATCCTTACTTACATTTGAACCATACTTCCAGCCAAGAACTAACGCATTGTTCTGTTGACTTCCACCATCTCGAGACTCCAATTCCGTTTCGCGCCAGAACTTGAAATTCTCGGCAGACAACTTTATTCCATTTGATGCACTGGTCACATCTATATCGCCCTCAAAATTTAACAGTACATTTTTGTAAATATCGCTGTATTGGGTCCTGTAATCCTCTTTTGGCAACCAATCGCTTACCAAATCCACGTTTTTGAACATGGGTTGGTAATCCTTATTCCCATTTAGTACTGCCTCCGCAAAAGCGCTCACATAAACTTTGGCCGTTTGACGCTGCTCTTCTCCCGAAACCAAAGGTTTCAGGTTAAGCAACCATTTCATCGGCGCACCAAAATCAGACCGCCCCCAGGTAGAATTAAACTGGCCATGATTGGCATGATTCATATATAAACCCGCCTTGAAGCCATCAAAATCTTTTGAAAATTTAAGACGGTGATAAGGTCGCATTCCCCAAAAACTGGTCTCGTCGGAGTCGTACGCTCCCTGAATCGACAAATAATTGATATCGGTCAGACTAATTTCACGATTGTACCTATAATCCGTTGGAGCTATTGTAATGACACCTTTAATACCAAAACCAAAATCGAACTTTTCATTGCCATTGTCAGGGAACCTATCCAATGTGTTGAAGGCCGCTGCAATGGATACTGCTTCTCCTCCTCGGGAATGGCCCACAAGTATAATATTATCCAAGTCCACTTTGCCAGCCAAATCAGAACCACTGTCTTGGTTCCATTTTTTCCATTGTTCCAAATGTTTGAGCAATAACCATCCACGAGTAGGCATTTCTTTGCCCATAAAATCACCGGACCAATGTCCATTGATAAAATTCTCATCCACAGAGACCCCTATAATTCCCCTACTGGCCAAAAGTTCTCCTAGATAAGCGTATCCACCATCCGAATAATCCAGCATACTATGGTTACCGTGTACCATCATTACCATAGGAAAAGGGCCATCGCCTTTCGGCATATAAACACGGGCGTTCAATGGAAAACTATCTACACCAAATCCCCAATATTTTTCTCGCCATTTCTTCTTTTTACCCTTCCAATCAGGTAACAATAAAGAAGCATCCACCGTTGGTGTTTTCAATTTGACACCCTCTGCGTATTCAGGTCGCTTTTCATCTGTTCCACTTCCATAAGTAAAAACATCTACCTCAAAATTTCCTTTTGTAGCTGGATTTTCAATACCCATTTCGCTCAAATAGGTAACATCAGCAGATTCTTCCGCTGCTGATGCATCTACATAAGGGTCTCCATCAAGGGAGTTGAATCCATAAAACCCCAACACCACCAAAACAACACTTAAAACAACAAGGGGAACACTTGCTTTTGCGTTTCTCTTTTTAATGATTTGCCAAAGACCTAAAGTGAGTAGTACTAAACAGATAAAACCAAAAAGTGCAAGACCATAAAATAAAACGGAAGGCCATCTAAAAGCATACATTCGCAAGATGTACAAGGTTAAAAAGCCACCAAATAGAGTTGTGACAAAGGCCAACGGTATTTTCTTTGCCAAAGGCGCCAGCCAGGTCAATAGTATTTTCAATAGGGCGAGCAATACAATACCTATCAGCATTCCAGCTAACATGGTTGCCCAAGCTGGGTATCCTAATGCATAATGATAGCCAGCAACTCCAAAAAGAGTGAGAATAAGAATGGTAACTGCTAGAAATACAGGTTTGAGAAAGAGATTTTTCATAGGGGAAGTCGGTTGGTTTGGTCTGAAAATTCAAAAATTTAGCTCTGAATTTAAGCATTTTTACCCACCTATGCAGACTCCCTAAAATTATTTAGAAAATCCCTAAACCCGTGAGGGTTTCATGATCAGAAAGCGAAAATTTGGATTAGGCATTATCCAAAACCTCAAGTTTGGCAAAACGCAGCAATAATTTCTTGATGCCGCCTTGGTCAAAATGGATTTCAGCTTTTCTATCGTTCCCTGCACCTTCAATATTAAGTATTTTTCCTCTTCCAAAGCGGGTATGGTTAACACGGGCGCCCACAACCAATCCAGGATCAATATCCGTTGTCATGGCTGGTGAAGAAATTTCGGGTTTTAGCTTTCTTAACTTCCGTAGCTGGTTTTCGTTAGGTTTCTGAGTACTTGGTGGCATACCATTTTGAGGCTTAATTTGTCGAAGCCTACTTTTATCCACCTCTCCAAAAATGTCTTTGTTGATCATGGATTTATATCGGTAACCATCGTTCACAGGAGTCAGGTTCTCCACATACTGCTCTTCTATCTCTTCCAGAAATCGACTGGGTTCAGCATCAATAAGTTTACCCCAACGGTACCTATTCTGGGTATACGTGAGAAATGCTTGTTTTTCGGCACGTGTTAATGCTACGTAGAACAATCTTCGTTCCTCCTCCAACTCACTTCGAGTGTTCATGCTCATGGCCGAAGGGAACAAATCCTCTTCCATTCCAACAATATATACATATGGAAACTCCAATCCCTTGGCCAAGTGGATGGTCATAAGAGCAACTCGGTCGTCATCTCCTATATCCTTATCCATATCCGTAGCAAGAGCCACATCTTCTAAAAATTCTGTAAGGCTTCCTGTGGCATCAGCTATTTCCTTTTGTCCCTCCACAAAATCCTTGATACCGTTTAAAAGCTCTTCAATGTTTTCCATCTTGGCGATACCCTCTGGAGTACCGTCCTTTTTAAACTCCAATAAAAGACCTGTTTTTTTGGCCACATGTTCTGCCAAAGTAAAAGCATCGGAACCTTCATTCATGATTTGGAAACTCTTGATCATGGTGACAAAATCCGTCAACTTACGCTTGGTCCCCGCATTGATATTCAAATTAAGCTTATCCAAATGCTCCATTACTTCATAAATGGAACGACCGTAATGGTTTGCTGCCACCAAAAGTTTATCAATGGTGGTTTGTCCTATTCCCCTAGTTGGGAAGTTGATGACCCGCTTTAGCGCTTCTTCATCTTTTGGATTGATGATAAGCCGCAAATAGGCCAGCACATCTTTGATTTCCTTTCGTTGATAAAAGGAAAGTCCACCATAAATGCGATAAGGGATATCACGTTTACGAAGAGCATCCTCTATGGCACGAGATTGTGAATTGGTCCGATACAATACGGCAAAATCACCATTTTGCATTTGCTGCTGCATCTTGTTCTCAAAAATAGAACCTGCCACATAGCGTCCCTCCTCTGCATCTGTAACACTTCGGTGTATTTGTATAAGCCCGCCATCATCGTTGGAGGTCCATACATTTTTCTCCAACTGGTTTTTATTATTGGCTATAATAGAGTTGGCGGCATTCACGATGTTTTTAGTGGAACGATAGTTCTGCTCCAAACGGTACATGGCCACATCGTCATAATCCTTTTGAAAGTTCAAGATGTTACTGATGTTAGCACCTCGGAAGGAATAAATACTCTGTGCATCATCCCCTACCACACAAATATTCTGGTATCGGTCAGAAAGCGCTTTTACAATCAGGTATTGCGAATGATTGGTATCCTGGTACTCATCCACCAAAATGTATCTAAATCGGTCCTGATACTTCATCAACACCTCAGGAAAACGGGTCAACAGCTCATTGGTCCGCAATAAAAGGTCATCAAAATCCATAGCGCCCGCCTTAAAGCATCGATCCACATAATTCTGATAAATCTCTCCCAACCTTGGACGTTTGGCCATGGCATCGGCCTCCATCAGTTCAGGATTTTGAAAATAAGCCTTAACGGTGATCAAACTATTTTTATAGGATGAAATCCGGTTCTGAACCTGCTTGTATTTATAGATATCCTTGTCCAGCCCCATTTCTTTAATAATGGAAGCGATCAAACGCTGGGAGTCTTGCGTATCATAAATGGTAAAATTGCTAGGGTACCCCAATTTATCACCATCAAATCGAAGCAATTTGGCAAAAACGGAGTGAAAAGTTCCCATCCAAAGGTTCTTGGCCTCAGAATCTCCAACAATCGTGGCGATTCTTTTCTTCATCTCACGTGCTGCTTTATTGGTAAAGGTAAGGGCCAAAATATTAAAGGAGTCCACCCCTTGCTCCATTAAATGGGCAATTCGATAAGTTAGCACTCGGGTTTTCCCGGAACCCGCACCTGCAATCACCATTAAAGGTCCATCCTTATGCAGTACCGGAGCACGCTGCGCATCATTCAATTCATCTATAAAAGTACTCAAGGGCGAAGCTTTTTTAAAGTAGGTGTGAAATTAGCCAATATTGGCCTTTTGCTAAAATGAACCTTTCACTTTTTATAAACACTGTTGTCGGATTTAAGTTGTTTTTTGAATATATTTAGGCTCTCAATTAATAATGCTGATGAATTTTCACCCTTTCCCCCTATTTCTTTTACTTTTTATGACATTTTCCGGAATTTCCCAAAAAACCAAATCAGGCCCGATTATAGAAGACTATGGAGCTGTTTGGGAAATAGACAATCCCGACTTCAAAACTGACACTTCACAAGAGCTCAAGGTAGTTTTTGATGTTAAAGATGGTCCAGAATCCGATACGGAAATCAATAGAAACTTGAACACCGTTGCGCGTTTTTTAAATTTACACGCACAAAATGGATTCTCGCTTTCCCAATTAAAAGTTGCACTCATTGTTCATGGAAGCGCTGCCAGAAACCTGTTGTCAGATGAAGCATTTCAAAAAAGATACAAGGTGGACAACCCAAACCGTGAACTTGTAGAAAGTTTATTGGGTGCCGGTGTGGAAGTCATCATGTGCGGACAATCATCAAAAACAAGGGACCTTCCAAAAGAAGATTTGATTCCTGGAGTTAAGATTGCGCTATCTGCAATGACAGCCAACATCCAATTACAAAACCAAGGATACCGTCCAATTAAATTATAAACCAACACATTATTATGAAGAAATTTTTAGCACTTGCACTCTGTTCTGTAAGTTTATCCATGTACGCCCAAGATCATGGACTGGAAAAGGATATTGCGGCCGTAGAATCCAAAGTAATCGAATGGCGTCGAGACATACACCAAAATCCAGAGCTCAGCAACAGGGAGTTCAAAACTGCGGAGAAAATAGCCGCTCACTTAAAATCTTTAGGAATTGAGGTGCAGTCTGGTGTGGCACACACAGGTGTAGTAGGAATTTTGAAAGGAGGCCATCCCGGAAAAGTTGTTGCGCTTAGAGCCGATATTGATGCTCTTCCCGTCACCGAAAGAAACGACCTTCCTTTTAAATCGGAGGTCAAATCCGAATATTTAGGACAAGAAGTTGGTGTAATGCACGCTTGTGGACATGACACTCACATTGCCATAATGATGGGAACTGCAGAGGTTTTGGCCAAAAACAAGGATAAAATCCACGGAACCGTAAAATTTATATTCCAACCTGCCGAAGAAGGAGCACCTCCAGGAGAACAAGGTGGCGCTGAACTTATGGTAAAAGAAGGTGTACTTGAAAACCCAAAAGTGGACGCCATTTATGGACTTCACATTGGTTCTTACCTTCCTGTTGGGCACATTGCCTACAAACCAGGTGGAGCTTTAGCCGCAGCACAACGTTTCGTAGTCAAAATTAAAGGAAAGCAATCTCACGGTTCACAACCATGGGGCGGTGTTGACCCAATTTATGTAGCTTCTAAAATTGTAGATGGTTACCAATCCATCATTAGCCGTGAATTGGAGTTGACCAAGGAAGCAGCAGTAATCACTGTTGGGAAAATCAGTGGTGGGGTTCGTAACAACATCATTCCCGAAAGTGCGGAACTGGTAGGGACAATCCGTACGTTGGATTACGATATGCAAAAGCAAGTGAACGATAGGATGAAAGAAATGGCAGAAACCATTGCCAAAGCCTATCGCGCCGAAGCTACCGTGGAAATTGCCAAAGGGGTGCCAATCACTTATAACGACCCAGATTTGACCGAAACCTCTCTTCCAAGCCTTCAAAAAATGGCAGGAAACGAAAATGTACATTTGATAAAAGCCATCACCGGAGCCGAAGATTTCTCCTTCTACCAAGAAAAGATACCCGGTTTCTTTTACATTTTAGGAGGGAAAGACCCCAACGCTGGGCCTGATGAGCATTTTCCGCACCACACGCCCGACTTTAAAATTGATGATAGCGGCTTGCAGTTAGGTGTAAAAACGATGACAGAAATTGCACTGGATTATTTGGATAGAAGTAAATAATCCTTCATTTCGAAAATTGACGCATACAGCCTCAATATCTTCCGACATTTGGAATTGGATATTGGGGCTTGATATTTGTAGCTACTACTTCAAATTATACAAATGGAAGCATTTCTTGATTTTCTGGCCAATATCCAATGGTGGGTGTGGATATTGATTTTCCTTCTCTTGGTTGCCCTACGGGATATCTTTTTCCAAAAAGCACACACAATTAGTCACAATTACCCCATCGTAGGTCACCTACGCTATTGGTTGGAGAGCATTGGACCTGAAATGCGCCAGTATTTTGTGGCCAATAACCGGGAGGAACTTCCTTTTAACCGTATTGAACGAGGGTGGATCTATGCATCAGCTAAAAAGGAGAACAATTATGAGGGTTTCGGAACCGACAGGGATATTTACAAACACCAACATATCTTCATCAAAAATGCAATGATCGGGTTTCAGGCCCCTAAAAATCATCCAAATAATGAGCATCCATATTTTTTGCCCTGCGCCAAGGTGATGGGAGCTTATAACAAACGTAAAAGACCCTATCGTCCTGCATCCATAATCAACGTTTCTGCCATGAGTTTTGGTTCTTTGTCCGCTGCTGCCATTGAATCTTTGAATCAGGGTGTAGAAAAATGTGGCGCGTACCACAACACAGGGGAAGGTGGACTATCCCCTTATCATAAAAAGGGCGGGGATGTTATTTTCCATTTTGGAACAGGCTATTTTGGCGTTCGATCTAGAGATGGTGGATTCTCCATGGACAAATTAAAGGTCTTGGTGGATGAAAACCCTTGCATCAAAGCCATTGAAATTAAACTTTCCCAAGGAGCCAAACCGGGAAAAGGTGGAGTACTCCCTGGTTCAAAAATCACCCCAGAACTTGCAGAGATTCGTGGGGTTGAAGTTGGTGAAGATGTTATTTCCCCTCCTACCCACAAAGCTTTTACTACCATTCCAGAGCTTTTAGAATTTATTGAATCGATTGCAGAGGAGACTGGATTGCCCGTGGGCATAAAAGGAGCTATTGGGAAAATTGACCAATGGAAAGAATTGGCCGATTTAATGAAGAAGACAGGAAAAGGTCCCGATTTTATTACTGTTGATGGTGGTGAAGGTGGAACCGGTGCCGCTCCTCCAAGTTTTGCCGACCATGTTTCATTACCTTGGACCTATGGCTTTTCCAAAGTTTATAGTCTGTTTATGGAGTATGGACTTACGGAGCGAATTGTGTTTATTGGTAGTGGAAAGCTTGGTTTCCCAGGAAAAGCAGCAATGGCATTTGCCATGGGTGCCGATTGCATCAATGTAGCCCGAGAAGCGATGATGAGCATTGGTTGCATCCAGGCTCAAGTGTGCCATACCAACAGATGTCCCGCTGGTATCGCCACTCAGAATAAATGGCGCCAAAATGGCATCAACGTGCCTTTAAAATCGGATAGGTTGGCCCAATACTTCAAAACATTCAGAAAAGAACTTTTGGAAATCACGCATGCCGCGGGCTACGAGCATCCTTGTCAATTTAAGATGGATGATGTGCAAGTAAACGTAGATGATGATTATCTTAGCAGTGATTTGAAATCCGTATACAGATATCAAAAAGAAAATGTAGAATTTGATTCCATGCAACACCTTTTTGATTGTAAACACCTAGGCGGAAAACCAGCATTGGAAAAAACATTATAATTTAGACCCAGATAATTGTACTACTTATGAAAAGAAATTTACCCTTAATCCTGTTTCTTGTGATTGCCACAAGTGCTTTTTCTCAACGAAAAAGCGAGCTTTTTGCTGAGATCGATATTCTTAAATCCAAAATTTCAGAGGTAGAACAGGAATTGGCCAAGGCAAAACGTGAAATATCATCCAGCAATGCAGAGGCCGAAGCTTTAAAAGCAGAAAATGTTAGCCTGCGAGATGCCAACGCCACCTTATTGGGCAACTTGAGCAACTTCTCGGAACTCTCAAAACAAAACTCTGAAAATGTGGACATGGCCATGGCAGCTCTTTCCAGAAAAGAAAAACAACTTAGCGGTATCAATGATATGATTTCAGCCAATGATTCCACTGCTATTGTTTCTTTAACTCGTATAAAACAAACTTTAGGTGAAAATGCCAAAGTAGGTGTTGAAGGAGGTATTGTTATCATAAGCAATAGTTTAACTGCACTTTTTGATTCGGATACGTCATCCGAACTTTCGGAAGAAGGAAAAACATGGCTGGCCGGTGTTGCCGATGTAATCAAATCGAACCCCAACTTCAAAGCAGAGGTTGAAGGTTTGAACATTACTGGAGAGTTTGGCCCAACCTACAATCAAGTTACTGCTATCGCTTCGGAATTGGTGACGAGCTTGGAGATTCCTGCGGAAAGCATTAAAATTTCTGCCAAAGACGGCAATTTCAAAGAAGGTATCAATATTAAATTGCAGCCCGATTACAAAGGTTTTTATGCTAAGGCCAAAGAAAGTGCAAAGGCAGCGCAATAACCTTTATACCAAAATACTTTTTGAGGTTTTGGTGCGTTCTTGGTAGTGTAAAATCAATAAAAAACCAGACTACCTTATGAGTGGAGATCAAATCCTTCAGTTATTTGCTTATTTATTACCAGCTGTCGTGACAGGTGCGGTGGCTTTCTATTTTTTTAGATTGCACACCCGAAACGAAGATGGACGCAGACGATTTTTGCTGCACAAAGATTCCCAAAAAGAAACTTTGCCAATTCGTTTACAGGCCTACGAACGTATGGCACTTTTCTTGGAACGTATAGCATTGAACAGTCTTGTTGTGCGTGTAGCTCCTAAAGGAAAAAGTAAAAGTGACTACGAAAACTTGCTTATAAAACAGATTGAAACGGAGTTTGAACACAACTTATCACAGCAGATTTACATGTCGGATTCTTGTTGGAACATTATTAAAACAGCTAAGAATACGACGATTCAAATCATACGTTCTGCTGGGATGAGTGAAACTGATTCGCCGGATAAACTTCGAGAAGACATTCTCAACCAGACCATGGAGAAAGAGTCTCCATCCAATGCGGCTTTGGCATTTGTAAAGAAGGAAGTAACCGACCTTTGGAAGTAATCTATTCTTGCCTTTCAGGTTCTATTGGGCTAGTTTCCTCATTCTTATTTTTGGCATACAAATAACCGCGTTTCCACCACAAGGTCATTCTTTCTTTATTGAAAACCAATGAATTTGTGGTGAGAACCGTTGGTGTATAGTAGAAATTGATGATGGCATCCTTTTGGTTCGCCACTAATTTACCGATTCGGATATTCTGATTCTCAATACGATCCAGCATAAAGCCGAAAATCGTAGTGATCAGATCGAACGGGTTTTTGGAGGACATCCGGTTCAAGTGGTTTACTTCTGTATGAAGCACCACTACATCGACTTCTGTGGCACCTCGATTCAACGCTTCCTCAATGGGAACTAAAGTTCCCAAGCCTCCATCAGCATATTCGCAACCATTCTTTTTAACCAAGCTCATAAAAGGCGTGTAGTTGGATGAAATCCATATCCAGTCGCAGAATTCGTCATACGTGCAATCGTTTATGGATTTGTATTCCACTTGGTTCAACGATAAATTGGACACGGTAACCACTACATCGATTTTACTCTGTTTCAACTCGTTGAACTCTTCAACAGTAATAGATCTACGAATTAATTTTCGCAGATTTTCACTTTCTCCAAAGGTTTTTTTACCCTTAATGAAGTTTTTGACCACATTCCAATGGTTAATGGCAATGGTTTCTACACCATGTTTTTTCTTGATAATGAAAGGGCAATTGTTGAAAATACTGCCTTGGTTGACGTTTGAATAGATGTTTTTGATCTTATCCAATTTATTCAATGCCAAATGTGAAATCAATAGACTGCCCGTAGAAGTTCCAACGAACAAATCGTAATCATGTTTGGCTTCCTGAATCAAAAATTGGGCAACACCACCTGCAAAGGCACCCTTACTACCTCCTCCTGAAATAACCAATGCCCTCATTCACCTAAAGTTTTCTCCAAATATTGTTTTTCTTGCTGACTTAACAAAGGGTAAAGACTCTTAATACGGGCCGTATTCCCTTCAGATTGCAAAAAGGCGTTCAATATTTCTCTGGCCGACTTTTTAAAATGCCATACATGGTGACTGCAGGACTCCACTAAGTTCTTTAGCACAGTATCCGTAAAACCACCAATACTTTTTAAGTATTGAAAAGCAATCAAACGAGTTTCAAAATGATGCTCGGAACCTGTATAACCGCTCAATTCATCAAAATATAAGGCTTTTGAGTTTGGATTGTACTCAGGAGTTACTAAGGCAAGGGTCAACCATAACAATCGGATATTCTTATTCGGAAACCCTATGATTCCATCAGTTTCATTGAGGTATTTGCTTCTGTTTCGGGGAAAGTCGGTCCACAATCGGTACAAAGCAGCTTCTATAGTCGTGTAGCTCTTATCGTTTAAAAGTCCCTCGACCGTTGTTTGAAGCTCTACTTGAATTTTGTTCTGGGACAATATAACGGCTTGTATTACTTTTAAAGCTTCAGATTTGATAATGTCGCTCAAAAATTCTGCGGATAACTTATCTCCATAATCCAAAACAAGGTTTTCTTTTAGTTGGTTTGATTTTAATCTTTTCCAAGCTCGTTTTAAAATGGCCTCGGTCTTTTCAGGTTGATCCACTATCTTATTTTTTAGCTCAAAATAGGTTTTGATGGACGCATTTTTCTGTTTCAAGAATGAAACTACTATCTCATAAGGAAAATCAGGATTCTGCAGCCACAGCTTCTCAAAATCATCGAGGTCGGTGTTCGAAACTTTTTCCAGTTCCTCCATAAAATTGGGAATGGTCACATTTTTAAAGGCATATTTGTTTAGGTAATTCTGCACGCCTCGCTGAAAAGCTTCCTCCCCTACGCGATCTCTGAGCATTACCAAGGCCCAAGCACCTTTTTCGTAAAAAGTAAGGCTGCCTGCGTTCGGATTGCGAAGTGCCTCGCCTCCATCATCACCAGAAAAACGCTGTAAGGCTTTGGCCGTTTCCAATAAATGCCAATAGAAATAATCATCACCAAAAATGTCCTTTTCCGCCAAATAAGCGTAAAATGTGGCAAAGCCTTCGTGCAGCCAATGGTGTTCGCTACTGGTTTCGGTGACCAAATCGCCAAACCAATGGTGAGCCATCTCGTGAGCATTTACATTCACGTAGTTTTTGTCCACAAAGGCGATAGAATCTATCACATATTGATTGGAAAATATGGTGCAGGTGGTATTTTCCATTCCCGCATACAGAAAATCCTGAACGGGCACCTGTTTATAGGTCTGCCAAGGATAAGGAACGCCGATTTCTGTTTCTAAAAAGTCAAAAATATGTTTGCTGTATCGGTAAGTGGGCTCCACTTTAGTAGAATCCGTGGGTTCATAATACAGTTCAATCGGAATTCCAGAAGATGATTCAACTGTTTTTTTATTATAGTCCCCAATGGCAAAACCCACCAAATAGCTGCTCATCCGTTTCTCCATATCAAACTGCCACAAATACCCCTTGGAATCGGGCAACATATCTTTCTTGACCAACTTGCCGTTCGCGATTACCGTATAATCCTGTTTTAGGATAATATCCAGGTCAAACTCGACCTTTTCGGTCATATCATCAAAACTGGGCAACCAATGACTGGTATATTTTCCCTGTCCTTGGGTCCAAACCTGTTCATTGTTCCTAACACCATCGTCCCATCCTAAAAAATATACCGTTTGTTTGGGTTTGGCTACATATTCTAGTTTTAGCGTATGATTCCCTCCCCTTTCCAACTTTTTCTTGATGGTTATTTTTCGACCATTGTAATCGTAGTCTATTTTTGCATCATCCAGAAAAACTGATGAAAACTCAAGATTTACAGCATCAAGATAAACGGAACTCACATCTTCAATTACATCAAATTGATAGACAACACTACCATTTATGCGATTTTCGGATGGTGTGGGTTCAATCAAAACTTTGGCATGCACAAAGTCGACCTTATCCTGAATTTGGGCGGACAAGAACTGTAGGAATAATAAAAAAACGATTACGGGACTCAGCTTCATACCATCATCTTATCAAAAGTCCTTCCAAATTACATATTTTAGTTCGATGAATCCCAATTTTCTGCAAACTCCCATAGCATATCTCAAAGGAGTTGGTCCAAATAGGGCCGATGTCCTAAAGGCCGAATTGGGCATTGAGACCTTTAGGGACCTGCTACATCTCTTTCCCAACCGCTATTTGGACAGAACGAATTATTATAAAATTAATCAACTACAACCCAGCGGTGCCGATGTGCAAGTGGTTGGGAAAATTGTCCATATAAAAATCGTGGAACAAAAGCGGGGCAAGCGTTTGGTGGCCACTTTTGTGGATGAAACAGGACAAATGGACCTAGTTTGGTTTCGAGGGCACAAATGGATCAAGGAAAATTTAAAACTGAACGAGCCCTACGTGGTTTTTGGTAGGGTGAACAAATACGGAAGTACCTTCTCGATGCCACACCCCGAAATGGAGACCTTACAAAAGCATCAACAAGGATTAAAAATGGTGATGCAGCCCATCTACCCTTCTACGGAAAAATTAAGCAATAAAGGTATCACCAATCGGGTCATAAATAAAATGATGCAACAGTTGTTTTTGGAGTGCAAAGGCCAATTTCCCGAATCCTTATCGCAAAACATTTTGGAAGAGTTAAGGTTGATTTCTAAGAGCTCCGCACTTTTCAACATTCACTTTCCGAAGAATCAAGAATTATTGGCAAAAGCTCAATTTCGATTAAAGTTTGAAGAGTTGTTTTTTGTGCAGTTACGATTGATATCCCAAAATTTACAACGGAAACAAAAAATAAAAGGAATGCCCTTTGAGGCCGTGGGCGAAAAGTTTACTGAATTTTTTGAAAACCACCTACCCTTTAAGCTCACAAAAGCGCAAAAAAGGGTAATCAAGGAAATTCGAAACGATTTGGGCAGCAATGCCCAAATGAACCGATTGCTACAGGGTGATGTGGGCTCAGGTAAGACCATTGTGGCCTTAATGTGCATGTTATTAGCTATTGACAATGGTTTCCAAGCCTGTTTAATGGCACCCACAGAAATTTTGGCGGCCCAACATTACAATGGACTCAAAGAGCTGTTGGAAAACATGGATATTAAAATTGCCTTGTTGACGGGCTCCACAAAAAAATCCGAGCGAACCTTACTTCACAATCAACTGGAAAATGGCAATTTGAACATATTGGTCGGCACGCATGCCGTTTTGGAGGACAAAGTACAGTTCAAAAATCTTGGTTTGGCCATTGTGGATGAACAGCACCGGTTTGGTGTGGCACAACGTTCAAAGTTGTGGCATAAGAATCAAACGCCCCCACATATTTTGGTAATGACAGCCACTCCTATCCCGAGAACCCTTGCGATGAGCCTTTATGGTGATTTGGACATCTCGGTGATTGATGAGCTGCCTCCTGGTAGAAAACCAATAAAAACAGTGCATAGGTTCGACAGCAACCGGTTAAAAGTGTTTGGATTCATTAAAGATGAAATCAAAAAAGGGAGACAAATCTACATTGTCTATCCACTGATTCAAGAATCAGAAGCACTCGATTATAAAGATTTGATGGATGGTTACGAAAGCATTGTCCGTGATTTTCCACAACCTGAATACCAGATTTCGATTGTACACGGGAAAATGAAGCCGGCTGACAAAGATTATGAAATGGAGCGGTTTGTTAAGGGCGAAACCCATATCATGATCGCCACTACGGTCATCGAAGTGGGCGTTAACGTTCCCAACGCCTCTGTAATGATCATTGAGAGTGCCGAAAGGTTCGGTCTTTCCCAATTGCACCAGCTACGCGGGCGTGTTGGCCGAGGTGCGGAACAAAGTTTTTGCATTTTAATGACCGGCAACAAACTTTCTGAGGATTCCAAAACCCGACTACAGACCATGGTACGCACCAATGATGGGTTCGAGATTGCCGAGGTCGACCTTAAGCTTCGCGGTCCAGGGGATTTAATGGGGACCCAACAAAGCGGCATGCTGAATCTCAAAATAGCGGACATCGTTAAGGACAATCAAATTTTGAAAACGGCCCGCTATCATGCCATTCAATTGCTCAAACAAGACCCAAGGCTAGAAAAAGCAGAGAATGCTCCCATTCTTAATTCATATTCCAAAATGATGGCCAATAAAACCATTTGGAATTATATTAGTTAACAAAAAACCCGGCTTTCGCCAGGCTTTCTATTAATTATCGTTTTAATTGATATCCTTACCTTCCTGTAGTTTGGTGATGCCTGCAGCAATTGCATCCTTGTTGGGCTGGTTTGGAGCCCTGCCTGCAGCAATCTTGAGATGTTTGAGGGCCGTTTTATAATTTCCAACAGCCGAATATCCTCTGGCCAAACCAAAATCTACAGGCCACGTATTTTTATTATTCTTGGCGTTCCATTTGAATATTTCCAATGCTTTATCTTTCTTGCCCTGTGCAATCAACTGTCTTCCGTAACCGTGCACTTGTAAGACGTTTGCCAATGGCAAAGCTTCTTCCATTACGGCATCGGCCTCTGCCGTTTTACCTTGTTTAGCAAGTATCTGTGATTTTATGCTCAGATTGTTAAAGGTTTTCTTACTAAAGAACTGGCCTTCAATGGCTGCATTGATCCAACCCAATGCCTCATCCAAATCACCTCCATTGTTCAATGCAAAATTAGCGGCCTGTTCCCAGCTCTGGCGGTTGAAACCTGGAGATGTTTGGAGTTGTTGTCGGATTTCAGCTAAAACATTTTGAGTAACATCAACATCAACTTTAAAAGGGATCTGTTTTTTCCCCCATTCCAATGATACAATTGCAGAATTCGCCGTAACATCATCAAAACTATAGGTAAGTTGCTCCACATGCGGAATTTCTTGGGTAGTTACATCAACCCTGAGTGCATCCTCGGATGGCTCATAAAAAAAACTCCCCCACGCCCCATTATTCGTTGAAAAGATAATGGTTGCTGTGTTATCTTCATTAACAATAATGTGCAATCCGTATTTTCCAGCAGGGAGTGTTTTCCCCCCAATATTAAGATCATGGGTGGTCTTGAAAATGGTATTTTCATTTGCTCCTGCTCTCCAAGGTGATTCGGTGGCCGTACCAAATCCCAAATTGTTCATCCCATAAGGCACCAGAGTACCCCATACTTCACGTCCATTAACACTCGGGCGTGAGTAAATAATGGTCACATCCGTATTTCCGATGCGTTGTGAAACTTTTGCTTTTTGACTGCCACGGGGTAAAAAATCAAGTTGCGCAGTAGCCGAGTTTGTAATAAAAAAGGCGACGATGAGAATCGTGACCGAAAAGCTTGAATAAAATTTCTTCATGGTTCGTTTTTTTGATTTAATTAAAGAATAAGGTTTTATTTTTCTACTCCTAAAATAGTCAGCTTCAAGACTAAGTTACGTTACAACAATGTTAAATAGCCAAGGAATAGATTAAAATTCAATTAGTTAACGCCAACACCTTCAAGTTCAGCATCTCTATTTCGTGATATATCAATAATAAGAAAGATTCAATTGTCAACATTCCTTGATTTTGATAAAAGTGAGCGTTGAACATCGTAATTTCATACCAAACGAAAATTAGTTTTACATACAAATTTTAACTTTGTATGCTTACAAATTATTGAAGACACAATGAGCAAGACACTATTTGATAAAGTTTGGGATTCCCACGTGGTGAAGCATATTGAGAATGGTCCCGATGTACTCTTCATCGATAGACATTTGGTCCACGAAGTAACCAGTCCCGTAGCTTTTTTAGGACTAAAGAACAGAGGAATTAAAGTATTGTACCCAGAGCGCACTTTTGCGACTGCAGACCACAATACCCCGACCCGTAATCAACACTTGCCGGTAAAAGACCCATTGTCCGCCAATCAGTTGAGGGCATTGGAAGAAAATGCCAACGCACACGACATTCCATATTGGGGTCTTGGACATAAGAAAAACGGAATTGTACACGTAATTGGCCCAGAAAACGGAATAACCCTACCTGGAGCCACCATTGTTTGTGGAGATTCACACACCTCTACGCATGGAGCCTTTGGCGCCATTGCCTTTGGGATAGGTACTAGCGAGGTAGAAATGGTGCTTTCCACCCAATGCATTATGCAGCCCAAACCCAAGAGTTTGCGCATCAATGTAAATGGGGAATTGAGCGAAGCCGTTACCCCCAAGGATGTAGCACTTTTCATCATTTCCAAATTGTCCACCTCTGGTGCGACTGGATATTTCGTAGAATATGCTGGAGATGTCTTCAAAAATATGTCCATGGAGGGCCGTATGACGGTTTGTAACCTTAGCATTGAAATGGGTGCCCGTGGTGGTATGATCGCTCCGGATGAGAAAACCTTTGATTATATCGAAGGAAGAGAGTACACCCCAAAAGGAAAAGATTGGGATGCCGCAATGGAATACTGGAAAACCCTTTATTCTGATGATGATGCTGAATTTGACAAAGAAATAACTTTTGATGCCAGCGAGATTGAACCCATGATCACCTTCGGCACCAATCCTGGAATGGGAATGGGAATCAGTAGTAGTATTCCGTTGGCCGAAACCATTGATGGTGCTGCCGCTACCTATAAAAAATCATTGGACTACATGGATTATAACGAAGGAGAGCCAATGGTGGGCAAACCTATCGATTTTGTGTTCTTGGGAAGTTGCACCAATGGTAGAATTGAAGATTTTAGAGCCTTTGCCTCCATCATAAAAGGACGAAAAAAGGCCGACAATGTAACCGCTTGGTTAGTTCCTGGCTCCCACAAAGTGGAAGAAGCCATTAAAGAAGAAGGTATCTTGGATATCCTGACCGAAGCTGGTTTTGAATTGAGAGAGCCTGGCTGTTCCGCTTGTTTGGCAATGAACGACGACAAAGTTCCTGCAGGAAAATATGCCGTAAGTACCTCAAACAGAAACTTTGAAGGACGGCAAGGGCCTGGCGCTCGTACATTACTTGCTAGTCCATTAGTGGCTGCTGCTGCTGCTGTTACTGGAAAAGTGACCGACCCAAGGAAGTTAATGAACGAAGAGATATTAGCATAACAATGAACAATTAGCAATGAAACAATCCATTGATAATTGACAACTGAAAATTGAAAAATAATGGCTTACGATAAATTCAACATACTAACAAGTTCAGCGGTACCATTGCCTATCGAAAATGTGGATACCGACCAGATAATCCCAGCAAGATTCCTAAAAGCTACCGAGCGTAAAGGATTTGGCGACAATTTGTTCCGCGATTGGAGATACAATTCAGACGGAACTCCAAAGGAGCAATTCGTACTGAACAACCCAATCTATTCTGGAAAAATTTTAGTGGGTGGTAAAAACTTTGGATCCGGTTCTTCAAGAGAACACGCCGCTTGGGCCGTTTATGATTACGGTTTCCGCTGTGTGGTATCCAGCTTTTTTGCGGATATTTTTAGAAACAACTGTTTGAACATCGGTGTGCTTCCCGTTCAGGTGAGTGCTGAGTTTTTGGACAAAATCTTCAAGGCGATTGAAGCTGACCCAAAAGCTGAGTTGGAAATCAACCTGCCAGAACAAAAGATTACCATTTTGGCAACTGGCGAAAACGAAAGTTTCGAAATCAACGATTACAAAAAAGACAATATGCTCAACGGTTTTGATGATATTGACTACTTGTTGAACATCCAAGATGATATTGAGAAATACGCGGAAAACACACCCCTATAACCTATTGGTCGGAACACTACGGCACTAAAAAATGAAAACACGCACCATAGAAATTATGGACACCACCCTTAGGGATGGTGAACAAACCTCTGGAGTTTCCTTTTCTGCATCGGAAAAGCTAACCTTGGCCAAATTGTTATTGGAAGAACTCCAAGTGGACCGCATTGAGGTGGCTTCTGCCCGTGTTTCAGAAGGGGAATTAGAGGCTGTGAAAAATATAGCCGACTGGGCCAAAACAGAAGGTTACCTATCCAAAGTGGAAGTGTTGACCTTTGTGGACAATGGCGTTTCCCTTAAATGGATGCAAGAAGCAGGCGCCAAGGTACAGAACCTGCTTACCAAAGGTTCGTTGAACCATTTGACCCATCAGCTAAAAAAAACTCCGGAACAGCATTTTGCAGAAATAGGAAAAGTTGTTTCCGAAGCGCAAAAGCTAGGAATTGATACCAATGTGTATCTAGAAGACTGGAGCAACGGAATGCGAAATTCCAAAGATTATGTGTTTCAGTTTTTGGATTTTTTGACGAAGCAGCCCATTAAAAGAGTTTTGTTGCCCGACACCTTAGGAGTACTTACACATACCGAAACAGGGGCTTTCCTAAAAGAAATCATTGAAAGATATCCCAATACCCATTTCGATTTCCATGGGCACAACGACTACGATTTAAGTGTCGCCAATGTAATGGAGGCTTTAAAGGCCGGCGCCCACGGATTGCACCTTACCGTTAATGGAATGGGCGAACGTGCGGGTAATGCACCCCTTGCCAGCGCCGTTGCGGTAATCAACGATTTTTTACCAGAAATCAAGATTGGTGTAAAAGAATCGTCCCTTTACAAAGTTAGTAAATTGGTGTCCGCTTTTACTGGTTTCAGCATACCTGACAACAAACCTATTGTTGGAGACAATGTATTTACTCAAACTGCTGGAATACACGCAGATGGAGATAGTAAAAAGAATCTTTACTTTAATGACTTACTGCCTGAGAGATTTGGTAGAAAACGTAAATATGCATTAGGTAAAACATCAGGAAAGGCCAATATTCAGAAGAATCTGCAAGAGCTTGGATTGACCCTGAACGACGACGAACTGAAAAAGGTTACGGAACGCATCATTGAGCTTGGTGACAAAAAAGAACGCGTCACTAAAGAAGATTTACCATACATCATTTCTGATGTTTTGGATAGTAATCTACATCAGCAAAAGGTATTTGTAAAATCTTACGTGCTCACCCATTCCAAAGGATTAAAACCCTCCACCACCCTTTCCATTGAAATTGAGGGTAAAATCTATGAGGAAAGTTCACAAGGGGATGGACAGTTTGATGCTTTTATCAATGCATTGAAAAAGGTGTACAAAAAAGAAGGACGAGAGTTGCCCAAATTGGTGGACTATGCCGTCCGAATCCCGCCAGGTAGTAACTCCGATGCACTTTGTGAGACCGTCATCACCTGGGAAACCAAGGAAAAAGATTTTACGACTCGTGGGCTGGATTCAGACCAAACGGTATCTGCCATAAAAGCCACGGAAAAAATGCTAAATCTGGTTTAACTAAAACGATTAACCGACAACGATAAAGATGAAATTAAACATAGCACTCCTGGCCGGAGATGGAATTGGCCCCGAAGTAATTGATCAAGCCGTAAAAGTATCTGATGCCGTAGCTGTAAAGTTTGGGCACGAAATTAGCTGGACCCCCGCTCTAACAGGTGCCGCGGCCATTGATGCCGTTGGTGAACCTTACCCCGACGAAACCCACGAAGCCTGTGTTGCTGCCGATGCCGTACTTTTTGGTGCCATTGGTCATCCACGTTTTGATAATGATCCATCTGCCAAGGTACGTCCAGAGCAAGGCTTATTGAAAATGCGTCAGAAATTGGGATTGTTCGCCAATGTACGACCTACGTTTACGTTTCCTTCTTTGATTGATAAGTCACCTTTGAAAAAAGAAAGAATTGAAGGTACCGACCTTGTTTTTCTTCGTGAACTGACAGGCGGAATCTATTTTGGAAAGAGAGGTCGTGAGGACAACGATAACACCGCTTACGATACTTGTACCTATACTCGCGCAGAAGTGGAGCGTTTGGCAAAAAAAGGTTTTGAAATGGCGATGCAGCGTTCCAAAAAGCTTTGCTGTGTGGACAAGGCCAACGTTTTGGAAACTTCTCGTTTGTGGAGAGAAACCGTTCAAAAATTGGAAAAAGACTATCCTGAAGTGGAGGTATCCTATGAATTTGTGGATGCCGTAGCAATGCGTTTGGTGCAATGGCCAAGTGCTTATGATGTGTTGATCACAGAAAACTTGTTCGGAGATATCTTAACCGATGAAGCTTCCGTAATTTCTGGTTCTATGGGATTGATGCCTTCTGCTTCATTAGGGGAAAAGACTTCTTTGTTCGAACCTATTCACGGTTCTTACCCGCAAGCAGCAGGAAAAAATATTGCTAATCCTTTAGCGACAGTTTTATCTGCCGCAATGATGTTCGAAACGGCATTTGGTCTTAAAGATGAAGCCGAAGCGATTCGCGAAGTGGTGAACAAATCATTGGCCGAAGGCGTGGTTACCGAAGACTTGGCCGATGGTGGAAAAGCATACAAAACTAGCGAAGTCGGTGACTGGTTGGTGGAGAACATTTAACCCACCCTGCATAAAACCAAAAAAAGCCCGAGTATATGCTCGGGCTTTTTCTTTATGGTTTATTGCAAAAGCTTTCATTCTACAAAATATAATCCGTGCTCAAGAAATTACTCACTTTAGCTTCCATTAATTGCTCCACAGTCTGAGTATTTAATTCATTGTCTTTAAAAGCAACAAAGGTTCTAATAGAGAAAGACCGCAAAGCATCGTGTACACTCAAGGTCGATTGTGCAGAGTCTTTTCTACCCGTAAATGGATATACGTCTGGTCCCCTTTGGCAGGAACTGTTCAGGTTTACACGGCACACCAAGTTGGCCAAGGTGTCGATTAGCGGAGACAAAGTATAAACATCCTTACCGAACAAACTTACTTGCTGTCCGTAGTTGGATTCTGCCATATCATCCAGAGGCTCTTCAATTTCCTTAAATGAAAGCACTGGAATTATAGGCCCAAATTGCTCCTCTTGATACACCCGCATATCTTTGGTCACAGGGTACAACACGGCGGGCCATATGTAATTATCAAAATGCTTCCCTCCTTTTTTGTTGATGATTTTAGCCCCTTTTGCCAAGGCATCATCCAACAACTCTTGAATATAGGCTGGCTTATCTGGTTCGGGAAGCGGGGTCAAGTTGACGCCGTCATCCCAAGGGTTTCCGAATTTTAATCCATCAACCTTCTCCCCGAAACGCTTCAAAAATTCATTTTTCACCTCATCGTGCACATAAACTACCTTTAATGCAGTACAACGCTGTCCATTGAATGACAAGGTTCCGGAAATACATTCATTAATAGTCAAGTCCAATTCAGCATCAGGCAATACAATGGCCGGGTTTTTTGCTTCCAAGCCTAAAACCAAACGGAGTCTGTTACTTTTTGGGTGCTGTTCTTGCAAGGCGTTGGCCGATTTACTGTTTCCAATCAATGCCAGCACATCAACCTTTCCTGTTTTCATTATGGGTGCTGCTACGGCCCTTCCCCTTCCAAAAAGTATATTTACCACTCCTTTGGGAAAACTACTCTGAAATGCCTCCAAAAGCGGCGTAATCAACAGAACTCCATGCTTTGCAGGCTTAAAAATGGTTGTATTCCCCATTATGATGGCAGGAATCAATAAAGCAAAAGTTTCGTTCAAGGGATAGTTATAAGGTCCAAGACACAACACAACACCCAATGGACCTCTTCGAATATGGGCATAAACGCCATCATGTTTTTGAAACTTGGCAGAATCACGATCCAATTGCTTGTAATCCTCAATGGTATCGTAAATATACTCAACGGTACGGTCAAATTCCTTATAGGAATCTGGTTTGGATTTACCTATTTCCCACATCAAAAGCTTCACCACCTCTTCACGTTTCTCTTCCATTTTCCCCACAAAGGACTCCATACAATCAATACGGTCCTTTACCTTCATAGTAGGCCAAAGCCCTTGCCCTTTGTCATAAGCAGCTAAAGCAGCATCCAATGCATCTATTGCTTCGGGCTCCCCCATGTCGGGTACACTTCCCAAGGTTGTGGGAGCATATTCTTCTGTTGACGAAATTGTGGAAACTACCGGACTGGTATCACCATTCCATTTACGTAGTTCTCCATGCACTAAATAGGTTTTTTGATGGATTTCTTCAGTGATTTGATATTGTTCAGGTATTCCTGTTTTAGTTGTAGCCATTAGTTGTTATTTTAAGCGATTAGTGTTGATTGAAATGGTCTTTCATCCCACACAAAACTAAGATAAAAGCAAATGAAAATAGCTTAGTTTTCGTGCAATTGGTCTTGAAAGGGATGGAAAACCGAGTTTATAATAATGATACCTAAAAATGTTGGTGGCATCACACCAAATATTGGAACAGATCAGGTTTATTGTTGAGATAATCCCCAAAGAAGTTATTCTCTTTCATCCGATGAATCAAGGGCTCCAAATCATCGGGAGATTTAAGCTCCACCCCTACAATGGCTGGTGCATTTTCCCTACTCGATTTTTTGGAGTACTCAAAATGGGTGATGTCATCATTGGGCCCCAAAATATCCGCCACAAATTCTTTCAATGCGCCTGGCCTTTGCGGGAACCTAACAATGAAATAATGCTTCAATTGGCCATATAGCAAGGCCCTTTCCTTTATTTCGGCTGTTCGTGTAATGTCGTTATTGCTTCCGCTGACCACACAGACCACATTCTTTCCCTTTATCTCTTCCTTGAAATAATCCAGAGCAGCGATTGTCAAAGCTCCTGCCGGCTCCACTACAATGGCATCTCTATTGTAAAGATCTAAGATGGTCTGGCAGACTTTACCTTCGGGAACAGTCACCATTTTGTGCAAATACGCCTTGCAAATCGGAAAAGTTAACGAACCTACTTTTTGAACCGCCGCTCCATCAATAAACTTATCTATCTTCTCCAGTTCCACCAATTCTCCCTGCTCAATGGATTTTAGCATGGATGGCGCTCCTTCGGGCTCCACGCCAATGATTTTAGTATTGGGCGACAATGCTTGAAACGTACCGCAAAGGCCCGATGCCAATCCACCACCACCAACGGCCACAAAAACGTAATCGATGGGTTCGCTGGATTGTTGCAAAATCTCCAAACCAACGGTAGCCTGCCCTTCTATGGTTTTTTCATCATCAAAAGGGTGAACAAAGGTTTTTCCTTCTTGCTCACAGAATATTTGGGCAGCTTTTTTGGAATCATCAAAAGTATCTCCTTCCAAGACGATATCAACCCATTCACCACCGAACATTTTGGTCTGGTCTATTTTTTGCTTTGGGGTCACCACTGGCATATAAATGGTTCCTTTTACCTGTAAATGACTACAAGCAAAAGCAACGCCCTGCACATGGTTTCCCGCACTGGCACAGACCACACCGCTGTCCAATTGTTTTTGGCTCAATGAGCTTATCTTGTTGTACGCACCACGAATTTTGTAGCTACGTACCCTGTGAAGGTCTTCCCGTTTGAGAAGAATATTGGCCCCATGCGATTTGGAATAGCGGATACTTTGCTGCAAAGGGGTTTCCTCCGCCACTTGGGCAATAGTCTTTGCTGCCTGATAAATATCCGCTATTTGCGGAAAATAAGTTTCCACAGTTTCACTCATAGGGCCAATGGTTTTGTGTTATCCAATTGGCTTCATGGCCGTCATCGATGCCCGCAATCTGGCACCTACAACTTCTACATCGTGCTCACGGATGGCCTTGTTCACGGCAATCAACCTAACGTTATCCACACCGGTATCTTTGCCTTCACCAAAGTGCTTTCCAATGATATCGGTATCCACTTGCTTCATAAAATCCGTCAAAAGTGGCTTACAAGCATGGTCGAACAAGTAACATCCATACTCTGCAGTATCGGAGATTACGCGGTTCATCTCGAACAATTTCTTTCTTGCAATAGTGTTGGCGATCAATGGGGTCTCGTGCAACGATTCGTAGTAAGCAGACTCGCCAATGATTCCAGATTCGGTCATGGTCTCATAGGCCAATTCCACTCCTGATTTCACAAAAGCGACCATTAACACGCCGTTATCGTAGTATTCCTGCTCAGAGATTTCCATATCTCCTGCCGGTGTTTTTTCAAAAGCAGTCTCTCCCGTGGCAGCCCTCCAATCCAAGAGGTTTTTATCCCCATTGTCCCAGTCTTCCATCATGGTTTTGGAAAAATGTCCACTCATAATATCATCCATGTGCTTTTGGAACAAGGGACGCATGATTACTTTTAATTCTTCTGCCAAATCAAAAGCTTTGATTTTTGCTGGGTTGGACAAACGATCCATCATATTGGTAATACCTCCTTGTTTCAATCCTTCGGTGATGGTTTCCCATCCGTATTGAATCAATTTGGAAGCATAAGCTTTGTCCACTCCCTTTTCAACCATTTTATTGAAAGAAAGAATGGAACCAGTTTGCAACAAACCACAAAGAATGGTCTGTTCTCCCATTAAATCAGATTTTACTTCCGCCACAAATGATGACTCCAAAACACCTGCTTTATCACCACCTGTTCCTGCCGCATACGCTTTGGCCTGTTCCAATCCTTTTCCTTCCGGGTCGTTTTCTGGGTGAACGGCAATCAAGGTAGGTACACCAAAACCTCTTTTGTACTCTTCACGCACCTCGGAACCTGGACTTTTTGGCGCTACCATAATTACGGTAAGGTCCTCGCGAACCTGCATTCCTTCTTCCACGATGTTGAAACCGTGGGAGTAAGACAATGTCGCTCCTTTTTTCATCAAAGGCATAACGGTGCTCACCACATTGGTGTGTTGCTTGTCTGGAGTAAGGTTAATCACCAAATCAGCGGTCGGAATCAACTCGTCATAGGTTCCCACCACAAAATTGTTCTCCTTAGCGTTCTTGAACGATTGTCTTTCCTCTTTGATGGCTGCTGCACGAAGCGCATAAGAAATATCCAATCCCGAATCTCGCATGTTCAACCCTTGGTTCAATCCTTGGGCGCCACACCCAACAATTACAATTTTCTTTCCTTTTAGTGCGGTAACACCATCGGCGAACTCGCTGGAATCCATAAATCTACATTTCCCCAACTGTGTCAGTTGTTCGCGAAGTGATAGTGTGTTAAAGTAATTTGCCATTTTTAATATTTGATTTTATGCTATTTAGTTTTCTTGAAATTCTTGTAATATTTCGCTTATCGGCATAGTTGCCTTTGTTACTGCGATTCTGCCCGAACGCACAAACTGCATAATGCCGTAGGGCAAAAGTGCATCGTGCATTTCGTCTATTTCGTGCCTACGACCTGTTTTGGCCAAGGCAAAAAACTCACGGTTTACAGTTACAATCTGCGCATTGCTTTCTTTGATGATGTTTTGAATCTGACGTTCATCGAACAACAAGTGCGAAGCAATCTTGAACAACGCAGATTCTTGATAAATGGTTTCATCATCGGTATGGTAATATGCCTTGATAACCTCTATTTGCTTTTCTATTTGACCAACAATCTTGCGGGTCCAATCCTCCGTAGTAAAAACTACAATAGTAAATTTTGAAACACCTTCTATCTCTGATTTAGAAACATTTAAGCTTTCTATATTAATGTGTCGCTTTAAGAATATCCCCGATATTCTATTGAGCAACCCCACATGATTTTCGGAATACACCGAGATGGTATACCATTGTTTTTCCATGTTCTCTTCTATTTTTTTACTGCAACTATAAGTCCTGTGGACCAGTTCATCTTTGTAATTGTAATATCATCCCTTTTTTCAAGCACCTTCACCAATGCATTGGCTTTTTCTTCATGTCCTTCTGACCAATTGGACTGCTTTTGCATATCGTCGATTACATAGTAACCTCCTTTGTTCAATAGTGCCAATGTCGTATCCAAATGACTGTATTTCCCAGGCCAAGCATCTGCAAAAATCAAGTCGAAAGAATCTCCCTTGTATTCATTCAGCCACTTGCCGCCATCCACACAAATAAGCTCCAATCTGTCTTTGTCCTCAAAAAACAATTTTGCCACTTCGATTAGTGCTGGGTCATTATCGATACTTGTTATTTTTGAATTCTCATCCATCCCCTGAATCAACCAGGACAAAGACAATCCAATTCCCGTACCCAACTCCAAAAACTTACCTGATGGTTTTGATGCCACCAGTGTTTTCAACAAAGTGCCAATATAAATATCGGAAGGCATGGTAAATCCCATCTCCTTGCTCTTCTCAAGCAAATTTTGATATTGCTTAGGCTTTTCTGTGATAGCGGATTGATCCATTTATTTTAACCTGATATCTGAAACGGATGCCCCTGATGGAATCATCGGAAATACATTATCCTCTTTTTCCACTTTTACCTCCAAAAAATATGGCTCTTTGGATGCCATCATTTCTTGCACCGCTTCTTGAAGATCACCTCGCTCGATTACTCTTCGTGATTTGATATGGTATCCTTCCGCGATTTTTACAAAATCTGGATTTGTCATCACTGTTGAAGCATACCTTCTATCAAAAAAGAGTTCCTGCCACTGACGCACCATTCCCAAGTGGTCATTGTTCAAAACCACAATCTTAACGGGTACGTTGTGTTGAAAGATAACACCGAGTTCTTGAATGGTCATTTGATAACCACCGTCTCCTATAATAGCAACCACTTCGCGATCCATTGCACCCATTTTGGCCCCAATAGCCGCTGGAAGCCCAAATCCCATGGTTCCCAAGCCTCCAGAAGTAATATTACTCTTGGACTGTTTGAACTTGGCATATCGACATGCTATCATTTGATGCTGTCCCACATCGGAAACAATAACAGCTTTTTGACCAGAGGCTATATTGATTTGCTCAATTACCTCACCCATTGTAAGCCCTTCTTTGGTTGGGTGAATATCATTTTTAATAAGGGTGTCGTACTCAATCTGATGCATTTTATCAAATTCAGCCTTCCATTCCTTGTGCTCTTTTTTATCCAATAAAGGCAAAATGGCACTCAACGTTTCTTTGGCATTACCCAAAACGGCAACATCTACTTTTACATTTTTGTTGACTTCTGCCGGATCAATTTCAAAATGAATGACCTTGGCCTGCTTTGCGTAGGTATTCAAATCACCGGTCACACGATCATCAAAACGCATTCCGATGGCAATGAGCAGATCGCACTTGTTGGTAAGCATATTGGGAGCGTAGTTTCCGTGCATTCCTACCATACCAACATTCAGCGGATGGTCGGTATCCATTGCGGATAATCCTAGAATAGTCCATGCCGCAGGAATTCCGGCTTTTTCAACCAAAGCTTTGAGTTCAGCTTCCGCTTCACCCAAAATCACCCCTTGTCCAAATACAATAAATGGCTTTTTGGCGCTATTGATTAGTTCTGCTGCTTTTTCAATACTACTGGGTTCGGGTTTTGGAACAGGCTTGTAGCTCCGTACCGCCGTACATTTTTCGTACACAAAGTCCAACTCATCAAATTGGGCATTTTTGGTGATGTCCACTAATACAGGGCCCGGTCTTCCTGACCTTGCAATATAGAATGCCTTCGCCATTATCTCTGGAATCTCTTCCACTCTGGTAATCTGGTAGTTCCACTTGGTCACCGGTGTAGAAATACCCACGATATCAGTTTCCTGAAATGCGTCAGAACCCAAAAGGCTTCGGGTTACCTGACCCGTGATACACACCATAGGTGTAGAATCTATCTGAGCATCGGCGATTCCTGTTACCAAGTTGGTTGCACCTGGTCCTGAAGTTGCCATAGCTACTCCTACTCTACCCGTAACTCTTGCGTAGCCTTGGGCTGCATGCGTGGCACCTTGTTCATGACGCGTCAGAATATGTGTTAATTTATCTTGAAACTTGTACAGCTCATCATAAACGGGCATAATGGCACCACCAGGGTATCCATAAATCAAATCAACCCCTTCTGCAAGCAAGCAATGGATTATGGCTTCCGCACCTGTTATCCTGATTGCCTTTTGTTTTTTACTATCTTTTTTTTGTGCCTTTAATGTCTCCATAAGCCTGTATTTAGGGAGATACCCCTATCATAATTTTTAGAACAAATCGGTAACACAGCCTTTTGCTGCCGATGATACCGTTTTGGCATATTTGTATAAGCTTCCCGACTTGATTTTTAATTCAGGTTGCTTCCATTCTTTTCTTCTTTGCTCAAACTCTTCGTCCGAAATATTGATATTGATGGTATTGTTTACAGCATCAATAGTAATTTCATCTCCATTTTTCACCAAGGCGATTCCACCACCTACTTGAGCTTCAGGAGAAACGTGACCCACCACAAATCCGTGAGAACCACCTGAGAACCTGCCATCAGTAATCAAAGCCACATCTTTTCCAAGCCCAGCTCCCATAATGGCGGAAGTAGGCTTTAACATTTCGGGCATTCCCGGAGCGCCTTTTGGCCCTTCATAACGAATGACCACTACATCGCCTTTCTGAACCTTACCGGTATGGATACCTTCGTTTACAGCAACCTCGCTATCAAAAACACGCGCTGTCCCCGTAAACTCCAATCCTTCTTTACCTGTGATTTTTGCTACGGCTCCTTCAGAGGCAAGATTTCCATATAAAATACGAATATGTCCTGTTTCCTTTATAGGCTGCTCTTTCTTTCTGATGATATCCTGACCTTCTTGCAAATCTGGGGCATCCAATAGGTTTTCCGCCAAGGTTTTCCCGGTAACGGTCATACAATCGCCGTGAAGCATGCCTTCTTTAAGCATATATTTCAATACCGCTGGAACACCCCCCACTTTGTGAAGGTCTTCCATTAAATATTTTCCACTAGGCTTTAAATCGGCCAATAGAGGTGTTGATTCACTTATTCTTGTAATGTCCTCCAAAGTAAAGTCAACCTCTGCAGCATGTGCTATGGCCATAAAGTGAAGTACTGCATTGGTAGAACCGCCAAGCACGGTCACTAACCTAAAGGCATTTTCCAATGCCTTTTTGGTAACAATATCCCTTGGTTTGATATCTTCCTTCAACAAATGGTACAAAGCAGCACCTGAAGCTTCGCAATCAGCTTGTTTTTTATCGTTTACCGCTGGAATAGAAGAATTAAAAGGCATGGACATTCCCATGGCCTCAATGGCAGATGCCATAGTATTGGCCGTGTACATACCCCCGCAGGCTCCAGCTCCCGGACACGCTTTGTGAATGACTTCCTTATATTCGGTTTCATCTATAGCGCCAGCAACCTTTTGTCCATATGCCTCAAAAGCCGAGATGATATCAAGTTTTTTATTATTGTGACACCCTGGTGCTATAGTTCCCCCATACACCAAAATGGATGGACGGTTCAAGCGCAATTGTGCCATCAAGGCACCCGGCATGTTTTTGTCACATCCTACCACGGTTACCAATCCGTCATAGCTCATAGCATGAATAACGGTTTCAATCGAATCTGCAATGATGTCCCTTGAAGGCAGGGAGTATCGCATACCCGGAGTTCCGTTGGATATTCCGTCGCTTACCCCAATGGTATTAAAGATAAGACCCACCAAATTGGAAGACTCGACCCCTTTTTTTACATCAAGGGCCAAATCATTTAAATGCATATTGCACGGGTTACCCTCGTAGCCAGTACTCGCTATTCCGATTAAAGGTTTTTGAAGATCTTCATCTGTTAATCCAATCGCATGCAACATTGCTTGTGCAGCTGGCAGCGTTGGGTCTTGTGTTACTTTTTTACTAAACTTGTTCAATTCCATTATCAAATTTCATTCAAATACAGTATTCTTCTGAATATATACCGCAATTCAAAGATAAATGTTTAAAAAGCCCTAGATTTTTAACAGTTCCTTGCTGTTTAAATCCACTGGAAACATAATAAACATAAATATCTGTATTTCAGTTTTTTAGGTTAATTAAAAATCCAACATTCAATTAATTTTATTGCAAATAAAAAAGGCCTGTATCGTATGGGATACAGGCCTTTTTAGTCAATAGCAAGTCTGTATCACCCCATTCCTGGGATAATAATGACCTCGATAATGACTAGATTATTTCTTTTCATACTTCAATGGTACGAAAAATAACGGTTCTGTTTTCGGTAAAATGAAAAATTATTTCTAAACAAGTTTAAACAGCAGTTTGTCCCCATACTTTTTCTGGGCCAAAATGGAAATGGATTCTTCCGAAAGTTGCAGGATTCTTGGATAACCTCCCGTGGTTTGACCATCTTTCATTAAAATGATCATACGACCTGCTGGAGTCAACTGGATAGTTCCTGGTAATGTTCCAGAGGTTAACATGGAATGCGAATGCCCAGTGATCAATTCAGAAAGCTGATAGGCCATTCGGTTATTCTCCTTGGAGACGGTAAAAGGTTTTGCAAATATTTCGGTAAGCTGTACGTCAGACAATAAAGAAAACTCAGGACCTTTATATACTTTCAAGGTGTTTTCCTCAAAATGCTCTTCAATCTTCACTTCCGATATTTTGGGCTTATACGTTAAAGTTTCCTTGTAAGGTATCTCTTCACCATCCTTTATCCGTGCTTTGCTGGTAACAGGGTAAAATTGGGAACGGCTATTGAGTAATTTTTCGGATTGAAATCCGCCTTTAACTGCCAAATATCCCCTGAATCCTTGTTCCAAACGCCCGTAGGACAAAATATCGCCTTTTTCCACTTTTACGACCGCATAATTATCAATGGGCTCCTTGTTCAAAGTAGCAGCAATATGCGCTCCTGATAAGCTTATATACGTATCGGCATCAAACTGTAGTGTAGGACCCGTCATAGTAATTTCCAAAACAGCATCATTCTCATCATTCTCCAATAACAGATTGGCTTTTTTAACGGATTCCACATCCATTGCCCCAGCAATAGGCACACCTATATCCCTGTACCCAAATCTACCTAGGTCTTGGATGGTTAAATAAAGGCCTGGTTTCAACACTTTAAGCATTCAACACTACTTTTTCTGGTTTGTAAATGCCCACTTCGCCTTCAATTTTATGAAGTTCGTATTCTGCTTTGGAAATACTCTCGAACTGTATCTTATCCCCCACTTTAACGAAACAAGGGTCTTTTTTGCTGGGATCGAACAAAGCTACAGGGCAATTACCAATAATGTTCCAGCCCCCTGGGGAATCTTGGGGGTAAATACCGGTTTGTTTACTGGCCAACCCCACGGAACCTTTCTGCACTTTCAATCTTGGTTCTGCCCGACGCGGAATCTCCAAAGATGATGGCAGCCCGCCCAAATACATAAAACCGGGCAAAAAACCGATTCCGTAGACTACATATTGATGTGAGGTATGCTGTTTAATCAATTCTTCCAGCGAAATGTTCAAAGTTTTGGCCGCTTCTTCGATGTCCATTCCAAACTCAAGGTCGTAGCAAACGGGAAGTGTCCATAAATGTTGAACTCGTTCTGTTTTTGACTGGGCCTGTTTTTCATGGCAAGCCTGAATCATTTCCTTGGTATCCTCAAAATCCAAATGGTCTTTGTTATAGACCATAGTTAAGGAATTATAGGCAACGGACATTTCCCAATTGGGTATTTTCAGCTCTTTAAAAGCATCCATAAAATCAAGGATATCTGCCAAAATGGATTCACTTACTTCATCGGGCCACTCCACTAAAACGGCTCGTTCTCCAAAGGGTTTGATGCTGATGGGGTAACTTTTCACTTTTGTATTTCTACCTGGTTCTTGGGTAATTCTTTTGAAAGATACATTAATATTTTTAACGCAGAAACCGTATCGCCATGTATACAAAGAGTATTCGCCCGGATATCACACAAATCACCATCCACGGACCGTACCTTTCCGTTTTTAATGATGGGCAATACATGTTTTAACACTACTTCGGGTGCTGTAATTAAAGCATTTTCTTCTTTTCTGGAGACTAGGGATAAATCAGCATTATAGTTTCTATCCGCAAAGGCTTCAAACCAGAGATTGAAACCTTGCTCCTTTGCTTTTCGTGCTATTACCGAGTCAAAAGGAATGTATAGTAGGGCTCTCTGTTTGTAATCGGCAATGGCATCCAAATACACCTCTGCCAACCTCTCATCCTTTGCCGTTTGATTATAAAGTGCTCCGTGGGCTTTGATATGATGCAAGCTGATTTGTTCCTGTTTTAGAATCTCATCAAAATCCGCCAATTGTTTTCTAATACTTTGTATTAGGTCTTGGTCTGAGATATCCATCACTTCCCTTCCAAAATTAGCTTTATCAGGGTATGATGGATGCGAACCGACCTTAAGATTATGTTTCTTGGCGAGAGAGGCAACCTTCAACATGGTTTCCTTGTCTCCCGCATGGCCACCGCAGGCAATGTTACAGGAACTTATGAATGGGAAAATATCCGCTTCATTCCCTACTCCTTCCCCTACATCACAATTAATATCAATCTTAAATTGACCCATCTATAATAATCCAACTACTTTAAAAATACTTTTTGCCCCTAAAAATATAGCGAATGCCACAATGGCAATACCGAATGTATTTTGCAACACTGTATTCTTGTTTTCGCCCATCACAGATTTTTTATTTACTATCCATAATAGCAAGAGTGCCATTACAGGAAGTAAGATTCCATTGGCCACCTGTGCAAATTGAATCACCTCGATGGGTTTTATATCAAAAGAAAGAAACACCACCCCGCATAAAAGTACTATGGCCCAAACCATTTTGAATCTTTTGTTCTGCATGCCTCCTTCCCAACCAAAGCAACTACTTGCCACATAGGCGGCAGCCAAAGGTGCGGTGATTGCAGAGGTGATACCTGCGGCCAAAAGTCCAATTGCCATAAATAAGAACGCCATTTTGCCAAACAAGGGCTCAAGGGCCTTTGCCATATCCAAAGCGTTGTTGATTTCCGAAATTGGTGCTGCCGATGCCGTTATCAGTATTGCCATGGAAACCAATCCTCCCAAACCAATGGATACGGTAGTGTCCCAATTCAGAGCATTTAAATCGGTTATGGAATTCCATTTCTCCTTAACCAAAGAGGCATGCAAAAAGAGATTATACGGTACCACCGTAGTACCCACCAAAGCGATTACCGTGAGCAATCCGTCTTCGGGCAGCTGTGGTACAAACATTCCTTTTAATATTCCAGAAATTGATGGTTGGGTGATAATGGCACAAATTACAAAGCTCACTCCCATAATGCCAACTAGGCCCACAAATATTTTCTCTAAAATCTTATAACTACTGAACCAAAGCAATAGAAATATGATGACTCCTATAATTACTGGTAAAAGAGGTTTTAATTCTGGTTGCGGCAACAACTGTTCAAGCCCCAGAGTAGCACCTCCAACATTACCTGCTTCGTAGGCCGCATTACCCACCAAAATAGCCCCCAAAACAATAGCTATTACCACATTTTTGACCCAAGGTGTTTTAAGTTCTGTTCTGACCACATCAACAAGTCCGTTTTGCGTAACAAGGCCTATTCTGCCGGCCATTCCTTGCAAAACAATGGTTGCAATAATGGACACCAACAAGGCCCATATCAAAGCATATCCAAAGCGAACTCCCGCCAAGGTACACATAGTGATTGTTCCTGGACCCACAAAAGCTGCTGCGACAAGAACGCCCGGTCCTACTTTTTTAAACATGGATTCTTTGGTTTTCGTGCGATGAAATTAAAAGTATATCTGAACAAAACATGCATTTCATCCAAAAAAATGCATTTCGTCTAAAAGTGGAATGTCGTACGTCGAATTTTTATACGATTTTAAAAAACTCAAAGTTATAATAGTCCCAAATCATACTTAGACTTAAACCTTAAAAAAACTTATGACATGTAAGGATTGCGGCAAAGACATTAGCCCTCAGCAACTTAAAGTTTCAAAAGAATCTTTAGGTGTTGAACTTTGCGAACGACATACACGGCTGATCAAAAAAGTGATACTGGACAACAACACCCCGATTGATGCTATTCATTTATTCTATGCCTTAAAAGAAGCTGGCGTTTATCCCATGTTGGAATGGTGGGATGGTAAAAAATCAGTTGATATTGCCATCTCCCGCGTTAAACTCAATATAGAGATTGACAAAAATTATAACATGATAACCCATGAACAAGCCATTAACGACCTAGAAGACGCCATGCATTCCTTTAAAAATGGATTTACCACCATTAGGATTCCCCATTTGGCCATAAAATATTATTTGGATGAAACGGTAGAAAATATTCTAGGAATCATCTCAGGGTTGAAAGCGAATATAAAGGCTATTTAGTCAGAAAACTGATACCTGTTTTCTTTCTTGGATTCTTTGTATTCCAAAATATTGATGACCAAGGTATCCTCTCCGATATTCTCCAAGTCGTTGACATAGTTTTTTCCCCTGTTTTCAAAATACTCGGTATCGCCAGGGTTAAGCTTGACCATATCAATTTTACCATTTCCATAACGGGTAATCACTAAACCTCCTGTAGTACATACCCAACCGTAATTGGTATTATGTCTTCTAAAATTTAGTCGTTCACCTGGAAGAAGCTTTAGGTCCCAAAGCTTTATTACCTCATTCTCAAAAACCAATCGATTACTCAACGATCCTTTTATTTCTTGATGTAGCAACTCATCAATCTTCTCCTGCTCCCAAGGGTCAAAATTGCCCACTGGGTTCAACTCCACAAACTGCATTCCATTTAATTTTTCAATAGCTGTGCGAAATTAGAATTTAAAATGCTAACAGGCAGTGATTTAAACCAACTTTAACGAATTAATTGAGCATCTTGGCAATTCACTGGATGTCATTATCATTTTAATTAAAATGGAAGGTTTAATTTACTTACTTACAATTATTTGTCTTAAAATGACCAAGCTATGTTTTTTTGCATAATTTGTGAGTGCCTTTTTTAGAATAAGCACAAAAGAAACATCCAAATACCAACCTTTTTAAAAAACCAACCATGAAAAAATTAATCATTGCTATTGCTGCCATTATTGTTGTTCTAGGCGGAATATTAGTTTTCAACACAGTGTCGCTAAAGTCGAAACAAGTTGATTCCGAACCATTGGCAACAATGAAGTTTCCGGAAATGGCTTTGCAAAACTTGTCCAAAGCCGTTCAATTCGAAACCATTTCCTTTAGCGAAGAGGCCATTCCCGACTCGACCGCATTTAATGGGTTTCACCAGTTTTTGAAAGATACCTACCCCATGATACACGAAAAACTAACGCTGGAAAAAATCAACGAGTACAGTCTTTTATATAAATGGAAGGGTACCGATACATCCCAAAAACCGATAATTCTACTTTCCCACCAAGATGTTGTGCCAGTGGACCAGCCGACCCTTGACGCTTGGGAGGCAGGCCCGTTTGAGGGAATCATTACTGATACACACATTATTGGAAGAGGAACCATGGATGATAAAAGTTCTTTAATGGCACTCATGGAGTCCGTAGAAGTATTACTGCAGGAGTCGTTTACACCGAAACAAACCATTTATCTCGCATTTGGACACGACGAAGAACTTGGCGGGGAACATGGAGCCCAGGCAATAGCGGCCCACTTAAAGAAAAAAGGTGTTCATGCTGCAATGACCTTGGACGAAGGTGGTTTTTTGGCCCAGGATATGGTTCCGGATTTTGACAAGACCGTGGCTATGGTAAACTTAGCAGAAAAAGGCTATGTATCCTTCAACCTTATTGTTGAAACCACCGGAGGACATAGTTCTGCCCCTCCAGAAAACAATACTCTAGGTATGTTGGCACAAGCTATTGTGGACCTTGAAGACAACCAACTACCTTATAAATTGGTAAAGCCTATCGATTATCAATTTGAATATATGGGTGCAGAAATGCCTTTTTTTAAACGAATGGCCTTTGCCAACCCTTGGCTTTTCAAAGCCCCTGTGTTAAAAGCACTTAATGCCCATACCACAACAGCGCCAACTATAATTGAAGGTGGAGTAAAGGACAATGTGATTCCAACCGTGGGGAAAGCAACCATTAATTTCAGGATTTTGCCCGGAGAGACCGTTGAATCGGTAAAAGAACACATCCAAGAAACCATTGGAGATGGCATTAAGGTTGAAATTGCCGGTTTTTCCACAAACCCCTCCCCTGTTTCTGGTATAGATTCCGATGCCTTTAAAAATCTTGAAACAACGATACGTTCGGTATTCCCCGAAGTAGTTGTAGTTCCAGGCTTAATTGGCGGTGGAACAGATGCTCGATATTTTTATGATGTTTCAGACGATGTGTACCGATTCTATCCTATACGAATAGGTCCGGATAGCATGACAAGATTCCATGGTATTGATGAAAAAATAAGTAAAGAAAACTACAAGGAAATGATAACCTTCACCTACAACTTAATCAAAAGGTTCAATTAGGGTTAGCCCAACCAACCTTCCCTATCCAAGCTTCGGTATTGGATAGCTTCGGAAATATGGTTTTCCGCCACCTGTTCGGATTGTTCGAGGTCGGCAATGGTACGGGACACCTTTAAAATTCTATCATAAGCCCTTGCAGAAAGGTTCAAACGTTGCATGGCATCTTTTAAAAGATTTTTGGAGGATTCGTTGAGCTTGCAAAATTCCCTAATGTGTTTGGTGCTCATTTGGGCATTGTAATGAATACCTTCAACTTTCTCAAATCTTTGGGTTTGAACTTCGCGTGCCGCTTCGACCCTTTTTCTTATTACAACGCTGCCTTCCCCTTTTCGCTCTTCCGATAATTTATCAAATGGAACAGGAGTAACTTCAATATGTATATCGATTCGATCTAACAATGGCCCTGAAATTTTGCCCAGATAGCGTTGCATTTCAGCAGGAGAAGATGTTACAGGAGCATCGGGATCATTAAAGTATCCTCCGGGACTGGGATTCATACTGGCCACCAACATAAAACTGCTGGGATAGGTTACTGTAAATTGTGCGCGGGCAATGGTAACCTCCCTGTCTTCCATCGGTTGTCGCATGACCTCCAATACACGGCGCTCAAATTCGGGAAGTTCATCCAAAAAGAGCACTCCATTATGGGAAAGTGATATTTCTCCAGGCTGTGGATAACTCCCTCCTCCTACTAGAGCGGCACTACTAATCGTGTGATGTGGATTTCTAAAAGGTCTTTGACTCATCAAACCCTTATTCTTTACCTTACCCACAACACTGTGTATTTTGGTGGTTTCCAAGGCCTCATGAAGCGTCATGGGAGGTAAAATAGAGGGCAATCTTTTGGCCAACATGGTCTTACCGGCTCCCGGCGGACCAATTAAAATAACGTTATGCCCACCTGCAGCTGCGATTTCCATGCATCTTTTTATACTTTCTTGTCCTTTTACATCGGCAAAATCAAACTCTGGTAAATGAAGATTTTCATAAAACTCTTGTCGGGTATCCACATGTGTCTGCTCCAAAGGGACATCTTGATCAAAAAAGTCAATAACCTCTTTAATGTTTTCGACCCCATATACCTTAAGTCCGTCCACAACAGCAGCTTCATTCGCATTTTCTTTGGGCAAGATAAAGCCTTCAAAACCTTCTTCTCTGGCTTTTATGGCAATGGGCAAAGCACCTTTTATAGGCTGTAAACTTCCATCCAAAGAAAGCTCACCCATAATCAGGTAATTGCTAATATTTACCGATTTAATCTGATTGGATGCCGCCAAAATGCCAATGGCCAAAGTAAGATCGTAGGCCGACCCTTCCTTTCTTAAATCGGCAGGTGCCATATTGATGGTTATTTTCTTTCCTGGAATTCGATAATCGTTGTTTTGGAGCGCAGCAGCAATACGGTAATTGCTTTCCTTAATAGCATTATCGGGCAAACCTACTAAATGGTATCCTATTCCTTTGTCGATATTTACCTCCACAACAATAGTGGTTGCCTCGATGCCAAAAACGGCACTCCCGTAAACTTTGATGAGCATATGGAATTTCTAATTGAATGAGACTGAAAAAGTAGCCATTCTCATCACAAAAAGATTTTCTTTTTGACGAATACCCTAATTTGAATTGATGAAAACCCTTTTTGGGTTAACGGAAGATTAAAATAGACGCTGCGGTTTCTTCTATTTCCTTTTTATTCATCATCATTTTGCGAAATTCTCCATTGACATACATTTGGGCTTGATCTTCATAGTGTTCACTTAAAGGATTTCCTGATTGCCCGGTCGGCAATATGCTGATACTGTTCTCGACATCGGAAAAATCAATGATACGCCTGGTTGATGGACCCGAACTTACTTTGTAATATCCCGTGCTATCGTAAGGAAATGAGAGGTTATTGATGACCTCTCGCGTGCCTTCAACAGGGAACGGGCCTACATTGAAATATTTTCTTAAAGATTCCACTTGGCCAAATGGATGCTGATGTTCCAACGTATGCACCTTGTCCCAAGTCCACTGACTTGAATCTTCGCCAAAATCCTTTACAAGTGATTCCCATGTTTGTGCAAAAGACATCATAACAATATCTTCCCTTGTTTCCACAACATCCGGAGTATTTATATTGTCCCACCATTTTCCACTCTGCATGCTAGATCCCCAAGCAATTTGTCTTTTGAACAAATGAGTCGATAAAAATTGTTTAAACATTTTGGGGCCCAATTCATCTTCCATGGTATTCTTGACCATATAATATAATGTCCTATGGTAAATCACTGGACTGGTTGTATTTAACGAGTATTTACCATTCCAATTCTTTAACGAATCCAAAAGTACCAATTGCTCGCTGTCCAAGTGGGTAACATCAAATAGTTTTATTAATTCGGAAACCACTTCTGTATTTACTGGAGAGGTAACGTCCAATATCATTTCGGATATTGATTCTTTATCCCAATCATCCTTGGCATCCAACAACTGTACTATTCTTTTAGCTCGATTTTCGGGAAGATAATATCCCGGATATAGCATTCCCGCAATAGAATCGGGTTGATTATTGGCGGAATACACATAGTTCCATGGCGGATTTTCAGCCATTGGATTTTCCGAAAAATCCAAATAACGTAGTGGTTCCTGCTTCCCTGTAGTTCCATCCAAAACAAACTTGGTAGAAACACTATCCGGCATCTGGTACAGTTTTGCCGTGGCCCACCATGCCACATTGCCTTCTGCATCACCATACATTACATTAAGTCCTGGCGCATGGATATTGGGCAAAGCACTTTTAAACTCCTTGATGTTTGAAGCATGGCTAATGCCATAGAGTGCATGCATCACCATGTTTTTAGGTTTTGTATAAATCCAAGACATAGCAATTGGTCGATCCCCGGAAATTTGATCCGCTATATTGTTTAAAACAGGTCCATGATGTGTTTTTTTATAGGTAAAGACCACATCATCCCCATCTTTTACTTTTATGGTCTTGTTTACAAATTCATAATCCTTCCAGCCATCTGCGGTTTTGTATTTGGTACTGTCCGATGGATTGGATTCTTCATAATAAAAGTCAATATCATCATTCTCGAACATAGTGAGGCCATAGGCTAATTTTCGGTCGTGACCAAGCAATGGAAAAGGTACACCTGCCAGATGATATCCATATTTCTCATACGTTGGAGTGCTCACATGGGCTTCGTACCATACAGAAGGTTGTGCAAAACCAATATGTGGGTCGTTTGCAAATATAACCTTGCCATTTTTTGCTTTTTGTGGTGCGATTACCCAACTATTGCTTCCCTCAAACTGTGGAATGGGGAGCTTATCCAAAGCTTCGGTTACACTTGCTGTGATATTGATTCCCAAAGTATCCGTTTTGACACCTTTGTAATTTTTGATCCAGACGGTAGAAGTGTCCGAGTTTATCGCCAAATCCTCCATGTATTCGCTTCCCAGCTTATTGCGCATACTGGTCAATAGTGGGTCCGTTTTATGTGCCATAGCAAAACTGAAAGCCATATACCCCACAGCGTTGTACACATCTTCAATGGTGAAGGGCTCCTTTTCCAGACCTGTCAAATAAAATTCGACCGGTGTCGGCCCATTTTTTATAAACTCATTAATGCCATCCAAATAGGCTTGGGCAAGCACAATGGTTTCACTTTCTTTATCTAACTCCTCTATTGTTTTTCTGGTATGATCGTCGATTCCCAAGGAAAGGAAAAATTTATCTGTTTTGATCATGTCCTGGCCAAAAACTTCAGAAAGTCTTCCTTTTGCCACCCTTCGCAACAATTCCATTTGCCACAAGCGGTCCTGGGCATGTACATAACCCAATGCCCTCATTGCATCTGGCTCGTTATCAGCATAAATATGTGGAATCCCGTAGGTATCAAAATAAGTGGTTACCTCATTGGAGATACCGGGCAGGGACTTTTCCCCTCCGTAATCTGGCTTAAGGCTGTTTACAAATATGGCTATGCCAATAATTACAAGTAGAAGTAGTCCTGCGAGTACAAGAAGTACCTTTTTGTATTTTTTCACGAAGAAGGGTTAAGTCAATTAGTCCATCCTAAGGTATAACTATTTTCTTATATGACTAAAAAAATATATTGACAAATATCAATTATTTGTTCATGGATAGATGGTGTTTTTCCAAACCTGATTTAAGCCACTCCTCGTAAGTTTCCACATCCACATACTGTACTGCTTCGTTTAAAATTTCCAAGTTAGGGGAAAGTAGCACATAATAAGGCTGTGATGCTGCATTGAAATTAACGGTTTGGAATGTCCCCCATTTTTGACCTATGGTCTCGATGGCTTTTATCCTCCCGCTATCAAATTTAAAATCGAACTGTTCTGATTCCGGGAGCTCTTTTCTATCGTCCACATAAAGGGAAATCAACACGTAGTCGTCTTTCAGTAACGAATATACGGCAGGGTCGCTCCAAACATTTTCTTCCATTTTTCTACAGTTAACACAGGCCCATCCCGTGAAATCGAGCAAAATAGGTTTGTTTGCTTCTTGTGCATAAGCTACACCCTCTTCAAAATCCTTAAAACAATCCAAACCTAAGGGACAATCGCTTTCCGTTTCCACAACACTATAAAAGCTTGGTGGTGGAAATCCACTAAGTAGTTTCAAGTTACTGATATTGAAAAGCCCCAGAATCAAATAAACCGTAAAAGCCAAGCTTGCCAATCCTGTTAATTTTCTAGCAGGTGAAAGATTTTTTTTAGGCCCATCATGTGGAAACCTGAAGATTCCGAAAAGATATAAGGTCATTAAAATAAAGAGCACCACCCAGATACCTATAAATATTTCTCTTTTAAAGATGCCCCAGTTACCAACCAAATCGGCATTGGACAAGAATTTAAAGGCCAAGGCCAGCTCCAAAAAGCCAAGTACCACTTTAACTGTGGTCATCCATCCGCCGGATTTTGGCAGGGAATTCAACCAGGCTGGGAACATAGCAAAGAGAGCAAATGGCAAGGCCAAGGCCAAACCAAAGCCAACCATCCCAGAAGTTAAATTAGTCGCCACATTACCTTCCGCAAGAGTTGTACTTCCTAAAAGTCCACCCAAAATTGGTCCAGTACACGAAAATGACACAATGGCCAAGGTCAACGCCATAAAAAAGATACCTAGTCCCCCTCCTACTTTGGATGAGGCCGAATCCATTTTATTGGCCCAAGAACTGGGCAAGGTCAATTCGTAATAGCCAAAAAACGAAAAGGCAAAGAATACAAAAATCACAAAGAAGAACACATTGAGCCAAATATTCGTGGCTATGGTGTTCAATATTTGTGAGTCCACCGAATTGAATAAATGGAAAGGTAAACTCAACAAGAAATAAATTAATACGATAAAAAATCCATATAACAGTGCATTGGCTATCCCCTTGGACTTGTTCTGTGATTGTTTGGTGAAAAAAGAAACTGTTAAAGGAATCATGGGGAAAACGCAGGGCGTCAGCAATGCAATTAGCCCACCAATGAAACCTAGACCAAAAATCACCCATAGATTGGATTTTCCTTCGGAATCCGTCACTCCGGATTGATTCAAGAGGGTTTTGTTTTTTAAATCGACCTTGAGCGATTCTCCAAGGGCCACACTTCGTTCATCCAAGGATGTCTCTTCCGCCACAAACCCACTTCCATCCAACGAAATCTGGAAAAGTTCATCAACAGGAAGACACACTTCCTTGCAAATCTGATAAAATAGATTCACCGAAATTTGATTGACTTCAGGATCTAATAATTTTATTTTCTGTGTAAAGATGGCCTCTTTCTTAAAGAACGTCTCCTCAACTTCAAAAATGTCGCTATACTCTTTTATAGTTTCACTTTCTTCTGTTTCACCGATAAGTTCATAGTCTTCGCCAGCTTTTTCAAAAGTAAATTCACTGGGGAGCGAACCTCCCTCGTCGGTGTATTGTGAATACACATGCCACCCGTCCATAATCTTTCCCTTGAACACCAGTTCATATTCGGTATCGGATAATTTATGTACTTCGTGGCTCCAAACTGCAGGATTTTCATCCGTTTGGGCAAAAGTGATCAGATTGATGAAGAATAGTCCTAAAAACAGTACTAATGATCTCATGTATGTTGTGTAATCTTTATTATTTGTTGGGTTGAATCCTCAACCTTGAATCGTTCATCGGCTCTTTTGCCCACAACCCAAACAATTTTATTGTCCGAGCAGAGCAACCATTGTTTTTCTTTGGAAATCACATCCATTTTCTCATCCTTGAAAAACTTGGAGAGTTTCTTTTTTCCTTTCATGCCGAAAGGATAAAAATAGTCGCCTTTTTCCCAATTCCTTAACACTAACGGAAAGTTTAACTTTTCCTTATCCAAAAAGACGACTTTTTGACCTTGGTTTTCAAGGTTTTTAACGTTTTCCAGTTTTAGTTTGATGGGCGACTCGGATGTAGTTCCATTTATATAGACAGGGTATGTTCGGCTTACCCTACTTTTTATTTCAGAAAGAATAAGGAAATCCCTATCCTTGAGCAATAGATGGGTTTTGGAAATTACTTGTTTTCCACTCATTGCAGTCAACAAGGCTTTTACATCTTCCCATTCCGTAAAACCGTAATCTTTAAACAATCCATACAGATAGGACTCCAAGGGCTGTAGCTGTTCCAGTTCTTCAATGTTTATTTTGATGGCTCCATCCCTCGGCTCAAACAATTTAGCCTTTAAATCATTTAAATGATTGGTGACCAAATCGTTGGTTTGCTGTAAATAATTTTGGGTGTTCAGGAAGTTTTGCAAAAAAGTAGGATGCAGTTCCTTTAAAATCGGCACAATTTGATGACGAATTTTATTCCGAAGATATTTGGAACTCGCATTGCTGCTATCTTCTCGCCACTTGATGTTTTCTGAATTCGCATAACCCAAAATCTCCTCTTGAGAAAAAGGGAGCAAAGGTCGAACTACCTTTTCGTTCACTTCTGGAATCCCAGAAAGTCCATCAATTCCAGTGCCTCGAGACAAGTTAATCAGGAAGGTCTCCAAACTGTCATCGGCATGGTGGGCGGTCAGTACATAATCAAAACCTTTGGTTTTTAAAAGTTCATCAAACCATTGGTAGCGCAGCTCTCGTGCTGCCATTTGCACTGAACCTCGATGTATTTCGGCATATTGCTTAGTATCAAAACTCTTTACATAAACCTGAACACCTAATTCAGTTGCAAGTTCACGTACAAAATTTTCATCCCCATCGCTCTCTTCACCTCGAAGGTTAAAATTGCAATGGGCCAATGCAATGTCCAAGTTAGCAGCAGCGCTTAAATGGGCCAACACCACACTATCCACACCTCCGCTGTAGGCCAATAACAGCTTTTTCCCTTTTAGGAAAGGCATTTTGTTGCTAATGTGTTCTTTGAACTTTGGGAACATGGCGCAAATTTACGAATTAACACTTAGCCTTCTTCCAATACTGTTCGCATCGCTTTAGCTTTTAGCAAACATTCTTGGTATTCATTTTCTGGATTGGATTTTGAAGTTATGGCACCTCCTACAGAAAAGGACACATACTTTTTGGTCGCATTGTACAAAATACTTCGAATCACCACATTGAAGTCGAAATTACCGTGTGGATCAAAGTACCCCACTGTACCGCTATACAAACCCCGTTTAGTTTCTTCCAATTCCTCAATAATTTTCATTGCCGAAATTTTCGGAGCTCCAGTCATACTGCCCATGGGAAAGGTTTCTTTAATAAGCTCTACTGGATTCTTATCCTTGGAAACCGTTGAAACTATGGTCGAGATCAATTGATGTACTTGCTTAAAAGTGTATGCATTACATAATTCTTTAACTTGCACTGAACCTTTCAATGCACTCTTGGACAAATCGTTGCGAACAAGGTCGGTGATCATAATATTTTCTGCTCGCTCCTTTTCATCTTTGGTCAATGCTATTTTGATTCTTTTGTCCTCATCTTCATTCATTCCTCTTGGCGCAGTACCTTTTATAGGCTGGGAAATTGTTTTCTGACCCGTTTTTTTGATATAGCGTTCCGGTGAAGCACATATCAGGTACCTATAATCTAACTTTACAAATGCAGCAAAAGGCGGTTCAGATATGGCATTGAGCTTGTTATAGGTTTCCCACGGGTCAATAGAAACGTCTTCTGCAAAAAACTCCTGACAAAAATTGGCTTCGTAAATATCCCCACGGTGAATATGTTCCAGAAATCGATTGGCCTTTTCAAAATAGGCATCCTTATGGATTCGCATTTTAATTTTGATGGGGTCGGTTACCTTTTTTGGAGCACTGGTTGACCGATACTTGATGATTTCGGCATAATCCGACTCAATTTCGTTGGCAAAGGCCTCCAAATACTTAAAATGGAGCTCTCCGTCTGCAACAATTATAATTTTATTGGGCTGAAAGAACTGTAGCACTGGAAATCCAAGAGCATCAAAGTTATTGGAGCTCAATTCTTCCAACTCATTTTTAAAATCATAGGAGAAATAACCAAAGAACCAATCCTTCTCAAGTTCCATAAAGGTTTGAAGTTCATCCACATCAGTAATTACCTGAGAAGTCCCTACGGCCAGACAAGCTTCAAAACTGGAATATGGGTCCTGGTGTGAATTACTATCTAACCAAGCAACTTCCCGATGCGCTCTCGACCATTGAAACAGTGCATTCTTACTTTGTAAAAGAGAGGTGATTTTAAATGAACGGTGTTTTCGCAATACCTACTATTTTAACGAATTTAAAAAAGTATTCAATGCTTTTTGATGTTCACTTTTTAGGTCTTCGTCTAAAATGCCATCATCACCAAAGTTATCATTAAAAGACTTTAGGGAAAATGTGGCCAAGACCTCACCCCCAAACTTCGGCAACATATTTTCCAAGACCCCCAAAGACCTAGAGCCACCATATCTTCCAGGTGAAGCGGACATTAGCAATACTTTTGTGTCTTCCAAGAAATTTCTATCCAGTCTCGAGAGCCAATCCAATACGTTTTTAAAGTAGGCTGAAGGATTTCCATTATGCTCATTTGCCGACAAGATAATCCCTTCTGATTTTTTGATATCATCTTTCAATTTCATCAAAGCATTCGAAAAGCCATGTTCCTTTTCGTAGTCTTCACTATACATGGGAAATGAGTGCTCTGCCATATTGAGTATCTGAATATCATGGTTTTGCACTAAAGCAATAGTATGTTTTACCAATTTAAAATTGATAGAAGTTGAAGAATTGCTTCCGGCAAATGCCAAAATTGCAGCCATAATATAAAATCATTGATTCTTTCGCTAAAATACCCCAATCGAAGCAGAGATGCGACTATTTTGCATATTTTTGGCTCAAAGAACATCCAAACTACCTGCAAAACAAGTATATAGGTTGAACGTGAATCAGATGACAGCCAAAAGCAATAGGTTATTTTTTATTGATGCCATGCGGGCATGGGCCATTTTGATGATGCTGCAAGGACACTTCATTGATGGTTTATTGGATCCTGTTTTTAGGGATTCCAGCAACGCTATTTACAATGTTTGGCTGTACTTTCGTGGGATTACCGCCCCTGTCTTTTTTACTGTTTCCGGTTTTATTTTCACTTACTTGTTGATTCGGGTTCCAGAAAATGGAATGGATAATCCAAGAGTTGCAAAAGGCATCCGACGCGGACTGCAACTTTTGGCGATTGGGTATTTACTTCGATTGAACCTTGGTGGACTCTTAAAAGGTGAAATTTACAACGCATTTTATTTGGTGGATGTACTTCACTGCATAGGCCTTTCTATTTTAGGATTGATCGGTGTTTATGTGCTTACCGCCAAAAGAAAAAAATATGTATTCCCACTGGTTTTAGTGAGTATCACCTTGGTACTCTTCTTGTTTGAAAGAGTTTATAAAGATTGGTCTTTTGCTTTTCTGCCCAATTTTATAGCCAACTATTTTACCAAGATCAATGGTTCAGTATTTACGATTATTCCTTGGTTTGGCTATGCCACATTAGGTGCCTTTATTTCTGTACTTTTTACGAGGTTCAAAAATTATAAGTACTTGTATCCCGCTGCTATTTCCATTGCTTTGGCGGTTGGTTACTTACTGATTTATCAATCATCCAATGCTTTTGCTGGACTTTATAAATGGACCGGGTTGGAAATGTTCAACCTAATATTATCCAACAATTATTTATTTATCCGATTAGGGAATGTATTTGTTGTTTTTGCGGTATTCATGGTACTTCGACAGTTTATGACGAACAAAACCGTTTTACAAATCGGGGCAAGTACACTTTCCATATACGTGATTCACTTTATCATACTTTATGGAAGTTTCACTGGCTTGGGATTGTATCGTTTCTTCAACCATTCCCTTTCACCGGAAATTGTGATTCCAGGTGCTCTCGCTTTTATGATTGCCTGTTCCTATTTGTCTCTACAATACAACAAGTATGAATCGAGCATCAAATCACAAATTGGTTTGGGTATTTCTTATACCAAATCCCAGTTTATTGAATTGAAAGAAATTTCTATTCCCGCACTACGAGAGATTTACATCAGAGCTCGACTATTTCTTCGAAGAGTTCTACGTACGGTTAGAAGCTAAAAAAAAGCATCCAACCTTACGATTGAATGCTTTATAATCTTTGATTATAACTTCTTTAACTATACATGCAAGGCCCTGTCATCAGTGGCGGCCAATGCCGCTTCTTTGACAGCTTCGGCAAAAGTTGGGTGGGCATGGCTCATACGCGAAATATCCTCTGCTGACGCCCTAAACTCCATGGCGGTAACACCTTCGGTGATTAAATCGGCGCATCTCGCACCTATCATATGTACTCCCAATACCTCATCTGTACTCTTATCGGCTAGAATTTTCACGAAACCATCAATGTCCATACTAGCTCTGGCTCTGCCTAAGGCACGCATCGGAAACTGACCCACTTTGTAATCAACACCTTCCTCTTTCAATTGCTCTTCTGTTTTACCAACAGCGGCAACTTCTGGCCATGTGTAAACCACTCCAGGAATCAAGTTGTAATCAATATGTGGCTTTTGCCCCGCCAAAATTTCAGCGACCATAGTCCCCTCTTCTTCCGCTTTATGTGCCAACATGGCTCCTTTTACCACATCACCTATGGCGTAAATATTAGCTACATTGGTCTGTAAATGCTTGTTCACCTCTACTCTACCCCTATCATCTAATTTCACTCCAGCAGCTTCGGCATTTAATCCTTCAGTGTAAGGTTTACGGCCAACACTTACCAAGCAGTAGTCACCTGTAATGGTTACTTCCTTGCCTTTTTTGTCATCGGCTTTCACAATTACCTCATCACCTTTACGCTCCACAGATTTTACTTTGTGAGATAGGTTGAACTTCACCTTTTGCTTTTTCATCACTTTGGTAAGTTCTTTGGACAAAGCGCCATCCATTCCTGGGATAATTCGGTCCATATACTCCACAACGGTAACATCGGAGCCCAAGCGCTTGTATACCTGACCCAATTCCAAACCAATTACGCCACCACCGATAACAATCATATGTTTTGGAACTTCTTTAAGTTTCAAGGCTTCCGTGGAGGTAATTACTCTTTCTTTATCAATTTCAATAAAAGGCAAGGATGATGGTTTAGAACCAGTAGCTATAATGGTATTCTTAGCTTCAATGGTTTCCTCACCGTCCTCTTTTGCGATATTGATATGTGTAGCATCCTTAAAACTTCCAACTCCGTGGTAGACATCGATTTTGTTTTTGCTCATCAAAAACTCGATACCCTTGGTGGTTTGGTCAACCACACCTTGTTTACGGGCAATCATTTGCTCCAAGTTCACTTTTACTTCCCCTGGAATGTCGATACCGTGCTCCTCGAAGTGCTTTACGGCATCCTCGTAATGGTGCGATGAGTCCAAAAGTGCTTTGGATGGGATACAACCTACGTTAAGGCAAGTACCTCCGAGAGTAGCATATTTTTCTATTATTGCCGTTTTCATTCCCAATTGGGCACATCGAATGGCCGCTACATAGCCTCCAGGTCCAGAGCCAATGATAGCTACATCATATTGATTCATATTATATTATTTGTAAGGATAATTGCTAAAAAGCTTTGTTCTTTAAAAACAACCGTAAAAGTACAAATGTTTTTCGGGACAGTACCAATCCATTCTGTTGGATTATTTGTTGGTTAGACTGTTGGCTTGCTGCATAACTGGATTATTAGATTATTGGACTGGTGGATTGTTAGATGGTTGGATTTAATGTTTCCTGTAAAACAAAAAAAGATTTTTCAATCAATATGGTAAATTTTATTTCGAAATGACACTAATTGGTCGCCAATCCACACATCGAAAGTCTTGCTTACTGAATCTTTTCTCTTGACTTTTGTTAGAAAGATTCTTCAAATATTAGGTGTTTTTAGAATGACAGGCACAAACTAAATATGCACAGAAGGACTATTCTTTACCTCATTGATAACAAAGGAACTTTGGGTATTTCCAATATTGGTGATGGCGGTGAGTTTAGTAACCATAAACTCCCTGTAACTTTTCATATCCTCAACAAATATTTTCAAAATATAATCGTAATCCCCTCCTACATGAAAGCATTCTGAGACTTCTTGAAGCTGTAGCACCTCGCGTTCAAATTTCAAGACATTTTCCTTGGTATGCTGCACCAGGCGTATTTGACAGAGTACCATAAAATCGCGCCCAATTTTTTCTTTATCCACCAAAGCAGCATATTGGGTAATCACCCCATTACGCTCCAGACGACGAATTCTTTCATAGACCGCAGTTTTGGACAAATGCAAAGCATCTGCATACTGCTTTGTTGTCTTTTTGCAGTCTTCTTGGAGCAATCTCAACAGCTCAATGTCCACTTTATCCAGTTTCATACCGACGATTTTTCCAACTATTACGGCTAAATTCCAATTTTATGGAACAATAACCTAATCATTTTATTATTTAGGACAAATATTCATTATTTAAACATATCTATTGATTTTAGGTCTATCAATTCATATTTTTATCAAAAACTGTACATTATGGACTATAAAGCATCAGAACACATACAAGATTTACAATATTTTGGGGAATTTGGAGGTGTAAACCCTTCTATATCAGATTCATCAACTTATACTTTCCTTTCTGCAAAAACCATGTTCGACACTTTCGAGGGGAATACTGAAGGCTGCTACCTGTATAGTAGACACTCCTCCCCTTCCAATTTATACTTGGGTGAAGCCATGGCGCAACTGGAAGGAACGGAAGCTGCCAATGTATACGCCAGCGGTATGGGTGCCATTACTGCTGTTATACTTCAGTTGTGTGATTCTGGCGACCATATTGTATGCAGCAGAACCATTTATGGGGGCACTTATGCCTTCTTAAAGAACTTTGTAAAGAAATTCAATATCTCAGTTTCCTTTATAGACATCACTGATTTGGAAACGGTTGAGAAATCCATCACACCAAAAACCAAAATGATTTACTGTGAGGCGGTGAGCAACCCTTTATTGGAGATCGCCGATATCCCTTCGCTGACCAAAATCGCCAAAAAGAACGAGATGCCATTGGTGGTCGATAACACCTTTTCTCCTTTGACCATAAATGCGGCACAATTGGGAGCTGATATTGTAGTGCACAGCCTTACCAAGTTTATCAACGGCAGTAGTGATTGCGTTGCGGGAGCCGTTTGTGGAACAACAGATTTTTGTCTCAGTTTAAAAGATGTGAATAACGGAGCTGGAATGCTCTTGGGAAGTACTTTGGACAGTTTGCGGGCCGCTTCAATCCTTAAGAATATGCGAACACTTCATATCCGCATCAAAAAACATAGTGAAAACGCCCATTATTTGGCCAAACAATTTGAGAAAGACGGTTTAAAAGTGGTGTACCCTGGTTTGGAAAGTCATTCTGGTCATGACTTGATGAAATCCCAGATGAATCACGAATATGGTTTTGGGGGCATGCTCACTCTAGATGTTGGTTCAGTGGAAAGGGCCAATGCTTTGATGGAACTTATGCAAAAAGAAAAACTGGGCTATTTAGCAGTAAGTCTTGGGTTCTATAAAACCTTGTTCAGCGCTTCGGGAACTTCAACTTCTTCCGAAATTCCAGAAGAAGAACAAAAAGAACTGGGTCTTTCCCAGGGACTTATCCGTTTCTCAATCGGATTGGACAACGATATACACAAAACATACATCACCATGCGTGAGTGCATGGATAAGCTAGGTATTTTATCTCCCGATGCAAGTTTGGCCTAAGAAGTAAACCTATGTTGTTTGCACAGCATAGTGCAAAATCGTAATATTACCTTCTAACAAACTCAGACCAAATGCCGAAAAAAGCGGAAAAGCCAAAATTTAGGGAAGATGAACACATTGTAGAAAATAAAAATTTAACTATTGCCGAAGCACTTATACCTGTTTTTGCATTGGTTGCCATGTTGGCCTATAATGTTTATGTTTTTGGAGATGATGCCCTAAGTGGTTCCAACCAATTTATTCTATTAATGGGTGGTGCGGTGGCCGCCATTGTCGGGTTCTTTAATAAAGTTTCTTATAAGCAGATGATTGCTGAAGTGGCCGAAAATGTCAAGTCCACTACAGGAGCTTTGCTTATTCTCTTGATGGTAGGTGCACTTTCGGGCACTTGGTTGGTCAGCGGTATTATTCCTGCTATGATTTATTACGGGCTTCAAATCTTGAATCCTACCATATTTTTGGCGGCCAGCGTAGTTATTTGTGCCATTATTTCCATTGCCACAGGCAGTAGCTGGACTACAGCTGCAACCGTAGGTATTGCACTTATTGGTATCGGCGATGCCTTGGGAATTTCGTTGGGAATGACGGCTGGCGCAGTGCTTTCCGGTGCTTATTTTGGAGATAAAATGTCACCTTTAAGCGATACCACTAACCTTGCTCCTGCAATGGCTGGTGGAGATTTGTTCTCCCACATTCGCTACATGACCTATACTACGGTTCCAACGATTATTGTGACCTTGATTGTTTTCATCATTCTTGGATTTACTATTGACACTTCTGGTGAAGCGGATACCGGCTCAATACTAGCAAATATCAGTTCAACCTTCAATATAAATGGCTGGTTGTTTTTGGTGCCATTGGTCGTTATTGGTTTGATTGTAAAAAAGGCCCCACCTTTATTGGCACTTTTGATAGGCACACTCTTAGGTGGTGTTTTTGCACTTATTTTTCAACCAGACATTGTGGCCAACATTGGCGGAGGCGCAGCCTTAAGTTTTGAGTCCGGCTATAAAGGTATTTTAAATGCCATTACCATTGATACATCTATTGCAACTGACGACCCAGCTCTTAACGAACTTTTCTCCTCCGGAGGGATGTCAGGAATGTTGGGCACCATTTGGTTGATAGTCTGCGCCATGGTATTTGGAGGTATTATGGATGGAATTGGAGCCTTGGAAAGAATTACAGAATCCCTTCTAAAATTGGCAAAGACCACTTTTGGATTGTTCGCCAGTACCGTAGGAAGCTGTTTGGCATTGAACGTTACCGCATCCGACCAGTATTTGGCCATTGTTGTGCCTGGAAAAATGTTTTCCAAAGCCTACGAGGAACGTGGATTGGCCCCGGAAAACCTAAGTAGAACTTTGGAAGATTCGGGTACGGTTACCTCGGTTTTGGTGCCTTGGAATACCTGTGGAGCATATCACAGTAGCGTTTTAGGTGTGGGGATCGGCGAGTATGCCCTCTATGCCGTATTCAATTGGTTAAGTCCCATAATGACATTGTTGTTTGCCGCCTTCAGCATTAAGATCAAGCAACTTGCAACAAGTACAGCTGAATAAATTTTCATTCTACTTTATAAACAAAGACAACTTCATTAAGAAGTCATTAAAATTTGGATTCAAATTTTGCTTTAACATCAAAAAACACAAGTTTTTTTTGATGCATAGTCACGGTTTATCAAACTATAAGAAATACTAATTTTCAAGTTGAAAAAAGCCGTAAATCCGCACTATTTTTGCCACTCGAAATTCTTAAAAATCCAATAAATGACTTTAGTAGGAAGAAAATTTCCAAACATTGAAGTAAACGCCATCGACGAATTGGGCGACACATTCAAAATCAACATTTTAGAGAAAGCGAAAGCCGAAAACAAGAAAGTTTTACTTTTCTGGTACCCAAAAGATTTCACTTTTGTTTGCCCAACAGAGCTATTTGCATTTCAACAAAACCTAAGTGAGTTTGAAAAGAGAAATACCATTGTTATAGGAGCTTCTTGTGATACTGCCGAAGTACATTTCGCATGGTTGAACACCGAAAAAGACAATGGTGGAATCGAAGGTGTATCCTACCCTATCGTTTCTGATAGCAATAGAAACCTAGCGACTGCCTTGGGTATTTTGGACATTATGAAGGAAGACTACAACGAGGAGACCAATTCTGTTGTAGTTGAAGGTGACAATGTAACCTACCGAGCTACATATTTGATCGATGAGGAAGGAACCGTATTCCATGAGAGTATCAACCATATGCCATTGGGAAGAAACGTAAAGGAGTTTTTGCGTTTGGTAGATGCCTACACCCACGTTCAGGAAAAAGGGGAGGTTTGTCCGGCAAACTGGGAAGAAGGAAAAGAAGCCATGAATGCTGATAGAGCCGGTGTTTCCGATTACTTGGCTAATCACGTAAACTAATCGCTATGATTGTAGAATTGGACAAAGACAACCTAAGCGAGGTTATTGCCGACAATGACAACGTAGTAGTACAGTTCAGCGCATCTTGGTGCGGAAACTGTAGAATTATGAAGCCAAAGTTCAAAAAGGAAGCCTCTTTGAACGAGAACATAACCTTTGTAATGGTAGATGCCGAAAAATTCCCGGAATCCAGAAAATTGGCAAACGTGGACAACTTGCCCACATTCGCAGCTTTTTCAAATGGATCTTTGAAGAATCAGGTGCAGACCAATAAATATGATGTTTTAAAAGACTTGATCAATGAAGTTGCCCATAATTAAACAATTGGTCAATTTTGCCGAGGAGCACGACGAGGATTATTTACAGGAAACTGCAGATACCCTTGAAAGTGTTTGTGAAGTTTCAAGTTTAAAAGAAGAAGAACTTGACATGATAGGAGAATTGATCTCCAACCTTTATGGTGCCATCGAAGTATCCAACGAAATCAAAAATGGAGCTTCAAAAAAAGAAGCCTTGAATGGTTTTATGTCCAGAGTGCTCGGCTCAATAGACAAGTAACGGACATTGTTACAAACGTTGAAATAAGAACCTTCCCGTAACACACTTCGGGAAGGTTTTTTTAGTATTTTTGACACCATGCCGCATCAAGCTTTCGGCTAGTGGATTAATGTCAAAACAAATACTTGAAGCATTAATAGATGCCTAAAGAATCTTTTCTTCAGAACAGGATAAAAAGTGTGGGATATGCCCTAAAGGGCATGCTTCTATTGCTACGCACAGAACCCAGCATCAAGATTCAGTTCGTTATAGCATTAGCGGTTACAGCACTAGGTTTTTATTTTAAAATCTCCGATACCGAGTGGATTCTTCAACTACTATCCATTGGTTTGGTAATGGGCGTAGAAGGTGTAAACACCGCTATTGAAAAAATCTGCGACTATATTCAGCCCAAATTGGACCCGAAAATTGGTTTGATAAAAGATATTTCCGCAGGAGCCGTTATGATAGTATCGGTCATAGCAAGCATTATTGGTTTGATTATCTATGTACCCAAAATCTTTTAGTAAAATCCAAGACCACGAGTAGCAACGTAAATTTGTAACTTAGCCCAGCTTAAAAACAATTAATGGCCAAAAAAAGAACAAAATCTAAATCAAAAAAAACTACTACCGCTGCCAAAAAGAAGGTATCTTTTAAACCCTCCAAGCAGAACAAAATCATTTTTGGTAGTCTTTTGATAGTTCTCAGTATTGCACTTTTCTTCTCTTTTATGTCATTTTACTTTACATGGCAAGAAGACCAGAGTATGCTTTCCCAATTTGCGGATCGAAATGCCCAAGCAAGTAACTTGTTGAACAAATTTGGGGCCAATGTAAGTCACTTTTTTATGTATAAAGGATTTGGTCTGGCTTCCTTTGTGTTTCCATTTTTACTTGCAGTAACAGGGCTTTATCTTTTTCTTGGTTTAAATGGAAAACGCCTTATTTCCAAATGGATTTGGGGCTTGGTCGGAGTAATTTGGGGTTCCGTTGCCCTAGGATTTTTCGCGGCAGACTTTCCATTATTGGGAGGACTTATCGGTTATGAAATGAACGATTTTCTTCAAGATTACACAGGTAAAATAGGCGTGTTTTTGATTCTGATATTTGTTTTGATGGTGATTTTGGTACAGCTCTTCAATTTTACGCCCGAAGGTTTTGCCAATTTCTTCCGCAAACAAAAGCAAAAAATCAAATCTGATTTTAAGGAGGAGCCATCGGTTCAAACCACGGAAACCCCAATAGAAAATGAAGAAGGAAGTATTATATTAAGTACTGATGATTCCGTTCCCGAAAAAATTGATACGTATACGCACAAAGAGGATATTCCCCCATTAAATGAGGAAGCTGGACTTGACGTTAACCTTCCACAAGAAGAAGAGTCCGATCTTGACCTAAAAGTCGAAGAAACCACTATCGAGGAAGAAACCGATGCCAAGGCGGCCAAACTGGTAGAAGATTTTGGAGAGTTCGACCCTAAACTGGAATTGGGCAACTACAAATTCCCTACACTAGATCTTTTAGAAGCCCATGGTGCTTCCGGAGGAATCACTATTAACCAAGAAGAACTTGAGGAAAACAAAAACAGAATTGTAAGCACCCTTAAAAACTACAAAATAGGGATTGCCCAGATCAAAGCGACCATTGGCCCTACGGTAACCCTATATGAAATTGTACCCGAAGCGGGAATCCGTATTTCCAAGATCAAAAACTTGGAGGACGACATAGCACTTTCCTTGGCTGCTTTAGGAATTCGTATTATCGCTCCCATTCCAGGAAAAGGAACTGTGGGTATTGAAGTGCCGAACAAAAATGCGACCATTGTTTCCATGAGATCCGTGATTGCATCCAATAAATTCCAAAAAGCGGAAATGGAACTGCCCATCGCTTTTGGGAAAACCATCAGCAATGAGACTTTTGTAGTCGACTTGGCCAAAATGCCCCACATGCTTATGGCGGGTGCCACAGGTCAGGGTAAATCGGTGGGCCTAAATGCCGTTATCACCTCCCTCCTCTATAAAAAGCATCCGGCAGAGGTTAAATTCATCTTGGTGGACCCTAAAAAGGTGGAATTGACACTCTACAACAAAATTGAACGTCATTTCTTGGCCAAACTTCCTGATTCCGAAGAAGCCATCATCACCGATAATACCAAGGTTATCAATACCTTGAATTCGCTTTGTATTGAAATGGACCACCGCTACGAGCTGTTAAAATCGGCCATGGTACGAAACATTAAAGAATATAACACCAAGTTCAAAGCCAGAAAATTGAATCCGAACGATGGACATAAGTTTTTGCCGTACATCGTTTTAGTGATAGACGAGTTTGCCGATTTGATCATGACAGCCGGTAAGGAAGTGGAAACACCCATTGCCAGATTGGCACAATTGGCACGTGCCATCGGTATTCACTTGATCATTGCTACGCAAAGGCCTTCTGTAAACGTAATTACGGGTATTATTAAAGCTAACTTCCCTGCGAGGATAGCGTTTAGGGTAACCTCAAAAATAGATTCCAGAACTATTTTGGATGCCCAAGGTGCAGACCAGCTGATTGGTCGCGGAGACATGCTCTTTACCCAAGGAAACGATGTTACAAGGCTTCAATGCGCGTTTGTGGACACCCCCGAAGTAGCTAAAATTACCGATTATATTGGCTCGCAACGTGCCTACCCTGAAGCACACGTGCTGCCAGAGTATGTAGGTGAGGAATCTGGCACAAGTCTTGATAATGATATTGCGGACAGGGATGCCATGTTCAGGGACGCTGCTGAAGTAATTGTAATCGCCCAACAAGGCTCAGCCTCCTTAATTCAACGAAAATTAAAACTGGGATATAATAGAGCGGGTAGAATTATAGATCAATTGGAAGCCGCAGGAATTGTAGGGCCATTTGAAGGAAGTAAAGCAAGGCAGGTTCTTGTGCCCGATATGTATTCTTTGGAACAACTATTAGAAAATGAAGCAAAATAAGACCATGATCAAGAAAAATATTTTTTTTATAGCATTGTTTACCGTTGGACTTTTTTCCTACGGCCAGAACTCCGATAAGGCCAAAGCACTTTTGGATGAAGTATATAACAAGGTCCAGAGTTACGACAATATTTATATTGATTTCCAATCCACCTTGGAAAACACAGAGGCCAATCTAAAACAGGAAACCAATGGTAACGTAACTTTGGATGGTGAAAAATATCTATTGAACTATTTTGGAGCCACACAATTGTATGATGGCAAAAAAGTGTACACTGTGGTCCCGGAAAATGAAGAAGTAACCATTGAGGACGTCAACGAGGACAATGACAACGTGAGTCCTTCTAAAATGTTGACATTCTATAAAACAGGTCACAACTATCAATGGGACATTCTTCAAAATGTAGGCGGGAGAAAAATTCAGTATGTAAAGTTGATTCCCATTGACTCCAATACTGAGATAAAATCGGTGCTTTTGGGAGTAGATACGCAAACGAAGCACATCTACAAACTGATTCAAACGGGAAACAATGGTACCAAAACCACCATTACCGTTAATTCTTTCAAAACCAATCAGCCCATATCGAGTACTCTGTTTACCTTTGACGAGAAAAAGTACGAGGACAAAGGGTACTACATTATAAGAAACTAGGCATTGAAAATACTTGATCAGTATATACTAAGAAGATTTCTTTACAACTTCTTCAGTTCCTTTTTCATTCTGATTGTCATATTCATTTTTCAGGGGATATGGCTGTTCATTGATGATTTAGCTGGAAAAGGACTTGGTATGGTAATTATTGGCAAGTTTATTTTCTACTTTATCCCTACCCTTATCGACAAGGTATTACCACTTACGGTACTGCTCTCCTCCATCCTTACCTTTGGTACTTTTGCAGAAAATTATGAGTTTGCAGCCATGAAAGCTTCGGGTATATCACTCCAACGGGGTATGCGAAGCCTTATAGTATTTGTACTGTTCCTAGGTTTAGTGACCTTCTTTTTTGCCAATGATGTAATTCCTAAGTCGGAACAAAAAATGTTCAACCTTAGGCGGAACATTGCCAAAGTAAAACCAGCCGCCGCCATTACCGAGGGTGTCTTTAGTGATTTCGAAGGAACCGGTGAGGGCATGAACATTAAGGTGGATAAAAAATATGGGGAACAAGATCGTTTTTTGGACAATGTCATCATCCATAAAAAAACCAAGCAGAACATCAACAATAGGGTAATCAAGGCAAAATCCGGTGAATTGATCAGTAGTGAAGAATCTGATATTATTCAATTAGTGTTGAAAGATGGTAACTACTACGAGGAGGTAATACCAAAAGATACCAAAGAAAGCAGAAAACAACCCTTTGCGAAGTCAAATTTTGAAACGTACACCATCAATATTGATATTTCCGAGCTCAACGAACAGGACTTGGAAGAAGACCAGAATATCACAACCAACAAAATGAAAAACGTAGGTCGCTTAATAAAGGATATCGACTCTCTTCGTGAAAACAATCTTGAAAAAGTAACGGCATTTTCCAAAAATGTGGTAACCCGGATGGGGGCTTTCCCTATAAAAATATCCAAAGATAGTGTTGAAAATAAATCAGTGATCACTCCCCCAGAAAAAGCAGAGGAAACCAAAATAGATTCCATTATAACTGTAGATGCGTTTTTGGGAAATTTGGAAATTTATGAACAAATCCAAGTGATGAAAAAAGCCCAGAACGAAATTTCCAGCATTCTGAACACAGTGAAGTCCAAAAAAGAGGAATTGCAAAGCAGGTACAAGTTTTATAATAGCCATATCTTGTCGCTACATCAAAAATATGCCCTTGCCCTTTCGTGTATTATTTTGTTTTTTGTGGGAGCACCGTTAGGAGCCATTATCCGAAAAGGAGGACTTGGATTGCCCATGGTAGTTGCCATTATCTTATTTTTGACTTATTACTTTATCGGGGTGTTTGCGGGCAACTATGCCAAAGAAGGAAACATTCACCCAGCCATTGGAGCCTGGCTCCCCACATTGATTATGTTGCCTTTGGGCGTTTCACTCACCAGAAGAGCAACCGCCGATAAAGGATTAATAGGATTTGGTCACTTTATAGACCGTATTAAATTATTATTTAAAAAGAAAGAAAAAGAAGCTGAGGACCAATGATCACCAAAGACAAAAAAATACAGCTAAACGCTATTGAAGAAGCCATTGCCGACATCAGACAAGGTAAGGTAATCATTGTAGTGGATGATGAGAATAGGGAAAATGAAGGTGATTTTTTGGCAGCAGCCGAATTGATCACACCCGATACCATAAATTTTATGGCCAAACACGGACGTGGACTTATTTGTGCTCCACTTACCGAAGGTCGGTGCAAAGAATTGGGACTCCATAAAATGGTAACCCACAATACCGACCCATTGGAGACCGCTTTTACAGTTTCCGTGGACTTAAGAGGAAAAGGTGTCACCACAGGGATTTCCGCTGGAGACAGGGCAAAAACAGTGCTTGCTCTTACGGATAAATCAACAAAGCCTCATGAACTGGCCAGACCTGGGCATATTTTCCCTTTGATTGCCAAAGAAGGTGGTGTTTTACGCCGAACCGGGCATACCGAAGCGGCCATTGACTTTGCCAGATTGGCGGGATTGGAACCGGCTGGTGTGATTGTGGAAATCATGAACGAAGATGGTTCCATGGCACGATTGCCACAACTTCTGAAAGTGGCGAAAAAATTTGACCTTAAAATTGTTTCCATCGAGGATTTAATAGCCTACCGCATGGAACACGATAGTTTGATCGAACTTAAGGAAGCCTTTACCATCCATACAAGATTTGGTGATTTTAGATTGCGTGCTTACAAGCAGACAACCAACGACCAAGTCCATATCGCCTTACTTAAAGGAAATTGGAAAAGTGGAGAACCGGTGTTGACCCGTATTAATTCCACCTTGGTAAACAATGATATATTGGGGACTTTAACAAACAACCCTGATGAAGGTTTGCAACGCATGTTCAATGCATTGAATGCTGAAGAAAAAAGTGCCATGATATTTATAAATCAAGGTAACCAATCAAAGAACCTTTTAACGAGGTTGTCCGAGTTTAAAAAACTTCAAGGTGAAGGCATTAGTAAAGCCCCAAAAATTGAAATGGACAACAAGGATTTTGGTATCGGTGCACAAATTCTTCATGATATCAATATTTCGAAGATTCGTTTATTGACGAATTCAAGTCAAACCAGACGTGTTGGTATGGTAGGTTATGGACTTGAGATAGTGGAATACGTGAATTACTAGCGAAGAATTTCCAGTTCAGGAATCTAGATTTTTTGCATTCCCTTCGACTGAGCTCAGGATAATCGTTTAAAATTAACACTTGCAATTGTCATTCCTACGAAAGCAGGAATCCAAATCCGTAAGGCTCTGAACCAATCCAGATAACTGTCGCAACAGTGTAGCGAGATTCTTCACTGCGTTCAGAATAACATAGAATACTTATATAGAAGATTTTACGGCTTCTACCATTGTATTGGCACGTTGAACAGCCTCTTCTTCCGACCATCCCAATTTAATCAAGCAGGAAATATTTCTGGACATCCATTTGTCGGATTCGGAAAAATCAGCCTTACTGTAGTCAGGTAACGACTCTTTTACATCTTTTGGTAAATTGCCCAACGATTTCAAATTGGTTAAATGCTCCCATTTTTTATAATAGTGCCAATTGTTGTTATACCAGTAAAAACATCCATCTACCCCATTTTCACTTAAAGCTTGATGTGATTTTTTTGAAATGTCTTCAGTGGGCAAGAAGAAATTCAGAAAAGAATAGTTCTCCTCTCCCCCATCCGGTACAGTTCTAAAAACTATTTCAGGAATGCTTGACAATGCTTCCCTAAGAATAGTGTAGTTTCTTTTCTGAATAGCTATAAACTCATCCAAACGGGACACTTGCGCTACACCAACCGCAGCATTCATTTCAGAGATTCGGAAATTATATCCTAAAAACGGATGTCCCTCTGCTCCCCTATTGTTTCCGATATGGTCGTGACCGTGGTCGGAGTATTTATGGGCATTTTCATAATACGCTTTATTGTTGGTAATGACAGCTCCGCCCTCTCCACAAGTAATCGTCTTTACATAATCAAAAGAAAAACACCCTAAATCTCCAATACTTCCCAAAGGTTTTCCATCGTAGGTTCCTCCAATGGCCTGGCAGGCGTCTTCTAACAACAATAATCCATGTTTATCACAAATAGCTTTCAAGGCATCTAAATTGGCCATGGAACCACACATATGTACGGGCATCACCACTTTGGTTCTTGGAGTGATGGCATTTTCAACAGCTTGAGGTTTCAAAGTCAAGGTATCATCAATATCAACCAAAACAGGAACAGCGCCCAATGCCAAAATAGATTCAAAACTGGCCACAAAGGTGAAAGTGGGCATAATCACTTCATCCCCTGCTCCAATACCCGCACTTGCCAAGGCCACGGTCAATGCCGCCGTACCACTACTTACGGCATGTGCGTATTTAGATTGCATTCTTTCCGCCAAACCGTTTTCAAGCTCCTTCGTTTTCCAATGTCCGTTGCGCATGGCATCAAATCCGTAGCGCATCAGCACTCCAGAGTCCATAACATCTTGCACTTCTTTTCTTTCCTTGTCCCCAAAAAGTTCAAATCCAGGCATACTACTATTTTATTTTAAAAGAACCATAGTTTGATAGCCATCAGTACAACGGCAATTACTAAAAATGTTTTTATAAATCCATCTCCTTTTTTAACGGAGAACCTGCTGGCAAACCATGCTCCCGAACCATTTCCAATGGCCAAAATAAGCCCTAGCTTCCAATCAACTTTGTCATTGAATACAAAAACCGCCAATGCCGCCAACATATAAATAAAAACCACGGCTACTTTGGTCGCATTTACCCGAACCAAATTCATTCGATTATAAAAATGCATGAACAACATCATTAAAAAACCAAGACCTGCATTAATAAAACCTCCATAAATCCCAAAGAGGAAAAACACGATCAAACTTATCCAAAGGTACTTGCCCGTTAGACGTTCCTGCATCTCCTCCACTCGCATTTTGGGCTTAAAAATAATAATAAGCACCACGGCAATCATCACAATGGCCAAGATCCGGTTAAAGGTCTCCCCATCTATATCCACAGCAATGTATGCACCAATGATAGAGCCTAAAAAGGCAGAAATCCCTAAATAAACATTAAATGGATAAGTACTGATTCCCTTGCTCTTAAAACCAGCAGTTGCCATTGCTGTTTGAATCACTATGGCTACCCTATTGGTACCGTTCGCCACAGCAGGCGGCAATCCTAAAAAGATAAGTGTGGGCAGGGATAACAAGGAACCACCTCCTGCTACCGTGTTTATAAATCCTACCGCAAAACCTACAGCGACCAAGAGCAAATAGTGGTACCATTCTAGCATTACACAAAGGTATGACCATTGTTTAAAAGGACATACTCATTTTTAGAAAGTTTGGTTTCTGTCTATTAAAAAAACATTGAGTAATTTATTTTAACAATTAATCAAAAAGGTCTTTTAGGATAAGAAAAAGCTTTATATATTTGCACCCGCTTAGGAGGAATGGCAGAGTGGTCGAATGCGGCAGTCTTGAAAACTGTTGAGGGTCACACCTCCGGGGGTTCGAATCCCTCTTCCTCCGCTGTGAGATATCATCTCAAAACATTAAACCCTGTAAATCAAGAATTTACAGGGTTTTTCATTTTTTATGGTATCAAATAATATCATTTGAAACCATATCAAAAAGTACCCCTTTCGGTGCCCCCTCCAATCTCATCAAAAAGGGGCACCTAATAACAATTAAAATGTTGTATACCAGATATTTATAATTACAATTGTTTAATATTTTTTTCCTAATTTCAAGGCAAATAATGTTAAAATCGGTGTCACTTTTATGGTATCTCTTCTATTCTATCTCAGAAAATACAAACAAGACCGCATTGGCAGGTCAACTATTTATGTCAGAATTACAATCGACGGAAAGCGTGCTGAGTTCAGTACAAGACGCAAGGTGCACCCCAGTACATGGGATGCGGCATATGGTAAGGTATTGGGGTTCTCCCAAGAAGTAAGGCAGTTAAATTCCTATTTGAGCAAGATACGCACTGACCTTTACCTCCATGCAGACAAATTGAGGGGTCGAGATCAAGCGCTCACCGCGGTGTCACTTAAAGAGTCCTATTTGGGATTGGACAGGCCCAGCAAAATGCTTTTGGAGATATTTCAGGAACACAATGACAGGGTCAATGAACTAATTGGAAAAGATTTCGCTGCCGGTACAGCAGAACGGTACAAAACCGCAAAAAGCCATCTCAGCGAATATCTCCGAAGGGAACTCAGAAAAAAGGATATTCCAATACAGCATGTAGACCATGCCTTCATTTCAGGGTTTGAATATTACTTGAAGACCAAAAGAAAATGTAGCCACAATACGGCCATTAAATATGTGGTCAACTTTAAAAAAATAATTCGGATCGCCTATGCCAATGGTTGGATTACCAAAGACCCTTTTGCCAATTGGAAAGCAAGATTGAAAAATGTTGAACGGGAATTTCTGACCAATGAAGAACTACAACAATTGATGGATCATCCTTTTACAAATGAACGCTTGGAGCATGTAAGGGATTGTTTTGTTTTCTGCTGCTTTACCGGATTGGCCTATGCGGATGTAAAAAAATTGACGCATGACGATTTTGTGATAGGGATTGACGGAGACCTTTGGATCAATACCAGACGTACCAAGACTAACACCAAAAGTAATATTCCTGTTTTGCCTACTGCCTTGATGATCCTCGAAAAGTATGAGCACAGTCCCTTACTCGTGGATAAAAAGGTATTGCCTGTATTGACCAATCAAAAAATGAATGCCTATTTAAAGGAAATAGCGGACCTCAGCGGAATCAACAAACACCTGACCACTCATTTGGCCAGACATACTTTTGCGACCACTGTAACCCTCTCCAATGGCGTCTCCATTGAATCCGTAAGCAAGATGTTGGGGCATAAATCACTCCGAACAACACAACATTACGCCAAGATTTTGAACAGAAAAGTGAGTGAGGACATGCAACTATTAAAAAAGAAACTTAACTTTCAGCAAAAGGTCTTATCCAAAAATACCTAAGCTTTTTGTCCCATAATCTTACACCTAACTTTTGCACGTGTTTTCTGTTTTTATACTATAGCGTTTAGAATATTTATTTTAAATGTTTTATGTATTTTATTTTTTCCATAAAAGCTTCAAAAAAGTGCCTGTCACGCAGGGGATCTCGGGTTCGAGTCCCGTTCAATTCTGAATTGGAATCTATTGATCAAGCTAAAGAGTTAAGAATATCAGGACGGACAAGAAAACTGAAATGAGAAGGGTTGTTGAATTGAAGGTGCCATATAACCAATTGTGAGCCAATCTACCTACAATTTTCATGGAGTGGTGATAGTAATTGTATTGGTATTTTTTAATCATAAGGTATCTGTACCCTCCTCTGATACCGCCCACCGTTAAGTGAATTAGAACGAACTTAATAATTATAGATGCCATGTTCAATTTCAATGATGATCATTTATCTGTTTTAGAATCGATAACTTACCTCTATACGGCTTAAGTTCACAGTCCAAATAAACCAATTCATTTGCCGCAGGGTTGTTTGGGATGGCACAGTAGTACACCTTACGGACGTACAACCGCACGACAAGCACGACACATGGCCTTACCTTTGCGCAAACAAGATCTCCTTTTTTGTATCTATTTATTATGATATTCCTTTTCATTGAATCTGCTTTTGTGTCGATGAAGTCTATGGGTCATTCATCTTTTATGGTGACGCATAACATCTTGAACCTTTGGTTTGCTTCAATGGAACTGAAAGCTAATGCTGGAATAAGTATGGAATCCCCGTTCTGCATAAAAGTGGAATTACCGTTTATGACGACCTCGGCCTTTCCTTCAATAATATGAAGGAATCGAATAAAAGGGGATTCTTTATGGGACAATACCTTACCAAAATCAAATGCGAATGCCTGTATGACGCAATTGTTCTGAACACTGATATTTTTGACCAATATAGCATTGGAATTGAACTCCAGTATATCCGCCAGATTAAATGTGATGGATTCTTCAAATTCACCTGTCTGCATGGTTTATGATAGGATTGTGGTATTTCTATTTCTATTCCGACCTATTTTTGGCATCCCGTTTTGCCTTTTTGGCCGCCTTTTTTTCTTTAGGTGATTTTAAAGGAGTTGTCTTGTCTGATTTTCGCTTACCTTCTTTTTCTTTGGACATAGATCTTATTTTTAGTTGATATTGATTTTACTTTTTATAACATGGTCTCTAGAAACAGCATTGCCACATAGACGGTGAAGAGGATGAAACATTTTCGCATTTGGGTATTGATTTACCATTGAATATTGATTTGAAAACCTAAAAATTATGTAGGCCATCGTCCTTTTGGGAGTTTAGCGCTTAAGGATTGAAAAGGGCAGTGTTTTTTAGTTCCTGCCCTTTTTTGAGCTTCCAAAAAAATATCAGAAGCCTTACCAACCAACCAACTAAATCAGTACTTTTTTGGCCTTAAATAAACCAGAGGCGATCCTTGTTTGGGCTATCTCCTTCTTTGGCCAGGCCGTTTCTTCCGTTGTAAAACATCGGTCTAAAGAAATCCCTGACTTTTTTAAAGGCAACTTGCGTAAAATTGTTCTTTTTCATAGGGTATAATTTACTGTTAGCATTTTGATTAAGGATGAACAACACAAAGTTGGTGTATTCCCTTCAGGGGCTCGCTACAGAAATATTCAGAAATATTACATATATCATAGGTTAACAGGGTTTGGATTACATTCTCTATAAATAGCAATCATAGCTTTCGCTTAAATCCTGTATGGTTTAAATCATACTGCTTCCCTTTTCGAAAACCCGCAGCTGCGCTTTAAGAAATTTGCAATACTCCTCAAATTCATTTTCTGATATTCCTTTGTTTTCATAGTTTAAAAAGAGTGGTGTTTCCAATAAATTGTCGTATATTACTGGGAAGTCCATTTGAAAGGAAAGGGTCAGATCAAAAATCTCTTGCAACAGTTGATTATCATTTCTTTTGTTATGTACTATTTTACTTTTCATATCATTAGAAGGTAAGCATATATCCCATCCTGGTGTTTATATAATTTCCAAAAAGAGTTGTATAAATCACATATCAACGACCATTTCGCTTCGCTTGCTCAAGAACAACTAATTCATAATTCAAGAACAATGTTCCTATATATAAAATACATGGTGAGCTTGCGTTGCAAGATGGTGGTCAAGGAAGAACTCAAAAAGCTGGGGCTCCATTATGTCAACATAGATCTTGGAACCATAGAAATTTTGGAGGACATCACTGATTTTCAAAGAGATGCTTTACGTAAGAACCTTAAGAAATATGGTCTAGAACTTCTGGATGACAAAAGGAAGATCATCATTGAAAAAATCAAGTCGTTGATCATAGAAATGATCCATTATTCGGATGAACTGCCCAAGGTGAACTACTCCGATTACATCAGCGAAAAATTAGGCTATGACTACACCTATTTGGCAAATACCTTTTCTGAAGTAAAGGGAATCACCATTCAGCAATTTATAATCATCCATAAAATAGAAAGGATAAAAGAGCTTTTGCTCTATGATGAGTTGAACCTGACCGAAATATCCTATTTGTTGCATTATAGCAGTGTCTCACATTTATCGAACCAGTTTAAAAAAATTACGGGACTAACGCCTTCATATTATAAAAAACTAAAAAAGAAGCGTCTTAAAAACCTGGAGGATCTTTGATTGCTTTGGAAAGGTAAAATTACCATTTTCAAATTTTTCGGTATGCAACCAAGAGGTTACTTCTCCAAATCTTGACCCCACGATAAATGTGGGAAAACTGCAACTATTCCTCTTTCCCATGTAATACATTATCCTTAAAGATTCCGCACCTTTATTCTGGTTGAATGGAGGGAATAAATGCCCCACTTCCTTCCTTCCCATAAAGTCTTAGCTATGGAAAATGTAGATGTCGAAAAATCAAAAGTCTTTATTATCGTCGAAATTATTGAATATGTTCCCAATGCAGTGGTCATAAAGACCATCATAAAAAAAACTACCGGAAATGTCACCGCGGTCTCCTTTGATTCAGGCGAGATCCTGACGGAAAAAACATCTCCTTTTGATACGTTCATCCAAATCATCGAAGGGAGGGCCGAAATATCGATCAATGACAATTCACAGACTCTGGAAACTGGCCAATCCATTATCATCCCTGCCCATTCAAAGAATGCCATAAAGGCGAACGAGCGGTTCAAAATGATCTCCACTATCATTAAAAGCGGTTACGAATAACCGCATTTTGGACAAACTCCGATAAAACAATTTTTAAACAGTTCGATATGTACACCTATCTTTTAGTCATTCTTCCATTCTTGATCTTCCTTTTGGTAGGGGTCAAAATCGTTCGGCCAACACAAAGGGGCTTGATTGAAAGATTGGGAAAATATTCGGGTTTCGCCGGCCCCGGCTTTCATTGGATCATCCCAATGGTTGACCGTATGTTCATCATCAACGTAACAGAACAAATGGTGGATGCCGAACCACAGGAGATCATCACCAATGATAACCTGAACGCCAGCGTGGATGCCCAGGTATATTTTAGGGTAAAGGACAACGAAGAGAGTGTCAAGGGATCCATTTACAATGTGAACAACTATAGGTATCAAATCGTAAACCTTGCCCGAACCACCCTTAGGAACATCATTGGTACATTGACCTTAAAATCGGCCAATAGTGAACGGGGCAAGATCAACGCGGAGCTGTACAAAACGCTCCATACGGAAACCATGGGTTGGGGCATTGAAATTGTAAGGACCGAGTTAAAGGAAATTGACCCGCCCAAGGATGTGCAGGAAACCATGAACAAAGTGGTAAAGGCCGAAAACGAAAAAATTGCGGCCATAGATTCGGCCACAGCGGCAGAAACGGTCGCGGATGGCATCAAAAGGGCAAAAATAAAAGAGGCCGAAGGGTACAAACGGGCCAAGATACTCCACGCCGAAGGCGAGGCTGAGGCCATAAAGCTCGTGAACGAGGCCGCAGATAAGTTCTTTATCGGCAACGCACAGATCCTCAGAAAACTGCAGGCCGTGGAAACCTCTATGGAGAAAAACTCCAAAATAGTGGTCCCCGCGGGAAGTGAACTGGTCAACATCATTGGGGAAATGGCCGGGGCCGTACTTCCAATTGCCAAAAAAATAAAAATGGAATAAAACCAAAAGCTCTATGAAAAAGCTCAAATCCATGGAGAAAAAAAACATCTTGGTCATTGTTGCACACCCCGATGATGAAACCTTGTGGTGCGGTGGAATCATGCTGATGCATCCGGAGCATCATTGGTTCATTGCCTGTTTATGCCGGAAAAATGACCCTGATCGTGGCCCAAAATTTAAAAAAGCGCTTGCCATTTATAAAGCTGAGGGCCGTATGGGCAATCTGGACGATAGCGCGGAACAAAGACCGCTCAACAAAAACGTGGTGAAAAAGGCCATTGAAAAACTGCTTCCCAGGCAGAATTTTGAACTTGTCCTCACGCACAGTCCCACTGGTGAATATACCAGGCATCTGCGTCATGAAGAAATAGGCAGGGCGGTAATCGAGTTATGGAGCGAACAAAAAATTTCCACCGATGAACTGTGGACCTTTGCTTTTGAGGATGGCTACAAAAAATACTATCCCCAAGCGATTAAAGCTGCAAACATCCATCAAACGCTTCCAAAATCCATTTGGAAGGAAAAATACCGGATAATTACTGAAGTATACGGATTTGAGAAAACAGGGTTCGAAGCGAAAACAACACCAAGGGAAGAAGCCTTTTGGAAATTTGATGACCGTATAGATGCTCAAAAATGGTTGGAACACGAGGGAATTCAACAACAACCCACCTAAGATTTAAAACATGAAAGTTCTGGTCCTTTACGATTACCCCCCTTCTCCCGGTGGTCTTGCAACCCAGGGAGACCTACTTTATCGAGGACTCTTGGAACTGGGTGTGGATGCCCATGCGGTCCATTTTGAATCGGCGCAGGAAAAAGAGTGGTACTACCGGTGGTTCGAGCCGGATGTGGTGGTGGGCATTGGGTATTGGGGCCATACCCCTCACTTGGTACTGCACCCACAGCGCTATGGAACCGTCCCTGTCCCTTGGCTGGTTGCCGATGGGTACATTGCCAACTATCAGGAAGTATTGAACGAACTGCCCCTGATCTTGGTAACGTCCAATTGGGTCAAGGAAATGTACGTAAGGGATGGCATCAAGGCCTCAACCATTGAGGTACTGCCTGTTGGGTGTGATACCACATCTTTTATCCCTTTTGACAAGAACGACCCTAAAATTGTAGCGGTACGGGAGTCATTGGGCATACCCCCACAACAATTAATGATCTTGACCGTTGGTGGTGATGCCGCTTCCAAAGGAGCCCAAGAGGTGATGCAGGCATTGGCGATCATCGACGCCAAGGCACCTGATTGGAAATATGTCTGCAAAGTATGGCCCCAACCCAGAACCAAGGCCCAGAACCTCTTAGATCTGGAAATGGCCACCCATTTAGGCATTGAAAAGAATGTCACCTACGCCACCAATACCGTTTCCAGAAATTTCATGCCGTACCTTATCGGTGCCTGTGATATTTATGCGGCCCCATCCCGTTTGGAAGGGTTCGGGATGCCACAAGTTGAGGCCGGGGCCTGTGGAAAACCCGTGATCGGCATCAAGGCCATGGGGATGCTGGATACACTGATACACCAAAAAACGGCCTTTCTTGCCGAAGTGGCCCAAAAAATCGTGGTCAAAGAAGTGGTATTGGGAAAGGAATCAGGCTTTGAAAACAAACACAAAATCGAGTTCGATATCCCTAGAACGGTTGATTACCGTGCCAATGTACAGGATATAGCCAAGTATATGTTTACGCTCATGAACAATGAAGACCTACGGATTGAAATGGGGAAGGCTGCGAGAGAACATGTGGTTGAAAGTTTTGACTACAAGGTTGTGGCCAAAAAATTCATACAGATCATACAGGATAAACTGGGAATTGATTAAATGACCTCAGAAAACCAAAAATTGATAAAATCCGCAGAAGTGGCCGCTCTGGAAGTGCTCTTGCACAATTCAAAAGGCCCGTTTCTTAATCTGCCGCGAACAGCAGGTTGGGGGTATCCCGAACCCTATACCCGTGACCTTTTGATTTCAGTCCTGGGGATTGCGACAACCAACAATGCCGAGCTATTGCAAACTGTACGCAATGTTTTGTTGATGTTGGCCCAAAACCAATCCAAAAAAGGCCATATTCCCTCTTTGGTCCATGATAAGGAAGGCCGGGGTGCCAGTGATACCACTCCTCTTTTTTTAATTGCTGTAGGAATTTTCAGAAAAGTCACCAATGAACCTCTTTTTTTAGAAAATTCAATAAAAACAGCCCTTTTATGGATGGAATACCAAAGTCCATCTGACCACTATATGGTGGCACAACTGCCCACCAGCGATTGGCGCGACGAGCAATGGGTCTTGGGTCATGGACTGTTTGTCAATACGTTGGCCTATACCTATCTAAAATTATTCGGGAAGACGAAGAGGGCTGAAAAATTACGTTTTGAAATTGAGCGGCCCATCTTCAACTCAAATCAAGCAAAAAACCAAGGCCATGAAGGACTCGTCATTCCTCATCAATCCTATTATGCGCTTTGGGCCTATAAAGTGTACAGTAGTGAACGGTTCGACCTGTTGGGCAACAGTATGGCCATTCTATCGGGGCTTGCCTCTCCATCAAAAGCGCAGGAAATAATCGATTGGGTTGAGACATCATGTAATTCGATGCAAAAAAACAAAGAGTTGTCCGTTGACCTTCCTCCGAATTTTTTCCCATTTATCTACCGGGACGATTCCGATTGGCGGCCCAGATATGCCGATTTCAACCAACCAGGGGATTACCATAATGGTGGTATATGGCCTTTTGTATTGGGATTTTACATTGCAGCATTGGTGGCCGTTAAGCAATATGATCTGGCCGAGAAAAAGCTATTGGAGTTGACCAAACTTATCACAATAGGCAAATACAAGGAACTTGGGTTTGGTTTCAATGAATGGTACAAGTCCCAAAACGGTAAACCCATGGGGCAGGACTGGCAGACCTGGAGCGCATCAAACTACTTATACGCGGCCCGATGTGTGGCAGAAAAAAGGACACCTTTTTTTGATGCTATTAGATAACAATCTTATGGAACCAGCCCATTCCGCATCATTTGCAACAGCAATCAAACCTGTGAATTATGTAACTCTATTTCTTTTTTATTCAACTTTCTTCTTTGGTTTTACAATATCTTATAGTTGTTTTCCAACTAAAATTTGGAAGAACCAATTTCATTAAAACAAAAGAACATGTCAAAAGGAAACAAGACCCCTGCAAAGTCCAATAAACCGAAACTTATCCAAAATATTAAGGAGAAACAGGCGCATAAGGAAGCCAAGGAAAGTTTCAAAAATAGAAAATATAAAGGGCGTGTCTTATAGATGGTTTCCTTGCAATTTTTAACGTATTACACCCTAAGATGAAACTAGCTTATATCGGCACCTATCCACCACGTGAATGTGGTATTGGGACGTTTACCCAAAACCTTGCCCATGCCATGTTGGAAAACGGCGAGGGAGTGAAAGAAATTATGGTTTTTGCCATGAACGACCATAACCAGAAATATCTCTACCCACCTGAAGTAAAACTGAGCATCAACCAAGAACAGCAAACCGATTATCTGGAAGCCGTCAACTATATCAATCTCAGTGGGGCGGATGCCTGTATCCTTGAGCATGAGTTTGGCATATTTGGTGGCCAGAGCGGCGTTTATATCCTGCCCCTCCTCCACCGTCTGAACATTCCGTTGATCACAACCTTGCATACCATTCTGGAAACACCTTCCTATAATGAAAAGGCCATTTTAAAGGAGATTTGTAAAATGTCCGATAAAATTGTGGTGATGAGCCACAAGGCCATTCGCTTTCTGATGGAAATATACGATGTGCCCAAGGAAAAAATAGTGCTAATAGAACACGGTGTCCCTGACATTCATTTTGATAAACAGGAGTCGAGGACGGAGTTTAAACTGAATGAAAAGAAGCTGCTCCTGACCTTTGGTTTCATCGGCAGAAACAAAGGCATCGAAACGGTGATCAATGCCTTGCCGCAAATCATTGAAAAACACCCTGAAGTTTTGTACATCGTCCTGGGAAAAACGCATCCCAATGTGTTGCGGCATTCAGGGGAAGAATATCGAAATTATCTCCAGGTCCAAATAAAAACGCTAAAACTTAATGAACATGTGCTGTTGCTCAATGAGTTTATAGACGAAAATGAACTCTTTAAATATCTTTCCGCCTGCGATATTTATATTACCCCTTACCTCAGCGAGGCACAGATTACCAGTGGCACACTTTCCTACGCCATGGGTGCGGGCTGCGCCGTAGTCTCCACTCCCTATTGGCATGCCGCAGAATTGCTGGCCGAAGACAAAGGACGCCTTTTTGATTTTAACGATTCCCACGGCCTGTCCCAGGTTTTGAATGAATTGTTGGAGCACCCAGAAATCCTTAACCAGATTCAAGATAAAGCTGAGGAATACGGGCAAAACATAACCTGGCCCAAAATCGGTAAAAAATATACTGAACTTATAACACAGGTGCTATCGATACCCAAGGAGCCCTCGCCGAAGAAAGAAAACGACATAGACCCTTTGCTGTTGCCCCCGTTTTCGTTGGCCCATATTAAAAGATTGACCGATGACACCGGTATTATCCAACATGCAAAATTTGGGATTCCCAACCTGAAGGAAGGCTATTGTTTGGATGATAATGCCCGGGCGCTTTTAATGGTCTGTATGACCTACAAACAGAAAAAAGATCCACTGGCCCTGGAGTTCATGCCCATTTATTTGAGCTATATCCATTACATGCAGAACAAGGACGGTACTTTTCGGAATTTTCTGAGCTTCAACCGAAATTTTTTGGATGAAAAAGGTTCCGAAGATTCTTTTGGGCGAACCATTTGGGCCCTGGGGTATCTTTTGGGAAATGCTCCCAACGATGCCTATTATCAAACAGGCAAACTGGTCTTTTTTGATGCAGCTCCCAACTTTGAGAACATCAAATCCATCAGGGGAATTGCCAACACCATGATCGGGATCAGCCATTATCTCAGGACCAACACCTCTGATGATGCCATGAAAGGTACCTTGCACAAATTGGCCAATATACTTGTTTCCCATTATGAACAGACCCAAACCGAAAACTGGGAATGGTTTGAATCGCTTCTGGCGTATGATAATGGCATTCTCCCCTTGGCACTGCTTCACGCAGCCGAGGTTCTTGAAGATGATACGATTTCTAAGGTTGCCTTTATCACCATGGATTTTCTCACTGAACATACACTAAAAGACGACTATTTGTCCATTATCGGAAATGCAGCTTGGTATGTAAAGGACAAGGAACGTTCCATGTTCGCGCAACAGCCCATCGATGCCGAGGCCATGGTGCTTATGTACCATCAAGCTTATGTATTGACGGGTAATCGGGATTTTCTGAAAAAATTGTTCACCTCGTTCATGTGGTTTTTGGGCGAAAACGATATGCGTATGAGCCTTTATGATTTTGAGACCAAAGGATGTTGCGATGGTTTTGAAAACTATGGAGTAAACAGAAATCAGGGGGCCGAAAGCTCATTGGCCTATCTTATTTCACATTTAACCGTATTACAGGCCTATGAGGAGTCTTTTCAATCTGAGGAAATTAAGATATTAAATACCGAAAGATTGTCCATGACTAGTTTTTAAAAGCTTCAAAAAGCGCTTCCATTTCCACCACGGCATAGGTAGCGGAATAATCCGATACGGCATAGGGGAGTATCAAACTGTCATTATGGATGATGGACCCGCAGGAATAGACCACATTGGGCACATACCCTTCCCGTTCTTCCTCCAAGGGCATTAACAAAGGTTCTTCCAAACGGCCAATCTCCTTGGATGGGTCATCCAAATCGAATAAGGAGGCTGAGATACAGTATCTTCTCATAGGCCCTACCCCATGCGTGATCACAAGCCATCCGTTTTCAGTCCATAGGGGGGAGCCACAATTTCCTATTTGTGTGAACTCCCAAGGAAACTTTGGTTTCTGGAGAAGTATGGGGTTGTTCCATAACGTGGGCCTATCCGAATACATGAGATAATTGTTCACGCCATCGATTCGGGAAAGCATTGCATATTTACCCTTAATTCTTTTAGGGAAAAGCGCCAGGTTCTTGCCTATGGCACCATTTCCATGCAAGGGCATGATCCTGAACGTATAGAAATCATCAGTGGACAGCAATTTGGGCAATATGGCATCGCCATTATAGGCGGTATAGGTGGCATACACCTTTACGCTGCCATCACTTTCGGTAAAACGTACAAAACGGGCATCTTCGATTCCCCTGCTTTCCGATGCTGAAATTGGGAATATGACGCGTTCGCTCAAGTCGGAATCATGCTCAAAGACTATGTCGTAATAGGAATCCACTAGCCAAGTAATTTCTTCGAGCGCCAACCTTTTTTCAAGACTAATGGCCGGGTCATACAATACTTTCTTTACAGCGTTTTTTAGAACATAGTACTCGAATCTGTCCGGCAGTTCTTCCATAATACTTTTTGAATACTTTAAAGGGATGCGCATCTCCCGCATCTTTTTTACAAATCGGCCTTTGTCATAAAGCTTTTTATGGGAGATTTCCGCCATGTCGATCGACTTGCCGACGCTCATTAAATGGAGCTCGTTATTTTTATCGATTATTCCCCTTCTGAAAACTATGGAAGAGATATGCCCTTCCCCTGTTGCCCGAAACGAAAGGATCACTCGCATTTCACCCTCCTCCAAATAAGACTGGTCAAAATCTTGGATAATGGAAGGATTGAAAAATGCCGCGGATTCTATGGAATATTCCATGGTAAGATAGGAACCGATAAGCATTTTTCGCTCATTGGAAATTCCATCAAAATCAACATTCATTTGCTCAATGATGCTTCTGACACTATCACAATGCTTATGGAAAAGCTTGGAAATGTTACGGTGCCTGCTTGCAAATTCCCTGAGGGTCTGCTCCAAGGAGTCTTTCACCTGACTTTCACTCATTCCGAAAATAAGGGAAAGCAAATCCATGGTGCGCTGTTCCCCGTTCATAAAGGAGCGGGCCACGACCCTACTGGCATCGGGCAGGAATTTTACGTGCTTGCGTGTTACCGAAACCCTCATGAGCCTTTAGTTTTGGAGAATGCTCGATGGATAACATAACTAGTAAATTCCAAGTTTTTTTTATCTGTCATTTTTTACTTTTTGTTTAAAACTGTCAATTTTTGTTCAGCAATGCTTATATAAGTACTGTTTTCGTGATCAAAATTCTCCTCCCATTTCTGGAAGACACCCAACAATAAAACCAAAATGTTCAAAAAAGGACTAAATGCTGTTTTTGATGTAAGTTTTCTAAAAAGTTGTGAAGTATTGATGAATAGGCGCTTACATCCTCTTTTTTGATTCAGCTATAAAGTATTGACTTAGAAAGGATTTCAATAAAATTGAATCCTCATAAAGGTAGTCATTAAACTGTTCCATTCGACCTAATGTTAATATTCTTTATAAATGTAAAGCGATGGTTTTGATACTTTGATATATTAATCCAGTGCCGTTGGAATCCGTTGTATAATGCATATCAATGACCAAAAAATAAATACGTTTTTAGATATACTGTTTACCACTAAAACTTAGGGTTTTTCCAACTGGATTTTTGGATTCCAGCACCAAGGTAACTGCTGAAATTGTCAAGAATTCCACAACTATATTCTTGTACCATCCACTCCAGGACATTCCATCATTAAAATGATTGAGGGGTATACAGAGCCTGCTACTATGCAAATGTGTGAATGATGTAACTAATATAAGTTACTACGTAACGCTTATCGATGGTTATCGAGTCACCTTTGTCCCGTGAAATGTTTCACATAAAATATTCATCATGAACTACAGAACAAAAACATCAACCCTGATTTTTGGATTGGCATCTTTTGCCACTGCCATTTTCTTTTTTAATGGCTGCAAATCGCCAACCGAAAACAAGGCTATAACAAAAACAGCTGAAGCCAAGGAAAATCTAGCTGATGCAAAAGAAACTCTTGACAAGGCCAAGAAAGAATACGTCCTTAGATACGAAGCATTCAAACTGGAATCGGACAAGAAAATTGCAGAAAACGAAAAGATCATTGCCGAGTTAAAGAAAAAGGCCAAGATGGAAAGCAATGCTGCCAAAGAGGATTTTGAAAAAGAGCTTGCCCTATTGGAGCAAAAAAACCAATCGCTGAAAGAAAAAATGAGCTACTACAAAGAAGAAGGCGATAATGAATGGGAATCTTTTAAGCTCGAGTTTGACCAAGATATGGACAACCTGGGAAAAGCATTAAAGGACCTGACTAAAAATAACACAAATTAATTTGTACTAAGACTAAAATTATGGGAAATCTACTTTACACAGTTGCCGTAATATTGATTATTGCTTGGGCCATTGGATTTCTAGGGTATAATGCGGGAGGAATCATACACGTTTTACTGGTCATTGCAATCATTGCGATTATATTACGTATAGTTCAAGGAAAAAAATCCATATAACTATGGAAATATGTCCATAAATCAAACAGAAATCCTTAAAAACAAGAACATGAAAAATTCAATACTTATTGCTAGTATGATATGCCTACTTGCCATGACACAAGTACAGGCCCAAAATGACCATACGGGCACGCTGAACTCAACCACTACAAGCACCTTCAACTACATGAAAGAAGGAGTTAAAATGCCGTATTGTGTTAAGGTACAAGAGAGCCGAAATTATAATGCAAAATTTGACATTGCGGATATCGGAAAAATTGATAAGGACAGGATAAGCACTCCTGTCAAAGTATCGAAACTCATTACCGTCACAAATAATTCCAATCCACGGGACAATAGAATTATAGCCTTAAAATATGACAAGCAGGGGGCAGACACTTTTAAACTGGTGTCCAATGAGAAAGGCTTTACAATAAATGTAGATAATAGAATAATGGAATACATTATGGGCAAGGGAATCTATTTTGCGAATAACGCGGACAGAGACTTCTTAATGGTTGACGAATTTGATAGTATCGAATAAGTTCTATTGATTTGATTTATATATGTGGAATCCCTAGAAATAGGGATTTTTCATTTGCGGTGCCCAGTAATGACCCCTAATATGGTACTAGAAAGTTAAAGGGACAATTCTCTTTCAAAATACACCTCTTCCTTATCGTCCGGAGAATCCTTAACATAGCAATAGTATATTTTATTGAGAAATGCCCGGACAATTAAAGCCTTTTTTGGGTTCTTACTGGAATAGACCGTTTGCCCTGCCTTATACAGTTTGTTTACAGTGGACTTTTTATTCAGTCGTAAACATTTCAGGGTTAAATTTAAGTCTATGAACATCATTTTGAACTTATTTGTTGCAACAATCAAATAATCCGTAAATCTTGGGATAACAACGGTGTCCCCCAATTTCAAGAGGGTCGTTTCGTCGTCCATGGTTATTTTGGCCTTACCTTCTAAGATTTCAAAAAATATAGACTTTCTAGACCCCTTACCCTCCAGTTCCATTCCCATATCAAAAGACATTGCCTTGATCTCTCCTGTTTTTTTCTTTAGCACAGAGATTGTGGATATAGCGTTGGGGGCATAGGTCATTTTTTCTGCTATGTCGTTGGAAATCATCTTTGAAAATTGTGTATCGATCACGGTATGGAATGTTAAAATCAAAAGGAGCAATTATAGCCTGAAAACCATCATGGTCTTTTATATTTTTTACTGGACGAAAATCAGAAAACCACTTTATTATACTCTTCCGTAAACGGAATGTGGATATCAAAATCGGACAGGAGGGTTCCTTATGAAGTTACGCATATTATCTGGATATCTTTGGTTTTACAACAGAATTCATAATTGTGAATTTCTCGATATAAACTTACGTAAGTCTGGATGGCCATTATGGACGACAATAGACTTACCACATTTGACCAGTCATTACGAAAAGAACATGTTCAATCTTGGTGAATGGGACGGACAATGGTAACCATCTTTGTTTTAAGTATAATCAAAGCTGATCTTTTTAAAGTAGAATAACAAGCGTCCCAAATCCTTACCCAAATTTCAGCGCATGGATCCTGTCCTATTTTTATAGCGTTCGGGAAGAAAAGCGTAAAACAAAAATAGGATAGGGCGCTGTCCTACTTTTTGCCATTTCCCTCCTTCCATTTTTGGTACAGTTCCTTTGCCTGTGGGCTCTCATCAAGGAATGTCCGAAAATGTCCCATGGCACTGTCCCGACCTTTGCCAAATGCTGCCTCTTCTTTCTTTGATATTCTTGATACCTGATAGATTGAAAAACCAAGGACCAATACGACACAGACCAACAATCCCCAGGACAGTTTTATGGCCCAACTGGGCAACAGAATTGATTTCTCCACCTTGCCAAGGATCCTTTGCATCAATTTTTGCTGTTCCTCAACGGTCTTCTCTTGATTGTTACTGTATTCTTTCAGAAGAACATTAATCTCAGTGGTGTCGGGCCTTAACGGAAGGTTCCTTAAATTTTCATGCACCTTTTCCAATCGGCCGATGCTCTTCTCAAAGCCGTTGATCTCCTCTGTCAACAGTTCTGCTATTTCATCCAGTTTTGCCATGCTGTTTTGTTTAGATTCCTATTCCAGTGTCCCTGACCACTTTTATGGCCAGCTTGATGGTTTTCTTTATGATGGTCTTGGTAAAACTTGTTGGGACATTCACTGTCCTACCCAAAAGTTCCATGCTTTTGTCCTTGACAATCTGTTGTGCCCTTTCCTTTTCAAAGTTCATTTGGCCCGCTATCCTTCCCATGGACATGGAACGGTGGACCTCGCTTCCCTTGAGGTTGGTTCCCTTGTACTCAAAACGGAAGCCCTGTAATTGGTTCTGTCTGTTGATGCTCGGTATGACCTTTACATTGTTCTGTTCCATCGACTTTATGTACTGATTAAAGTCCCTGGGTTGTTCCCTAGCCATGACCTTTTCATGGATCCGCTGTATTTCAGATCTAATCTCTTGCATCCGGTACAGTTTTTCCTGCAGTGCCTCCCTTACCGTGGTAAGGTCCATCTGTCTGGCCACCCGCTCGGCCATCTGTTGGCTACGCTTCCCGATGAAACTGTCATTGTAGGCCTTCCCCTCAAAGCTTATCCGGTTTGCATACAGGTGGACATGTACGTGTTCCTTGTCCCTGTGGACAAATGCCACGGCTTGGTGCTGCTTGAGGTTCATTTCCTTTAGGAACCTTTCGGTCATTTCCTTGAGCTGCTCCCCTTTTAGGTTCCTACCGTCCTCTATCGTGGGACTTAGCACAAAGCTGAGTGTATTCTTTTTACACAGTTCGTTCTGCTCTTGGATCACACGGAACTCCTCGGTGATCTCCCTTGGGGTCTCCCCTGCCAGAAATTGGCTGTGGACGATCTCGGATTCTTTCTCCTCGTTCATTCCATAGCTCATGGAGGCTGCAGTGTGCGATATGGATTTGCCCATGCCTATCATTTCTTGAAGTTTAAAAGGTGTTGTCGTATCTCTTTGGTCAGTTGCGCAGTTTCCTCTGCCAATCTGGGGTTCCGCTTTCGGAACATGTTGGTGATCAACTTAAAGTTACGTTGGTATTTCACCAATAGCTTATAGGCCTCTATCTGTTCGTTCGTCATACGCTCCACGATCCGGTCATCAAATGCCGCACGGCGGCAGTATTCACTGATGGAAAGACCGCTCTTTTTGGCCTTGACCTTCAGCAGTTTCTTCTCGTAGACCGAGCACCGGAACTGGACGAACTCTTTTTTCATTTTTACATCATCTTTTGCGACCTTCGGGAGCAAAAGCAAGATTTATCATGACAATGACACATCTTGAATTCGTTGCCGAACTTCATCCTTCGTGCTTTTTACCATCCATTCGTTCATGTCCTTGAATCCCACATAGAGAGAGGACATATCCTTACTGTTCGGGCACTTTTCCAATAACAGTTCCGTCATCCCCAATCCTGTGCCATCCCTGTCAAGAAATAGCATTACTTCTTTATAATCCCCTATTTCTGTGATCATCCGTTTTACAAAGGCCGTGGTGTTCAATACCAAAAGGTCATTGCCGTCCCCGATTTCTGGGATCAGCTCCGTTAGGGTAAGTATATCGAACATGCCTTCGGTAATGGCCAAATTTTTGGAATCGTTCTTGATCAATGAAACATCCTTTGGCGAGGAGGACCCCTTCCAATATCTGTTTCGCAGTTCCCAGCCTCCCGACCTGTTCTGGAGTCCAATGGCAAAGTATGTCCGACCACCTATTTTATAATGAACCTCCTTGCAGAGTTTTCTTGCTGTCTTGGTCGAAATCTTTCTGGAGCTCAGATAGGTCTGTAGTGCCCAGTGTTCGATTTCCTTTTCCTCGATGATTTCAATCGGATTGGCCCTATGTTCCGTTTTGGTTGGAATCGGCCGCCGATGAAAAGAAAAATGGTCCATGTTCCCTGACAATCGTTCCAAGGCCTCTTTTACAGAACAGTTCTCCATTTTCATGACCAGGTCTATGGTACTGCCCCCCTGGAAGGTCCCGAAGTCTATCCAATAGTTTTTCTTCAATGATACTTTGAAAGAGGCTTGGGTCTCGGTCCGGAACGGGCTCAGGAACCAAGCTTCTTTTTCCGTTTTCCGGACTGGAAAGTGCCCCGACTTGGCCAGCGTGGAAACGATGTCAATGTTGCGGGCTTTTTCGCAGTCCAATCTCTTTTCTTTCATGGTTCTGTTTTTAATCGATTTTTGATGATTTGATGACAGACCTCTGGAAGGTCCTATAAATACTGGTGGCTTCCCCGTCATCATTTTGTCATCGTTTCATCACTTTTGTTTTTTTCTTCAATGTCCCTGTCATCATTTTTTATTTTGATGACAGAATGATGACAAAGTGATGACAGCCTAAACCCTTATAAACACTGGGCTTATATCAATCTGTCATCAAATCATCAAAATTTTGGACCAAAAAATTCTTTTTTATGGTAAAGTACCTGCCCTTGGCGTCCTCGGTGTTGATCTCACCGTTGTTCCAGATGGTGATCTTTTGGTATTTGTTGGAATTGGGCTGGTTGTCCAGTTTCCAATCCTTTTTTAGCAACCGTCTCAGTTGGGTCAGGTCGGTCTTGACCCGTGTGCGGTTGAGCATGTGCAGGGCGTCGATGGGGCAAAGGTCCACGGAATCCATTTCGAACTTTTCCATGGCGCTGAGCAGTAGGCTGGCCAACTCCTTCTCTACCCGGTTCCGGTTGTTGTTCACCAACTTCTTCAGTGCAGGGGTGTAAACCTGTTTAGCCGTGAACCACATCCGTGTTCTTTGCTTTGAACTGTACTCCCTTTTTGAAAGGAAATGCAAAAAAGCGGGCACTTCCTGAGCCAACTGATCCAAGAAATCGGTGTCCTCTTTTTTAAGGGATGGGATTTTCCGTACCCAGAACCTGGTCTCATGGGCATCGATCTTGATAAAATTGTCCTCGTTGTTGCTGCAGAGAATAAATTTACCAAAGAATTCCACTTCCCGTTTGTCCTTTCCCTTGGCCTCCAGTTTGTTCCGGTTGGTGGTACTCAGATATTTGATGCGCTCGGTAAGCTCCTCTTTGTTGAACAGTACCTCGTCAACGCATATCAGCAGCTTGTTGGCCCAGTCCGCATTGAACTGGCTTGCAAAGCTGTCATTGGTCAGGTATGTCAGGTTGTTTCCGAAGATTTCCTTGAGCCATTTGAGAAAGGTGCTTTTCCCAGTGTTCCTTTCGGTGGAGACCAGACAAAGGATGGGGAGCACCTGCACGGGTCTTTGGTAAAGAAGCTTCAAATAGTCCAGTCCCAGTTCCAGCTGGTTTCCGAATATATGCTTCAAAAAGTCCCGTGTCCTTATTATACTTCCCTCTATCGGTTCGTGCGTCAAAGGGGAATAGGTATTGTAGAAACCATGGTGTTCCTTCTTGAAATCTACATGACAGGGAATACAGGCGAACCCATCATATTTGGGCACCTTTCCCAGAAAGTCCTTGCCATGGTCCTGCTTGATGATATGCTCGTTCCAAGGGACCAGCTGATCGTTGAAATGTCCCGAAATGGTAGGATACTTTACGATCTTATAGAAAGAAGTGCCAACCCTTATATATGGTATTGTTTTCATATTGGAATTTTCAAAATAATGGATTCACTATGAAGTCATGTTGAAGCGATAAACTATATATAAACTGGTCTGACTAGGAATTCGGTTTCCCTGGCGTTTCGCTTTCCAGTAATGGCTTTCGTTGGTTTTGGAGCAGCCAACGAACTATCTTTTCCCTTTCGAAGAAAATCAGCTTCCCATTGGGTTTGGAATGTGGAATCTGACCCGCAGCGGTAAGCTTATACAGATAGCTTCTTGATATGCCGGTGTAGTCACAGGTCTCATCGAAGGTCAACACTTCTTTATTGGCCATCAACAGTCTTTCCAAACGGTCGAGCCGTTCGAGTATAAAATAATTGTCCATTTTATTTCTTTTTAAAGATTTGAAATGAACAAAAGCGCTTTTGTTTTCCTTTGAAGAATTCTTGGAATAAAGGTAGAAACAAAAGAAGACGATGATTGGTGCAAACTAATATTAGTTATTCACAAAATATTGGTTTTCAATAACATATATAAATTTAACTTAAACGACATTAAATATAATTTGTAAAATTTTATATGTATCGAAATAGAACCGATTGATACTTATTGAATTTTTGGTAAAATTGAAATGATTCGAGTTATCAACAATCGAAAACTAGCTAACGAAAATTTACAAAGCTTGACTACATCAAATTTGGGTATCTAGACATGGATTGATCAATATTGATATTGAGTCCATAATTCGCAAGGAAAGTTAGGTGAATTTGAAGGAAACGGTATCTTCTCTTAGATGAGCGAGGGATTAATCTATTGAAAAGCTATTCATATCATAGTTAAAAACCTGGCCTACATAAAATTTCGATTTCGGTACTTGAAGTTCATTTTAAAATTCTGGCTTTTTAGGCTCTTTAATTTCTTTTTAATCTCATTGTACCCATTTGGTTTTGTATAGTGCCAAAAATGTTAAATTTAAGTTAAAGTGGTGTCTCTTTCGGTGTCAGTGCAAATTCCCTACCTTTCACAACCCCTGAAAACAGTGGTTTTTTAAATTTAAAGAAGACCCTCTTCCTCCGCGATCAAGCGCAACTTTGTTCAGCTTGAAAAGATAAATCCCGTCAAGTTTACTTGAACGGGATTTTGTTTTTTAAGATGTGAATTCCAAAGGAATTCAAAGTTGCATTTGCAAAATGTGGTTATAGGGAAAACCGAAAGTAATCCCTCTTCCTCCGCTGTGAGATATCATCTCAAAACATTAAACCCTGTAAATTATTGATTTACAGGGTTTTCATTTTTTATGGTTTTAAATGATACCATTTGAAATCATGTTAAAAAGTGCCCCTTTCGGTGCCCTTCCAAATCTTTCACTCGCTGAATGTTTTGGGCTGTTCTCTTAGCATATTTGGGAGTCCATAACTTCAGCCATTCATCTAATAAAACCTCAGCAGTTTTCTTATCTTTTGTGATAATGTGAAAATGTGGATTATAAGTTTTCTTTTTTGGGTTGAAATTGCACTCTAAAGAGCGTACACCTATTAATTTAAACCCTTTTCCCCTTTGATACCTTTTTCTATGTTTCGCAATAATTCGCTGAATACCTTGAATGAATTTATGGATGTAACGTGGCAGGTTATGGGCATTACAAGATTTGACAGTTAAGGTTAAAAAATGTGGTTCTTCCCACTGCTTCAATACAGGATAGTACTTATTGATCATTTCAGCTTTACGAATACTGCAACACAAAGAGCAAAATCTGTTTTTACAATATTTACCATAAAAACGTCCATCCACTGAGACGAGATGCTGCTGACAGTAATATGTATTCCAATAAGCCTTTGCCAATTCAAGCTCCCCATTTTCTTCGGTAATTTTGATGAGGTTCAGCATCATTATTTGGGTTCTGGTTTTCCGTTTTGCCCTACCCATTAAAGCATCTATATTGTACAAATCCGAACCTTCACCCAGAACATAAACTGTATTCTGTCTCGCTTTGTTTGTCTCGCTTTGTACTAATGTATTTAAATTCTTTTCTTATCATCGTAATCGTATTGAATTCGTATATTTTCGTATCATAACGTATCTTCTGCACTGTTTCAGTTATCGTATCATTTTCGTATAAAATCGTATCATATCGTATCGACATTCATTTATTTTCTTACTTTTGCGTAAATGAACAATGTACATACACTTAAGATTTCTTTAGATTGGAAGCTTATCTCTGTCATCAGTAAAATAGACAGATTCGATGCCGAATGGACTTCTATTGAAAAAAAAGAAGGCCAAAGCCTAAAACAGCTAAAAGCTATTGCAACAGTTAGAAGCGTTGGTGCATCAACAAGGATTGAAGGCTCGAAAATGAGTGATGCAGAAGTTGATGTTTTTTTGAAAAACCTATCTATTGAAAAAATAGAAAACCGAGATACTCAAGAGGTAGCGGGATATTTTGAAGTCCTAGATTTAATCTCTGAATCTTATGAAGATATTGAAATCTCAGAAAATTCACTGAAAAATCTCCATAACCTACTTCTAAAATACAGTGAAAAGGATAGGTGGCATAAAGGTGACTACAAACAGCATAGTAATAGTGTTGAGGCCACCTTTCCTGATGGCTCCAAACAAATCATTTTTGAAACCACACCTCCCGGTATAGAGACCGAAGATGCTATGAGAGCATTAATAGATTGGTTTCACAATGATACCGAAACACATGTATTGGTAAAAGCTGCCATTTTTTGCTATGAATTTGTAAGTATCCATCCTTTTCAAGATGGTAATGGGAGATTGAGTAGGCTACTATCAACTCTGTTACTATTGAAATATGGCTACAAATGGATTCAGTATGTAAGTTTTGAACATGAAATAGAACATAGGAAAGCTGAATATTATCAAGAACTAAGAAAATGCCAAGTGCAAAGGCCTAACGAAGAAGTTACTTCTTGGATCTACTTTTTCTTTGATGCCCTGTTAAACATACAAAAACAGCTGATGGAGAAATTGGCAGTTGAAGGTATTGAATCAAGTCTATCACCGAAAGAAAAATCTATTCTTGTCTTCATAACAGATCATCCCGGAACCAAATCGGGGGAAATTGCAAAAAAACTTGATATTCCGAATCCGACGGTAAAAAGGATACTATCTGATTTGGTTGACAAAAATTTGATAGAGAAATTTGGAGCTGGGCCGGGCACCAATTATAGTCTGAAATAAAATTTAGGACGAATTGGCATAAAACAAGATTCGAAACTGTTCTTTTGTTAAAGTTTAGTTAAAATAGAGCCCCTTTCGGTGCCACTGGAAATTTGACCCTCCGAAAAGCCCTAAAAACATTAGATCTCGCTTTAAAAGATAGTCTTAATGCAACTAGGCTATTTAAAAGAAAATATTTTTTAAATGGTAGTGATGGTCTTCAAGACTTTTTTGCTTCTAAAATTCAAGATGTAAATGAATTTAGTAATTATGTCTTAAAAAACAAATCATTTTATAAATCAATACAACCTACTTTAGTTAATATAAAAGATTTAAAAAAAGAAATCATAGATAATTTTGTAAAGCTAAAATCTCTATATCCTAATTCTGTATTTCCAGATATTTATTTTGTCATTGGGAAAAGAACATCTAACGGAACTGTGTCTGATAATGGTTTATTGATTGGAGCAGAAGTAATGAGTAAGACACCTGAAAATTCTAAAAACTGGAACGAAAAACTATTAAAGTGGACTATGGACTTTAATCAAATTCCTATAACTACAACCCATGAAATAATTCACTTTAATCAAAAAGGTATGAAATCAGAAAGGACACTTTTAAAGTATGCCTTGATAGAAGGTTCAGCAGAATTTATTGCTGAAATTATTACTGGACGAACAGATGGAGAATATCATTCATTTATAGGGCGTGAAAAAGCTATTTGGCAGGATTTTAAAAATGAAATGCATCAAGATATTTATAATGACTGGCTAGAAGGACAAGAGCCAAAAAGACCAAGAAACAGTATGTATTGGGCAGGGTACTTAATTTGTAAATCATATTACGAAAAAGCAAAAGATAAAAAACAAGCCATTTCGGAAATATTGAATATTAAGAATTATACAGACTTCTATATTGAAAGCGAAATTGATGAATATATTAACAATAATTTTTAGTGCTACAGATACTTTTTCTATTGTACGTCTTCAAACTGGAAACGGCGGACATAGTATACCACCTTAGCCGGATAAAATTGAGCACCCTCAAGACTAACGCAAAAGCCTGATTTTAAAATCACTAAATCCAAAAATTAGGTGGCTCACATTTTCCGTTTTTGGTGGTCTCAACCATCCGGCTCATCCACTGAACGAAAAGGTCACTATCTCAGCTACGCCTATTAAAGGGAAATTATGCAATTGTCAAATAAAGGAAGACAGGTATTTTGAACCAGTTTTTTTACCTGCTTCGGAATTTGAATTAAACCCCAAATTCTGGAATTCTGAAAATGCTGACAATGTAACGGATAGAGATTATTCTAGATTTAGAACAGATTATTGAAGAGACCTAATATAAAATACTTGTATTAAACCAAAGTTCAAATAAACGATTGGTAGAAAATAAAGGCTTATAGATTAATATAAATGAGACAAGTAGTTCCCATATCATTCACCCTATTACTGGTAATTATAACAGGGTGTAAGTCTATTGATATTTCTGACATAAACAGGCAAATTAATGATGCGAACGTATTGAGTGCGGAGAACTCACCTTTTGATTCGGCAAAGTCAATGGGCACGGAATTAAAAAGACAACTTGAATTTAGAGATCAGTATACAAGCAAATTAACTGAATTGATGGCGATGTACCCTAGCCAACCAATTATACTAAGGGAGAGCTATTCTTATATCTGCCTTGGCTGCATTGCCGAATATGTCAGCATCTTTACAGATGGGATGTTGATTGAATATACATTTTCTGATTCCCAAAAGAAATACATGGAAAAGTCGAAAAACATGACGGTGGATGATTTAATTTTTGATGGGGGTTCTCTAGATGATATTCGAGAAATATATGGTCAGTTAATTGCTGATGAAAATTGGAATGATGATCCGAAGAAGTATGGCGATGAAAATTGCTTTGATGGAGATCAAACGTTTTATACAGTATTTCATTCTAAAACAGAAATTTCAAGTATGTATATGAGGTGTTGGATGCCAACTAGATTCAGGACCCAATAAAACTGCTTGCAAAGTTCAAATAAACGATTGAATTCAGAAACAAAGTTTAAATAAATGCTACATGAAACAACTAAGAACATACTCACTATTATTTATTTTTTCAATTTTTCTTTTGTTTCTTATTTCTTGTGGTGAAAAACAAAAAAAATCAGGTGATGAAAACCTGGTTCAAATAAAATTGAAATTAGAAAATTTTGACCCATTGGAGCATAAGAGCTTCATAGATCTGACAGTAGAGAATGCGACACAACCAATAAATCAACAACTAAAAGTTTCCGATAGTGGTACTGTCAATGTGAATTTTATAACTACTACAAAAAAGGAAATCAATTTCAATTACGATGGTAGAAATTTCAATTTAATTGTGTCTCCGAATGAAAATATAGTAATCAACGTTGAAATCAATGAATTACTTGATTGGTCAAGATTTAAACAGTTCGAAGTGGATGGTGTTAATAGTGAGACAAATACCTTATTGATGGCACACTCCCATTATATGGATAGTCTGATTCAGTCTGCAACGACAGCAGGAGCTAAGGATGGCACTTACTCCGAACCTGAATACAAGAGTGTACGTTTAGGAGAGATGGAGGAACAATTGAAATTTTTCAAAAAGCTCATTTCGGATAAAAATATTACTGACAATACTTTCATCGATTGGGGAACAGCTAAAATACATTATAGTGCGGGTACAGATTTGCTTCTATATCCTTTTTACAATCCTACAAACAAAGAAATTGATGATAACAATGAATATTTCGATTTTATCTCAAAATTCCAAAATAAACATACCAGTGAAATAGCTTATCTATCTTATTTGAACTATTTAAAATACTTAGCAATGTCCTACGTTATTATTGGCAACATTTCCAATACCTACAAGGTAGAACGTTCAAAATTACCTAAAGGTCCGACTGCAAATTTTCCAATTGCTTTTGAAATGATTAAAAGGTTACCAGAAACTAAGGACCGAGAATACGTAATGACCTATGCCTATTATCACAATGACAGGGGTACTCCTGAAAAATACCGTGATAGTTTAAACAAGTATGTAGGCTCAGATATTCTGGAGCGTGTAGAAATGACTGAGGATAATGAGAACTTGAACATTCGAAATCTGCTTAAGAACTATGACATTTCCGATAAAGAAAAAAAAGAATTACTTGATTTATACGCTAATACATCAGATAAGGTCATATTTCACGATTTCTGGTTTGCCACTTGCTATCCTTGTATGTTTGAATTTCCTTACTACAATGATTTAATTTCATCTAATAACGAGGAGGAAGTAGTGTTTATTTTTTATGGAGTTTATATGGATAAGAGTGAATGGAAAAAAACCATTGAAAAGTATGAATTGAAAGGCGTCCATCATTTATTGTCCAAAGATCAATTAGCATTTTTTCAAAAATACTTTGGTGTAAAAGGCTTTCCACATCATCAATTGGTGAACGCTGAGGGAAACATAGTAAAAGGTAAGATTCCAGGCATACGTGCCGATAATCTGGAGAATATCAATAGTTATATTTCAAAGCATAAAAAGGAAAGTGAATAGACTTATTCCGATTCTGATAAGTTCAAAATTAAGTTGGTGGTAATCTGAAAATAGAAAATGAAGACCATTAAAAAACTAGAATTATTGGAGTCCTCTTGTTGTTTGTCGTAAAACTCTTTTTTTTGTTCTCCAGGATAAGGTCAAAAGAGATGGTACTATTAAAATTTACTTATTCATAAACTTTTTTCAAGTGGTTGCTTTTAATGTTTGCCAATATATGGCATAGTCAAAAAGCTCCAACCCATCAGTACAAAAGACCAAGAAGTTGCAAAAAAACAGGACATCCGCCTTTTGGTTTTCTTCCAGACGGAAAAGGGTCGACCGTAGCGTCCGACACCCTATTTAGGGGCTAAATCCAAATCATGCATCCTCAGGTTAATCTTTTTCTTTTACGATTTTTTCCTGAATGTTTCCTGGAACGGGCTCAAATGCCGAAAAGGTGGCATGGAATGTAGCTTTGCCTTGGGTAAGCGACCTTAGCTCGGTAGAATAACCGTAAAGTTCCGCTTCAGGGACGGTACACCGGAGAATCTGATACTGATCGGCACTTTCAATTCCCAAAATAACGGCCCGACGCGATTGCAGATCGGTCATGACCTGCCCAACAGCATCTTCCGGAACTTTTACGTTAAGGTTACGGATGGGTTCCAGAAGTTTGGGCCTTGCATTCAAAAAGGCGGCCTTGAAAGCGTGGGCTCCTGCAATCTTGAAAGCAATGTCATTTGAATCGACCGGGTGCATCTTGCCATCGTAGACCATGACACGAACGTCACGGATATAGGATTCGGTCAAAGGACCGGATTCCATCACTTCCAAAATTCCCTTTTTTATCGAAGGCAAAAACCGCAGATCGATAACACCTCCAACGATACAGTTATAAAAGACCAATTTACCGCCCCAGGGCAGTTCTACCTCTTCTTTGCCCCGTATATTAAAGCCCTCGGGCTCGGCAATATCCTGGTGCCAGGGTTCAATCTTCATATGTACCTGCGCAAACTGACCGGCCCCGCCTGATTGTTTCTTGTGGCGATAGCTAGCCGTAACAGGTCGGGTTATTGTCTCACGGTACGCAATACGGGGCCGTGAAAAATCTGCCTTGACTCCATATTCGTTTTCGAGGGACCATTTGATAACAGATAGTTGTAACTCGCCTTGACAGGCTAAGATCTGCTGTTTTAATTCATGAGAATAAGAAACGACGGCCGTGGGATCTTCGCTGTGTATTTTTTTAAGGGCCTCCATCATTTTTTCCTCATCATGCTTCTCAACAGCGGCCACCGCCCTCCGGATACGGGCCTCGGGATATTGAATGGGCTTAATGGTTACCGGATGCCCCTCGGTGTGCAACGTATCGTTGGTTTCGGTATGTTTTAGTTTGAGCGAGGCGCCGATATCACCTGCGTTCAATTTTAAAACGGGCCGGCGCTCCTTGCCGTCCATGATAAACAATTGATTCAATGTCTCCGTTTCACCGTTTCGTGCATTGACCAACTTGTCGTTTGCCTTAAGTTCTCCGGATTTTACTTTAAAAAACGTAATCTGGCCCACATTTGGCAAAAATTCCGTCTTAAACACGAAAAGCACTGTAGGTTCCGTAGGCAATGGCTTAACGGCTTTACCCTCTACGCTCTGCTCCGGTTTCAGATCGGCCGCAGCCGGGGCTACATTATCGATAAAGCCCATAAGTCGGCCGCTACCCATATCCTGAAGAGCGGAAACACAGAAAACGGGAAAAAGTTCATGATTGAGCATGCCTAGTTTAATGCCTTGTCGCAATTCTTCTTCGCTCAACGTTCCCTTCTCCACAAAGAGTTCCAATAGGTCCATGTCGTTTTCGGCGGCCTTTTCGACTAATTCGTTGTGCAATTGGTTTGCCAGTTCTTTTTGGTTATCGGGGATGGGCAATTTTTCGGGTTTTCCACCGTCGGGACCGAATTTGTAAAGCTTCATTTTAAGTACGTCGACGATACACTGCGCCCCATCGATGACCAAGGGATATTGAATTTTTACGGTATTGGATCCCACAAGGGAACGGATTCCTTTAAAACTATCGTCGAAATTCGCATTGGGATGATCGATCTGATTGATGACAAAGATGGTGGGTTTGTTGTAGCGGGCTATATAGTTCCAAATGATCTCTGTGCCTATCTCCACTCCATACCGGGCATTGATGACGGTTACGATAGAATCGGCCACGCGAATGGAAGAAAGGATCTCTCCGATAAAATCGTCAAGTCCAGGGGTGTCGATAATGTTGATCTTGTAGTTACGCCACTCGGTATGCAATGGGGTGGCAAGGACCGAAGTCCCGCGTTCGTGTTCTATATCATGGTGATCTGATACGGTATTCTTGTTCTCTACCGTTCCGCGGCGTTTGATCAGGCCCGCCTCGAACAACATTGTTTCTGCGAGCGTGGTTTTACCGCTTCCATGGGCACCTACAAATACCACATTTTTGATATGCTTGTCATCGTAAACTTTCATGATTGTTATTTGTTTTTTTAGTTCGTATCGTTAAAAATAAAGGTGCGGATTAAAAAAAAACATGATTTTTACCCACATTTGTCAATAAAAAAAGAATATGGTCCTATGCTTTGGTTGAACCCTGAAGGCGATATTATCTCAAAACATAGCCAATGGCCTGAGAGAAACGGGACAAAGAGCATGAACGAAGATATGGCATAGGGTGGACTAAACTTTGATTAAGGTGGTCTATGCCATCAGTTTTTTTGGTTAGGCAGGAAGAAAACCGCAAAATTATTCTTCGGCTAATATTGATTATCTTTTAAAAGTTCAATTAAACGATAGCACTTTAAATCTATGATGAAGAAGTTGAGGAAAATTGAAATCAACATTTTACCATTGGCCATTTCAATTTTACTGGTTCTTGTTTCAATTGGAATCATAATGACATCTCAGTATATTTTCGATACAAAACATTACATTGGAATAGCTTGTCTGACCCTTTCCACAATCCTTTATTTTGTAAACAAAAAGTTATATGTCATTTTCTTCACATTGACATTAACATTGGGGTTATTGGGATTGTTGGACTTTTATGTAACTACATATAGGATTGGATTTGCTGGTTCTGGAATCAATCCAATTTTCTTGGGATTGATTATATTGTTATTTGTGGTGAGCAAAGAACAGATGAGTGGCCTAAATTCCAAAGATGCTGAAAATGGTGGACCTAAAAAGAAGGAGGATTAAAGTTCAAATAAACGATTAAATCGTCGTTTACAAATACATACTAAACCCTCTACACTCATTTTGGAACATCATCAATAAAACCCATGGAATTGACTATCTTTTATCCGAAATAAGTTACTTGCTTAAACAAACCATTATGCCATTTAAAATTAACCAACCAAAAACCACACAAAAGAAAATTCTAACACTTACAAAACTTGCTTTTTGCCTAACCTTACTTATTGGCTGTAAAACAAAAGTGAAAAAAGAAGAACCTACGAGACCCAATATTGTTTTTATAATGTCGGATGACCATGCCTATCAAGCCATTTCGGCATATGATAACAGTTTAATAGAAACTCCCAATATCGATAGAATTGCCGAAATGGGCATGTTGTTCACCAACGCAACAGTCACCAATTCCATTTGTGCCCCATCCAGAGCTACCATTCTAACCGGAAAACATTCCCATGTCAATGGCAAGGTGGACAACGTATCTCCTTTCGATACGACCAATGTTACCTTTCCACAGCTCTTGCAAAAGGCAGGGTATCAAACTGCCATGTTTGGCAAGCTGCATTTTGGCAACAACCCAAAAGGGTTTGACCAGTTTAAAATTTTACCAGGACAAGGCTCATATTACAACCCGGATTTTATCACCAAAAATGAAGGAGAAATAACTGTTAAGGGCTATGTTACGGATATTGTGACGGATATGACCCTCGATTGGCTCGATAATGAACGAGAAGCTGATAAACCTTTTATGTTGATGTACTTACACAAAGCGCCTCACCGTTCTTGGTTTATGGCTGAAAGACATATGCAGGAGTATACCAATAAAACCTTTAAAGAGCCGGCCACTTTGTTCGATGACCATGAAGGGATGCCGGCAGCTAAAGTTGCCCAAATGAAAATTGATGGCAATATGGGCTGGGCCAACGATAGCAAACTGTATCCAGAAGTTATGGATCAATTAGGTTTGGAAGAAGTAATTGGTTTTGACAAGCGTAGGTTTGAAGGAGCACTAGGAAGAATGGATTCTACTCAAAGAGCCAATTATGATGCCGCATATGAAAAAGTAGCCGAGGAATTTATAAAGCAATACCCTACCATGACGGAAGAAGATATTGCCAAATGGCGTTACCAACGGTATATGCAAGATTATCTGGGCACAATAAAATCTGTTGACGAGAATGTTGGCCGGGTTTTGGATTATTTGGAAGCCAATGATATGATGGACAATACCATTATTGTTTATACTTCGGATCAAGGGTTTTATTTAGGAGAACATGGCTGGTTCGATAAGAGATTTGTTTACGACGAAAGTTTAAAGACGCCATTATTGGTTTCATGGCCGAACCGAATTAAGTCCGGAGTTGTATCAGATGAATTGGTGCAGAACTTGGATTTTGCACAGACATTTCTGGATGTGGCCGGGGCTCCCCAACCCAAGGATATGCAAGGAAAAAGTTTGGTTCCAGTGCTTACTGGCGACATGGATAATTGGGACAGGGATGCTGTTTATTACCATTATTACGAGCATCCATCGGAGCATAATGTGAATAGACACTATGCCGTTATAACCAAAGAGTACAAATTGATACACTATTATTTTGATCTTGATTATTGGGAATTGATCGACAGAAAGAAAGATCCTTTGGAACAACATAATTATTACGATGACCCTGCCTATGCACAAATTCAAAAAGACTTGCACCAAAAGCTTAATGAATTACGTGAACAATATGGTGATTCCGAAGCACTAAGTCAACAATACATTGATGAATTTATGCCCTTGGCAAAAGAAGGCAAAGTTTGGGGCGTTGAAGATGATATTTTGGAACCCATTGTTGAAAAATGGGAGAATTCTAAGAAAAAGGATTGATTGACTTTACGAATCAAATCATTCATTTGGTAATCTGGGTTACCTAAATTTTAGAAAGTACTAGGAAACATCTTCTTCTACATATCGAATAAAAAAGCCCCTGTTCAGGGGCTTTTTTATAGTGTAAATTAACTTGATCTACTTTAATTAATTGAAAGGCATTTATAGATGTCCCGAAGTTTTAAGATAATTTAATAGAGACAGTTACAGCTATTCGAATATCCCTCAGTAATTTTAAGGTAGTACAAATGTAAATTTTAAAACACTTGAAATATGAAAAAGATTCTTTTCCTTACGGGCGATTTCGCCGAAGATTACGAAACCATGGTTCCATTTCAAATGCTTTTGATGGTGGGCTATGAAGTACATGCCGTGTGCCCGGACAAGAAAAAAGGCGACACCATTAAAACGGCCATTCACGATTTTGAAGGCGACCAGACCTACACCGAAAAACCAGGGCACAATTTTGCGCTTAATTACAGTTTTTCCGACGTGGACCCATCAAACTATGCAGGATTGGTGATTGCGGGTGGGCGTGCTCCAGAATATCTCCGATTAAATCAGAAGGTATTGGACATCACGAAGCATTTCTTTGATAAAAACAAACCCGTAGCTGCCGTTTGTCATGGTATTCAAATACTTACTGCAGCTGGAGTGGTCAAAGGTCGTAAACTAACTGCCTATCCCGCTGTTGGTCCAGAAGTAACAGTAGCGGGTGGTGAATTTCAAAATATTCCAGTGGATGGAGCCTATGTGGACGGGAACTTAGTAACCTCTCCCGCTTGGCCGGCCCACCCTGCTTTTATCCGTGAGTTTTTAAAGATAATGGGGGCGGAAATATCCATTTAATCGAGTAACCCCTCAAGTATTAAAAGGATGACATCACACAGGTTTAATGCTTGGATGGTGTCATCCATTCTTTTTTTAATTTGATGGACGGTAATTATTAGAGTTTTGATTATCTTGATAAAAGCAAATAAAAGTGACGCTATGGGCACAGCCAAAGAATTGAAACTACGATGCTGGATAGATATTGATGGGAAAAAGTTTTTTGGACCCGGACGTGCTCAGTTATTGTCTATGATCGACAAAAATGGTTCGTTGTCCAAAGCTGCCAAGGAAATGGGCATGTCTTATCGAAAAGCTTGGTCCATGGTCGAAGATATGAATCAAAGAGGTCAGCAACCTTATGTGGAATTACACAAAGGAGGAACCAAAGGTGGGGGCGCCGAATTAACGGAGACTGGAAAGAAAGTGCTCTCCACTTTCCTGAAAATGAACAATAAAATTACGGCAACCGTTCAACAACATACCGATGAAATGTTGGCTCTGATTTAAATTTTTATTCCAAAACCGTGCAATAAAATCAACCGCAATCCCACGTAGAGTACCAAAATACTGGTCAGCACCCCTAAAAACTTCAAATTGAATTTTTTGTTGGACAAATAAGACCCGATACCGCCGCCGATTACCACGGCAATTACGAGTTGCAACATCAACTCACTGTTTAGTTTGAAAGTTCCTGCCACATTGAGTCCAATTAAACCAGAAATGGAATTGACCAAAATAAATACAGATGCCAACGAAGCAATTGTCCTTGGATTGGTCCATTTTAAAAGATTCAAAACCGGTGACAGAAAGATACCTCCCCCTATTCCAGAAATACCGGAAAGCAAACCTATACTTCCGCCCAGTAACAATTTTTTAGGATTGGAAAATTGCTTCGAATCCAGCTTTTTCTTGGCAAACCGAAGCAACATAAAAACGCCTGCCAAAATCAAGGCTCCTCCCAACACCATAAAAAATACCGTTTGCGATAATCGCACCTGCGTGCCAAAGTATGCAAACGGAATGCTCATCACTAAAAAAGGCCAAAACAACTTCATATCAAAAACTCGGTTCCTGATAAAAACGATGGTGCCAATGGTCACCACGCAAATATTTAAAATGAGTGCTGTGGAACGGATTTCGTAAAAATCGGTTAAAAACAAACTGAGTATCGCCAAATAACTGGAACCTCCCCCAAACCCGACCGAGCTATAAAAAAGTGCAATCAGAAAAAAGACAATGGGCAAATATTCAACGCTCATTGGTTAGGAGATTAGTTTGCATTTCATCAGGTCGCCTTTGTTAAATTTTTCTCCATCTTCCACAAAAGCAAGTGCATTGCCCATGGCCATAGATTGAATCATGGAGGAACCTTGACCGTCCAAAATCTCCACTTTTCCATCAGAAACAGCTGCTTTTAAAAAAGAAGGACGTCCAAAACGATTCTCGTAAGCGTGTTTTATCGGGAATTGATACGTAGTTAAACCAGCTCTGGGATACCCAGATAATTTTTGAAGCAGCGGAAGGACATACACATAAAAACAGGTAAGTGAAGAAGCCGGGTTTCCAGGCAAGGCAAATACAAACTGATTTTCCTTTCGCCCAAAATACAATGGTTTCCCAGGCTTTTGAAACACCTTGTAAAACAATTCATTAACTCCATTTTCTTCGAGGGATTGTTTTACAAAATCATAATCACCTACCGAAATTCCTCCAGAGATAATCAGTACGTCGCAGGATTCCAAAGCGGTTTTAATGCCCGCTTTCGTGGCTTTAAAATCATCTTGTATTTGTGTTTTCTGATGGTAATTAAAGCCAAATTGTTGTAGTGCACCCGAAATCGCATAGCTGTTGGATTCATATATCTGCCCCTCGGTCTTGGGTTGACCAGGTTTTACCAATTCATTTCCTGTAGTGATGATGTTGACTTTTGGTTTGGAAAAAACTTCCAGTTGTTCCAATCCCAAACTTCCCATCAACGCCAAAGAAGGTGGATTTAAAATGTGGCCTTCTATAAATGCCTCCTGCCCTTCGGTCAACTGACCACCTTTTTTACGGACATTTTGTCCAGCTTTGGGCATTTCATCGAGATAAAGGTTGTTCTCCTTAACAGAAGTTTTCTCCTGCATCATCACAGCGGAAGTGTTGTTGGGCACCTTCGCACCCGTAAAAATCCTAACGGCTTCGCCATCTTGCAACGAAACTTCTTTGGAATCACCAGCAGCTACCTCCCCTACCAGTTGGTACTCCTGATAAAGTCCGCAGAGAGCATAACCATCCATCGCGGAATTGTCAAACTCAGGCACATCAAAAGGGGATACCGTATTTGTGGCAAGGGCATAACCCAGCGACTCTTCAAGCAGCTTTGTTTCACTTTTCAAAGTGATTTTTTGGTCTTCAATAATGTGAAGCGCTTCTTCAATCGTAACCATTAGCCTCCTATTGAAATCATTGAACGGTTTTGCTCGTAGTGTTCAGCATCCATCTTTACATCCATACCATCTCTGGAATGCTTTTTGGATTTTATGGCTTCCAAAATGGTGTTTTCAATGGGCTCTCCATTGCGAAAAGGGGTCAACAAATCGGTTTCGGATGTGGCAAATAAACAATTTTTCATCTTACCATCAGCCGTCAAACGAATACGATTGCACTCATCACAAAAAGGATTGGTAATCGTGCTCACAATGCCAAAACTGCCCTTGTGACCCTTTACCCTAAAGTTGGTGGAAGTGCTGTGTTTTGGATTTTGCAAGGTCTCGATTTCCCCAAACTTGTCGCCAACGGTCTTTAAAATTTCATCCTTGGAAACTCCCCTGCTCCAGTCCCATTTATTGCCCTTGAACGGCATAAACTCAATAAACTTAACGCTTAAATTTTTGTGTTGGGTCAAAGCGATAAAATCGTTGATCTCCTTATCATTGACACCTTTGATCAATACCACGTTCAACTTAATATCCATATTCATTTCAAGTGCCATTTCAAGATTTCGCATAATGCGCTCATAATAATCCCGCTTGGTGATGAAAATGGATTTGGCCTTGTCCAGCGTATCCAAGCTAAAATTGATTTTACGCAGTCCAATTTTTTCGAAAAGATCCAAGTATTTGTCGAGAACAATTCCGTTGGTGGTCAATTTGAGAGTAACGCCCAGTTTGGACAGTTCTTCGACCAAATAGCCGAAGTTCTTCCGAACCAAAGGTTCACCGCCCGTTAACCGCACCGTATCCACGCCTAAATCACGAAATGTTCGTGTCATTTCAATAATTTCCTCCAAGGTCATTATGCTGGACTTTTCCATCAACTCAATACCTTCTTCGGGCATACAGTAAAAACACCTCAAGTTGCATCTATCCGTCAACGAAATGCGGAGATAGGTATGTGGTCTACCGAAATTATCGATTATTTGTGGTTTCTTTTCAATCATGTCTTTTTCCTTCTATCACTTTAAATGCGTGCAGCACGTGGGGGAAAATCGCATCCATGGATTCTGCCGCTCCTTTGGTGGAACCTGGCAGCGCCAAAATCAATTTACCATCTTTGATGCCCGCGATGGAACGCGAGAACATCGCATACGGCATTCGTTCCTGTCCGTAGCTTCGCATTTGTTCTTCTACTCCTTTTAGTTTGATGTCCAACAAGGGCTCCAAGGTCTGTGGGGTGACATCTCGTGGACCTACGCCCGTTCCTCCCGTAAAAATCACCATATCTGCGGTGGTGTTTTCAACTTTTTTGATGATTTCCTCAGCTTTATCGGGAATGATACTTTTTTGGGATTCAACTCCCAGTGCTTTTAGTTTTTCAACAACGGCTTCTCCTGCCCTGTCCTCTCCTTTCCCTTTGGAAATGGTATCGGAACACACGACAACATCGGCGGTTAGCCCCTCAGAATTAATTTTGTAAGAGGATTTTCCTCCTTTTTTCGACTTGAGGCGAATGGTACCGATTTCCACATTTTTGTCAATCGGTTTAAGCATATCGTACATTGTAAGTGCAACAACGCTTGCTCCGTGCATCGCTTCTACTTCTACCCCTGTTTTATAAATGGTTTTTACAGTCATCGAAATGATGATTTCCAAACCATCAATCGCGTAATCTATTCCAGTATATTCGATGGGCAACGGATGGCAATCGGGTAACAAATCAGGTGTTTTCTTCACTCCCAACAACCCAGCCGCTTTTGCCATTTCAAACACATTCCCTTTGGGAACTTTGTTGTTTTGGATAGCGTCTATCGTAGTTTGACTGCTCGTTTTCACAATGGCTTCCGCGGTGGCTTCCCGCAAAGTGGTTGCTTTATGTGTAATGTCTACCATTTACTTGTTTACTTTCCATTGATGGGTTTCGTCCTCAAAAATTTCCTTACCAAACACAGGGACCTTCGACTTGATTTCTTCCACAAAAAAATTGGTGGCTTCTATCGCGATCTTTCGATGTGCCGATGATGTTAACACGAACAGACAAAGTTCTCCAACATTCACCTTGCCCAAACTTTGATAAACATGGGCGCAAGTGATATCGAACCTGGCAAAAGCTGCTTCACGTATTTCGTGAAACACTTTTTCGGCCATTTCCTCATAAGCCGTGTAATCGATTGCGGCCACGGTTTTGCCGTTCACTTCGTCGGCCCTGATTTGCCCCAAGAAAATGCTGTGGGCGCCAATATTGGCCTTACTTTGGTGGTTGGCCACCGAATTGGCTATTTTCTCGGGTGGAATCGCTCCTTGTACAAACACTTTTTTTGGTTTATTCTTATCCATCAATAATTGTTTCTATTCCGCCTTCCACATTTTTAAGGTTGTGAAAGCCAAATTCATTTTTAAGGATCTCTATGGCGTTTTTGCTTCGTTTTCCTGACTGACAGAACACAAAAACTTCCTGATTGTTCGGTATTTCTCGGTATCGCGAGGTCAAATCGTTCATGGGAATACTCAGAACCTTTTTGCCTTTCGGTTTAGGCTGTTCGAACACTTCGCGAACATCGAGGTACCATTGTTCCTTGTTTTTTAAATCGCAATCAACATAAACGGGGACTATCCCTTCTTTCCTTATTCTTTCTATTTCTTCTGGGCGTTTATTTATTTTGATGGTCTGCTCACTGGCTTGCATCATATTGATAAGCTTTATTTTGCCCGACAGCACCTCACCTACTTCCAAAATAATTTTAAGAACTTCTGCAGCCTGAAGGGTTCCCAAGATGCCCGGTAGCACGCCCAAAACACCCGTGGCCTCGCAACTAATGTTCTGTCGAGTACTTTTTGGGAACACGCAACGGTAGGTTGGTCCGTTGTTATAATTGAAGACCGACAGTTGGCCTTCATTTTTATAAATCGATGCAAAAACCCAAGGTTTGTCCACTAGTACGCAAGCATCATTAAGCAAGTATTTGGTTTCAAAATTGTCGGTTCCGTCCAGAACAACATCGTATTGGTTGATGATTTTTTCGGCATTGTCCACAGTCAACGGCTCTTCATAAATCTCAAATTGCACCTCACTGTTCTGTTTTTCCAATCGTTCTTTGGCAACAACCGCTTTGGGTTTTCCCTTGTCCAATTCTTGAAAAAGTACTTGCCTATGTAAATTCGACATATCGACTTTGTCGTGATCCATTAAGCCAATTTTACCCACTCCTGCTCCTACCAAATACATTGCAGCGGGACAGCCCAAACCTCCAACACCAACAATCAATACTTTGGCATTGCGAAGTTTCTCTTGCCCTTCCGGCCCAACTTCCGTAAGTTTTATTTGTCTATCGTATCTGCTCATCCTCCTGCGAACGGTGGCAACAAAGCCACTTCGTCCCCATCTTTTAGGGTTGTTTTATCATCTAAATTTTGATTGACCGCAATCTGCACGGAATCTTTATCCTCAATCAAAAGTCCGTTTAGGCATTGTTCTTTTAGCTCCAAAGCGGTAAGTTGTCCATTGAGTTCCATAACCTCTTCGAACTTCTCGGCAGCTTCGGCCACCAAACCAAAATATTTCACTGTCACTTTCATACGTCTATTTGCTTTAGTTGCTGTACATCTTCTTCGGTATCCACATCAAATCCTCCATTTTTGAAGGTTTCCGTACAGAAATTAAAATCCTCCAAGAGTGTTAGTTTTTTAGCCCCTTCGTCGCCTTCCAATTGCATCAACAATGGAAATGCTGCTTTACCAAAAATGGCCGGCACTCCAATATTATCTCCATACTTTGAATACGTCGCTTTAGGATTCTTGGTCAACTGGGTGTGCACCAACTGGATTAAATTGGCGCGCTCCAAAAAGGGTTGGTCGGATACCAAAAACAATACATGCTCCAGTCCATTTTCTTCTGCCAGTGCAGCTTCTAGCCCAATTTTAATACTAGAGGCCATACCTTGTTCCCAATTGGGATTGACTACCACTTTAAAACCATCTGAGCTTATCCTTTGCTGAATTTTGTCTTGATTGGCACCCAACACCAAAATCTTGGTCTGAAATCCCAACATATCCACTTTGGCCATGGTATGTTCCAAGAGGGTATTCCCTTTGAATTCCACCAATTGTTTGGGTCTACCCAATCTTGATGAGCCTCCTGCTGCCAAAACAACGACCGCTATGTTTTCTTCTGCGCTCAAATGGATATCTTTTGAAATTGATTTACTTCTTTATCGTGAATGGGTTCCGTTTTCTGCTTTAATGGTCGGGCATTTTTATTCTTCAATACACTTTGAATTTCTGCGAGAATGGACAATCCAATCTCTGCGGGGGTCTCTGCTCCTATTTCCAGCCCTACGGGTGCGTGAATTTTGTTCAAATCGTCCTTGGAGACTTCCAAACCTTCATCTGCAAGCTCGTTGAGCATACGGTTATATTTTTTTAATGGACCTAATATACCTATGTATGGTATCTCAGATCTTCCTAGCAAGAGTTTGAGCACCGCCAAATCATAATTGTAATTGTGGCTCATCAGCACAAAACAAGTCCGGTTATCTATCTTGATATTTTCCAAGGTTTCCTCAGGCTTTGCGACAATTACTTGACACGAGCCCACAAAACGTTCTTTGTTCGCGTGGGTGGGGCGACCATCGGTCACAGTGACCTTCCAGCCCAAAAGTTCGGCTTGTTGTGCAAGAATTTGAGCATCGTTCCCCGCTCCTACCAAAACCAAGTTAACAGGTGGTTGATGCTTTTGAATAAATACATACTGCCTGTGATCACCGATCTCCAGCTCTCCAAAACAGGAGTTACCTTCATTGATGACCTCTTTGCTTTTTTGAAGCAAAGCTTTGTGCAAATTATCGGGGGTTTGTTTGCCTGCAACTGCACCTTTTATACCAGCAATCAAAATGGTTCCGAGTTGTTTCTGGCTTTTATCCAAATTAAAAAGTACGGAGATGGCCATGGGAACTTCCTGTTCGGCAACGGTTCTCAAAAGCTCACAGGAATTATTGGCATCGGTATAATCCATTGGCTCAAAAAGCACCTGAATGATTCCATTACAGCCCAATTGTGCTCCAATCACTGCATCATCTTCATCACTGGTATCATAAGTGACCAGTTTGTTTTCCTTCCTGTCCAAGCTAAAAAGCGCCTTTCTTAGTGCATCTCCTTCCAAACAACCTCCGCTAATGGCTCCTATGATGTTTCCGTATTCGTCCACCAACATCCGTGCACCTGCTCTACGATAAGAAGAACCATCAACGTGCACAACGGTAGCCAAAATACACCGAATATCCTGTAATTTCAGCTTGGCATAATGTGTTGTAATGACGTCCAGCTCCCTCATATACTCACGATTTTTAGTTGATTAACCGCTTTTTTGATTTCTAAAACCGCTTTTTGAATGTCTTCCAAAGCAGTATTTTGTCCTGTACTAATTCGTAAACTTGCCAAAGCAAGTTCATCACCAAATCCCATAGCTTTCAAAACGTGTGATGGATTCACTTGATTGGCAGTACAGGCAGAACCTCGAGATACGGCCAAATTATTTAAATAGCGAAGTAGTTTGGTGCCATCCACTCCTTTAAATGAAACATTGGTAGTATTGGGCAAACGAATTTCATTTACACAATTGATGACTGTCCCCTCTATGGTTAAAAGTTCCTGTTCCAGTTGATTTCGTAAGTTCAATTGCTTTTGATGGTTTTCGTCAAGGCTTTGCTGAGCAATGCTACAAGCTTCGCCAAACCCAACAATGCCTGGCACGTTCAAGGTCCCTGGACGAATCCCTTTTTCGTGATTACCTCCATATAAATGTTTTTCGATAGAGATGTTATTTTTTTTATTTAAATAAAGTGCACCAACTCCTTTGGGACCATATAGTTTATGGGATGAAAAAATAGCTATGTCAATTCCCAAATCCTTCAGGTCTACTGGAATTTTGCCAACAGCCTGTGTAATATCGGACATCACCGCTACTCCTTTGGAATGCGCTAATTCGGTTATACTTTTTATAGGATGAATCAAGCCTGTTTCATTGTTGGCCAGCATCAGACAAATCAAAATTGTAGACGATTTTATGGATTCTTCCAACTCATTCAAATCAACATTGCCATCTGCGTCAACATCCGAATAGGTGACTTCAAATCCATTGGCTTCCAAAGCCTCCAATGTTTCAAGAATCGCTTTGTGCTCTGTTTTGCAAGTAATAATATGGTTTCCTGTTCTCCTATTCTTTTTACAGAACCCGAACAGCGCTAAATTGGCCGCCTCCGTGGCGCCAGAGGTAAAGATTAATCCAACAGGCCTGCAGTTTACAAGATTAGCAACCTGATTCCTGGCAATTTCAACGGCTTCGTCTGCATACCACCCAAAGGAATGGTCGCTACTGGCATTACCAAAGTTTTCAGTAAAATAGGGTAGCATAGCCTCCACCACCCGAGGCTCTGTCGGTGTAGTCGCATTGTAATCCAGATATATTTTTTGGTTAAGGGACAAATTATTATCGTTATGTATTGCTGTGCATAACGCAATTTAATAAGAATAACAGTGAATTGTATACGTTTTTCAATTCATTGTGAAATAAATTTCAAAAATTCTTTGTCCATTATTCCTTTAATCGTAATATTGCAATGAATAAATAATTATTATGGGCTTAGCCAAAACCGAAATATTCACCGACAAGCAAAATCAAATTGCGCAGTATGCCAAGGTGTTTGGTCACCCTGCGCGTGTTGCCATATTACAGCATTTGTTTAAGTTGAACGCCTGTGTTTGTGGGGATTTGGTGGATGAGATAGGTTTGGCGCAACCCACTATCTCTCAACATTTAAAAGAATTAAAAAATTTAGGATTAATCAAAGGAAATGTTGAAGGAACAAGCGTCTGCTATTGTATTGATGTAGAAAACTGGAAAAAGATGAAGTCTGTGATGTCCAACTTTCTGGATCAAGACCTGAATCAAAAAGATTGCTGCTAAAAAAATTTGAACCCATTAATCGTGATATTACAATAAATAGATACAATTATGAAGTTAGAAGAAGTGAAATCAGCTTTAAATCAATTAGAAACCATAGCATTTCAATTACCCAATGGGGAATTGGTGCCAAACCATTTCCACGTGACCGAGGTAGGTAAAATAAATAAGCATTTTATCGATTGCGGTGGAACCGTGCGTAATGAAGAAGTAGTGAATTTCCAACTGTGGAACGCCAATGATTATGACCATAGACTTCATCCTGAAAAACTGGTACACATTATTGAGCTGTCCCAAAAAACATTAGGTATTGGAGATTTGGAGGTAGAGGTGGAATATCAAGGTGATACTATAGGAAAATTTGGACTTGACTTTGACGGAACTAACTTCTTATTGACTACCAAGCAAACGGATTGTTTGGCAAGGGAAAAATGCGGGCTGCCTACCGAAAAGCCAAAAATAAAGTTATCCGAAGTACAAACTTCTCAATGCTGTACTCCGGGTAGCGGATGCTGCTAATTCAAAATAGAAAACATGTCTCATTACACGGTATTGAACGATTTTATCTCCAATTTGGATACGCAGTCCATTGCGGCGGAGCGGAAACAGACCTTGTTACTGCTTGTTGATTACATTCAGGAAAAGGTTAATAACAAAAGGCCTATCCGCCTTAATTTTATTTGCACCCATAATTCCCGAAGGAGTCATTTATCGCAAGTTTGGGCGCAAACTATGTCGCATAATTTTGGGATAAAAAATGTGGCTTGCTACTCTGGTGGAACAGAGGCCACTGCCCTATTTCCCATGGTTGCGGCTACCTTGGCCAATACAGGTTTTGAGGTGAAGATGCTTTCCGAAGGAAAAAACCCGGTATACTGCATCAATTTCCATGAAAACGAACACCCAGTGATAGGCTTTTCTAAAACAATGGATGACGATTTCAACCCAAAATCAGATTTCGCGGCCATCATGACTTGCTCCCAAGCCGATGAAGGTTGTCCGTTTGTTCCTGGGGCAGAAAAACGAATTCCAATCACTTATGAAGATCCCAAAGTCTTTGACAACACTCCTCAACAAGCAGAAAAATATAACGAACGAAGCAAACAAATCGCTACGGAAATGTTTTATGTCTTTTCCCAAATAAAGAAATAATGGCAACCAAAAAATTAAGGTTTTTAGATAGAAACTTGACCCTTTGGATTTTTGTGGCGATGGCCGTGGGGGTCGGAATCGGTTACTTTTTTCCAAATTTTCCCGATTTTGTGAATTCATTCAGCAGTGGGACCACCAATATTCCCATTGCAATCGGGTTAATATTGATGATGTACCCGCCTTTGGCCAAGGTAAAATATTCCTTGTTGCCCAAAGTATTCAAGAACACCAAAATCCTATCCATTTCCCTTCTTTTAAACTGGATTATAGGACCAATTTTAATGTTTGCGCTTGCTATTATCTTTCTTAGGGATTATCCCGAATATATGGTTGGACTTATTTTAATTGGTTTGGCTCGGTGCATCGCCATGGTGTTGGTTTGGAACGACTTGGCCGAAGGCAGTAGCGAATATGGTGCTGGGTTGGTAGCCTTAAATAGTATTTTTCAAGTTTTCGCCTATAGTTTTTATGCTTGGATTTTCATAACCATACTTCCACCCTATTTTGGTTTCGAAGGTGCCATTGTGGACATTTCTATCGGAACCATTGCCGAGAGCGTAGCCATCTATCTTGGAATTCCATTTTTAATGGGAATTTTGAGCCGACAAATTCTTGTAAAATCAAAAGGCGAAGCTTGGTACACCGAAAAATTTATTCCCACTATTTCACCCATAACCTTGATTGCTCTACTATTCACCATTGTGATCATGTTTTCATTAAAAGGAGAATTAATAGTTGAAATACCCATGGATGTTTTGATTATTGCGGTGCCGTTATTGATCTATTTTGCATTGATGTTCATCATCGGTTTTTTCACCACCAAAGCTATGGGAGCCGAATATGATAAAACTGCTTCGGTTGCTTTTACAGCTGCAGGAAATAATTTTGAACTTGCCATTGCTGTTGCCATTGCCGTATTCGGTTTAAACTCGGGTCAGGCTTTTGCCGGGGTAATCGGACCTTTAGTGGAAGTACCTGCTCTCATCTTGTTGGTCAAATTTTCATTCTGGTTACGGCAAAAATATTACGGGCGCACCAAGGCAAAAGCTTAAAAACCATACTCAAATTTTAAAATTTCGGAGAGTTTAGTAAATTCAACCTTGCAAAAAATTCAAAACAAACTAAACACATCATGGTAAGAGGAATTACTATTCTTGGACTTTTGACGTTACTGCTATCCTGTAATTCAAAAGAGAACACTTCCCAACACGAACTGGGATTGGTTTACAATGTTTTAAGGGACCTTGATATTGATAATTACGAGGTGTACTCAATGGATCTTGATGGTTCCAATAAGAAAAACATCACAGACCTATATAACGTAGAGTGGACCTATTATTCGTACCAAGACACGCTTTATTTTATTTCTGATAGAGGAGCGTGCAAGCGATGTTATTTCTTATACAAAAGCAATTTTAAAGGAGAAAACCCACAGAAAGTTACGGATTTGGAATTGGCGGATAGTTGGATGAGCAGTAGAAAAGATGGAGATGAACTTATTGTGAAGCCAAAACTAATTACTGAAAACACATTTTACATCCTTAACAGAAGTGGCAAAATTGTCAATCGAATAGAAACAGGGTTAAAGTTTGCTGCAGACCCCCTATTTGTAAACGAGGGAAAGCAAATCGTGTTTCGAGGGGGTAAAACCACGGGGAAAAATATTGATGGGTTTGACGAGGAACTCTATATTATGGATGTCAATGGGGAAAACAGAAAACAGTTGACCCATTATCCCGAAAAAGATACTACAGCCGGAAAATATGGGTATAGAGCTGGTGCACCTAAACTGCATCCTACTGAAAACTATATAACCTACCAAAGTAAGCAAAATGGCAAATACAGTTTGTATGCCGTTAGCCTTGATGGCAGCAAAAGATGGAAATTGACTAATAACACTGAGAATGAAGGATGGCATGATTGGAGCCCCGATGGCAAATGGTTGGCCATTGAATTATTTGATGATGAACAATCTCAGTTTCATATTGGTTTAATGAATTGGGAAACCAAGGAAATGGAAATTTTGACCGACGACACCTTTAAATATCAACAGGCTCCAAATTTTATCTTTAAGAATTAATTTTTGTAAGAAAAAGGCTTCTTTTTGGAATACAAAAATGCATTTCATCGATTAAATTGGTTTTTTTATGGAATTAAGTAGGGTTTTTTAAACTTTGATTGTTGAGTACACATAAAGTCAAAGCAGGGATATCTATGCCCTAAAATAAAACCCCATACTATGAGAACAAAGTTTATTTTCAGTTTATTAATGGCAATGGCACTCATTATAATGAGTTGTTCAGACGGTGAAGGATCAAGAAGTGCTGAAGGTACCGGAACTTTATCGGTACGGTTGACAGATGCTCCTTTTCCTTATGAGCTAGTGGCCGAAGCCAATGTTACCGTCTACAAGGTTGAAGCTCGTCTAGTTGACAACGATGATGACATGAATGATGACTCCAGTGATGGCACGGATGACAGCTCAGATGATGATAATTATCCTTACATCACTTTAATGGAAGAAGAAATGGATGTGAATCTATTAGAGCTTACCAATGGTTTAACACAACAATTAGCAGAGATTGATGTTCCGGAAGGGTCTTACGATTTAATCCGAATTCATGTAAAAGGAGTAAATGTGGTATTGACCGATGGAACTGTTTTCGATTTAATAGTTCCAAGTGGTGATGCTTCTGGCATTAAAGTTTTTATTGACCCGGCCATAACAGTTACTGGAGGTCTTTCTTCCGATCTGTTATTGGATTTTGATGTAAGCCGATCCTTTGTTGCAAAAGGAAACCTTAGTACTCCCGCTGGAGTAAATGGATTCAATTTCAAACCTGTAATCAAAGCAAGTAACCTATCAACGGCAGGAACCCTTTCGGGCAATGTTACCACAGTTGAGGAAGAAGTCCCAATCGCTTTGGAAGGTGCCCAGATTTCTGTATTCGCTGCCGATACCTTAAACACCACTTCCTTTTCGGATGTAGATGGCAACTATGCCATTTTAGGTCTTGAAGCAGGTATGTATGAGGTGGTAGCAGAATTAGACGGTTATCTAGTTAGTGACACCTTAGATGTACAAATCGATGCTGCCAATATTACTACACAGGATTTTGTACTCGAAGTGGACCCAGATGCCACTGAAGAGGAAACCACAGAAGGTGGCAACTAATATATTGTAAGTATATATTAAAAAGCCGGGAAAAATCCCGGCTTTTTTTATTCCCCAAAGATTTTAAAATTTAAAACGAATTACTGTTTACCCATATAATCTTGCACAAAGTGGATTAAATCCTGCCCATGGAGGTTCTTCGCCAGCACTTTGCCCTCTTGATTCAATAGGAAGTTAGCTGGAATGGTCTTTAAACGAAGTGTTTCCATAAAAGGATTTTGGTCACCTTGCAAGTGTGAGGCGTGCAACCAACGGAAGGCACCGTCCTTTTCAATGGCATTGTCCCATGCCTTTTGGCTACTTTCCAAACCATAGGCAACAATCTGAAAGTTCTCGGAATTATATTTTTCCCAAAGAGGTACTAAAACATTTCTGTTCTCAAGTCTACATGGAGCACACCAAGACGCCCAAACATCTAACAGTACTAACTTTTTATCTTTAAGTATTGCTTGTAGGGAAACCTTTTCTCCGCTCTTCATTGGAAATTGCAAGTTGGTAATTACATCCCCCGTCAATATGGGAAGGTTCTGCTTATCCGCCATAGCAACCAGTTCCTTGACCCAGGGGTGTTCAGGATATAGTTTACTCCATTTGGTAGATTGTGCATAAACAAGTTCCGCAATGCGTTCGTAATCGCCTTCGGGACTGGCCCATCTTAGAGCCATCAACCCAGGAAGCAATTCCGAGGTGCGGTCTGAAAAGTCAACCAATAGCTCTTGATAAACATGGAGGCTCTTTTCAAATTCCAATAAATCTTCATCCATTCCCTGTTCTTTCGTTTGGCTTTTTAAGTTTTTAAAAGCCAACATCCTCATATCCCTTAATTCCAACATTGCTTTATTGGCAATGGACGGATTTTCTATAGAAAAAGAGCTTTGGAAATTAGACACTTTGGCTTTAACTATCATATTTACCCCCTCTTCATAAATAAAAGGAAAATAATTATCTGTTTCAGGGTTTTCATTTATCAGCCTATTGGGATATTTTTCACCCTTCTTCTGCACCACAACTTCCAACAACATCGGTTCTTCAAACTCAGGCAAAGTATCAAATTGAAAGTGACCATTGGCACCCACTGTAACCGAATCCAACGCTAAGCCCACAAAACTTTGGGCTACTTCATTAAATTTTTGAGGCTGCACCAAATAAACTATCGGTTTCCATGCATCACTTTCGGACATATCCAATTTTCCTGATAGCCACGGTTCCCCAGAACAGGATTGAAAAAGGAATACAGTTGATAACGACAGTGCGAGGCAATATTTCATGCATGTAAAATTAACTATTTCATTGGAAGATAAATGGTTGAAATACTTGTTTGTTATTCCATAAATTGGGATTTAAGAATACTTATTTGTTGCCAAACAGTTATTTGAGCAGAATTATTTCGACCAAATTATCATTCAACGTAATCACTAACATTATGACAACAAAATCTATTTTAAACCTAGCTTTGAGGATTGTTCCAGCAGTTATATTGTTGCAAACCCTCTATTTTAAATTTTCTGCAGCTCCAGAATCGGTCTATATTTTTGAAACTTTAGGATTAGAACCGTATGGACGAATAGGATTGGGAATCGTAGAACTTATTGTGTCCATTTTAATTCTTATCCCGAAAACCACGTGGCTTGGGGCTTTAATGGGGGTGGCCATTATGTGTGGTGCTATCTTTTCCCATGTTACCAAATTGGGTATTGTAGTACAGAATGATGGAGGCACCTTGTTCATTTTGGCTCTGGTCACTTTTATTTTTTGCACAATTCTAGTATGGATCAACCGAAATCGAATCCCATATTTGAACAAATAGAAGGCGAAAATTCGGATTAATCCAAAAGCTGTGTATCTTGTAGGAGTATGGGATGTCACACTGTTACTGGACCTACAAACAATCGCCTAAGAGGAGGTGTTATGCTTCTCCTTACTGTTTTTTTGTTTTAAATTAAATGCGCAAAAAGGTACCACTGCCATTGTTAACTACACGGACAAAATAATTATCAAAGCCAATATTGACACCCAAACCGATGCATTTTTCTATAGAAATAAAGAGGAGGATACACGACTTCATTTAAAACCCAATAATAGATATCGACTTTTTCTATCCTTGGATTACGAGTTTATCGGGGTTAGTGTGGGTTTGGTGCCAAAGTTTCTGGGAGCAAACAGTGATGAGAACCTAAAAGGGGAATCTTCTTTTACGGACTATCAGTTCAGTTTTTTTTAGGGAGATGGTTACAAGGACTATACTACAGCAAAGTTTCTGGATATTATGTGAGGAACACGAAGGATTTTGCGCAGAACTGGATAGAGGGCTCAAACCCTTACATTCAGTTCAATAATTTATTTAGTAAAGTGTACGGAATGTCCACCTCCTATGTTTTTAATCCAAATTTCTCGTACAGGAACATTGTCTACCAAAATGAGTGGCAAAAAATTAGTAGCGGGAGTTTAATTGGTTCTTTATATTATGATTACAATATTTTTGATTTAAACGAAGTGGATGTCGTAAATAAAGAAAAGTTTTTTAACATACGATTGGCGCCAATGTATTATTACACCTTTGTACTTCACGATAATTGGTTTTTGTCCGCGAACCTATCCCCCTCCCTAGGATTGCGCTTCTCCAAAACTGAATCTGGAGTGGATGATAATATAGAAATTGAAAACAACACTTATGTTACACGACGTTTAGGGGGTGGAATTAATTTAGGGTACAGTTCAAAAAGGGTAATTTATGGGCTAAACATCAGTTTTAGTGCTGACTGGCACAACGAGGACGATGTTTCCACTACTGAAAACGACCAATTCTACGGTGTGCCTTACTTTGGATATCGATTTGGCCCTCCCAAAGTCCTTGATAAAATTTTTCATCCGAACAGGTATTAACAAGAGTATACTTTTACGATAACATCTTAGTTTTTAGCTAATTCCTAACCTAAAAATAGAATTTACTTCCTTTTCATTAATATTTATACAAAAAACAAAGGGCAGTTAAATGGCGCAAAATAAACGTTTAAGTGCATTTTTATCATAAGAGATGTGTTAATCACCTAAAAAAAATTCGATAAACTGCACTTTTTAGTCGTTAAAAGTAAAAACCTATGAAAAATTCATAAGTATTCACTCCAATTGTTTTTGATCTTTGTCATGTATTAACCCCCAAATCTATACATCATGACACGATCTATTATTTACAGCCTACTTATTTCAGGAACAATACTAGCCAGTCAAAATACTTTTGCACAGGCAGACAAAAAAATGATTAACGATACCATGGACGGAAGTGTATCCACTGTTGATGGATACGTACCTAACATGTCGATCACCGAAGATGGAAAAACGGCCTACTTTAGCAAAGGCACCTACGAAAAACCCCTTTATGGTGTCTTCTCCAAAAAAGAATTGGTGTACCATGTTTACCGCGCTGAAAATGTAAACGGTGAATGGACCAATGTTACTAAGTTGGATGTATGTCCAAAACATTATTCGGCCAAACACCCTACCGTTACTGCTGATGGATCACGTTTGTTCTTTGCATCAAACATGAAAGGAACTTTTGGCAAGTATGATATTTATGTTGCTGATATCGCTGCAGACGGAACTCCAGGTGTATCCAAGAATCTGGGGCCCAAAGTAAACACCAAAGAAGACGAGCTATACCCAAGCATATATAACGAGACCTTATTGTTCTTTGCCTCCGAAGGCAGAGATGGTTTTGGCGGATTGGATCTTTATGCCTCCCAAGTAGTGAAAAACACACTTACCACATCTGTTAACCTTGGTGGACACATCAATAGCAACAGCGATGAGTACGCCATTCAACTTAGCCCAGAGAAAAAATTAGGATTTGTAGTATCCAATAGAGGATTCAACAACACCATATCACAATATACGGTAGCTTATGGACGTTCAAGTAAGCAGGATCAGTATAACGATGTTGCCGAAAGAGATGCAGGACTCCAAACCGTTATGAATGAAGATACCTACGAATATGTAGATACTTCTTTTCAAGACGAACAATAGAATTACTGATTACCAAAAAACTTATTGAGTCGGTCAATAAACCTGAAGTGTCTTATGAAGTTGTTTCATAGCCGAAACTCGAAACACTCATAAGGATGATAAGAAAGACAGGGGGAAACTGAAAGACTATCATAGAAAGCGGGTTGTATTATTTCAATCTGACCGATTTACACCAAGAATAGGATGCTGATGGGACGGCATCCTATTTTTTTATGCAATTATTTGAAATACAATAATTTACACGAAGCACAATTATTACGCCCCTCCTCTATTTTAAGCTTTTGGGTATTTCCAAAAGTGCATTTGAACGAAAATAACTACAAAAGTTCCTCTCAATTGTTAAAAAATTCTAATTTAACTCTTGAAATAATACAATCCCAAATCTATTAAGTCATGAACAAAAACTACTTTACTCGAAAAAAAGGCGTCCCAAAACCTCTTTTCACCTTACTTTTTTGACGAGGCAAAACCTCAACTAAACAAAAATTTTAGCGCTTAATCCCTAAAGGGATTACACCCATTTTGAAGCAAACCGGAAATGGAGCTATTATTGTGGTTGTCCCACCTGGCAATTCAATTCATTTTCATTGGCTTATCCCAACTTCAAAATTGTGGAAGAGGGCAATTATGCCCAAAACTTAACCTACGAAATAAAATATGTAACAGTATTAATCCCCCTAATCTTTCTTATCATGAAAACAAATACTTTAAAAATTGCCATCATCGATAATGATGATGCTATCGGCGGCATTTACAAGCAATACTTTCAGGAAAATGAGCAGTACGAACTACATGGAGTTTATAGCTCCGTCCATAGGCTCTTATCCGATTTTGGTCGTTCCCATCCAGATATTATTATCTGCGAGGCCATGCTCAATGGAATTTCGGGCATTGACGGTCTAGAGTACTTTTACCGTAAGAACAAAGACCTTAAAGTACTGATGATGAGCCATAAAAATGACTTCAAACTCATCAAAGAAGCTTTTAAAAAGGGGGCGAGCGGCTATCTTATTAAACCTATTACCAAGGAAAGATTGTTCAGTGCTTTGGATGCACTTAACCAACATGGTATTGCTTTGGAACTGGATGTGGCAAAAAAAATCATTGATTCGTTCCAAACTAAGTCGTTTGATGTGTTTTCGAAAAAGGAAAATGAGATCATTGAACTTCTTACCCAGGGCTTCACCTATAAAATGATTGCTGACAAGCTTTTTGTTACCCCAAGTGCAGTGAATTTTCACATACAAAACATTTATGTAAAACTCAACGTAAACTCAAAATCGGAAGCTTTGCGAAAACTCAAGGAAATGGAAATGCAACAATTGAACGCGGCGTAAACCGGAAACTTCTTCTAAACAAAAAACCCTGACGAAATCGTCAGGGTTTTTCTATTTATATAACCGAATTAAGTTTATTTCACTTCTTCGAAGTCAACATCTTCTACGTTATCTCCTTCAGAGGCACTTCCGTCAGCTGTATCCTCTGCACCTGCAGCTCCTGCTCCACCGCCCTGTGCTTCCGCTTGGGCTTTGTACATCTCTTCGGAAGCTACTTTCCAAGCTTCGTTGATTTTATCCAAAGCAGGTGTAATAACTGCCAGGTCTTTACCTTCGTAAGCCTTTTTCAATTCTTCCAAAGCATCTTCGATTGGCTTTTTCTTGTCATCGGACAATTTATCGCCAAACTCGCTCAATTGTTTTTCCGTTTGGAAGATCATAGCATCGGCCTCGTTCAACTTATCAGCTGTTTCCTTAGCTTTCTTATCGGCATCGGCATTAGCTTCTGCCTCTGCTTTCATCTTTTTGATCTCTTCCTCGGTCAATCCAGAAGAAGCCTCAATTCGAATGTCTTGCGACTTGCCAGTGGCCTTGTCAGTGGCAGAAACTTTGATGATTCCGTTGGCATCAATATCAAAGGTCACTTCAATTTGAGGTGTACCTCTTGGTGCTGGTGGAATACCATCCAAGTGGAATCTGCCGATAGTTTTGTTATCCGCTGCCATAGGTCTTTCCCCTTGCAACACATGGATTTCAACAGAAGGTTGATTATCCGCTGCAGTAGAGAATACCTGTGATTTCTTGGTCGGAATGGTAGTGTTCGCTTCAATTAATTTAGTGAACACGCTTCCCATAGTTTCGATACCCAATGAAAGTGGGGTAACGTCCAACAAGAGTACGTCTTTTACATCTCCCGTTAATACACCACCTTGGATAGCTGCACCTACGGCCACAACCTCATCTGGGTTTACACCTTTAGATGGTTTTTTGCCGAAGAATTTCTCCACAGCTTCCTGTACCGCAGGGATACGGGTAGAACCACCTACCAAAATAATCTCATCAATATCGCTTTTTGAAAGTCCTGCAGATTTCAATGCAGTCTCACAAGGAGCGATTGTTCTTTTTACCAAATCAGCGATCAATTGCTCAAACTTGGATCTGGACAATGTTCTTACCAAGTGTTTTGGTCCTGAAGCTGTTGCTGTAACGTAAGGCAAGTTGATCTCTGTCTGTGCAGAAGATGATAACTCAATTTTAGCCTTTTCAGCGGCTTCTCTCAAACGTTGAAGCGCCATTGGGTCCTCACGAAGGTCCATATCTTCATCCTTCTTGAACTCTTCGGCCAACCAATCAATAATTTTTTGGTCAACATCGTCACCCCCCAAGTGGGTATCACCATCCGTGGCCAAAACTTCAAAAACACCATCTCCCAATTCAAGAATGGAAACATCGTGCGTACCTCCACCAAAGTCAAATACCACAATTTTTTGCTCGGTGTCTTTTTTATCAAGACCATATGCCAAAGAAGCGGCAGTTGGCTCGTTAATGATTCGTTCCACAGTAAGTCCTGCAATTTCACCTGCCTCTTTAGTGGCCTGTCTTTGTGAATCGTTAAAATATGCCGGAACGGTAATTACCGCTCTGGTTACATCTTGTCCCAAGTAATCCTCAGCGGTCTTCTTCATTTTTTGAAGAATCATAGCAGACAATTCTTGTGGTGTGTACAAACGACCGTCCACATCTACACGTGGGGTATCGTTGTCCCCTTTTACCACTTTATAAGGAACTCTATTTGCTTCCTTACTGGATTCAGAGTATTTGTTACCCATAAATCGTTTAATGGAATAAATCGTTTTGTGAGGGTTGGTCACGGCTTGTCTTTTTGCAGGGTCACCGACCTTAATCTCCCCACCTTCAACAAATGCAATCATCGATGGAGTAGTACGTTTACCTTCGGCATTTGGAATTACCACCGGCTCGTTACCTTCCATTACAGAGACGCAGGAGTTGGTCGTACCTAAGTCTATACCTATAATCTTGCTCATCGTATCTAAAGTTATATCTGTTTAAAAATTCGTTTTCGTTTCGTTCAGTAAAATGTCAATGATTATGCCACGAGCAAGAATATGACAAGGTGTCAGATAATTGTCAAAACCCCATAAAATCCCCGCATAATTACAAGTGTCATAATGATTTTTTAAAAAGGAGCTTCGATATTTAAATATTCTCATTTTAATCTCGTTTAGCTTACTATATTTGACACTGTAAATTGATTTTATGGAATGCATTAGTGTGTTTGATATGCTTAAGATCGGTGTGGGACCTTCCAGCTCCCATACACTTGGGCCTTGGCGAGCCGCCGAACGTTGGATAGCCGAGCTTGAAGAGCAAGAGGTTTTTAACCAAGTGAAGCATATTAAAGCATACCTATATGGTTCACTCAGCCTTACGGGAAAGGGACACGCAACAGATATTGCCGTGGTGATGGGTTTGTTGGGGACCGACCCGGAAACCGTGGACATTGACAGCATTTCAGGAAGTGTTGACAGGATTAAAACCGAAAATAAGCTGAATTTTGGTGGAAAAAGAGAAGTTTCCTTCAGTTTTGTGAATGATATTATATTCAAGAAAGAGTTTTTACCATTTCACGCCAATGGGATTCAGTTTGAAGCAGAACTGACCAATGGCGAGTCCATTACCGAAACTTATTACTCTATTGGTGGTGGATTTGTGGTTAAAGAAGAACTCACACATGCCAAGGAAAACAAAGAGACCTTTAAAACTTTCCCCCATCCCGTAAAAACGGGTAACGAACTCCTTGAACATTGCAACGCCCAAAACAAATCCATCTCCAAAATTGTAATGGAGAACGAACTTTCCCTTAGAACTGCATTGGAAATTGATGAAGGTATTGCCCGTATCTGGGATACAATGCTAGAAAGCATCTATGTTGGATGCCACACCGAAGGCAAACTGCCAGGAGGCCTAAATGTGAAACGACGTGCATACGAAATGCATCAAAAATTAAAAGGTAACGTCCCCTACTCCAATCCACAGGAATGGTTGGAAAGTATCCGCGACACAGAAGTCAAATTCCGCCAGATAATTAAATGGGTGAGTTGTTTTGCGCTCAGCGTCAACGAGGTGAACGCCTCTTTGGGACGAGTTGTAACCGCTCCCACCAACGGAAGCGCCGGAGTTATTCCTGCTGTTTTGATGTACTATATGGTGATTGAAAACCACGATGCCAATTTTGACGACGTAAAACAGTTTTTATTGGTGGCCAGCGAAGTGGGAAGCATCTTTAAAAAAGGAGCCACCATTTCTGCAGCTATGGGTGGTTGCCAAGCAGAAATCGGAGTTTCCTCGGCCATGGCCGCTGCGGGTTTAACAGAACTAATGGGAGGCTCTCCCGAACAAGTATTGATTGCAGCCGAAATTGCGATGGAGCATCACCTTGGCCTCACCTGTGACCCTATTGGAGGATTGGTACAAGTACCCTGTATTGAACGTAACGCTATGGGTGCCATAAAAGCCATCAACGCGGCCGAACTGGCATTGGACACCAACCCAAATGATGCAAAAGTACCTTTGGATAAAGTGGTAAATACCATGTGGGAAACCGCAAAGGATATGAGCTCCAAATACAAAGAAACTTCCGAGGGTGGACTGGCCGTAGGTGTATTTTTAAGCGACTGCTAAATTCAGAGTTATTGACAGGCTCAATTCCTTCTATTTTATTGAAAGATTACCATTGTACCATGATAGAATACAAAAAAGAAGAAAATATCAGTGTTGAAGAGTTTAAAGAAGTACTTATAAACTCAACTTTGGGCAAAAGAAGGCCAATACATGAACTTGAAAGGCTCTCAAAAATGATCGAGTTTGGGAACTTGATCATCACCGCAAGACATAATAATAAATTAATAGGTGTTGCACGCTCTTTAACCGATTTCGCATTCTGCACATATCTTTCCGATATAGCTGTTGATGAAAAGTATCAGAAAAAGGGAATCGGGAAAGAACTGATTCGAAGAACCAAATTGGAAGCCCCTATGGCAAAACTTATACTCCTTGCCGCACCTGAAGCCATCCCATACTATCCCAAAATTGGAATGCAGCAGTATGAATATTGTTATTATTTAAACGATGTCCAAGACCTATTGTAAACATCCCTCCTTGCCTCTGGTGTCAATTAGGTAGATGATTTTCCATTCGCCATCAAAATTGATAAGCTGGAACGAATTAATGCCACAATGACTAAACTCACCGTTCAACCAAAACTCATAACCCACCCACGCATTGGCCATGGTTCTATCCACCTGAATAGAAAATGAGGTGAGTTTTTCCTCAAACTTTGTCGTTTCCGGAATACCGACAATGGATTTTAAAAATTCTGAAAATTCTTCCGTTTTAAAAAGTGTCTTACCTTCTGGGTTTCTCCCAGTCGTTTGCAGTACAATCTGGTCGGCAACGGTGTTTTTGATAATAGTTGAATCTTGCTTATGAAATCCATCAAAAAAAGTTTCTATAACCTGCTTAACTTGATTTTCGACTTCTTCGTTTGAAGGATTTGGGCCTTGAGCATATCCTAAAGTACCCAAAGCAAACAGTACTATACAACTTAACAGTTTTCTCATTTTATTAGTTTTTGATTGGAGTCTAAATTAAACAAATCTGCTTACTTTTAGCCTTCAAATAAAATTACGATGTCTACAGCTAAAAAAGAATATAAAAGGGTAACTGTAAAATCGTTGGTGGATATGAAAAAGCGTGGGGAGAAAATCAGCATGCTCACCTCCTACGATTATTCCATGGCCAAAATTGTGGATGGCGCCAATGTAGATGCCATTTTGGTCGGCGATTCCGCCAGTAACGTGATGGCCGGTCATGAAACTACATTGCCCATTACCCTAGACCAAATGATCTATCATGCCACCTCGGTGGTTAGGGCCGCTAAAAGGGCCTTGGTGGTGGTGGACATTCCTTTTGGAAGCTACCAAGGGGATTCCAAGGAAGCTTTGCGTTCGGCTATTCGAATCATGAAAGAAAGTGGTGCACACGCCGTAAAAGTTGAAGGTGGGGAGGAGATTAGAATTTCCATCAGCCGAATTTTGGAAGCAGGGATTCCTGTAATGGGTCATTTAGGACTTACGCCACAATCCATTTATAAATTTGGGACCTACACCGTTCGTGCCAAAGAAGAAGAAGAGGCCGAAAAACTAAAATCCGATGCCAAATTATTGGAAGAGCTAGGTTGCTTTGCCATTGTTTTGGAAAAAATTCCTGCAAAACTTGCTAAAGAGGTAGCCGAAAGTGTCTCCATACCTGTTATTGGTATCGGCGCAGGTGGAAATGTTGATGGCCAAGTTTTGGTAGTTCATGATATGTTGGGTATGACCCATGAATTCAACCCTAGGTTTTTGAGAAGATATCTCAACCTTTATGATGAAATGAGCAATGCCATATCACAATATGTGGAGGATGTGAAAAGTCAGGATTTTCCGAGCGAAGACGAATCGTATTAAATTATAACCTTTAACCCGTAAAAAAACCGTCAGTTCGAGTTTTTTCAGAATGAAAAAGTATCGAGAACATGGTTTATGCTTATAAAAATGCACCGCGGAAAATCAACAGTTGAGATGAGCATGAAAAAGCACTTTTCGAAAATATTTATACTCCTTTTGATATTCAGTAATATCAGCTGTGACCAAGTTTCGAAAAAAATAGTTAGAAAAAATGTTACTCAAGGTGAGTATATCCAATTGATTAGCGATAACCTCATTTTAACAAATGTTGAAAACACAGGGGCAGCACTAGGTTTTGGACAAAACTTTCCTCCTTTGATCAAAACAATTTTATTAAAAGGATTTCCTTTAATTGTTCTTCTAGTTCTTGCCGTAAGAATTTTGACTAAAAATAACTTAAATAAATGGCTCATAATTTCCTTTGCCTTTGTAATTGGGGGAGGAATTGGTAATTTAATTGACCGAATTTTATATGGCTCCGTCACAGATTTCTTCCACATTCGACTAGGCTTTTTGAAAACCGGAATTTTCAATATGGCCGATGTTTCTGTTACCATTGGTGTTTTGATGGTACTTGTTTTCTCTTTGAGAAATAAAAAGTATGAAGTCCAATGAGTCAACATTCCACCTCCAGCAACCTTCAAGTGCTCTTTGAAGACAACCACCTAATTGTAATTAATAAGCGAATTGGTGATATCGTTCAGGGCGATAAAACCGGGGACGATCCTTTGAGCGAGGTCGTAAAGCAATATTTGAAGGAGAAATACAATAAGCCCGGTAACGTTTATATGGGCGTGGTGCACCGATTGGACCGCCCAACTTCGGGCATTGTGCTTTTTGCAAAAACATCCAAGGCCCTCCCCCGTCTCAATAAAATGTTCGCACATGGAGAAACCAGAAAATTGTATTGGGCCGTTGTTAAAAATCCACCTCCCCAAGAAAGTGGCACCTTGATCCATTGGCTAGTGCGAAACCCAAAACAAAACAAATCGTACGCACACAACAAGGAAGTCCCAAATAGTAAAAAAGCTGAAATGGATTATAAAATTCTCAGAAAGCTGGATAACTATTACCTGTTGGAAATTGATTTAAAAACGGGCAGACACCATCAAATTAGGGCGCAATTGGCCGCTATCGGCTGTACCATAAAAGGGGATCTAAAATATGGAGCCGACCGCAGCAATAAAGATGGTGGCATCCACCTTCACGCTAGAAGTTTGACTATTATGCACCCCGTAAAAAAGGAACCTATTACGTTTTTGGCTCCTCCACCCGAAGACCCTGTTTGGAATGCTTGTATTAGCGAGTAAGCGCCAAAGCTTTTTCTCTAATTATTTGTCCTACCGGCTTGTTCTGTAAATGACTTTCTAGCCACGAAAGGATGTCCAAATATAAAAATGCTCTCTTCTCGTATGGGTGATTTTCGTATTTCTTCAACTCGTTGTACAACTTCTGGAATTCCCCTTTTAAATCCGTTGGGTAAATATCACCAAGATTTCTCAAGAATTTGATCATCTCTTTTTGAACCTCATGTAAGTCGTTCATTTTCAACAAGAATTTATAGGTACTCTTAAGCTGCACTTCTAAATGATAATCCATTCCTGCTTCATAATGCGCCACCAGGCTTAGCACTCGAGCAAAGCACATTAAGTCCTCCCGCATCTTTAACTTCTTATTTGAAATTATCCTTTTGAGGTAGGCAATACAGTTTTTATTGTCTCCATTACCAAAGTATAAACACGCAATTTTATAATAGAGCAACATAATGTGATGCTCATCTATTTGCTGTCTATGTTTTTTGATGCCGTATTCAATAATGTTCACCAAGTATATCCCTTTATCAAAAGTCCCTTCCAAAAAGTGAAGATTCAATTTATTGGTGTTGATGTATAAAAAGGCCAGTGAACTAATATTGTCGTTTTTGGGGAATTTTGGATCCTGCACCTGATGCTCCAGTCGCTCCAAAGTCTCCCTAAACTGAGATGCATACTTCACAAAGAACAGTGACTCCAATAAGTAATGGTTCCCTTTTAGAAAAAACACAGGGTTTAAGGGAATCATATGCTTGTTTTCATAAAATAGGTCCACCCATTTACTGGCGTATTTGTAGGCTGACAAAAAGTCTTGAATTAAAAGACTGTACCATAAATGTGCCTTATAAAGCCAAAGTTTTTCCCGAAACCCAAGTTTATCAATGTCGTACTTGGGCATATGCTCATCAAAGTAACTTTTTACTTTTTGAAGGTCCTCATCACTTCTCACATAGCCTACTTTCAACATCATTCCATAAAGTTGAAGCGAGAGATTGGACAGCTTGCTGGTCATTACATTTTGAGCGGAAAGCTCTTTTGCTTCAATGGAAAGTTCATCCGCTCTGTCCGGAATACTTCGAGTAATATATTGGGTTTCAATAACCTTTTCCAACTCTACAATTTCGTAGGCAACATTTTTCTCCTCATTTTCAATGGCGAAACTTTTTGCCTTCTCCAATATCTTTAAGCTTTGCTTGTACAATCCTTTTTGATATAGAATGGTAGCAAAATCCAGTTGTTCCCGTATCTGAATTCGAACATTTTGGTTCACCGGGTTCAAACGTAAACTCACTAAAATCTGCTTATACAAATGCGCTTTTAAATTGGAAAGTTGTGATTTTTTGACAATGCCGCTATCTAAAATCTGCCGTTCATCGTACTTCCGCATCTTATCCAAGAGATTAAAAAGAGCCAAAAATTTAGCATCCGTGTTGACACCCAATCGACCAACATAGAGCTTAAATTGACGTTTTTCTGATTTGGAAAGCGATTTTACCAGTACAAACAAAGCATCCTTATGGGCATTTGTCATCGTAAAAAATATTGTTTAAACTATTGTTTTTCAGTTATTTAAACTTCACTAAAAGCAATTAAGCATTGTAACATACTCTTAGCTGCTTTTCGTCTTCAGCCTGCCTTCCCTATTTTCGTAAGTCATAGAAAAAAACAGGTTGATATAATGGGTAAAGATAAGGTAGAAATTTTTGACACAACACTAAGAGATGGAGAACAGGTGCCTGGTTGTAAACTGGATACCGAACAAAAATTAATCATTGCCGAACGATTGGATGAACTGGGAGTTGATGTAATCGAGGCAGGGTTTCCCATATCTAGCCCAGGTGATTTCAAATCGGTAAACGAAATTGCCAAGTTGGTCAAAAATGCAAGAGTTTGTGGGTTGACCAGAGCAGTTAAAAAGGATATCGAAGTTGCAGCAGAAGCCATCAAGGATGCCAAAAGGCCAAGAATACATACCGGAATCGGAACTTCAGAATCCCATATTAAATATAAATTCAACTCTACCCAAGATAAAATTATCGAGCGTGCCGTTGAAGCTGTAACATATGCCAAAACTTTCGTTGAAGATGTTGAGTTCTATGCTGAGGATGCCGGAAGAACAGATAACGAGTATTTGGCAAGGATTTGCGAAGCAGTCATAAAGGCCGGGGCAACCGTGCTCAACATTCCGGATACAACGGGTTATTGTCTACCAGAAGAATACGGTGCAAAAATGAAGTACCTGAGAGAAAATGTCAAAGGGATAGATAAAGCTATTCTTTCTTGTCACTGTCACAACGATTTAGGTTTGGCCACAGCCAACTCCATTGCCGGAGTAGTCAACGGAGCCAGACAAATTGAGTGTACCATTAACGGTATTGGCGAAAGAGCCGGAAACACTTCCTTGGAAGAGGTAGTGATGATTCTGAGACAACATCCATATTTAAACTTGGATACCGACATAAATAGCAAACTGCTTTGGGACACCAGTACAATGGTTTCACAAAAAATGGGCATGCCTGTGCAGCCCAACAAAGCTATTGTGGGATCCAATGCATTCGCACACAGTTCAGGAATTCACCAGGATGGGGTAATCAAACAAAGAGAAACCTACGAGATCATTGACCCTAAAGATGTTGGGGTAAGTGAATCTTCCATTGTTTTAACAGCTAGAAGTGGACGTGCAGCATTGGCATACCGCGCGAAAAACGTAGGCTATGAGCTTACAAAGATTCAATTGGATGCGGTTTACCAAAACTTCTTGAAGTATGCTGATGTTAAAAAAGAAATTTTGGATGAGGACATCCACGAGATTGTTGAAACCAGCAATATCGGTATGAAAAGCTTGGCTTAAATCAAAAAAACGTATGGCATTAAAAATAGCATTGCTTCCTGGAGATGGAGTCGGACCTGAAGTGTTGGCCCAGGCAGTAAAATGTTTAAAGGCAGTTGAAGAAACCTTTAATCAGCATTTTATCTTTAAAGAAGCTCCCGTGGGTGCTATCGCCATGGACAAAACCGGAGCTCCCCTACCCGATGCCACTTTAAAGTTATGCAAAGAATCCGATGCCGTGCTTTTTGGAGCCATTGGCGACCCAAAATACGACAATGACCCAGATGCAAAGGTACGACCTGAACAAGGATTGCTTCAGTTGCGAAAAGAACTTGGGTTATTTGCGAACATTAGACCTGTTTTATCCCATCCAACTTTATTGGATAAATCTCCTTTGAAAAAGAAGGTGATCAACGGAACCGATTTTGTAATCTACCGCGAACTGACCGGAGGAATTTATTTCGGGGAGAAAAAATTAAATCCAGAAGGTACCGTAGCTTCCGACCTCTGCGAATACTCTGAAAATGAAATAAGCCGCATTGCCCATTTGGCATTCAAAGCGGCTAAAGGTCGAAAAAAGAAGCTCACTTTGGTAGATAAGGCCAATGTATTGGAATCTTCCAGACTCTGGCGCAAGGTCGTCACTAAAATAGGTGAAAGTTATCCCGAAGTAGCTTTGGACTTTTTATTTGTGGACAATGCTGCCATGCAAATCATCCTCAACCCTAAACAGTTTGATGTTATTTTGACGGAAAATATGTTTGGTGATATTATTTCGGATGAAGGTAGTGTTATTGGTGGTTCCATTGGATTGTTGGCTTCGGCCTCCATTGGAGAGGAAAACGCCCTCTTTGAGCCTATCCACGGTTCGTATCCACAAGCTAAGGGCAAAGATATTGCCAACCCTATTGCGTCCATTCTTTCAGCAGCGATGCTGCTGGAGCATTTTGGATTGGTCGAAGAGGCCTGGGCCGTAAAAAAGGCAGTGGACAAATCCTTGAAAAAAGGAATTGTTACCCCTGATTTAAAAGAAAACAGTCAATACGGCACCAATCAAGTTGGCGACTTTATTGCCCATAACATTGTAGATATTGAAGATGATTCTCTTATGAACGATGAGAATATAGATTTGGGCAAATCAACCATTATCTAAAATCAGCTACTACTTTCAGATTTTTCCGATGTCAACTCTTCGATAGTTTTACTGAACTCTTCTTTGAATTCAACAAATTTATCTCCGGTTGCAGGACCATTAAAGCCTGTATGTATTTTGTGTACCTCCCCTTTTTTATCAATATAAATAGTAGTTGGATAAGAAAGTATATGATTGAGCATCGGCAACTTTTCATTGGCCTTTTGTTTGTTGGAGGTTCCATATTGTGCCAATAATATGGGGTAAGGCACTTCCTCACGTTCCTTAAGTCTATTTATTCCTTCGAAAGCCTTCTCCTCTGTTTTGGCATATTCGAAGGCCAAGCCCACTAACGCTAAATCCACATCTGGGTTGTTCTTCATGAAATCTACATAAAATCGAGTTTCATCCAAACAATTTGTACACCATGTCCCCATAATCTGTACAAGTACAGCTTTATCCTTAAACATTGGATCTTGCAAATCAACCATTTTGCCCTCTGTATTTGGAAAAGAAAAATTAAACTTATCGTATCCCTCCCTCAAATAAGTAAGTTCATTGGAGTCTGGAAGTTTAAATGCCTCGTTCCTAGCACCCAAAAATTCCTGTACGGAATGTTGACCGGAATAAAATTTACCATTCAATGTGCTATCTGTAACTTGTGCCAAAAACAAGAATACATGAGAGCCATCAAATGCAGAAAGTTTTAAACTATCACCAGTTACCACACCATCGAGATAGCGGTAATCTCCAGTTTTGGTCCTAAATGTGCCTTTAACTTTATTTCCACTTTGCATAAAAATACCCTTTGCCGGATATTCATCTTCCGTATTAACATTGAAGTAAGTTTCCCAAATACCTGAAATATTCACAGCGGCATCCTGTTTTACCTTAAAACGTTCACTGATTCCGTGAGCCGCCCTAAAAGGAACCCTCCTTTCTTTGCCCTCTTCAATAAATTCCCCGTTTATTTCGCTTGATGTATAGGTGCCCGATATATGGCCTTCAAAAATGGGCATTCGAATATTTATGGAATCCCCTTTAAAAGTAAACTCGTCTATAGTGACAACTTCTTCCGCATTAAACACCTTCATCTCGTACCCTCCCTCTTCATTTTGGGAAAGTGTAAACTCAAAAGGCAACTGTTGTGATTCGGAAACTTCGATTTTGGCCAGCCAATCACCGGTTGCCAATTCAATTTTTTCTTCTTTTTTACAAGAGGTCAATACCACAATAAGCCCCACTATAACTATCCCTATCTTATTCATTTAGTGAAAGATTTTTCCTAAAATAAGTAAATACAATTTAAAACAAAACATCACTTACGCTCTAAGGTCATTATTATCGTTGAATCTGTTCCCCTATTGTTATATATTTGTCCCCTCTAAAAATGGGGTATGAAGATTTCTTACAACTGGTTGAAGCAATTTGTGCAAATTGATTGGGACGCTCAAAAAACAGGCGAGCTTTTAACAGATTTAGGTCTGGAAGTTGAGGGTATATCACAATTTGAATCAGTTAAGGGCGGTTTAAAAGGTATTGTTGTGGGCCATGTGCTCACTTGTGAAAAACATCCAAATGCCGATAGGCTTAAATTAACCACTGTTGATGTTGGACAGGAAGTACCACTTCAAATTGTATGTGGGGCGCCTAATGTAGCGGCAGGACAAAAAGTACCTGTAGCCACTATTGGAACCACTCTTTATACCAAAGAAGGGGAAGCCTGGGTAATAAAGAAGGGGAAAATCCGTGGAGAGGCCAGTCAAGGTATGATTTGTGCCGAGGATGAAATTGGCGTTGGCGAAAGCCACGACGGAATTATGGTATTGAATGAAGAATTGGTGCCTGGGACACCCTGTTCCAAAGTATTCGAAATAGAAAATGATGAGGTCTTTGAAATAGGTCTTACCCCTAACCGTGCTGATGCCATGAGCCATTTTGGTGTGGCACGTGACCTAAAAGCTGGTTTGGAACAACAAGAAATCCAAAAGGAGTTTGTAACTCCTTCCGTTAGCAATTTTTCCATCGACAATCGCTCGTTGAAAGTTGACGTGGAGGTTCTAGAAAGTGAACTTGCGCCAAGATATTGTGGCGTTACCATCAGTAACCTTGTAGTACAAGATTCTCCAGATTGGTTAAAAAACAGACTGAAGGCCATTGGATTAACTCCAATAAATAATGTAGTGGATGTTACCAACTACGTGCTCCACGAATTAGGTCAACCTTTGCACGCTTTTGATGCAACCAAAATAAAAGGAAGCAAGGTTGAAGTTAAAACCTTGCCAGCAGGTACTAAATTCACAACCTTGGATGAGGTGGAGCGAGAGCTACATGAAGATGACCTTATGATCTGTGATGCGGATGGTCCCATGTGTATAGCAGGGGTTTTTGGAGGTATACATTCCGGTGTTACAGAACACACAACTTCTATTTTTTTAGAAAGTGCCTACTTTGACCCAGTTTCTATTAGAAAAACAGCCAAAAGACATGGGTTGAATACCGACGCTTCTTTTAGGTTTGAGCGTGGTATCGACATCAATATGACGAAATATGCCCTTAAAAGGGCAGCACTTTTGCTCCGGGAAATCGCAGGTGGTTATATTACTTCTGAAATTGTTGACCTATTTCCTAAGAAACCACAGGATAGACAAGTATTCCTAACTTTCAACAAAATAAACTCCTTAATTGGACAGGAAATTCCCCAGGATACTATTAAATCCATTCTTTCCTCTCTGGAAATCCGCATCAACAATGTAACGGAATCAGGTCTTGGGCTTACTATTCCCACCTATAGGGTAGATGTAACCCGCGAAGTTGATGTTATTGAAGAAATTTTAAGGGTATACGGGTATAATAATATTGATTTCAAAGAAAAATTAAACGCATCGATTGCCAAATCATCACGGTTTGAAAACCACAGAATTCAGGATGTGATTGGGGATACACTTGCTGCAAAAGGCTTTTTTGAGATTATGACCAACAGTTTGGTCTCCTCCGATATTACCTTGGATGATGAAAGTGCTGTACAGATGCTGAATCCATTGAGTTCGGATTTGTCCGTTTTAAGGACCTCCATGTTGCATTCTGGTCTACAGACCGTAAGCTATAACCACAACAGACAAAAAACGGACCTTAAACTGTTTGAGTTTGGGAAAACGTACCACAAGATTGATGGCAAACACAAAGAAAAACAACATTTAGCGATTTTCATTTCCGGGGAACGCACCCAGAGTAGTTGGGCCGTAGCCTCAAGAAAATCTGATTTCTTTTACTTAAAAGGAATTGTAGCCAATGTTTTCGAACGCTTGGGTGTTCAAGGTATAGATACAAAACCTCTAACATCGGATATCGATTATGCCGAAGGGATTTCCTATGTTAAAGACAATAAGGAATTGGCTTCTTTGGGATTGGTTGGCAAAAGTTCCCTAAAGCGCTTTGATATTAAACAGGAAGTTTTTTATGCCGATTTGGACTGGGATGCTATTTTGGAGTCCATTAACACTAAGAATATGGTATTCCAAGAAATTCCAAAATTCCCAGAGGTAACAAGGGATTTTGCTTTGTTGCTAGATGATTCTATTTCTTTCCAAAAAGTGTATGACATTGCATGGAAAACAGAGAAAAAACTACTTAAAAAGGTAAACTTGTTTGATGTCTATACGGGTAAAAACCTTCCTGAAGGTAAAAAATCCTATGCGGTAAGCTTTACTTTAATGGACGAAAAGAAAACGTTGACTGATAAGCAAATCGATAAGATAATGGGCAAATTATTGGCTCAATATCAGAAGGAATTGGGAGCGGAACTTCGCTAATCACATTTGAGTGGGCAAAATAACACTATCAATTTCGTGAATCACACCATTATTTTTTAAGTTCAGGTCGGCGGTTGTGATTCTTGCCGTATTACCCACAGGGTCGGTAAGTACAATATCGGAACCATCCAAATGGGCATTTAATTTCTTACCCTGGACCGTTGTAAAGCTTGCTGTTCCATTGCCCCTGGACATGGCTCGCAATATTCGAGAGGCAGTTAATTGACCAGCAACAATATGGTAAGTCAATAAGGATTTCAACGCACTTTTGTCCTTGGCGTTGAGCAACTCAGTAATTTTATTGTTTGAAAACTTTTCAAAAGCCGCATCAGACGGAGCAAAAATGGTGAAAGGACCCGATTTCTCGAGCAAAGCACCAAGTTCTGTAGCATTTACAGCATTCAACAATATACTATGATTATCTAATTTACCTGAATTATACGATAAAGAGTTAGACGAGTTTTGAGCAGTTAAGTAAACGGAAAAGACCAAACAAAGGCCAAGTAGGATTTTAGTTATGGGGGTTCTCATTATGCTATGGTCAACTTTTGGGACTTTTCTTTAAAGTATAATTATACGATTAACTGCCAAAAACGTCGATAAGATACATCTTTTTTGTAGACATGTCTCCATTTTTTATGGGGCCAATTTTCATTTAACATAATCTTAACATCTGGTTTTTATGACAAATGTCATAATCAAGAATTCAAATCCTTAAATTTGAGTGGTTTACTAAGAATGCAACATGATTTTAAAAGGAACAAACATTGAACTCAAGCTTCAAAAAATTAAAAAAAAGAAGTCTAATAGTGAACATATTCTAGCTGAAGTCCAACAAATATTAAATGAAGATTCCTTAAAAGAAGAGAGAATTGCCGATCAATTGGGTTCAAAAAAGAGCTTTTCGGGCAATGATTTCAATTTTGAGCTGCTCGAAACCGATAATATCTTTCATATTGATCAAATAAAAGAGATTTGTATCGATTACCGGTTGCGCTTCTTGAACAGTTCTTTTTTTAAGGGTGAAATTCCCCAAGAGGCCATTTCCAAAATCAAACATTTGGAAGCTGCCCACAAAACAGAACTCAAGGGATTTAAAGTAATGGCACCCTCCAAGCTATTCAAATTGGAGGATAAGGATGACCCCTTGCTCTTTGCCCCTATCGGAAACGATTACTACTACTTGATCCATAAATGGGGCAACGACCTTCACCCCTTACGAAAACTCCTTGCATGGCCTTTTAAAAATGTGGCTAACTTGGTTTTCGTGGTTCTCCTGATCAGTTACTTTGTAACACTTATGGTTCCCGAAGGCTTGTTCTCCAAAAAAAGCTCTACTGCGGAGTTTTGGATCATCTACTTTTTTATGTTCAAATGCTTAGCATCCATTGTTATTTTCTATGGATTTGCATTGGGCAAAAACTTTAATCCAGCCATCTGGAAAAGCAAATACTTTAACGCTTAAGCGGTAACGGCGTACATTTTTTCGCGCTGCTCCTTAATGGACTTATCGGACATATAATCGTCAAAGCTCAAATAGCGGTCAATGGCACCGTTCGGCGTTAGCTCAATGATTCGATTAGCTACCGTATTTACAAATTCATGATCGTGGGTAGTTAGTAGAATGGTGCCCTTAAAGTTTTTCAATGAATTGTTGAAAGCCGTGATACTTTCCAAATCCAAGTGGTTGGTAGGTTCATCCAACATTAAAACATTGGCTCTGAGCATCATCATACGACTGAGCATACAACGTACTTTTTCTCCTCCAGAAAGCACGGTACATTTTTTAAGAGCCTCTTCACCGCTAAAAAGCATTTTTCCCAAGAAACCTCTGATGTAAACCTCTTCTCTTTCCTCTTCAGTTTTGGCCCATTGGCGTAACCAATCCACTAGATTAATGTCATCTTTAAAAAATTCCGAATTATCCGCGGGCAAATAAGATTGTGTGGTGGTTACTCCCCATTGAAACTTGCCACTATCGGGTTTAACTTTATCGGCAATAATATCGTAAAAAGCTGTTGTAGCTCTGGAGTCTTTCGAAAGGATGGCTACTTTATCACCTTTGGCCAAGTTGATGTTCACATCTTTGAACAGCAAATCACCATCTTCTGAAGTTGCAGATAGTTTTTCGACATTCAAAATTTGATCCCCTGCTTCGCGCTCACGGTCAAAAATAATCGCCGGATATCTTCTACTTGAAGGTTTTATATCCTCGATTTTTAATTTGTCCAACATCTTTTTACGGGAAGTGGCCTGTTTACTTTTCGCAACGTTCGCGCTAAAACGCTGTATGAATTCATTGAGTTCCTTGGCCTTTTCTTCTGCCTTTTTGTTCTGCTGGGCTCTTTGTCGGGCAGCCAATTGGCTACTCTCGTACCAGAACGTATAGTTTCCTGAGAACAAGTTGATTTTTCCAAAGTCGATATCTGCAATACTGGTACAAACGGCATCCAAGAAGTGTCTGTCGTGAGAAACCACGATTACCGTATTATCGTAGTTGGCCAAGAAATTTTCCAACCAGTTTATGGTGTCATAATCCAAATCGTTGGTAGGCTCATCCATGATCAACACATCGGGACTACCGAACAAGGCTTGTGCCAAAAGTACCCGAACCTTTAGTTTGGAGTCCAAATCGGCCATATGGGTATAGTGAAGGTCTTCTGTAATCCCAAGATTGGATAACATCGCTGCAGCATCACTATCTGCATTCCAACCGTTCATTTCTTCGAACTTCACCTGTAACTCCCCTATTTTTTCTGCATTTTCATCAGTATAATCAGCATACAGGGCATCAATCTCCTTTTTTATTTCAAACAAAGGCTTGTTCCCCATAACCACGGTTTCCAAAACAGGATACTCATCGTAAGCATTGTGGTTCTGTTCCAAAATGGACATTCGTTTGCCTGGTTCCAAATGCACATGGCCCGAAGTAGCATCAATCTGTCCAGATAATATTTTTAAAAACGTGGATTTTCCCGCTCCATTAGCGCCAATGATGCCGTAACAATTCCCTTGAGCAAAGGTTACATTAACCTCATCGAACAAAACTCTTTTGCCAAACTGTACGGATAAATTCGATACTGATAACATGCAACTATCTTTATTTTTTTTGCAAAAATAGTTAAATACGATTCGTAATTCTAATTTAATAGTGCATATTTAAACGATGGAAAAACACGGTTTAACAACATTTAACTACACCTTAACAAGTTTAGCTTTAGGGGTTGCTTATTTTTGGTAGACAAATGAATCGTTCCCTTTATATGGTAAGATTTTTACTCGGCCTCACCTTATTATCATCTCTTGTATCGTGTTCTGATTCTTCGAACAAGGGTTCTTCTGTATTTTTTGGTGGTGAAATTGTAAATCCGACTAGCGATTATGTGGTGCTCTATCACAATGATTCCTATGTGGACTCCGTAAAGCTCGATAATAAAAATCGTTTTTCTTTTCAACTTGATGCTATTCCGGATGGCCTTTATCACTTTGACCACACTCCTGAACTACAATATGTATACTTGAGCCAAGGAGACAGCCTTCTGGTGCGCCTGAATACGGTTGAATTTGATGAATCTTTGGTTTATTCGGGAAAAGGAAGTGAAATCAATAACTTTTTAATGGAGGTTTTCTTGGAGAATGAAAAGGAAGAGGTCATTATTGATGACTTTTACGAACTTCCCCCAGAAGATTTTAGCAAGAAAATAGATTCTTTACACGCTCTAAAAGTTGAAAATCTTAAAGAGCTTGCTATGGATATTGTTTTTACACCTAGAGCATTGGCCATGGCGGAAGCATCCATAGATTACAACACCTACATCAATAAAGAAAAATATCCGTTTTACCACAAGAAGCAAACAGGCGAGGAAACTATTCATAAACTTGGAGATGATTTTTATGGCTATCGTAAAAACATAGACCTTGATAATAAAGATCTAACCTACTTTAGGCCATACTTCGATTTTATGAAGTGGCACTTTGGGAACATGTCTTATATGGCCTGTTTGGAAAATTGCGCCAACGATAAGAAACCGGTAACTGACCGATTGCATTTTAACAAGCACAAACTCGCTCTTGTAGACAGCATAGTGAAACAAACAGAGCTTAGGGACATACTTTTTAGAAACATAGCCATGGATTATTTACTAAGGGAACATAACCCAAGTGAAGAGGCCTCCGTTTTTATCGATAAGTTTAAATCGCTCTCCACCAACAAGGAGCACCAAGAGGAGATCGACCTTTTATATAGCGGCATAAAAAACCTACAACCAAATACCACGGTTCCCAATATTTCGGTTAAGAATTTTGATGATGAAGAGGTTTCTTTAAAAGATCTGGCCAACAACAAAAAAAGTACCGTGTTCTATTTTTGGACTGCTGATCAGAAGAGACATTTCATCAACGTTAACAAACACATTACCTCTCTAGAAGAAAAATATCCGCACTACAACTTTGTGGGCATCAATTTGAGGACCAATTTCACGCAATGGAAGCAACTCATGGATGAGTACAAATTGGACAAGAACAAGCAGTTTTTCGGAGAAAACTTTAAAGAGCTACAAATGGCCATGATTATTGATGGACTCAACAAGTGTGTTATCGCAAAAGACACTATTGTAGTTGATGGTTTTGCCAATCTTTACACTTCTCTATAAAAAAAGCCCCGAATTTACATTCAGGGCCTTTCCAAAATTATATCTATTCTTTCTTTAAGAATTTCCTTTTTTGTAATCTTCCAAGAATTTGGCAAGACCAATATCCGTTAATGGGTGCTTTAAAAGTCCTTCAATAGATGACAAAGGTCCAGTCATCACATCGGCACCGAGCTTAGCACAATCAATCACGTGCATGGTGTGACGGATTGATGCAGCCAATATTTCTGTTTCAAATCCGTAGTTATCATAAATCAAGCGGATTTCTGAGATAAGGTTAAGACCATCTGTGGAAATATCGTCCAATCTTCCCAAGAAAGGGGAAACATAAGTGGCTCCTGCTTTGGCTGCCAAAAGTGCCTGACCTGGCGAAAACACCAAAGTACAGTTGGTACGGATACCGTTATCTGAGAAATATTTTAATGCTTTTACACCATCCTTGATCATGGGGACCTTCACTACAATTTGCTCATGCAGCTCGGCCAATTCCTCTCCTTCTTTTATCATTCCGGCAAAATCGGTGGCTACAACTTCGGCAGAAACATCACCGTCAACAATATTGCAAATATCCACGTAGTGCTTTAAAATATTATCCTTTCCTGTAATACCTTCTTTGGCCATAAGGGAAGGGTTGGTGGTAACACCATCCAACACGCCCAATTCCTGGGCTTCCTTAATTTGGTCAAGATTGGCAGTATCAATAAAAAACTTCATTTCTAAGTATTTATAATTGGTTTGTAAGAAGTGTAAAATTACAACTTATAATGGTTGAGCAGTAATTTTTCGTAGACTTTGTCTGGTAATATTTTCTTCAACCTGAGGGAAAATTTTTGCAAAAATGCCCCTACCGGGTTGTGTACTTTGGGATTTTTTTGATTGATAATTTTATGTACTGCCTCGGCCACTTGAATAGGGTCTCCCCCACTGTCCACATCGTCATTAATGGCTTTAAGGGTCTGTGAATACTTTTCCTCGTAAGCCGAACCTTCAATTACTGGGGAGTGATATCTACCTGAAGCTATATTGGTGGCAAAATCACCAGGGGCAACATTGGTTATAGTTACACCAAAATCTTTGGTTTCCATACGCAAGGCCTCCGTAATGAGGCCCAGAGCACCTTTGGTGGCAGAATAAAAACCACGGTATGGCAATCCCATATACCCTGCAATGGAGGTAATATTGATTATGGCTCCACCGCCCTGCTTCCGCATTTGGGGCAAAACCGCCTTCATTACATGTATGGGGCCATGGAAATTGGTATCGAACACATGGAGGATTTCCTCGTGAGGGGTTTCCTCAATAGGCCCGGTAATCCCAACTCCAGCATTATTGATCAACACATCCAATCTTCCTTCGTGAGCAATTACTTGGGATACAGCATTTTGAATGCTATCAACATCCTTAACATCCAATGGAACAAGTTCAAAGTTGTCGAAATCGGGATAGTTTTGTGGGTTTCGTGCAGTACCGTAGACGGTAAATCCCTTTGTGGTCAAATACGTTCCGATGGATTTACCAATACCTGAAGAACCACCGGTGATCAGTACAATTTTTTTATCCATGATCATCTGATTTTTGGGTACAAAAAAAGGCAAGCTACCTACATCGCACCGCTACGACCACATACCCTTGCTGCGTTCCCGCCCTGGGGGATTCTGCAGGAGCTGGTCGTGTAGGACTTGCCGACTGCAAATATACGACCTTTTAAATTTGTGACAATCCCAATTCATTCTTAATTTCGGTGTTTTAGGATTAACAATTTATGATACAAGCAATAAGAACAATGGGCAAACTTTTTTCTATAACCGGGGCTTTGCTCTTTTTTTTGGGCTGCGGGGGAAGTGCCGACCCGGCCAAGCATTTTTCCATTCAATTGGAAAACAAAGCCATACAACAAAATCAACAAGTGGGTGTGGCGTTAAAAAACAAAAAAGACATTGGGATTTCGGATCTTCATTATTATTTGGATGGAAAGGAATTGCCCGTAGAAAATGGAAAAATTACCATGGATGTGCCCACGTTGGGAAACAAAACCTTGGTGGCCAAGTTCAATATTGAAGAGCAAACTGTGGAAGTTGAGAAAAAAATACGTGTTTTGGCCCCTTCTTCGCCAGAAGTGTACACCTATGAGATTATCAATAGCTATCCACATGATACAGGCGCTTACACCCAGGGATTGGAGTTCCACGGTGGGACACTTTATGAGAGCACTGGAAAGCGAGGCGCTTCAACAGTACGAAAGGTGAATTTTGAGACCGGCGAGGTCCTTCAACAAATTGACATGGACGATTCTGTGTTCGGTGAAGGTATCACTATTATGAATGGTAAACTTTACCAACTCACCTGGCAAAGCGATATGGGGTATGTTTACGATATTTCCAATATGGAAAAGATAAAAAACTTTACCTATGGTGAAAGCCGAGAAGGCTGGGGGCTCTGCAATGATGGTAAAAAAATATTCAAGAGTGATGGTACCGAAAAAATATGGTTCCTAAATCCAGAGACCTTGGAAGAACAAGGTCATATTGAAATCGCAACGAACAAATCCATCTTTAATAATGCGAACGAATTGGAATATGTGGAGGGAAAAATCTATGCCAACGTATACCAAAAAGAAAGTATGATGATCATTGATGCAACTTCCGGGGCAATTGAGGGGGTCATCAACTTTGGGGGATTAAAAAGCAAGATAAACAAAGGTCCTGAATGGGACGAAAGCAATTCCGTGCTTAATGGAGTGGCCTATCATCCAGAAAGAGAAACCTTTTTTGTTACCGGTAAAAACTGGGACAAACTCTTTGAAGTGAAAATCCTAAAAAAGGACTAATGAAAACCTACTCGGAAGTTTTTGATGTCGTCCCGGATGATTTGGATGACCTAAATCATGTAAATAATATTAGATATGTAGAATGGATTCAGGATATATCTAAAAAGCATTGGACACATGTTACCTCCGAAAACATTAAAAAATCTATGATTTGGGTAGTTCGGAACCATAATATTACTTACCACAAATCAGCCGTATTGGGAAATACCATCCTAATAAACACCTATATAAAAAGTAATAAAGGACCTATTTCTACCCGGGTGGTAGAAATCAAAAACAAAGAGACCGACGAGCTTTTGGTCAAATCCGTTACCGAATGGTGCTTATTGGATGCTATAACCTTCCGCCCTAAAAGAGTACCCGCAGAAATACAAGCTCTTTTTCTATAAACAACCCTTATCAAGGTTTTGATTATTTCATAAAAATCGGCGTTTTATTGGCTATTCATCTCATTTTCAATAACAAAATAATGTATTTCATCGAATTTTAGGCCATTTTTTGAAATACCCGTATTCAAAATTTTGATGACCGTTCAACAAATTGTAATATAGTAGTGAACCAAACACAAACTGAACCTATTTGTCTAACCATCAAAACGCAAAAACATCCCCTATCAACATTTTATATTTCCCTTGATTCGATTCCACTGAAAATAGTTTCATTGTAAGCAACTAAATCGGACACGGAATAGACATAGAAAATCTTCCAATTTGTTATAGTTATTTCTGTTTTAACGATTTTTTATGGAAAATTGTAGGAAAATAACCCGTTTTAGGGAGAAACCCATAGTTTTTTTAAGGGAAAACTGCAATGAGTTTTTTGCGTGCGTTAGTAACTTGCAATCAGCAATTTGCACATGGAATACAGCTATAACATTATCGACTCGGATGCCTCCTCAAAGCTTCAGTTACAGCTTTATTTGGAGGAATACGACGATTTGGTTTGTGCAGGAGCGGATACCAATGCTTCGGCCGGGCTCAATTCCATTTTAAAATACAATCCAGATCTGGTACTTATCAATTTGGGGGAAGATGGTATGGATTACTTCCAAATGGTTACGGAATTGAGCCAGTACATGCAAAACCTTCCTATAATAATAGGATATGCCAAGTCCAAAAAATATGCGTACAATGCCATTAAAAGTGGTTTTTTTGATTATTGGATCCTACCTCACAATGAGTTTGATATCAGAAAAACTTTGCTGCGTTTAAGAAAGTTGCACCCACAAAACGATACCTCCTCCACTATTTGTTTAAAATCCTATAAAGATTACCGGTATTTGGACACCGATAATATCCTTTACCTAAAATCGGACAACAATACCACCGATTTCTTTATGAAGGACGGTAGCGTAATAAGCGCTTTTAAAACTTTAAAGTCTTTCGAGGAAAAGCTCCCCAAAGATTTTATCCGAGTGCACCAAAGCTACATCCTTAACAGTAGGTATGTGTCCCGTATTAATTATGGTAAATCCATTTGCAGCCTTAAACATGCGGAGGCAGAAGAGCTTCCATTTTCCAAGACCTATAAGGACAAAGTAGACGGATTAAAGGAAATGCTCTCCAAAACGGCTTCAAAAGCACTTAATTAATAGAATTCTTGCAGATTCCCTTAGAATTCTAACAGATTCCAGTAAAATACTACACCCTTCCCAAAAGTACCCCGCCCACTTAAAATGCCACATACTTTAGCGGCACATACCTAATATTTATTCCTAAAAACAAACATGATGAAAAAAGTACTTAGCATTTTAGCATTGGCATTATTAACAGTTGGTTTTTACTCTTGTGAAACCGAAACCGATGTACAGGAAACCGAAGCTATGTTCCAACAACTACAAGTAGATCAGAATGCTACGGATGGCGAAGATTTAGATCCTGATGGTCGTGGAGATGGTGAATAATTACTCAAATGATTGAAAACAATACAACCAATATAGTACGAAATAGTTGCTTTTCATTGATTTTAATGGTAATACTATTTTATCAAAAGGATGAATCTTTTAATGATGATAAAATCAGTTACATGAAACGTACCGATTTAATGGAAAATCGTCAGGAAGAATCTCTAAAAAGTCGAATCAATATTGGCATCTCCAAGCAAAGATTAATGCGATTACAGCAAAGTACCAGCGATATTCGCGAACTTTGATTGGTGTTAAACATAAAACTCAGCCCCAAACCTTAATTAGATTTGGGGCTTTTTTTGTTACCTTGGATTTATCAATAACTATTTTAAGCTTTTGAAAAATTTAACCTACATATTTTTACTTATCATTTTTTGGGGATGCTCAAAGAAATCCCCAGAACAAGAAGTTGTTTCCTACCCAAGGGTGGATTCCATTCAAGAATTGGTGAACATTGCCAAGACGGCCAAAGAATTACCGTTGGGAGATCGCAAGGTCTATCTTGAGGAAGCTGAGACCAAGGCTTTGAAATTGACTGCCGACACCATACAACTGGAGCAGCTTTCCCAAATTTCCTTGGCTTATTTAAAACTTGAAGACTCCCTTGGATTTAGAAAATCGAACAGTATACTATTAAAAATGGCCGAGGAAGCGAATGCATACAAAATATTGGGCGATTCGTATTGGGACCTCGCCTTATTTATGGAAAATAAGGGTGTTACCGACAGTGCTTTTTACCATTATAAAGAAGCATTAAAAAGTTTTGAGCAATTACCTGTAGATTCCACATCAAAATCGCTAAGAGCCCGAATGTATTATAATATGGCACGGCTACAAGATTCCTATAAAGACTATTTGGGCGGGGAAATCAGTGCCACGACAGCCATTAAAATTTTTGATGAATTAGGAGATAATTACAGGCTTTATAATAGTTATTCAGCTCTTGGAATGTTAGCCAATGGCATGGGTGATAGCGAAAAAGCCCTAAAATCTTACGAAAAAGCGCGAGAGTATTTGGATAAATCTACAAGAAAAAACAAAGCCGATTTAATCCTGCAAAACCAAAATAATATTGCAAGCGTTTACTTGAACATCGAAAATTTTGACAGGGCCAAACAAGCTTATCAAAAGCTACTTTCCAGCCCAAATTTAAAAGAGGAAAAACCAGAAACCTACGAAAAAGCTCTTGGAAGTTTAGCCTATTCCATTCTAAAGGTAGACAACGACACAGAAAAGGCCAATGAGCTTCTTCACGAGGCATTCATGCTCAATGTCGAATCTGGTGATAAATACGATAGGGCTCGACTACATTATTATAATGCTGAACTATCGGCTGCAAAAGGAAATACCAAAGAAGCTATAGATGAAGCCAAAGAAGCATATGCCATTGCCAAGGAAACCTACAACAACGACCGTTCCTTGGATGCTTTAAGGTTACTGAATAGGCTAGACCCCGCTAATTCACAATCCTATTTTGAGGAATACAACCAACTGGACGAGACCATAAGTGAGGAAGAGCGCACCAAAAGGGACAAATTTGCCCGTATTCGGATGGAAACCGATGATATTATAGAGGAAAACCAACTCCTGACCAAAGAAAAACAATTATGGATCGGAGCTTCCTTATTACTTATTGTATTTGGGATAATCATCTTGGTCATTATCTCTTTGTACGTAAGCAACAGCCGATTAAAATTTAAACAACGTCAGCAAGAAAGTAACCAAGAAATTTACAATCTTATGCTTTCCCAGCAAGGAAAATTGGAGGAAGGGAAACAATTGGAGCAAAAGCGTATTTCCGAAGAACTACATGATGGCATTTTGGGCGAAATGCTAGGAATCCGGTTGATTCTGAGTGGTCTTAACGAACGGGATGACCAAGCTTCCATTGAACAACGGGCCTCCCTTATTGAAAAACTACAAGGGGTGGAGGAAGAAATACGCACCATTTCCCATGAGCTCAACCATGCTTCGTATGAAAAATTTCATAATTTTATTGTTTCGTTGGAAGACATGATCAATGATATTCAAAAATCGTCCGGTATGTTATGTTCCTTCACCTACGACAATAAGATACCTTGGGACAATTTACTGGGCGACATTAAGATCAATGCCTATAGGATTATTCAAGAATCGTTGAAAAACTGTGTGAAACACGCAAAAAGTAAAAACGTGTCCATTTGCTTTCAAGCCGTGGATGACAATTTAAAACTCACCATTGCAGACGATGGTGTCGGATTTGATACAAGCAGGAGAAAGAAAGGAATAGGACTTAGAAATATTATTTCTAGAGCAAAAAAGATAAAAGGAGTACTGGATATCGACAGTAAGCCAGGAAGTGGAACCACTATAAATATGAGCATACCGATAAAATACGTGGAACTGGAAGTTCCCGAGAAAGTTAATGTATTGAACGCTTAAATCCCCCAATTCAAAAAAAAAGAAACGACCTACAATGAAAACACTGAGAATACTAGCAATTGATGATCATGAAATGACGATGCTCGGATATAAATTTATACTCGAGGGCATCGAACTTGAAGGCCATAATATAATTGTTGATACTGCTACAACGTACCACACTGGCAAAAAGCTTATTGAGGATTCTGTAAAATCCTTTCAATACGATATTTTGTTCTTGGATGTTCAGTTATTTGCCCCGAACGAAGAGCAACCCTATACCGGAGAAGACTTGGGAAAACTGGCTCGCAAGATAGTTCCAGAAAGTAAAATTGTTTTCATGTCTTCTTTCAGTGACAATTTTAGGATCAACAGCATCCTAAAATCCGTGGATCCAGATGGGTATCTGGTAAAAACGGACATTGACCCAAAAACCCTTGAAGACGCAGTTAAAACAATTATGGTCGACCCTCCCTATTATTCTTCAAAAGCCCTTGGAGCCATTAGAAAGAAAATGGCCAACGACATCGAAATAGACGAGAAGGACAAACAGATACTTTACCACCTTTCCAAAGGAACCAAGAACAAAGACCTTGAAAAATTCATTAGACTTTCACCCTCTTCCATTGAAAATAGGAAGCGACATCTAAAAACGTTGTTCGGTACGGAAAATGAAAATGATCTAGCCCTTATATTGGCCGCAAAAAACAGAGGTTTTATTTAGTATTTTGGATGAAGAATCAAGTTGATATGTTATTTTGTGGTCTGTTTGAAAGGTTTACTTCATAAAAATCTTACAAATAAGAGAAAAACCCCAGAATTTTTAAGGATTATCTGTAATCCAATGCAAAAGATTCATTCTAACTTTATGTTGAAAGAATATTGAAATTCAATCAACATCAAATGTCATCATCCAACAAATCGAATAATCAACATAAAAACCTTGGCCCAAAAACCTATATGGCCACCGATGGATTGGACGATTTTCTTCGGGTCCTTGAAAAGTACTTTTTTGCCACCGCCAAGGTTCAGTTTAAGCACGACGCTAAAAACAACAGCACTGATTTGGTAATAGATCTTTACCACAATTTTGGAATTGGGGAATGCATTCGCCATTTCAACAATGGTGATTGGGGTAATTATAATTTTGCCGAAGAAAGTCGTTCCAATATCTCAAAATCTTTGGAGAATGCCTTGGAATCACTTAACGAAAAAAGTTCTTACCCCACCGATATTTTAGAGCTCTCTTTGCACTTTAAAGACACATCCATAATCGTGACTAGATTGTTCGAGAAAAGTATTCCCGAGCAGGCAAGTAAAATTCTAACCGCAATCGGCAAGCATTTTGTTTATTTCACCAAAGGATTGACCATAATGCCCTATGAAATTTTTGTTCCCGTTTTTGAAGACACCTCAATGAATTCCAAACAATCAAAAATGAGCAATGAATGCGGATATTTTGATTATTGGGGCCTATACTTTGAAAAGGACCAAGAACATGAGGCCTTTATTTACTCCCTCAGCAAAAAGAAACTTTACGAAGAGAGTATTTTTCTCTTCGAATAGTATTTTTATTAGCAAATACTAAGCACTGAACAAAGGTCGCGATTTCATTAAATCGTTGACCTTTTGTTTTATTTCGGCTACTTTTTTGTCATTCTCGGCATCAGTGATGATTTCATCAATAAACCCAACAATGGTTTCCATATCAGCTTCTTTGAGACCTCTTGTTGTAATTGCCGATGTTCCAAAACGAATTCCCGAAGTAATAAACGGTGATTTATCATCAAAAGGAACCATATTCTTATTGGCAGTAATATCCGCTTTAACCAAAACTTGTTCGGCCTCCTTGCCTGAAATATCCTTGTTTCTAAGGTCAATCAACATCATATGGTTGTCCGTTCCACCAGAAATTACTTTGTAATCTTTGTCCATAAAGGCTTTGGCCATGGCTGCTGCATTTTTCTTCACCTGAACCATATAGTGTAAGTATTCGTCGGTAAGTGCTTCTCCAAAAGCAATGGCCTTGGCAGCTATAATATGCTCCAACGGCCCTCCTTGGTTACCTGGAAATACCGCCAAATCCAACAGACCTGACATTTTTCTCAAGTTTCCGTTCTTTAGCTTTATACCAAATGGGTTTTCAAAGTTTTCGCCCATTAAAATAAGACCACCTCGAGGGCCGCGCAAGGTTTTATGGGTTGTTGTGGTAACAATATGGCAATGTGGAATTGGATCGTTCAAAATTCCTTTGGCGATCAAACCAGCAGGATGCGAAATATCGGCCAACAACAAGGCTCCTACACTATCCGCAATTTCTCTGAAACGTTTAAAATCCATATCTCTGGAATAGGCAGATGCACCAGCGATAATCAATTTGGGCTTTTCCTTATCAGCGACTTCCTGGATTTTATCATAATTCAACATTCCCGTTTCTTCGTCCACTCCATAGAAAACAGGGTTGTATAATTTTCCGGAGAAGTTAACCGGCGAACCATGGGTCAAGTGACCACCATGGGACAAATCGAAACCTAAAATAGTATCGCCAGGATTTAGGCAAGCATGGTAAACCGATGCATTGGCCTGCGATCCTGAATGCGGCTGAACGTTGGCGTAAACAGCTCCAAATAATTCCTTGGCACGGTCAATGGCCAACTGCTCCACTTGGTCAACCACTTCGCAACCACCGTAATAACGCTTTCCTGGGTATCCTTCCGCATATTTGTTTGTAAGTACGGAGCCTGCGGCTTCCATTACCTGTGGACTTACAAAGTTTTCAGAAGCTATCAATTCAATACCTTCCAACTGTCTGTCTTTCTCTTGCGCTATCAGTTCAAAAATCTTATGGTCTCGTTGCATTTGCCCTTTGTTTAATTAAGGGGCTAAAATTACGAATTGAAAGGGGATTTTCATTCATAAAAAAACAATTGGGGCGTAATTTTATCAAACGGCAATTAACAATTTTAAAAAAGGGAGAATAACCCCCAAGACTACCATTTTTTAAGCTTTTTATCCAAAATATACTACCGTTCATCCTTTTGCGTTTATAGTTTGAGGATTTTTGGCACAGCTATTGAATTCCCAATCACAACCAATAAAGTTGATCAGTATGAAAAAAATTATACTCTTAACCGCAATTATAGTTTTAAGCGCTTGTAGTGGCGTAAAGAAAACACAGGAAGCCCTGAACACTGGCAACTATTCCACTGCCATGAACAAGGCCATTAAAAACCTGGCCGAAAACAAGACCAAGAAGGGAAATCAGGAATATATTGTTTTGCTGGAAGAAGCATTTGCAAAGAATACTGCAAGAGAGCAACAAGAAATTGCCTTTCTTCAAAACGATGGAAATCCAGCCAATTTGGAAACCATTTATAATAAATACTTGCATTTAAAGCAGGTTCAACAACGTATTAGACCATTGTTGCCTTTGTACATTACCGTTGAGGGAAGAAATGCAAATTTCAATTTTGTGAACTACGACAACAAAATATTGAACACCAAGGACGACCTTTCCGAGCATTTGTACCAAAACGCTTTGAATTTGCTGGCTTCTGCCAAGTATAAAGTAGATTATAGAAATGCGTACGAAGATTTAAAATATCTACAAGAGATAAATCCGGGCTACAGGGAAACTGTGGCAAAAATGGATGAAGCCTATAACAAGGGATTGGAGTTTGTAAGAGTCGATATTGCAAATCAGACACAGCAAATCATACCTGAGCGTTTAGAATCTGAACTTTTGGACTTCAACGCTTTCGGCATTGATAACTTTTGGTTGCAATACCACACTAATCCGCTTAAAAGTGTAAAGTATGATTACGCGATGAACTTGGATTTCATGGAAATCAATATATCACCAGAACGTATTAATGAGACCCAAGTGATCAAGGAAAGACAAATTAAAGATGGATGGCAATATCTGTTGGATAATGATGGGAATGTTGTAAAAGATAGCTTGGGCAACAAAATAAAAGTGGATAAGATGCGAACGGTTACTTGTAAATTGTTTCAATTTACCCAGACTAAAAGTGCCCAAATTGGCGCCAAAATTAGTTTCACTGACTTGAGAAACGGACAGGAAATCAACTCCTATCCCCTATCCAGTGAATTTATATTTGAACACATTTTTGCTAATTACCAAGGTGATAAAAGAGCATTGGAAGATGATTTAATGTTGTACTTAAATGCCAGGGAAGTTCCCTTTCCTTCCAATGAACAAATGGTATACGATGCAGGGGAAGACCTCAAAGCACGTCTTAAGAGCATTGTCTCACAATATCAGTTCAATTAAAATAGTGTTACACTAGGGCAGTCGAGATGCTTTAAGTTCTCGACTGCCCTCGAACTGACATGAACTCTTTCAATTCTTTTACAGATACTTTGTAAAGTCGGTATCCGCAATGGCGCCATGAGAAGTGTGAAAAACCACTGCTTCATTTTTAACGACCAACAATTGCGGCGATTCATGCCTAACTGCAAATTTATCTTCTATTGCGTTGGACACATCTCTATGGTTCTGAATCGTCAGAAAATACAGGTCAATGTCTAAATCTGTATCATACGTATCAGTAAACATACCCAAAACCATCCTACTTATTCCGCAGGTACTGGAATGTTTGTATACGACTTGAGTCTTGTTATTTGAGTTTTCAGTAATTGTTTCCAACTGCTTAATGGATTCCAATTGAATCCATGGTAATTCTCTCTTTTCCTTAACGGTTTTGTCCTTCTTTCCGAAGACACTGTCAAATATTCCCATATTGCAAATTTATGTGATAAGTCGTGAGCAAGCAAAAAGCTTACAACTGACTAAATGTCTTGCTATTCCTGATTTTATCGGACATTTTGACGGTGTACATGTAATGGTAAGGTTGTTGACTTATTAGAGAAAAACGAAGACTATGAACTTTAATAATTTTACCATAAAATCGCAGGAAGCCGTTCAAAGGGCTCAACAAATGGCCCAAGAATTGGGGCATCAACAAATTGAAAACGAACACCTGTTCAAAGCCATTGCGGAAGTGGATGAAAATGTGCTACCTTTCATTTTAAAGAAATTAAACGTCAACACAACACTTCTGGATCAAATTTTGGACAAGGAACTCCAAAGCTTTTCCAAAGTTTCGGGTGGGGACATTATGCTTTCCAGAGAAGCTGGGAAAACCCTGAACGAAGCCGGTATTGTTGCAAAAAACATGGATGACGAATACGTTTCCGTAGAGCATCTATTGCTGGCTATTTTCAAATCCAAAAGCAAGATTGCACAAATCCTCAAGGATCAAGGGGTAACAGAAAAAGACCTAAAAGCAGCTATACAAGAACTTCGCAAAGGTGGAAAGGTAACTTCCCAAAGTGCAGAAGACACCTATAATGCTTTGAACAAATATGCCAAAAACCTAAACGAATTGGCCGATAGCGGCAAATTGGACCCGGTAATCGGTCGGGATGAAGAAATTCGAAGGGTTTTACAGATTCTTTCTAGGCGTACCAAAAACAACCCTATGTTGGTAGGTGAACCCGGTGTTGGTAAAACAGCCATTGCCGAAGGTTTGGCCCACAGAATCGTGCAAGGTGACATCCCAGAAAACCTTAGGGATAAAGTGATTTATTCTTTGGATATGGGAGCGTTGATCGCCGGCGCAAAATACAAAGGCGAGTTCGAAGAACGCCTAAAGTCCGTTATCAAAGAGGTAACCTCATCCGATGGTGACATTGTTCTCTTTATTGATGAAATCCACACCTTGGTAGGGGCCGGGGGCGGACAAGGAGCCATGGATGCAGCCAATATCTTAAAACCTGCATTGGCGCGAGGTGAACTCAGAGCCATTGGAGCCACCACTTTGGACGAATACCAGAAATACTTTGAAAAAGACAAGGCCTTGGAGCGTAGGTTCCAAAAAGTTATTGTGGATGAACCCGATACTGAAAGCGCCATTTCTATCCTTAGGGGTATCAAGGAAAAATATGAGGCACACCATAAAGTACGCATCAAAGATGAGGCGGTTATCGGTGCCGTGGAACTTTCACAGCGCTATATTACCAATAGGTTTTTGCCTGACAAGGCTATTGACCTAATGGACGAGGCTGCTTCCAAACTTCGTATGGAAATCAACTCCAAACCCGAAGAATTGGATGTAATGGATAGAAAAATAATGCAGCTGGAAATTGAGATAGAGGCTATTAAAAGGGAAAATGACAAGGCTAAATTAAAAACCTTGAACTTGGATTTGGCCAACCTCAAAGAAGAACGAAACGAAATCTTTGCCAAATGGGAAAGCGAAAAGACTGTTGTGGACAATATCCAAAAGACAAAAGAGGATATTGAAAACTACAAGCTTGAGGCCGAACGGGCAGAGCGAAATGGTGACTACGGAAAAGTAGCCGAATTGCGTTACGGCAAAATCAAGGAAGCTCAGGAGAAACTGGAAGAACTTCAGGATGAACTTGCAGAACAACAATCCGCAGGCACTTTAATCAAAGAAGAAGTGACCTATGAGGATATTGCAGAAGTTGTTGCCAAATGGACAGGTATTCCAGTAAATAAGATGCTCCAGAGCGAAAGGGAAAAGCTATTGAAACTGGAAGATGTACTGCACAAACGTGTCGTAGGTCAAGATGAAGCTATAGTGGCGGTATCGGATGCCATTAGAAGAAGTCGCGCTGGATTGCAGGATGCTAAAAAACCTATTGGTTCATTCTTGTTCCTCGGAACTACAGGGGTTGGTAAAACCGAGTTGGCCAAAACTTTGGCCGCCTATCTGTTCGATGATGAAAATGCCATCACACGGATTGATATGAGTGAATACCAAGAACGTCACTCTGTGAGCCGATTGGTAGGTGCGCCTCCAGGATATGTGGGTTATGATGAAGGCGGACAATTGACCGAAGCGGTGCGAAGGAAACCCTATTCCGTGATATTATTGGATGAAATTGAAAAAGCACACCCAGATACCTTCAACATACTTTTACAGGTGTTGGATGAAGGTAGATTGACAGACAACAAAGGTCGCTTGGCAGATTTCAAAAACTCCATCATTATCATGACCAGTAATATGGGTAGCCATATCATCCAAGAGAAGTTTGAAGATGCCATAGATGTGGAAAGTGCGTCCGAAGCAGCTCGAGTAGAAGTATTGGGATTGCTGCGCAAAACCATCAGGCCAGAGTTTTTGAACCGGATAGATGATATTATCATGTTCACTCCATTGAGCAAATCGGACATCAAAGATATTGTGGGATTGCAATTGGACAACTTGAAGAAAATGTTGGCCCAACAGAACATCACACTAGATGCTACCGAAGAAGCGATAGACTATTTGGCAGCAAAAGGATACGACCCTCAATATGGGGCTAGGCCAGTAAAAAGATTGATTCAAAAAGAAGTTTTGAACAACCTGTCCAAAGAGTTGCTATCAGGAAGAATTACTTCAGACAGTATTGTACTCTTGGATTCCTTTGATGATCAATTGGTATTCAGAAATCAAGACGAACTTGTAGAGTAAGTTCTCAAAATAAATTTCAGTCAGGAAAACCTCTCCCAAAAAGTTATGGGAGAGGTTTTTTTATTTCTTTCACAATCTTCAACCATATCCTTAGAAATTCGCAATAATCAATGCCCATTCTATTTAAATCCTTATTTTAGCTTCAAAACCAAACCCTAAATATGCCACTAATCATAGCCGTTCTAGGTATTTTACTGCTCTTCATACTTATCGCTAAATTTAAACTCAATGCCTTTCTATCCTTCATTATCGTATGCCTGTTCGTAGGCATTTTTCAAGGGATGGAACTGGGCAATTTGGTACAATCCATTCAACGGGGTATAGGAAACACTTTAGGTTTTCTAGTCTTGATTCTAGGACTCGGCGCCATGTTGGGAAAGTTGGTAGCCGATAGCGGAGCTGCACAACAGATAACCACGCAACTGGTTGCCAAGTTTGGCATTAAACACGTACAATGGGCCATGGTGGTAACTGGTTTTATTGTGGGTATCCCGATGTTCTACTCTGTAGGCTTCGTTATTTTGATTCCCTTGGTATTTACCGTAGCCTTTTCCACAGGATTGCCCTTACTCTACGTGGGATTGCCCATGCTTACCTCCTTATCGGTTACGCACGGGTACCTTCCGCCCCACCCCGCTCCTACGGCCATTGCAGCCATGTTCAATGCAGATATTGGAAAAACATTGTTGTACGGACTTATGGTAGCTGTTCCCGCCATTATAGTGGCAGGTCCTCTATTTGCTCGCACCATCAAAAAAATTGAGGCCAAACCCTTGAAAGAATTTTACAATACCGAACCCATTCCAGAGGAAAAACTACCATCGACTTCGGTTAGTATTTTAACGGCACTCTCCCCTATCATCTTTATCGGGGTAGGCATCGCAGCCGAACAATTTCTAGAAGAAGGGCTGTTACAGAACATACTTACTTTTATCGGCAATCCCGTGATTGCTTTGCTCATTTCCGTATTGATTGCGATTTACTCTTTAGGATTGGCCAAAGGCAAGGAAATGAGCACCATAATGGATTCCCTGTCTTCTTCCGTTTCCAGTATTACAATGATTTTGTTGATTATAGCTGGAGCTGGAGCATTAAAAGAAGTTTTGATAGATAGTCAAGTAAGTGAATATATTGCCGACAGCCTTATAGAATCAAGCGTGTCACCCTTGATATTGGCTTGGCTTATAGCTACCGCCATTCGCGTAAGTGTAGGGTCGGCTACCGTAGCTGGACTCACCGCAGCTGGAATTGTACTCCCACTGGCTTCGGGCACGGGAACAAGTCCAGAATTGATGGTATTGGCCATCGGTTCCGGAAGTTTAATGCTCTCCCATGTCAACGATACAGGCTTCTGGATGTTCAAGGAATACTTCAATCTATCCGTTAAGGAAACACTTTCCACTTGGACCGTAATGGAAACCTTGGTCGGCATTATGGGGCTTATCGGAGTTCTGGTAATCAACAGTATAATTTAACAATATAACCCTATGGATAAATTACCATCCCAACGAATGAAGGATTTAAACCTTCTATTACCACCCGCTCCACCGCCTGCGGGAGTATACCGACCTGTTTTAGTGGTCGATAACTTTTTGTACGTATCAGGTCAGGGGCCAGTTAATCTCGATGGTTCCCTGATGAAGGGGCGTGCTGGGGACGACCTTGATGAAGAACAAGCCAAATTAGCCGCCAGACAAGTCGGGTTAACGATGTTGTCCACCATTACCACCCATTTTGGAAGCTTGGACAAAATCAAAAGAATGGTCAAAGTATTGGGCATGGTAAATTGTACTCCAGATTTCGGACAACATCCCTATGTCATCAACGGATTTAGTGAATTGATGGCTGATGTTTTTGGAAAAGAAAATGGAATTGGAGCACGGAGTGCCGTTGGCATGATGCTCCCCGGTAATATTCCCGTCGAAATTGAAGCTATTTTTGAACTTCATCCTTAAAAAAACATATGTTCATATTTGATGCGCATTTAGACTTGGCCATGAATGCCTTGGAATGGAACCGCGACCTTACCCTGCCCGTATCCGAAATTAGAGAGCGTGAGGAAGGGATAACGGACAAACCCGACCGCGGCAAGAACACTGTTTCACTCGCTGCCATGCGAAAAGGCAATATTGGGCTTTGCATGGCTACACAAATCGCGCGTTTCGTGAAAAAAGGCAGTCCAATTCCCGGTTGGAATTCCCAGCATCAAGCATGGGCTCAGACCCAAGGACAGTTGGCGTGGTACAAAACCATGGAAGAGGCCAGTGAGATGGTTCAAATCAAGGATATTAAAAGCCTGGAAGCCCACCTCAAACTTTGGAAAAGTGATGAGCCCAAGAAGCCTATCGGATATATTTTAAGTTTGGAGGGCGCCGACTCGATCGTAGACGTAAGCTACTTGGAAAAATCGTATGAATCAGGTCTTCGGGCCATTGGACCTGCCCATTATGGTCCTGGAATTTACGCCCACGGAACAGATTCCGTAGGCGGGATTGGCCAGAAGGGTCGTGAGTTGCTCAAAAAAGTGGAGGAACTCAATCTTATTTTGGACGCCACCCATCTTTGCGACAAGAGCTTTTGGGAAACTATGGAGGTGTACAACGGTCCCGTTTGGGCCAGCCATAACAATTGCAGAGCATTGGTGAATCATAACCGCCAATTTTCCGATGAGCAAATTAAGGAACTCATCAACAGGAATGCTGTAATCGGCGTTGCTTTGGATGCTTGGATGATGGTGCCCCACTGGGTCCGTGGCAAATCCACCCCAAAAGAAATGAATGTGACCCTAGAAATCGCCGTTGATAACATAGACCACATTTGCCAATTGGCAGGTAACTGTGATCACGTCGGTATTGGCACCGACTTGGACGGCGCTTTTGGAAAAGAACAGAGCCCTTATGATTTGGACACCATTGCCGACCTTCAAAAAATTCCACATATATTGAGCAAAAGAGGCTACAGTGTCTTGGATATTGAAAAAATCATGCATCAAAATTTTATCAGCTTCTTGAAAAGCGTTTGGACATAAAAAGGTGGAAAAGATTTGATTTGTTTATTGTAGAATTTCAAAATCAACCTTGAATATTTTAGCATTCAGTCAAAAAATATAAAGAAACCTGTTAAAATACAGGCTTTTGCCTTTTTTAATACCAAACAGTATTTGATTTTTTATATCTTAGTTTCGACCAACAGCAACCTGAAAAATGACCAAGAAAGCAGAAAGAACCACCGCTTACATTATCGAGACCGTAGCCCCTATTTTCAATAAACATGGCTATGTTGGCACCAGTATGAGCGACCTTACCGAAGCTACAGGCCTCACAAAAGGTGCCATATACGGTAATTTTGAAAATAAGGAAGCTTTGGCGCTTTCCGCTTTTGAATACAATAGGAACTTATTGCTCGAAGCTATCGACAATAAATTGGAAATTGGCATTGAAGCACTTGATAAATTGTTTTCCCTGTTGAGTTTTTATAAACAGTATGATATTTTCACACTTCCATTAGGTGGATGCCCCATATTAAATGTTGGTGTAGATGCGCATGCCAATAATAAATTATTGGCTGCTGCCGTCAAGGAAACCATCAAGGAAATTGAAGGCAAAATTGCACTTGTTTTGGAAAATGGCGCCAATAAAGAAGAGATTCGCCTTCCTGTACCTCCACTACAATTTGCAAAGCAATTATTTACCATGATTCAGGGGGCCGTTGCCATGAGTACCATGACCCAAGACCGAAAATATTTAATGAATACCGTTACCTATCTGGAACATTTGGTGAAACAGGAACTTAAAAAATAAATCAATTCCCTTTTACCCTAAATATCCAGGTCTTGTCCGCATATTTTCCAAAAAACTTACTATCTCGAGCCTTTCTGGCTTCGTCCATGGTATTGTAGCGCTCCAAATACACATAATTGTACTTGTTGAAACTTCTGTAGAATGATTTGGGCTCCAAACCTTTTTCCTTAAGTGTCTTCATAAAATTATCGAAGTACTTTTTGGTACCGTATACATTGGCAATCAAATAGAATCCAGGTTCCAGACCATCTTCGTTTTCAACCTCCTCATATCGTTCATTGGGTTTCACCTCCACTTTTTGATTTTGAAGACGTTCAATGCTATCCTTTTTTCGCTGAAGTTCCAATTGCTCTTTAATTCTTTGCACTTCGGCCAAAGAATCCTTTTCCCGCTGAGCTTGTCTCCTCGCTTCAAGCTCCCTTTGCTCCCGCTCTAATCTTTGCTGCTCAATTTCTTCTTCCAGTCTATTTGGCTCCTCTTCCTCAACCTCTTTTTCTGGCAACAAAGTTTCTGGTTCTTCGGGCAATATTTCTTTCTCCTTCAATTTTGTTTTTCCAAAGTGATATGAAGCAATAATTTCTATGGTGGAATCTTCATCACTCAATAATGTATCCGTTCCAAACTCCATGAGTCCACCTATAGAAAAAGCATTGGAAACCGTAATCCCTAACCCGCCGGAAACTCCATAAAAACTATTATATCCGCCCTGAAGCCAAAATTTTGAAGTGGAAAACAATCCATTCAATCCAAATTGAGTGTCTCCATTCGGAATTGATTTAACATAAAGCACGGGGCGTATGTAGCTATCTCCCAAGCCATTTGAAATTATAACGGGAAAATCATTGCTCAAGGTTCCTAAAACACTCTGAAAGTTTTCCATGCTTTCCCCATTATTGCCGGAAACATTAAAACCTATGGCATTCTCGAATGCCAAACCTACACTAAAACGGTTGACGAGCAAACGTAGTCCGGGGGAAAACTGAACCTTAAAACCCTCAAAATCCTCCAATGCAGCCGGGTCAATCCCATCCCCTTGCATATACCGTTCATCGGCAACGGTTTGTTGAAATGCAAAAGTGTTGAGTCCTGCCATTAGGCTAATACCTTCATCCAGTTGAAAAGTTTGGGCGAAAGTTAGGTTTCCACCAGTGTAGAGAAATATCCCTGTATTGTGCTGTAAAAAGCCTGCAGATGCCACCGAAGCCTCATTAAGTTGATGCGTATAATTGGCAAAAATGGACGTGGGGTCACCATCTATGGTTTGCCATTGCCAGCGGGTCCAAACCGAGAGAGAGTTAGGGTTGTTCCAATCCAAAGCATAGGTCGGATTCAACAAACTGACGTTAAACTGAATCAATGAATGTTGCCTAAAATCAGATGGCAAAACAAGTTCTTGCCCCCAACTTAGCGAACAAATTACCATACCGAATAAACAAACCAGAAACTTACGCATGCGAGAAAATAAAAATTAAACGTTACTTTTAAACTGATTAACTATAATACACGGGAACTTTGAATAGAACTATGCGAACCATCAAACCTCTAATTGTCCTTGCAATTATACTCGTTGGAAGTATCGGCTGCAAAAAAGATACGAAAATTGCAGAAGACCCTGTCATTTCCACCTTCTATTTTATTAGACATGCCGAAAAGGACAGGACCGACCCAGAAAACCCAGACCCTGAACTCAACCAAAATGGATTGGACAGAGCCATCCGATGGGCCGAAGTGTTCGACCCAATTCCTTTGGACAAGGTTTACTCCACCAATTATGAGCGTACTTCGATGACGGCAGCCCCCACATCAATAAAAAAAGACATCGATATCGAGTACTATGACCCACGTGCCATAGATATGGAAGAGTTTAAATTGGTAAATGAAGGTAAAAATGTTTTAGTGGTAGGGCATAGTAATACCACCCCTATGATGGTAAACAAAGTAATAGGACTAGAAAAGTACGACCAAATGGATGATACAGATAATAGCAGCCTTTTTATTGTTCGGATAATTGATGGAGTGCCAACAGATATCCGCTTAAAAATGGACTAATATTTTTCTACAGCGATATTTTCGAGTTCAATTTTGCTCAATAGCTCCAAGTCATCTTTATCGTACAATTGTCCAATTTCTAGAATGTCCGAACCTTCTTCTTTGGACTTGTAATTCTCGTAATCCACAAATCGGATACCGTTCACATAGCGTTCGTTATATGCTTTACGAAAGCGTTGCCCACCTCCATTTACATGGAAGTTGTATGCTAGGTAATCCGGTTTAAACGACTCTATATCAAACCAATACACATAAACATCATCAAAATCATCTCCCCCTCCTTGTTGATCAAAAGTCACCTTTACTTTGTAATATTCTTTACCTGCTATAGTCTCTTTGCCTAAAAGCTCTTTGTTTACAGCTCCGTCGTTTAATCCATAAGGTAAGCGCACAAAATAGTGTACGGAATTTATAGAGTTGGCATATTTAACAGCCATGGTATCGGGAACCATCACAAGGGAGTCGTTCATATATCTTTCAAAATCACCTCCCCGTCTCACATCGGTAATGGTGGTGGAGTCCAAATTGGATATTCGTTTAAAAACACGTTGACCATCCATGTTTTCGGAAACATAATGCTTGTCCCTAAAATCAAAAGAAACCTTATGGTTATCAAAACCTTTTCCTCCACTATCAGAAATAGATTGGTCTACGATTTCTTGGACAGTAATTGTTTTCTTGGGTTCTTGTTTACAACCAATAACAAACACTAAGGTCAAGGCTACTAAAAGTCTTTTCATAAGTTGGTTTTTGTACTTATTCGTAAAATCTAGCATAACATTACGATTTTCTTGGCAAAGAGTTCATATTTTTGTACACGATGCAGCAAAATATCAACATAAAAAATAAAAGAGCTCGATTTGATTACGAGATTTTGGATACCTACACGGCAGGCATCGTTTTGGGTGGTACCGAAATAAAATCGCTCCGATTGGGCAAAGCTTCCATTTCCCAGAGTTTTTGTGAGTTCAATGACAAAGGCGAACTTTTTGTGGTCAACATGCAGATCGATGAATATAGCCACGGAGGCCATTACAACCATGCCCCAAAGGCTGTACGTAAATTGTTGCTCAACAAACGAGAACTAAAAAAGCTTCAAAAAGAAGTTGTGACCACAGGACTGACCATCGTCCCGCTCAAGGTTTTTATCAATGATAGAGGTTTGGCCAAGATGAACATTGGACTGGCCAAGGGTAAAAAGCTCTACGACAAGAGAGAAACTATTAAAGATAGGGACAACAAGCGAAACCTATCCCGAATCAAAAAGAGCTTTAACAACTAGTTTTTATCTTCCAACAAAGGAACAAATCGAAAAGAGCCAAACTCCTTTTTTTCAAATTCCTTTTCAGATTTTCGGACGAACAAGGTCATAATTTGCTCATCCACTCCAACAGGAATTACCAACCTACCCCCTACTTTTAACTGGGACAAAAGTGGTCTAGGTACTTCGGGTGCGCCCGCGGTTACAATAATTCCATCAAAAGGAGCCTCTTCTGGCAATCCTTTATACCCATCGCCGAAAATCATTTTTTTGGGTCGGTAATGCATTTTATTGAAGAACAATCGGGTTGTCTTGAACAATTCCAACTGACGCTCAATGGTGTAGACCTTTGCTCTTAAATGCAACAATACCGCTGTTTGATATCCACTTCCCGTGCCAATCTCCAATATTTTGGCATTGGGCTTAACTTCCAACAACTCGGTTTGAAAAGCAACGGTGTAAGGCTGTGATATGGTCTGATCTGCACCAATGGGAAACGCCTTGTCCTGATAAGCATGGTCTTCAAAGCCACTGTCCAAAAACAAGTGTCTTGGAATGGTCTTTATGGCTTCCAATACTTTTTTATCTGTAACTCCCTTGGCGGCAACAATCTCGGCCAAGTTATTGCGCATTCCCCTATGCTTGTGCGTATCCTTCATGGTCTTTGGTCTGGTGGCACGAATTTATAAAGTTCCCCCAAATATCCCCGTAGTTCCGTTCAAATTTTTATGGAAACTGACATCATATCCGTATTTTTGACAAAAACAGGTAATATGCTAAAAGTTGGTGTCCTGGGAGCAGGACATTTAGGGAAAATTCACCTAAGGCTCTTAAACCAATCGGACAAATATGAACTCGTTGGATTTTATGATCCTGATGAGATCAATGCTAAAAAAGTAGCCGCCGAATTTGGTTATTCCTATTTCGAAAACATCAACAATTTGATAGATGCGGTAGATGTTGTTGATATTGTTACCCCAACATTGTCACATTTTGATTGTGCCAAAAAAGCCATTGAAAAAGGGAGGCATATCTTCATAGAAAAGCCTATTACCAATACACTTGAAGAAGCGGAGGAATTATTGCAATTGTCCAAAAAAAACGGTGTAAAGGGCCAAGTTGGCCATGTGGAACGCTTTAACCCTGCATTTTTGGCGGTAAAGGACAAAATCGAGAACCCCATGTTCATCGAAACGCACCGATTGGCGGAATTCAATCCCAGAGGCACGGATGTTCCCGTGGTTTTAGACCTCATGATTCATGATATTGATGCGATTTTAAGTGTGGTTCCTTCCGAAGTGGAAAAAATAAATGCGAGTGGCGTTTCCGTAATCAGTAAGTCGCCCGATATTGCCAACGCACGTATCGAATTTAAAAACGGTTGTGTTGCCAACCTTACCTCCAGTCGTATTTCTTTGAAAAACATGCGCAAGTCACGTTTCTTTCAGCGTGATGCCTACATTTCGGTTGATTTTTTGGAGAAAAAAGTGGAAGTGGTAAAAATGAAGGATGCTCCTGAAAAGCCTGGTGATTTTGATATGATTCTTCAGAATGCTGAAGGAGAAAAAAAGCAAATCTATTTTGAAAACCCTGAAATAGACGTCAACAATGCCATTTTGGACGAGTTGGAAACCTTTGCCGATGCCATAAACAACAATACTACCCCAATCGTGAGTTTGGAGCAGGGCACCAATGCACTCCGTGTAGCCCTTCAGATAATCGAGTCTTTTAAAAATTAATAAGCCGTCACTTTCGACTACGCTCGAATTGACAACAATTTTAAACAACATACTATGGAAAAAATAGCAGTTATCGGTGCTGGAACCATGGGAAATGGAATTGCCCACGTTTTCGCCCAAAATGGATATAACGTTAATCTGGTGGACATTGCACAGGCGTCTTTGGACAAAGGCTTGGCCACCATCACCAAAAATTTAGACCGAATGATTGCCAAAGGGGTAATCGACGAAGCCAAAAAGGATGCAACCCTTGCAAACATTACAACATACACCGATTTAAAAGATGGCGTTTCCAATACCGATTTGGTTGTTGAAGCCGCAACGGAGAACTTGGACATCAAATTAAAGATTTTTGAAGATTTGGATGCAATCTGCAAAGCAGAGACCATTTTGGCCACCAACACTTCCTCTATTTCCATCACGCAAATTGGCGCAGCCACAAAACGTCCAGAGAAAGTAATCGGAATGCACTTTATGAATCCTGTACCTATCATGAAGTTGGTGGAGATTATTCGCGGTTACAGCACATCAGATGAGGTAACCGATACCATAATGGATTTATCCAAAAAATTGGGCAAGACCCCGACCGAGGTGAACGATTATCCTGGATTTGTGGCCAATCGCATTTTAATGCCGATGATCAACGAATCCATAGAGACACTTTACAATGGCGTAGCTGGGGTTGAGGAAATTGATACCGTAATGAAGTTGGGCATGGCCCACCCCATGGGACCACTTCAATTAGCGGATTTTATTGGTTTGGATGTATGCCTTTCCATTTTGAACGTAATGTACGATGGATTCAAAAACCCGAAATACGCCCCGTGCCCCCTACTCGTCAACATGGTGATGGCTGGCAAATTGGGAGTTAAATCAGGTGAAGGTTTTTATGACTATTCCGAATCCAAAAAAGCTGAAAAAGTTTCTGCACAATTCAAATAAAAATTCATGGCTATTGTAAAGCCTTTTAAGGCCATTCGCCCCACAAAGGATAAAGCTTTTTTTGTTGCATCGCGCTCCTACGAAGAGTATTCCAAAGAGGAGCTGAAGGCCGTACTTCAGTACAATCCTTTCTCCTTTTTGCACATCATCAACCCGGGGTTCAAGTTTGAAAAGAACATCAAGGGAAAAGAACGCTTTGGGTTGGTTCACAATCGGTATTTGGAGTTTTTGGAGGAAAGCATCTTTCAAAAAGACGATGAGCCCAGCTTTTATCTCTATCAAATAGAAAAGGACGCCTTTAAAAGTCTCGGATTCTTTTGTGCCTGCAGTGTTGATGATTACAGGAATAACGTCATCAAAAAGCACGAAGATACCATTCAAGACCGGGAGGAGCTTTTTGCAGATTACCTCCATACCGTAGGTTTTAATGCGGAGCCCGTTTTAATGACCTATGAGGACAATGCGCTGGTGGATGAAATCTTTCAACGTAAAATAGAACGAAAACCTGAGTACGATTTTACCACAACCGATAGGGTAAACCACAAGCTCTGGAAGATTTCTTATCCGGAGGGCATCGAAAAATTGGAGCAGGCGTTTGGTAACCTCAATGCTCTGTATATTGCCGATGGACATCACCGTAGTGCTTCATCCAGTTTATTGGCTGACCTTAAAAAGTCAGAAAACGACAATCATACGGGTGAGGAAGCCTACAACTATTTTATGGCCTATCTTATTCCTGAATCGCAGATGAGGGTTTTTGAGTTCAATCGAATGGTGAAAGATTTGAACGGATTTTCCAAAAAAGAGTTCTTGATTCAATTGGACGCGCATTTCAGAATCGAAAAAAGGGAAGACGGACTGTCCAAACCATCCAAAAAGCACGAATTCAGTATGTATTTGGATGGAGAGTTCTATACGCTGCATTTCCGAAAAACCAACCACGAATTCACCGATGCCCTAAGTCGATTGGACACTCAAATCCTTTACAAAACTATTCTAGAGCCCATTTTAGGCATCACAGACCTTAGAAACGACAAACGGATTTGTTATGGTTATGGAAAAAACAACCTCATTCAAATGAAAGATTGGGTGGACTCCGGCGAATACGCGGTCGGTTTTAGCATGGTTCCCACCACCATTGAAGAAATCAAGGCAATTGCCGATGCTGGTTTGGTAATGCCCCCAAAAAGCACGTATATTGAACCTAAGCTCCGTAGTGGGCTGGCTATTTATGAATTGTAATACACTATGTCCGTAAAAGATAACCTTGCTAAAATAAAATCCGAACTCCCCAATGGAGTCATCTTGGTCGCTGTGTCCAAAACCAAGCCCAAAGAGGATATTTTGGAAGCCTACGAAGCTGGGCAACGGGTGTTTGGGGAAAATAAAGTGCAGGAGATGGTCCAAAAATGGGAAGATTTGCCCAAGGACATCGAATGGCACATGATTGGCCACGTGCAGCGTAACAAGGTCAAATATATGGCCGAATTTGTTTCCTTGATTCATGGGGTGGACAGTCCCCGCCTATTGAAAGAAGTCAACAAGCAAGCCAAAAAGCACGACCGTGTGATTCCCTGCCTACTACAAATACACATTGCCGAGGAGGATACCAAATTTGGCCTGGATGAAAAAGAATTGAACGAATTTGTCAATTCTGATGCTTTCAAGGCTATGGAAAACATCAAAATTGTTGGGTTGATGGGTATGGCCACTTTTACTGATGATAAAAATCAGGTCCGTAGGGAGTTTGCCCAACTTAAATCCATGTTTGACGAGCTTAAAACTAAATTGAACGACATTACCATTCTTTCTATGGGCATGAGTGGCGATTATACCATTGCCATTGAGGAAGGTAGCACCATGGTACGAATTGGAAGCAGTATATTTGGGGCTAGAAACTATTCATAACCAGTAATTTTCCATGTACGCGATACTCGACATTGAAAGCACGGGAGGAAAATATAATGAGGAAGGCATCACCGAAATTGCCATCCACAAGTATGATGGGCATCAGGTAGTTGATAAATTCATCTGTTTAATCAACCCTGAAAGGGAAATACAGCCTTTTGTGGCAAAATTGACGGGCATCAACAATAAAATGTTGCGTTCGGCACCCAAATTTCACGAAGTGGCCAAACGTATCGTGGAAATAACCGAAGGAACGGTTTTGGTAGCACACAATGCCCAGTTTGATTATCGCATTCTTCGTACAGAGTTTAGACGACTTGGGTACGATTTTCAACGAAAAACCCTATGTACGGTGGATTTATCCAAACAATTGATTCCAGAAGCTGAATCACATAGTTTGGGAAAATTGGCGCGTTCCCTTGGAATCCCGATGAGTGACAGACACCGTGCCAACGGAGACGCTCTAGCTACTTTGAAACTATTCAAGTTGTTGTTGAACAAGGATTCGGACAAAAGAATCATCACCGAGGTTATTCGAGAGGAAACGCACGGGGAACTTTCGCCAAATCAATTGGATATGGTTTTCAGCTTACCATCCGAAACAGGCGTGTACTATATGCACGACAAAGATGGGGAAATCATCTTTTTGGGCAAGACCAAGGATATCAAAAAAAGAGTAAATCAGCATTTTACCAATGTAGGTAAATTGGCAAGGAAACTTCAAAAGGAAACAAAAAAAGTTACCTACGAAACAACTGGAAGTGAGCTAATTGCTATTTTGAAGGCTTACTTGGAACAGCAAAAAAACAAACCCCGATACAACCACGTTTCAAATAAAAAACTATTTACCCACACCGTGGATTTTAGCCAAAACGGAACTGAACATATTGTTTTGGACGTAGAAAAAAACAGAGCACTCGAATATAAAAAAATGGCTTTCAACGGAATGAGTGCGGCCAAAAGCTTTATAAACAAACTATCCGATGAATTTGAACTTTGCCCTTGCTCATTGGAGGAAGGTGAAGTGTGCATGCACCAAGAAAGCGAACTTTCCGCATCAGATTGCAATCAAAAAGTGCTTTCTGCTTTTGAAAAATACAGCATCCAAGAGAAGAGCATTGCATTGACCGATCGTGGCAGAGAAACTGGGGAGCGAAGTTTTATTTTAATTAAAAATGGTAGGATTCAAGGGTTTGGCTATGTGGAACTCAACCATCAAATCAATAATATCCCTATCTTAGAATCAATAATGACTCCTATAAGGGGTGATGAGAATACCACTTTTATTGTTGAAACCTATTTAAGAAAAAATAATCGGATTAAAACCATACCGCTAACCTCTTGATCATTGAAAGATAACAAACCACTTCCCGGATGGAAAAACAAGCTTCATGAAGTTATTTATGAAGCGGACACCCCATCGGGCAAGTTTTTTGACATTGTTCTTTTTATCCTGATTATTTTCAGTGTCATTTTGGTGATGCTGGAAAGTATTGACGATTTTGATGAGCACTATCACGGTACGCTCCTGACCCTTGAATGGATTGTCACAATTTTCTTTACCCTAGAGTATATCGCGCGCTTGATAAGTATTAAAAAGCCATGGAGATATGTTTTTAGTTTTTATGGCATTATTGATTTTTTGTCCACAATCCCATTATACCTCTCCTATCTTTTAGCCGGCTCTCAAGTTTTATTGGCGGTAAGGGCGTTCCGATTACTAAGGATATTCAGGATATTAAAATTGGTAAAGTTTATTGGCGAAGCTTCCCAACTACAATCAGCTCTTAGGGCCAGTCGAGCCAAAATAGCTGTTTTTATCTACGTAGTTTTAATCTTATCTGTGATTTTGGGCACCCTAATGTATATTGTGGAAGGCGACGAAGCTGGGTTTACCAGTATACCCAGGAGTATTTATTGGACCATTGTGACCCTTACCACTGTAGGGTATGGGGATATTGCACCGGTTACTAATCTGGGGCAGTTTATTGCCACAGCGATTATGATATTAGGTTATGGAATTATAGCAGTACCCACTGGAATTGTCACTGCTGAATTTACCCGAAACAAAAAGGATAAAAATAATGAAGATAATGATGAAGGGTATTTGGTTCACGTTAACACCCAAGCCTGTCCCAGTTGTGGAATAGAAGGCCATAGGGACGATGCCACCCATTGTTTTAATTGTGGACATCCTTTATGAGTTCAAAAGTTTTACTAGCAGTTGTTGGGCCCACTGCCATTGGAAAAACCGCTTTAGGTATTCAATTGGCAAAACATTTTGATTCTGAAATATTGTCGGCAGACTCCAGACAGTTTTTTAAGGAAATGAAAATAGGAACCGCGGTTCCATCTGCCGAGGAGTTGAACCAGGCACCTCATCATTTTATACAACACAAAAGTATTTTTGACCCCTATTCCGTAGGTGAATTTGAGAAAGATGCCATTGCTCTTTTAGATCGTCTGTATCAAAAAAAGGATATTGCCATCATGGTAGGAGGCAGTGGACTTTATGTGGATGCCGTTATATCGGGTTTGGATGAGTTTCCAGAGGTTGACCCCCAAATACGGGAAACGCTAAATAAAGAACTGGAGGATAATGGATTGGAAAGTCTTCAGAAAGAATTAAAGCAGCGTGACCCGGAATATTATAAAAAGGTCGATTTAGAAAATCCGCATCGATTAATTCGGGCCTTAGAAGTTTGCAGAGCTGCCGATAAACCTTATTCATCATTCTTGAATCAGCAAAAACCGGAGAGGCTATTTAAATCGCTTTATGTAGGTATAGATGCCCCTAGAGAGGTTGTTTACGAGCGGATAAATGCCCGCGTGGACCTCATGATGGATGCAGGACTATTGAACGAAGCAAAAAGACTTTATCCCCATAGAAAACTGAACGCGCTGCAAACAGTTGGTTACAAAGAACTTTTTGAATATATTGACGGGCATTGCACCTTGGAATTTGCTGTTTCGGAAATCAAAAAGAATACAAGACGATTTGCAAAACGGCAAATTACATGGCTGCGAAAGAATGAAGCTATTTTGTGGGTGCCTTATGATGGCAAACCAGAAAAGGTGCTGCAAATGGTCACAGACCGACTAAAAACCAACCAAAATGCCCAACGGTAAGACTGTAATAGTGGTTATGGGAGTCAGTGGTTCCGGTAAAACCAAAATCGGAAAACTACTTTCAGAAAAATTGTCCCGCCCCTTTTATGACGGGGATGACTTTCATCCCGAAGGAAACATTAAAAAAATGAGTTCAGGAACTCCCTTGAACGATGAAGACCGCAAGGAGTGGCTGATTTCCCTCAACAAATTAGCTGTGGATCATAGAGATAAAGGCGCCATAATAGCATGTTCCGCTCTGAAAAAAAACTACAGAAGCTTGCTTAGAGCTGGAATGGGCAATTGTATGGCATTTGTTTATTTGAATGGCTCGTTTGAATTGATAAAATCTCGATTAGAAAAAAGAAAAGAACATTTTATGCCCATAGACCTTTTAAAGTCACAATTTGCCGCCCTCGAGCCCCCTTCCAAAGAAATTACGGTTTCCATCGAAAAAAAACCAGAAGATATTGTCAAGGAAATTGTAAAACAACTCTAATCAATAATGGAAATTAGTTTGTTCTTGGCCGTTATCATAGGCATTGCCATACTGTTATTTCTTATCTTAAAGCTACGAATCCATGCTTTTATCGCTTTACTTATTGGTAGTATTGCCGTTGGCCTTATAGCTGGGTTAGATGCAAATCAAATAATAAGTACCGTACAAAAAGGCATGGGTGGCACCTTGGGCTTTGTGGCTACTGTTGTTGGTCTAGGTGCGATTTTGGTGGAATTTTAGAGGCTTCTGGAGGAGCCAAGACCATTGCCAACTTTATGGTATCCAAGTTTGGTTTGAAAAGAGCACCATTGGCCATGGTAATTTCAGGTTTTTTGATTGCAATACCCGTGTTTTTTGATGTCGCCTTTATCATATTGGTTCCCATGATGTATGCCCTTCAGCGAAGAACAGGTAAATCATTGCTGTTATATGTCATTCCACTTTTGGCAGGATTGGCCATTACACACGCCTTTATACCCCTACTCCTGGACCCATTGCCGTTGCGGATATTATTTGAGTTGACTTAGGCTGGGTTATTTTGATGGGTTTCGTTGCTGGTATTCCGACCGCCTTGATAGCCGGGCTTTGGTTCGGAAAGCGTATTTCAAAAAAGATTTTTATTGCTGCTCCTGAGGAAATTGAAGAGGAAAACCATCCTGAACTACCACCCATAGCACAAACCTTATTGATTATAGGATTACCGATAGTGTTGATTTTATTGAACACCATTATTGCCGCAGGAACATTTGGAATAACAAATCCTATGGTCTTAAATATAATTGCACTGATAGGTCATCCGTTTTCCGCTTTGATCATTGCCAACCTACTCGCATGGTACTTTTTTGGACTACGAAAAGGATTCACCAAAGATCAACTCCTTAAAATTTCCACCAAATCTTTAGCGCCTGCTGGAACAATTATTTTACTGACGGGTGCTGGTGGTGTTTTTAAACAGGTTTTAACGGATACAGGTGCCGGTGAGCTTTTGGCTACCTCACTGAGCAACGCAGGGGTTTCTATTTTGGCTTTTGCTTTTATTAGTGCTGCCATTGTACGGATAGTTCAAGGTTCATCCACTGTGGCCATGATAACAGCGGCAGGATTGGTTTCCCCGCTATTAGCGAGTACCAGTTTAAATTCCATAGAACTGGCCTGTATGGTAATTGCCATTGCTTCCGGAGCCAGTATCTTTTCGCACGTAAACGATAGTGGTTTTTGGCTGGTCGGTCAATACTTAGGAATTACGGAAAAACAGACATTCCGTTCATGGACCGTAATGACCACCATATTGGCATAAAAAAGCCACCTCAAAAGGTGGCTCTCCATATTAAATTACAAGTCTTTTATTGCTCGTTTTCGGCTTTTACAACAAGTCTGAATCCTTCTCCGTGAATGTTCAGTATTTCCACCAAATCATCTTTTTTAAGATATTTTCTCAACTTGGCAATATAAACATCCATACTTCGGGAAGTGAAATAGTTATCATCTCTCCAAATTTTGGTCAACGCCAATTCTCTTGGCATCAAATCATTTTCGTGAAGTGCCAATAAACGTAACAGCTCGTTTTCTTTTGGTGAAAGTTTGATGGGTTCCTCTTCTTTGTATTTTAGGAAACGTAGTTTTGAGTTCAAGTGGAAGTTTCCAATCTCAAATTCAAATTGCTTACTATCGGCCAAAGAGCCTGAAGCTTTCCTTTGAAGGATTGCCTTAAGTTTCATCAACAAAACTTCGGAATCGAAAGGCTTGTTCAGATAATCATCAGCACCTGCTTTGTAGCCTTTTAGAACATCTTCTTTCATGGTCTTTGCGGTAAGAAAGATAATCGGAACGTTCTCATTCTTCTCACGGATTTCTTTTGCCAAGGTGAATCCGTCCTTATACGGCATCATTACATCCAAAATACACACATCGTAGTTGTCTTTTTTGAACTTCTCAAAACCCTCCATTCCGTTTTTGGCCAGAACAACATCAAAATCGTTCATAGTCAAGTAATCTTTCAGGACAATTCCAAAATTTGGATCATCCTCTACCAATAGTATCTTCTTGTTCTCTGTTTCCATAGTTCGCTTTTTAAATTAAAGGGAGTTTTATGAAGAAAGTGCTTCCTTTTCCTTTTTCACTCTCGGCATAAACTTCACCTTGATGATCATCTATAATCCGTTTTACGTAGGCCAAACCTAATCCATGGCCTTTAACGTTATGTATATCGCCGGTATGTTCCCGGTAAAATTTTTCAAATACTTTTTTAAGTACAACCTTGCTCATACCTGCTCCTTGATCCTGTACTTTTATAACGATACTGTTCTTTACCACCTCGGTGTACACATCAATTTTTGGGGTTTCAGGTGAATATTTTACCGCATTGTCCAAAATGTTCACTACAACATTCGTCATATGCATTTCGTTTGCCAATACTTCTGACCGTTCCGCATTAAGGTGTGCATTTACATAACCTCCTCTATCCTGCACAATCAGTTCAATATGGGCAATGGCATCGGTAATTATGTCATGCATGTTAACCCGATCCTTATTGATATCCAACTGATTTTTTTCCAGTTTTGATATTCTTAGCACATTTTCCACCTGAGCGTGCATTCGTTTATTCTCGTCTCGAATCATACCCAAATAACGCAGCACTTTCTCTTTGTCCTCAATGGATTTTGGATTTCGTATCGCCTCGACCGCTAAATTTATGGTTGCAATCGGCGTTTTAAATTCGTGCGTCATATTATTTATGAAATCTGACTTAATCTCTGAAATACGCTTTTGTTTGAGCAACTGGTAAATAGCACTGGAATAGGCCAGCATAATCACCAAAGTAAAAATAAAAGACAATATTGCCATTCCCATTACCGAGCTGAAGATATATCTCTTCACACTGGGAAATGTTAGCAAAAGTGAAAAATTGGACACACCTTCACTATCCTTAAAAATTGGCGCCTTATACATTTTGGAACCTGAAAACTTGAATTTTCTGGACCTTATTTTAGTAGGGTAACCTTGGCTATAAACACCATATTCATAGTCGATATCAATATTTCTATTGCTGAGTTCTTGACTGAGTAGCAGTTCCAATTCTTGTTTGGAAACCCTTTTATGTATAGGCTGACTTTTAGCATATTCCATAAAAACATCTTCCCATGCTGCTCTTTCAATACTGCTAAGGTTACCTATACTAGTAACTTTTTCTATTGGTGTTAAGCTATAACTTTGACCGTCGAGTCCTGTTTCCCGCTTAAAGACCTGTTTGGTTCTTCTGCTGGTAAAGTTCTTCAGCGTTGTGCTGTCCTCTCCACCTAAAGTATTATTTATATCAAAGAACGCCGAGGTTATATTATAATCTTCTTCAAGGATTCCATGGGAGTAAAAAAGGATTTCGTCAGAATCCAGATCCCTCTCCATAAACATGAAATTTTTGAACTGAGCACTTTTAGGTTTACCAACACTATCTGCCATAGAAGCCAAACGATCGGAGTATTCCTTCATCTCGCGCTTCTCCACCCTACTCGCCACTTTATCCAGAATGTCCGTAACTGTTCTTGAGAATTGCTCTTCTTTGTCGTTTATGGAAGTACGTATCCAGTAAACTTGCACGAAAATTATCCCTAAAAGGGATAAGCTCATAAGAACAACCAGAAGAACGAATAGCTTCTTGTTCATTGTTGTAAAATTAAAAATTTAACATTTAGTAATTTTAGCGTTTAACCAAAACTTAACATAAATGTTAAAATTTAGATGATAATGCTAATAGTTTGAGATGTAGTTCTTTAACCTTTTCCTTGGTTTTGTCCAAGTCTAGGTTTTCTAATAAATAATGAGCTAAATCTTGTTTATGCTCATCATTCAATTGATTTTTCATGCGATCAACAACCGCTTGCTGTGAAACCATGTCCCTATCCCTTACTCTTTGGATTCGTGTTTCGACGGGAGCGGTAACCAAAATAGTGCAATCATAGTTATCTTGGGCATTATTTTCAAAAATCAACGCAGTTTCCTGAATTACATAAGGTGATTCTTGTTTATGTACCCAATCCAAAAAATGTTCTCTAACCGCTGGGTGCACAATACCATTGAGCTTTTCCAATAAAACTGGGTCTTTAAATACCCTGCCAGCGATATACGATTTGTTCAAAGTACCATGTCTATAGGCCTCTTTTCCAAGTAAATCCATGATAGCTGCTTTTACCTCCTCTGACTCAGCCATTAACTTTTTGGCCTCCATATCGGAATCATATACAGGAACTCCAAGTTCTGTGAACATTTTGGCCACAGTACTTTTTCCACTACCAATCCCTCCGGTGAGTCCGACTATCATCATTGTTGTTCCAAAACAAAATTTACTGTATTCTCCTCCAACCTAACATCGTAAACCTTTTGGGGACTTTCCTTTATCTCCAAAAATAGCGTACTGCTTTCAGTTCCTTTTAATTGACCATAATCTGCTACAATATCAAAATCCGAGACCGAAATTTCCTTCAACCGCTCTATAGTTGCTTTGCAAAGTATAGTAACTGAATTTGGAAATGTCCTTACTTGGTAACCTTCAGGGATATTTATCACCTGAACAGGCACTTCGAATATTTTTTCGGAAAATTTAGAAACCTTCCCAGAAATCGTCACACGTCCAATTGAAAAAATACTGTTATCCAATCCTTTTGGAAAGACCAAGCTGACTTCATTGGAAAAATCGGCATTGACATTGTTTAATTGTATGCGTGATGTCTTAATGGATTTTATAGTATCAATTTCATTGTTTGGTCCTTTTACCTCTATCGAATCCGGTGAAATTTTAATCTTCCCGTCCAAAATATAGTTCTGTTCAAGTTGTAAATCGAGCTTTGCTTTAATCGGTATTTTTTTAGAATCAACTTGGTAAAGGTCTACTTCTAACCTATTTCGGTCCAAATCCAGTAGTGAAATATTCTGTGATAGTTGTTGGTCCATCTGTCGTTTCAAAATTTCCTCACTCAGCACATAACCGCCATTTTGAAACTCAACTTCTGAGACATCAATATCGATGCGGCTTTTAAAAATCTTATAATACAAAAATTGAAAGCCACTGGTTCTTAGTTTGGCCTCGATTAGATTATCTGAATTCTTACCCAACAGCAATGAATCAGGAAGATTGCGGTAGTTAAGCGTAAAGTGTGCCCTTGACTCATACGTATCGGATAGGTTACTAATAAACCACGCCAAAAAAGAGCATAACAAGAACAGTGAAAAAACTTTCACTTTCTTTCTATTTAGGCCATGCAATACCTTTTTGAGCACTTTTTATTTTTTCTTGAAAAATAGTTTTGGGAAAAGCTCTTCTGCTTCCTTATTATTAAAGTTAAGCAACATTGTGGACTTGAAAAAACCAATTCCATATCCGGTGAACTGGGTCAAAGCGGCATAAATAGCCAAAAACGCTACCATTACGTTCTTATTCTTTATCAATGCATCCAAAAATAGTATAGAAAAATAGAATGCATATAACAGTAAAGGTAACCAAAGCCCTATTATAGCCAAGATTATAGCGACGCACAATCCCAGCATAAACAAAGTTGGAAACCAATAAGTGGGCTTGGCCGTACCCGGATGCCATTTATTTAGTATGGGGCGCACCATGCCAAACTTATTGACCTGAATATAAAATTTATTCCAGTCGATTCGCCTTTTATGGTAAACAAAAGCCTTGGGAAACAATCTAGTATTGAATCCTGCATTCCAAATTCGAAACGTAAGGTCGGGGTCTTCTCCCGGGTGTATCCGGCCAAAACCTCCTGCTTTTTCAAATGCATCTCTGGAAATCCCCATATTAAAACTACGTGGTTGAAACTTACCGACGGCCTTTTCACCACCCCTTATTCCTCCAGTTGTCAAAAAAGAGGTCATTACATAATTAATGGCCTTTTGTACAGTGGTAAAAGAAGCATCGGCAGCATCGGGTCCTCCAAAACAATGCACGAACTCTTTCTTTAGTTCCTTATCAACTTCCGATAAGTATTGCTTTGGCAGGATACAATCAGAGTCCAAAATGATAAAATAATTCCCTTTGGCTTTTTGCATCCCAAAGTTCCTGGAATCACCTGGTCCTGAATTTTCTTTGTAGTAGTATGAGATTTGCAGGTTATCTTGAAACAATTTTACAATATCCTCCGAACTTTCCAAAGAACCATCTTCAACAATAACCACTTCAAAATCTTCTGAAAAATCTTGCTTTTGAAGACTTTCCAATAGCTCCCGAACTTCTTCCGGTCTATTATATACCGGAACCACTATGGAAAAAAATGTGTTCATTTGAAACAGAAAAGCCACCCCAAAAAAGGATGGCTTCCCTTATATTTTTTAAGGTTTATTCCGAAAATTCATCGATTACCTCTTGGCTTACACCTGTATTGGAGAATCCTCCATCGTGAAAGAGATTTTGCATCGTCACCTTTTTGGTCAAATCTGAGAAAAGTGATACCGTATAGTTCGCGCAATCGTCTGCTGTAGCATTGCCTAGTGGCGACATTTTTTCCGCGTAGTTAATGAATCCATCAAACCCTTTTACGCCCTGCCCTGCTGTAGTTGGGGTTGGGGATTGGGAAATGGTGTTCACTCTTACTTTATGCTCCTTTCCAAAGAAATAACCAAAACTTCTGGCTACTGACTCCAAATACGCTTTATTGTCCGCCATATCGTTATAGTCCGGGAAGGTTCTTTGTGCTGCCATATACGTTAGGGCCACAATACTTCCCCACTGGTTCATGGCTTCTGCCTTATAAAGCGATTGCATTACCTTGTGGAAGGATAATGCTGATACATCCCAACCTTTCTCTGTAAAACTGTAATTCTCATCAGTGTATTGTCTTCCTTTTCTAACGTTTACGGACATTCCAATGGAATGAAGCACGAAATCCAATTTTCCACCCAATATCTCCATGGACTTCTCCACTAAGTTTTTAAGGTCTTCTTCGTTTGTGGCATCTGCGGGAATAATCTCAGAATTGGTTTTTTCCGCTAGTTCGTTGATTTGCCCCATTCGCATGGCAATGGGTGCATTGGTAAGCACAAATGTACCTCCCTCTTCATGAACGCGTTCTGCGGTTTTCCAAGCAATGGAATTTGCATCCAAAGCACCAAAAATGATTCCTTTCTTACCTTTTAAAAGATTGTATGCCATAATTTCTTGCAATTGTTGATTCTGCGACAAAGATATTTAAACTAATTGAAGTTTGGGATTCAGTTTTGCTGTTTTATTGCAACAACTCTTTGGCGTGGGCCAGAGCAGATTCGGACAAGGACTTGCCACCCAACATTTCGGCCAGCTCTTGGATACGTTCATCCGTGCTCAACTGTTTAATATGCGTACTTGTGCCTTCTGCTCCCTCTTCTTTGTATACCTTGAATTGGTAGCGTCCTTTTGATGCGACCTGAGGTAGATGCGTGATGGAGAATACCTGCATGGTGTCGCTCATTTGTTGCATGATTTCCCCCATTCGGTTGGATATCTCACCTGATACCCCTGTGTCAATCTCATCGAACATCATCGTGGGTAGATTTTCGTACTCCGCCAAAATAGATTTTATCGTCAGCATAATACGGGAGAGTTCACCTCCAGATGCCACTTTTTTTAATTCCCCATAATTGGACCCCTTATTTGCGGAAAATAAAAATTCCAAATCATCATTTCCATTGACTTTAAATGATTTGGATGGGCTTACTTCAATTTTAAAAGTAGCAGAAGGCATTCCCAAGGATGCCAGGTTTGCCTGAAGCCTTTCGTTTAACTTAGGAATAACAGCCTTTCTACCATTGCTTATTTTTTTGGCCCATGCAGTCACTTTTTTGGTGATGGTTTCGACTTCTTCTTGTTTTTGTTTGATTTTAGACTCAATATTGGCAACTTCATCTACTTTTTGAGCTAATTCTTCACGAATCACAATTAAATCTGAAACTGAATCGGTATGATGTTTTTTTTGTAGATCATACAATTGCTGCAATTGTCCATTCACCACTTCCAGTCTAACAGGGTTGGCTTCTACTCCGTCCTTTAACTGTTCTAATTCGGAAGCAATATCGTCTGTTTCAATCAAAACCGATTGAATCCTATCACTCAATGATTTATAGTCGGTACCAAAATCCGTCAGATCATGAAATGCTCTTTTTAAATCGGTAAGTCGGCCCACAATGCCCAATTGTTCATCATTCAACAACTGATGACCGGCAGATAATTGCTCCATAATCTGCTCCACATTGCTCAATTGCTCATATTCTTCTTCCAACTCCTCCTGCATGCCTTCTTTGAGCTTTGCATCTTCCAATTCCTTTAGCAAAAAACTGTTATAGTCGTGTTCTTTATCGGCATCAGCCTGAAAATCCTCCAATTCCCGAAGCTCTTTGGATGCAGTTCGCAACTTCTCAAGTTCCGCGGTATATGCAGAAAGATTATTCGTGTTATCTGCCAAAGCATCGAGCACCTTCATTTGAAAATCATTCTCAGTCAGGCGCATAGTTTGGTGTTGTGAGTGGACATCCACCAACTGGTCTCCCAATGCTCGCATAACATCCAAAGTAACGGGAGAATCGTTTACAAACGCTCTGGATTTTCCACTCGGCAGGATTTCTCGACGAAGAATTGTGGTATCGTCATAATCCAAATCGTTCTCCTTAAAAAACGGCTGGAGCTGATATTTGGAAATATTGAACTCCGCCTCTATAACACACTTTTGCTCTTTGTTTTTAAGGGATGATAAATCGGCACGCTTACCCAATACCATGGACAGGCCTCCCAAGAGTATCGATTTCCCAGCTCCAGTTTCACCGGTTATGGTAGTGAATCCGTTTAAAAACGAAACACTTACATCGTCAATCAGTGCGTAATTTTGGATAGATAGATTTACTAGCAATATTGAAGATTTTACCCGTAAAGATAAACCTCTTTAGAGAACTGCACTAGTAATTTATTTCATTCCATGTGCCGGAATAAAATGGAGCCACTTTGTTCAGGGTTTCCTTAAGTTTTACAATGTCCACCTTGGGGCCATCGGAGAAGATGTTCTGTATTTCTTCTGACTTGGCATCAAAAAAGGTCTGAATCAAAAAGGCATTGGGCCTACGGCTGATCAAGGTTTCAAATAAACGAAGGCTACCGGCAATGATTTGCTTGCCCGTACTGTTGTTGTCCGCCAAAATATCGAGTCCTTTTCTGTGGTAATTGTACATGGCGATGCGATATTCCCTAAAAGAGTTGCTCAAAAGATTGTCCACCAATTCAAAACGACTTCGTTCGCCAGTTTCTTGGCTCCACCCACTGTAACTGGAACTCTGCGCCTGCGTTACAATATTCTGGGCTTGTCGATAAAAATCGTTTCCGCCTTCCAATGAAAAGGTATCAGCATCCAAACCTAAAATAACATACACGTAATATGAAATGACCCCGACCAAATTGGAATCGAAGGAATTAGGGTTGTACACCAATGGTTGAAATTCTTGGTACAGAAAGTTGAATGAATTGTCTTTATAATTGAACACTGGACTCTCGTAGGTGGTGTTGAAAACGGGTCGAGTGGACTGAATCTGGATATTAGCTTCAAATCGGTCCGATTCATATTGGGTAACGGTGATAAACATCCGTGCATTCACCCGTTCATTTTCGCGATATACCCTATTTGTCCATTTACTCTTGTTCACAAAATCGTTAAGTGAACGCTCCAGAGTCTTAAATATCTGCTGGTTGGTTTGTCCAACTTGGTCAGAGTTTACCGTTATCTGACAGTTCAGCTCCTGTGCGGAAACCTCAAGGGCAATAAGTAATAGAAAAACGGAAAAAAGTATTTTACGCATGGATTCTGGAGATGATTTCTTCCCAAATATCGGAAGCCACTTCGGGCTTCGTCTTCAAACCAAACGTTTTTATCTCCGAATTCTTATCTATGAAGGTGATTTTATTGGTAGTTCCTCCAAACCCAGCACCATCATCTTTTAAAGAGTTGAGAACAATGCCGTCCAAATGTTTTCTCTTGAGCTTGCCCATGGCGTTCTCGAGCTCTTTTTGGGTTTCCAAAGCAAATCCGACCAAGAATTGATTTTTCTTAATCTCACCAAGCGACATTAAAATATCAGGAGTTCGCTCCAATTCAATGTTCATATCACCTTCCTTCTTCTTCACTTTTTCCGTTGCGATAGCTTTAGGTCGATAATCAGCTACGGCAGCTGCACAAATGGCAACATCCATTTCGCCGTAATGTTCGTGGCAAGCTTCATACATTTCTTGTGCAGAAGTAACCCGAATCAGTTGGACGTTGTTATGATCTACGCTCAAATGGGTTGGACCTGATACCAAAATTACGTTCGCCCCTAAGCTGGCGGCCTTCTTGGCCAGTTCAAAACCCATAGTACCTGTGGAACGGTTCCCCAAAAAACGGACAGGGTCAATAGCTTCATGGGTGGGCCCTGCAGTGATCAATATTTTTTTTCCTGATAACGGCAAACCTTTGGCCAAATCATCCACGATAAATGAAACAATATTTTCAGGTTCTGCCATACGCCCTTCTCCATGCAAACCGCTGGCCAATTCGCCAGATTCGGCCGGAATCATGGTATTGCCAAAAGATTCCAGTTTTTCCAAAGAGTTTTTAGTAGATGGGTGCTTGTACATATCCAAATCCATTGCCGGGGCAAAATAAACTGGACACTTTGCAGATAAATAGGTGGCCAAAAGTAAATTATCACAGGTTCCGTTGGCCATTTTGGACAAAGTATTGGCAGTCGCCGGGGAAATCAGCATAACGTCTGCCCAAAGTCCAAGCTCCACATGATTATTCCAAGAAAGACTTCCATCTTCCTTGTTCACAAAATCCATCAAAACTGGATTTTTAGAGAGTGTGGACAAGGTAAGGGGGGAAACAAAAGAGCTGGCGCTCTGGGTCATTACAACTTTGACCTTGGCACCAGCTTTAATCAGTAAACGAACAAGAAACGTAGTCTTGTACGCGGCAATTCCCCCGGAAATTCCCAAAAGGATATTTTTACCGCTTAGCATTTCTTAAGCGTCTTTCTCTGTATTCCTGTAGTAGATTTTATCTTCCAACCACTCTTGTACTGCCAAAGCATGTGGTTTTGGTAATTTTTCGTAGAACTTGGAAACTTCTATTTGTTCTTTGTTCTCGAACACCTCTTCTAAGCTATCGCTGTATGTTGCGAACTCTTCAAGCTTCTCCAACAATTCCTTTTTTATTTCGGAATTGATTTGGATGGCTCTTTTTGAAGCTATGGAAATAGCTTCGTAAATGTTTTCGGTTTTTTCATCGAACTCATTTCTATTGAGTGTAACTGTGGAAACCGGTGCCTTGGTGTTTTTCAAATCTTGCATATGCAGTGGTTTAAAAACTAATTCTTATTTAGATAAAGTAGTAGTGTACGCATTTAATTCCTCCTGAAGGGATTCGGCCATTTTATCTGCCTCTTTCTTAAATTCCGTCTCTGGAAAATAACGCATTAAATTATTATACGAGTCAAGAGCATCTTCCAATCGCTCTTTCCTTTTATCCTCTGTACTGTTCATTGCCAATTCTGAAGCCGCTTCAATTCGGTAGTAAAGAGCTTCCTCCCTAAACACCGACCCAGGATTGTCCGTAATAAAATTATCAAACGCCGTTATGGCTGATATCAATACAGGTAAATTAAACTTTCCTAGCTTATTGAATTGCTTCGCAATTTCAATTTGTTTCTTTTCTTTTTTGGTAGTCAATTCCTTGGCCATGGTATTGGCCTCCTCAAAATATTCCGACTCGGAATAATTATTGATAAAGGTTTGCAACTTCAACAAGGCTTTGTCAGTTTCCGTTTGGTCCAAGGAATATCTTGGTGAGAGCATATAATAACTTTTAGCTCCCAAAAAGCTCGCTTCTTGGATTTTATCACTCCGAGGATAAGACTTTATAAAACGCTCAAACTGATATCCGGATAAATAGTAATCGCCATTTTTGAAATAACTATCCGCAAAGAAGAACATCACCCGCTCTCCTTGAGGCTTGCCCACATATTTTGGTGCAATTTGTTCGAACAAACGCACCGCTCTTTTGTAATCCCCTTCGTTATAGAGTTTTTCGGCCATATCGTATTTAGCCTTAACATCGGTTTTCTTAAGCACCTTTTGGTACTCACTACAGGATACTAGAAGCGCTGCTGCACAACAAAAAAGGAGTATTGACCTCATTTTCAAAAACATTTTGCAAAATTAGTGATATTGAATGGATATAAAAAAAGAATTTTTACCACTCAAATGTAAAGGGTACTGCGACCAATCCCCAAGAATTTGTACAACATTTAACGAATTTTAAACATGTGCTTTGTCCAACGTCTTCAATGAACTGGCAATTTTCTCTTTTAAACCAGGGGTTGCTTCCACCAATGGCAACCTAACCGTGGCTCTAGAAATATTCTTGCATTCAAAAATACTTTTGATGCCCGCTGGGTTACCTTCTTCAAAAATAAGGGACATTAATGCAGATATTTTGTGATGAATTACATAAGCATCTTTTGCATTTCCTTCCAGACCAGACTTGATCATCTCAGAGAATAGTGCGGGTAATCCTTGCCCCAGAACCGAGATGACTCCTGCTCCACCTGCCAAAACAGTTGGCAAAGCGGTTGCATCATCGCCGGAAATCACCAAAAAGCTTTCAGGCTTGCCCTTGATTATTTTATCTATTTGCACCGAATCCCCACAAGCTTCTTTTATTGCCACAATGTTGGAAAAATCATGGGCCAATCTCAAAGTGGTATCTGGCAACATGTTACTCCCTGTTCTTGATGGTACATTATAAAGGACTATAGGAATTGGCGATACTTCCGAAATCATCTTAAAATGCTGGTATATTCCTTCTTGTGTAGGCTTGTTGTAGTAAGGTGAAACAGAAAGAATGGCATCAAAATCGGACAAATCCAATGTTTTTAACTCATTGATCACAGCCATGGTATTGTTGCCTCCAACCCCAAGTACCAAAGGTAATCTTCCTGCATTGGCGCGCACCACAACATCGACTACCAGTTGCTTTTCGGTTTGTGAAAGTGTTGCAGATTCGGCAGTTGTTCCTAACACCACCAAATAGTCAACACCACCTTGAATGTTATATTCAACCACGCTCTCCAACGCATCCACGTCCACCGATAAATCTTCTCTGAACGGAGTTATCAATGCTACTCCTGTTCCGATCAATTGTTCCATTTGTTCAAATTTCTTTTAAGACTTTCAAATACTTTTTCAATTCACTCTTGAACAACTTAAAATCGTTCATGGGAGTATTTAAAATCAAATCGTTGACCTTGGGGTCTTGGGTACCTAAACCAACTTTGAGTCGAGCGGGAGTTTTTACTGAAAGTAATTTCATCATTAAATTATCTTCTTCATAATAATTGATCAACATATCATATTCCCTGCCCAAAAACTCCAGAACATAACCATTTTCAATCTGGCCCTTCCAGCCAAGGTCCCTATCGGAAAACATTTGGATGGCATAGGGAGAGTTTTTATCATATTCCCTTTTGTAGCCAATAATCTTTATGGCATTGGGTCGCAACTCAAACTCATCAATAAGTTCGTAAAAGGCTTCCGCTTTATGGAAATTATCAACATCAACAATACAACCGATACTGGTAATTCCTTTCTCCCTGATCACGGACTTTGGAGGCTTATTCATCTCCTCCTTTAAATATTTAAGCCCGGATTTAACCTTAAATTTGTCTTGGAGTCCTTTCAAAAACATATTTTTGATGATTTTTACAAAGGTAATTAATCTACCAAGACGACTTAACAAATATACGTACGTGAACAATCTAAAATTTAAACAATTTGTTGTATTTACAACTTTTTGTTTTATGATGTCCTGTAAAACCGATACAGGTAAACTCAGCAAAATAGAGGGCAAGCAAATTCCTATCGATTCCACGATAGCCCAAACCGATTCCATTGCCAAGTTTGTAGAACCTTACAAAAATAGAATCAATGAAGTATTGGACAGTACTTTGGCTTACGCTCCCAAACCCTTGTTGTTAAAAGATGGTGAGCGTACCTCTTCCATGGGCAACCTAATGGCCGATATTGTTTTTGAGCAGGCCGCCCCCATTTTTCACTCTAGGTCGGGTAAAGATTTGGATTTTGTAGTACTAAATGCTGGTGGTGTACGATCCGTAATTTCTGAAGGAAACGTAAGTGCGCGAAATGCCTACGAAGTAATGCCCTTTGAAAATTATATCGAAGTTGTTGAACTTAGTGGTTCGGCCGCAAGGCAACTCATTGATTTTGTGGCCAAGTCCTCGCGAAGACACCCAGTATCGGGTATACAGATTGTTACGGACAAAAACCGTTCGCTGGAATCTGTGAACATACAAGGGCAGCCTTTTGATGAAACCCGAAATTACTATGTGGCCACCTCTGATTATCTTGTAAATGGAGGCCCCAGCGCAGGTTTTTTTAACGAGATTATTTCAAGAACAGCAACCGATTACCTTTTACGAAATGCTATTATCGACTACCTTAAAAAAGTAGATACCATAAAGGCAGTTACAGATGATCGTATAAAACAATTGAACTAGATGAAAAGAAGGGATTTTATTACCAATACCACCGCCGCTTCGACCCTGATTGGTTTGGGAGGGCTAAGTTTAAGTTCGTGTTCCAATCTGGGAAAAAAGCAAATCACTATTCTGCACACCAACGATGTGCACAGTCATATTGATACCTTCCCCTCCTCCCACTCCAGATACCCCAATTTGGGTGGAGTTGCCCGAAGGGCAACGTTAGTAGAGCAGATTCGAAATGAGAATCCGAACACCCTCCTTTTTGATGCAGGTGATATTTTTCAAGGAACACCTTACTTCAATTTTTATGGCGGAGAATTGGAGTTTAAATTGATGAGCAAGTTGAAGTATGATGCCGCTACCATTGGAAACCATGATTTTGACAATGGAATTGAGGGTTTATTAGCTCAGATGCCGTATGCCACTTTTGAAATGATCAGTGCGAATTACGATTTTTCCAACACCGTGATGGACGGTTACGTAAAACCGTATAAAACCTATATGGTCGATGGTGTCAAAATCGGAGTATATGGCATTGGTATTGAATTGGACGGATTGGTGACCCAAAAATTGTACAAAGAAACCCAGTACCTGAACCCATACGAAATCGCTTTGGACATGGAAAAGCAATTAAAGGAAAAGGAACAGTGTGATTTGATTGTTTGTCTATCTCACTTAGGCTACGATTACAAAAATCCCGACAGACCCTGTGATACTCGACTGGCACAGCGCACCTTCCATACCGACTTGATTATTGGCGGGCACACCCATACTTTTTTGGATAAACCCGATATACGTACCAACCAAAATGGGAATTCGGTATTGGTTAATCAAGTTGGATGCTACGGAATCAATTTAGGAAGAATCGATTTCTATTTTGATTCGGACAAAAATGCTTCAGCAAAAGGAGTTAGCATTACTGTTTGATGTTTGATGTCTGATATCCGATTTCTGAGGTCGAAAAAAGAAAAACCACCAAAGGAAACAATGTTCCAATGGTGGCGAATCAAAAAATAAAACAAATCATCAAAGGTTATTAAACCTCTATTGCTAGTTACAATTTTGTGTATCCCCTACAATTTGCCATCCGTGGATATCCTTTAAATTGCCATGTGATAAAACTGCATCTTCCGAGCAATATTCCAACCCATCTGCACCTAATGTAATATTGTTTAAATTAGGGTTCATGTTATCTGCCAAGTTGGACCATCCGATCAAAGTAGCCTCGTAATTGGTTCTGGACATTCCAGAACCGTCCAACATATTTTCCAAATTGGTCACGCTTGCTATTTCCCAACCGCCCAAATCCTGATCAAAATCCGATGCGTTGTAGAACATGGCCCACATGGAACTTACATTGGTCACGTCCCATCCACTGATATCGGAATTGAAGGACGTTGCATTGGCAAAAGCCCCGGACATATCCAAAACATTGGTGACTGTCCATTGGCTCAGGTCTGCGTTGAATGCAGATGCTCCGTTAAACATATAATACATATTGCCGAGACTGTTCACATGCCAAGATGAAATATCTCCTGCAAAAGCCTCGGCATTGTAGAACATGTATGACATGTCTGCAACACCTATCACATCCCAATTGCTTATGTTTCCGTTGAAACTGCTGGCGGCTGCAAACATGCTACCCATATTGGTAATACCGCTTACATTCCAGCTGGAAAGGTCGGCGTTCATGGCCTTTGCATTGGCGAACATACTGTTCAAGTTGGTCACAAGTGAAAGATCAGGTTTATCTTGTGCCTTATATACCATGTTTTCGCACCCCATGAATGCACGTTTCATGGTTTGCCATTGTAGGGTACCCCATTGTTCTATGGAAACCAGGGCTTTCTTGGAAAAAGCATCCGTATTATCCATAACGATGGATGGGAACGTACCCTGAACTGCTACGGTAAAGGTACCTGCCTCTTCATATTGATGGCTCGGGTTTTGTGTGGTCAACTGTTCTTCGGCAGTACCATCTCCCCAATCCACGGTATAACTGTAGGCATACCCTGGATTGGTACCTATGGTGATAGTTTCGTTGGCATTGGTGGTTTTCCAAACCGTGATGAACGACGCAGGATCTTCCGCTAAGCTTTCTATTATGTTGCCCACCATAATGGTTACATTTACCTCAACTTCATTAACCCCGTCGCTTATGACCACCACGACCTGATGTTGTTGAGTTGTCTCATAATCAAGGTTTTTACCTTCAGCAAGGCCTAAATCACCTTCGACTGTAATTTCAAAAAGATCCTCACTGTTTGTTTTCATGAAGAAGGTAAGTTTATCATTTTCAGGGTCCGTGGCCTCAATGCTCATAATCACCTCCGTATCGGCCAAATCCTCAAAAACCTCCACGTTTTGGCTTAAACCTTCAACTGCTATTGGGGCACTGTTCTTCGCAGGCTCCGGGCCATCGTCCTTACCACAGGACCAAAGAACCAAAACGGTGACTAAAACAAGACTTAGTCTTTTGATTTTCATAACTTATTTTTTTAACATATTAAATATTAGGCAAGATGTCCAAATTTTGAAAAAGAATTGCGCACGATCTGACGGATGCCCTTTTTGGATTGACAGTTACACCTTGATATTTAACCATAGCCGGTTTGCATTATGAATGACAGGGAAACTCTTGTCATTTCGAACGAATGTGAGAAATCTTATTTCTGATTTCTAAGAACAGAACTCTGAGGACAAAAAAAGAAAAACCGTCGAAAACCTATTATGCCTTCGACGGTAAACAATCTAAATTAAGAGAAAATGAATCGCTTTTATATTAGGGGCACACAACCGCCGAATCACCTGAAATGTCCCAGCCAAAATCCGTGACCAAAAAATCTCGGGCAAGGGCAGCATTACTTCCCGAACAATATTCAAGTCCGATAGCGCCCAATTCAACATCTTGCTGCACCAATTGATTGGCCCAACCTTCTAAAGTTGCACCGTAATTTGAAGATAACATTCCACAACTATTCAACATAGATGCCATAGTGGTCACCTTACCGATGTTCCAATTTCCTAGGCTTTGATCAAATTTCTCTGCGCTTTTGAACATTAGGTTCATATTGGTCACGTTTTCAACATTCCAATTACTTAGGTCTTGATTAAATGATGTTGCACTATTGAACATAACAGCCATGTTGGTCACTTGCCCCACATCCCAACTGCCAATATCTTGATTAAAGGCTTCAGCACCATTGAACATGTAGCTCATATCGGTAACTTGGCTTACATCCCAACTACTTATATCTTGATTAAACGATGATGCTTCTGAGAACATTGCAGACATATCGGTTACTTTATTAACGGACCAACCACCAATATCTTGATTGAAATTAGTTACATAGCCAAACATTCCGCTCATGTTTTCTACATTGCTCACAACCCAATTGGATATATCTTGATTAAAAGATGTAAATCCAAACATGTTTTTCATGGAAATTACATTACCAACGTTCCATGCTCCAATATCTTTATTGAACATATTGGCCCCAAAGAACATTTCGGACATATCCGTTACTTGGGAAACGTTCCATGTAGTAATGGCACCATTAAAAGCATTTGCATTGTAGAACATCTGTGACATATTGGTAACATTGCCCACATCCCAAGGTTCCAGGTCGCCATTAAAGGCCAGTGCATTGTAGAACATGCCGGACATATTGGTTACTTGGGCTAGATCGGGTACATCGGTGGCGTTGTTTATCATATTTTCACAATTATAAAAGGCATGGTACATGGATTGCCAGTTAATCGCTCCCCATTGATCTATTGATGCAAGAGCTATTTGCGAGGGAACATCACTGTTCTCCATTTGCAATGCTGGGAAATTGCCTTGTATCGCAATGGAATAGACTCCTGCCGTAGTGTAGGTATGCGAAGGTTTGTCATCTGTGAGGTTTTCCAAGGTGCCATCTCCCCAATTTATGGCATAATCATAGACGTAGTCGGGGTTGATTCCCAAAGTGACTATCTGCCCATTGTCGACATTCCAGGTTGTAATGAATGATGTAAGGTCATTCAACTCGGCTACATTGATCACATTAATCGTTATTTCTTCGGATATCAATTGTTCCGCTCCCTGCGCTTCCACTGTAATCTTATGCCACTGGGCGGTTTCATAATCCAATGCCATACCAGGAGCTAAGCTCAGTTCACCCTTTTCGGTAATCTCGAACAAGTTGTTGTTGTTTACGGAAATGGAGAATGTATAGGTATCGTCATTGGGGTCGTTCACTCCCAATACACCTATAATTTCATCCGTAGTACTATTTTCCATGGCCTCTAGGGTATTTGGCCCAATGGCGAATTCTTTCACATCTGCAACATTGATTGAAATCGTTGCATATCTCCCCACAATACCATCGAATACCCTAACGGTAAAATTATGCTCCGTGGCAGTCTCAAAATCCAAGGACATGCCACTGGCCAATCTAAGATTTCCATCTTCAGATATTGAGAACAGTCCGCTAACATCCTCATAAATGGTATACGTCAATTTCTGATTGTTCACATCCGTAGCGGATACTTTACCTATTAGTTGTGTATCCGAAATATCCTCCGGAGCGGTGAAGGAATAATTTTTAATCGAAGGGGCCGTGTTCACATAAATTGAATCTGGTTCATTGGGGTCACAGGACCAATAAATACATATCAAAAGGAATGGAACCACCCATATCTTGCTTGTTTTCATAGTCTTAACTTGTTATAATTATGTAGCAAGATGTAGATTAAATCCAAAAAAATTAAGGCTCAATTGACCTATAGCCCATTTGGATTGATGGATGGAAGATTTCAATTTTTTGCCATCAAGGCATCATGACAAAATCAACGGTTAAATTTCGTTAAAATGTTACCGGTAAGTTTCTAAAAATATTGGCGCTCAAATCTGATTTGTGACATTGAATTTTACAGATTGGCTTCCACCAACACTTTCAACTCCTCCTCCAAACTATATTCTGGAAAAGGTTTTCCCGCTTGGCGGTACCAATAGCCCGCATTCCACTTATCACCTTCTTTTCGGTGCAGGTAAGCATGAATCCAACTGCCCATGGACGAATGGATATCTTGAGCAATGTTATGGGAAGATTCCCAATCCCCCATCGCATCGAACCATAGCGATTTTAAGGGTTCAGACCATCTGTTTGGCGGCCCCTTCTGTTCCAAGGCTGATTCAAATTCTTCGAAGGATTGAGGTATCATACTTCTAGTTTTTGTAAAAATTCCTGTTCCGATATGATGGGAACACCCAAACTTTCCGCTTTTGTTTTTTTACTGGGGCCCATTTTATCCCCAGCAATCAAAAAACTAGTTTTTGAAGATATGGATGAGGATACTTTGCCCCCATTGTCCTCAATTAATTTCTTTAGCTCATTTCTACTGACAGTCTCAAACACTCCAGAAACCACAAAAGTTTGTCCTTTTAGTATATCCGTTTGATTTTCCAATTGCTCCTCTGACAATGAAAATTGCAATCCGTAGGATTTTAACCGGTCAATAATCTCCATGTTGGCGGGCTCCGAGAAAAAATTGACTACGCTTTCCGCAATTCGCTCCCCTATTTCGTCTACAGCAACCAGTTGTTCTTGTGAAGCAGCTATTAACGCATCAATATTTTTAAAGGCTTTTGCCAATTTTTTGGCTACCGTTTCCCCAACATAACGAATTCCCAAAGCAAAAAGGACCCGTTCAAACGGGATTGTTTTCGATGCCTCAACACCTTTTACCAAATTTTCAGCGGATTTTTCAGCCATTCGCTCTAAAGGCAAGATTTGTTCCTTGGTTAAAATGTAGAGGTCTGCATAATTGCCTATCAAACCTTCTTTAAACAACAATTCCACCGTTTCGCCCCCCAAACCTTCAATGTCCATGGCCTTTCGAGAAATGAAATGCTGAATACGACCAGTTATCTGTGTTGGACAACCAATATCGTTAGGACAGAAATGTTGCGCCTCCCCTTCCTTACGAATTAGTTCGGTACCACATTCGGGACAGTGGGCAATATAGTTCGCTGGCTTTGAGTCTTTTGGTCGCTTAGTAAAATCAACCTTTACAATTTTAGGAATGATTTCCCCTCCTTTCTCCACAAAAACGGTATCCCCTTCGCGGACATCGAGCTTGGCTATTTGGTCGGCATTGTGCAAGGAGGCACGTTTTACCGTAGTTCCCGCCAATAAAACAGGCTCCAGATTGGCAACAGGGGTAATCGCACCTGTACGCCCAACTTGATAGGTGATTTTATTTAAGATTGTTGTTGCTTGCTCGGCCTTGAATTTGTAGGCCATTGCCCATCTTGGCGATTTGGCAGTGTACCCGAGTTCGTCTTGATGTTGGATACTATTTACCTTAACCACTACCCCATCTGTTTCGTATGGTAGATTGTGACGGTTTACCTCCCAGTAATCTGCAAACTGCATCACTTCCGTTGTGGATTTACAAAGCTTGGCCACGGTTGGCACCTTGAAGCCCCATGACCTAGCCTTTTCAAGAACCTCAAATTGAGATGTAACTCCAAGATTTTGACCGGCTATACTATACAACAGACATTCCAACGGGCGTTGAGCCACCAAGGCGCTATCTTGAAGCTTTAAACTGCCCGATGCCGTGTTCCTTGGATTCATATAAGGGTCTTCACCAGCTTCAACACGCTCTGCATTCATTTTTGCGAAGCCCTCAAGTGTTAAAATAATTTCGCCTCGAATATCAAATTTTGGAGGATAATCCCCCTTCAACTGTAAGGGAACCGATTTTATGGTCTTAATGTTATTGGTCACATCATCACCTTGAAAACCATCACCACGGGTAACGGCCTTCATCAATTGTCCGTTTTCATAGGTTAGACTTATGGAGGCCCCGTCATACTTTAACTCACAGGTAAACTCAACCTCAACATCACCCAAAATACGCTGAATACGTTTCTCCCAATCCTCCAAATCTTCCTTGGAATAGGAATTGTCCAAAGAATACATTCGATGCTCGTGGGGAACAGTCTCGAAATTTTTGGTGACCATTCCACCTACTCGCAATGTCGGCGAAGTCGGGTCACCAAATTCGGGATGCTCGGCTTCCAGTTTTTGAAGCTCCTTCAGCTTCATGTCAAATTCGTAATCGGAAATGGACGGCTCATCGAGCACGTAATATTTATAATTGTGGTCCCTCAACTCATCGCGGAGGGAGTTAATTTTTTCTTGGATGTTCATGTTCTCTTTGCTTTTAGCATTCTATCATTGCCAAAAATGTCTTTTCGCAGTTCAATTTCCGAAAAATTACGGGCATTGAAAAGTGCTTTGGTTTCCTCCCCCAAATATTGGTTGATTTCGAAGTAAAGACTTCCATTTTCGTTAAGATTGTTTTCCGAAAAATCAATGATGGCTTTGTAAAACAACAAAGGGTCTTCATCCGAGACAAACAAAGCTGTACCAGGTTCAAAATCTTTTACGTTTTTATTGATTGTATTCTTTTCCAACTCCCTGACATAAGGCGGATTGGATACAATGACATCAAAATGAAGTTTAAACTCGAGTTCGAGTTCAGGATTAAGAATGTCCTGATGCACAAACCCAATATTCACTCCATTTGATTTTGCATTTTTTTTAGCAACCTCCAGTGCTTCTTCAGAAACATCCAAGGCATAAATCTTCGCATCGGGTAGATTCTTTGCTAAAGCAATGGCAATACAACCGCTGCCTGTGCCGATATCCAGAATTTTCAACGAATGGTCATTGAGCGTAGTCGAAATGACGCTTCGACTACGCTCAGCGTCCAACTTAAATTGGCCTTCCTTCTGAAAGTCATCCAAAATCCATTGGACCAACTCCTCGGTTTCGGGTCGTGGAATAAGAACATTTTCGTTTACCTGAAGCTCTAAATCCATAAAATGGGCCGTTCCCAAAATATATTGAAGGGGTTTTTCTGTCTTCAATTCGGTCAACGCTTCAAAAAGGGGCTGTTCTTCTTCTTGGGTCAAGGTAATTCCAGGCTGAATGGCAAGAATAAATCGCTCCAATTGCAGGTAGTGTTCAATGCAGGAGTAGAAAAAGGAATCTATTTCCTCTTTGGGATAGAGTTCACCCAATTCTCTGTGGAAAATATCCTTGATTTCTTTGAGGAGCATTACAACTTTTTAAGCATCCAAACCGGACAAGAATAGTGCCCTGTGTTACCCATTGGGGCATCTATATAATCAAAACCGTTCTTTTTGTACAATTTTTGAGCGGCTTCCATATAGGGCATGGTCTCCAGATAACATGCTTCAAAACCGAATTCCTTGGCTTTGTCCAAACATATTGCTATCATTTTGGCACCAAGACCCTTGCCCCTCGCCTCTTCCAAAAAGTACATTTTTTGAAGTTCACATACATTTCCATCGTAGTTGTCCAATTGTGCCACACCTGCACAACCAATAATCCGCCCTTGATGCTCCACTACAAAGTAAGTGGCCTTTGGCACATTGTAATTGGAGTACATATCGTCCAACGCCTTATCTGCATAGGCGGTTCCCACTTTGGGCACACCCATATCCTCAAAAACCTTGCGTATTACTTGGGCCACCTGTGCGTTGTCTTCGGGGGTTATTTCTCGAATCACCGTATCTCCCATATTGTATTTTTATTGTTCTATTTTTGCGGGGTGAATATACATCAAAAATACATCCTCCGATGCATAGAATTGGGCAAAAAAGGACTGGGAACCACTGCACCCAATCCTATGGTGGGATGTGTAATTGTGCATAACGGAAAAATTATCGGCGAAGGTTTTACCTCTCCTTATGGAGGTCCACATGCCGAAGTGAATGCGATAAATTCTGTGAAGGACAAGAGTTTACTTCAGGAATCATCATTATATGTTACGTTAGAGCCCTGCTCCCATTACGGAAAAACACCACCTTGCGCAGATTTGATTGCCAAACACAAACTCAAGGAGGTTTTTATCGGATTACAGGACCCCCACGATAAGGTTGCAGGCAAAGGCATCAAAAAATTGGAGGATGCGGGTTGCAAAGTCACGGTGGGTATTCTTGAAGATGAATGCAGGGAACACCACAAACGTTTTTTGACCTTTCAGGAAAAGAATCGCCCCTACATTATATTAAAATGGGCGGAGTCCGATGATGACTTTTTGGCGCCCGATGCATCTTTGCGAAAAGAGAGTCCTGAACCTTTCTGGATTACCAATGCCCATTCCAAACAGTTGGTGCACCAATGGCGAAGCCAAGAACAGGCCATTCTGGTAGGAACCCGAACTGTTTTGGAGGACAATCCCAAATTGACCACCCGGAATTGGGCGGGCAAAGACCCCATTCGTGTTGTTTTGGACAAGGATTTGAAAATTGATTCGGGCTTTCACGTTTTGGATACTTCTGTCCAAACCATTGTTTTGACACAGATGAACGACAAATCAAAATACGTTAAAGGTATCGAGTATACTGTGATTGATTTTTCAAAACCTTTAGCCTCGCAAATCTGTGATGCGATATACCAACACAACATTACAAGCTTGATTGTTGAAGGAGGGGCAAAAACGCTTCAAACTTTTATAGATGAAAACCTGTGGGACGAGGCTCGGATTTTTAAAGGTTCCGTTCGTTTTAAAAAAGGGGTGCCTGCCCCAAAATTAAAAGGAACCCTATCGCATCAGCAACAGATTTTAACCGACACCTTATCCTTATATATAAATGATTAAGAACATAATCCTAGATTTTGGCGATGTGCTCATCAATTTGGACAAGCCTGCTACGGCAAAGGCAATGGTGCAGCACGGGTTTACCGAAGTGACCCCAAATTTGGAGGGTCTGTTTCAAAATTATGAGAAAGGATTAATTTCCTCTTCGGATTTTTTGGATGAAGTTTCAACTCATTTTCCCAAAGCCAGTAGGGAATATTTAACGCAGGCCTGGAACTCTATTTTATTGGATTTTCCGGAAGAACGATTACAGTTTATTGAAAATCTTGCCAAGGAAAATCAATACAAAATGATTTTGTTGAGCAATACCAACGACCTGCATATAGAATATGTAAAGGAACAAATGGGAATAAATCGGTTCAATCGATTCAAAAACGCTTTTGACAAGTTTTATCTGAGCTATGAAATTGGGATGCGCAAACCGGATTCGGAAATTTTTGATTTCGTATTGCAAGAAAACAATCTTGCAGCCGACGAAACTTTTTTTGTGGATGATGTGAAAGAAAATACCGATTCTGCAGTAAAATTGGGCATTAAAGTCTGGAACCTTCAGGTAGGCAAAGAAGACATCGCCCAACTAAAATCAAAATTGTAAATGATATATCTTGCCCTTAGTGTTCTTAGTTCCACGTTGATTTTTGTGGTCTTTAAACTATTTGACGTTTATAAAATTCAGACACTATATGCCATCATCACCAATTATGTGGTTGCCTGCATAGTTGGCTTTTTTATATATGATGGTCCTGTCGGGGTCAATGATTTAACCAACAAACCTTGGTTTGTGGGGCCTATCCTATTGGGTATTCTATTTATTGTGATTTTTAACCTAATGGCCAAAACTGCACAAGTCTCTGGAGTTTCTGTCGCCTCTGTAGCTACCAAAATGTCGTTGGCCATTCCTGTGGTGATGGGTGTGGTACTTTATGGCGAACATTTGAGTCCGCTTCAGATTATTGGAATTCTATTGGCTTTGGTTGCTGTTTACTTGGCCTCAAATAAAGAGAAGAGTATCAGAATCAATAGAAAGGCTTTAATACTTCCTTTATTGGTGTTTTTAGGCTCCGGTGTTATCGATACCAGTATTCAGTATTTTGAGGAAATCCATTTGAGCGATCAGGAAATTCCCGTATTCTCCTCCATGACCTTTGGTTTTGCCGCTTTGACCGGCTTCATTTTTATCGGAATGAAAGCGGTGAAAACTCCGTTAAAAATCAACCTAAAAAATATATTGGGTGGAATCGTCCTTGGTGTACCCAACTATTTCTCCATTTATTTTTTGATTCGCGCCCTACGTTCGGACATTTTGAGCAGTGCTGCCATTTTTACTTTAAATAATGTCGCCATTGTAATGTTCTCCACTATTTTCGGAATCTTACTATTTAAGGAAAAGTTGAGTCTTAAAAACTGGGGAGGTGTTGCTTTGTCCATTTTGAGCATAATATTGGTAGCTTTGTTCTGATGGAGAAAAAAGAAGATGTTTACAAGACCGTCAACAAACCTTCGCCCGAGATTTTATTTAAAGACCGAAAAAGCAAATTCTACGCGGCGGTCTACCCTATTACTTCGGAAGATGATGTAAAACCTATTGTAGAGGAACTTCGAAAAAAGTACCATACAGCCAACCATGTTTGCTACGCTTGGCAACTCGGAGTCGAAAACCCAACATACAGGGCCAATGATGATGGGGAACCCAATAATTCAGCTGGAATGCCCATTTACGGTCAAATCCAATCCTTTGATGTTACCAATGTGCTCATTACCGTAACTCGAATCTTCGGCGGCACAAAACTTGGGGTCGGTGGCTTGATTCAGGCATACAAAACCGCCGCTCAAATGGCCCTGGAAAATGCCCAGATTGTAAAGAAAACCATCAAGGCGCAGTTTCGATTACAATTTGGGTACCCAGAAATGGATATTGTAATGCGGGTTATTAAACAGAAAAACCTGAACATTGTTTCCCAAAAAATGGAATTGGATTGTGCGCTTGTTATTTCGGTTCGATTAAGTGAATCGGAGGAAGTGTTCCAACTTTTCGATGAAATGCAACACGTAAAAATTGTACAATTGGATTAATTCTACAATTTTTCCAAAATATAATCAGGACATTTTATAGGTCTGCCTGTTTTTTTATCCATAAAAGCCAAAACGGTATTTGCTGTGGCCAATAATTCCCCCGACTCATTTAACAAGCTGTAGTCAAATTCAATTTTGACCATGGGTCTGGATTTTAATTTGGTCCGCACAGTAAGTAAATCATCATATAGTGCAGATTTTTTATAATCAATATGTAAAGAAATTACGGGCAGCATTATTCCATTATCCTCCATACTCTTGTAAGTGATTCCCATCGACCTTAACCACTCTACCCGACCCAATTCAAAATATTGAGCATAATTACCGTGGTAAACAACACCCATTTGGTCGGTTTCTGCATATCGAACCCGAAAAGAATATGAATTTAGACCCATTTTTAACTGAAAAATTATATATTTTGAGACTTGCTTTAAGAGAGAGTAACATGCGAAAAAAAAACAAAACTTTCAATGACAAAATCATTTTTTTTTTAAAAGATTTGTTCACATATTTGTCGCATCCAATAAGCATCTTATAACCCTTTAGATGTTTACTCTTAAATATTAAAGCTAACCATTAAAACAAGGAAAAACTTCTATGAGTGCTACTGCTAATTCCGTATGGAACAACTGTTTGGCTTTTATCCAAGATAACATCCAACCGCAGGCATTCAAAACCTGGTTTGAACCAATCAAACCTATAAAACTAACTGATAAGGCGCTCAGTATACAAGTACCCAGTAAGTTTTTCTACGAATGGCTCGAAGAACATTATGTAAAGCTTTTAAAAGTTGCCATGACCCGTGAGTTGGGCAGCAATGCAAAGCTAATCTACGTTATAAAAATGGAAAACAAGTACGGTAACAAGGAACCTTTTACGGAACAAATCCCAAGTTCCAACCGTACCGCTGTGGGACCTCAGGAATTGGATGTGCCGATAACCTCTAAAAGTCCCGAACTAAAAAATCCATTTGTGATTCCCGGTATTCGAAACATAAAAATCGAATCCCAGTTAAATCCAAACTATAACTTTGAAAATTTCTTGGAAGGTGATTCCAACCGATTGGCAAGGTCGGCAGGTATGGCCGTAGCCAACAAACCAGGAGGTACATCATTCAACCCTTTACTGGTTTTTGGTGGAGTTGGTTTAGGAAAAACTCACTTGGCCCATGCCATTGGAGTCGAAATTAAGGACAAGTATCCGGAAAAAACAGTTCTTTATATTTCTGCGGAGAAATTTACCCAACAATATATTGAGTCGGTAAAAAAGAATACCCGAAACGATTTTATCCATTTTTATCAATTAATTGATGTACTTATTATTGATGATGTACAATTCCTATCAGGTAAATCTGGAACACAAGATGTATTCTTTCATATATTCAATCACTTGCACCAAAACGGCAAGCAAGTAATTTTGACATCGGACAAGGCTCCTGTTGACATGCAGGACATTGAACAACGTCTGCTGTCACGTTTTAAATGGGGGCTATCGGCCGAATTGCAAAACCCAGATTACGAGACTCGTGTATCTATCTTGAAGAACAAGTTGTACCGCGACGGGGTTGAGATGCCAGAAGATATTATAGATCACGTAGCCAAACATATTAAAACCAATATTCGAGAATTGGAGGGCGCCATCATTTCATTGATTGCACAATCCTCTTTCAATAAACGCGAAGTTACTTTGGAGTTGGCCCAACAAGTGGTAGAAAAGTTTGTAAAAAACACCAAGCGAGAAGTATCCATCGATTACATTCAAAAAGTGGTTTCCGATTACTTCGAGATGGACGTGGCCACGCTTCAATCCAAAACAAGAAAACGCCACATTGTACAAGCAAGACAATTGGCCATGTTCTTTGCGAAAAAATTCACAAAGGCATCCTTGGCAAGTATTGGGTCTCAAATTGGAAAACGGGACCATGCTACCGTGCTTCATGCCTGTAAAACAGTGGATAACCTTGCTGAAACTGATAAACAGTTTAGAAAGTATATTGAGGATTTGAGCAAGAAGTTCTCCTAACACTTCACAAACCCATTTATGAAAACCAAAGTTTTGATGATCTGCCTGGGAAACATTTGCAGATCACCATTGGCCGAAGGCATTTTGCAATCCAAAGTTGATTCGGATTCCGTTTTTGTAGATTCAGCAGGTACAGCCGGATACCATATTGGCAATCCGCCCGACAAACGCTCCATTGCTGTGGCTCGAAAATATGGCCTGAACATTAGCAATCAAAAGTGTAGAAAGTTTTCAAAACAAGATTTTTCTAAGTTTGACCATATTTATGTAATGGATCGCAGCAATTTTTCAGATGTAGCCAATCTTGCGGAAAACAAGGAAGAAGCCAGCAAAGTTAAATTGTTGTTGAGTGAGGTTGAATTGGGCATCCTAGAAGTGCCCGACCCCTATTATGGTGGCAATGATGGTTTCGAAAATGTGTATCAAATGATTGACAGTGCTTGTGAGGCAATTGCGAAAAAGCTAAATTAAGGCCATGGAAGAGGAAAAACCAGGTTTAGTGGTAGGCAAAATATACCTGATTCCCACAACTTTGGGAGACAATGCTCCTTTGGAGGTGTTGCCTATTTCGGTAAAGGGAACCATAGAGCGAATCGACCATTACATTGTAGAAAATGAGAAGACGGCCAGACGCTTTATTAAACGAGTGAGCCCCAGCAAATCCCAACCCGAACTCCATTTACAGCCCTTGAACAAATACACCAACCTAGAAGAAATACCTTCTTTTTTAGACCCTTGCATTCATGGATTTGATATTGGTGTGTTGTCTGAGGCAGGCTGCCCTGGAATTGCAGACCCTGGCGCCGATGTTGTCCGTGTTGCCCATGAAAAAAGAATTCAAGTGGTTCCGCTAGTAGGTCCCTCTTCTATTTTGATGGCCATGATGAGCAGTGGCATGAACGGTCAGAATTTTGCATTTAACGGGTATTTACCCATAGACAATGCTGAACGCAAAAAAATGATAAAAGATCTGGAGCGACTATCCCGAGATAAAGGACAATCCCAGATTTTTATGGAAACACCATATCGGAATAACAAGTTGGTAAAAGAGCTTTTAAGAACGCTACAAAAGTCCACCCGACTCTGCATCGCATGTGATATTACCTTACCCACCGAGTTTATCTCAACCAAAAGTGTTCACGAGTGGGGCGAAATTGGAATAGATTTGGACAAAAGACCAACAATATATATTATTCATGCATAAAAAAAGCTCCGAAAATCGGAGCTTTTTTTTTACAATCTTCTACCAATTATACTTTGGCATTTTTCTTCTGTTCGATGTTGGAAATATCGTATCCCGAAAATTTGCTCATATAGTATGAGATACTACTCCCATAAGCGTCCGTTACATCGTTTTGTCCATACGATCGTAGATACTTCTTTACGTTTCCAGCCCCGGCTAAATGGGCCGCAGCCAGAATACCGGATTCTGTCACCTTGACACCACCAATAGTTTTTCCGTTGAAGCGCTTTATATCTCTTCTCAAGATCCATTTGTTACGGGCAATATTGGCTTCAAAAGCCTTTTCCTGAAGTTTTGGATTTTCCAAAAAATCATCCATATCGTAAACTCCCATAAGGTGCAAGGTACTACTACCAAACTGGTATTTACCCAAATAACCCAATGTGTTTACTCTATGATATTTACCCTGGGACTCTTTAAAAGCGAGTGCTTCCTTAAAGCCATTAAAAGCTTTACCCAGAAAAGGAGGTGTTACCTCGTCCTCGTCAAGAAGTGCGATGGAATCTTGCGGTGCAAAGAATTCCAAATTGGCTGTTACCTTCAATGATTCAGGAATTTCAACATCCCCTTTTTTCATTACGGTGTAAGAACCAAAACTTGTCAAAACTACAATCATGGCAAGATGCAGTATAAAACCTATCCATCTTTTCATAATGTTCATATTTGTGATCTCAATACATATACGTATCAAAAATCAAATTGGCCGGCAAATATAGGTGGAGATAAGTTAATGGGTACCCTAAAGCTCTTAAAGATTTCTTAAATCAGCCTTAAAATCCGTTAAAGTGATGGAAATCAACGGTAAATAGTTTTATCTAAGGACTTTTTGTTGGTTCAACCAACGGGTGTATTGCACTTTATTTCGGTTATGTTGCGCTAAAGACTTCGCAAAAATGTGGTATCCAAAGTTGGAAACGTCGGCTACGAAATATAAATAATCGTGCTTTTCAGGGTTCAAAACAGCATCTATGGAAGTAATATCCGGCATGGTAATCGGACCTGGAGGAACTCCCGCATTTTTATAGGTATTGTATGGGGAATCCATTTCTAAATCACGGAAAAGAACTCTTTTTATAATAGTATCGTAATTACCTGTTTCCTTTTTAATGGCATAAATAACGGTAGGGTCGGCTTGTAGCAACATACCCCTCCTAATTCTATTAAGGTAGACTCCAGCTACTCTTGGACGTTCATCTACTTTGGCAGTTTCCTTTTGAACAATAGCTGCCAACGAGATAACTTCGTTTGGCGCAAGTCCAAGGTTTTCGGCTTTTTGGATGCGTTCATCGTTCCAGAAACGGTCGTATTCCTTCCGCATCCTATCCCTAAAGCTCTCCGCATCGGTATTCCAGAAGAACTCATAGGTATTGGGAATGTACATGGCCAGCTTAGTGTCATCATTAAACTTGGTTTCTTCCAAAAAACTAGGTTCATTAAAGGTTTGAAGCAGGGATAGACTGTCCGCTTCAATCTGCTCGGAAATCCTTCCTGCCAGCAGGGCCAAAGATTCTTGATTATTAAATGAAACCTGAACAGGAATATTGGCACTTCGCAGGGTATTGATGATCTCGTTGTTGTTCATTCCCTTTTTTAAGACGTATTTTCCGGCTTTAATATTAGCAATGTATCCTTTGCGTTTGGCAACCGCCTCAAAAGTGGATAGATTTTTCAATAGTGGTTCCAAAGAAGTTGTAACATCAGAAAAGGTAGCATCCGATTCTATATATACAAATGCTTCATCATTATTGAACTGTGTATTGGAGCTAAAAATCGCACTGTAAATTTGATAAGCGATAAAACCGCAAATCGCAAGCCCAAGAATGGCCGTTGCCCAAAGTACTTTCTTAAGATTCATTTGAGTTGATCTTTTGATACATTATTTCATTCTTGAACCCTTTACTGGTTCTGATCCATTCTTTTTTGATTCCAATTTTCTTAAATCCCATTTTTTGGAACAAATGAATACTCGCTTCATTATCTTCCAAAATATTGGCGTACAACTGATGCAGGTCCAAGGTGGAAAAAGCATAATCACATAAGAGTGACAAAGCTTCTGCTCCGGAGCCTTTGTTTCTATCCCCAGGTTCAACAATCACAACTCCGATGCCCGCCCTGCGGTGTTTGGGATCAAAATCGAACAAATCTATCAAACCTATACAATCATGCTGAAGATTACTGATACAAAGCCGCAACTGTTTTACATCATATATATCCCTATGGGCATTATCCAAATACAATCGCAATACTTTTTTAGAGTAGGGTTTCAACGTACCACTTATTTCCCAAACCGAAGTGTCGTTTTCCAATTTGTACAGAAAATCCAAATCGGTGGGCTCCAAAGCACGCAGGTATATTTGTTCTCCCTTTAGATTGAGCATTCTATTGTTCCTTTAAATACCTGTACAGCAGGACCTTTTAAAAAGATATTGCTGTATTTTCCATCTTTTTTCTCAAAAGAAATGGTCAAATCACCCCCAATAGTATGAATATGTACTTCGTTAGCGAATGTTTTGCCTGACTCGTGCATGGCCAATGCCACTGCAGTAACACCGGTTCCACAAGAAAAGGTCTCCCCTTCCACTCCTCTTTCGTATGTACGGACATCAAAAGTGTTATCATTGGTCTGCTCCACAAAATTGATATTGCTTCCAGACTCGCCATAAATTCCGTAGCGGAGTTTCTTTCCTTCTTTTTGTACATCAAACTTTTCCAGTTCCTTCACCAACTGAACATGATGCGGAGAACCCGTATCCAAAAAGCTATGATTTTGCTTTTCGTGAATTTTGTCCACATCGATCATCTTCAAGTTAACGATATCCTCTTCAACCGTGGCATAATGCAAACCATCAACCGCATTAAATGTGGTCTCTTTTTCCACAATACCCAAATAATGGGCAAAAGCGACCAAACAACGACCTCCATTACCGCACATGCTGCTTTCCGCTCCATCCGCATTATAGTATACCATCCTGAAATCCGACATATTGTCATTCTCAAGCAGTATTAATCCATCCGCTCCTATGCCAAATCTTCTATCGCAAAGTTCAGCAACTAGCTTGGTATTATTTTTGGGAAATATGTCCTGACGATTGTCAATAATTACAAAATCGTTTCCCGTTCCTTGATATTTAAAAAACTGTAGTTCCATGATTATCTACAAAGGAACAAATATATGGGAATCTTTAAGGTTTTTTTTGGAGTTAAAACAGCGTTAAACCCACATGCTCAAAAATTGAAATATTTTAATTTTGATATGGCTTAATGTTAAATAATTATTGAATTATGAAGAAAATAGCGAGTTTATTCCTAGTGTCACTATTTGCAGGCGCAATTACGTTGGGATCCTACAAATTATTTTTTGAGAAAGAAAGCTACAAATTGTTCGCCCCAGAACAAGAAACACCTTTTATTACGACCAGTAATTTGGATACTTCGGCACGAGGCGCTGGAATCAATGAAGTTGATTTCACGCTTGCAGCTGAAAAAACGGTGAATTCTGTGGTGCACGTAAAAAATATGACCATCAGTAAAGGACCATCCAGCATTGCTGAATTCTTTTATGGTTATGAACGCCAACAAACTCCACAAGTGGGAACTGGATCTGGAGTTATTATTTCTCCTGATGGATATATTGTGACCAACAACCACGTTATTGCCAACTCTAGTCAATTGGAAGTAACCCTGAATAATAACAAAACGTATGAAGCGGAAGTAATTGGTACCGATCCTGATTCCGATATTGCCCTTTTGAAGATTGATGCAGAGGATGGCTTGCCTTATTTAGCTTTTGGGGATTCTGACAATGCCAAAATTGGAGAGTGGGTATTAGCAGTTGGAAATCCTTTTAATTTAACATCAACGGTAACCGCAGGTATTGTAAGTGCTAAAGCAAGGTCGCTCTCCCCAAGAAGGGCGCAATCCTTTATCCAAACAGATGCTGCCGTAAACCCGGGGAACAGTGGAGGTGCTTTGGTCAATACAAATGGTGACCTTATTGGTATCAACACGGCTATTACATCGCAAACTGGCTCTTATGTGGGCTATGCTTTCGCAGTACCGAGTAATATTGCCAAAAAAGTGGTTGAAGATATCATGGAATTTGGCAATGTCCAAAAAGGACAATTGGGTATAAGAGGTGGAGATCTTAACCCAGCGGCTGCCACAGAAATGGGGATAGATGATCTGGAAGGTGTTTACATTTCCAGCGTTGAAGAAGAATCTGGAGCTTACGATGCTGGTTTAATGGAAGGTGATATTATAAAACAAATAGATAACATTCAAGTGAGCAAGTTCTCTGAACTTTCTGGATACCTTTCATCCAAAAGACCTGGAGACAAAGTAGAGGTTACATTGAACAGAGACGGAGAAAGTCTTGTGAAATATGTGGTCTTGAAAAAGCGACTCAGCATCGAATTGCCCGGCACCGGATTTACTGTGAAAAATTTATCCAAGGCCGACAAAGAGAAATTTGGGGTGTCAAAAGGGGTGAAAATCACCAATGTTCCCGAGTCCTATACTAGATATGGCTTAACAAACAAAGTAATCATTGAATTGGATGGCGACCCCATCAACGATATTGATGACGCCAAAGAACGTTTCAGTCAATTATCCAGATATGGAAGAACCAGTTTTACCATGATCAATGAAGATGGTGAAAAGGAACATATGATACTTCAGTAAGTGCTGAAAAAACACTTAAAAAGCGTCTTTAAAGAGACGCTTTTTTATTGCCAATAAGTTTTACGAAAACGTTTGAAATATATAATTTAGCCGCAAAAATTAACTATACAATCGCAACCATAACCCATGAGTAACATTTCATCTTACGAAAAAGAGCTTGCCTTTCAGGCAGACAGGCGAAAAGCAACCACAGAATTCATAAAAATCATCAGTGACCTTTGGTACGACAAAGCCATTGAAGTGGTACTGTTCAAGAACCAAATAATCGATAAAAATGTAAGCGATATCATTAACCTGCACGAGTACGCTGGCGAATTTGTGCAAAAACCCATGTCCATTTTCGATTCCGTTGAGATTTTGAGGGCAATAAACGATCTTAACCTCCCTCCCGCAAAACTGGACATAGGCAAATTGACCTACGAGTATCACAACAACCAAAATGCCCATCTTAATGTTAAGGCCTTTGTTATTGATAAACTAAAGGATGCCCAATCATCTAAACCCATAAAACCAAAAGATGTAGTGCTTTACGGTTTTGGCCGTATTGGTCGTTTGGTGGCACGTGAACTTATGGCAAAAACAGGTCGTGGCAGTCAGCTACGATTGCGGGCAATTGTAATCCGTGGTGAATTGAACCGAGAAGTCCTCGAAAAAAGAGCTGCACTCCTGAAAACTGATTCCGTACATGGGCCTTTTACAGGAACTGTGGATGTGGATGAATCAAAAAATGCCCTGGTAATCAATGGAACCACGGTAAAGTTCATCAGTGCAAACCAACCGGAGGATATCGATTATACCAAACACGGTATTCACAACGCCTTGATTATTGATAACACAGGTGCTTTTAGAGACAATATTGCACTTTCTAGACATTTAAAATCCAAAGGAGCAAGCAAAGTATTATTGACTGCTCCAGGAAAAGAAGTGCCGAACATTGTTCATGGGGTTAATCATACAGACTTTGACCCGGATAAAACCAACATTTATTCCGCGGCTTCGTGCACTACCAATGCCATTACTCCTATTTTAAAGGTAATCGAAGATTCCTTAGGAATTAAAAAAGGTCATTTGGAAACTATACATGCTTATACCAATGATCAAAATTTGGTGGACAACATGCACAAAAAGTACCGTCGAGGACGTGCCGCAGCACTTAATATGGTAATTACCGAAACAGGGGCCGGTTCTGCGGTTGCCAAGGCACTCCCATCTTTAAAGGGAAAATTGACCTCAAATGCGATTCGGGTGCCCGTGCCCAACGGGTCTTTGGCCATCCTTAATTTAGAAGTGAAGAACAAGACATCAAAAGAAAGCATTGACACCATAATTAAAAAATATGCGTTGGAAGGTGATTTGGTGGAGCAAATAAAATATGCTTTGAGCAATGAGCTGGTTTCTTCGGATATTGTCGGTGCCACTGCCCCATCAATTTACGATAGTAAGGCAACCATAGTCGCTCCTGGCGGCAAAAACGTGGTGCTCTACATTTGGTACGATAATGAGTACGGATATTCCCATCAAGTTGTCCGATTGGCGAAATATATCGCGAAAGTTAGGCGTTATACTTATTATTAGTGGATGGCAATTTGTTCAAAGACCCCATTTCTTTTTTTGAAATTGGGTATATTGATGTAATTTCGTCCCGCCCTTAATCTAAATTTAATACGAGAACATTATTGAACATGAAGCATTTACGCATTTTATTCGCCTTAGCCTTACTTGCCCCAACCTTCTTGATCCATGCTCAAGAAGATGAGTCCGCCAACGAAGTGGACAATACCCTTAGGGGACAATTTGAAGAATTGGAGAGAAAGTCAGGGAACTATCGTGCCAATGGTATACGTTATGAGGTAATCAAGTTATCGGATTTGTATGAAACCAAAAACAACATCTTTGATTCCCTTGATACAGCCAATAAAAATATCAAGGACCTTACTTCGACGATTTCTGCCAACAATGCAGAAATAGAAGATCTTAATAACAAGTTACAGGAAACCACCAATAACCTAAACGCTGTTACGGAGGAAAAGGACAGTATTTCATTTTTCGGAGCATTGATCAGTAAAGGGACGTACAATTTTATCTTGTGGTCCATCATATTTGGGTTATTGTTGTTATTACTATTCTTTATCTACCGATTTAGAAACAGTAATTTCTTGACTCAACAAGCCAAATCCGCCCTTGCCGATTTGGAAGAGGAATATCAAAACCACAGGCGACGTGCTCTGGAGCGCGAGCAGAAGATTAGTCGTCAACTTCAGGACGAGCTGAACAAACAGAAAAAATAAGTATGAAGGCTTCCCAAAAGGAAGCCTTTCTTTTTTATGTCTTAGTTATTGACAGCTTTCATTACTTTTGCTGCGAATTAATTTCAAGCAACAATGTCCATGCGGATTGACATTATAACGGTACTCCCCGAACTTTTAAAAAGTCCTTTTGAAGCCTCGATACTCAAACGGGCCATCGAAAAGGGTTTGGTAGAAGTACATCTACATAATTTAAGGGACTATTCCATTGGAAATTACAAACAGATCGATGATTATCAATTTGGAGGTGGTGCCGGCATGGTGATGATGATAGAACCCATTGATAAATGTATCTCCCAACTCAAATCGGAAAGGGAGTACGATGAAGTAATCTACATGACCCCAGATGGTAGCACACTGAATCAGGGAATGGCCAATGAGATTTCCATGAAAAAGAATATCATTGTGCTATGTGGCCATTATAAGGGTGTGGACCAACGAGTAAGGGATATGTTCGTTACTCGTGAGATTTCCATTGGGGATTATGTGCTGTCAGGAGGTGAATTGGCAGCAGCCATATTATGCGATGCTGTGATTCGATTGTTGCCAGGTGTATTAAATGATGAGACTTCTGCCCTAACCGATACGTTCCAGGATAATTTATTGGCCCCGCCAGTGTATACCCGTCCTTCAGAATATAAAGGAATGGAGGTGCCAAAAATCTTGCTTAGCGGTAATTTTCCGGAAATTGAAAAATGGCGGGAACAAAAAGCTTTGGAGCGCACACAAGAAAGAAGGCCAGACCTTTTGGATAGATAAGGCAGAACAAAACTTAAAAAAACCACTTGCTATTTCTAAATATTGCATTACTTTTGCAATCTCAAAATCAACCTCTGACGAAATCCGTGTAAGTTGGTCTTGAAAAAACATTTAAAAAAACACAGATGGAATCCTTAATAAAATTTGTTGAAGACGAATTTGTTCCAAAAAAAGAATTTCCAAAATTTTCAGCTGGTGATACCATCACTGTTTATTACGAAATTAAGGAAGGCGAAAAAACCCGTACCCAGTTCTTTAAAGGTGTAGTGATACAACGTAGAGGAAGCGGTGCAACTGAAACTTTTACTATTCGCAAAATGTCAGGTACTGTAGGTGTGGAAAGAATTTTCCCAGTAAACATGCCAGCGTTGCAAAGAGTTGAAGTAAACAAAAAAGGTAAAGTACGTAGATCTAGAATCTTTTACTTTAGAGGTCTTACCGGTAAAAAGGCCCGAATTAAAGAAGTTAAGGGATAATCATTATCCCATACAACAGGAAAAAGCACCCAATATGGGTGCTTTTTTTATGAACAATTGTTAATAACCTCGGTTCATATCATGTTGATTCTTAATGTCTTAAAAAGTTGTAAAATTTAATTTTTCAGTATACTTTAGTCGAAGATATGATAGTGATACCATCACGGTTATATCGATTTAAAGTTGACGTTCTTTAAAACTGTGGATTCCCTTTTAATTGGTAACACTACTGATCACAAAAGGAATTTCAATTTGGGAAAAGCTTAGGCAAAACCTAAAGAGAAATAATAAATTTTATGTGCGAATGAAAGAGCAATTTTTCATTTTGATAAAGTTTAGGAATACAACAGTACACTTTGCAGAATGTAGTTTAGTTGAAAAATTAAGAACATAGCAGAGCAAACGTCGAAGGGACATAAGGCGCAATCGAATAGGTTGCAGTTTTGGTAAAACAGAGCAAGTCTTGAGTCCTATCTGAAAGCCATATCCTTCGTTAAATCGAGGATATGGCTTTTGTTTTTTAACAAATTCTCATTAAAAACCCACACTTTTAGCAACTTCCATTCGTGCTTCACCGTCCATAAATCGTATATTTGCAACCGCTCAAACAAATACATATAAATGGCTAAACTTTATTATACCAAAACAGATGAGGCTCCTGCCTTAGCAACCTTATCCTTCTTACCCATTGTTAAATCATTTACCGAAACCGCCAATATTACAGTAGAGACCAAGGACATTTCTTTGGCCGGTAGAATTGCAGCCGTATTTCCCGAATTGTTGACCGAAGAGCAGCAAGTGCCGGACGATTTGTCCATTTTGGGCGAATTGGCAAAAAATCCCGAGGCGAACATTATAAAACTTCCAAATATCAGTGCTTCCATTCCACAGTTAAAAGAAGCCATTCAGGAATTACAGAAAAAAGGGTATAACCTTCCCGACTATCCAGATGAGCCAAAAACAGACGAAGAAAAAGTCATAAAGGCCAAATACGATAAAATAAAAGGAAGTGCAGTAAACCCAGTACTACGAGAAGGAAACTCTGACAGACGTGCTCCAAAAGCCGTTAAAAATTACGCCAAAGCACATCCACATACCATGGGCGAATGGTCTTCGGACTCCAAAACCCACGTAGCTACCATGTCCCATGGAGATTTTAAGGCCAACGAACAATCTATTACCATGCCCAATGCGGAGGAGATTCGAATTGAGTTAGTAGGCGCAGATGGAAGCACAACCGTGTTAAAAGACAAACTTTCCCTTTTAAAAGGAGAGGTAATCGATGCTACGGTGATGAGCAAAAAAGCTTTAGTTGATTTCTTGACCAAGGAAATAGCGGATGCCAGAGAGAACAATATTCTGCTCTCATTGCACTTTAAGGCCACCATGATGAAGGTTTCCGACCCTATCATTTTTGGGCATGCATTGGAAGTTTATTTCTCAGAGTTGTTCAAAAACTACGGAGATACTTTTGAAAAATTGGGAATCAACCCAAACAATGGTCTTGAAACATTATTGGACAAAATCGGGGAACTGCCCGAAGATCAGCATAAAGAAATTGAAGGAGCCATAAAAGCAAGTATCGAAAATGGACCTGATTTGGCCATGGTAAATTCCGATAAAGGAATTACCAACCTTCATGTACCAAGTGATGTGATTATTGATGCCTCCATGCCTGCCATGATCAGAAATTCTGGTAAAATGTGGGACAAAAATGGTGAACTTCAGGATACCAAAGCTGTTATTCCGGATAGTAGTTATGCTGGCGTGTACCAAGCTACCATCGATTTTTGCAAGGAACATGGTGCTTTCGACCCTAAAACCATGGGAACAGTTCCCAATGTAGGTTTAATGGCCCAAAAGGCCGAAGAATATGGTTCTCACGACAAAACCTTCGAAATTGAGAAAACAGGAACAGTAAAAGTTGTTGACGCTTCTGGAAACACCTTGATAGAACACCCTGTGGAAGAAGGCGATATATGGAGAATGTGCCAAGTAAAGGATGCTCCCGTTCAGGATTGGGTAAAATTGGCCGTATCCCGTGCCAGGGCTACAGGTATCCCTGCTGTTTTCTGGTTGGATGAAGAAAGAGCGCATGATGTTGAATTAATCAAAAAAGTAAATCTTTACCTAAAAAATCACAATACCGACGGATTGGATATTAGAATCCTTTCCCCAACGGAAGCTACAAAGTTCACTTTAAAGCGAATGAAGGAAGGAAAAGATACGATTTCTGTATCAGGTAACGTGCTGAGAGACTACTTGACCGACCTCTTCCCTATTTTAGAGGTTGGAACCAGTGCAAAAATGCTTTCCATTGTTCCATTGATGAACGGTGGCGGATTATTCGAGACTGGTGCTGGAGGTTCTGCCCCAAAACATGTTGAGCAATTTTTGGAAGAAGGTCACTTAAGATGGGATTCCCTAGGTGAATTTTTAGCGCTTGCGGTTTCCTTGGAATTCTTTGGAGAAAAGAACAACAACAAAAAAGCATTGGTACTAGCCGATGCTTTGGACAAAGCCACCGAGGAGTTTTTGAACAACGATAGATCCCCATCCAGAAAAGTTAACGAACTGGATACAAGAGGCAGCCACTTCTACCTATCGCTTTACTGGGCCGAACAATTGGCAAAGCAAGACAAGGACGAAGAGTTGAAATCAATTTTTGGTAAAGTGCACAAAGAACTTTCTTCAAATGAGGAGAAAATTGCACAAGAATTAATTGATGCCCAAGGTTCACCTGTTGATATTGGGGGGTACTATCTTCCAAATCCAGAGATGGCATCCAAAGCTATGCGACCAAGTGAAACCTTTAATGAGATTTTGAATTCTATAGGATAAATCAAAACAGATTACTACTAGTTTATGAAAGGCAGTCCCAAAAAAGACTGCCTTTTGTTTTTTTAGATTCAATTGTTAAAATTCAATCTAGCATCCGCTTTTCATTTTTTCCGTTGTCCATAAATGCGTATTTTTAAAAAAACCAATCTAATGTCCAGACATTATCTCGCAATGCTGCTTGCCCTGTTTGGGCATTTTTTCGTGCTTCATGCCCAGCAAAAGTTTACTCTGAGCGGTACGGTCTCAGAGGCTATAAGTAATGAATCTCTAATTGGCGTTACCATTGCCATATCGGAGCTTAAAACAGGGACCTCTACAAACGAATATGGATTTTATTCCATCACCCTACCCGAAGGTCAATATCAAGTGGTTGTGACCTATTTAGGTTTTCAAGAAGTTGTAAGAACAATCAACCTTAACAAAAATCTTAAGCAAGATTTTAATCTAACTGAGAAGGCAGAAGAGCTCGAAGAAGTGGTTGTAACAGAAGAAGTGGAACGATTGGATATTCGAAAACCTCAAATGAGTGTAACCTCTCTTGCTGCAAAAACAATCAAACAAATTCCCGTGGTTCTTGGTGAAGCGGATGTTATAAAATCTCTTATTCTGTTACCCGGAGTTACTAGTGCCGGAGAGGCATCCTCTGGATTCAATGTAAGAGGGGGGGCTGCAGACCAGAATCTAATTCTATTGGATGAGGCCACCGTATTCAATTCCTCGCACCTATTTGGTTTCTTTTCGGTATTTAACCCCGATGCCATAAAGGATGTCAAACTATTTAAAGGCGGTATTCCAGCAAGATATGGCGGAAGAGTATCCTCTGTACTTGAAATCTTTCAGAAAGAAGGTAACAGTAAAGAACTAAAGGTAAGTGGAGGAATTGGTGCCGTTGCCAGCAGGTTACTTGTTGAAGGACCTATCCAAAAAGATAGAACCGCATTCTTGATAGGCGGCAGAGCTTCCTACGCCCATTTATTTCTGGAACTGGCCGGCGAGGACAATAAAGCCTATTTCTATGATTTAAACGCCAAAATCAACCACAAAATCAATGAAAACAATAGTATTTTTCTATCCGGCTATTTTGGAAGAGACCTCTTTAATGTTAGCGATAGATTTGTGAATGTTTATGGCAATGCGGTAGGAAACTTTAGATGGAACCATCTATTTTCGGACAAACTTTTCTCCAACCTTTCCCTAATCTATTCAGACTATTATTATGGTTTAGAACTCGATTTTGTAGGATTTGAGTGGAATTCAGGAATACAAAACTTTAACCTTAAATACGATTTAAAACATTACCTAAACGATAAGTTTCAGTTGAATTACGGGATAAACAGCATCTACTATGTGTTCAATCCCGGTAAAATAGTTCCCAACAGTCCCGATTCTGGTATTTTAGAGGAACAACTTACCAAAAAATATGCTAACGAAAATGCCGCTTATGTTGACGTTGAACACCAGATATCCGAAAACCTAAGTATTGAATACGGTCTAAGGATGAGTCAATTTAATCGTTTCGGACAAGATGAACTCTATGTTTACGAAAACAATAACCCAGTTGAATTTGACCCGTTTACCTTGGTCTATCGCGAAGCTGAACCCATAGACTCCATCAACTCTAGTAGAAGTGAGACCCTCAAATCCTTTGTTAATTTAGAACCTAGGATTTCGGTGTCTTATAATTTCAAAGAGAATAATTCCATCAAAGCAAGTTACACCCGATTGGCGCAATACCTACACTTGCTATCCAATACAAGCTCCCCTACTCCTTTGGACGTATGGACACCTAGCGGACCTTTTGTTGAACCACAATTATTAGATCAGTTTGCCTTAGGGTATTTTAGAAACGTAAAAGATGGGGCATATACCATAGAAACCGAAACCTTTTACAAAGACATTCAAAATAGAATAGATTATATCGACGGGGCCAACCTGATTGCCAATAATGCCATTGAACAGGTTATATTGAATGGTCAAGCAAGGGCATATGGATTGGAATTTTTGATAAGAAAAAATACGGGTCGCCTTAAAGGTTGGCTGGCGTACACCCTATCAAAATCGGAACAAAGAACACCCGGAAGGGATTTAAATATTGATTCTGGACGATCAAACCTGGAAACCGGTATTAATCTGGGGGATTGGTACAGCACGCCTTACGATAAAACCCACGACCTGTCCTTGTATGGTAGTTTTGATCTTAATGACAAATGGAATTTCAATGCAAACTTCATCTATCAAACCGGGCAACCTACCAATTACCCTATTGGACAGTTTGAATTCGAAGGTGTCAATGTTCCCTATTATGGATTACGAAACAAAGAACGGTTACCAGATTACCATCGATTGGATATCTCTGCTATATTGACTCCCAAAAGAAATCGTCGGAAAAAGATACAATCCGAATGGGTCTTTAGCATTTACAATGTTTATAGCCGTAAAAATGCAGCATCTATTAATTTCAGGGAAAATGAGGATAACGGAAGAAACGAAGCAATTCGCACCTCCATATTTGGCATCATCCCATCCGTAACCTACAACTTTAAGTTTTAGTGGCATGAAAAAACTACTGATTTCCATATTGACCTTTACCGCAATTACTTCTTGTGAAGATGTGGTTGACGTGAATCTACCCGAAGTAGAAACTAGATTAGTTGTGGACGGGCTCTTACGGGTAGATAAAAGCGAGGAGTTTGTGGGCGTTAGGATTACCATGCGAGAAACAAGCGTGTTTTTTGATGAAAACCAGCCTACTCAAGTCGAAAATGCCGTGATTAATTATGGTGTACTTAATGATAATGGATTGTTCGACACTCTGTACTTCTCACACCTTATTGAGGAAGAGCCAGGTACCGGAGTATATGTTCCAGATCCAAATTTTTCATCGGACCAACGAATACGGACTTCTGTAGTGGAACCTGGTGTCGTTTTTGTTTTACAAGTCACCCATAATGCAAAACGATACCTCGCACAAACCGAATATGTACCTACAGTACCGATAGATAATCTAGAACAAGGAGATAATACCTTTATAAACGAAGACGAAACGGAAGTAATAGTAACTTTTACGGATGATGGGGAGAAGGATGATTTTTATGTATTTGATTTTATGAACAGTGAATTTTTAACAGTGGAAGATACATTCTTTCAAGGCCAGCAATTCAGTTTCTCATACTTCTATGATAGTAAGTTGACCCCTGGTGAAGATGTAACCGTAAGCATTCTGGGAGCCAGTGAGGCTTTTTATAACTATATGGACTTAGTCTTGGAGCAGACACAAAATAATGGTGGTATTTTCCAAACACCGGTAGCAACGGTTCGAGGCAATGTTTTTGATGTTACAGATCTTGATAATATTACTGTTTTAGATAATGTTGAGAGTCCGAACGATTATGCATTAGGCTACTTTGCCGTAGTTCAGGAGTTTTCTAAAACTTTAACCATTACTGATTAGTTTTGGGAAAAACAACTTGCAAAATCAGTGCAGTACTCTGAATCAATTCATATGGCATTGTAATCAAACTAAATTGACACAACGTTTCCCATGGAATGGATATTTTAATTTTCTGGGGAAAGACGTTTATTCAAACTAGAACAATGAAGAAGGGAATTTCCATATTATTTGGGACTTTACTATTTTTTTCCTGTGAGGATGCAATCGATATCGACTTACCAGAGGTAGAAACAAGACTAGTCGTGGATGGACTCGTACGTGTTGACAAAAGTCAGGAGTTTGTTGACGTAAAAATCAAGTTGAAGGAATCCAGCATTTTTTTTGAGGAAAACCAGCCTACACAAGCAGAAAGTGTATTGATTTACTATGGAAAACCGACAGGCGGTGGCCTTTTTGAAAATCTAGCCTTTTCCTACCTTGTTGAAAAAGAAGTAGGCACGGGGATATATGTGCCAAACTTAGCACAGGATAGCATAAGAACCGCTTATGTGGAACCTGGAGTCGTTTTTATACTGCAAATCACCCACAAAGAGAAAAGATATTATGCCCAAACCGAATACGCCCCTACTGTTCCCATAGACAATTTAGAACAAGGTGATGATACACTTTTTGATGATGAGGAAACTGAGATTATTGTCACCTTCACCGATAATCCGGATCAAGATAATTTCTACGTATTTGATTTTATGAACAGTGAATTTCAAACCGTGGAGGATGAATTCTTCCAAGGTCAACAATTTGAATTCTCCTATTTCTATGATCAAAAGTTAAGTGCGGGCCAAGATGTCACAGTGAGTATTTTGGGGGCGACCGAGGAATTCTACAATTATATTGATCTGGTTTTAGAACAGACGGAAAACAATAATGGAGTCTTCCAAACTCCAGTAGCCACAGTACGAGGCAATGTTTTTGATATAACAGGTTTGGACAATATCGACTTATTTGACAATGTGGAACGCCCCAATGATTATGCTTTGGGTTATTTTGCCATGGTTCAAGAATACAGCCGGACCATTATTATTGAATAGTTAATTACTAAATAATTGCATAGAGTAATAAAACCATCAAGATTCCTACCGTTCCTTGTATCAACGTGCCCAAAGTGTGTCCCCTCAAGGCTGTTTTTACATTCATGTTTGAAAATTGGGAAACCACCCAAAAATAACTATCATTAATATGGGAAACTGTCATCGCACCTGCTCCAATAGCGAGAACTGCCAATGCTTTATCAGTTATGGAAATCAAACCAAAAGTTTCCAATAAAGGTGCAATAATGGCCGAAGTGGTAATAATAGCAACTGTTGAAGAACCTTGAGCCGTTTTAAGCACGGCCGAAATTACAAAAGCAATCAAAAGGCCACCAATCCCCGTGCTGGATTCCAAGTTGATGATGGAGGCTATATCCATGGTTCTTAAAATGGCACCAAACGCACCACCAGCACCGGTTATCAAAACAATGGAACCGGCTTGTCTAAATGCTTCAGGCACCCATCCTTCCTTGTCTTTGGCAGGAATTTTTCTTCCCAAGGCAAAAGCAAAGAAAACACCAATCAAAAGTGCAATTACCGGGCTTCCCAAAAAATCCACAATACTGAACAGCCAACCTTCTCCAAAAGGATGTGTGGGGTAATTAACAACAGAATTCATTGCTATCAGAACAATGGGCACAAGCAGCGGCAAAAAAGCCTGATAAGGTTTTACCATGGATTTAACCACTTCTTTTTCTTTCTGTACATCAGCAGTTTCATCCTCTTTAAGGGATTTGCCTATAAACCGTGCCCAAAAATAACCTGAAATAGAAACAGGAATAGCAACCAAAAGTCCCAATATCAATACCAATCCCAAATCAGCCTCCAAAATAGCCGCAGCGGCCAAAGGCCCGGGAGTCGGTGGTACAAATACATGGGCGGAATACAGTCCTGTAGCCAATGCAATGGCGAAAACCAAAGTTGGTATGCCTGTTTTTTTACTAATGGCCTTGTTCAATGATGAAAGTATAATATATCCCGAATCACAATAAACCGGAATGGAAATTACAAACCCAGCTAAATTAATTGCCAACGGTGAGCGCTTTAGACCAATTACTTTTAAAATACTATTGGCCAAAACTTGTGTACTGCCCGTTTTTTCAAGATAAATGCCAATAACGGTACCGAATGCAATTACCAATCCAATGCCCGATAGTGTTTTTCCAAAGCCTTCGGCCATGGTCGCCATAATATCTTGTGGCGTAATTCCCAATAAAAAACCAGAGGCTACAGCAGCGATTGTTAGTGAGAAAATGGGGTGCATCTTAAATTTTACGGTAGCAATAATAATGAAGAGGACGACGACCCCAAGAACTAGTATTTCCATGGTTAATTTTTAGTGCAATATCCCCTAAATATAAGCTAATATTCCTACTTTGGTCCTATGAGGCGAACTAACAAAGAACTTCTGGCAAAAGGAATAAAATCTTTTGGATTTACTGTGCTTGCCATGTTTATGGGACCATTTTTGATTTACGAAGCCTTTAAAAACGAGGGACACCCCTTTTACTGGCCCGTATTGATTTTGGGCTTTATCTGCGCTGTTTTGGCCATTTATTTAGGATTTAGATCGGTAAGTATTGTAATGGAAGCTGTTTTTGGAAAGAAAAACAAAAATTAATCTTTAGGCTGAGGAGAGTTGCTTTTCCATTTGTTGGAAAGTTGGGCATAATCGTAATCCAAGACCGATTTTTGTCGCTCCAACCTGCTGGCCGCAAAAGCACGTTGCAAAATATCCTCAATCAAGTAATCTTCATGGATTTCCACAGGACGAAACTCCTCCTTTAAACTGATTTTGAACAAACTCGCGGTAGTATTGTACCAAAATGCACGCCAACCACTACGCAGGTCCTTTACCAAATCAAATGCCGTAGTACCAGTTTGTCGGTGTATCAATTTGACCAAAATCTGTCCCTCGGTACGGGTAAGTTTTTTCAACTCTTCGGAGAATTCACCTTCAATATATTTTTGCACCTTTCGGGTATAGCGTTTTTGATGTCGTCGCTTTTTGATATGTTGAAGACTATCATTCAGTTCCACCAATCGTTCTGCTGCTAACTTGGCATAAGGATACACCTTCAAGGTTTTTCGCCGTAAAATGTAGTAACGTAATTTATCGTTACGGTTCGCGAACTCCAATTTCCCAAAAATATAAACCTCATCCAGCTCTATGGAACTCATCAAAATAGAATCGCCCTCAAACCGAACATAATAATCCTCAATGGAATCGTTGGAAATAGAATCCCTATGGCTTACAATGGAATCCTTTTTTGGTTCCTGAGCAAACCCTAGGGCAGTAATTGCCAGAAAAACAACAAGAAAACAGTTACGCAGCATAACATTTCTTTCTCAATAGTCTTGCCAAAAGTAAGTATAAAGGTATGATTTGGCTATTAAATAAAAGTGAATATTCTTATGTTTGTGTACTAAATTAAATTCATGTCAAAAGAGAAAATCATCAACAAAAAATCCCTTGAGTTTCTAGAGAAATACTTGAATAACCCATCTCCTACAGGTTATGAATGGGAAGGGCAGAAAATTTGGATGGACTATGTGAAACCTCATGTAGACGAATTTATTACGGATACCTATGGTACTGCCGTAGGGGTCATCAATCCAAAAGCAAAATACAAGGTTGTAATCGAAGGGCATTCCGATGAAATTTCTTGGTACGTTAATTATATTACGGATGAAGGTTTGCTTTATGTTATCCGAAACGGAGGAAGTGACCACCAGATCGCACCATCAAAATGGGTGGACATCCACACCAAAAAAGGCATTGTAAAGGGTGTATTTGGATGGCCTGCTATCCACACTAGGAACAAAGCCAAAGAAGAACCACCGAAATTGGACAACATCTTTATTGATATAGGTGCCAAGGACAAGAAGGAAGTGGAAAAAATGGGCGTACACGTAGGTTGCGTGATCACTTACCCTGACCAATTCCAAATTTTGAACAAAGACAAGTTTGTTTGCAGGGCTTTGGATAACCGTATGGGTGGTTTTATGATCGCTGAAGTGGCCCGTTTGCTCAAAGAGAACAAAAAAGAGCTGCCTTTTGGATTGTACATTACCAATTCCGTTCAAGAAGAAATTGGACTGCGCGGTGCTGAAATGATCACTCAGACCATTAAACCAAACGTAGCGATTGTAACGGATGTTTGTCACGATACTACTACCCCAATGATCAATAAAAAGACAGAGGGTGAAACCAAAATTGGTGATGGCCCTGTCATTTCTTATGCCCCAGCGGTACAGAATAAACTGCGCGAGCGTATTTTGGAAACTGCGGAATCCCATAAAATTCCATTCCAACGCAACGCATCGTCCCGATACACAGGTACGGATACCGATGCTTTCGCTTACAGTAATGGTGGCGTAGCCTCTGCTTTGATTTCGTTGCCTTTGCGTTATATGCATACAACGGTAGAAACAGTTCACAAGGATGATGTGGAAAACGTTATCCGTTTGATTTACGAAACCTTGTTGAACATCAAAGAGGGAGAAACTTTCAGTTATTTTGATTAACTGAGTTAAATTCATCCTCTTCGGATATTAAAATTATGTCACCCCGAAACATCTTCGGGGTGACTTTTTTTTATCTTTATGTAATATGGATGAGCATGTTGATATATTGGATGGGAATGGCGAACCTACAGGGGAATCCTGTTTAAAGTCTGAAGCGCACCGCAAAGGTCTGCTCCATCCAACCGTTCATATTTGGTTCTATACCCCAGAGGGTCGAGTATTGATTCAGCAGCGTGGCAAAAACAAAGCCACTCATCCCCTACTTTGGGATGTTTCTGTAGCTGGACATGTTGCTGCAGGGGAAAAAATAGTTACTGCTGCCATTAGAGAAGTTGAAGAAGAAATTGGCCTTACCATATCGGAAATCGATTTGGAATCTTTAGGGACTTTTAAGACCGTTCATAAAATTGCGGAAGATTTTATAGACGCTGAACTGCATCACATTTTTCTGTGCCAACTAAGCGTGACTTTGAATCAACTTACCAAACAAGAGAGTGAAGTTGAGGATTTAGCCTTGGTACCCCTTTTCAAATTTGCAGAGGAAACATGGGGTTTGGCCAGCATGGGCAAATACGTACCGCACGGACCTACATATTACAAAACCATTATTAAGGCGATCAAAAGTCGGACTTAACTTTTTCCACAAATTCTTCAAGTGAATCCAACGGATAATCTTTTTGGTCGCCCGTCTTCATATTTTTAGCTACAAATTTGCCATCGGTCAACTCTTGGTCTCCCAGGAGAATCACATAAGGCACTCCCCTTTTATCGGCATATTTAAACTGTTTCTGTACTTTGGTATCCGTAGGATATAAATCGGCCCTTAGACCTTGTTTGCGAAGTCCAGAAACCAATTTTAAGGCTGCCATTCCTTCTCGCTTTCCAAAATTGAGGCAAAGTACGTCCAACGAAGAATCCAAGCTATCCGGGAACAGATTCAATTCTTCCAAAACCAAGTAAATACGGTCCAATCCGAAGGAAATACCCACACCGCTCACATCTTTGAGTCCAAAAATGCCTGTAAGGTCATCATAACGGCCTCCGCCACCAATGGAACCCATTTGTACGCCTTCCGGTGCTGCAACTTCAAAAATAGCGCCTGTATAATAATTAAGGCCTCGGGCAAGGGTTACATCCAACTGCAAGTTGGCCGATTGCAAACCGACCATATCCACGGTGGAAATAATCTCTTCCAGTTCGGAAACCCCCAACATTCCCACTTCGGAATCAGCAAGAATGGTTTTTAGTTTTTCCAACTGCTCGGAAGCAGTACCCGTCATATCAAATAAAGGTTGGGCTTTGGCAATGGCTCCTTCGGAAATGCCTTTTTCCATCATTTCGGTCTTGACCTTCTCCTCTCCTATCTTGTCCAATTTGTCAAGAGCGACGGTAAAATCGACCAATAAATCTTTAGCGCCAATGACTTCAGCGATTCCAGAAAGTATTTTACGGTTATTGATTTTGATGATTGCTCCTTTCAGGCCCAAATCGGCAAAAACAGCATCATACAACTGTACGAATTCCACTTCTTGAAGCAAAGAGTCCGCGCCTACCACATCGGCATCACATTGATAAAACTCACGAAAACGCCCTTTTTGTGGACGGTCGGCACGCCATACAGGCTGAATTTGGTATCGCTTGAAAGGAAAATCTATTTCGTTCTGGTGCATTACCACATAACGGGCAAAGGGTACGGTAAGGTCGTAACGCAGGGCTTTTTCGGAAATCTTGGGCGTCAAAGAAGCTGAATCCTTAGAACTATAGGTTACATCATCCACTTTGGAAATAAAATCACCCGAATTCAATATTTTAAAAATCAAGCGGTCCCCTTCATCCCCATATTTTCCCATCAAAGTCTCTGAATTCTCAAAAGACGGAGTCTCTATCGGCTGGAAACCATAGGTTTCGAAATGCTTTTTTATGGTTTGGATGATATAGTTGCGCTTGGCCACCTCTGCAGGTGAAAAATCGCGGGTTCCTTTAGGTATGGATGGTTTCTTTGCCATGTAATGTAAAATTCTCGTGCAAATATAAGGTTTTGGTCGATGCATGTAAGATAGTAATGCAAAAGATGAACAGAGGGTGAATGGAAAAAGATTAAGGGCTTTATCCATCGTTCCGTTCTTCGCAAATGACAATGAATCTAGACCCTTGATTTTTGCATATCAGACCTGAAGGAAAACTACCAAAAAATCTTAAAACCTACCATATTAATATCGCAACACTTTTATATAGCTCAGAAAATTATACCAAAAAACTCATACGTCAATTCAAATGGGGTATCCGTCAATTACGCCTACCATTAATGTCGTAATTATCTTTTGTTTGTGGAAACTTTAAAACATTTTACATGAAAATTTTAAAATTAATTTTAGGTTTGGCATTAACCACTTCCTTTTTTGTTGCTTGTTCTGGAGAAGATGGAGAGCAAGGTATTCAGGGTGAACAAGGCATCCAGGGCGAACAAGGGCCACAAGGTGAGATAGGACAGGACGGTAATGCAAATGTATCTAAGCTAATAATTGATGTCAGCTTTATTGATGTTCCTGCGAATGTTTTTAAATTTCCGGTGGACGAACTTACAAATGAAGTTTTATCCACTCATACACTAATCTTCTTCTTAGAAGATGTAGACAAAAATTTATATTTAGCTATTCCCGGTAGAGATTTTTCTCACGATAGACAATATGACATTTCTGTATCTACTGGAGAGGTCAATTTGAGTATGTCCGATTATGATGGAGGAATTCCTTCGGGTTGGATAGTGGGGCTATATGAAAATCTACATATTACTATGATAAAAATAAACCCAGATGCAACAGCAGGTAAAAACTCAGTTGCCCACAATTTAAAAACCGCTGGGGTGGATATTAATAACTATTTTGAAGTGATGGAATATTACGGTTTAGAATGACATCAAGACTTGACCAATCCAAATAAATACGGAATTATCAAAAAACTCGGTAATTCCGTATTTCTATTTTAAACGTTACGATATCCCGCTAAAAATGAAATATTAACTTATTTTGTTCAATACTTCAAGCTACACGGTTACAAATAAAAACCTTGGTTTAGGATTTCTTGAATGCGTGATCAGTGTTTCATAATCTGCTCAAACCATTGGTACAATTCTCCTTTGGTGATTACACCGCCTTGCTTGATGATTTCAAATTTATCTACGTTCTTATCCTCCCCGTATGCCTTGGATGCGGTAAGATATTCCACAAAATCGGATTGAAAATTGCGTTTGAACCAACCAAAGCCTACTTCTGTCCTTAAATCTATTTCTGGATTCATGATCTTAACGGAAAGGAGCTTCATCTCTTTATCCGTCAAATGGAACAGATGCATGTGGCGCTCGGAAATGTTCTCCAAATACTCCACTTTACTCAACACGCCTTCCCATATCAAATCACTAAAAACATCTATCTCCTCTTCGGCAACTTCCGGTTTTTCCTTTTTTAATGTTTCCCACTCCTCCGCAGTAATGGATTGGGTCGCCAAAAAGTTGATAAATTCCGGGTGGAGCTCTTCCAATTGCTCCTTGGTCAATCTTCTATATTTCATGCTGCAAAAATATAAAAGGTAAGTCAGAACCACCCCGTTTTTGGAACAAGAAAACCGTCCAAACCTTGAATTTACTACGATTCTTTAAGTTTAGATTAACACCTATACTAGTTGTGATTTTTGGCAAGCCCTTTTATTTATTGTAGTTTCGGAAACTAACATTATTAATAAAACACGTACAGAATGAGATTCTTAAGATCATTTAAAACTTTAGTGGTATGCATTGCGACCATTGGTGCGAGTTCTTTTACTCAAATGAACGCACAAGAGCAAATAGAGGTCACCGATGCAGAACTAAATAAAATTGCCTCGGCATTCCAAGGTATCCAAAAAGTGAACATGGAAGCACAGCAACAAGTTATAAAAAAGGTTGAGGAAAGTGGCTTTGACGCCAATAGATTCAACGAATTATATCAAGCCTCTGCATCTCCAGAAAAAGCTATTGACGCCAGCGACGAGGAAAAAGAACGCTTCGGAAAAGTAATGAACGAAATACAACAGATGCAAGCTGGTTTTACTGAAAAAATTGAAGAGATTATCAGTAACGAAGGTATGAGCATAGAACGCTACCAAACTATAGCGATGGCCTTGCAAAGCGATACGGAACTTCAAGGTCGTTTAAGGACTATGCTGGCAGAACAGCCACAATAGAAAAAATCCTATATTGAAAAAAAAAGCCCGAGCAAATTGCTCGGGCTTTTTTATTGATATATTAACTGATACGTTAGTTAAGAATTATCTTTTGAATGGAATTTCCAAACTTTGTTTCTAAAACTATAACATATAAACCTGAAGGCAACCCTGTTATATTCATTGGAATTTCGTATTCATCTTTATCAAACGCCTGCTCTTGACGAATTAGAGTGTTATTGGCCAATCCGAATATTTTTAAACTTATATTACTCAATCCTCCCAACTTAATATTTGCATTTAATCTTCCATTTGTCGGGTTTGGGTAAATTATAAAATGTTCAATTGTTTCTTCAATATTCTCCTTAGGTCCTCCTTCTGTTATATTCTCCCCCTCTAAAACAAGAATCTTCTTTGTTTCTGTTGATAAACAATCCCCCCTATATGCTAATAGACCAACCTCATATTCGCCTGGTTGGTTAAAGACCATCTCCAATTCATCGTTATTTTTATCCAATACTATTGCTTCATCCGGAACTACCCACTCCAATTCATCCGGAATAGGATAACTAAGGTCTACCGCCAATACTGTTTCACCAGTTATAACCTGACTTGACATTGCAAATTCAGCATTGGTCTGGTCTGGCTGGCCCAAAACTACCGAAGTTCGATACTCACATTCATTGTCATCCAACACCACAATTTCGTAAGTACCCGACTCCAATCCGTCAAATATCGGTTCTTCTTGATAGTCCACACCTGTATTTATGGAGTACCTATAAGGCACCACTCCTCCTGATGCGCTGATTTGAATATTTCCTTCATCACCAAGAAAGCATTCGGTAATATTTGGAATTGCTGTTACAATCAATTCTTCAACCGGCTCATCGATCATAATAACTTCGGTCACTTCCGGAACGATGGAATTATCGGAAACCGATAATACATATGTGCCCGCGGAAAGCGCTATGATTGTTTTTTGGTTGGGCGCTGAAAAACTCACATCCCCTTGCTTTTCCCATATGTAGGTAAAGGGGGCAATCCCTGTTACATTTGCCGTAATCGACCCAGTAAAACCTCCTTTACAGTTTACATTGACCGTATTTATCCCAACTATGGCAAGAGGATCGGGTTCGCTTATTTCTATTGGTGTCCCCAAAGTAGCTTGACATCCTAACTCATCGATGATAACCACTTGATAAACGCCTGCTTCCAACCCTACCAAATCGGTATCTGTAGATTCCGCCGTAGGTTCGTAGGGTTGGTTGTCTTTTGTCCAATGAAACGTAAATGGAGGGGAACCATTGTCCAAAGAGACTTCTAAACTTCCATCATTTTCCCCGTTGAGGGAAACATTGGTTTGGGCAATCTTTTCAACCGTAAAAAAGGCTTCGGGTTCCTCAATGACCATAGGTTCGTTTTCATTGGTAACTTGGCACTCCCCATCCGAAACAAAATAGATATACTCGCCAGCTTCCAAATCACTTCTCGCAGGGCCATCTTCCTGAGTATCCAACCAACTGACCGTGTAAGGTCCACCCGTTCCTCCTGAAATATCAAGTTCAATGCTTCCCGTGGCCTCATCTTTACATACCACATTGCTTGTATTGACCTCAACGGTAAGCAAAGGATTCACATAATTAAACACATACACTTCCTGCACCTGGCTGTCACCATTATCGGTAACCGTCACGGAATACTCTCCTTGTCCTACATTGATGGATGGTGTGGTCTCTCCGGTGGACCAAAGATATTCGTACCCGCCATTGGTGCCACCACTTGGGTTTGCCTCAAGAATTCCCACGTCCCCATCACAGGTTATTTGCAAAGTTTCCGTGATTTCAACGAATAAAGGTTCCAGTTCCACAATCTGGATTGATGGTTCCTCAGTAAGACACCCTGTATCCGCATCTTCAATAGTCAACACGTAGCTTCCCGATTCCAACTGATCCAAATTGTATGGATCTTGTGGTTGAAATGCATCACCATCTTTTTCCCAATGCAGGATGTAATTTCCGCTGCCCCCAATAATACTGTTAATGATAATTGATCCCGTGGGCAAATAATTCTGGGGAATGCCTGGTTGGAACACTTGATGTGCATCCAGTTGAGGGCTTGTGTTCTCGAAATCAACCACAAATTCTTGGGACTCATAATTACAGTCTTGGCTATCGGTCAAGGTTACGGTATAAGTACCCTCTGGCAGGTTCAACAAATGGGTGTCAGTAGAACCTTGGGGCAAGACGAAATCGTTTCCGTCTCTTTTCCAATTAAATGTATAGGGCGGAGAGCCTCCCGAGGGCGTTATGGTGATTTCGCCATCGTTACCGCCTTGGCAGGTGACATCTATAATCTCATTTAACTCAATGTTGAAAGCATCAGGTTCGCCAATGGTTACCTGCTTTTCTCCACCTTCGATTGTGTCATCACCTACTTTTACAATCCAATGCATAGTATACACCCCTGCTTCGAGGGATTTTTCTTCATCCTCATTTTTATAGAACAAAGTATTTCCCTGAAAATCAGAATCATATAAGAGAGGTGAATCGTGCAAAGCGTCATTATTCTGCATAAATATCAACTTCATAGTTTCCTCTTCGGTCAATGCGCGGTCAAAAACTGCTGTTATTCCCCCATCCTTACCACCTGGACATTTAACATCTTCCCCTACCAAATTGTTTTGGACATCGGGGTCTAAAACTGGGACACAAGGGAAAAGATTTATGTTCAAAACATCTGGAGAGGAAACTGTGCCTTCTTCATTATAGTATACCTTAAATTTTACTATGCTTTTATCTGAAATTCCATCTATCTCGGAAGGGCTGAACATATAAGGGTTGGCATGTTTACCATAAGGTAAAAGCACTTGTTCCGGGCCATTGTCCACAAAAATGGTTAAAGAATAATATGCTGAACAGACATTGTTGATACCACCTGTAATTTGAATAGGTTGAGACTCACAATATCCCATCTCCTGTATATTATTAATATCAGCCAAATGCACAATTTTATAGACATTAAAATGTTCTACATCAATATCAGGCAGTGCAGCATTATTCGCCCAGAAAGTAAGACACCCTAACGAATTACTCATATAATGCATAGTCCAAATATTACAATTTGGGTCTTGTCCGCCACCACCGTTTGAATACTTCCTTACGTTTATAAAATCATTAGGAGTGTCTAGAACTTCATCTATATAGTAAGGAATAAAACTTTGATCATTAGATTTAAATAAAATTTGATGATTGGGTTGTCCCAGTTGTTGTTCGTTAATGATTTCTTCAGCTAGATACAGCCAATAACTATCAGGCGAACACTGGCCATTTCCTTCTCCAATGAATTCAATTTTAAATTTATTCTGCGCATAAATTACAGATGGTGCTAAAGCAAAAACCAATAGTAGAAACCAAATAATATTCTTCTTCATTGTTCTAGTATTTTATGTCAAGTTCTTCCCACTGACTTGTGCTGCCATCAGTAAAAACCGCTTTTATACCATATCCATAATTGGAATTTGGGATGAGTTTCGTATCTACGAATTGACCAGTGGAAGGCTTAAAGGTTTTGTATATGCTGTAATTGCTTTCGTTTTCCTTTTTGTACAGATGTATTTCCAGTACCTTGGGTTGATTATATCTCCAGGTCAAGGTGATGTTTTTGCTTTCCCGGTCCACTTGGGCGTAAAATCCCTTAATTTTTGGTTTTAAAAGGACTTGAGGTGTGGCAACACTTACCACAGGCGATGGTTTACTTTCCAGTCCGGCAGTGTTCATCGCCGTAATGGTGTAGCTGTATGTGGTATTCGGTTCGGTCTTGACATCCTTAAATGCTGTGATGGACACATCCTCAGTTTCATAAACGTTTTCCCATAAACCATTATCCGACCTAGGGTCTTTTCTATAAATAATTTGTTTTACCAGTTTATCCGAAGAACTTCTTGTCCACTTTAAAAGAATGGTATCATCCAAGAGTTCATATTCCGTAAAAACAGGGCTGGTCGGCGGTACCCGGCTGGGGCGCTGCAGTACCAAAGTATCCGAAGGTTGGGATTCATTGTAACGAAGGTCAGATGCGATGATTCGATAATATACCTTGCTTGCAAAGTTTTTTATATTGATGGAATCCTGAAAGTTGGTTTCAGACATCTCCTTTCTGGTCAACCGGGTGAATTCTTGGTTGTCGCGGTCAGCTCGAAGTACTGTGTACCCTTTCAAATCCATTTCCGTGTTGGGGTCCCAAGATAATCGTACCACACCAAGCGTATCCACTTTGCCCTGAAGTCCGACAGGCTTGTCGGGAGGTATGGAATCCACAGGCTGAATCATGGCGGGCGAAGAATCTTGATGATCTCCGGCTATGCCGTGTGCCCTGACCTTAAAATAATTGATGGTTTCCAGTCCATTGTATTGAAAGCTTCTTGTTTGCTTGTCCAGCGCTGTGGCCACTTCTTTGTAGGGTCCTATGGCCTTGGGTGCCCGAAGCACATCAAAACCGGTTAGTTTCCAAGCTTCATCCTTGGGAAAACCCCATTGCAGGGCAACTTCTTTTTCTGAAAGAATATTATTGGTCGTAAATTGCGGTATCGCCAACAGCTCTTTAAAAGCGATGACGGATGTTGTGTCGGAATGTGGTCCTGTTTCATTGAACAAAGTTCGTCCTTTGACACGGTACCAATATTTTTTGCCATATACTGGAATACTATCCGTAAAAGAAATACCCGAAGATTTGGTAATGGCCAGTTTAGTGATGGGGGCATCGTTTACTTTGGAAAAGATTTTTCCATCTTCGGATTTTTCCAAATCGTAAGCAGTGTAAAAATCAAGCAATCCATCATATTCCCAAATCAACACAAAAGCATTGTTGTAGTAGTAACCTGCAAAATCATAAGGTTTGGGCAAACTTTGTTCAATGGTCGGTGCGATTAAAATACCGGATTCATCGATTTTTAAGATTTCCTGTGGAGTTGCTGGTTTTATGTTGTACAAATATCTTTCCCCTTGCTTTACCTCCTCATCAACATAACCTAATCCTGCATATTGTGCAGCTACAAAATCCTGATCTACGGCAAACATGGAAAACCCGAATCGCTGCTCCAACTCACTGCTTTGATTGACCACCTTCATAAAAAGGTTTTCACTTTCATCATTAACAGAAAAACTCTCGCCATAAATTGCTTGAGCTGCCACCGCGGCCATATCATTGGTTTTGATGAGGGGCTCCCATTCAAGTAAGGGTTTGGGCTTGATGGGGTCAGTGGTCAACAATACCCTTTCTGGTGTTTCCAGAGGGCTGCCCTCCCTAAAAATGGTGACTCTTTCCACACGGTACCCATATTCGTTACCATATTTCCACGCCCATTTATCATCCACTCCCCAACGTAGGTAAATAGCGTCCTTTTTGGCAAACCCCTTTACGACCAACTTTGGTGATTGTATGGAATCTAAGGTTTCGTCCTGGGACCAACCAAAGAAAACGAAGAGGATAAAAACCACTAATCCGAAAGCTTTTTTGAAATCCATCTTTTTTATAGAGAGTTTTTGTAGATCACAGTTTTGGAATTTCCTGAATTTTTGTCAGGCAAAACGTAGCTAAAGCGTACTCGATATTTCTCCTGTCTTATGAAAGGAAACCTCCCCCACATAATGTGTTCATATTTTTGAAGTTTGGCTTGATTGTTAAGGTCATCAACCAAGTAGCGATTGGACACTTGATATTGCAAATCTTTAAAATCGGAATAGTACGTAATGGGCAAATGCCAACGGTAAGGGAAATAAGTCTTCAAAAAGTTGTTTTCCCCATCAGTTTGCAAATAGTTAATATAATTGGAGCTTAGTTGAATCGATTTAATCGGTGGGATACCTAAAACCGACTCGTTCCTTTGCACCCGTAAATCACCATCCAAAGGATATTCATCATATACCAAAGGATAAATATCCTGTTTGTAATATTCATCATTCAGTAACGCCCTTGCTTTAATCAAAGGTTTGTTCTGGGTATAAATGGTTCCAACTAGTTCCTCAATACTAAATGGTTCAAATTTGTCCATAATCAAGGACATTCGCGCTACATTTGATATTGCTCCCGAATCTTGATACCCATCCAAATATGTTATTGTGTTATTTACCTTTAAGGCATTCATTTTTTGGCTGAAAGTATCATGACGACTTGTAGAGAACGAAAAGTCCAGTCTAGAAATAAAAGCACCACTTTGAGCACTTCCAACGATGGTATTTGTGGAAATTTCCAAATCCTCTGAGACTTGGCTGAATTCTTCTTTGGTCATCACCAAGTTTTCTTCAACATCACTCGGGTTAAGGGTAATCAAGGCATAGATATAGGTGGTTTCATTGTCCAGGTTAGGGATAGAAAAATTCAATCGTTTTTGGGAAGCTATATATTGAAAATCTGCTTTGATTTTGTTGCCTGCCTTATCCAAAAAGTATAACTCATCCTTATATCCATTCCCAAATAAATAAGCCTGACCAGAATTGAGTTGAATGTAACCGGAAGTGCTTTCGCGCGGCAGCATATATTTTTGATCCACGACAGGATACATATATTCTATATTCCGATAAGGTATGTAGCGTGGTGCATCTCCCGTCACAAATCTGACTTCCTTCTCCTCATAAACGGGTTGCCCATTATCCGTTACAGAAACCCAAATGCCGCCCAATCTTTTCTCAAAAGATACTTTGACCATAACATGGATTTCTTGTTCGGGAGGTAAAATCTCAAAGGACTTAAAAATGGCCATGTCCTTGGTGTCATTGAACGCTAATTCCCCATCAATTGGGTTTCCCTCCGAGACAACCCTAAGTTCCTTTAAATTTATACGGTAGCGTTGTCTTCCCGTGTCATCTTCAATTTCCATAACTCCTCCGACGGGGGCATTGAACGCTACTTGAATTGCCTCAAAGACGTCTACATCTTCATTTCCGTTCCTTGGGGAAATATCAGAAATCATTACTATATCCTGTAATCCAGATTTACCTACGATCTCGCACTCTTCCCCTATGGTCACTTTTAATCTGGTTCGAATCCTTACCACGCCCAAAACCCTCACATCTACACCAGCATATCCCTTGATAAACCAAGGATTTGGTAATTGGGCCTGCGCCAAAACGGCCAATCCTGCTTTTAAAATCGGCACCCGTTTTCGCATACCGAATAGTTTAACCTGTGCGCCTATTTCTCCTTGGAGGTAAGCATACAATTGTCCAGTGGCATACCATCCATCCATACCCAACGGTCCAGGTTCTCCCAAACAATGGGCATCACCAAAGTCACGCATCATTAAATCAAAACCCACTCCGGCCCAAACACTGGCATACACAATGCCCCAATCAATGTCTTTGCCCACTGAGAAGGACGCGCCGAATGCATAGCCTGCCCCTTGTGCCAGTTCTTGATTAAAGTTTCGGCCAAATAGAAGTTCATCCCCTTTAAGGTCCAGAATCTCAATAACATTTTGTGGTGGTAAAGCGGGGTCGGGAAGAATGGTTCCCGTCATAAAGTACAGATCCACTTTAGCAGTAAGTGGACCTATGGGTATTCCCTTTAACCCAAACCTTTTACGCGGGGTTCCCACATAAATATACCAGTCTTCCGGAGCGTTGTAGAACTCCAAATACCCCAACCTGTTCTTTTCCCCTGCCCCTTTAATGGGTCCTGCATTCAAGAAAACATCGAACATACCCCAGTAGGTCCTGTTCTCAAAATCAAAATCTATGGCGACCTGTGCCGCAAAAAGTTCTTCCCCCGTAAGGATTTCTGGGAATACATGGTCCGCAAAGTATTGAATGCCTTCGCGGTCTATGGATAGCTCATGGAAATTGGACAAGGATTGTTCCTTATCCGCAACATTTTGCTGCATATCATCAACCGAACCAAAAGGATCTCGTGAACTTCCACCGCCTTGTATCAAAGCAGCTGCCCCATAGAATCCCAATCTGCTTACCCCTCCACCGTTGGAGGCTGAGTTAAAACTCATTTCTATAGCGACCAACCCAGTAAAAGCGGCACCTTTTTTCACCTCAAATGCTGCCAAGGCCTTAAATCCAAGACCAATATTTTCATCTGGGGCATAATATATTCCCGACATGGAGCCTGCAGCATCATTCAGCCCAGATTTTCGCATATGATGATAAACCCCACCACCAATATCATAAATCGTAAAATTTGGGTTGTCGGAGTCTGTTGGTCTTCCATGGGCATCTACATACCAATAGCGGTACTCCCCAGTATTCCCAAACAAGCCCCAGGCCCCTATTTCAATGCCCAGACTTTCGGAATATAAATCCAATTCACCCGTAAATCCTTTTCCATAAACCGCATTTTCCTTGAAGAACACTAGGCGTCCTTTGAACTCAAATCCTTTGCGGGTCACATCAACCTCCACTTCGCTGACTTCAGTGGAGTCATATTTCCATTTTAAATAATCCCCATCTTCTAGCCTGCCAAAAATATGTACCCGCACGTCACCACGGATTCCAGATTCATCCAAATTGATGTAACTGTTCATAGAAAGCTTGGCTTCATCATCTCCGACCGTGGTCATGGAAATATCATATACACCGAACTCAAATCCTGCCATTTCAGGTGCAGCAATGGAGTCCAAATAACCCGCGTAGCCGATGGACAGATACGGTCTTTCTTTGGTTTGAATATGGAAATCTTGAAATTTAAGTCCTGAAAAAGTCAATAAATCGTCATCTGAATGGGACAACTCAGCATTTTGCTCTTGATCAAATGCCATTACCCCGGAGAGGTTGGCCTCTGGATAGAATTTTTTGTCCTCGACTTCCAAATTGATGTAGGACTCTTTAAAAATTACAGCTTTGGACCTGAAAATATTAAAAGGTACGTCTTCCTGCACCTCAACCTTTACAAAGTAATCCTGATTGGAAGAAATGATCCCGGAATACCCCAATTGCCCCCCGGAACTTTCGGAATCACTTATGGGCAACACTATTCTCCCCTTAAATCCTGCCCTCATAAAACGATTGACCTTTAGGTCAACCCCCAAAGAATCCAATGAGAACTGCCATTTGTTGGCACTTCCTTCATCAATTCCTATAATATTGGTGGCAAAAAAATCGCCGGACACCCCAAAATTGTCCAACAATAAGTTGTGGGCGCCAATAGTAACCCGTTCTTCTGAATTTCTTTTATTGAATTCCGGAGGCAAATACACGCTTACCTCTTTTGCGTAAAAACCTCGCCACAAATTTTCATTGCCTGGCACCAAGAGGTTTTGCGCAGTATACAATTCCGGAAAATCCATACCGCTGGCATTGGCGGTATCGCTCAAGTCCAAAACTGTGTTCTGCATTTTAAAACCCCAGTTGGGCAAAGCCCGCAACTCAAAAGGGGGTAAATCCAGTTGAATGAGCAAATCGTTAATGTTGGTGGTCCTGAAGGAGAAACCTGCCCCTACATAGCTGTCGTTGCCCACCACATTTTCTCCGCTGCCCGGCTCTGTTTTGTCCGGGTGTTCGATCTCTCCATTCTCGGTAAGAGGAATAGCCACAGTTTTGGCAATACGGACATCGGCACTAATGGAAATTTCGCTGACCTTCCCTTCGCAATCAATACTGATGTAGGTTTGATCATTGGCTTCTCCATTGGGGTCAAACCCTCCCAAAAAGGTAAGCATCCACTGCCCTCCGCCCCGACCAACTGGAACATTGGTCAAAAGATTGAGTCTTGCCTCCTCATAGATGCCACCACTTTTGGATATGCGTACGTTGGTGGCACTGAACATCAATTCCGTGTTCAACTCGCCAAGTTCCACTTTGGCAAAGAGGTCAACTTCGGTATAGGTGGGGTGGTATTCCATTCGGAAAATGCCCAAAGTAATATAGGAATTGGATTTGTTGGGTGTATTTTGGGAATTGGGGGTAATATTTTGTTTAAGCCCTACGGGCAACTCCACCGCTTGTTGCCCCCCGATTATTTGAATAAAACGCTGCTCGTTCTCAATGATCTGAAACACCTCGTTGGCCTTGTCCAGCACTTTTTGGGTATCTTCATCGATACTGAACTGCTGGGCCACATATTCCGGCGAAAACTCGGCCACGCCATCCAACAGACCATAATGCATATCCATTGTGGTAGATTCCAATTCCGGAAAACTTCGGAACTTAGCGGGAGTTATTTCCTTTTGGGATTTCTGTTGCTGCCAACGTGCAAGTAAAGGTGCTACATTGGTTTGTTCAGGTGCTGTGGCATCCTTGAGGATATGTATAGGCAATGTACCTGCATCGGAATGCAATTTACCTTTGGTAATGGAATCGTTGGAAATGGGCGTTGCCCATAAAGTGGCACAACACCATAGCAGTGTTAAAGCAAGTAGGTTGGTTTTCATATAGTTGTTTGTTTCCGCCACATTTTAAAAAATGTGTGGATAAAGGGTAAGTAAGGCAATACAAGATGATATTAGCAATATGAATTTATGGATGCCCTATTTGAATTGATGGATACACCAAACGAAGCAACGGAATATTGAAAATAACTCTTTTTTGGGTGTCTTTGAGCACTTGTTCGAGGAACGCTTTTTTAAAAAAGTGTTCGGTGTGCGAGTAAATATTTGTGTTTTGGAGAATGAACCTTTGTTAGAATTATGCACGAGCGTGACGCTAGCATATCCATCGCTTAATATTTATATAGCAATTGGCACTATCTCTTACTCATATTCGGCACCAGCCAAGAGGCTCGCGCTAGCGGGGATAAGGCCCAACCGACCCAACCTCTTCCCCTTTTCTTACAATGGTTAAATCACCAATGGCCTCTTCCCCAAATTGATAGATATATTTTTAAATTCTCAAGAACCTTCGGGCTCCATTATCTTAATTTCAGAATACTCTTGTAGCCTTTGTTTCATTAAGTAGTATAAATAAAAATCGAGCCTTACTTTACTGGTCAAGAGTTTGTTTTCATACATATATCTTCCAAATTCTCCCCATTGTTGGATATGCAGTGTAAACCAATTACCTTTTTCAAAGCCACTGTAACCATCAAGAATCACAAGTAATCCCATAATTGGTTGCTCAATGAAAATGGCTGGGATTTCTTCATGAATTGATTTTTCTTTACCTCCAAACTTGACCCCTGCAAATATTTTTTCAGATAATATTTCCCCTAATTCCTCTAAGGACAAAGTTGATTGTAAAGAAATATATCCTAAAAAATTTGGAGTAGTATTTTTTTTATTCATTATTGAAATATTTTAGATCCGTTAGATTTAACAACTGTGTTAAATTCAATTTCAGTATATACTCTGAACGCCAAAGGTTTGTCATCTTGGAAACGATACCCATTTATTTTTTTCAAAGAAGCTTCCAAATCTTCACCAATACTTTTTATGGCAGCATCAACTTCTTTAGCATTTCTAAACCTTACATTAGCTGGAAACTTAGCTGCCAATTCATCACTAACAATAAAGGCATCTACATCCCAATCCGTTGGGTCAAATGGACCTCCAGTTGAGTATTTTGTACCAGTAGCCAAAGAACCTCGATATCCAATTTTTGAGTTAGGATAAAGATTCTTTAGTTTTTGCATTTGGCGTTTTAATAAACCATCAACTATTTTAACAGCTTCTTCCCAAGAACTTACCAATACTTTTCTAACATTGGTAACGCCAAACCCAATATCATCTCCACTTTTAAGGACATTGAGTTCTCCAATAGTTTCCTCACCAAAGTTATCGATATATCTGGTTTCTTGAAGGGTTTCCAAAACAGTTCCCTCCTCCAACCATTTCAATTCCTTGTAAACCCTTTCTTGGGAAAGTTAAGACTGTTGAGCAAGGTATTTTTTATATTCAATTTTCCATTTTTTCATAAAGTCTTTTTGCTCCTTGATAGTTCCGATACCATGGGGTTCACATATATCAAAAATATTTAGTACAGGTTTCTCAGCATCAAAATCATAAGTCAACTGATACGTCGAAATTCCATTTGAACTATCTCTCAAAAAGCCAGAAGCCTGTACATCTTTTCTAGAGCCATTAAGACATATGAGGCAACCTTTTTCCTCTAAATGAATTTGTAACTTACGATAACAATCTAATAAATCAATCCCACTTACTATTACCTGTATCATTAAATTAGTTCTGAGATTTATCTTTGTTGGGTTTACACTATATTGAAGCAAAGCTTTCCCAAACTTTTTACGAGTTTCTATATCCACTAAATATGTCTCTACCTCCTTAATCATGGAATGTAATTTGGATTATTAATTAAATCTCCTACTATATTACCAACTTCATCAACTTCGAATGCTCCTTTTATTTGAGTAGAAGGAATTACGTGCTCAATTACAACTTCTAACTCATCAGCATAAACATTAACATCTCCCAGTGCAGAATAAAAATTATTCACATCTGTCATAGCACCTTTCTTATCGATAATATAAACATAACCTGCTTTATCCTTAAGAAACTTTGAAGTTGCTACCGATGGCTGTTTTGTAGTGCCTATGAAGATACTTGGTGCATTTGTTTCTACATATTCAAATAAATCTGTACCTGTGCCCTTTGCTATAAAACCATTTTGAAATATGTCATTAAAACTTCTTGTGTCTCCTCTATAAAGCTTGGAAGTAATGTCATCTACATAGGCTAGAACAGCTTCATCAATATTTTGAAAATAACACTGCCTCCAATTGCCAATCTAAACCCAACATCACCCCCATTCTTCAGAACGGTTACATCACCAACGACCTCTTCCCCAAAGTTATCGATATATTTGGTTTCTTTAAGGGTCTCTACAACGGCCCTAATTGGGCAAGTATTTTGCGATTAAAAGGTTTGATTTGGAAATTTTTCAACAAACTCTACAACAGATTCCAAGTCATAACCATTTAAATTATTTTTAATTAATCCTAAAGCTTCTTTTCCTTCGAAACGTATATAATCGATTTTCCATTCGTTTAAATGTTCAAGGTATACTAAGTCTATCAAAATAGAATTCCCAGGTTAAATGAGAAGACTATATCCTAAACAATGCTGGTCTATCTTCTTAAGTGCAGGTTTATAGCGATGGGTAAATCCTGCTTTCTTTAACTTTTCTTTTTCCATTATCAATATGTTACTAAGCCTTCAATTGAAGTGAAAATTCCATTTTCATTTTTGACACCTTTTATATACTGTATCTTATCAAACCCGTTTTCCAAAGCCATTTTCAAGACTAGTCAAAGGATTTAATTTCTATTGTATTGAGTTTTTCAAATAATTTTGATAATTCTTTCTTCAAATTCTTAACCTCTTCCTTATTCAATTCTTTTTGTAATAATCCATCGGATACAATCTTTGATTGTTTTTTCAAAAACTCAGTCTCTTGATAGTATGCAAAACCAAGATTTTCTATCCTTAACCTTATTGTATTCATAGTTGTTATTAGATTCTCAACTTTATTTTCTTCTTCCGGATAAAAGTAAAAATCTTCAAACACCCTAGATACTGCTTGATTCGGCTCCTCATTTTGAATTATTAAGCTAGAATACGATTCATTTATCGCTGTAATTAATTCTTTGTATTCCCAGTTTTTCATTTTAAAAAGTGTTGTCGATTAAAGCCCTTCAATCAAACGTAATTTTTGTTCCAATACTTTTCAAACTATCCTCTTTTATAAACTCAACTATTTGTCTTTTTTCTTCATCATCTAATTCTTTTATATTTTCCAAAACAGTTAAGTCTGCGTAAAACATAGGTGGATTAAATACTAATTCTCCGGAAATCCTGATTAATCTCTCCTTATATTTTACTTTTAATTCTCCCCGAGAAGTTATTGAGTATGCTATCTTTTCCATAATAAAATTTCAATTTTCGTTTCAGGGTCAATCGTATAAATCTTTGTCACATTAGGATTCTGCTTAAGTCTTGGCAACTCAACCGTTTCCCATATATTGCCTGGCCTTAAATTTCTGCCCAATACAGCTCTTACTTCTCCCGAAACTTGATTTGCATACAAGGCAGAAACATCTTCCCATAATTGTACAACAGATGGTTTATTGCTGTTCCATTCTGGCATTACAATTTTATATTTTTCTAATATTCCTTCCAAAGTAGTTCCTCCCTTGCTTTGTGCTATTTCTAATGCCTCATCCATTACCCCAACACCATATGAAGTTCTGCCTGACCAAAAAAATGCTTTATTAACATCGGTTTTTAAAAGTAATTTTATTTCGTCAGCATTCGAAAGTATTTTACCTGTAGCTTGGACAATTTTACTATCTCTGACTTTTAGCTGGGGAGTATTTAAATTCGATGCATCTAACCTTCTTATGAATTTTTGTTCGTTTCTGGTGTAAAATTGATATCCAAGAGGAGCTTCTACTAGTTCATCAATATTCTTTCCTATAAATGTAATCCAATCTCCCGTTTTTGTGATACCAAACCCAACATCATCCCCTTTTCTTAGAAGGGTTAAATCACCAACTACCTCTTCCCCAAAGTTATCTATATATTTGGTTTCTTTAAGGGTCTCCAAAACAGTGCCCTCATCCAACCATTTCAGTTCACTGTAGGCCCCGTTGGCATCTACCTTTGCAACAGTGTTTCCAAGGTCATCCCCTAAGTGGAGTACCATTTCACTGCCTGTTCTCGTGGTTTTCATCCCCGATCGTGCAGCTAGTTTATACACCCCGAAGGCATCTTGCAACGGGTCGGCCAGTCTGGTAATATTGGCCACTTTTCCTACTTTGGTAAGCTCCCCAAAAGAAACAAACATTGTGGCCAGGGCCACCACATCCTTTCCAAACTGGTAGGCCACCATTTCCGCACCGTTGGCATTTAAATTATAATTATTGACCAATCCCGCAACCAGCGTTTGGAGAATGCCCGTCTCCAAGATTTGGTCTATTTCTGCTTTCAACTTTGCTTGGTTCTCCTCGGAAGCGGATATTTTTATGAGTAGCGATGCCAACCCGGGCAAAGCATTTGCTTCCTGTATCAATCCATTGTACAGACCACATATGAAAGCATTATGTACGGCATCTCTGCCCAATAATGCAGAATAGCCATTTGCAGATGGGTCAAAATATCTACTAGGCAACTCAAAGTTTTCTATACCCCGTATGCCCCAATCCAAAAGTTTAATGGCTATCAGGGCAGCCACATTACCATCATAAGCTTCTGCTTCGGCCACTAGGGCATACCCTGCCATATTGCGCTTTAACTCATCAAAAAGAACAGATTTTTTTATCGAAGTGGGAGCGGATTCCAGTATTATATTTACAATCTCTTCCTTAGTTATGTTTTTGCTGAGCAAGTCCCTGTTAACATCCGCTCCCAAAATCACCTTCACCAAAACTTTGGAAGTATTTTTTTGCATCAAAATGATGACCTCATCACTTTTTGGCACTATAGATTCTATAGCTGCCAATATCTCTGATTGCGAATTATAAGTGTAGATCTTGACTTTATATTTCCCTGCAATCAAAAGGCTTGACAAAAAACCTTCAAATTGTTCACTGAATATGCCCTCATAGTCGAATACATTTTGTTCAGAAGATGGACTTACATCTGATGAGAGCTTTTGTTCCTTGTATACTCCTTCCAATGATTGCGTTATTTCAAAATCAAATGAACTACTTGAAGGATAATTCTCCGCAATCGCAGCAATCTCCTTGATTCGGTCCCTACGTTCAGCATCAGCGGTGGAAATGTCAGCGATTTCTTGTGGGGTCAATACATTGTTTGCCACTATGCTGCCCTCCTGTTTCAGCTCTTGCAGTTCATCCTGTAACTCCTGCGGTAGATTTTCCTTGTTGGGTATTTGGTCTATTTGTTGGTCTATGGTCACCTCCAGATCGTTGATCTGTGAGATAAAACCTTGTTGTTCTTCAAAGCTTTCAGCTTCTGCCAGTTGGTTCAACAATTCTTCTTTTTGGGAAAAGAGCTCTTCCAATAAATCCCCAACAGCCTTACCCAATTCCCCTACCGTCTGCACCACCTCGCCCGTGTTCACGATATTTCGCATCGTGGGGTCGAACGCGGTGATCACAGTACCTTGGGCAAGCTGCCTGTCCGTGTTCACCAATATATTGGTAAAATGCACGGCCAATTTTATGTTGCTCAAATACGGTAAACGGGTGTACCCCCTGCCCGTAAAGTAGCCGTTGCCCCCGTGTACCTCGGTGGCCACCACTTGAAAATCGCCCGCGGTAAAGCTCTCGCCCACTCTCAGTTGGGGTAAGGGGTCTTGGTTGGTAATGCCCACGTCGGGGGACACCCCACATTGGTACAGGTCTTCTTCCTCTGTCTCCAAATTGGTGGTAAACTGCCGTAAGGGACTCCAATCGCTCTCGGCCACCGCACAGTTCTTTTTTAACTGGTATTCGTAGGTGGTGCCGGCCTGCAAGTCCCAGAGCGTGGTCCAGTTGGCCGTGGTCTGGTTGTAGAACCATGCATTGCCGTTGCCCCGGGCACGGTATCGTACCCTAAACTGGGGCACACTGGTACTGTTGTCCTCCCAAAAAATGTTGGCTTGGTTGGCGCCCCTTACTTCATGGTATATGCCATTGGGCACATAGCAGCCCTCTATATGTGTGAACGAAAATATTTGGCTGTACCCTTGGTTGAGGAACCCGCCAACCTCTCCCGCCCCCGGTTTGGGACGTGCCTGTACCCGCCACGCATAGGTCCTGTTGGGCAACAGCATAGGGTCGCCGGGGCCGTACACGTAGGTGGTGGCGCTTGTGGTCGTGGTAAATAAGGGGGTGGAGCCCAAAAAAGCTGCCTGTGGGTCCATTGCATTGTCCCAAATCTCCACCAAACTGAGCTCATATTCCACTTGGCTTATGTTGATATGCCGTGGGGTCCATTGGAACATGATATTTTGGGGGCTCCGCTCCACGATATCGCTGCCATTTTCGGGCAATACCAAGATGGGCGGACTGTTCATGAATACATTTATGGTGGTACAGGCGTTGTTGGAGAGCCGTTTGCCCGTGAGGACATCGAACACCTGAAAACAGACTTGGTAAACGCCATCGGGGATGGGACTGCCGTACACATTGGGAGGTATCCCCGTAAGGTTGCCGAACTCAAAATACGGGGCGAGCAGGGTGTGGTCCAACACGGTGGGAATACCGCCTTCCAAGAAGAGCGGAGTGGCCCCGATCACATTTTCGTTGCTCTGGAAACCGATACCGTTCCCATTGAACGTTACCTGCAAACGTACCTGCCTATCAGAAATTTGGAAATCGTTGAGCACGAGCTGTACCCGCAATGGACCGTTCAATGCACTTGCGTTGGCAAAGTCGGAAAAATTGGTCGGGGCGGGCGGTGTGGCCTGTGCAATCACCTGCACGGGAAAGGACTGGGCGGTGGACAATTGACAGCAGAACAGTAAGCAGCATAGCAGTGGGCAGTGTCTCAGTAGGCAGTTAAGCAGTTGGACACCTAGTAATGAGCAATAAGCCCGTATGCAGTGCCCAGCAGATTGTTTTTTGGTGCTTTTTTCAGTGAACAATGTTCTCATAAGTAGGTATTTTAATCGGCAGGCTTGGGGCGGGCACTGCTTGTGTTTATTTTTTCATCTGGTTCTGTTCTTCAAATCGATGGAGCTCTTCCAAAAAGGCGATGGCCACATCCTTCAATCGGTCTGTATTGTTATCCTTTTCAAAGTCCATCAACATTTGGTTGAGTTCATCTCGTTTTTCTTGCGGCATTGGGTCGTATCGGGATTGCTGCAACACATTTTGCAGTTGTTGTTTAATTTCCGAAGGTGTTCCACTGTACACCACATCCCTGTAGCGGAAAGTCGACAAATTATTTTGTGGTGTATTTTGACTGAACGAAGACGGTGGACGGTCGGCATTGTTCTTTTTCCCTCGCCCAAAGGTGTAGGTATAGCCAAAAGTGGTCGTAAAATCCGTGGTACTGGTCTGTACTGTATTTCGGAAGAGGGAAAGTATGTTCAACGTAAAATTGTGCCCTTCCTTCCAAGCATAATTGCCGCCCAATCGAAGGTTGTAAAATTGATTTTGCTGTTCCCCATTGGCAAAAGAAGTATTGTAGGAAGCTGAAAAATTGCTCCGCAACTTCTTGTCAAAAAACTGTTTGGCAACGCCCAAGGTCGGGCCCAGCGTAAGCCCCCTGTCCATTTCCCCAGTTTTGGTGTAGGAGGTGTTGGCCGCCACGGTTATGGTCAATGATCGCTGCGGATAACCCAGTGCATAGGACGCCGAACCATTGTAAAATTGGGAGCCAGAGTTTTCCACTTCAGTTCCGTCCTGATCCTCACTCGAATCTTGATATACCATATTGATGTTGACCCAGTCATTTCGGGTTTCGGTCTGTTTTATTAAATAGTTGATGCCCAAATTGGCGTTTTTGGAGATTTGCCGATAATTCAAGGTGTCCACATTGTCCAGCTCGCTTACCTGATTGATGTAGTCGAATTGGTCCCTGATGTTGGTATAGGATTGGAAATTGGAAAAGGAACCATTGATGCCCAATTTTTCCGTTGGGGTATAGTTCAGGTTGATGGCACTTACCAACCGTTTCATGGACGAGGCTTTGGAGTCGTCCAGATTGTCCCGTTGCAAACCCGCATTCACGCCAATATTGAGTTTATTGTCAAAAATGGTCTGGGAGGCATTTACGGTAATGTTTTCCAGATCGTTGTTGAAATAATAGGCGCCAAACGTCCTGTAATTTGGGGCTACCCGTTCGTAGGAACCGCCCAAGGCGCCATTGCCCACACTGTAATCAATGGAAGCATTGAATGCACTGGTGTAATTGGTGGTGATGTTTTCGTTCAAAAAGAATGACAACAAACCCTTGTCCTCCCTTGCATCCGTTACCCTAACATCTTCGGTAATCCCAGAGATGGCATATTCCATTCGAATATTGATTTTTTCCTTTACCCGAACATCGGTTGAAAGAGAAACCACTGCATTGTCCTTGGGCGTTAGTCCCAATTCGGTAGGAAAAGGTTCTTGAAGAGAGTTTTCATCATCGAACCCTTTGAAAAAAATCAATCCTAGATTCAATTTATCGAAAGCATAGGACGTCTTAAGCCCGAAACCTCTTCTTAAATAAGCCGTTTGCTGATTGGGTTCATCCACATCGTACTCCACCGCCCTCAAAAACCTGCCGTACATGGCACTGACTTTAAACGGCCCCGGAGGAGCAAGGTCGATTCCAACTCCGGTAAACTGATGGCCACTGAGCGTGTAATGGGAAAAAGACATGGCCGCATCGCCGATATGGGCAGTAATCCATTTATAAGACGGGCTTATACTTAATCGGTTAAGCTTGAAAGGGCTCGAAAAATTGAAATTTTGGTTGGTGTAGGCAAAAGAGAGCGGAATGTTATAAGTCTCTGCTATATTGAAATTCAAGTTTCCATTAAGGAAATAGGTGAATGCTTGGCGGTTAGCGGTACCCTCATAAAGTACACCGTTGCCTGATAAGCTACCGCTGTAATCAAAGAGTTTTGCTTTGCCTACTTGGTCAAGGTCGATACTTTGCGAAAGACCGAGAAAACCACACATAATAAAAGGAAATAAAAACCTGTACAATTTGGGTTGGTTAATCCCCCAATGATACTATTTAGCATTATCCTATATCCTACTATTTGACGTATGCCCCTCATGAATTAATGATTGCCCCATTTCAATTGATAGGCAAATTGATGGAAAACAAAAAAGCCCGAGCAAATTGCTCGGGCCTTTTTTATTATATAGTTTGAAGTTTATTTTGCTTCTGCAACAACTTCAAATGGGAATTCAACAATAACTTCCCTGTGTAATCTGATCACTGCTTCGTAAGGACCCACTCTTTTGATAGCTCCACCTTTGATATTGATGAATTTTCTATCGATTTGGTGTCCTTCTTTGTCCAAAGCACTCGCAAGGTCAATATTGGTTACAGATCCAAACAATTTGTCACCTGCACCAACTTTAGCGGCAATACGGATTTCCAATTGCTTTAATCCATCGGCAACCTTGGTAGCCTCATCAATAACCTTTTTCTCCTTGTGAGCTCTTTGCTTAAGGTTCTCCGCCAAAACTTTTTTGGCAGAAGGCGTAGCCAAATCGGCCAAACCTTGTGGGATAAGGAAGTTTCTGCCGTAACCGTTTTTTACGGAAACGATATCATCCTTAAATCCCAAATCCTGTACATCTTCTTTTAGAATAAGTTCCATTCTCTGGTGTTTTTTATTTCAACATATCGCCTACATACGGCATTAACGCTAGGTGACGGGCACGTTTTACGGCCTGCGCCACTTTTCTTTGGTATTTCAAGGAAGTACCTGTAAGTCTTCTTGGAAGCAATTTACCTTGCTCGTTCACCAACTTCATCAAAAAATCCGGGTCTTTGTAATCAATGTACTTGATTCCAGATTTTTTGAACCTACAATACTTCTTTTGCTTGCTGGTCTCAATGTTAAGCGGGGTCAAATATCTGATTTCCCCGTCTTTTTTCGATTTTGCTTGTTGTTCAATAGATGCCATACCCTTATGCCTTTGCTTTTAGTTTGTTTCTTCTTTTTTCCGCCCAAGCAATTGCATGCTTGTCCAATTTAACGGTCAAAAAACGCATAATGCGCTCATCTCTTCTAAATTCCAGCTCGTAAGGGCCAATGGCCTCACCTGGAGCTTGGAATTCGAACAAGTGGTAAAATCCACTTTTCTTGTGCTGAATGGGATAGGCCAATTTTTTAAGTCCCCAATCTTCTTTGGAGACCATTTTGGCACCATTCTTAATCAAGAAATCTTCAAATTTCTTGACTGTTTCCTCTATCTGTGTTTCAGACAGAACGGGATTCAAAATGAAAACAGTTTCGTAATGGTTCATTATAATATATTTTTTAAAGGAGCGCAAAATTAACAATAATTCTCACACCCTGCAAGAAAAGTAGAAAATCTTCGTTTAAGTACAATAGTTATCAACAATCAAAAACCCAATAAACCTAAATAACACATATGGCAATTTACACAACAAAATACACCATGTTTACATCTTTTGTTGCTCTTAAACGGGTTTTTTATGTAATTTGCCGATGATTTAAAACCCTACAAATCACCCCATTCTATGAAATTAAAAAGTATAATTGTAGACGATTCTTCGATGCAGCGCATGGCCGTTGCAAAGTTGGTCAACAATCATCCGCACTTAGCTTTGGTTGCTGAGTACAGCAATGCGATTGAAGCCAAAAACGGCCTGAAAAACCACGAAATCGACCTTATCTTTTTAGATGTCGAAATGCCAATCATTAGTGGTTTTGACCTTCTAGAGGCCCTAGAGAACCCACCACAGGTTATTTTGATTACAGGAAAACCTGATTATGCACTTAAAGCGTTTGACTACGATGTAACCGATTACCTTCATAAACCCATCACCTTGGCCCGTTTTGAGGCTTCTGTAAAAAGAGCTGTTGCCAAATACGAGCAAATGAACAGGGTTGATGAGGATGAAGAGCACATCTTTGTAAAGAGTAACCTTAAAAAACGTAAGGTTATCCTAAACGACATTAAATGGATCGAGGCATTGGGAGATTACATTAAATTGGTAACAGATGAAGCCAATATCGTAATTCTTTCCACCATGAAGTCTTTCGAAAAGCAATTGCCTGCCGAAAAATTTCTACGTATCCATAAATCTTATATTGTGAATCTGGAGAAGATTGAGAAATTCAACAGTAAAAATGTTGAAGTAGGGGGCAGACAGATTCCATTAAGTAGAAACAAAAAGACCGAACTAGCCGAAGCGCTGGCCAACGTATAACTATATGTGGTCCACATTGTAGACCAGTCGAACACTTTTATACTTGGAAATAGCATTAAAAGAATTTTCAATTCTTTTAATGCTATTTTTTGTTTGTGCCAAGGCTTGTTTCCTTGGAACCTTAATCATTATATTTTTTAGGTAATCCCGTCGGATTCTTGCCACTGGCGGATATTCAGGACCAAGAATCTGTGTGCCCAATACATTTCGCAACGAACTCGCCAACCATTCCGATGCTTCATTCAATTTATTGAAATCCTTATCCTTTAAGGTTATTTTGATAAGCCTCACCAAAGGTGGGTATTTAAACTGCTCCCTTTCATAGAATTGCTCCTCGAACATCTTATCATAATTATTCGTAGTGACTTGCTGCAAAATTTGATGGTACGGATTGTACGTCTGAATAAGTACCTTTCCTCTTTTTTGGGTACGTCCTGCCCTACCCGCAACTTGGGTCAACATTTGAAAACTCCTTTCATGGGCACGGAAATCGGGAAAATTGAGCATGGAATCCGCATTCATGATGCCCACCAAACTCACGTTTCTAAAATCGAGCCCTTTGGTCACCATTTGGGTGCCCACCAGAATATCCATTTCTTGGTTTTCAAAAGATGAAATGATTTTCTCGTAAGCATACTTGCCTCTTGTGGTATCCAAATCCATTCGTCCTACCGAAACATCGGGAAACAATTGTCCCAGTTCTTGCTGAATTTGTTCCGTACCAAAACCTTTATTATCCAAAGTATGACTACCGCAGGCCAAACAAGCTTGTTGCAAAGCCATATGATAACCACAATAATGGCAACGAAGTTGGTTCCTATGTTGGTGATAGGTTAAACTCACATCGCAATTGGGACATTGGGCCACGTGCCCGCAAGTAGTACATTCCACCACAGGAGCAAAACCCCTTCTGTTTTGAAACAGAATAATTTGTTCCCCCTCTTCCAACGCTTCAGTAATGCCCTTAATGAGTATTTCTGAAAAGTGTCCTTTCATCCGTCGTTTACGGGTAGCCTCTTTTATGTCCACCAAATTAATTTCTGGCATTAACACATCACCAAACCGGTGGGCAATGGCCGCGTAGCCATACTTTTTTGTCCTGGCATTGTACATGCTTTCAATACTCGGGGTTGCCGAACCCAAAACGATCTTTGCTTTATGAAGTGATGCCAAGACCACTGCGGTATCCCTTGCATGATACCTTGGAGCAGGATCAAATTGTTTAAAGGAGCTTTCGTGCTCCTCATCCACCACCACCAAGCCCAAATTGGTAAAAGGAAGAAAGAGAGAAGAACGGGCACCGATCACAATTTGTGCTTTTTCTGTATTCTTCAACACATTGTTCCACACCTCTACCCTCTCATGGATACTATATTTTGAATGATAAACGGAAACTTGATGTCCAAAATAACGTCGCAACCTATTGATCAATTGGGATGTCAATGCAATTTCCGGGAGCAGATACAACACTTGTTTTCCTTCATCCAGGCACTTTTGAATCAATTTTACGTAAACTTCCGTTTTTCCAGAAGAGGTAACCCCGTGCAACAATACTGGTTTCCCTTCATCAAAACCATGGTTGATATCATCCAATGCCTTTTCCTGATATTCATTCAGGGCAATGTGTTTGAATTCATCTGAGCGCTCATCAAACTGAACCCTGTCTTTCCGAATATGGTACTCTTCCAGAATATTTTTGTCGATGAGTGCCTTGATTACCGCTCGGGAACCACCACTTTCCTTTTCCAATTCCGAAATGGGTATTGGTTTAGTGCTTTTGGCCTTCAACTGAAATAAGGACAGTACTACTTGACTTTGCTTGGGTGCTCGCGTAAGCTCATTCAACAATTCTGCCAGCTGTTCTTCATCATCATACTGTTCCGAAAGCTTCACGTAGCGGATCAATTTGGGCTTGTACTGCTCGTACAATTCTTCTTTTTGAAGTACCACACCTTTGTGGACCAAGGTGTTTATCAGTTTCAATACATTTTTTTTGTCCACAATATCACTAACCTCCGATATTTTTAATGCGGTTTGATGCTGAAGTGCCTCAAAAACCAAAAACTCATCATCGGTGAGTTCTTTTTCATCCACCTCAGCATTTTTATTGGGTAAAATGAGCGTTTCGCTTTCTAGCATAAATGCGCTGGGCAACGCACTTCTGATAACTTCCCCTAAGGTGCACATATAATATTTGCCCACCCATTCCCAATGCTTTAGTTGCACTCGGGTCACCACCGGGTGTTCATCAAGAATCTGATAAATTTCTTTGGGTTCGTAAGCCTCGGGCGCATTTTGATGGATACGGTAGGCCAAGGCCGTATAAATCTTGGATTTTCCAAAAGGAACTGCTACACGCATTCCTTCCTTAATAAAATCTGCTTCTGCTTGCGAGATTTTATAGGTGAAGAGTTTTTCCAAAGGAATGGGAAGAACAACTTCCAAAAAATATTCCATACGCTAATCCTCTAGTACCCTGTGCCAAGTTTGGGTCCTGTACAAAAATGCCAAATAGCCCCTTACTTTCAATCGGTTTTCATTGTCCTCATCCAACCAGACCCTACCTTTAAAAGTCATTGCCTGCTCTGGGTCAAAAAGTCTATCTCCTTTGTATATGCCCCTGCTGTTTTCTTCAAAACCCTCCATGATCTTCATCCCGAGAATGGGCTTATCTTTTAGTTCTCCCTTGCACTTAGTGCATAAAGCCCCTTTTTTTCCTTTCTCTAAAATTTCAACAACCTTAGCGTGCATTAAACCATCTTCCTTATAAATATTAATTATGGCTTTAGTTATACCGTTACGATCATCAATAGTTTTCCACTTGCCGAAAACGGTTTGTGACCATGTTATCTGACAGAAAAGAAAACATATCAAGTAAATCCAATTATTTCGTGTTTTGCTGTTTATCATGTCTTCTTTTTAAGGAATTTAGTGTAGCGTTCAATTCAAAACCTAATAATAATATATTGGAATTTAACCATATAAATACCATTAAAATCAATAATCCTCCCAAAGCTCCGTAAAGTTCGTTGTAGCGAGCAAATTTCTCAACATAAATTCCGAAAAGATATGAGGTTAATAAAAACAATAGCGTGGTCATTAGTGCCCCGGCAGAAAAAAACCTGGCTTTTCTTCCTTCTGCCGTGCCAAAATAGTAAAGTATAGCTGTAGTAAAATAAGAGAGGGACAAAAAGAAGAGCACTTTTGCAATTTGGATACCTAATGCATCTCCCTTTTCAATATCATAGCCCAAGGTCTTACCCAAATATTCACTGGCATATTCCACAATGTAAAATTCGAAATACACAAAGGCAACAGCTCCCAAAATCAATAAAACAGAGAGGATAAGACCAACCATTAATGCGTAGGCATACTGTCGGAAGAAGTTTCGGGTAAGCTCAACATGGTAGGAATATTCGAATCCGCCGAAAATGGCATTTACACCGTTGGCCACCAAAAAAATGGACAAAATAAATGCAGAGGACAGTAAACCTCCTTGCTTCTGATTTTTGATCTGTTGATAGATATCACCGAAATACTCACTGGTTGCCGAAGGCAAAAAGGATTCTAAAAAGCTTAAAAACTGTGCGTCAAAATTTTCGTTTCCCACACTTACGTAGGGAATAATAAAGGGAATCAAGGTCACTAAAAAAATGAGCAAAGGGAACAATGCCAAAAAAACACTGAAGGCAATGGAACTGGCCCGTGTGGAAAGTGCTCCCTTTACAATCCCTACCAAATACATTTCAATCAAATCATAGAAAGAGAGTCCTTCAAAAGCTTTTAGCTTTATCTTTTTTAGCAATCGGTAGAACCAATTGATAACAGGTATTTTTTCTAATTTCTCCTCTATGGCTGCGGACATTTAAACGGCTTTTAAACTTAAATCCATGTTATAAACGGAATGTGTCAGTGCTCCCGAGGATATATAATCCACACCACATTCGGCATATTTTCTAATAGTGTCTTCAGTAATTCCACCAGAAGATTCGGTAAGACATTTATTTCCTATTCTTTTTACTGCTTCTCGGGTATCATCATAATCAAAATTATCCAAAAGGATGCGATACACACCTTCAGATTTCAATATTTCATCCACCTCATCCAAATCTCTGGCTTCAACAATAATTTTAAGATTCTTTCCCTTTTCTTTAAGATAGTCCTGTGTTTTCTGGATGGCTTTGGTGATTCCGCCTGCAAAATCAATATGATTGTCTTTTAGCATGATCATATCATATAAGGCAAACCTATGGTTTTCTCCTCCACCAATCTTAACCGCCCATTTTTCCAGAGCTCTAATCCCAGGGGTGGTCTTCCGTGTATCCAATATTTTGGTGTTCGTACCATCCAAAATTGATACGAAACTCTTGGTTTTAGTGGCTATGGCACTCATACGTTGCATGGCATTAAGCACCAAGCGCTCCGCTTTTAATATGCTTTGAGAACTTCCTTCTACATAAAAGGCGATGTCGCCATATTTGACTTGTTCACCATCTTCAATCAAGATTTCCATCTCCAATTTGGGGTCGACATAGTTGAACACCTTTTTTGCGAAATCGACTCCGGCAAGCGCACCCTCGTCTTTTACAAGAAGTTTTGCCTTTCCTTGCGCTGATGAAGGAATGCAGGCCAAGGAGCTATGGTCTCCATCACCAACATCCTCCCTTACAGCGTTGGCAATGATCAAATCCAGTTCATTTTGAAATTGTTCTTCTGAAATCATCCAGTTGGGCTTTTAACGAAAATAGTAAAAACATTGTTCCATGTCGACGTGACAGGCATGCTTAATTTAAACGGAAACGTTTATTTTTGGGCATGCAGATTACTTTGATAGCCATTGGAAAAACAGACAAGTCTGAACTTGAAGAACTTATAGCCGTTTATGAGAAGCGACTCAAGCATTATATCAAGTTTCAAATGGATGTTATTCCTGATATAAAAAATAGAAAAAATCTTTCCGAGGCCCAACAAAAGGAGAAAGAGGGTGAACTCATCTTAGCACAGCTTCAACCAACAGATACCCTTATTTTACTTGATGAAAAAGGAAAACAATACTCATCTATGGATTTTGCCCAGTTCCTGCAGAAAAAGATGAACAGTGGCATCAAAAACCTTGTGCTAGCCATTGGCGGCCCCTATGGTTTTAGTGATGCTGTATATACTAAAAGCTCTGGAAAGATAAGTTTATCCAAAATGACATTTTCCCACCAAATGGTGCGACTATTTATTGTGGAACAGATATATAGAGGGTTCACCATTCTCAGGAACGAACCCTATCATCATCAATGATTAATAAAGGACCCTAAACTTAATGGTATTCTCAATTTTCTTGAGGGCCTTGATTACATCTTTGTTGTATTCCTTATCCAAATCGGTGATTACATAACCTACTTCGTTATCTGTAGAAAGGAATTGTCCTGAAATGTTAAGTCCGTATTGTGCCAATACTTCGTTGATTTTAGCCATAATACCTGGAACATTTCGGTGGATGTGCAAGAATCGGTGCGCTTTGTTTTGTTTGGGCAATCTAATATTCGGAAAGTTCACGGCATCTACTGTATTTCCCGAATTGATGTAGTCCATAATTTTGTTAGGAACAAAATCGGCGATGTCTCGTTGCGCCTCCTCCGTACTACCTCCAATATGAGGGGTGAGAATCACATTGGACAACCCTTGTAATGGTGTTTCAAATTCACCATTGCTCCTTGGTTCGGAAGGATATACATCTATGGCTGCACCACCTAGTTTTCCGTTCTTCAGGGCGTTGGCCAATGCATTTATATCAACCACAAACCCTCTGGATAGGTTGATGAGTTTTGCACCATCCTTCATTTGGTTTATTTCACGCTCTCCGATAAAGTTTTTGTTGGCTTTATTATCATCTACATGAAGAGTTACAACGTCGGAAACATTGAGTAAATCCTCCAAAGTGTCACATTTTACCGCATTACCTAGTGCCAATTGGTCGTTTACATCATAATAATAGACCTTCATGCCCATGGCTTCGGCCAAAACGGACATTTGTTTACCAATGTTCCCGTAACCTACGATACCTAAGTTTTTTCCGCGTACTTCTTGTGACCCAATGGCTGTTTTGTTCCATTCACCGTTATGAATCTCCGTGCTGCGTGGAAAAATGCTACGCATCAACATAATGGTCTGCCCAATGGCCAGCTCCACCACTGAACGCGTGTTGCTGTAGGGAGCATTGAATACCACTACGCCTTTCTTTTTACTGTAATCTAGGTCTATCTGGGTAGTACCGATACAGAACGCACCTACCACCAATAGTTTATCAGCGGCATCCAATACTTTTTGGGTCACTTGCGTCTTGGATCTAATTCCCAAAACGTGCACTCCTTTAATACGCTCTACAAGCTCCTCTTCCGAAAGGCTTGTTTTGATCAACTCTACCGAAAAACCTTCTTCGGATAGGTTTTCAAAAGCTGCTGGGTGTACATTTTCCAGTAAAAGTATCTTGATTCTGTTCTTTGGGTATGATAAGTTTCTTGGCAAATCGTTCACAAATAAAAATTCATCTAGGTTAGGTGTCACGTGGTCGGCATTATCTGCTGCCTTTTCACGGTGCACATTTTCAGTATAGGCAAAAAATTTATGGGCAATACCGGCCTCGCGCATTACATAGTCGCTGTAGCCATCGCCAATAACTTGAACTTCGCCTTCCAAATCCAAGTTTTTTAAACATTCTATTTTTCCGTTATGTGCAGCTAACACATTGGTTTCGTCAAAGCCAATAATATTGCCTTCATCATCAAACTTGAAGGTATTGGCATAAACACGCTCGGAGGGAATATTGTATTCTTCAACAATAGGGTCGATAAACTCCTTGAAACCACAGGAAATCACATAGATATGTTCCGAGAACTCATGGAAAAAATCTTTGTTGGCAGCAATGGATTTAGAAATCTTTTGACGCAGTTCCACAACCAAATCTTCCAAATCGCTTTTATTGGCTTCTAGCAACTTGATTCTTCGTTCCAAGGATTCGGTGAAAGAAATATCCCCATCAATCCCCAAGTTGGTGATTTTTTGGATTTCCGACACAATCTCGTCCCTTTTCGGATTATTTTGCAGGGTCATTTCTGCCAAAACATCCAAAGCCTCCACTCTTGTGAGCGTGCTATCAAAATCGAACACATATTTGCGTCCTGTTTCTACCATAAATCGCTTCAAAAAAAATTAAGGCATAAAATTAAACATTAATTCTATCCTTGTAATCGGAACTTGTCAAAAACCTTACACTTTTGCGGATAAATCAAAAATCCATTACGATTTGTTTTAAATGGCACCCAAAAAGGTACGTTTTTCAACTTCGGGTTCTTAAAACCACCGCCTTGTCAGCTTACGATAGATATTATATTCCTTACCAAACGTTTCTTTGAGCACCTTTTCTTCAGGTTTAATCTGAAATCGGTTCATATACGACACAAAACCAGCTGCTATAAGCGTATTGAAAGCATTGCCCAACTTTAAACCAAAGGCCAGCAAAAAAAGAAGCATCCCTAAATACATAGGGTTGCGGGTGAATTTATAGACACCATTGGTTACCAAATTGGATGTTTTCTTTGGATTCAAAGGGTCCACCGTAGTTTTTGTGATAAAAAATTGGATTACCGATATCAAAATCACCAGAATTCCTAGTCCAAACAATAACATAACAAGTACACGTTTGCCAAAAAACTCAAATTCCCCTACAGGCAAATATTTGTCCAACAAATACATCAATCCTCCAAAAATCATCATCACCAATGCTGGCGGCACTTTCATTTTCATACAAATCGGTTAAAGTCCGAAATTACTACTTTTGAATCTCAAAATAGAACCCTTTTTGATTTGAAACTAGTTTTTGCCACCCATAACGAGCATAAGCTCAAAGAAGTTCAGCAGTTACTGCCTGAAGGTTTTGAAATCTTATCCTTAAAAGATATTGAGTGCTTTGATGAAATTCCCGAGACCGGAGCCACTCTAGAAGAAAACGCCAAAATAAAAGCGGATTACGTAACTCAAACCTATGGTTTGGACTGTTTTTCGGACGATACAGGTTTACTTGTGGATGCTTTGGATGGACAACCCGGAGTATATTCCGCCAGATATGCGGGAGAAAATAAGAACGCCAAGGACAACATGGCAAAACTGTTATTGGAAATGAAGGGAGTATCAAACCGGAATGCCCACTTTAAAACTGCGGTCCATTTGAACCTCCAAGGCAACAGTTACACCTTTAAAGGCATCGTGGAAGGTGTCATTACCAAAAATGAACATGGTGTTGGTGGTTTTGGCTACGACCCTATTTTTAAGCCCGACGGATACAACAAAACCTTTGGTGAACTGCCCTCCGAGACCAAAAATGCCATTAGTCATAGAGGTAGGGCCATTCAAAAATTGGTGGAATTCTTAAAAAACAAGGGGTCTTGACTCCCGCGGAATAAAATTAATGTACCTTTGCCGCTTTATTAACGCCGCCGGTATGGGCAAGGTGTTGTGATGGGCTTAAATGGGTTATACAAAAATCGCTCTATACAACACAAACATATTTGCGATTTAAGGTATATACACCGCTATGACAAAATTTGAAGCCTTGGGGTTGGACAAACCCCTATTGGATGCTATTTCCGACCTCGGATTTGAATCCCCATCAGAAGTACAAGAAAAATCAATCCCCGTTTTATTGGAAAAGGAAACCGATTTGGTGGCCTTGGCACAAACAGGAACAGGTAAAACTGCTGCGTTTGGATTTCCCATGATTCAAAAAATCCAAGAGGAAAGCAGAACCACCCAAGGATTGATCCTCTCCCCTACAAGAGAGTTATGTTTACAGATTACAAATGAGTTAAAACTCTATTCCAAATACGTAAAAGGACTTAATGTTGTCGCCATTTATGGTGGTGCCAGCATTACGGAACAAGCGCGACAAATAAAAAGAGGGGCGCAGATTGTTGTTGCCACTCCAGGTCGTATGAAGGATATGATCGGCCGAAGAATGGTCGATATTTCCAAAATTGATTATTGTGTTCTGGATGAAGCAGATGAAATGTTGAACATGGGCTTCTTTGAAGACATTAAAGACATTCTATCCAACACTCCCAAAGAAAAGTTGACCTGGCTTTTTTCTGCAACCATGCCCAAAGAAGTGGCCACGATTGCCAAAAAGTTCATGCACAATCCTGTTGAGATCACTGTTGGATCTAAAAATGCAGGTGCATCCACCGTACAGCACGAATATTATGTGGTAGGTGGTCGTGACCGTTATGCAGCGCTTAAGCGTTTGGCAGATGCCAACCCAGGAATCTTTTCCGTGGTGTTCTGTAGAACCAAAAGAGATACGCAACGAGTGGCTGAAAAGCTTATCGAAGACGGTTACAATGCAGGAGCACTACATGGAGATTTAAGCCAGAACCAACGTGATTTGGTGATGAACTCCTTTAGAAAGAAACAGGTACAAATGTTGGTGGCTACCGATGTTGCCGCCCGTGGTATTGACGTGGACGATATTACACACGTAATCAACTACCAATTGCCCGATGAGATTGAAACGTACACTCACCGAAGTGGTCGTACCGGACGTGCCGGTAAATCCGGTATTTCCATGGTTATTATCACTCGCTCCGAGCTTAGGAAAATCAAAGCCATCGAGAAAAAGATTCAACAAGACTTCTTGTCCAAACAGATTCCGGATGGTATTGAAATCTGCGAGATTCAGTTGTATCATTTGGCCAATAAGATCAAGGAAACCAAAATCAATAAGGAGATTGACGACTACCTACCAGCCATTAATGATGTTTTGGAAGGTATTGATCGTGATGAGCTTATCAAAAAGATTGTTTCCGTAGAATTTACCCAGTTTTATAACTACTACAGTAAATCCAAAGACCTCAACAGCCAAGATTCAGGTAATGAGAGAGGAATTTCCAAAGGAGATATCCCATCAGATGGTTCGGTTCGCTACTTTATTAACGTAGGGGAACGCGACGGTTACGATTGGATGTCACTAAAGGATTTCCTTCGAGATACGCTTAAATTGGAAAAGGAGGACATTTATAATGTGGACACCAAGGATACATTCTCTTTCTTTAATTCCGATGCGCAACTGACCGAATTGATTCTCCAAACATTTACTGAGTTTAAGATAGACGGACGTTTTATTAATGTTGAAGTTTCCAAGAGTCCTGGTGGTAGTGGAGGCGGAAGAGGAGGTAAAAAACGTCGAGGTAAAAAAGGTGGTGGATACCGCGGAGGAAATAAATCCTATAAAGGTGCTGGAAAAAAAGGAGGTTACGGAAAAAAAGGAGGTAAGAAAAAGCAAGGCTTTTATTAGTTAATTCTATATTAAATGGTAAGCCTCTCCTATTTATTTTTCTTTGTTTAGTACTTTTATAGCTACAAAGATTGCATGAGAAGATTACTACTTATACTACTGTCCCTATTCCCACTACTCGGTTTTTCCCAAGAAGAAGACGATGAGAACCAAGAGGTAAAGCAGTTTACCGCAACAGTGATCAATGCCCAAACAGAATTTCCTTTGGAAAGTGTGCATGTGGTAAACCTGAACCAAGTGAAGGGTACCATTACAAACCAAAATGGGAAGTTTACTATTTCAGCAGCGGTAAATGATACACTTTACTTTTCGTACTTAGGCTTTAAAACCCAAAAAGTAAGGGTAACAAACGATATGTTCCGATTTGGGGATACGGAAATCGCCCTAACGGAGTTGGCTTATGCACTCGAAGAAGTGATCGTAACACCATACCAGCTTACGGGCTACTTGGAAATCGATGTAAAGAATCTTCCAGTAAACAACGCCTATCAGTACAGTATATCCGGTCTTAATACCAGTTATGAGGCCGGAAACAAAAGCCCAAGTGCGGTAACCAAGGTACTGGGAGCCATTCTCAACCCAGCTGACCTCTTACGGAATCTTTTTGGTAAAAAACCAAGACAGATGCGCAAGTTGCGTCAGATTAAGGAAGATGATAATATAAGAGACCTACTGGCCTCCAAGTTTGATCGGGAAACCCTTACCGAACTACTCCAATTGGAAAAGGTGGATATTGAGGACATCCTTAATAATTGCAACTACTCCAAATCCTTTATCAAAACAGCAAATGATCTTCAGATTTTAGATGCTATCTCCAGCTGTTATGAAGAATACAAGGTTCTGAACAGAAACAATTAATACTATCTAAATCAAGTTTTGGGATGGTCTTATTCCGCTATAAATAAATTTTATATTTACCTACACATTTTATAGCTTTAAACAAAATCCCAATACATGAAAAAACTGCTTGTTGCCTTGTCATTATTATCCCTATTTATTGGCTGCAAAAAAGTTGAAAAAAAGCAGCAACAGACCCAGGTAGTTGAAGAAAAGTCATCTAAAAAGGATGTCCCTTTTGTTTGGGAAGGTGCCAATGTTTACTTCTTACTCACCGATCGTTTTAACAACGGAAACCCCGAAAATGATGTTAATTTTGACAGAACTGAAGAAACCGCTGTTCTAAGAGGTTTTGAAGGAGGTGACATTCAAGGGATTACCCAAAAAATTGAAGAAGGCTACTTTACCGATTTGGGAATCAATGCCATTTGGTTTACTCCGGTGGTAGAACAAATTCACGGAGCAACTGACGAGGGTACCGGTAAAACCTATGGTTATCATGGGTATTGGGCAAAGGACTGGACTTCGGTTGATCCAAACTTTGGAACACGAAAAGACTTAGAAAAATTAGTAAAAACCGCTCATGACAAAGGAATTCGTATTCTCTTGGATGTAGTATTGAACCATACCGGACCCGTTACAGAGAAAGATCCTGTTTGGCCAGACGATTGGGTAAGAACCGGTCCAAAATGTGAGTTCACCACCTACGAGAACACCACCGCTTGTACACTAGTTGAAAATTTACCGGACATCCTCACCGAATCAGACGAAGCTGTGGAATTGCCCGATGCCCTTTTGGCCAAATGGAAAGATGAGGGACGATTGAGCAAGGAGCTTGACGAGCTACAGCTGTTTTTTGAACGCACCGGATATCCACGGGCACCCCGCTATTACATCATTAAATGGCTCACAGATTACATCAACGATTTAGGGGTTGATGGTTTCCGTGTTGATACAGTAAAACATGTCAATGAAAACGCTTGGGCCGACTTGCACAAAGAAGCGGAATATGCCTTTGAAACATGGAAGAAAAAACATCAGGATAGAATTCTGGACGACAATCCATTTTATATGGTTGGAGAGGTATATAATTATGGAATTTCCAGTGGAAGGGATTTTGATTTTGGCGACAAAAAAGTTGACTTTTTTGACCACGGGTTTAAAAGTCTTATCAATTTTGAACTCAAAAGCGACGCAGACAAAAGCTATGAGACCATATTTAAAAAGTATAGCAAGCTGCTCCACACCAAACTAAAGGACAAAAGTGTACTCAACTATTTGACTTCTCATGATGATGGATCCCCTTATGACAAAGACAGAACAAAACCCTATCGCACTGCCAATGTACTTTTGTTGACACCTGGGGCCTCACAAGTATATTATGGAGATGAAACCTCCAGAAGCTTAATCATCGAAGGTACTGAAGGCGATGCAACCCTGCGTTCGTTTATGAATTGGGAGGATTTGGACAGTGTTCCCAAAGTACAGAAAATACACAAGCATTGGCAAAAATTAGGACAGTTCCGAAAAAACCACCCAGCCGTCGGTGCCGGAAAGCATAAAAGATTGGCCAAATCACCCTATGTATTCTCCAGAACCTATGATAAGGGGGAGTATCGTGACAAAGTTGTAGTTGGACTGGATTTACCAAAAGGTAAAAAGTCACTTTGGGTAAAAGGCTTTTTTGGTGATGGTACCAAATTATATGACACTTATTCCGAAACCGAGGTTACTGTGGCCAATGGAAAAGTGCTGCTGGATAACGATTATGACATTGCCCTTTTAGAATTAATGGAATAGTTTTTAAGCTCTGGAATGAAGCGCAATCCGGTTGCCTTCGGAATCCAAGAACAAGGCCATGTAGCCAATTTCGGGGCTTATCTGTGTTTTAGGCTGTATTACCTTACCTCCCGCAGCTTCAATCCGTCCAAGTTCGTTGCCAACATCCGCACTTGAAAAATAAATAAGCACACCAGCTGATTCACTCGGCTGATAGTGGTCTTTACTTTCGATAAGTCCGCCAGGGGCACCCGATCTATCTTGTGCCCAAGGAAACCATGCCATTTTGGTTCCGCCCAAATCATGAAGTTGCATTTCTATTTGAAAAACCGATTCGTAAAATGTTTTCGCTCGGTTTATATCTGTGACCGGAATCTCGAACCAGCCTACCATGTTGTTTTCCATATTGTATTATTTTTCTAAGATTTTCTTTAAACTGGCCAAACCTTCTTCAAAATCCTTGCCTACCGCTTTATCCATGTTCATAAACAGCATCATGATACTCATTGGAAATTTGTTTTTCCCCGAAAAGCCCCAAACCACTTTGGTCATTTCTTTTTCAACCTCTTTTGTAGCTATATATGCATCCGAAGTAGACCTAAATGGTTTTAAAAACCGAAGCTCGGATTCAATTCGTTCGCCTTCCACAATACTGGTGATTTCTTGCTCCCCTTCTCCAACCTCTTTGTTGCCTTTCCAATAACTAATGGCACCCACCTCTCCATCGGTACCTGTAAACTTCTTTTCCATATTAGGGTCTCTTTTTCCCCAAGGCGACCATTCATCTTGGTGTTTCAAAGATTTGAGATAATCGAAAACAACACTTTTGGGTCGGTTGATTTCAATAGAACGTGAAACATCGTAGTTTTTTGGGGCAATGGCTGCCAGGAAAAGAATTAGCACCACTATGGCCAAAACAATATATAGTACTATCATAACCGTAATTGATTGATTAACAACTAAAAATACAAAAATTTTACTCAGCCTTATACCTTTTTATAATGCCCTCAACATCCTTTATGGATTTTTTGGTCCAATCCAAACGTTTTTCAAGCACTTCCATATCAGTTAATTGCCATTCAATATCTGAATCACGTACTTTTTGTGCCACTTGTTGGATAATAATAGCTGCGGATACAGAAACATTAAGGCTTTCCGAAAAACCGACCATTGGAATTTTAAGGAATCCATCTGCCTGTTGCATTACCTCTCCTGACAATCCTTCTTTTTCAGTCCCAAAAAAGAGGGCTGATTTCTCCATAGGGAAAAAATCATATAGCAAGTTGGAATCGTTGTGCGGTGTAGTGGCAATTATTTGGTAGCCATCATCCTTTAATTTGGAGAGACAATCGGCGGTATTTTGGTAGCGATACACATCTACCCATTGTTCCGCTCCCATGGCAATGTTCTTATCCAACCGCTTACCAAAACGATCTTCTATCACATGAAGATCCTGCAACCCAAAAACATCACAACTACGAATAATGGCGCTAGTATTGTGCAATTGGTATACATCTTCCACGGCAACGGTAATATGCTTGGTTCGTTTTTGAAGTACTTCCAAAAAACGTTGTTTTCGCTCGTCGGTGAGGTAAGCTTCCAAGTATGTCAACAAATCGTAGTCAAACATAAAACCAAGATAGCAAAAATTGGAATTGTTATCTTAGGCATGAATTGATGTTGTACACACTAGACTATATGGAAACCAAAATATTTTTGATGGCAATTTGTTCTTTGTTTGGAGTCTACTTGATTGCCCAAGAACCAAAAAGAGCACAGAACAATCCAATTTTTGAAGGGTGGTATGCAGACCCCGAAGGCATTGTTTTTGGAGACACCTATTGGGTCTACCCCACCTTTTCCGATGATTATGACAGGCAACTGCATTTTGATGCATTTTCATCCAAAGACCTTATTCACTGGAAAAAACACGAACGTATTTTGGATACCACCAAAATCAAATGGTTACGACAGGCTTTGTGGGCTCCCTCAATTATTGAAAAAGACAGCAAATACTACCTATTTTTCGGAGCAAACGACATTCAGCGACCAGGGAGAAGCTCCTATGACCCCAATAACGATATCAACCACTACGGTGGAATTGGCGTAGCCGTGGCCGATAGTCCGGGTGGTCCTTTCGAGGATTATTTGGGCAAACCACTAATTTCAGATTTCTATAACGATGCCCAACCTATAGACCAATTTATTTTTAAGGATACAGATGGAACCTATTACTTCTTCTACGGTGGTTGGAGCCATTGCAACCTCGGAAAACTCAACGCTAATTTCACAGGTTTTGAGTCTTGGGAAGATGGTACCCTATTCAAGGAAATCACCCCCGAAGGCTACGTAGAAGGTCCGTTTATGTTTCTGAGAAAAGGTATTTATTACTTTATGTGGTCCGAAGGGAATTGGACCGATGGCAGTTATAAAGTCGCTTATGCGATGGCAGACAAACCCACAGGACCCTATAACCGAATTGGAATCATTTTAGAGTCAAAAGAAGGGGATATTGCTACCGGGGCCGGCCATCATTCCGTCGTCAACAAACCAGGGACAGATGAATGGATTATTGTTTATCACCGAAGACCTATTCCCAACGAAGACCGGGACCACCGCGTTACGTGTATGGACAAGTTGGAGTTTAACGCAGATGGCACTATAAAACCTGTAAAAATGACGTTTGAAGGGGTTGGGGTCAATTAATAGACCCATCACTCAACAACATAAGAATTATATCTTTAGAGAGACTAACCTCCAATGATCAATTTCTTGCAAAAAGTTCGACACAGAATATTTTTACAAAACGAAGCTGAAAATTGGTTCTTTTCATCTCATACGAAATTTCACATACCCTTTCAATTGATAAGAGGATAATACAGTTTGCGCGGTCAGTGACACTTTAACTACTGGTAGAAGTGCTTCTTTGGGCACATCAAAAAAGAACATGGCCTGCCCACAAGCGATATAAGTAGCGCCTAAATCTTCCAATTTTTCAATCAGTTCAATGTTTGGATTGTCCTTCTTAAACTTTCCATTATAAAACTCATTGGTAGTAAAAGAGTTTAAGGAAGAGGCATGGACCACAATAACTGGGTAAATTTTTTCGACAGGGATACCCGATGCTACATGCAAGTTGATGATACGTGAAATTTCGACCAGATCCGCATTTAAACCCGAAATGGAATCCGTTCTGCTCGCAGTCAGTTCGAACAAGAGTTTATAATCCAAATTTGGGTCGGGAACTTCGGTAATATCTTCAACAGGAACTACTCCAGAAAAAGCACCCGCATCGATGACAGGATAGGTGGCTACATTCTTAAATTCTGCAATCATCTGTTTTCTTTTAAACTGGTTGTCCACCTTTAGGGAATCGGCTCGATACATGGAGGTAAGCGTACTGTCCTTTTCGTGTTGAATTTTCTTTTGGACTTCGTCAAAGTTGTTGGATTGAGAAAAACCGACCATTACAAAAAGACCGGACAATAGAGTGAGAATTATTTTTTTCATTGGTTGAGGGTTGATTGGTTTTAGGAAGGAATTCAGCAACTGCGTTTTGTTTACTTGGTAATATGTAATGAATGTACACAAATTATTCAAAAACCAAATACTGGCTAAACAGTTTAATGCATAGAGGGATTAGATTTCCTATCTTAGTTACAAATAAGCTGTTTGAATTGTTGACCATTGAGTTCTGAGAACCCATTAAACTTTAATATAATGTAAGGTTTAACATCCACCGGGTTCAGTTGTGAGGTAAGGTAGCTACCATGCTTATTGATAAGTAATCGCAAAAATGCACATTAACCAACTCAACTTCATTTACCATGAAAAAATTTCAAAGTTTCCTGCTTGCACTTTTACTTTTCATAACCGCCTGCAAAAAACAAGAGTTCAGTGGTGCAATTCAATTGGAAGGCCTTACCGATAATGTGGAAGTGCTAAGGGACGAGGTGGGAATCAACCACATTTATGCAAACAATCAGCACGACCTGTTTTTTGCCCAAGGATATTATGCTGCAAAAGACCGTCTCTTTCAATTTGAAATATGGAGAAGACAAGCTACGGGAACGGTGGCAGAAATTTTGGGAGAAAGGGAATTGAAACGGGATATTGGCACCCGGTTGTTCAAATTCCGAGGCGATATGAAAACCGAAATGCAGCACTACCATCCCGATGGGGAACAAATCATCACCGCTTATACCAATGGGGTAAACGCATATATTGAAGAAGTACTGCAAAACCCCGAATTGTTGCCCGTTACCTTCAAAGCACTGGGCATAAAACCGCAAAAATGGACCCCCGAAGTGGTCATTTCCCGCCATCAAGGATTGTTGGGCAATATTACTTCCGAATTGGACATAGGAAGGGCGGTTGCCAAATTAGGTTCCGAAAAAGTAAAGGAACACTATTGGTTTCATCCAAAAGAACCCAAAATTGACTTAGATCCCGCAATTGACCCAAAACTATTGTCGGATGACATATTGGAGTTGTACCAAGCCTATCGCACCCCTGTAAAATTTGAATCTGGAGACATCGTGCCCGAGTATCGTGCCCAGCCAAGTGTGAGCTTAAATTCCGAGTTGAAAATCTATCCAACGGAGTCCGACAAAATGTGGATTGGCAGCAATAATTGGGTAACAAGTCCTTCATTAACAGAAAATGGTCATGCATATATGGCCAATGACCCCCACAGGACCTTGGCGGTACCCTCCCTTCGTTATTGGACACACCTCTCCGCTCCAGGATGGGATGTAATTGGCGGAGGTGAACCCGAAATTCCGGGAATTTCAATCGGCCATAATCAATATGGGGCATGGGGCTTAACAGTTTTCAGGACGGATGGCGAGGATTTGATGGTCTATGATTTGAACCCTGAAAATCACAATCAATATAAATACAAAGGCAATTGGGAAGATATGGAAGTGATCAACGAAACCATTCCTGTAAAAAATAGCGAAGATGCAAAGGTGGAACTAAGATACACTAGACATGGACCGGTCACCTATATTGATTCCGTGAACCATGTGGCCTATGCCGTTCGCTGTGCGTGGATGGAACCCGGCAGCTCCCCTTATCTGGCTTCCTTAAGGATGAATCAGGCCAAAAATTGGGAAGAATTCAGGGATGCATGCAACTACAGCAACATCCCGGGCGAAAACATGATTTGGGCCGACAAAGAAGGAAATATTGGTTGGCAAGCTGTGGGAATAGCCCCCATTCGCAAAAATTTTAGCGGGTTGGTTCCCGTACCTGGAGACGGGAGGTATGAGTGGGACGGCTATTTGCCCATCAAACAAAAACCGAACGACTACAATCCGTCCAGCGGTTTTATCGCAACCGCGAACCAAAATGTGACCCCTGATAATTACACCCAATGGGATGCCATTGGATATATGTGGAGTGATCCCTTCCGAGGAGATAGATTGAAGGAAGTACTCGGCTCAGGAGAAAAATTGACCATGCAGGACATGAAGGCTTTACAAACAGATTATCTGTCATTACCCGCAAGTACCCTGGTCCCTTTTTTACAAAATCAGGCTTTTACCGATGAATTGCAGAAAAAAGCAAAACAACAGCTATTGGAATGGGACTTTGTTTTGGACAAAAACTCTGTAAATGCAGCTATATATGTAGCTTGGGAACGGGCATTGATAAATGATTATTTTGAATATTTTCCCGATGCCGAGGTACAATCGGTCATTCCACACATACAAATGAGCAAACTGATGCAATGGATTCTACACCCAGAACAAAAGTTTGGTCCAAATGCCACTGATAAACTAAATCGCTATTTATCGGGAACTTTTGCTTCTGCCATAAATGATCTTTCCGAAAAATTCGGAGATCGTATGGAATCATGGAAATACGGTCAAGCCGAATATAAACATGTGCAGATTGTCCATCCCTTGGGCAAAGTGGTCAATGCAGCATTACAATCCAAATTGAACACCGCCAAATTACCTAGAGGAGGCAACCAATACACTCCTGGGGTAACCGGAAGCAATGACAACCAAACATCCGGTGCTACCTTCAGGATTATTGTTGACGTAAACGACTGGGATCAATCGGTTGGAACTAATTCACCGGGGCAATCCGGCGACCCGGAGAGTCCATTCTACCAAAATCTGTTTGAAGATTGGGCCAATGACAAATATTTTCCCGTTTATTATTCAAGGGATAAAATTGAAGAAACAACAGTTGATAAAGAACTTTTGGTTTCAAAAAATTAACATTTTTGAATCATTAATGTCATCATAGAAAATGCCCAAACAAAAAATCGTAGTCCTTACTGGAGCCGGCATGAGTGCCGAAAGTGGCCTAAAAACCTTTCGTGACGAAAATGGCCTATGGGAAGGTCACGACGTAATGCAGGTCGCATCACCACAGGGCTTTGCCCGTAATCCAGAATTGGTGTTGGAGTTCTACAACCAACGAAGAAGGCAGCTTTTGGAAGTCACCCCCAACAAAGGCCATTTGGCCTTGGCCCGATTGGAGCAACATTTTGATGTGAGCGTAGTAACTCAAAACGTGGACAACCTTCATGAACAAGCAGGTAGTTCCCATGTGGTACATCTGCATGGCGAATTGTTCAAAGTGCGCAGTACTGTAAACGAAAACCATGTATTGGAATGGAAAAAAGACTTGATCCTAGGTGATGTAGACGAGAATGGGCATCAACTCCGCCCACATATTGTATGGTTTGGTGAAATGGTTCCCATGTTGGAAACCGCTGCGCAAATAACACAACAAGCCGGAATATTGATTATTGTGGGGACTTCCATGCAAGTATACCCCGCTGCCAGCTTAATACATTATGCCCCAAAACAAGCCCCGATTTATTTTATTGACCCAAGACCCAATATTCGTTCATCGGATTTTGAAAACCTTACCGTAATCCCAAAAACAGCAGTTAAAGGTGTTCCTGCTTTAGTGGAACAGCTTTTTAGTAGTTAGCCCTGGCTTCATCGGCCCAAGCTAACAGAGCACTAATTTGTTCATCGGACAATTTCGCATCCGCATGGGTCCATGTATACTCATTTAAAGGCATCTCACCTTCCTTAACCTCTTCGATAACCTCTTCGAGCTTGTGGTCTTTCTTTTTGGCATCATAATTTTCCCAATCGGAAAAATTTAAATGTTCTTTTCCTTCTTCAATATGGTTTGCCAACCAATAGGAAACAGGAGCTATATTATTATACCAAGGATATTCAGTATTGGCACTATGACAATCGTAACAGGCCGCTTTTAAAATTTCTTTTACCTCGGGCGAGGGCTGGGTCTCGGTTTCAAAAGTGGTTACATAATCTCCTTCGGACACATTTTTTTCAGGACGATAAAACTGCATTCCAATCAATACGACCAACAAGGCAATTGCTATTTTTTTTACTATTTTCATCAAACAAGGTTTTAGTAAATATATTGAATTTTTGTGACTGAAGAAGAATTACATATTGCACTTAATTCTGGTAGAATATCCAAACCTCAAATAGATGTTCTGGTTCAGCAATTAGAGAAAGAACCCCAATTGGCTCAAATACTTTTTAAAGAAGTGTTGTTGGAGGATAAAGAGGGAACCTTCAATGCCAGTTGGACTTTTGACCATTTGATGCGTAAAAAAATTACTTACCTCCTCCCCTTTTTTGAAGACTTTGTCAACCGACTATCAGAATTAAAGACGGAATCTTGCATCCGCCCCATCGCACATGTCTGTGAAATGGTCTGCGAGGCCTATTTCAAGAAAAAAGACCAGGTTTTTACCCAAAATATTACCGATGGTCAATTGGAGAAAATTATGACTTCCTGTTTTGATTGGTTGATTGGTCCAATGAACATGGCTCCAAAGGTCTTTTCCATGACCAGCCTGTACTATTTGGGATTAAAATTTGATTGGGTGCACACCGAACTTAAACAAATATTGGAAGACTCCTACGCCACAGGTACTACGGGGTATAAAAACAGAGCAAAAAAAACTCTGGATAAGTTGGCCAAATTGGGTGTCTAAACCACAGCGTTTAAGTATCTTTGATGCTTTCAAAATTTTCCTCACCATGTCGTTGACACCACTTAATGCCATTTCGCCGATTGACGGTAGATATAGAAACAAAACCGAAAACTTAAAAGATTATTTTTCGGAAGAGGCACTGATCAAATACCGTGTTCAAGTAGAAATTGAATACTTTATCGCCCTTTGCGAGGTTCCTTTGCCACAATTGAGCGATTTTAATACCACACTGTTTCCCGAATTACAAAAAATCTATCAAGAGTTTTCTGCGGAAGATGCACAGGCAATCAAGGACATTGAAAAGACTACCAACCACGATGTAAAAGCTGTGGAGTACTTCATCAAACAAAAGTTTGATGCCTTAAATCTTCAAAAATACAAGGAGTTTATCCACTTTGGATTGACTTCACAGGATATCAACAACACAGCGATTCCACTTTCTATAAAAGAAGCCATGAACGAAGTATATGTGCCTTCGTATCTAGAGGTTTTCAACAAACTTAAGGAGCTTGCCAAAGAATGGGAAAACATCCCCATGTTGGCCAGAACGCACGGACAGCCTGCTTCCCCTACCCGTTTGGGGAAGGAAATCGATGTTTTTGTGGAACGCCTTAAAGAGCAGTTCAATTTATTGAACGACATTCCCAGTGCTTCGAAATTTGGAGGGGCAACAGGAAATTACAACGCCCATAAAGTGGCCTATCCAAACAACGATTGGAGAGCGTTCGGAAAGCAGTTTGTACAGGAGAAATTAGGTTTGCACCACTCTTTCCCCACTACCCAAATTGAGCACTACGACCATATGGCCGCTTTGTTCGATTGCCTAAAACGCATCAATACCATTTTGATTGACTTGGATAGGGATATTTGGACTTATGTTTCCATGGATTACTTCAAACAGAAAATCAAAAAAGGTGAAGTAGGTTCCTCAGCCATGCCGCACAAAGTAAACCCCATTGATTTTGAGAATTCTGAAGGAAATCTTGGTCTGGCCAACGCTATTTTTGAGCATTTATCCGCCAAATTACCTATCTCCCGATTGCAACGCGACCTTACAGATAGTACGGTACTACGAAATGTGGGAGTTCCATTTGCACACACTATTGTTGGGTTCCAATCCACTTTAAAAGGCTTGAACAAATTGGTATTGAACCAAACCAAGTTTGAACAGGATTTAGAAGACAACTGGGCCGTGGTTGCCGAAGCCATCCAAACGATTTTAAGAAGAGAGGGTTATCCCAACCCATACGAAGCTCTTAAAGGTTTGACACGTACCAATGAGAAAATCAACCAAAAATCCATTGCTGATTTTATTGAAACTTTGGATGTTTCTGATACCATTAAAGCTGAGTTGAAACAAATTACCCCAGCAAATTACACCGGGGTTTAATCTTTTTTGTCATTCCAGCGATGTCAGGAATCTATATCAATTAGATTACGCAATTTGACCGGTGTAATGACAAGATTCTTCGCTCCGCTCGGAATGACAAGGAGACGTGTGATTTCGAAATGAGATGCAAAGCATTGATTGAGAAATCTCATATGAAAACCTTAAGTATAAGTTTTTGGCAATTTGGGCACAGTCGAGAATTCTAAAACATCTCGACTGCGCTCGATATGACACCTTAGGCCATTTGATAAAACATGCTCTACGCCATTTCGAACCGACCAAAGAGAGTGTTAGAAATCTGAATAGATTTCCCAGTCGCTGCACTCCTTCGAAATAACTATTGTTCTTAAGCCTCTTTACGTATTTCAACTTGATGTGGATATGGAATTTCGATTCCAGCTTCGTCCAGAGCCAGTTTAGAATTCTCATGGGTGGCAAAGTATACATCCCAATAATCCTCAGGTTTGCAAAACGGCCTAACCGCAAAATTCACGGAACTATCGCCCAATTCCATTACATTAACAGATGGTGGAGGGTCTTTTAGTACCTTTTCGTTGGAGGTCAATACATTTAACAATACTTCCTTGGTTTTTTTGATATCCTCATCGTACCCGACCCCTATGACCGTATCCACCCGCATTTTTCCTTCTGCTGTATAGTTAATGATGTTACCGTTGGCCATAGCACCATTGGGAATAATGGCCAATTTATTCTGAGGAGTCACCAATTTGGTGGTAAATATTTCAATTCCCTTTACATTTCCCAATACACCTTGAGCTTCAATCAAATCACCGATTTTATAGGGTTTGAATATCATGATCAACACCCCTCCAGCAAAATTGGAGAGTGATCCCTGCAAAGCCAGTCCCACCGCTAAACCTGCGGCAGCGATAACGGCAGCAAAGGTGGTTACATCCACACCTAATCTGGAAATAACTATAATGATCAAGAATATTTTTAATGCCCATGAGAAAAGATTCAACAAGAAGTTTTGTAGGGATTCGTCGTATTTGCTTTTGGACATGACCTTTCGGGTTCCTCCAATTATTTTTTTTACGATCCACATCCCTACGATGTAGATTATGAGTGCCGTAATCAGTTTGGGGCCAAATTCTTTGGCCAATTCAATACCGTAATCGAACCATTCTTGTGCTTTTTCCATGGTGTTATAGTTTTGTTAGTGTTCTTATTTTGAGACACTAAGATACTAAACTAGGTCACGTTTTCTATTCTCCTAAAAAGAAAAAGGGCGACAAATGTCGCCCTTTACTAAATTTATGATGATTGGTCTTAGCCTTTTAGAAAATCTCCTATTTCGCCCAGTCCTTCCCCTTTATAATCCGATTTTTGAATGGCTTGCATTAATTGTATAATGTGTGCTGGGTTCATATTCTTGCCCAGTACACGTACCAGAGCAAATCCTTTGTCTTTACTATCTCCGTAAATGATTACCTCATCAATAGCATCCTCATCCCCCAAATATTTGATTACACCCTTACCGTATTTTGAATTGATTTTCATTAACTCAACAAAATCGTCACCCTTTAGAATTTCTCGAACCTTTTTCTTTTCAATCTCATACTCTGCTTCATTATCGGAATTCTTTTTAAAGGCTAATAGATTGAATTTGCGTAACGATTCTATAGCTTCCTTTTGTGTTGGGTTCAGATTTACCTCATCCATTTTAAGGATACTGGCAGGAACATCGATGGACAAAAAGTTCGGATTCTCCGAATTGTCCACGTAATACTCTTGCAGACTTGGCTGCGAAGCACACGAAGCCAGAAGTACTGCTCCGGCCACTAATATGCTTTTAATAATATGTTTCATCTCTTTACATTTTTTTGATTGATTCTGCACACTGAAAATCAGCTGACAATAATTAGTTGGAGGTTATAGTTTTTTGTTACAATTTCCAACCGATTATTGTCGACCGATATCCTAATTATTTGTTCTTCTCTGCTTCGTTAAGTTCTTCGGGCAGATTCATTTTTTTTGTCAATGAACTGATGTTGTTCAGGTCAATGTCACCTGTAAGGGATAAAATCACTGTTTCAAATCTTTGTCCATTGGCTTCAATATTCTTCATGCCGGTTACGAACATCAACAGTTCGCTCACGTGGTCCGCATCTCTGCCTTCTTTAATGTAAAACTTCACGTTGGCATCTTTATCCTTGATTCTCATCAACTCTTCCATTTTGGAAGACCTAAGGTAGTTGTCCACGGAAGATTTCATATCGTCACCAATACTCTTGCTTTCAGTAGTAAACACTTTCAAGCTTTTTAAGCTGTTAACAATATTGATAAACTCACGTGCTTCTGGATCATCTGTTTCTATATCCATTTTGGCCAATAGATTGAACATGCTCCTGTTCACGATCACAGTGGTTACATCATCAAGGTCTTCGAATTTATCAAAAACTGATTGTGAGAACCCTGCCAATGGCAATAATGCCAATACTACGATTAAAATATACTTTTTCATTTTGTTACGTTTTTTAATTGTTGTTGTAAATTTTTTGTTTTGCTGCTTCGAACTCGTTTAGGTAAGCCACTTTTTCTGTGCCTCGGTTAAAATTTTCCGCTAAGAGATCAAAAGCTTTTTTGGTTTCTTCGTAGGCATACTCCGCCTTTTCTTGTTCCAAACGCTTTGTTTCCTGGTACTGATTACCAAAATAAATGCCAAAGGTTAAAACTACTGCCGCTGCAACGGATAGCCACTTGTAATAGTTTACTCTAGGTTTTAATGGTACCTGCTTGGTGTACTTTTCTTCCTTGGCCATGGAAAAGTAGCTGAACATGGGTTTGTACTGTTTCAAGTGAGGTGCTACCTCATCCTGTGAAAAATACGCCCTAAGTGTTCTTTCTTCATCCACCGTGGTGGTGGCGTCGAAATACTTCTCCAATATTTTTTCTATGTTACCCAATTCCATAGTTATGTTTTTTTACTAGTTCTTCTCTTACTGTTTTTCTCGCCCTCGATAGTGCTACGCGCACTGCCGTCGGTTTCATGTCCAATAGTTCGCAGATTTCCTCGAACTCATATTGCTCCACATCGCGCAGTTGCAATATCATTTTTTGTTGTTCTGGCAGGTCTTCCATAATCCGTTCCATCCAACTTACACTGTCCTCGGCCTCCAATTGTTTCTGCAGGGAGGTGTTTTCGTCACTGTAATTACTATGAACCAGTTTAAGGTTTCCTGCTTGTTTGGACTTTAAACGGTCCAAGCAAAAGTTTTTGGTCATGGTCATGGCAAAAGCTTCTACATTCTTATACTTTCCCATGGACTCGTTCTTTGACCATAGCTTCAACAAAATTTCTTGAGTGGCATCTTCAGCCTCTTCCCGGGAAACCAACAGTCGCTTTGCGAGCCTGTATAGTTTGTCCTGAAAAGGCAAAACCACATTTAAGAATTCTGTTTGTTTCATTTGGTTGTCTTAGTTGTTTTTTGTGTCTTTCTTATCGACCTACACTATCACGACGATACATATCGAAATTTGTTACAAAAAATTTGTAATCTGCTTATATAAGCCTATTTTGCAGGGCAAATTTATATGTTAGCGCATACAATTTTACTCAAGCCAACCTACATCTCTGATAAATTTTGGAACAAAATTTGAGTAAATTCATTAAAAATTAAGCTATGAAAAAGTATTTCCTCCTTTTTTTGGGACTATCTCTTGCATTTTTATCCTGTAGTGATGATGATGGAATCAAAAACGTGCCTACCCCCGAACCGGAACCGAGTGCTAATGTGACTGCCCAAAATTTTATGTGGCAAGCCATGAACCTCTGGTATTTTTGGCAAGCAGATGTAGAAGATTTGGCAGATGACCGATTTGCTACGGATGCCGAATACACGGCTTTTTTAGAATCCTATCCCGACCCTGAAAGCTTCTTTTACGATACTTTATTATTTGGAGAAGACCGTTTTAGTTTTGCCAATGAAGATTATTCTGAGTTGGTAAACAGTCTTTCCGGAATATCCCAGAGTAATGGTTTGGAATTTGGATTGGGACTTATTGGTGACACCAATAATGTTTTTGGTTTTGTACAATATATTTGGCCAGATTCTGATGCTTCCACAAAAGATATCCAAAGAGGAGAATTCTTCACAAGGGTTGATGGAGTTCAAATTACCGTGGATAATTACGTTGCATTACTTTTTGGCGATAATAGTACCTACACTTTAGGTATGGCCACCGTTGAAAACGGCACTATTTCGGACAACAGCAAGGAAGTCTCACTAACCAAAATTGAAAATCAAGTAGAGGATCCCATTTTGGTTGCTAAAACATTGGATGTGAATGGCACCATAGTTGCCTACTTAATGTATAATCGTTTTTTGAGCAGTTTTAACGAAGATTTGAATGCTACTTTTGCAGAGTTTAAAGCAGCAGGTGCGACCGAACTTATTTTGGATATGCGCTATAATCCAGGAGGTTCTGTAAATACTTCTCGCCTTTTGGCCAGTATGATTTATGGCACCAATACAAATGAAGTTTACATTAGACAACGTTGGAACGCTAAAGTTCAGGCTCAATTAACCGACGATTTTCTAACCGACTACTTTGCAAATTCTACTGGAGCAAGTGCTGTTAACACTTTAAATTTAAACAGGGTTTTTGTTTTGGCCACAGATGATTCTGCATCTGCCAGTGAATTGGTCATGAACGGGCTTGCCCCATATATCGATGTTATCCATATCGGAGAGACCACTCGTGGCAAAAATGAATTTTCCATTACTCTAGTTGATGATAGCGAGAACTCTTATTTATATGCCAGTGATCGTGAAGGCAATATAAATTCACAAAACTCATGGGGACTACAACCGTTGGTTGGTAGAAACGAGAACGCGGATGGCTTCTTCGACTATACTGCTGGGTTGGTACCAGATATTGAATTAAGCGAGGATTTAACCAACCTTGGTGTTTTGGGTGATGTTAACGAACCGCTATTGGCCCGTGCGCTGCAAGAAATTTCAGGTGGTTCCGCAAAAATCGACTTTACAGTGAAAATGCCCGCTAAACATTTTACGAGCTCCCGACTACACACCCCTGTAAAGGATAACATGTATCTGGAAAAACCATTACAATTGAACAAATAAAAAAAAGCGGCCAATGGCCGCTTTTTTTTTAAAGGTTAAGGTTGAGACCAACCCTAAAGTTTCGCCCCCGGGTAGTGAACCCCAATAACTCCCTGTAATCTTCATTCAACAAGTTGTCCGCATTTACAAACACATTGAGTCTGTTCTTAATCAGTTCGTGTCTGACGGAAAAGTTCAGCAAGGAAAATGGTTCCAGAGCGATATCCGAATAGGTCACGAAATCCGTATCAAAACGTTCGCCGGTATAAGCATAGCTCAACGAAGCGTTTGTACTTTCACAAAACTGATACCACAAGGATACATTAGCTTTATGTTTTGGAATACGAATCGCATTATCCCCTTTTCTTTCCGTGAACGTATAATTGACATTCACACTAAGCTTGCTCCAAGGCAACCAAGTAGCTTCCACCTCTACCCCATTGGCATCGATTTCATCGGCCACATTAATGCTCATAAAATTGGCGTCATAACCAATGGCATTGGTCTCGTTTCTATCAAAATAGACCGTGCTGATTCGGAAAGTTTCGTCTAGTTTAAACTCCACTCCACCTTCAAGCGTTGTATTCTCTTCCGGTTCCAAATCAGGATTTCCGCCAAAAGCACCGAACAACTGCGTTAAATTAGGGGTGATATAAGATGTGGCATAAGATCCCATCAATTTTACATATCCATTTTCAGTATCAAAAATATACGATGGATTCACATTATACACAAAATGGTTTCCATATTCGGAATGATTGTTCAATCGGACACCGGCATTCAAGTTCAGACCAAAATCCGAAACATAGACTACATTGGCATAAGGGTCGACGATCGTAAAATCCACTTCATCAACGAATATTGCTTCATCCTTTATGTAGTTCACCCCCAAAATAGTATGGAATTGCTCCGCGAAAACATATTTGTTGTAAACATCCAATACCCAATTGCTTCCTTCCGTTGTGCTTTCACCGAAGGTGTCATTGGCCACGGACTCATAATCCGTGTAAGCCGCATTCAAATGTACAGAACCTTTGCCATAGCCCAACTCCGAGGAAAGACCAACGCGTTTTTGTTCGTTCTCCCCCAAATTGGGAGCTTCGGCCAAAGTGGCGTCATATTCATTTTTAAACTTGGTCTGATTCCCATAGATCCGAACCCCAAAATTTTCAGAGAACTGATAGCCCAGCTTTACATTGGTGCTAAAATGGGAAAAAATATCCTCTTCGTTCTCTGGGGTCACTGCAGCAGAAAGCCCACTTTTATATCTGTTGGAAAAATCAACCCCATAATTGAACTTGCCCAGCGTACCGTTGACATTGGCGGAATTTTGAATGCTCCCGAGGTTATAATTTTGATCATCCGCCGTTTGATTCGTTCCTACGCTCGTTTCAAAATTTCCTGCAATCTTCTGTTTTGAAGCTTTTTTCGTGGTGATGTTGATTACGGCCGTAACCGCATTGGTACCATAAAGTGTACTGGCAGCTCCTTTAATGATCTCAATCGACTCGATAGTGTTTGGAGAAAGCAAACGAAGATCATACTCCGCCGAAAATGTGGATGGATCCGACACGCGAACACCATCAATAATGATCAAGACCTGACGCCCACGACCACCTCTGGCGTAAACACCTAGGACATCACCGTCCCGGCCACGACTACCAGCAATTTCAATACCACTTTTGGTATTGATGATTTCCGCAACCGTCCTGCCTTGGTTGCGTTGCATTTCCTCAGCAGTGATTTTGATCACTGTTTTTCCTGAGTTTTCTCTTTTTAATTCAAATTTTGAATCGCTTACAACAACCTCGTCCAGTTGTTGCACCTTAAGTGAATCTTGCTGTACATTTTGCGCAAAAATCCCCTTCCCCGCCAAAAGGGCGGTAATTAACCATAAATGATTTTTTTTCATTTCGTTTAATTGAATAAACGGGAGAATAGTATGATGTTCATACGTAAACTTTTATCCCGAAAGTTTAACATTGATTGTTTGAATCTGGCAGGTCTCCTGGCTTGTGTTTTGTCTCCTACCTTCCCACCTGTTATTGGGCAGTGGCTTTGAAGAAGAGACAATCACCTACTACGTACTGATGCTCAAAAAACATCAGTGCCGATTCGGCACATACTTACAGTTGCGGGAACAGCTCCGGTTTTGCACCGGATTCCCTTTTAATCCCACGGAAACTCCGTGCGAACCAAAATTCGAGGTCAAAGCTAATCAATCTGTTTAATCTTTTTCCGCAAAACTTAAATAATCTTACTTTTGACCCATGGCAAAAAAACAACGGTCGATTCTACTCCTAGGTGGCTTTTTTGTGATGTTGATGGGTTGCAAGCAAGCAAAAAAACCACAACCCGTTCAAAATCAAGAAACAATAGCAACCGTTACGTATGCAACAGGTTTCACGATAAAAAAAGAAGCCGATTTCACCGTGATAGAAGTCACCGCAGCTTGGCCTGGGGCAGATAACTTTAAATATGCTTTGGTTCCGAAGGATAAATTACCTGCAATGACTTTTCCGAGAGATGCCTACGATGCCATTATCGGCACCCCAGTAGAAAAAGTAGTGCTTACCTCTACCACCCATATTGAGCCCTTAAAACAACTTGGGGAACTCAAGTCCGTTGTCGGCTTTCCCAACACCGACTACATTTCCTCGCCAGAAGCCAGAAAACTCGTGAACAGCGGACAAATCCAAGATTTGGGGATGAATGACGTCCTCAATACGGAAATGGTCCTCGAGATGAATCCAGAACTCATCATCGGATTCAGTATAAACGAAGAAAACAAGGCTTACGATATTATAAAAAAGGCGGGCATACCTGTGGTGTACAATGGGGATTGGGTGGAACATACACCTTTAGGAAAAGCGGAATGGATTAAATTCTTTGCTCCTTTCTATCAAAAAGAAGCATTGGGCGACAGCATTTTTACAGAGGTTGAAACATCTTATAAACAAGCTAAAGCATTGGCACAAAAAGCAAAGTCCAAACCGACCGTGCTAACTGGCGGACTCTATAAGGATGTGTGGTACGTAGCTGGTGGAAATAGTTGGATGGCGCAGTTTATGAAAGACGCCAACGCCGATTACTTATGGTCCAACACGGAAGAAACGGGAAGCATTGGTCTTAGTTTGGAATCGGTTTTGGAAAAAGCACAAGATGCTGAATTTTGGTTCAATCCCTCCGCAGCTTCCTCGTATTCCGAATTGACCGAAGCCAATCCCTATTATCTACAATTTGAGGCTTTTAAAAATAAAAAAGTATACTCCAATGCTATTGAAAAGGGAGAAACCGGCGGGCTTATTTTCTACGAATTGGCACCACACCGACCGGATATCGTTTTAAGGGATTTCATCAAAATATTGCATCCAGAGCTATTACCGGAACATCAATTGCAATTCATCAAACCATTACAATAAATGCAGGGAGCAAAAACATATCGCATTTCCTTTGTGCTTTTGGTACTGGCGTTGTTATGCGCTTGGCTCCTGAACATTAGCTCGGGTTCCGTTTCCATCCCCTTTGCCGATGTGTTGTCCACTTTGTTTGGCGAAACCCCTGAAATTACATCTTGGAAATACATTATCTGGGAGTATCGATTTCCAAAAGCATTTACCTCTATTTTGGTGGGCGCAGGACTGTCCTTGAGCGGACTTTTGATGCAAACTTTGTTTCGAAACCCATTGGCAGGGCCGTTTGTGCTTGGAATCAGTTCCGGCGCTAGTTTGGGCGCCGCCTTACTTTTGATGGGTGCTTCGTTGTTGACAGGATACACCTCATTCGCTTTTTTGGGCGATGTTTCCTTGGCCATTGCCGCCAGTATTGGTAGTTTTTTGGTACTCTTGATTGTTATGATTGTCGCCCAGCGCGTAAAGGATACGATGGCTTTATTGATCATCGGCTTGATGTTCGGCAGCATCACCTCTGCTATTGTTAGCGTACTGGCTTATTTTTCACGTGCCGAAAACCTGCAACGCTTCATTTTTTGGTCGTTTGGAAGTGTGGGAAATCTATCCACAAACCAACTGATTTTATTAGGGGGCATTGTTGCATTGGGTGTTTTATTGAGCGTTCTTTCCGTAAAATCATTGAACGCCTTTCTTTTGGGAGAAAACTACGCACAAAGTCTGGGAGTCTCCTTGCAAAAATCTCGTTTGACCATCATTGTTGCCACAGGATTATTGGCAGGTGGCATTACCGCATTCGCTGGACCCATCGCTTTTGTTGGATTGGCCGTTCCCCACCTTACCCGTCAAATTTTTGATACGATGGAACACAAAGTATTGATTCCTGCCGTAATGCTTTACGGAGCCATTTTGATGCTACTTTGCGATACTTTGGCCCAATTGCCCAATTCTGCCAGTGTGTTACCGATAAACGCTATCACCTCGCTTGTAGGAGCTCCTGTGGTAATATGGCTGTTGGTTCGTAAACGTAAAATGATATTCTAATGGCAAAATTTGGTAAAAACATATTGTCCATTAAAGATTTGACCATTGGGTACAATTCAAAAATAGTTGCGGAGCATATCGATTTTGAATTGGAAACTGGAATGTTATGCGGAGTTGTGGGCATCAATGGTATCGGGAAATCGACTTTGCTGCGCACTCTGGGCGGTTTTCAACCCAAATTATCCGGAAACATCCTATTGAAAGAACACAACATAGAAAAATACACATCGACCAATCTATCCAAAGAGCTTAGCGTAGTATTGACGGAGCAACCTGCTTCCAAAAACCTGACCGTTCAAGAGTTGATTGCCTTGGGCAGACAACCCTACACTAACTGGTTGGGCACTTTGACGAAAGAAGACAGGCTACAGATTGAAGTTAGTTTGGATGCCTTCTTATTGAAAGAACTCCGACACAGAAAATGCCATGAGCTCAGCGACGGACAATTACAAAGGGTGCTCGTGGCGAGGGCAATGGCTCAGGATACTTCTTTGATTCTCTTGGATGAACCAACCACACATTTAGATTTGTATCATAAAGTGCAGATTTTAAAAATGCTTCAGGAATTGGCGCACGACAAACAAAAAACCATTTTGTTCACTACGCACGAAATTGATTTGGCCATTCAGTTATGTGACCGCATATTGATTTTGGATGGAAAGGAACATCCCTTCGGAGATCCTTGTGAATTGATTGTGCAAAAACATTTTGACCGTTTGTTTCCCTCCGAAATGGTGCAGTTTGATGCCAAAACAGGTTCGTTTAAGGTTTCAAAATAAAAATTGACACAATTCTGAAGGCATACAGTGTGAAGTTTTAATTTAAATTTCAAATATTCAACCATTTACTAAAGGCTAATCAAATTTCAATAATCACACTTAACACATCTATCAGCCGTAAACCCAGCTTTTATTGCTGCCGCTATACATTCTTCTTTTGTATTATAACATGGATAAGGAGTCTCTATATAATCGATTGTCCAAGGTGCGGAAGATGGACATCTTCTAGGACAAATGTAAAAATCCAAATCATCACCGCCACTGCAAGTCCCTAGAAAGAAAGTGAAAACAAAAAGCAAAATTAGAGTGATACGAATATTTCTCATGACCAATCAAAATTTCATGTTGTTATGTTTATAAACCATAACATTACTCCAATTTATACTTTCTCAATAAGACGCAAAATGATTCTAATCACTACTGATTTTATCAGTTATGCAGTGCTTCACAAAAAAACTGTCTAATGTTCAAATACAGACCTTCTCACATATCAACATAGAAATCGAACTACGTAGTGTAATCCAAATATTAATATTCTTCTTGTGGATTTCTGCTTTCACAGAAATGACATTTTTATCCTAGTAATCCGTTATCTTTATCCTTCAGAAACTTTTTCATGAGTACAGAACTTATCTATGTAATTATTGGTATCATCGCATCGGCAATTGGGCTTTTTGTGGGGATGTACATTCAAAAACTAAAGATCAAATCCACTGAGAGTGTTTGGCAGGACAGGGAAATCAAGTCCAAGGAAGTTGAATCCTCTTTAAAAGAAGAATTGAAGGAAATTCAGTCAAAGAAATCAGCCCTTGAAATTGCTTTGGCCAGAGAAGAATCCAAATCGGACAATCTGGAGGAAAAACTGCTTGAACAAAAACAAGAACTCGAAAAACTGCAGGAAAAATTTACCAAGGAATTTGAGAACTTGGCCAATAAGATTCTGGACGAAAAAAGTGAAAAGTTCACCAAAAGTAACAAAGAGAATATTGAAAACATCCTAACGCCACTCAACAAAAAAATAAAAGAGTTCGAGGAAAAGGTAGAAAAATCCCAAAAGGAGAACATCAGCATTCACTCTTCCCTCAAAGAGCAATTGCTCACTTTACAGACCCAAAACCTCAAAATAACCCAAGAGGCCGAAAACTTGACCAAAGCCCTGAAAGGCGATAGCAAAATGCAAGGAAATTGGGGAGAATTGGTATTGGAACGGGTTCTGGAAAAATCTGGTTTAGAGAAAGATAGGGAATACAGTGTACAACAAAGCTTTAAACGCGAAGATGGTACTAGGGTACTGCCCGATGTGATCATCCACCTGCCCGACGGCAAAAAAATGGTGGTGGATTCCAAGGTTTCCCTCACGGATTATGAGCGTTACACCAATGCCGAAGAAGAGGATAGACCCAAGTTTCTAAAGGACCATATCAACTCCTTACGAAGACATGTGGAGCAGCTTTCCTCCAAAAAATATGAGGACCTTTACGAAATGGAAAGCCCCGATTTTGTATTGATGTTTGTACCGATTGAACCCGCTTTTGCTGTCGCCATAAATGAAGATGTATCACTTTATAACAAAGCTTTTGAGCAAAACATTGTAATTGTTACGCCTTCGACCTTGTTGGCTACCTTACGCACCATAGATTCGATGTGGAGCAATGAAAAACAGCAAAGAAACGCTATGGAAATTGCGCGACAGGCAGGCGCCCTCTACGATAAATTTGTAGGTTTTATGCAAGATTTGACCCAAGTAGGGAAAAAGATGGACGATGCCAAGGGCGAGTACAAAAATGCTATGAACAAATTGTTCGATGGCAAAGGCAACATTATAGGCCGTATTGAAAAATTGAGAACCATGGGAGCCAAAGCGAAAAAATCGCTTCCCGAACCCATTTTAAAACGTGCCGACGAAGACGATTTTGAAGAACTAAACCAATAACACTGAACATGAAAAAATTCCTACTGATTTTTATCACAGCCATCATAGTTGGCGTTGTGGGCTATTTTTCTTTTATCTATTACGTGCCCTATAGTGAAGGTTATCGTTCGGGGGAACTTATTAAATTCAGTAGAAAGGGAGTATTGGTGAAAACTTGGGAAGGGCAAATAAGTCAAGGGCTTTCCGGCACCAATGTCTTTTCATTTTCTGTGGAAGACAATGAAAAGGAAATCATTGAAAAAATGAAAGAGTATCAAGGCCAGTACATTAAAGTTACGTACAAAGAGCGCTACGCTACCTTTTTCTGGTTGGGCGATACCAAATATTTTATCACAGAAGTAAATTCCGAAAAATCACCGATTTTTAGAAACTAGCATGAAAAAATTCAAATCATCCAGAACAAGCAGGGTTTCCATCACCGAACTTATGCTCCCCTCGCATTCCAATTTTGGTGGCAAGGTACATGGGGGGCATATTCTCAACCTTATGGATCAAATAGCCTTCGCATGTGCTTCCAAACACTCTCAAAGTTATTGTGTGACGGCTTCGGTAAACCGCGTGGACTTTTTGAATCCCATTGAAGTGGGAGAGCTTGCAACACTTAAGGCTTCCATTAATTATACTGGAAAAACCTCCATGGTGGTTGGGGTTCGTGTTGAATCCGAAAATATAACTACAGGAGAAGTAAAACATTGTAATTCCTCCTATTTTACGATGGTTGCAAAGGGTGATGACGGTAAAAACAAACCCGTACCTGGCCTTATTTTAAAGACCAAACAAGACATTCGTCGTTTTGCACGTAGTAAGGAACGTAAGCAATCCGCTTTTAAGAGAGATAGCAAGTACGAATCCAACAATTTTAAAGTGAATGAATATTTGGAATTTTTAGAAGGTGAAAATGTTAAGATGGATTTTGATTAAGCTTTGAAGCTGCTGCCTCATCCAAAAACCAAACTAAATTTCCTGATGTTGGATTGACCAAGGATGCTGGATAAGCTTCGGAACCTTCAGTTTTCTCTACCACTGCTTCTACTTTTTCAGCTTTAGATTCACCCGTGACCAAAAAAGCAACTTCTTTGGCCGTATTAATGACCTTTCCGTTAATGGAAACTCGTTTCTGACCAGAATCAGGATGGGTGGCCACTACACAATGATCTTCTGAATTCCATAACTCAATTTCGTATGGAAAAATGGAAGCAGTGTGTCCATCGTCGCCCATGCCCAAAATTACCAAGTCAAACTGGGGAATGCCTTCTTCTACCCTATCCAAATCTATTTCCAACAGATTGGCATAGCGCATGGCTTCATTAACAGGATTTTTTTCACCCAATATGCGATTAATGTTTTCTTTCGGCACCTCAATTTTGGAAAACAAGTGTTCCACTGTCATTTTATAATTACTATCATCATCCGTTGGAGGCACACAACGTTCGTCTCCCCAATAAAAATGAACCTTACTCCAGTCTACTTTGTCCGAAAATTTTTCAGCCAAAACATCAAACACAATTTTTGGTGTACTTCCTCCCGACAAAGCGACGTGGAAAACATCTTTATCTTTTAATTGATCTACAAAATAGCTGGAAAACTGCTTAGCCACCTCTTGTTTATCCTTATATATTTTTAGGTCCATCCTTAAATTGTATTCTTTTTCTTTATTTCCAACTCCTAACTCCTAACTCCTAACTCCTAACTCCTAACTCCTAACAAATCACACAATATCCTGGGTCATCCGCTAAATTCTCACTGGGATTCCTCCAATACCCCTCGTCTTCAATCAAATTATCCGCATTTTCTGGTCCCCAAGCTCCTGCAGCATAACCGTAGACACGAACATCTTTACCATTTTTCCAGTAGTTTAAAATAGGGTCTACAAACTCCCAAGCTGCTTCTACCTCATCGGCACGTGCATATAAGGTGGCATCTCCCTGCATGGCATCCAATAATAAACGTTCGTATGCTTCCATAACATAGGTTTCTGCCAAACTAGAGTAGTAAAAATCAAGGTTGGCACGTTCCACCTTAAACCCTTGTCCGGGAACTTTAACCCCGAACTTGATTAAGATTCCTTCATCAGGCTGGATACGGATAATCAATTTGTTATCCATTTCCTGCATTTCGGACCCTTTAAATATTTGGTGGTGCGGTTTTTTAAAATGAATTACAATTTCTGTCACCTTTGTAGGCATTCTTTTGGCCGTCCGCACATAAAACGGAACCCCATGCCAACGCCAGTTATCCACATAAAACTTGATGGCCGCATAGGTCTCCGTAGTAGAATTCGGGTCCACATCGTCTTCCTCTCTATATCCTTTCACTCTTTTACCGCCTACCTTAGAGGCAACATATTGTGCTCGAATCGTATTTTCAAAAAGTTCCTTTTCATCCGTCATAATACGCAAAGACTTTAAAGCCTTTACTTTTTCATTTCGGATTTCTTCGGCATCTGCACCAATCGGAGGCTCCATGACAACCAAAGAAACAATCTGCAACAAGTGATTCTGGAACATATCTCGCAAGGCCCCGGATTTATCATAATATCCCCCGCGCTTTTCTACACCAACACTTTCTGCATTGGTGATTTCTACATGTTGTATGTAATTACGATTCCAAAGCGGTTCAAAAATGCTATTCGAGAAACGAGTCACCAATAGGTTCTGGACGGTCTCTTTCCCTAAATAATGGTCGATTCTGTAAATCTGGTGCTCCTTAAAATAATTGTGAAGTCCCTTGTTCAACTTTTTAGCAGTCTCCAAACTATACCCAAAAGGTTTTTCCACAACCAATCTTTTCCATCCATTGTTTTGGGTATTCATACCCGCATCGGACAAATTGTGTGCTATAGTTTCGTATAATGTGGGAGGTGTAGAAAGGTAGTAAATGATGTTGCCCGAGACACTATGTTTTTCTTTTAAGGCCTCCACTCGCTTTCGCAATGCGCTATAATCCGTATCATAGCTATCTCCTAAGTCCTCGTAATAAAGTTTGTCCGCAAAGCTCTTTACTTCACTATCCTTGAGGTCTTTGGTTTTTTCTTTTAAATATTCACTTTCATAAACCACTCTGTCACGAAAAGCCTCATCCGATAGGTCGCTTCGGCTAACCCCCAAAACGACAAAATTTTCTGGCAATTGATTGGCCAAGTATAGATTAAATAAAGATGGCATTAGCTTTCTAGCTGTCAAATCACCCGATGCTCCAAAAATAACGAGCATCTGATTCTCTGTCTTTTTCATAGTATTTCCAATTTCTGGCAGATTCTGCCCATAAGAACAAAATACATTCAATATAGAGTCCTTATTTTTGAGCATCACGAATATAAGGTTTATTTTAGGTTCGTATTTCAAGAAATCACAACCTTAGGGTTGTCTTAACATCAAAAGAAGAAGAAAAATATATAATGGCAGATACGTATGATTTTGGCCTTGTGGGCCTTGGGGTAATGGGACGTAATTTTATTTTAAATGTGGCTGATAATGGTTTTACTGCATTTGGAAATGATTTGGATGAAGAAAAAGTAAACGCATTGATCAACGAAGGTGGTGATACCTCAAAAGTGAATGCCTCTTCGGATATAAAAACCTTTGTGCAGTCGTTGACCACTCCACGAAAAATTATGTTATTGGTGCCTGCTGGAAAAATTGTGGATAGCGTAATCGAAGGATTATTGCCCCACTTAGATGAAGGAGACATTATTATTGACGGTGGAAACTCATTTTATACCGATACGGATCGTCGTGAAGCATACTTAAAGGAAAAAGGCATCAACTTTTTCGGTGCTGGGGTTTCAGGCGGTGCCGAAGGGGCCCGAAAAGGTCCAAGTATTATGCCTGGTGGTTCCAAAGAAGCTTACCAGCATGTAAAACCCATTTTTGAAGCGGTTTCCGCAAAATATAAAGGAGAACCCTGTGTAGCGTATTTAGGGCCAAAATCCGCAGGAAATTACGTTAAAATGGTACACAATGGCATTGAATACGGTTTGATGCAGTTGACTTCCGAAATTTACGACCTGCTCAAAAAAGCGGGAGGACTCACCAATGGTGAACTGCACAAAACCTATGCGGCATGGAACGAAGGCCGTTTGCAGTCCTTTTTGGTGGAAATCACTTCGGAAATCTTTGAACAAAAAGATGATTTGACGGACAACGACCTTGTGGATATGATTCTGGACAAGGCCAAACAAAAGGGAACGGGAAAATGGACGTCCCAGAACGCCATGGATTTGGGTATCCCAGTACCAACCATCGATATTGCGGTGAGCATGCGTGAAATATCCGCCCTAAAATCCGAACGCGTCAAAGCGGATGAATTGTACGACCGCCCCACACCAAAAGCTGTGGACAAGGACGATTTTACGGTAAAAGCGGAGCAAGCATTGTATTTTGCCTTCATCATCACATACGCGCAGGGAATGCACCAATTGGCGGATGCCTCCAACGAGTATGGCTACGAGCTGGAACTCGGTGAAATTGCCAAAATTTGGCGAGCCGGTTGTATTATCCGTGCCGCGATGTTGGCCGATATTACCGAAGCCTACCAAGCTGATGAAAATTTACAGAACTTGTTGCTTTCCCCTTCTTTTGTGGAGAAAGTACAAAACACGGTGGATGCTGCAAGAGAATTGGTAAGCTACGGAGCTACCAACGGAATTCCATTACCCGGACTTTCCAATGCACTTACCTATTTTGATGCCTACACCAGTAGTCGTTTGCCCTTAAACTTGATTCAGGCACAACGGGACTATTTTGGCTCGCACACCTATGAGCGCATGGACCGCAAAGGTATTTTCCATACGGAGTGGGAGGGTTAAAATTTATTGAAATGAAAAACCTTGTTCTACTTCTAACTCTCACCCTAACCCTCTTGACCGCATCAGGCCAAAAGGAACCCTACGTCATCTACAACAGCAAAGGCAAAAAAGTCTCCTACAAAAGAATGTTGAAGACTTTGGGGGAAAAGGATATGGTTCTCTTCGGTGAGTTGCACAACAATCCTATTGCGCATTGGCTGCAATACGAGCTTACGGCTGACTTGCACGCCAAAAGACCACTTATTTTGGGTGCAGAAATGATCGAGGCCGACAACCAAGATGAACTCAATGATTATTTATCAAGTAAAATAGACTACAAAGCTCTGGATTCCACAGCACGGCTCTGGAACAACCATAAGACCGATTACGCCCCATTGGTTGATTTTGCAAAAGACAACAGCCTTGTTTTTGTGGCTTCTAACGTACCCAGGCGCTATGCCAGCATGGTGTACAAAGGTGGTTTTGAAGCTTTGGATTCACTTCCAGCGCAAGAAAAAGAATGGATTGCTCCTTTGCCCATTACTTACGATGCAGAATTGCCAGGATATCAAAATATACTAAAAATGATGGGCGACCACGGTAGTCCCACTTTGGTAATGGCCCAGGCCATCAAAGATGCTACTATGGCCCATTTTATACTTCAGAATTACAAGGAAGGTTCTTTGTTTTTGCATTACAATGGAGCCTACCATTCCAACGACTACGAGGGAATTCTTTGGTATTTGCAATTGGACCGCCCCGAATTGAAGTATAGTACCATTTCTACAGTAACGCAGGAAAATGTTCACAAGCTTGAAGATGAAAATAAGGATATTGCCGATTTTATTATCTGTGTAGATCAAAATATGACTACTACCTATTAATACGAACCGTCACCTCTAACTGTCGTCCTGACATTTAATCCATAAAACTACTTTTTCATTCGGATATTACAACAAGGGATAATTTGCTTATTTTTAAGAAACTAAATAACTAACCCTATGAAAAAACTACTAGGTACCCTGTTACTTTTTGTAGCCTCCGTTCCTTTGACCTTTGGTCAAGTAGAATCCAATCTAGAATTGTTGGATATCTTCAATATGGAATATGTTTCCGACCCACAGATTTCTCCCGATGGGTCCAAAATCGTTTACGTTCGGAATTTTAAGGATGTAATGACCGATCGCAATCTTTCCAACCTTTGGATTGTAAATTTTGATGGCTCCAACAACCGTCCGCTGACCACTGGAAACCACAATGACTTTGCTCCAAAATGGTCCCACGATGGCTCAAAAATCGTTTTTAAGTCCAATATGGCGGATGATAAAATGAGACTCTACCTTATGTGGTTGGACACCAAGGAAACCATGGCCTTGACCAATACACCTAAATCACCAGGGGCAGTGTCCTGGTCTTATGATGATAAATATGTAGCATTTAACATGTTTGTACCCGAAGCCAACAAATCCATTATAAAAATGCCCGGGAAACCAGAAGGTGCCAAATGGAACAAACCACCCAAGTATATTGATAAAATGAACTACCGCGGAGATGGTGCAGGCTACTACAAAGGAGGTAACTCTCAACTGTTTACATTGCCCATTAGTGGAGGCACTCCAAAGCAACTTACCTTCTCGGAATTTGACCACGGAGGTCCCATTTGGGCCAAGGATAATGTGCACCTATATTTTAGTGCCAATTTCCATAAAGATGAAGAGCAAGAACCTGCCGATAGCGAAATTTATCGTATCAACGTAAATGATGGTAAAATCACCTCTCTAACTGATCGCTATGGCCCTGACGGTCATCCAGTATTGTCTCCTGATGGCTCTAAAATCGCCTATTTGGGATATGATGACCAATTACAAGGCTATCAAATCACCCAACTATATGTGATGAATTCCGATGGGACAGATTCTAAATTGATTTCCGAGGATTTTGACCGCGATGTGGAAGACATGGCATGGAACAGTAAGGGCAATGGACTATATTTTAGTTATACCGACCAAGGTGTGGGCAAATTAGCCTCCATGAGCCTAACCGGTAAAGTTGATAATATTACTGAAGGACTTGGCGGTCTATCTTTGGGCAGACCTTATAACGCTGCCAGCTTTTCGGCTTCTTCCAACAACAAATTTGCATATACCCTAGGTGATACCAGCCATCCATCCGATCTAGGCGTCGCAGATACTCGAAGCACTAAGCGTTTGACTGCCGTAAACGATGACCTATTCTCCTTTAAAAAATTGGGAAAAGTTGAAGAAATGTGGTGGGAGTCCTCCTATGACCAGCGCAAAATTCAAGGTTGGGTGGTAACCCCTCCCGATTTTGACCCCTCCAAAAAATACCCGATGATTCTTGAGATACACGGTGGCCCGTTTACCAGTTATGGCGAAGTATATTCTGCTGAGATTCAAGCGTACGCCGCCGAGGGTTACGTCGTTCTTTACACCAATCCTCGTGGAAGTACCAGCTATGGTGAGGAATTCGGAAATTTAATTCATCACGACTATCCCAACCACGATTACGAAGATCTAATGTCGGGCGTTGATGCTCTACTCAAAAAAGGCTATGTCGATGAGGACCAGCTTTTTGTTACCGGTGGTTCCGGAGGTGGTGTGCTCACTGCTTGGATCGTGGGGAAAACAGACCGTTTTAAAGCAGCAGTAGTGGCCAAACCCGTCATTAACTGGACCAGTTTTGTGCTTTATGCAGATGGTGTTCAGTTTTTCTCCAAATATTGGTTCGGCAAAAAACCTTGGGAAGACCCAGAGAACTATAGGAGACGCTCTCCCCTAACCTATGTGGGCAATGTGACCACGCCTACCATGTTATTGACCGGGGAAGAAGATTACCGTACCCCCATTGCCGAATCGGAACAATTCTATGCAGCGCTAAAGCTAGAAAATGTGGAAACTGCCATGGTACGTATACCCGGAGCTGGTCACGGCATTGCCAACAAACCCAGTAATTTGATTGCCAAGATTGCCAGTGTACTGGCTTGGTTTGATAAATACAAGGACAAAGAATAGTGTAATCCATACGCATATATAAATAAAAAGAGCGCCCTCATGGAATTTTTCAGAACGGTCAAATTAAAAACTACGGAAGAAAATTTACACAGTTTTTTAACGCTGGCCAATCTGGACAAGATTAGCACAGAAATCTTCAATTTGGACGAACCCAGTGAAAAGGAAGCGCATATTGGTGGGATTTGGGGAGAATTTACATTGAGTAGAAGCAAAATAAAGGGAGGGTGTCGCTTTGCCTTACTGGAATGCCCTAATGCCCTATGTTGGACCATCACCACTGGTTATCCACCGAATCCTGAGTCCATTGTTATCCACTTGACCATCAATCGCACAGAAAAGGATGAAGAATTCATTGAAGAAATAACCGATGTTTTAGATGATATGTGCCATAATCTGAATCAATTTTTTTCACAAGAGAAAATTACCCACGACTAAGAATGTATATGTCCATCGTAGGTTGAAATCTTTATAAAAACATCTTTCAAACATTAAAAACCCCATTTACAAAAGTAAATGGGGTTTCACTTTGGGTAAATCAATAGCCAAGCCAGTAGGTAAAACTATCGATTTGGGGGTTTTAATTCCAGCCACCGCCCAAGGCGCGGTACATATTTACCTGAGCCAGCATCTGGTCCTTTTTGGTCTCCACCAGTTCCATGCGGGATTCCAACGCCTCACGTTGTGCCAAAAGCACTTCGATATATTCCACCCTAGCAGACTGGAACAAACGTGTGGACAGGTCTATGGATTCCGTTAATGCCTGTACTTGACCATCTTTCAATTCATAACTCTTCTTCAGATTATCGATATTGGATAACTGGTTTGCCACTTCGATATAGGCATTCAAAATGGTCTTTTCGTATTCGTACACCGCTTGCAACTGTCGAGCTGTAGCATTTTTATACTGCGCCTTGATTGCATTTCTGTTAATCAAAGGAGCTATCATATCTCCAATCGCAGAATACAAAACAGATTCTGGCGTAGTAGTAAGGTATTTAGTATCAAAAGCTTCCAGACCTAAACCTGCCTTAATTGTGAACTGTGGATAAAAATTGGCTTTAGCCGCTTTGGTATCCAACTTGGCCGCCGCCAATTCAAACTCGGCGCTACGCACATCGGGGCGGTTCTGTAACAATTGCGAAGGTATGCCCGCATAAATGGTATCAATGGATGTATCGATAAAGTTATCGGACTCTCTTTGAATATGCTGTGGTGAACGACCAATCAAAAAGTTCAATCGGTTTTCTACCTCCACTATTTCCTGTTGGATTTCATATTTATGGCTTCGGTTTTTCATTACCTCTGCCTGAAAACGCTTAACAGCCAATTCCGTGGCCCTTGCAGCTTGCTTTTGTAACTTAACCATTCGCAATGCATTCTGCTGAATCTCCAAGTTTTGGTCAATTATTACCATTTGATTGTCCAAAGCCATCAACTCATAATAGGAATCAGCAATTTCAGCTACCAGATTGGTCACCATAAAGTTCTTGCCTTCCACACTGGATAAATATTCGAAAACCGCAGCCTTTTTCTCATTGCGCAGTTTCTTCCAAACATCCAGTTCCCATGTTGCATAGGCCCCAACCATATAATTGGTCAGGGGCTCTGGGAACTCTTCGCCTTCCTTAACTTCCAGGTTCTTTTCCACGGCACCATGGCGGGTATATTCACCTACTTTTTCAACTTCCGCACCTGCTTGAAGGTTCACAAAGGGCAAATACTCACCCTTTTTGGCCTGAATTACATTCTTGGCCATATCTACTCGTTGCAACATAATGTTGAGCTCTTGGTTCTTTACAAGAGCAGTGTCAATAAGAGCAATGAGATTAGGATCCCTAAAAAAATCCTTCCACTGCACCAATCCAGTATTCACGGTGTCCACTGACTGGTTTTGGTAATTTTCAGGAACGGCGATGTTCTCGTCTCTGATTTCACGGGTTGGCACACAAGAATAAAAGGCCACCACCGCTATCATTCCAATTAAAAGTGATTTTCTATGCTTCATCTTGGTCACCATTTTTCTTTTTCTTTCCATTTCTTGTGGTCATTTTTTTCAAAAGTTTGTTCACCTCACGCAAACGAGCGCGCAATTTGCTTTCAGTGTCATTATTTTTGAAGAGCTCCTCTGACATTGGCTCATCATGTTCATCTTTAATAAGACTCTTGCCTTCGGCCATTTTTGCAAATACATAGTATAATCCTGGTATCAATAAAACACCGAAAATGGTTCCGATGAGCATACCTCCCAAGGCAGAACCACCAATGGTACGGTTACCAATGGCTCCTGCACCTGAAGCGACCACCAAGGGTATCAAACCGGCGATAAATGCAAAAGATGTCATTAAAATAGGCCTAAAACGTTGTTTGGAGCCTTCAATGGCTGCTTCCAGTATGGGCATGCCTTCTCTATGTTTTTGAACGGCAAACTCCACGATCAATACGGCATTTTTACCTAAAAGTCCCACTAGCATGATCATACCAATCTGGGCATATACATCATTGGACAATCCCATAACCTTCAACAACATAAAAGAACCAAACACCCCAACAGGAAGTGAAAGGATTACCGCCAATGGTAACAAGAAGCTTTCGTACTGGGCGGCCAACACTAAATACACGAATATGAGCACCACAATAAATATGTAAATGGATTCATTTCCGCGTTGCGCCTCATCATAGGAAAGTCCCTCCCAAGCAATATCGTAGCCTCGAGGCAAGGTTTGCTCCGCCACTTCTTTTATAGCACCAATCGCATCGCCACTGGTATACCCTGCTGCTGGTAATCCACGAATGGCTGCAGAATTGTAGAGGTTATATCGAGTTACCTCATTGGGACCCAGTTTTTTCTCCATGGTCATAAATGCAGAATAAGGAACCATTTCGCCTTCTTCGTTCTTTACAAAGAGTTTTTCCAAATCGGAAGGCAATCCACGATATTCCGGTGCTGCTTGAGTATATACCTTAAAGAATCGCCCAAAACGGATAAAACCTTGCTCATAGGTACTACCGATAAGAATGTTGAGGTTTTCCATTGCTCTTCCTATGGAAACTCCCTTCTGCATGGCGGCCTTATTATTGATTTTCAACTCATATTGCGGATAATTGGCGGCATAGAACGTAAACAAACCTGCCAGTTCCTTACGTTCTCGCAAGGCATCCATAAAATCGTTGTTGATTCGCTCAAACTCATGGTAATCGGTACCATTGGTCTTGTCCAACAAACGCATGGCAAAACCTCCAGAAGAACCAAAACCAGGAACTGCTGGTGGTTCAAAGTATTCGATTACCGCACCAAGGTCCTTGGTCTCTTCTTCCAACTCTTCCATGATCTCGTGGACTGAATGCTCCCGCTCTGACCATGGTTTTAGGTTGATGAGACAGGTACCTGCATTGGAACCACGACCCTCTGTCATGATTTCATACCCTGCCAAGGAGGAAACAGATTCTACTCCTTCGGTCTCTTCACAAATGGCTTGGAGTTTTCGGGCCACCTCATTGGTTCGTTCCAAAGTGGCACCCGGAGGGGTCTGGATAATGGCATAGATCATCCCTTGATCTTCATTGGGTATAAATCCGGCGGGCAACACTTGGTTGGTAAAGAAAATACCGGCACAGAATGCCAGCAAAAGTCCAAAAGTGACCACTCTTCGATTTACAATTTTGTTCAGCACCCCGACGTAGCGTCCCGTGAGTTTCTCGAACCTGCCATTAAACCAATCAATAAATCGGTTTACGGGAGATTTCCGTTTTGGTTTGCCATGGGTGTTCTTCAACATCATAGCACAGAGCACTGGAGTCAATGTGAGAGCTACTATAGCCGATATTACAATGGAACCTGCCATGGTGATGGAAAACTGCCTATAGAAAACCCCGACTGGTCCTGTCATGAAGGATATAGGGATAAACACCGAGGTCATTACCAAGGTAATGGCAATAATGGCCCCACCAATTTCACCCAATACCTCATAAGATGCTTTGTAGGGTGTGAGGTTTTCCTCTTCCATCTTCACGTGAACGGCCTCTACTACCACAATGGCGTTATCTACCACAATACCGATGGCCAATACGAGAGCAAACAGTGTAATCAGATTGATGGATAGTCCAAAGAGCTGCATCACAAAGAATGCACCAATAAGGGAGACGGGCACGGCAATAATCGGGATTAACGTAGAGCGCCAATCACCCAAGAACAAGAACACCACAATGGCCACCAAGATAAAGGCATCTCGAAGGGTATGCAGTACTTGATCAATTGAGGCATCCAAGAAATTGGATACATCATAACTGATCTTATAATCGATACCTGGTGGCATATCGGCCTCAAGTTCATCCAATTTTTCCTTAACGGATTTGATAACATCGCTACCGTTACTGCCAAAGGTCTGTTTTAATACTATGGATGCCGATGGTTTTCCATCCAAGTTGGAATAGATATCAAAGAACTCACTTCCGAGTTCCACATCGGCGACGTCCCCAAGTTTTAGGATTTCCCCATCTTCATTGGCTTTAATAATAATATCCTTGTATTGCTGCGGTTCATTATACCTGTTTTGATAAACCAAAACATATTCCAACGATTGTGCTTTCTTACCAGAACTTCTACCTAAACGTCCCGGCCTGGCCAGGATACTTTGCTCTTCCATGGCCTCCAGAATTTCTTCTGCAGAAACATTATAAGCTCGCATTCGGTCTGGTTTAAGCCAAACCCGCATGGCGAACTTACGGCTACCCAGAATCTTGGCACTTGCTATTCCATTTATCCGCTGGATTTCAGGAATCATTTTAGTGTATGCATAGTTGTACAAAAACTTTTCATCATTGTTCTTGGAGTCACTATACAGGTTAACATACATCAACATACTGGGCTGCACAGGAGTAATAACCACTCCTTCCCGTTGCACTAGTTCCGGTAATAACGGCATTACCTGGTCTACCCGGGTCTTTACCCGAACCACAGCTTGATTAGGGTCCGTTCCCGGTTCAAAGATTACCCTTAAGGTTCCTTCCCCTGCACTGGTTGCATCAGAAGCGATATACCGCATACCTTGCACCCCATTAATCGAGGTTTCCAAGGGAATTAGGGTGGATTTTACCAATACATCGGCACTAGAACCTGGATAGGCTATAAATATATTTACCGTTGTAGGCGCAATTTGGGGGAACTGCGATATGGGCAGTTGCTTTATGGCCAACAGTCCCGTAAACACAATTATGACCGAAATCACAATGGCCAATACAGGTCTGTGTATAAATTTTTTAAACATAATAACTAAAGATTATGGGATTGTTACTCAGTGTACAGCTCAAGATTGGACAGTATGGATTCCGGTTTCTCAAAATCGTAGTGAATTTTCTCTCCACTTTTAACCATACGGATGCCTTCCAAGAGCACTTTGTCATTTAACGAGAGTCCTTTTTCCACTACAAATAGGTGTGGAAGTTCGGCGCCTACCTCAATTTCACGCTGTTGTACTGTATCGTTCTCATCAATAACAAACACGTATTTCTTGTCCAGTACTTCAAAAGTTGCCTTTTGTGGAATAAGCATGGCTTTGTCCAACGGCACCCTCATTAAGATGCTTCCCGTTTCACCATGCCTTAAAATACCATCGGGGTTGGAAAAGGTTGCCCTAAAGGCAATGTTCCCTGTTTCGTGGTTGAATTCACCTTCAATGGTCTCAACGACACCGGGCTGGTTGAATTTTTTGTTGTTTGCCATCAAAAGTTCAACCTCTTGTTTTTCATCCTTTTTGGCACTAATGATATAATCCAGGTACTCGGACTCGGGAACATTAAAATAGACCCACATTTTGGAGTTATCGGAAAGGTTGGTCAATAGTTCTCCCTCATCCAAAAGGCTTCCTTCCCGTGCTTCCAGGTGGTCCATTATCCCATCGAACGGAGCTCGGATATCTGTAAACCCTAAATGGGTTTCCGCCAAACTAACCTCTGCTTTGGCCCTATCGTATTCTGCTTTGGCCATGGCCAGTTCGTTTGCAGATACTACATCGCCATCTGCCAAGAGTTTGGTGTTCTTGTATTCAATTTCAGCAACCTCTGCCTCTGCTTTGGCTTTTTGTAGATCGGCCTCGTACACATTGGGCATTATGTGGAACATTTGCTGTCCTTTTTTCACATGTTGCCCCTCATCCACATAAATATGCTGTAGGTATCCTTTTTCCAAAGCTCTAAGTTCAATGTGTCTAATGGAATGGATTTGACATACATAATCTTTAGTAATTGAAGTATCCTTTTGAATGGGACTTGATACCAGATACTTGGTTTCTTCCTTGTTTTCGTGTTTTTTGGATTCGCAACTTGTATAGCTCAATACCACAAACAAGCCGATGAAGATGGAAAATCTCCTCATAATTTTATTGGTTTAAAAATGTTTAGAAATGGTCAAGGGAAGTCCGAATCCGCATAAAGGGACCTACCCTTGGTTATTGATTGTTACCCAAAGGGTTGTAGAAGTTTGCGAAAGAACCCAAAGCTCAATTCACAAAAAGTAAAATTCTAAATTCGGAATACCTGAAATCTAACGTGCTTCTTTAAGGATGAAGCGGATTTGGGTCGTGACAACCCGCAATTGGTGTTAGATTCCAAAAACAATTGGCCCCAAGAAGGGTCAAAAAAATTGGCAGTCAAAGAACTGCCATACGTTAAAGAAAAACTATGTGATGCTACTTCTTCCTCACGTTCTTCTTGTTCTTCAATATCAATCTCTGCGCAATGCCTTTTCTCCAGGCCCAATTGTATCGCATTGAACGAAGCGTAGGAACGCTGATTTTCTAAATTTTGTAGATAACAGGCATTTTCGGCAAAGGAAGTTTCTTGCGAATCAGCATATAAATTAATGAACCCTCCCAATAACAGGATGAATAGAGGAAACACATATTTTGCAAATGCCTTTTTCATTTGGGGAACAAAACTAGCTTACCCAAACTATTCACACAAATAGTACTTGTTAATATTGGTTAAATTTTATTTATTGGCTATTATTCTTGATGAAAATTTTGTAAACACAGGTTAAAATCATAAATAAACAATCTGTGTTTTGAAATTCAGTTTCAAATACCATTTTATAAGAACACTATTTAAGTTAAAAAAGAAAATTCTATTTTGAAGACTACCGACCATCCACTACTCATCCATATGAGAAAATTTGTTTCTCTTGAAGATGCAGATTTCCCCAAAGTCCTTTCATATTTTGATGAACTTGATTTAAACAAAAAGGATTTAATAATGCAGGCAGGCAATTTATGTAGCCATACCTATTTTGTAATGGAAGGTTGTCTCCACATGTACTTTACTTCTAAGAAAGGGACTGAACGGACCGTTCAATTTGCATTGGAAGGATGGTGGTTGACGGATTTTTTGGCCCATCACAATCGAACTAACACCGATTTTAATATGCAAGCGGTAGAAAATACCAAAGTTCTATCAATTACTTACGGTAAACAAGAGCAATTGTACCGTGAGTTTCCCATACTTGAACGCTATTTCAGAATAATACATCAGATAGGATATGGAGCATCCTTACATAAAATGAAACACCTCTACGATTTGTCCAAAGAAGACATTTACCTTCAATTTACGGAGCATTTTCCTGAGTTTGCCCAGCGTGTACCCCAATATTTAATTGCTTCTTTTTTAGGTTTGACCCCTGAATATGTGAGTGAAATTCGGGCTAAAAAGCGTTCTTAAACCTGTTTAAGTTTTCTGTTTTTTCCCCTAGCTACCTTAGCATCAATCTAATAAAAAAATATAATCATGGAAACAAGAATTCAAATTGATGCATCGGAACCATTGGCCATTAAAGCTATGCTTGGGCTCGAAAATTACATCCAACAGAGTACGCTAGACAAGATCCACTATGAATTGATAAAAACAAGAGCCTCACAAATCAACAGGTGTTCCTTTTGCATAGACATGCACACTAAGGAAGCCATTAGAATGGGGGAAAAACCAAAGCGATTGTTTTTATTGGATGCTTGGTGGGAGACAGACCTGTTCTCTGAAGAAGAAAGAGTGATTTTAAAAGCTACTGAAGAAATCACCATGATCCATGAAAATGGATTGAGCCAAGAAACCTACCAAAAAGCCACAAAACTTTTTGATGAGCATTATTTCTCTCAAATCATCATGGCCATTGTAATTATAAATGCTTGGAACCGCATTGCAATAAGTACTCACAAACCTTTACAGAGTTAAACACTTGATGCAGTGAACCTCAAGAGGCCCAATTGGGCCTCTTGTTTTTATTCGAACCCATAAAATTCTATCTTAGTATTCCACAAAACATCAAAACTTTGCTATGGGAACCAGACTTACTTTTTTAGTTGTTTTGCTGACACTTTCATATACCTCATGTAGAAACTCCGAGGAAAAGAAAAACGGTTCGGACGCCATGGCCAAGGATTTTAATACCGTTGCGATCAATAATGAATATCAAATAAGTATCCCTCGTTTTATGCAAGGTACCACTGGGTTAAACGAAGAAGCTTCCTTGCAATATCAAAGTCTGCTCAAAGAGGCGTACCTTCTTGTTATTGACGAACCCAAAGCTGGTTTTGAGGAAGTATATCGGGACTTAAACCAATATGATGATGAACTTTCCATCATGCAGAATTATCGGGACGCCAGATTAAGAATACTTTCTCGAACTACAGAAATCAACCGTAAAACCAAACCAAAATCCATAAAAATACATGGGTTGGATGCTGAAACTATGGAGCTGGATGCCAATATAGAGGGGGTTGCCAACGAAATTTCCTATTTTTTGACCTTTGTTGAGGGTGGCGACAGGGTGTATATGATTATGGCATGGACCCTGAAAGACAAAAAGATGGAACATGAAAAAACCTTTAAAACGATTGCCGAATCTTTTGAACTAATTGATTAGGAAACCGCCTTAAAGGTTTATATTTTATTACCCATTGTGAGTTATGATCGAAATTCTGGTTCTCGATACGATTTTTCAAAAAAAATCACTCGAACTGACTAATTTCAAATCAAAAACCTATTCTCGATACAAAACTCCTTTGGAGTTTCACTCGAATCGATAGTTTTTTTGCACAGGAAACCTTTAAAATGCATAACATTTATGCCGTTGATATAATTTACTTGCTCAAATACATTTTTCTTCTTGCATACAAGTTGTAGAACTCATCATCTTTTAAACTATCAATGAACAAGATGCTCTCCCCTGTACTCTTCATCTCAGGCCCCAAGTTTTTGTTTACGTTAGGGAACTTGTTAAATGAGAACACCGGTTGTTTAATCGCATATCCGTCCAAATGCGGCTTAAAGTCAAAATCTTTGATTTTCTTATCACCCAACATTACTTTAGTAGCGTAGTTCACATAAGGTTCCTTGTATGCTTTCGCGATGAATGGAACCGTACGGGATGCCCTTGGGTTGGCCTCGATAATGTAAACAATATCATCTTTTATCGCAAACTGAATGTTGATCAATCCAACGGTGTTCAATGCCAAAGCAATCTTTTTGGTATGGTCTTTTATCTGTTGCATTACAAATTCACCAAGGTTAAATGGTGGTAAGGTAGCGTTCGAGTCTCCTGAATGGATTCCACAAGGCTCAATATGCTCCATAATTCCGATAATGTAGACATCTTCTCCATCACAAATGGCATCTGCCTCTGCTTCAATGGCACCATCCAAGTAATGGTCCAGCAACAATTTGTTGTTTGGTATCTTTCTCAACAAATCAACCACATGGGCTTCCAACTCCTCTTTGTTGATTACGATTTTCATGCCTTGTCCACCAAGAACATAGGATGGTCTCACCAATAATGGAAAGTTCAGCTCTTCGGCCAAGTCCAAGGCTTCATCTGCGGTTTCTGCTACCCCGAATCGTGGGTAAGGAATGTCATTTTCTTTCAATAGTGTGGAGAAACTTCCACGATCCTCGGCCAAATCCAAAGATTGGAAGCTTGTTCCAATGATGTTGATTCCGTATTTATCCAATTTTTCGGCAAGCTTTAATGCTGTTTGGCCTCCCAACTGAACAATTACACCTTCTGGTTTTTCGTGAAGGATAATATCGTAGATATGTTCCCAGAATACAGGCTCAAAATATAATTTGTCCGCCGTGTCAAAATCTGTAGAAACGGTTTCTGGATTACAGTTGATCATAATGGTTTCGTAACCGCATTCAGCTGCCGCCAAAACACCGTGCACACAACAGTAATCAAACTCGATTCCCTGACCGATTCGGTTGGGGCCCGAGCCTAGAACCACTACTTTCTTCTTATCCGTAACTACGCTATCGTTGGCTACGTATCGCTCACCTGCTGGTGTCTCGATCTCTTCCTCGAAAGTGGAATAGTAGTATGGCGTCACCGCTTTAAACTCTGCGGCACAGGTATCCACCAATTTATATACACGATTGATGTTCAAATCCATACGCTTGCTGTGCACTTCACTTTCCCAACAATCCAACATATGGGCGATTTGTCTATCGGCAAAACCTTTCTGCTTTGCTTCCAACAGCAATGCTTTCGGTAAGCTTTCTATGGTGTATTTTGATATTTCCATTTCCAAGAAGTGCAATTCCTCGTATTGTTTTAGGAACCACATATCTATCTTGGTGATTTCATGGATACGTTTTAATGGTATTCCGAGTTGAATGGCATCGTAAATCACAAATACTCTGTCCCAACTCGGTACTCTTAACTTTTCAATAATGGTTTCGTAGTCCTTGTATCCTTTTCCGTCAGCACCTAATCCATTTCGTTTGATTTCGAGCGATTGTGTGGCTTTGTGCAAAGCTTCCTGAAAGGATCGTCCGATACCCATCACCTCCCCGACAGACTTCATCTGAAGACCAAGGGTTCTGTCAGAACCTTCGAACTTATCAAAGTTCCAACGCGGTATTTTTACGATAACATAATCCAAAGTTGGCTCAAACAGGGCTGATGTAGACTTGGTAATTTGGTTGTCCAACTCATCCAATGTGTAGCCAATCGCCAATTTAGCAGCGATTTTTGCAATCGGATACCCTGTTGCCTTGGAAGCCAAAGCAGATGATCTGGAAACCCTTGGGTTAATCTCGATCGCAATAATATCCTCGTTCTCATCCGGACTTACGGCAAACTGTACATTACACCCTCCAGCGAAATCTCCTATACTTCGCATCATGTGAATGGCCATATCCCTCATGCGTTGGAACGTCCTGTCGGACAAGGTCATTGCGGGGGCTACGGTAATGGAATCTCCTGTGTGGATACCCATTGGGTCCATATTTTCGATGGTACAGATGATGACAACATTGTCGTTTTTATCACGTAGCAATTCCAACTCATACTCTTTCCAGCCCATCAAGGCCTTGTCGATCATTACCTCATGGATCGGAGAGACTTCCAGGCCATGGCTCAACATATCATCAAAATGTTCTGGATCATATACGATACCGGCACCGGCACCTCCTAGGGTAAAAGAAGCCCTGATAACCAATGGGAAACCAAACTCTTGCGCTATTTCCTTTCCTTTTAGGAACGATGTGGCGGAAGCCTGTGGCGGCATGCCCACACCTATTTTGAGCATCAACTCCCTAAACTTCTCACGGTCTTCTGTAATATTGATGGCATCGATGTCCACCCCGATGATCTCCACCCCAAAATCTTCCCAAATTCCTTTTTCATCGGCCTCAATACAAAGGTTTAATGCTGTTTGTCCGCCCATAGTAGGCAATACAGCATCAATATTTGGATGGTTTTTAAGTATTTCGACTATGGATTTGGTATTCAACGGTTTTAGATAAACATGGTCCGCCATGGTCGGATCCGTCATAATAGTGGCAGGGTTACTGTTTATCAAAATAGTTTCAATACCATCCTCCCGAAGCGACCTAAGTGCTTGGGAACCTGAATAATCGAACTCACATGCCTGACCGATAATGATTGGGCCAGAACCAATAATCAAAATGGAATTTAAATCTTTTCTTTTGGGCATCGTAATAGGAGGTTACTCGTTATTTGTTTATATGTCAAAAAAAAGGTGTTACCCAGAAAAGTAACACCTTTAATTTAAATAATAAATACTCTCATTATTTTTTATGTCTTGGCTCAGAGGAAACAGTTAATCTCTTTCTTCCCTTGGCTCTTCTTCTCGCAAGAACTTTTCTACCATTGGCAGTCGCCATGCGCTCCCTAAAACCATGCTTGTTTCTTCTCTTTCTTTTGGATGGTTGATACGTTCTTTTCATTTCCGAACTGTTTTATGGATTTTGATGTCGGGAAATTTGTTTTCCCTAAAAAATTCTGGGCGCAAATATACGAAGACTTTTTACTTTGGCAAGCCCAAACTTAAAATATTTAATTAAGTTTTTAGTACTTTTGCCAGCGCTTAACGTTAGGTAAAAATCACTAGACAATATGTTCAATAAAAATATCAAGCTTGTTATTGCCGTTCTTATCATTGCTTATGCCGTGTACCAGTTTGTGGAAGGCAATATTGGTAATGGAATTGCACTGATCTTGCTATCGCTCGTATTCATTTTTCTTTACTTTAGAAATGAGTTTATCCTTTTGGCCTTTCTTAAAATGAGAAAGCAGGATTTGGATGGCGTGCAACGGTGGCTTGATAAAATAAAGAATCCAGAAGCTGCTTTGATCAAAAAACAGCAAGGGTACTTTAACTACTTGCACGGTATCATCTATTCACAAAAAAACCTGACGCAGGCTGAAAAGTACTTTAAAAAGGCTTTGAAATTTGGTTTGACCATGGATTATGATGTAGCTATGGCCAAATTGAGCTTGGCGGGCATTGCCATGCAAAAGCGTAGAAAGCGTGAGGCCACCCAATTGTTAAAAGAGGCCAAGAAGCTGGATAAAAACAACATGCTTACCGACCAGATCAAGATGATGCAGCAGCAGATGAAGAAGATTTAGCGGGTTCTCCTACCATAAATTTGCTTTTTATTCTTGGTTGATTATCCATCAAACCAAACATGGTATTGGTCATTTCCGATTGGAATTTTAACCAGAAAAATACTAACTTCACTTATCGGTCGATATAATTCATTTAAAAACGAATCATATCTTTAAACGTTAGCAAACATTTGAAAAAAACATTCATCATATTAGTATTTGGGATTTTGACTAATAACCTAATTGGTCAAGAAATAAGTTCTGAAAAGGAAGTTCTTTCTGAATATATGTTCAAAAAAGAAACAAGAAAACCTAATAAACTAAAATGGAACGAAATAGAATTGGATAGTTTAGTTTTATATAATAACGGAGCATTTAATCGAACATATGCTTATGAATTCCACCAAATAATATACTCGGAATTTAAAGGAAGTTGGAAAATTCAAAATGACACTCTGAATCTAAAAATAAAATACAGAAAACTAGGTAAAGCAAATAAAACTTGGAATGAGTTCAATTCCCATTTTATGTACAAAATTAAAAGAACAAAATTAGTTCCTATTTATAATTACAATATAGATGATTTTTTCGAACTCAATATCAATGAATTATATACAACCAGAAAATTGAAACTGATAAAAAAATAAAAACGTTTGCTAACAATGTATAACCGCAATTACGGCGGATTCGACTACGTCCGAATCCACTCGGAATTGCTAACATCAGTTCTTAACCGAAAATCATTAACTTTAATCCCGTAACTGACGGTTATACGAGACCGATAAGTGGCAATACAGCCAAAAAGCACTTTTTGACCCCTCTTCAATTTGAATCAGAAAAAACTAACTTCAACTACTTGTGCCCGACTTGTTTCGCTATCGTCTACTAAAAATCGTAGCATCGATGTTATCTGAAATAGCTTATATAAAGCGAAACAAAAAAGATTATATACTTTATTTCGCTCGATAATACTTTCATAGCCCCAATTATTCTTATAAACACATCATATAAGCTGTAATGGCATCTTTCTCGTCTTTGGTCAAATCTAACTCTAGAACGATATTAAAAAACTCAGTAGCATCGTCCAAAGTAGGCAATCTATCATCATGAAGGTAAGGTGGTGAATCTTTAATACCTCTCAAAGGAAAAGTTTTGATCGGTCCTTCGGGCCGACCTTTATAAAATCGCTCTACTTTTAAATCGTGCATATAATCATCCACAAAAGCGGGACCATAGTGACATTGGACACATTTGGCCTTCCCACGGAACAACTCCTGCCCCAACAGTTCTTGCTTGGTAGATTTTTCGGGAATCAGGTTCCCCATACCATCGAGTTTAGGTGCTGGTGGAAAATCAAGGATGGAATTAAAGTCTCCCATACGATTAGTTACTTCTCTCTTTTGGCTACGAGGACCAATGTGCTGTTGCATGCCCGGATCACCATCAAAATATTCCTCAACCTCTGCAAAGTGGTCCATACTGCGTATAGATCGTTTGGAGGACAACTGCATCAAATTGTAATTTCCGCGCATGGTCGGTGTTCCCACTCTTAACCTTGCCAAGTTGGGACGACTATCCGGACCAAGCTCAAAGGCACCATTGGTATGCCCGTTTACGTGACATGAAAAACAGGCTACCCCAGCACTGGGAGCCTCGGTCACCCTATGGGTGGTATGATTGAACCAAGTGGTTGGAGATGGACGCAACAATTCCTTTAATCCCTCCATTTGTTCCGGAGTAAGAAGACCGTTGAAAATCTCGTAGTAATTGGCAATGGTCACCTCCCTGCCTTTGGTTACATCACCCAACTCCTTGTGGGTTGTCAAAAACATCGGGGGTGGGAACTCGGGTAGGTATTCCACTGGAAAGTCATGATCCACATCGATTCTGACGTGTTCCGGATGGGCTTCGTTCCAATTATCCGGAAACACCATATGGGCGGTTGATGCCAAAGGATGAGCCAAAGGTTTAAAAGGAAATAAATCCTTTTCCCTAATCTCCAATGCAGTAAGTTCGGACAATTCTTCAAAGGACTTGACTCCTTTAGGTAATCTGGTAATCGGCCCTTTCATGATTGGATTTCTTCCTCCAGACATGAACTTCCCTTCATATACCTCACCGTTGAAATCGTAACGTGAATTCATATATTCCCTCACATCTGCCATAAGTTCTGGCTTCTGCTTTTTATTAAAGGCCAACCATTCTTCCCACGACATGCGTAGATCAGGAGTTGTGAACGATGTTTTTCCCTTTCCCCCATATCGCCAAAGATCAAAAGGGGTACGCTCTCCTTTTTTTACTTTAGGAAATGCCAATAGAGAATCAACATGACCAGGACCGAGGTCATAATCCGGTTCAACATAATCCGAAATCACCACTCCGGGAGATTGTAGCAAGTGTAATTGATCGTTTACCATCTGAAAACCAGCCAAAACCAGCCCTGCAAAAAGACAAATGGCAATAATTCTTTTCTTCATAATTTATATTCCCTAAAATTTCAAGTGCATAATTATACTACTTTTCTTAAAAAAATCATAAAATTACCATAGTTAATATTAGTTCAAAAAGATTTAATGCTATTACCGTATAATTTTAACGTCCATTTCCATGAATTCTCAAGAGGGTAATAGCCATTGTTCTGCGTAGTTTCCTTAAAATAATCAAATCGATAAACAGCTAAACAATGTATCTATACATTTGTATATTTTTATGCTTTTTAGACCGCATTAGATATGTACTATCCCTTAAACCTAAATGGTGTCAATATCCATCCCCTATTTGGAGATTTCCTAAAAGGAAAGCCCTATATCTTTGATTTTTCATCCAACAATCCCAAAACATTGGAATACCCTTTATCTGATTTCGAGCAGTTCAATGCCATGATTTTTGAAGAGCTGGATACCTCTTCGCACCAATGGGGCATTGGCAAATACCTGGAAGAACGGAAAACCCTTCTCAGGGATTACCCCAATATTATTGAAGAAAAACGTTATTATCATCTCGGTCTGGATATTGTGGTGCCTTATAATACCCCAATGTTTTCTCCCCTGGATGCCGAGGTATATAAAACAGGAAAAGAGACCGTGGTTGGCAATTATGGCGGTTACATCATACTAAAACACCAAATCAATGCAGTGGTCTTTTATTCTCTCTATGGACACCTAAAAACTCCACATTTAGTTAAGGTTGGAGAAAAAATTAAAGCAGGTCAAGTGTTTGCACACATAGGACAAGAAAGTGATAGTGGTGGTTGGTTTTGCCATGTGCACTTACAAATTCTAACCCAAGAAGCCATTGACGAAGGTTATACGGATTGGGGATACATTTCGCCAGAATTACTGCCCAAAGTGGAAACGTATTTCCCTTCTCCATATTTTCTGTTCAAGTATTAAAAAAGAACCTTCCGTACACTCACCCATGCCCTTTGTTCAGAGTTTAGATAGTGTATTTTTTTATAAAAGCCTACGTTGCAGGCCAATCCATCAATTGGTATGGGGCATTGGTCAATTGACATTTGTTTCAATCCCTAAGTATTAGAAACTTACGTCAAGTTTGCCACACCTCAGTCAGTAATATATCCAATTGATGTGTGGTGTTGGAAGTGTAACAATCCGAGAAACAACTTATCCTTATTGCTAAATTATAAGTATGTCAAAAAATATTGTCCCTGTTATTTTAGTCTTTTTGCTTATTGCATCCTGTCAACAGCAAACAAGCAAAACAAATCCATCGGTCAATGGAACTTGGGAATCCATCGGTTCGGGTTGGGTTTTACAAGTTAAAGACAGTGCGGAATATGAAATGTACGACATCACATCAATTTCCTGTTTGCCAAACAAAAAAGGAAAATTTGAAGAATTGGAGAAGTCATTGACCATAGCAAACGATACATTACAATTAAAAAAAGGGGTGATTACCTATAAATTCAAAAGAAGAAACAATTTGCCCGAATTATGCCAAAACTTATCCAACAAAAATAATAACGATCCCTTTTACAATTTTGAAGTTTTTGCAGAGACGGTAAAAGCGCATTATGCGTTTTTTGAACTGAACAACCTGCAGTGGGACCAAATTTACAAACAACAAAAAAATAAATTAACAGAACAATCAACAGATGTTGAACTTTATCAGGTCATTAAAGAAACATTTGGGCTTTTAAAAGACAATCACGGCTTTATTGAAGCTACCGATGAAGTATACAATGTACTGGAAAACCCCTCTGAGCAAGAAGAAAAAACAGAACCGGACAAATTACCGGAGTATGGTGATTTTACGGTGGCACAAATGGTGTCAGAACATCATATGGAAGAGGAAATGACGAAAGATTCTTGGCTAATCCAATGGGGCAAATTCGCAGATGGGATTGGTTATATCCAAATTAAAGCCATGTGGCTATTTGCCGATTTAGACGTCCCCCAACAATTAATAGATGATATGGGTTATGTTGATGCTTATGTGGAGACTTTCCAAAAAATGTACGAAGGAGACTATATTGAAAAAGAAGTAGCTGGCGCGTCGAAAATAATGGATAATGTAATGAAAGATCTTTCTAAAATGGAATCCATTATTATAGATGTCCGGTTTAATGGAGGTGGTCAAGATGCCGTTAGTTTTGAAATATTGAGCCGGTTCATTTTAAATGAAAAACTACAAGTGGCCATACAAAAATTAAGACATGAAAATCAATTTACATCCGTTCTTCCTCTGTACATAAAAGGTAAAAAGGATGCTTTCACCAAACCTATTTATGTGTTGACATCCCAACAGACTGCTAGTGCCGCTGAAGCTTTTTCCATAGCAACGATGGCAATGGACAACGCCAAAAGAATCGGCTCTGCTACTTCGGGTGCTTTGTCAACCGCTTTGGAAAAAACGCTCCCTAATGGATGGCCGTTCGCCATTTCCAATGAAATTTATATGGATACGAACGGAAAAAGTTATGAAAACATAGGAATACCGGTGAATCACAACTTGAACTACCCGAAGGACCGACAAACCTTTTTTAGAAGCGTGGCAAATGATTTAGATGCTGATAAAAAAAGTATTATCCGAGCCATCAATGCACTCCAACAAAACTAGTTCTTAACAAAAAACTACCTACTTCCCCGTACTTCCCACACGGTAAACCCCTTTGTTCGGGATTTCGATGGTGTACTTTTTACGGGAAGCGTTGTTCAAATGTGGTTCGCGCAACCAAGGGTTGTGGCGTTTCAATACTTTGTAGTTGATTTCGTAAAGAGATGCGAAATCGGCCCAGCTGGTAACCGCTGTATCCACTTCTACCTTAAATGTGGGAACCTTTTCATACATATCCTCTTCATCCAACTGAAAACCGTACTTGTCACGGTTGGAGATAATTTCTTTGATGGCCAAAATACGGAACACGTAGCGTCCTGTCTCTTGCCCTAACAGCAAATCATAATAATCATCCACTTGCTGAATGTCCATATATTTTTGTACTCCGGCAGGTCCTGCGTTGTATGCAGCAGCCGTTAAGGTCCAACTACCAAAACGGTCTTTCCATTTGTTTAAATAATCACAAGCTACTTGTGTAGCTTTTTCTATATGATAACGCTCGTCTACATTGTCGTTCACCTCAAGACCGTATTCTCTTCCGGTTCCTCTCATAATTTGCCAAAAACCCGTAGCGCCCGCAGGAGAGACCACATTTTGCAGACCACTTTCGGCTACGGCCAAATATTTAAAATCATCCGGGATACCATTCTTTTTAAGAATGGGTTCGATAATCGGGAAGTATTTATTGGCCCTTTTCATCAATAGCAACGCATTGGACTGCCAATAGGCGTTTACCAAAAACTCACGGTCCACGCGCTCCATTATCTCAGGGTCTTCTTGCGGCACAGTTTCTCCTGCAAAATTGAGATCTTCCGGAATTTCTATAGCACTTATCTGGTACGTATCCGCAACATTTTTATCTGTAGTTTCCTTTTCTTTTACCTCTGGTTTTTCTTCTTCTTCATTCGACTGCACGGCAAAAATCAACGTGCTCACAACGGCAATCAATCCAATAAAAGCCAAAATGTTCTTCATCTGTTTCATCACTTCCCTTTTTTATAATAACGTAAAGATACTATTATATAGACGAAATTATTCCAAAATAATTGTGGGGAGATGCTCATTGAACCATCTATATCGATGAATGATCATGGTATGCGTACCGTTTTTTACCGGAATACAATCCTTGATATTGCTTATTGGGAAAACGGCATCCCGATCTCCTTGAATGTGAACTACATTTTCGGGCGGAACCTCTTGACCCCAGTTCACGATCTGATCAATGGACCAATCAATATAATATTTGTCGCGTATCGATAAATACTTCTCGTACAAATGCAAGCGCTTTGTCACAGTTTCACCAAAAGCGTATTTGGCCAACAATTCCACATTGTTCACCAAGCCCGTGGGCAACAATTTATGAACCTTGGTGTACTTGGCGAAAATCATTCTTTTAGGAAGCTCGTGCTTGCTTTTAACCGATGATACCACAATAACTTTTCGGGTTGGGATAATTTTGGCCATCTCTTGCACCAACATGCCACCAAAAGATATCCCGACCAAAACAGGGCCAGGTTCGGGTATGTTTTCGCACATCTTTTGCGCATAATCAGTTAGACTCATTCCCTTTTCGGGAACAAACCATTCCAACGTATGGGTTTCAAATTGATTTTCGGGAAGTTTGATGTCTTCAAAAATAGAAGGATTGGCAGCCATTCCCGGCATTAGGTAAACATGGATTTTATTGTCGGACATATCGCACCAAATATCGACAAGGACTAGGAAATTAGCAATATTTTGACTACTTTTGTATCCCTTTTGCAGCTTACCCCGCCAAATGAACACATTTTTTTAATCAGGGGATTACGGAATTACCCTTCAGGGTACTTCCACAGAGTCATTAAAAAAACAAGTACTATATGACAACATTGGAAATCACTGACAATAGTTTCTTACGTCAATTTGAAACTAAGGTCAATGGGCATTTAGCCAAAATTGAGTACTCTTCACAGGAGCGCAAAGTATTTTTGACAAAGCTGGTTATTCCGGAAGAAATTACAAGAGAAGGTTTTAAAGAGGAATTTATCAAAGCCGTTTTAAACGAAATTCAGGAAAACGACCTTAGAGTTGTACCTACCAGCCCTCAAATTGCAGGTTTTTTAAGAAAAAACAGGCAATACAAAGAAATGTTACCAGTTGGTATCCGTATCTGATCTAAGCTATTGCTATTATCAGTAAAAGTATGTAAAGTCTCCTTAAAAATAGGAGGCTTTTTTTATGCTATCACTTCGCTGGACACAAATTCAAATCGAACCAGACCATCATCATCAATATCGGTAAGCTCCACCCGGCACAAGGTATTCACCAAAGTAGGATCCCAAGGAGCTTTCACCTTTACATAGTTTTCAGTGAACCCATGGATGTAGCCTTTTTTGTTCTCCCCTTCGAATAAAACGGTACGTATACTTCCCAACTGACCCTCATAAAAAGCCCTACGTTTTTTGGCCGATAGCCCACGAAGCATCTTACTACGTTTATTACGTACTTTTTTAGGAACCACTTCGCCCATCTCGGCCGCCACCGTATTATCCCTTTCGGAATAAGTAAAAACGTGGAGGTAAGAAATATCCAATTGGTTCAAGAAATGATAAGTCTCCAAGAAGTGCTCTTCGCTCTCACCAGGGAAGCCTACAATTACATCCACCCCTATACAGGCATGTGGCATGGCGGTTTTGATGCGATTTACCCTATCCACATACAAATTGGACAAATAACGGCGGCGCATTTTTTTCAAAATATCATCACTTCCACTCTGTAATGGCACATGAAAATGAGGTACAAAGGAATTGCTCTGAGCCACAAAATCTATTGTCTCGTTCTTTAGCAAATTCGGTTCAATGGAAGAGATACGAAGGCGGTGAATACCATCGATGGTATCCAAGGCCTTTACCAAATCCAAAAAAGTATGTTCGTGCTTTTTATTGCCGAATTCCCCTTTTCCGTAGTCGCCAATGTTCACGCCCGTTAAAACAATTTCTTTGATATCTTTTGATGCAATTTCTTTAGCATTGTTCAGTACATTGTCCAGAGTATCGCTACGTGAAATCCCTCGCGCCAACGGAATGGTGCAATACGTGCACTTGTAATCACACCCATCCTGAACCTTTAAAAAGGCTCGGGTACGGTCACCAATGGCATAACTGCCCACATAAAAATCTGCATCTTCTATCTCGCAGGAATGCACTTCCCCCCTATCATTCTTGGTAAGGTCGTTCAGGTAGTCGGTGATTTTAAACTTTTCCGTAGCACCCAATACCAAGTCTACCCCATCCACCGAGGCCAATTCTTCAGGTTTGAGCTGCGCATAGCAACCTACCCCGGCCACAAAAGCGTCAGGATTGGCTTTTTGGGCTTGCTTTACAATGGTTTTAAAACGCTTATCCGCATTTTCGGTCACCGAACAGGTATTGATCACATACACATCCGCTTTTTCGGAAAAGTCCACACGCTCAAACTCCTCCTTTTCAAAACCTCGCGCAATCGTAGAGGTTTCGGAGAAATTAAGCTTACAGCCCAGCGTGTAAAATGCAACCTTTTTGTTCATATGCCTGCCTTGCGTTTTAGGGGCGCAAAGATAGTGATTTGTTGGGAGTTATCGAAAGGGTTGAGGGCTGGGGGATTATTGGATGATTGCTCATTTTAAATATGGACCCTGAGCGGAGTCGAAGGGTACAGCGTATTGTTTATCGCTCATTGTAAACAAACCACACATTACCATCCATCAAATTTCTATCATCTTTTAAGTAACTTGTTTGCCCATACCAACCAAAATACCAACCGTATGAAAAAATGTATAATTCCCATATTGATTTTATTGGTTTGCACCAATTTCTCCTCCGCCCAAGAATACAAGCCTGCCCCTGAAAATTTAGAGAACAGGGAATGGTTCCAAGATGCTAAGTTTGGGATGTTTATCCATTGGGGCGTGTATTCCGTTCTGGGTGTGCACGAATGGGTGATGGAAACACAATCCATCGACAAAAAGACTTATGAAAAAATACCTGCGTTTTTTAACCCTACCGAATTCAATGCCGAAGAATGGGTGTTGATGGCCAAATCAGCAGGCATGAAGTACATCACGATAACCGCAAAACACCACGATGGCTTTGCCATGTTCGACAGTAAAATATCCGACTGGGATATTATGGATAGAACGGTATACCAAAAAGATGTCATCAAACAAATGGCCGAAGCCTGCAAAAAGTATGGTTTAAAACTGTTTCTCTATTATTCGCAATTGGATTGGCACCATAACGACTATTACCCTAGAGGGGATACCGGAAAGAAAACAGGAAGACCCGATAATGGCAATTGGGAAAATTATCTTGATTATATGAACGGTCAACTCACCGAATTGCTGACCAATTACGGGGAAATAGGTGGTATTTGGTTTGATGGCTGGTGGGATAAAAAGGAAGCCAACTGGCAACTTCGAAAAACGTACGACCTCATCCATGATTTACAGCCTCAAGCCATGATAGGAAGCAACCATCATCAAGCACCCAATCCAGGTGAAGACTTTCAGATGTTTGAAAAAGACCTGCCCGGAGAAAACAAAGGAGGCTTCAGTGGCGATTCCGAAGTGGGCAACCTACCCCTCGAAACTGCTGAGACCATGGCGCAACGATGGGGTTTTTCCTTGCAAGACAAAGCCTATAAGTCCTCCAAGGAACTAATTCAATATTTGGTGAAAGCAGCAGGCTACAATTCCAACTTTCTTTTAAATGTCGGCCCCATGCCCAACGGAAAAATTCAACCCGAATTTATAGATACCCTAAAAGTTATTGGTGATTGGACCTCGATCTATGGTGAAACCATCTACGGAACCCGAGGAGGACCTATTCCACCCCAAAGTTGGGGCGTATCTACGCAGAAAAATGACAAAATCTATATCCATATTATGAATTGGAAAACGGATAACTTCTTTTTCCCGACCATAACAGGCAATGTTAAAAGCGTGATTGATTTTCAAACCAAGAAAGAACTGAAGCATAGCACCAATTCCTACGGCACCATGGTAGCGCTTCCCGAAAATCGTGATTATGGCCAAGCGGATTTTGTGCTCGAAGTGAGCTTGAAATAGCCCGTAGCACCTAAAATAATCACCTAAATTCGCTACCTTCAACCTCTAACTTAAACCATCCCTATGAAACTTAAAGTATTCCTTGTCGGTCTAGTCCTCATGGCCGGCTATTCCTGTAAAAAAGAAACCACTTCCTCCTTGGCCGATTACCAAGGGGACGAAAGCTATACCGTCATCATTGGTGAGAACAAGGTAGGGTACCTAAAGACCCTTACGGCCGGGGACACCATCAACATCGATTACGATTATAAAAACAACGGCCGTGGCCCGACCATGAAGGAAACCTTGGTTTTGAATGCCGAGGGCTATCCTATCGATTGGCAGATCACCGGCAACACCACCTTTGGAAATGCCGTGGACGAACATTTTACCTTGGAGGGTACAGAAGCCACATGGACCGATGCCACCGGTTCGGGGTCTGCTACTGTGACCGACCCACAGATCTACGTGAATCAATTCGGGAGCCCTTACTCCACTGTTTTGGCGGCCCGATTGTTGTTACAGGCTCCTGATAACACTTTATCTGTTTTGCCAGCCGGTAACCTGAAGTTGACCAAGATGGAAGAACTCGTCATTCCCAAATTTTCAGGCGAAGGCGAACTGGCCTTGACGACTTATGCCCTTTCAGGTGCCGACCTGAATCCCTCCTATTTTATTTTGGATGGCGATAACCGTTTTTTTGCGGCCATTTCGCCACGCTACATCGTAATTCGTGAAGGGTATGAAAATGTGGAAAAGGATATGCGGGAACTCGCTGAAAATTATTCCGCAAGTCGCTACGAAACCCTGCAAGAGCAATATGCCCACAACTATGGTAAAAAAGTACGCATCCAAAACGTACATGTATTCGATGCCAAGAACATGACCGTTACAGACCCTGTTTCCGTAGTGGTGGAAGGTGAAAAAATTGCGGCTATCGAAGCGGCGGATGCCACAGGTGAAAACGAAGTGGTCATCGAGGGCAATGGGGGGACTTTAGTTCCCGGACTGTACGAAATGCATGCCCACTCCGGCGATAATGGGGCCTTGTTAAACGTGTTGGCAGGGGTTACCTCCTTCCGCGACATGGGCAACGACAATGAGGTGTTGGTCGACTTGATTGACAAAATCAACAACGGCGTTTTGGCCGGTCCCCGTATTACCCGTTTGGGTTTTATTGAAGGGAAAAGTAAGTACAATGCCAATAACGGAATCATTGTGGAAAGCGAGGCAGAAGCCTTGGCGGCTGTGGATACCTATGACAGTCTTGGCTATTACGGCGTAAAGCTCTACAACAGCATGAATGGTGACTGGGCTCCTGCCATTGTAAAAAAAGCGCATGAAAAAGGCATGTTCGTCACCGGTCACGTACCTGCCTTTTCCAATGCCAATGGCATGCTAAATGCTGGGTTCGATGAAATGACCCACATTAACCAGACCATGTTGGGCTGGGTATTGGAACCGGACGAAGATACTCGTACGCTTTTGCGTTTGACCGCCATGAAACGTTTCCCTGGATTGGATTTGAACAGTGACAAAGTACAAGAGACCATGGATTTGTTTGTGGCCAACAAAACGGCAATGGATCCTACATTGGCTATCCACGAACGTTTGATGCTCTCCCGCAACGGAGAGGTAACGCCCGGTGCCTTGGATTATGTGGACCATATGCCTCCCAACGAGCAACGTAGCCTCAAAGTGGCCTTGGCTCAGATTGCAGATGATGAAGAAGACAAAGCCTACCGCGAAGCATACGACAAAATTGTAGAGACTTTGAAAATGATGAAGGATAAAGGCATTTTAATTGTCGCCGGAACCGATTTGGGCGGCGCCTTTAACCTGCACCGTGAACTGGAACTATACAACCAACAATTGGGCTATACCCCCGCCGAAGTATTAAAATTGGCCAGTTACGACATGGCGCAATACTTAGGACACGAAAGTTTGGGCAGCATAGAGCCTGGTAAATTGGCCGATTTCTTCTTGGTACCCGGCAACCCGGTGGAGGATATTAAAGCTATTAAAACCATTGCCATGGTATCGCGCGGTGGGACCTTTTACTACCCCTCCGATGTATACCCGGCCTTTGGGATAACCCCGTTTACCGAAAAACCCAAAGTAACCGAATAACATCTTTTTTTAGATAACTTTTAAAAGCCAGTGGCAGTTTGCTGCTGGCTTTTTTTATGGTCGATTCCATAAAAATCCTATATTTAGAAAAACTAACCTCCTGTGATCAAGTTCTTTCGAAAAATTCGGCATCGCTTGCTGACCGAAAACAAATTCAGCAAGTATCTGCTCTATGCCTTGGGTGAAATTATTCTGGTCGTAATCGGAATATTGATAGCACTACAGATTAACAATTGGAATGAAGCTAGAAAAATTCGAAATCAAGAATTAAAACATTTAGTTGATTTAAAAACAGATTTTGAATTGAATATTGCCGAAATCAATCAATATCTCGATACAAGAAAATCAAGGATTGAATCTGCCAATAAAGTTTTGGAATATTATGAAGGCAAGCCCCTAACCGATATAAACGACCTTAATTTTCATGCTACAAATGTTTATATCTGGTATAAATTCACGCTTCACGACAACACCTACCAAGAACTTATAAACTCAGGCAACCTGGCTATAATTTCGAATGACTCCATAAAAAATGGGCTTCTTGATCTGCAGGCACTCTACAAAAAATTGAAGAACGAAGAAGACCATTTCCGTTATGATACAGAGGTTTTGTTATATGAACCCTCTTACGAAACCTTGGACTTAAATGATTTAATCAAGAATTACACCTATAAAGTCACCAGTGGGCAAGAAGGCGAAGATGTACCCTTATCGAGGCCATACTACGAAGCTTTATTAAAGAACATAAAACATAAAAATGGATTTGTAATGGCTGTTTTTGAACATTCAGTTATGAATCAACAGCTATCGTATATGAAAACAATGTGCGAGCATTTAATACAATTAATCAACAAAGAAGTTGCCACAAATGATTAAATTATTCAGTAAAATCCGCCAACAACTACTTACCGTTATTTGTTTGGTAGTCTGCCTTTTCTCCTGCAATACAAAACAAACCACCGAAACAACGGTCGAAAGTCCCGCCCATGCCTATTCCGAATCGTACAAAGCTCCGATTTTTAACCCCGATGATCGGATAGAAAAAATCAAACAAATCGCACCCGAGCTACAGCAATCCATCGAGGAGCATGCCAAAGCCGAGCATTTACCGGGTGTCGCCTTCGGTATTGTAGTGGACAATGAATTGGTGTTTACCTCTGCCACCGGATACCTGAACCTTGAGAAGGAGATTCCCGCTTCGCCCTCATCCGCTTTCCGAATAGCCTCCATGACCAAAAGTTTTACCGCAATGGCCATTATAAAACTTAGGGATGAAGGAAAATTGTCGCTGAACGACCCTGTCAGCAAGTACGTTCCCGAAATGTCGAAGCTCACCTACCTGACCAAAGATGCGCCGACCATAGACATTGAAAACCTTTTGACCATGACGGCCGGATTTCCCGAGGACAATCCTTGGGGCGACCGCCAGTTGGACGAACCCGATCGCATGTTGATCGATCTTGTGGATGAAGGCATCTCCTTTTCCAATGTTCCCTCCTATGGGTACGAATACAGCAATACCGGGTATGCCCTTTTAGGGCATATTGTTTCCGTGGTTTCTGGGATGCCCTATCAGGACTATATCACCCAAAATATTTTTAAGCCCTTGGGCATGGACCACACCTATTGGGAGTACGAAGGCATTCCCGAAGAACAACTGGCCATCGGGTATCGCTGGGAAGATGAGCAGTGGAAACTGGAACCCATGCTCCACGACGGCTCTTTTGGTGCCATGGGCGGACTTATTACCTCCATAGCCGATTTTAGTAAATATGTGAGTTTTCACCTTTCGGCATGGCCTCCACGGAACGACGATGATAACGGCCCCATAAAACGAAGTTCGTTGCGCGAAATGCAGACACCACAGTTCCCAAGACTGTACGCCAATGCAAAGGATTATAAGGGTGGCGACTGTGCTGTTTTGGCCGGCTACGGCTTTGGATTGGGCATTACGGAATACTGCAATGGCCTTAAAAGGGTCTCCCATGGTGGTGCGCTGCCCGGCTTTGGCAGCAACTATACCTTTTATCCCGAGTATGGCGTAGGCATTATGGCCTTTTGCAACCTTACCTATACCTCACCTTGGTCGTTAAATGAGCTTAGTAGACTATTGTTCGAGACTGCTGATTTACAACCACGGAAATTACCCGCCTCCGATGTGTTGCTGGAACGGCAAGAACAGATTACCCAACTGATCCAGCAATGGGAACCTGCTTTGGAGGAGCAGCTCTTGGCCGAGAATTTTTATTTGGACCGATCGCGAGAAAAAAGAAGGGCCGCGATACAGGAAGTTTTGGAAAAAGCCGGGACCATTGAAGCGGTTGGTGACATGCGTCCCATAAACCAGCTACGGGGACGCTATACCCTACAGGCCGAAAATGGGGAAGTGAACATCTTTTTTACGCTAACACCAGAAAAATACCCAAAAGTACAGCGATTGGATGTTTCCTTTGAGCCAAACCAACCGGATGCATAAAAAAGTTGGATCTACACCTACTGTCCCCTATACCAACACATTACTGTTGATAAAAGTGTTGAGTACTTACGGAAAAGCTTAGCGGGTTGTAGGTTTTTTCTGTTAACTTAGATTTTTGTTTTTAGTCCAATATTTAGCCAATTATTATATCCTAGGTATTGTCAATCCTTCTTATTATGAACGAAGAAATAAGGAATTTAATAAATGCACTTTCAGTCGACAACTTCAGGCTGCTTGTAAAAGAACTCAATAAGGAAAAATACAGTACAAACCAGGTTAGAATAATTGATGGCCCCTATGATGGTGGAAATGATTTGGAAATTCTTATTGAAAATCAAGAAATTAGAAAAAATATCCAAATTACAGTTCAAAAACATAAATGGGAAAATAAACTAGAAAAAGACTTATTAAAAGCTAAAGAAAATGTTCAAAAATTTAGTTACTTGACCAAGCTTGAATTTTACAGTAGTCAAAACATTTCAAAGGAAAAGAGAAATAGACTTGAAACTGCTGCAGAGGTTAATCATGGTCTGGATTTAAAAATTATTGATGCTACTATTCTTTCAAATGATTCTGAAACTTATAAATCAATAGCCCAAATAACCTATAAGGCTCATGGAATTAAAGCAAATTCTTTGAATGGAAATTTAAGTAAAGAATCTAAAATACTTTTTGATGTATTATCTGGAAATAAGAATACTGTTGAGATTCGCAAAAACTTAATTTACTCTTATATTTATTCCTACCTCTTCAACAATCCCAATTCAAGATTTGAATCCATAATAGAAGAAGTTAACAATTATTTACAAAATAATATAGACGAAGATTATCTATTAAAAGAGATAAATTATTTAAAATCCAAAGGTCATATTGTCACCCCTAACTCCAAAGAACAATATCAATTATCTGTTAAAAAACAATCAGAAATTGAGAATATTCATAAGAAAATTCAAATCCAGGAGCATAAATTGGTTGTAGAAATAGAGAAGTTTATCTTAAATCACTCTATTAATTGTGAAGTTTCTGAATTAGTTGAAGCCATACACAAAATCTATATTGAGAATTATCAAATTGATATTGATGAAATTAAAAATACATCAAATTCGTTCAGTTCTTCTTTGAAAAAATCCTTCAACGATTTACAAACCTTTTTAATTGAAAAAGGTATTAATAGAAAAGATGCAGGATTTGTTTCAAAAGAAATCTTAACAAAGTGTTCTGAAAAGGAATATTTAAACAAATTGGCTACAACCTCGCTTTTTGCAAACCTTTACAACTCTCATAAATTAGAAGAATATCTTAATAACAGATTACAGACAGTATATGTTGACACTCAAATTTTAATACGATTATTATGCATATACTTTAATGAAGATTTTGAGTATGAAGACTCAGCTTTAATAGCAGTTAAAAGCTTTCACAAATCTGTTTCTTCCAATTCTGAAAATGTTCATTTGGTAACCTCTGTGGACTACATACAAGAAGTATCAGGACATTTACAAGAAGCTTTGAAACTACAAAGATTTCTTAATCTATCATTTATATCTGAATTTGGAGCATCCAAAAACGTTTTCTACAATGTTTACAATCGATATAAAGAAGTAGGGGAAATTAGTGATGACATGGATTTAGTTGATTTCATACAGGATTTATTAGGTGAAGAGCACGATGTTTTCGAAGAAGAAAATTTTATTAATAATGTTACGAATCGATTGTGCGAACTTTATGAAATTGCTGGCTTTGAAATAATATGGCACCCAAATTACGAAAATTATTCTTCCATAAAACGTGATTATGAAATCAGTCTAGCCTATGCTGGAAAAGAAAGATCCTATACCGCTCGAGAGAATGACCTAAGGACGATTCTTTATTTATCTTCAGAAGATTTACACCTTAATCCAGAGAATGGTGTTTTGAACGAACCATTTTTAATCACATGGGACTCTGCATTTTATAATTTCAGAAAAACTCTTTTAAAAAAATATCGTCAATTGAGCTATTGGTACATTTATTCACCATTGAAATTCATTGATCGATTATCTGTAATGAATTTTAAACTATCATCTGATTCAATAACACATAATATAGTTGCACTAGCAGAAACTAACTTTAATTATAGCACAAAAACAAATTCTTTCTTTGATGTCATTTCAACTTTCTTTAACAAAAAAGAAGTTTCTAAGTTATCCATTCTTAAAAAATTAGCAAACCTAAAAAGAGAGACGGAAGACTTGGAGGGAAATATTGAGAATGAAAGCATATTTGAAACCCAAGAAACCCCAATAACCAATGTTCTATTAAACATTAGAAACTATTATACCTCATTTGAATCCAACAAATCATTTGAAGAATTAATTAATGTATTTGAAAATGAAGAATATGAATCCAAAATTTATGATATTTTAAAAACCGCTGTAAAAAACTATAAGTCTGAAGGTTTTATGAAAAAGACCTACTTTAAAATTGATGAATTGATAGAAAAAAAAGATTGATCATTCTCATAAAGTTAATGTTATAAGCAAACAATATGTTTTAAAGATGGCTAATAACAAGATTTCTCGTTTGCCTTGATTAAATACTTAGCTAAAAGTAGTTAAAGCTTTGATTTAAAACCTCCCAATTCTATGTAACTTTAGTTACATCTTTTTTGCCCAATTAATGTTTTCTTTGGAATATGCCGGGAATCCACAAATCCACATTCGACATCCGCATCCTGTTTACCGCTTTGTTGGCAGGATTGCTTTTGGTGGCACCCTGCAAAGTCCGTAACTCCTTGGAGCATGCCCTTGGGCTGGAAAAATCCGAGGTTTCCAATAAAATAAAAACTACCATATCCACTTCCTGCGCTTCCTACGAGGCCGTGCAGCATAATGAGAATACATCATCGCACCAATTGGATAGGACCACTGCCCTATTACCAGCCTTGGCAATACCTAGCTACTTTACCGTTTCCAATAGCGGAAAGCACCTTTACGCCGCCGAAAAGCAACGCTTTGCCTCGGTAGTTCCCCTCTACATTTTATATCGGCAGTTCAAAATCTATTCATAAGCAGTCCTTTCTACATCAGGCATTGCCTACCCCCTTATCTTAAGTCAAATTATAAAATAACAACATGCAAACTATAAAATATTTGGGCCTTGTCGCCCTGCTCTTCGGAACCCTATCTGGCTGCAAGGATGCAAAAACCCCTGCACAAGACACCGAACAGACCATCACCATATTACAGACCGCAGACATTCACGGGCAGTTGTTCCCCCACGACGAACTTTTCTGGGAAAACGAACAAATCACCTTTAGAAAATTGGGAGGACTCGCCCATGTTAAAACTCTTTTTGAGGAAGAGCGCAGCAAAAACCCCGAAGGCACCTTGATCTTGGATGGTGGCGACATGATCCAAGGAAGTGCCGTAGCTGCATTGTCACAGGGTCAGGCCTTTGCCCCGATCATCAAAACCATGGGTTACGACTTTTTGATTCCCGGAAACTGGGAAGTGGTATATGGCAAGAAAACCATGATGGATGTATTGACCCATTACGATACGCCCGTGATATCGGCCAATATGTACGATGATGCCACTGGTGAAACCTTGTTTCCCCAATATTTTATCAAAGAACTAAAAGGCGTAAAACTTGGTTTTATCTCCTACAACGACCCCGAAATTCCGGTACGCCAGAACCCTTCGTTCAGTGAAGGTATCCGTTTTGATCCCATCGATGCCAACTTGGAAGCGCTCATCAACGAACTGAAGGATAACCAAGGGGTGGACATCCTTTTTGTGGTGACGCACATCGGCATCAGCAAACAATACAATCTGGCCAACAACCCCGCCTTGGAGCGCGTGGACTACGTACTGGGCAACGATACCCACGAACGCATCCGCAAACCTTTGGAGACCGAATACACTAAAGTGACCGAACCGGGGGCCTTTGCTTCCTTTGTGGGCAAACTCACCTTGACCGTAAAAGATGGCAAGATCGTGAACGAGGACTATGATCTTTTGGAGGTAGATCCCGAGAAATACCCTGCCGATGAAAAAGTGGCGCAGGTCATTGCCAAGGAAACCGCACCGTACAAAGAGGAAATAGACCAAGTCTTGGGGTACACCAGCACTCCGCTGTACCGCTATTTTGTGGTAGAAAATCCCATGGACGACTTTATTACCGATGCGGCCCGATGGAAAACAGGAGTGGATATTTCCATTTCCAATGGATTCCGATTCAGCACCCCAATTTCGGTGGAAGAAGGCGGTAAATCGCCTATCACCAAAGCGGATTTGTGGAGCATGCTCCCCGTGAACGAAAAAGTGAAGATTGGAAAGGCTACCGGTCAACAGATCAAGAACTGGCTGGAAAAAGAACTGAACAATGTGTTTGCTGCAGACCCCACAGAGCGATTTGGGGGCTGGTTGGTGCGCTTTTCGGGCATGGAACTCACCTTTTATGCCAACAAACCCATGGGCGAGCGTGTGGCCTCCATTATGATTGGTGGCAAACCCATGGTAGAAGATCAATTGTACTCTATGTCCGCCTGTCGTAGGGAAGGTGAACCACTACCCACCCTCTGCCGTATGCCCAACACCGTGGAAACGGAGGTGATGGACTACACCATCCACGATGTAATCGAGGAATACCTCAAAGAAAAGGGCACTATCGCCCCAACTTTGGACGGTCGTGCCAAGGCCTTGGATTTGGGACCCAATGTATTGTCGCAATTACCGGGAACGGATTATCAATTCCATTAAAGCAAGGCTATGCAAAACAACAAAGTTGAAGTCAACCGGAGTTCGATAGCCGTGTTGCGGGTCATGGTGAGTTTGATATTCATCGTGGCCAGTTTGAATCACTTAATCAACACGGACAAGGCCGTGGCCCGTATCGAAAATGCCAAGTTTGGAGCTTTGGGTCATTTATTGGGGGCTCCAGAAATTTCAGTAATTGCTTCAGGAGTGGTGATGCTGCTTGTCGGTATTGCCTTAGCTGTGGGCTTCAAGACCAAATGGTCGGCCTTACTGTTGATCTTGATGCTTATTCCCATCACTTTGACCATTCAAGTAGGTCAAATGGCGACGGTGGGGCCGTTGTTCAAAAACATTGCCATTCTAGGAGGGCTCCTCTTTTTTGTATTGAATCCAAAACTTAAAAAACAATAAAAATGAAAAAATTATTCACTATAGCTTTTATGGCTATCACCCTGTTGGGAGGGCTGACCCAAGTCAGTGCCCAAAGCACCTACAACAAAGATCAGAACAACTACATTGTGCTTACCCGAAAAATTCCACAATTGAAGGCCATTTTATTGGCCGCGGATGAACTGGCTACCGATGATGGGGCCCAGTTCGGGGAGTTCCATGTGGTTATCTGCGGAGAGACCGTGAAAGGGCTTACCGATATGGAACAAATGCAACCGTTTCTGGATTTGGCCAAAAGTGAAAAGATAAAACTATTGGCCTGTGGTTTTTCCCTTAAAAAATTCGGGGTGGATGCCACAAAACTACCTAAGGAGATGGGGGTGGTAGCCAATGGGATTCTATATAATTTCAATCTACAAAAAGATGGGTTTTTGAGCATTACCTTATAAAATCAATAGTTGAGGTTCATAAAAGGGACGGTCTTGGGGTCGTCCCTTTTCTTTTTTGGTTATTTTTCAACAATTTAATATTTGGTGATGTTCCTAAAATGAAAAGCTGAAACATGGAATATGATTACTAAAAAAAAAGTCCGCATACGCGTTGGGGTTGCCATCATGTTGATTCTAGCTGCCATCCACATCTTTAGGATGGGCAGTTATTTGTCTGGGAAAGCTTACATTTTTTATTACAGCTACGCATCGGATATTATGTTGTCTTTCGGTGCTTATTTTTTGCTCTGCATGAACGAGGTCCAGCTACGATTTCTACGGAAATGGTACGTAAAGTCATTGATCGTTTTTGGTGTCATGACGTTTAGTGAAATCATGCAGTATTATGGTATTTACTTCTTTGGTGTCACCTTTGATGGGTTGGATATCTTGATGTATGGATTAGGTTCATTATCGGCCGCTTTTTTTGATAAACGGATTTTGGAACGATTTGTCCCCCACTGGAAATATGATGATATAAAATAATTCATCCAAGACTAAAACGACCACCAACTGAAAATTTGCCCTTATTCCAAACCCTTATTGAATCTCTTATTTTTTTACAGTACCTTGAAATACCATGAATATTTACGAGGCACATAAATCCAATCCGGATATTTTCACACAGCTATCCCTCAAAGATCTGCTGTTCTGTTACTATGAGTGTCCTCAAAAAGATCAAGTCCTTCAATTATACTCCAACCACAACCAGTTTACCTTTACCATAAGTGGAAGGCGCATCATACAACATGGGGATCATAGATGGGAGCTGAGCGCCGACCAGGGTTTTTTATTGAAACGGGGGGGCTTTCATCAAGAATTGCCCCACGATTTTTCGGGCTGGAAGGTATTGGTGCTGTATCTCAAGGACAATTATCTAAAAAATGTCTTTGAAGAGTTTAGGCAGTACCTTCGGTTGGACAATTTACCCGAAGTGAAGGTGGACATGATCGAGGAGTTCGAAATCAACGACCCCATTCGAAACAGTTACGAGAGCCTACTCCCCTATTTTGATAAATCGAAGATGTTCCCAGATGCCATTTTTGAGGCCAAGTTCAAGGAACTGCTCTTTAATATTCTGGCCCATCCCAACAACAGACATATTTTGGCCTACATCAACCAAATAACCGAAGATTATGTGACCCCCATTTGGGAAGTTATGGAAGCTAACTACTTCTACGACCTAAGTATTTCCGATTTTGCCAAAATTGCCAATCGGAGCACCACTACGTTCCGACGCGATTTTATGGCCCATTACCATACCACCCCGGGCAAATAGTTGACCAGCAAACGACTCGAAAAGGCCAAACTATTGCTGAAAAGTTCGGACAAATCCATTGGCGACGTTGTCTTCGAATGCGGTTTCAAGAACATCTCCCACTTCAGTAGAATTTTTAAGGAACGTTACCAGGCATCCCCATCCCAATACAGAGGGCAGCAATAATAACACGGATTTAGGCCCTGATCAGGAAAACAAAAAGTTTGGACAGAATAGAAAAGTAAGTTTCTGGATATCAGTCTAATTTGGCTTTATAACCTTAAAATTTAAAGTCATGAAAAATGTATTGCTAGTAACTTTCGGATTAATTTCAGCCCTATCCTTCGGACAGAACATCGACCCAACATCCCAATCGGAACAGCTAGTTTTGGACAACGATGAGATGAGTGTTGTGGAGTTTGTAGCCGAGCCACAAGGTCAAGTCTGTGGAAAGGATATGCACCATCACAAACCCCATTTGACCATATTACTGAGCGATGCCAAAGTGGTGATCACCACACCCGAAGGCAAATCCCAAGAAGTGGAAGCACCTTATGGTACCGCATTATGGTCGGAAGAGGAAACACATGCCGTAATCAACAAAGGGAACATGCCCACCCGGATGATCTTGGTGTTTCCTAAGAACTAGATGACAGAAATGCTCCGTTTCTCATAATCATCTTATTTCTTGAGAACCGGAATCTTCAGATAGCTATCCCCATACCATTTAATGATCAAAGGTTCTTTGGCATCTTTGATGGTTTCTTCGCTTACATTTTTGCCAGTACCATAATTGATTTCCGTAAAAGGGTCCTTGATTCCGTTGACCACCACTACCAACCGACTGCCTTTACTGATTTTCTTGCTCGTCATGCGAACAATTCCAAATGGGAGTTTTACCTTTTTATGGGGGGTCAACAATTGTCTTTGCTCCCAATCTCGCACATAACTTGCCCTGCCCACATAGGGTAATGTAAGGGCAAAGAATTTACCATCGGGGGTCTGCTCGAACAACACAACTTTATAATCAAAATCCTTTTTATTGATAGACACCGAGATTTCCCCTCCAAACGAACCGTTCAGTTCAAAATCGGAGTCAAAAGGTTGGGTCGCAAAGGAAAAACCATGTCCCACCATTAAACTATCTTCAACAATGTTTCGCCAACCACTTGAATTCCAGGTAAGATTGCTTCGGTCGGTAAAATCAATGGTCTGCTCCAAATATTCATTGGAGTCTACCGGCTGCTCAGCAAGCGTGTAATGGATATCCTTCCCATTATTTCCCGTATCAAACAGTGATGCAAAAGCCACTCCCGAACGCTCGTTGCTCAAATAATATTTGAGCGTATCGTTCGCCATTTCCTGCAGTGAGGAAGCATGCCCCCAGATATTGGCTCCCATCACTTGATAATTGATCTTGTCCTGTATCAAATCGGGTTTGGGCTTCCCCTTCAAAATATAATCAAACCAATCAAAGATCAATTCCGTGATATCAATTTGGGCCACGGGGTCGATATCGTACCCAAAAATATGGGCACTCGGTTTTTCTTGGGCTCCAAAATGGGTGTATGGTCCTATAACCAGATAATGCTCCGCATTTGTATTGTATTTGGTATGCTCTTTCAAATAGTACTGCGTTCCGACTTGCCCTCCGTCATAGTAGCCTGTTGTTGCCAGAACGGGAATGTTTATATGCGCAAACTCCTCTTGGTAGGGCATCATGTTTTGCCAATAGGCATCGTAGGTGGGGTGCAATAACCGCTCTCGAAATTGCGGGTTGGGCAATCCGTCCAAGCTATCCATGGCATTATAGGCCACTCCTTTTTCAAACCAATTCATGTTCAGGTCTCGCCACCGTTGACCATTATAGTACAAAGTAGTGTCCAAATACTTATTATTCGATACATAATGGTGCCAAGGAAAGTGGAAGTTAAAATATACCCCATTTTCCATAGGTTCTGCGATACCGGGCGCTGCCGAAACAGACGGGACAATGGTTTTTAAGGCAGGGTGCACCTTGTGCTTTACTGCAGCCCATTGGGTGAAGCCGACGTAGCTTCCACCATACATCCCCACTTTTTGGTTGCTCCAATCTTGTTTACTGATCCAATCGATTACCTCGTAGGTGTCGGTTGACTCATATTTATAGGGGACTATCGAATCAGGGCTCAAGCCCTTGCCGCGAGTGTACGAAACCACCCCCACATACCCATGGTCCGCAGCCATTTTGGCTCTTTTCAAGTCACTTTTGCGTGCGTAAATGGTATGAAACAACACGGTTGGGCTTGGTTCGGAAGCCTCGGCATTTCGAACTACGATTGCATGGATTTTTGCTCCATCACCGGTTGAAATCAAGATACTATCCTGAACCAGGTACGCTTTGCCATCTTCCGTAATCGCTCTTGGGGTTTGAACGGAGGCTTGTTCTTGGCAAGAGGCTAAAAAACAGAGGGCTACCCCTACGAGAATAAACGTTTTGTGGATTGAAATTTTCATTTTGATTGATTTTTAGTTCAGGACATAACCGTCCTAAAGCAATATGTTTTTGCTATTCGTTATGTTGATTTGATTGCTTGTGAAACCGCTACAAACTGTTTCGTTTTTTGAACTTTACCGATTGCCTGCTCGAGAGCTCTATCTTTTCCCCTGTTGTCAATACCAACTGTAGTTTGTTGTTAAAATACGGGTGGATTTCTTTGATGTATTCCGTATTGATGATTTGACTTCGATTGGCCCTAAAAAAGGTGTTGGGGTCCAATTTTTCTTCCAGTTGGTTCAGGGAGCGTTTGATCATGGCTTTTTTATCACCAAAATACAGGCGTGCATAATTATCCATGGACTCGATTAAACTTATCTCCGCCAACGCAATAAAGTATACCTTTTCGCCATCCTTGATAAATATTTTTTGATGGCTTGCCAAGGGTACTTTTTGCTCTTCCTCCTTCTTTTGCAGTTCCAACTTCACCTTTTCAATGGTTTTGGCAAAGCGCTCTTCCCTTAGCGGTTTTACCAAATAATCCAAAGCATTTACTTCAAAAGCCTGAACTGCATATTGATCATAGGCCGTTGTGAACACCACTTCGGGAACGGTCCCCAACTCCTCCAACAAATCAAACCCAGATTTCTCCGGCATATGAATGTCCAAAAAAATGATATCCGGTTGCTCTTTTTCTATCAGACCAATAGCAACTTCCGCATTGTTCGCTTCGCCCACGATTTCAAATTCTGGATAGCCTTCAAGTGCTCTTCGCACCTCTTCCCGGGCCAAGCGCTCATCGTCTATGATCAAAGTTGTATACGTGCTCATTAGTTTTCGATTGGAATCATTAATGTGGCAACCACCTTATTTTCCGAAGGGGTTTCCACCTTAAACTCAGCCCTGCCCTCATATTGCAACAACAGGCGTTCCTTCAGATTTTTTAACCCTACTCCTTTATGTTTTCCTACGGAAAGCGTTCCAGGATTTTTAACGCTTATCACCACATAATCGTTCTTCTTTTGAACCGAAATATCTACGGTCCCCCCATCCAATTGTTTATCAATACCATGCTTAATGGCATTTTCTACCAAAAGTTGGATACTCAATGAAGGGATTTTAAAGTTTTTAAGCGTTTGGTCAATATCAAATGTAACATTCAGGCGTTCCTCAAATCGAAGTTTTTCCAACTCTACATAATCTTTCACCAATGCCATTTCTTCTGCAATGGATATGGTGGCATGTTCTTTTTCATACAATGATGAACGCAATAGGTCGGATAACAAGTCGATGGTCCTTCTTGCACTTTTCGGGTTTTCAAAAACCAAGGCTTTGATGGAATTAAGGGAGTTGAACAAAAAATGAGGGTTCAACTGTGCGGCTAGATTATCCAACTGACTTTGCTTTGCAATTACCGAAAGTTGGGCGTTGGTTTTAGCCGTATTCACCTCTTTTATATAGAAATGATACGCATGGTAGGCAAGCACCCAAATGGACATGTGCCTTATTCCCGTAATCAAAACAGGGTTCCAAACCGACAAATTTTCCAAAAATGTATTGGCGTCATTGACCAAATAAATGTAAACCGATGTTTTTAAATTCATAATCAACATGAACAGTACGGCCAACACCAAAATAGAGGGAATAACCTTCTTGATCAACCTCTTTATCCCCAACTGGTTCCAATTAGCTTTTAAAGCTATGCTCCTATAAGCATGGGTGAGGCCAATACAAATGGCAACATCCAAAATATAATTGATTAAAGCTTGGGTAATGGTAAATTGATCCCGTACCAGCGCAATATAGAGCCACAAAAGGGAAACAATGCCCCAGCCAATAAATTGGCATTTCCAATAAAGGGATAGTCTTGTATTTATCGTTTTGTTGGGCATTGAACCATTCATTTTTAGGGCCTCTTGTTGTTATGGTTATTGCTACTCGGGTTTTGAATAACTGGTCAACTCATTTACATATACCCCATAACCATCCTTATTTACATGCTTTATATATGTTTTTAACGCTGGGGAATACCACCAAATATCCGTCATTTCCCCTTTAAAACCTCTAGAATTGGTTACAATTCCTTTGTATTCTATTTTATAAGCCTTGAATTTTCCAGCTACCACATTTAGCTCTTCAAATGAAACAATTTCAGCATCTTGACTGGTTTTTCCCGTGGTACCTTCATTATTTTCCCATTCTGACTCGTATTTCCATTTTTTTCCTACCTGCAAAGGCCAATTACGAAACGGGGTGCTGCTCTGTTTTTGATTTGTGGTTTTCGAAATTTGAACGGTATCAACACCGTTCCAAAGCCCCAAAGTTCCATTGTAGTCCACTACTTTCTGGATATCTTCCCCTTGTGCACGAACCTCACCTTCAACTTTTCGTTCCCATTTCCAAGTCCATTTTTCTCCAATGGTATAATCCTTTAAAGTTGGTTCGTTAGTTTTTGTAGATGCACAATTACTAAAGATGAGTAACAGTGCGAAGTAAAATATTGCTTGTTTTGTCATTACTGTTGTTTTTTGATTGATGAATAATTATGGTTGTGATCATAACTATGATGAACCACCGATACAAAGCAATGAAAAACATTCAACCCCAAGAAGATAAAGTACATGGGCGAACGAAATTTACGTTGAGCGGCAAAATTTATATTTAAGCGCCAATTGCTTGAAAAAAAGGACTTATAACACAACCAACATTTCTTCTATTTTTTCTGTAAGGAACATTACTTCCTTCCGACGCATTGTTGTTTCTTTATCAATCTAAAGGCGAGCATATGATGTTTTTTCGGTTACTTTTATTAAACAGCGCACTATTATTGACCCAGTTGATTCATGGTCAAACTACCCAAACAATACCATTGCAAGCCGAGTATTGGACTGCTGCCAAAGGCAGTAAGCTCTCCTTCGAAACTTTTGATGGGCGACAGACCATGGTATTGGATGGTAAAGCGTTTGCCAACGACATCGAATTTTCCAACGGTGTACTGGAAATGGAGGTGTACGCCAACCAAGCACGCAGTTTTGCTGGTTTTTTGTTCCGTAAGCAAGATCAAAACTTTGAAGAAGTGTATATGCGCATGCACAAATCGCGACAGGTCGATGCGGTTCAATACACGCCCACCTACCATGGTGAGAGTAACTGGCAGTTGTATCCAGAGCATCAGGCCCAAGTAGCTTTTAAAACCGAGGGATGGAATAATTTACGGATAAAGGTGGAAAACCTAAAAGCTACCGTATATATAAACGACATTCAAGCATTGGAGGTGAACCGCCTAAAATCAGGTAATCTCTCTGGGGAAATAGGCGTTTTTGCCCTTTTTGGCAACCGTTTCTCTAATCTGAAAGTCACCAAAATGGGAGAAGCCGTTGCGAAAGAACCTTTCCCTATTCTTACTCCCGCGAAAGGTATCATCGGTGAATGGGACCTCACAGAGGCCCAACCTTATGTAGAGGGTCAATTAAATTTTGAGGATTTTGAAAAGGCGAAGACCATCACTGTCAATACAGAACAATCTGGCTTGTTGCCCATTTCCAGATATTTGGCAAAGCCAACTTCGGGCAACTTTGAACGCAACCAAGAAGCTTTCACGGTAGCCTCTACAACTATAGCCGTGGATCAGGCCCAGACCAGGTTCTTTTTGTTCGATTACAGCGATAAAATCGTTGTATATTTAAACGGAGAGCCTATTTTCTACGGCAACAATGCCTTTCGGTCTAAAAACAACCAGTTTCAAGGTCATTTGGGTTTATCCGCCAACAAACTGCCCATTCAGCTCAAAAAAGGATTCAACACCTTGCACTGTGTGGTTATCGACAAGGCCAATGGTTGGGGGTTGCTTGGTAAAATTGAATAGACAAAGCGAAGGGGGCGCAATCTTCAGCCCCCAATAACGTAAATTAAACTGTAACACACCTATCATAATAGTAACCTTAAATAAATTAAAAGAATGAACAAACCCATCTTAATTATCCTACTAGTTTTACCATTTCTCATGTTTTCCCAAAATTGCGATTGTGAAACCAATTTTAATTGGGTGAAAACAACTTTTGAAAAGAACGATGCAGGGTTTGCCCATGCATTGGAGAGTAAGGGAGAGCAGGCTTACCAAGCCCATAACGAATCTTTCGCCCAAAGGATAAAAAGTATTGAAGACCCCAATGAATGTGTAAAAACCATTAGGGAGTGGCTTGCCTTTTTTCGCTCAGGTCATGTTTATGTAGGCCTGGCCGGTCCAGCCAGTACCAGTAATTCGGAAACATTATTAGATAAGGACATCATTGCACGATACAAAGATTCCGAAAAGATAAATGTGAATTTGGAGGAATTCACCAAATATCTGGAAGCAAAGAAAGAAGTAGATTACGAGGGTATTTGGGTTTCCGAACCCTATAAAATGGGTATCAAAAAAATCAAGGATGAATACGTAGGGTTCATTATTGAAGCAGATGGGGTATATTGGACCAAAGGACAGGTAAAGCTCAAAATAAAAGCAGATAATTCTTTGGTGTATTACTTGAGAGATCATTCTGAGCAAACTTTTCCAAGTGTAGAACTTTTGAGTGATAATTATATAAAATCAGGGTTTGTCACGCTTAAAAGAGTAGCTCCCAAGTATGACAGCAACCCGGAAATTGAGCGTTATTTTAATGCTATCAGCGCCAACAAACCTTATTTTGAAATTATTGATGACAAAACAACCTATTTACGGATTCCAACATTCAATGGTGGGGAAAAAAGTGTTATTGACAGTGTTATATCCGCAAACAAAGATTTGATATTAAAAACCCCCAACTTTATTATTGACATCAGGAATAATGGAGGAGGGAGTGACCGAAGTTATTACGAGTTACTGCCTATATTATACACCAACCCCATACGGACCGTTGGTGTCGAGTTTCTTTCAACACCCCTGAACAATCAAAGAATGCTGGATTTTATAAATGATCCTTCTTATGGGTTCGACGAAGAAGGAAAAAAATGGGCTCAGGAGTCATTTGATATCTTGGATAAGCGAAAAGGGGAATTCGTAAATCTAGACTCCACTGTTGTCGATATTACCAAATACGACACGATTCATCAATTTCCCAAAAATGTCGGAATCATTATCAACGAAGGAAATGGTAGTACCGCAGAACAATTTTTATTGGCTGCAAAACAAAGCAAAAAGGTGAAACTGTTCGGTACAACAACGGCCGGTGTGCTGGACATTTCCAATATGTACCCGATTACATCTCCATGTGGTGATCTTGAATTTGCCTATAGTTTATCCAGAAGCATGAGAATTCCAGACATGACAATCGATAACAAAGGTATACAACCTGATTTATACATCGACAAAAGTATCCCCACCTACAAATGGATAGATTTTGTTACCAAAACATTGAACAACCAAGTAGAATAAATTGCATTAAGGGGACCCTCGGAAATGTGGGTTCCCTTAATAGTTTCGCCACTTTTGGGTAAACTCAAAAACGTGCTCCAAAATTCTGGCCTCGGTATCGTTGAATTCCACATTCCGGCGTTTCATCATGGCTTCAGCTACTTCAAAAGCCTTGTTGGTTCTAAAAGCGGTGTAGCCCGCAGTAGCCCCTCCCCAACTAAAACTGGGAATAAAATTTCGGGGGAAACCACTACCAAAAATATTGGCACTCACCCCAATAACGGTTCCTGTATTAAACATTACATTGATACCACATTTGCTATGGTCGCCCATCATCAATCCACAAAATTGAAGACCTGTTTTGGCAAAACCTTCAGTTTGATAATTCCACAATCGTACTGGAGCATAATTGTTCTTTAGGTTTGAGGTATTGGTATCCGCCCCAATATTGCACCACTCCCCTAGCACGGAATTTCCAAGAAAACCGTCGTGGCCTTTATTGGAATTGGCGAACAGCACTGCATTATTGACTTCTCCTCCCAATTTACAACCAGGTCCCGCGGTTACGGCACCATAGATTTTAGCGCCCATTTTTAAAATGGCATTTTCACAAAGTGCCAATCCACCTCGAACCATACAGCCTTCCATCATCAATGCATTTTTACCAACGTAGATTGGACCTGTGGACGCATTCAAAATACAGAACTCTACCGAAGCTCCTTCCTCAATAAAAATATTTTCAGGGTTCTTTACTTTATTGGTATCAGATATGGGTTGGCTTTTTCTTCCTTGGGTCAATAAATCAAAATCCACTTGAAGAGCTTCCGCATTTTTGGAAAAAATGTCCCAGGTGTTTTTGATTTTTATACAGTCACCTTTAAAATGAACCGTTACATATTCTTCACTGGAAAATTTGCTATGTGGGTTATCCGTGGTATACGCAACGTAATCTTCTCCATCCATCAAGACTTCGCCCATTTGCAAGTTTTGAATGGCCTCCATCAAACTTTTATTCGGCAAATAACTACCATTGATTACCGTATTTTCAGCAGTTACCGACAACGGAAACTTTTCGGACAAGTACTCTTCGGTTTGAAAACTCACTGGAGCCTTCAACCATTTTTCCCATTTCTCGCTAATGGTCAAAATGCCGACCCGAATCTCAGATACAGGACGTGTGAAGGTAAAAGGAAAAAGGTCTTCGCGGTGATTACCGTCGGAAAGGATATAGTTCATAGCGCAGCTTTGAATACTGTAAAAATAAAAAACGCCCTCGAATAGTATCGAGAGCGTTCATATATTTCGTTGAAAAGTACGACCTACTCGGTCTCCTTCTCTTCTTTCTTGAATTTTTTGTACTTGTTCTTGAACTTATCAATTCTACCAGCGGTATCAACCAATTTAGTCTTACCGGTGTAGTATGGGTGGGAAGTTCTTGAAATTTCCAATTTTACCAAAGGATATTCAACACCATCAACAGTGATGGTCTCTTTCGCTTCAGCAGTGGACTTTGTAATAAACACATCTTCGTTGGACATGTCTTTAAAAGCAACCAATCTATAGTTTTCTGGGTGTATATCTTTTCTCATCGTCTTAAATGCTTAATCTCAGAATTTTCAGGGTGCAAATTTAATGATTTCTTTGACACCTCCAACTTAAAATCGCTAAAAAAATAAAAGTAACTTTATATGTAACAAATTTAAGCAATCTTGCACTAACCAACTGTAATCAACACAAATTTCAAAAAAATGGAAGAACAACAAGTTAAAACAGGAAAATTTGCACTTAACTATGGATTATTGTTAGGTGCCATATTTGTAGTGTTCGGCGTTATGCTCTACACACAAAAGATGCACTACGAGATGAGCACATCAGTAATTGTGATCTCAATTGTTTTAATGGCTGCTGCCATATTTCTTGCGGTAAATGCATTTAAAAAGGCGAACGGAGGCTATTTAACCATATCCGAAGCTTTAAAAGTTGCAGTAGGTGTGGCTTTGGTTGGTACAATACTATCACTGGCCTACCAATTTATACTCACCAACTTTATTGAACCTGACTTTATGGACAAGGCCATTGAGCTAGCTAAGCCAAAAGCTATGGCACAAAACCCCAATATGACCGAGGAGCAATGGGAGCAAGGAGTGGAAATGCAAAAAAGCTTTGCTTGGATCCAGTACCCTGTTGGTTTAATCATGAACAGTGTGGTCGGATTGATATTGGGTCTTATTACTGGATTGATTTTGAAAAAGTCCAAGGCCGATTACTAAATCAAAAAATACTACTTTTGAAAGGAATTCCAGAATCAAACAATGCAGATTTCCATTGTAATTCCTTTACTTAACGAGCAAGAATCTCTAAAAGAACTACATGATTGGATTGTGCAGGTAATGCAATCCAATCATTTTTCTTATGAGATTATCTTTATAGATGATGGTAGTACCGACGGGTCGTGGGAAACCATCTCCGAGCTTTCCAAACTAAATGCCAATGTGAAAGGCATTCGGTTCTTGAAAAACTTTGGTAAATCCCAAGCCTTGCATGCTGGTTTTAAAACTGCTGAAGGCAAGGTTGTCATCACCATGGATGCTGACCTTCAAGATAATCCAGAAGAAATTCCAGAGATGTATCAGATGATTGTCCAAGAAGGCCATCATGTGGTATCGGGTTGGAAAAAGAAGCGGTACGATTCCGTTATCACCAAAAACATTCCCTCCAAACTGTTCAATTGGGCAGCAAGAAAAACTTCCGGAGTAAAACTGCACGATTTCAATTGTGGGCTCAAAGCCTTCAACCAAAAAGTGGTGAAGACCATCGAGGTGTCCGGGGAAATGCACCGATACATACCCGTTTTGGCCAAAAATGCCGGATTTTCCGATATTTCTGAAAAAGTGGTGCAGCACCAAGCCAGAAAATATGGTTCCACAAAATTTGGAGCAGAACGGTTTATCAACGGTTTCTTGGATTTAATAACCATTTGGTTCGTTTCCAAGTTTGGCCGAAGACCAATGCACCTTTTCGGGGCATGGGGCGTACTCATGTTCTTTGTAGGTTTTGGATTTTCGCTCTATCTGGGGATTGATAAGCTCTTCATTAATCCCACTGGGCGCCTTATTACACAAAAACCGCAATTCTATATTGCATTGACGGCAATGGTCATTGGTACCCAATTATTTTTGGCAGGTTTTATCGGAGAAATAATGGTAAGGTCCCGAAAAAATGACACCCGCTATAATATCTCGGATAAAATTAACCTTTAGGCCATTCTCAAACCCTATAAACTTTGTATTTTTAAACATCTAAACAACTATAAACACTATGGATTCCATTACAGCTACAGCGCAATCTTGGTTGACCGATTTTTTTGATGAAGACACAAAAAAGGAAATCAAACATCTTATGGAAAACGATCCTGAGGAACTCAAGGAACGTTTTTATAAGAATTTAGAGTTTGGTACGGGTGGAATGCGTGGTGTAATGGGTGTAGGTACCAATAGAATCAACAAATATACCTTGGGGAAAAACACTCAAGGTCTCAGCAATTATCTTAAAAAATCCTATTCGGACAACGACCTTCAAGTGGTAATTGCTTTTGATTGTAGACACAACTCACAATCTTTGGCCAAAACTGTGGCGGAGGTTTTTTCCGCCAACGGAATCCGGGTTCACCTCTTTTCTGATTTAAGAACGACTCCCGAACTTTCTTTTGCAGTCAAGCAAATCGGATGTCATGCAGGCATAGTGTTAACTGCATCCCATAACCCACCGGAATATAATGGATACAAAGTATATTGGGCCGATGGTGGTCAGATTGTGCCTCCACAAGACGGGGAAATTATAGCTGAAATCAATGCGCTTTCTTTTGAGGATATCAAATTTGATAAAGATGAAAGTCTCATTCACCTAATTGATGAAGAGGTGGACGAAGCCTTTTTTGAAGCATCAGTAAAGAATGGAAGTTTTGATGCCAAAGGGAAAGATGATTTTAAAATTGTTTTCACTTCGTTGCACGGAACATCCATCACTGCTATTCCTGAAGTTTTGAAGCGTGCCGGTTACAACAATGTCACCATAATAGAAGAACAAGCAAAACCCGACGGAGACTTCCCTACTGTGGAATCGCCCAACCCTGAAGAACCAGAGGCTTTGTCCATTGCAATTAAAAAAGCTGAAGAAATTGGGGCCGATATGGTGGTAGGTACTGACCCTGATAGTGACCGTTTGGGCATCGCGGTACGTAACTTGGATGGTAAAATGGAATTGCTCAACGGAAACCAAACCATGGTGTTAATGACAAAATTCCTTTTGGACCAATACAAGAAAAAAGGATTTAAAGGCAACGAATTTATTGCCTCAACCATTGTCTCTACCCCAATGATGGAACAAATGGCCAAATCCTACGGTGTGGAGTTCAAAACCGCATTGACGGGTTTTAAATGGATTGGTAAAATGATCAAAGACTTTCCTAGCTCCGAATTTATCGGCGGTGGTGAAGAAAGTTTCGGCTATATGGTCGGGGATTTCGTTCGCGACAAAGATGCTGTCACCTCTACCCTATTGGCCTGTGAGATTGCAGCCAACGCCAAGGCCAACGGCAGTTCTTTTTATAAAGATTTGATAGATGCCTACGTAGAATTTGGATTCTACAAGGAAAAATTAATCTCCATTACCAAAAAAGGAATGAGTGGAGCGGAAGAAATAAAACAAATGTTGAAGGATTTCAAAGAAAATCCTGTAGATACCGTACAAGGCTCAAAATTGCTTTACATTGAGGATTACAACACCTCTATTGTTAAAAATGTACAGACTGGTGAAGAGTTTACGCTTCATTTGCCAAAGTCAAATGTATTGATTTACGAAACGGAAGATGGCACCCGAATTGCAGCTCGCCCCAGTGGGACGGAACCGAAAGTAAAGTTCTACATCAGCACAAATACAAAATTGGACAAGGCAGAGGATTATAAATCCGTAAATTCGCAGTTGGAAACCAAAATAGAAGGTATCCTATCCGAGCTGAATTTATAGTGAATGAACTACTTTAAAAAGATTCTCCTGTTTGCGAAACCATATCGCAGATACGGTATTCTGAATATATTCTTCAATATTCTTTATGCATTGTTCAGTGCTCTGTCCTATGCCGCACTCATCCCAATGCTCAATGTACTTTTTGATAAAACCAAGCAAATCAACGAGCCACCGACATACGAAGGCATTGGGAAGCTAAAGGATTATTTTGAAGGGTACATGAATTATCAAGTGACCCAATTCTCGGGTGAAGACCCCATGAAAGGGCTTCTTTTGGCCGTAGGTCTCATCTTGTTTTTATTTCTTTTCAAGAACATCTTTAATTACATGGCGATGTACTTCATCACTTTTTTACGTAATGGCGTGCTCAAGGATATTCGCAACAAGATGTACCAAAAAATCGTGGACTTGCCCATTTCCTATTTCTCCGAAAAGAAAAAAGGAGATGTTATTGCAAGAATCACTTCCGATGTTTTGGAAATTCAGCACTCGTTTCTCTCCATTTTGGAGTTGATCGTGCGCGAGCCATTGACTATTTTGTTTACAATTATCGTAATGTTCATCATCAGTGTAAAACTGACCATTTTTGTGTTCATCTTTATTCCTATTGCGGGGATGATTATATCGCGAATCGGAAAATCTTTAAAGAAAAAATCGGATAAGGTTCAAAAAGAACAAGGTGAATTTCTATCCATTGTTGAAGAAACCTTGGGTGGACTTCGTGTCATCAAAGCCTTTAATGCTGAATCCAAGTTCTACAACATCTTCAAAAACTCGACTTCCCGATTTTTCAGGTTTTCAAATTCGTTATTAAACCGTCAAAACCTATCATCTCCAACCAGCGAATTCCTTGGAATTGTTGTATTTGGTGTGCTGCTCTGGTTTGGCGGACGCATGGTCCTCTTGGAAGGAACCTTGGATGCCGCCTCATTTATTTCCTATATGGGATTGGCATTCAATATTTTAACACCTGCAAAAGCTATTAGCAAAGCGTCTTACGCCGTTAAAAAAGGGAATTCCGCTGCGGAGCGCGTTTTGGAGATACTCGAATCTGAAAATCCGATCAAGGATATTGATGGCGCTAATGAAAAATCCGACTTCGGCACTGGCGTAGAGCTCAAAAACATATCTTTCAAATATGAGGACGACTATGTTCTTAAAGACTTTAACCTAAAGGTTGATAAGGGCAAAACCGTAGCCTTGGTGGGCCAGTCCGGCAGTGGAAAAAGTACCGTGGCCAATTTGGTGACCCGCTTTTACGATGTCAACAAAGGTGAAATTTTGATTGATGGCACCAACATTAAAAACATCACCAAAAAGTCGCTTCGCGGCCTTATGGGGTTAGTGACACAAGACTCTATTCTCTTCAATGATTCCGTAAAAAACAATATCGCACTGGGCAAAGAAAACGCGACGATGGAAGAAATCATCGAGGCTGCCAAAGTAGCCAATGCACACGATTTTATCATGGAATTGCCCTACGGTTACGACACCAACATCGGTGATAGCGGAAACAAGCTGAGTGGTGGTCAAAAACAACGATTGTCCATAGCCAGGGCCGTACTTAAGAACCCACCCATCATGATTTTGGACGAAGCTACTTCCGCTTTGGACACTGAAAGTGAACGATTGGTACAAGATGCGTTGGAGAAAATGATGCAAAACCGAACATCTATCGTTATTGCTCATCGATTGTCCACCATCCAAAACGCAGATGCCATTGTGGTGATGAGTAAAGGTGAAATTGTAGAGCAAGGCAATCACGAAGAACTGATGAAGTCAGACAAAAACTATAAGAAACTTGTGGAGATGCAGTCCTTTTCTTCGTAAGGAGTTGGATTCCAGGAATATTAGATTGTTAGATGATTCGATTACAAGCTCCTATCTCGAAAAATTAAAGATTCTTCGCTTCGCTCGGAATGGTAACCCTCCATATACCTTTTAACCTTTGCCCCTCGTTCATTGTTCATTGTTCATTGTTCATTGTTCATTGTTCATTGTTCATTGTTCATTGCTAAATAAAAATTAAACCTTTTCCCCTTACCTTAGTCAAAGCATCAAACAACAAAAACATTGATTGCTGAGGAAACCTTAGTCCAGGAACTGAAACAAGAAGAAAGCCGCTCAAAGGCCTTTGAGGTGTTAGTGAACACTTACAAAGAACGCCTGTATTGGCATATTCGAAGGATTGTCCTCAATCACGATGATACGGACGATGTGCTTCAAAACACATTTATCAAGGTCTACAGGAATATCGAAAAATTTAAAGGTGACAGTAAGCTCTATTCCTGGATGTACCGTATTGCCACCAACGAATCGTTGACCTTCCTGAAACAGAAATCAAAAAAAATGGGAGTCAGCGACCAGGAACTGAAAAATAGAATGGTGGAAAACCTTCAAGCCGATGTATATTTTGAAGGAGACGAGATTCAACTCAAATTACAGAAAGCCTTGGCCACGCTTCCAGATAAACAAAAATTGGTGTTCACTATGAAGTATTTTCAGGAAATGAAATACAAGGATATTTCCGAGGCATTGGACACCTCCGTGGGAGCTTTAAAGACCTCCTACCATTTAGCCGTTAAAAAAATAGAAGCGTATCTTAAAGAGAATTAAACCTTTGGCGAATTTAGCAGTCATAACAACAAGATGAAAAAGGACAAAAAAAACAGTTTCAATACCCCGGAAGGTTATTTCGATAACTTCAATGATCGTCTTATGGACAGAATCAAAAAAGAAGAAGCGGGAGAAACAACATCCTTAATTCCAAAAAGTGATGGTTTTGCAGTTCCGGATGGTTATTTTGATGAAGTAACACCAACTGTTCTTTCCAAAACCGTTGCAAAAGTAACTAAGGTCATTCAATTTAAACCCAATCGGAATTTCTATTATGGTGTTGCTGCCGTAGCTGCTATTTTTATATTGATTTTCAGCTTTACTTGGAATTCAACCTCCGAACCCATCACTTTTGACGATTTGGCCAACGCCGAGATAGAATCCTATTTGGAAAATACCGATTTTGAAATGACTTCTTATGAAATAGCTGAAGTAGTTTCTTTGGAAGAAATGGAGTTGACCGATATGTTGGGTGATGATTTGGAAGACGACATCATTATGGAATATTTGGATGAAAATGTCGAAGATATTAAAGAATTAAATTTAGATGACACCGATTATGAATAAGAGAGTACTTACACTGTGTTTCCTTTTGTTCGGAACCTTTTTGATGCACGCACAAGGTCCGGGAAGAGAGCGCATCAAATCACTAAAGGTTGCCTTTATCACGGAACGGGTAGGTTTAACTAGTGAAGAAGCCCAACAATTCTGGCCCATTTACAACGAACACGAAGAAACCTTGGAGCATATGCGCAGAAAGGAACGCATGGAGCTGCACGCCAACATTTCAAGGGCCCAAGACCTTTCTACGAACGAGTCCGAAAAGCTTTTGGACAATCTTCTTGCACTCCAGTTTGAAAAACAAAAAGCGGAACGTGATTTTTTATCAAAATTGAGAACGGTAATTCCAGCCAAAAAAGTGTTGTTATTGGTCAAGGCCGAAGAGGATTTTAAAAGGCAGATGATTCAACAGTTCCGAAAACGGCGTGGTCGTAATTGAACAGAGTAACATCATAAAAACAGACAAGAAGCCTCAGGGCTTCTTTTTTTGATTAAACCTTTACCAAAAACCATGGTCTTACTACCAGAAACCATTAAAATCCAATGTTATGAAACGAATGAGAATATTTTTGGTTATCACCGCATTTTTAGGAGCCGTAATAACAACTCAGGGACAAACAAGAACAGTGGTAAGGGTTTACCCAAAGCACGGAACTATTGTTAAAACCATAGCAAACCCAAGAGTTATAGTGCACAAAAAAACGAATTACTACTATGCCGATGGCGTATGGTACAAAACCCACGGAAAAAAGTATGTGGTTACGGCCGCACCCAGAGGAATTAAAGTAAGAACCCTGCCCAGAGGAAGCAAGGTGGTATACAGGAATGGCAGAAGGCTATATCAATATAGAAGTGTTTGGTACAAAAGGAGAGGACAACATTATGTCGTTGTAAACATATAGTTTTTGATTGATTTGTTTTTAGTTAGTGAAGAGCGGCGATATAATCGTCGCTCTTTTATTTGAATACCAATTGTGCAATTCTGTTCTTACCAGCAGCAAAGGCTGTCGAATCATTTAAAAATCGCAGTGTGTAAAACGACTCCTCACTCATCTGTTTCCATGTCGCGCCACCATCTGAAGAATAAGAAATTCCTGTAAATCCTACAGCAATCAAAGCTTCTCCATTTGAATTGGGAACAAACTGCACGCAGCTTTTATACCCGGGCTCCTGCCCGTTGGCAATCAATTGCCAAGTTTTACCCCCATCGACCGTTTTTATTTTGTTGGCATTATTGGATTCTGGCTGGGTATAATCCCCTCCGATAGCGAAACCCATATTTTCATCAAAAAAATCCATAGAATAAATACCTTGTGTAGGTTCATCTGAAACAATCGGGGTTTCCTGTATTTCCCATGAAGTGCCTTTATCACCTGAAAAATAAATTCTCCCCTCTGTGGTTCCAATCCAAACTTTATTCCCTTGCACGGCAATATTGCTGTTACTGGCCGCAAATGCCCCTTCTCCTTCAATACCTTCAGGCAAATCCGAACATGGAGTTTTTGTCCAAGAATCTCCACCATCCCTAGTTATGATAATAGAAATACATCCATCCATGGTATCACCTACGGCAATACCTTCTTTATCATTCCAAAATGTAAGACTATCATAAAAAACCCCCTCACCTTTCTCCGTATACACCAACTCCATTTTTCCTTGGTCTCCAGTTTTATATAGCAAGGCAGGGCTCTCCACAGAAAGCATAAAGAAATCTTGGGTTGTTCCCCCAACCGCCCTAAAACTTGGAGTTAGGGAATCATAAATTTGAACATTGGTCCTTACTTGATGCGGATTTACATCTACAGTGCCATAAACTCCATTGCTTCCCGCAAAGGCCAAGGTCCTGTTATCCAAAAAAGTAATCGCCCGTATGCTTACAGAGTCTTCAAAAACCGGGGTTATATCCACGGATTGAAAGGGTTGTTTTTTTGACTCTTCGGTACAGGAAATTAAAACTAGGACAGCAAAAATGGAAATGATTGACCTCATTGTATTTATTTTCCTCAAAAGTAAGGAGAAATCATACCTTTGCAACCTTATTTTATATGATGCGTTTACACAGAAACCTAGTATTTGCCGTAATTGATGCCCTTCACATGATTTTTAACGAAGGGGAATATGCCGATAAAGTGATTGAAAAAGTACTGCGGTATGATAAACGCTGGGGCGCACGGGACCGAGGCTTTATCGCAGAGACCACCTACGATATTGTTCGATGGAAACGCCTGTATTCTGAAATTGCCGAAGTACACGACCCGTACAGTAAAACCCATTTGTTCCGATTGTTCGGCGTTTGGTGTGTACTCCGTGGAATTCGTATTCCTGATTGGAAACAACTGGAAGGCACTCCGGAACGTCGCATAAAAGGTAGATTTGATGAACTTTCCAAAATCCGAAAATACAGGGAATCCATTCCTGATTGGATGGACGAACTAGGGGAAAAATCCTTGGGCAACGAGCTTTGGACCAAAGAAATTGCAGCACAAAACCAGCAAGCAGATGTTATTTTGCGAACCAATACGCTCAAGGTTCCAAAAACGCAACTGAGGGCTTTTTTAGCCAAGGAAGATATCGCTGCAGAGCCCATAGAAGGTTATCCCGATGCCTTAAAACTTGTAGAGCGCAAGAATGTTTTTGTGACCCAAGCCTTTAAAGATGGTCTTTTTGAAGTGCAGGATGCCTCCTCCCAATTGGTTGCCCCATTTTTAGAAGTAGAACCTGGGCAAAGGGTTATTGACGCCTGTGCCGGTGCTGGAGGTAAAACCCTTCATTTAGCCTCCCAAATGCAAAACAAAGGACAATTGATTGCTTTGGATATCTATGAAAGTAAATTGAAAAAACTAAAGAAAAGAGCTCGAAGAAATGGCGTTCACAATGTGGAAACCCGAGTGATTGATTCTACCAAAGTCATTAAAAAACTGCACAATAGTGCCGACCGATTATTACTAGATGCTCCCTGTTCTGGATTAGGTGTAATTAAAAGAAATCCCGATTCCAAATGGAAGCTGGAACCTGAATTTGTGGACCGTATTATGGGGGTACAGCAAGATATCCTCCAAAACTATAGCAAAATGGTTAAAAAAGGGGGGCAAATGGTCTATGCTACCTGTTCCATACTTCCGCAGGAAAACTCAGAGCAAGTCAAAAAGTTTTTGGAATCCGAAAATGGGAAAGACTTTGAGTTTGTAAGAGAACGCAATGTTTTTGCTTCGGAAACGGGTTTTGATGGGTTTTATATGGCATTATTGAAGAAGAAAGCTTAACAATTTCGATTGTTGGATTATTGGATTGTTAGATTTTGGGATTCTTCACTTAGCTCAGAATGACATTTTCTTGAACAACAGAACCATCATTCTGAAGGAGTAAAATGACTGAAGAATCTTCTTTTTTTGCTTATGTCACATTGAGCGCAGTCAAGATGTGCTTAAGTTCTCGACTCCGCTCGAACTGACATATTACATATTAATTACTTATTCCTTGACCGTAGGATACTCTACCCCTAATTGTTCCAAATAGGTATCATATTTGGTTTCATCAAAGTAGAATTCCTTTAAAGCTGGACGGAACATATCTTGTTTGTCCTTGTTCAAGAACGTGGGCGGCATATCATCTGCAGAAATCATTGGTTCATATTTGGTCTCCTTGGTTTGCTCGTTATTAAAATAATCCCAAGCTTGAGTCAATAATTCAGGCTTTAGCAAGAAATCCATAATCGTCATAGCTTCTGCTTTGGCACCGGCCGTAGCCCCTTTGTGTGCAATTGGTGTCGCCATGGCAATGGCATTGGCCCAATGGTGACCTGGTAAACTGGGGATATTTGATGGAAAGCGCATTGTAACTGTTGGTATTTTCCAGGAAATATCACCAATATCATCCGAACCTCCACTAACAGGTTCCAATACCGGAAGTCCAATTTTGGAAAGCTCGGTAGGCAATCCTTCGATTTTTTTAGATTTTACTTGGGTCTGTACCGCTTTGGCAAGAGTTTGGTCAGCTTCGGTCCATGTTGGTAACCCCACACTTTTAATATTTTCGTACATGGTTTCGGCAATCACCTTATTATAGTGTCTTGGCCAAGCAGTGCCCAATATACGCGATGTCATTGTAGTACCTGTCATCAGAGCTGCACCTTTAGCAATATCGTTTGCTTCGGCATACATTTCCATTATACCTTCGTAGGTCACATCTCTAAAATAAAACCAGATTCCAGCTTTGGAAGGCACCACATTGGGCTGGTCTCCAGCATCAGTAAAAATAGAATGGGAACGCTTTAAAGGGTGTAAGTGCTCTCTCTTGTAATTCCACCCCACATCCATAAGCTCTGCAGCATCCAAAGCACTACGTCCTCTCCATGGTGCACCAGCAGAATGGGCCGATTCCCCGTCAAACATATATTCAACAGAAATTAAACCCGTACCACGAGTTGGACCCCATGAGACACTTAAATTACTGCTCACATGGGTGAAAATGCACATATCAATATCATCAAAAAGACCATCGCGTACATACCAAGCTTTGGCAGCTACCAATTCTTCGGCAATTCCAGGCCAAAGAATCAAAGTACCACCAATGTTCTCTTTTTCCATTACCTCCTTAACGGCCAAAGCAGACGTAATATTCAACGGGATACCTGCATTGTGTCCTTCACCATGTCCAGGTGCACCTTCAACAATAGGCTTGTGGTATGCCACGCCCGGATATTGAGATGCTTTGGGGATACAATCCACATCACTTCCCAAAGCAATAACGGGCCCTTCTCCATTGCTCCAAGAAGCAAACCAAGCGGTCGGGATATTGGAAATGGAATGCTCAATGGTAAAGCCATTTTCTTCCAGGATTCCAGTTAGGTATTTTGAACTCTCTTCTTCTTGGAACCCGAGCTCTGCAAAACTGAAAATTTTGTCCACCATTACCTGTGTCTGCTTTTTATTGGCTTCGACAATGGCTTCTACTTCGGCTTTAAATTTTTTGACTTGACTTTTTGAGTACTTTTTTTGCGCTGTTGAAGTGGTAATACCTGCAAAAAGTAACATCCCGGATAACAGGATTTTGGTAATTTTCATAAGGTTGATTTTGAGTTAGCTATAATTCTTCTAAGATAGGAAAACAACTTTAATCCTCTAAGTTTAAACTTTTGACGTTGTCAACTTTTAAAGAATTAGTAAGATAAATACCTCTATTTTCTCAACCATACATACTATCAACATTGTTTAGTTAACAAAACACCTTTGTAGTTAGATGAATTACGTTCCAAAATTGTAAATTTGCACTTTCTTAAACCGTTCAACGCACAGATTGTATGATCCATTTTTTTGGGGACAAGGCGACCAAGGTTTTTGCCGTCCAAACCGCTCAGGAAATCACTCAGGAAGACATTAATAAACTGACTTGGTTGTTTGGCAACCAACCCAAAATTGAAGCGGCGTCACTCGACGCCTTTTTTGTTGGGCCACGGGCCGCCATGGTGACACCTTGGAGTACCAACGCCACCGAGATTACTCAAAATATGGGTGTCACTGGGATTATTCGTATTGAAGAATTCCATACGGTAACGGAGGACTTTATCGGCTTTGACCCGATGCTTTCCCAAAAATATAATGTATTGGGGCAGGATATATTCACCATCAATATTGTTCCCGAACCTATTATGGAAATTGATGATATCTCCTCCTACAACGAAAAAGAAGGATTGGCTCTCAGTGATGAAGAAGTTGAGTACCTCGAAGGACTCTCCAAGAAATTGGGGCGCAAGCTGACAGATTCCGAAGTATTTGGCTTTAGTCAAGTGAATTCCGAACACTGCAGGCACAAAATTTTCAACGGAACTTTTGTGATCGATGGGGAAGAGAAGCCCTCTTCTCTATTCAAATTGATCAAAAAAACCTCCGAGGCCAACCCAAACGATATTGTTTCGGCCTACAAAGACAACGTCGCCTTTATAAAAGGTCCAAAAGCGGTTCAGTTTGCACCCAAGAGCGCGGACAAGCCTGACTTTTACGAAGAAAAAGAATTTGATTCCGTTTTATCTCTAAAAGCGGAGACCCATAACTTTCCGACTACCGTGGAACCATTCAATGGCGCTGCGACTGGTTCCGGGGGAGAAATCAGGGATCGTTTGGCGGGAGGGAAAGGTTCGCTGCCTTTGGCAGGAACTGCAGTTTATATGACTTCCTACTCCCGCTTGGAAGAAAACCGTCCATGGGAAAATGGAATGAAAGAAAGGGATTGGCTATATCAGACTCCAATGGATATCTTAATCAAGGCGTCGAATGGAGCGTCCGACTTCGGAAACAAATTTGGACAACCTTTGATTGCAGGTTCCGTACTCACTTTTGAACATCAGGAAGAAGCCAGAAAATTAGGTTTTGACAAAGTAATCATGATGGCCGGAGGTATTGGTTATGGAAAAACCGACCAAGCCTTGAAGGATACTCCCAGTAAAGGAGACAAAATAGTCGTTCTAGGTGGTGATAATTATCGTATTGGGATGGGCGGAGCCGCAGTATCCAGTGCAGATACTGGAGAATTTAGTTCGGCCATTGAATTAAATGCGGTGCAACGTTCCAATCCCGAAATGCAAAAAAGAGCTTCAAACGCCGTTCGCGGATTGTTTGAAAGTCACGATAACCCCATTGTTTCCATTCACGATCACGGAGCAGGTGGACATTTGAACTGCCTGTCCGAATTGGTGGAGGAAACAGGTGGCACCATCGACACGGACAAATTACCTGTTGGTGACCCAACCCTTTCCAAAAAAGAATTGATTGGCAACGAATCCCAAGAACGCATGGGATTGGTGATCGGTGAAAAAGATTTGGATTTGTTAAACCGTGTTTCGGCACGTGAACGCTCCCCAATGTACAACGTTGGTGAAGTTACGGGAGACCATACCTTTAAATTCACATCGGGTAAAACGGGTGAGACTCCTATAAACTTGGAACTTTCCGATATGTTCGGAAGCTCCCCCAAAACCATTATGGCGGATAAAACTGCTCAACAAAAGTATCCCGCACTAGCCTACTCTTTGGAACATTTCCATGATTATTTGGAACAAGTGTTGCAATTAGAGGCAGTAGCCTGTAAGGATTGGTTGACCAACAAGGTTGACCGTTGCGTGGGGGGACGCGTTGCAAAGCAACAATGCGCCGGACCATTACAGTTACCTTTGAACAACTGTGGTGTTATGGCACTCGATTTTAAAGGAAAAGAAGGGATTGCCACCAGTATTGGCCACTCCCCTATCTCGGCTTTGATTGATCCAGTTGCTGGAAGTAGAAATAGTGTTGCGGAATCCTTGACCAATATTGTTTGGGCACCGTTGAAAGATGGTTTAAAATCCGTATCGCTCTCCGCAAACTGGATGTGGCCCTGCAGAAATGAAGGTGAGGATGCACGTTTGTATTCTGCAGTGGAATCGTTGTCTGAGTTTGCAATAGATTTGGGCATTAATGTGCCTACAGGAAAGGATTCGCTTTCCATGAAACAAAAATATAAGGATGGTGAAGTATTATCCCCAGGAACGGTAATCATTTCTGCTGGTGCGAATTGCAACAACATCAACCAAGTAGTGGAACCTGTTTTGCAAAAAGATGGCGGGGATATTTACTACATCAACATATCCAAGGACAGCTACAAATTGGGCGGTTCTTCCTTTGCTCAAATTTTAAATGGCATTGGTGATGAGGCTCCATCCGTTTTAGAGGCTGGATATTTCAAAACTGTTTTCAACACCTTGCAGAAACTCATCAAAGATGGTCAAATTTTGGCTGGACACGATGTGGCTTCAGGTGGTTTGATTACTACCCTTTTGGAACTTTGCTTTGCAGATAACGATTTGGGTGCCAAATTGGATTTATCCAGCATTGGCGAACAAGATATCATCAAACTATTGTTCTCTGAAAATATTGGTGTGGTGTTCCAAGCTAAAGATGCTTCCGTAGAAAAAGTGATGGAAGCAGCAGGGATTAATTTTGCAAAAATCGGTACTACAACTTCTGAAAGTACCTTGGAAATCAAAAATAACGGTATTGAAATAGGTTTGAACATTGCTTCCCTGCGTGATACTTGGTTCAAAACATCCTACCTATTGGACAACAAACAGACTGCCAATGGTTTGGCCAAAGACAGATACGATAATTATAAGGAGCAGCCGTTGCAATATAGCTTTCCATCTGAATTCAGTGGTGCTTTGCCAAAAGTTCCGAGCACAAAAAGACCAAAGGCTGCCATTCTTCGCGAGAAAGGGAGTAATTCCGAGCGAGAAATGGCAAACGCGATGTATTTGGCAGGTTTTGATGTGAAAGATGTGCACATGACCGACCTCATTACAGGGAGGGAAACTTTGGAAGATATCCAATTTATTGGCGCCGTTGGTGGTTTCTCCAACTCCGATGTATTGGGAAGTGCCAAAGGTTGGGCCGGAGCCTTTAAATACAACGAAAAGGCCAATAAAGCATTAAAAGATTTCTTTGCCAGACCTGATACACTTTCTGTAGGGATTTGTAATGGTTGCCAGTTGTTTATGGAGCTGGACCTCATCAACCCGGAGCATGATACGCATGGTAGAATGACCTACAATGACTCACACAAACACGAGAGCAATTTTACCTCGGTAAAAATCCAAGAAAACAATTCGGTGATGCTTTCCAACATGGCAGGTACTACGATTGGGGTCTGGATAAGTCACGGAGAAGGTAAATTTAGTTTACCCCATACCGAGGACCAATACCACATCGTGGCCAAGTACGGTTATGAAGGGTATCCTGCCAATCCAAACGGAAGTGATTTCAACACTGCAATGATTTGCGACAAAACAGGTCGACATTTAGTGACTATGCCACATATTGAGCGATCTACATTTCCATGGAACTGGGCTCACTATCCAAAGGATAGGGTCGATACGGTAACTCCTTGGTTACAAGCTTTTGTGAATGCAAGGGAGTGGTTGGAAAAACTGGAAGATTAATAAAATCATAAAGGGTCAGGGGCATTTTATTGGGAATTTTGCAAAATTTGCCTAAGGTAATTGTTAAATCTGTTTCCTAGTTAAGGTCTGTTTTGCTAATTTGCAACCGCTTTACATAAAACTTACTATGCAAACTGTTACCCGATTATTTGATTTCCCATACTATCAACTTGAAAAACTCCCCTTAGAAAAATCATTGGTCACTAAAAGTGATGGAAAATGGATAGCTACGTCCACCAAAGAATACATCGACAAGGCAAATGCGGTAAGTAGAGCTTTGTTGAGATTGGGAGTTAAGCCAAATGATAAAATTGCCATTATATCCATGACCAATCGCACGGAGTGGAACATAATGGATATTGGCATCCTACAGATCGGGGCACAAACCGTTCCTATATACCCTACCATTTCAGAAGAAGATTATGAGTATATCCTAAACCACTCCGAAGCCAAGTATTGCTTTGTTTCATGCGAAGAGGTATTGGAAAAAGTGCTTGCCATCAGTTCTAACATTAAAAAACTAGAAGAGGTTTACTCTTTTGATGAACTTGACAATTGTAAAAACTGGAAAGAAGTATTGGAACGTGGTGCCGATGCATCCAACCAAGATGAAGTTGAAAAATTGAAGGATTCGGTAAAACCTGAAGATTTAGCAACTTTGATTTACACTTCTGGGACAACCGGCAAACCAAAAGGGGTAATGCTATCCCATGACAATATTGTATCCAATGTAATTTCGAGTGAAAAAAGAGTGCCTTTTGAGTCAGGCGGAAGCGCCCTTAGTTTTTTACCCGTTTGCCACATTTTTGAAAGAATGTTGCTCTATTTATATCAATATTGTTGTATTGAAATTCATTTTGCCGAAGGTCTGGACAAAATTAGTGATAACATAAAAGAAGTAAAACCGCAGGTAATGACGGTCGTTCCTCGACTACTCGAAAAAGTCTACGACTCCATTATAGCGAAGGGCGCTGCACTTACCGGCATTAAAAAGAAATTGTTCTTCTGGGCAGTAGAAGTTGGACTTAAGTTTGAACCCTACGAAGCCAATGGCTGGTGGTACGAAAAAAAATTAGGTGTTGCCCGCAAGTTAATCTTTAGCAAATGGAAAGAAGGTCTTGGTGGAAACCTGGAGATCATGGTGTCCGGTAGTGCTGCCCTTCAACCCAGATTGGCGCGCATTTTTGGTGCTGCCAACATGCCGGTTATGGAAGGATATGGCCTTACAGAAACCTCTCCGGTTATTGCCGTGAACGATCAACGGAACAGGGGATGGAAGATCGGAACGGTTGGTAAAATAATTGATCGCGTTGAGGTGAAAATTGCTGAGGATGGCGAAATACTATGTAAGGGACCCAATGTAATGTTGGGATATTATAAAGACCCTGAAAAAACTGCACAAGTAATGACAGGGGACTATTTCCATACCGGCGATATTGGAGAAATAGATGCTGAAGGCTTTTTGCGTATTACCGACCGTAAAAAAGAAATGTTCAAAACCTCCGGAGGTAAATATGTTGCCCCACAATTATTGGAAAATCGCTTTAAGCAATCCCGTTTTATTGAGCAAATTATGGTCGTGGGCGAAGGTGAAAAAATGCCCGCCGCACTCATCCAACCTAACTTTGAATTTGTCCGGGAATGGGCCAAGCGCCACGATATCAACCTTGGTGGCAACGAAGAGATTGTAAAAAATGACAAAGTGATTCACCGACTGCAAGAAGAAGTGGATTGGGCCAACGAAGAATTTGCCAAGTGGGAAAAGGTAAAACAATTTAGACTTACACCCGATGTGTGGAGCGTTGAAGGAGGACACGTAACTCCCACCTTAAAACTGAAAAGAAAAATCATCAAGGAGAAATACTTAAGCCTGTACAATGATATTTATGGACATTGAAAATATCATCATCAAATTATTATGAAGGGTCAGCAGTAGATGCTGGCCCTTTGTTTTTACATCATATCTATTTCACAAAATTTATTATGCATGCATAATAAATTTTCATATATTTGAGAACACCAAACCAGTTCTATGAAAGATTTGACCATTGATTACGCCCTTAGGGCCACCTGGCAGGCTGTTAGTAAAATGTACAATGAGGAAGCAAAAAACTACGGGCTTACAATGGCCATTGGATTTACCTTATTGAGTATTGACCCAAAAGGAGGCACACCAAGTACAACATTGGGACCCAAAATGGGCATGGAAGCAACTAGTTTGTCCAGAATCTTAAAAAATATTGAGGAGAAAGGATATATACAACGGAAACGAAACCCAAAAGATGGACGTGGAGTACTGATTCATTTAACCCCTCTTGGACTGGAAAAACGGGAAGGTTCCAAAGAAGTGGTACTTCAGTTTAACAAAGTAGTAAAGGAGCATTTAACAGAAGAAGATATAAATGGTTTTTTTAAGACCATGGAAATTATCAATAAGCTTATTACCGATAAAAAAATCTATACAAAAACAACTAATAATTAATTTACAAACTCGCACATGAAAAGGCATATAAACAAAGTTGCCGTAATCGGTTCCGGAATTATGGGAAGTGGCATTGCCTGTCACTTTGCGAACATTGGGGTCGAGGTGTTGTTGTTGGATATAGTTCCGCGCGAACTTAACGACAAGGAAAAAGCCAAAGGACTTACTTTGGAAGATAAAGTGGTACGCAATCGTTTAGTAAACGATTCATTGGCTGTTTCACTAAAATCAAAACCCTCCCCTATTTACCATCAAAAATTTGCAGACCGAATTACAACGGGGAATATGGAAGACGATATTTCCAAAGTGGCCGATGTGGATTGGATCATTGAAGTGGTAGTGGAACGATTGGACATCAAAAAACAGGTATTTGAGAACCTGGACAAACACCGCACACCAGGTACCTTGATAACTTCCAACACTTCTGGTATTCCTATTAAGTTTATGAGCGAAGGCAGAAGTGATGATTTCCAGAAGCATTTCTGTGGGACCCACTTTTTTAATCCCGCTCGGTATCTGAAACTTTTCGAAATAATTCCTGGTCCAAAAACCTCAAAGGACGTTTTGGAATTCCTAAACGGATATGGAGAACAGTTCTTGGGCAAAACATCGGTTGTTGCCAAAGACACACCCGCCTTTATCGGTAACAGAATCGGAATCTTCAGTATTCAAAGTCTTTTCCACGCCGTGAAGGATTTAGGTATGACCGTAGAGGAGGTCGATAAACTGACAGGCCCCGTAATCGGAAGACCGAAATCTGCTACCTTCCGTACTGTTGATGTGGTTGGTTTGGACACCCTTGTGCACGTAGCTAACGGAATCAGTGAGAACTGTAAGGACGATGAACGTCACAAACTGTTCCAATTGCCCGATTTCATTCAAACCATGATGGATAACAAGTGGTTGGGAAGCAAATCTGGACAAGGTTTTTATAAAAAGATTAAAGGAGACAATGGCAAAAGTGAAATTCTCACTTTGGATTTGGATTCCATGGACTACCGTTCCAAAAAGAGTGCAAAATTTGCCACTTTGGAACTCACAAAGACCATTGACAAGGTTATTGACCGTTTCCCTGTTTTAGTTGGAGGAAAAGACAAGGCAGTTGAATTCTACAGAAAGAGTTTTGGTGCCCTTTTCGCCTACGTCACACATCGTATTCCAGAAATAACGGACGAACTATACAAAATAGATGATGCCATGAAGGCAGGTTTTGGCTGGGAACACGGACCTTTCCAAATTTGGGATGCCGTGGGTCTGGACAAAGGTCTTGAACTGATCAAAGCAGAAGGTTTGGAAGCCGCTTCATGGGTTTCCGAAATGAAGGAGGCAGGAATTGATTCCTTCTATACCGTAAAAGAGGGTAACACCTACTTCTATGATATTCCCAAAAAGACCATGGAGAAAGTTCCGGGTCAGGATGCATTCATCATTTTGGACAACATTCGAAAATCCAACGAGGTTTTCAAAAACAGTGGTGTTGTAATAGAAGATTTGGGTGATGGAATCCTGAACTGTGAATTCCAATCCAAAATGAATACCATTGGCGGCGACGTACTCGCTGGTTTGAATAAAGCAGTGGACCTTGCCGAAAAAGATTTTGCAGGATTGGTTATCGGTAACCAAGCGGCCAATTTCTCTGTAGGAGCCAATATCGGTATGATTTTCATGATGGCCGTGGAACAAGAATATGATGAGCTGAATATGGCCATCAAAATGTTCCAAGACACCATGATGCGGATGAGATATTCTTCAATTCCCACAGTTTCTGCCCCACACGGCATGGCATTAGGAGGTGGTTGCGAACTCTCAATGCATGCTGATAAAGTGGTAGCAGCTGCCGAAACTTACATTGGTTTAGTAGAATTTGGTGTAGGTGTAATTCCTGGCGGAGGTGGCTCCAAGGAAATGGCCCTTCGCGCTGCCGACACTTTTAGAAAAAATGATGTGGAGTTGAATGTGTTGCAGGAATATTTCTTGACCATCGGAATGGCAAAAGTCTCAACATCGGCCTATGAAGCCTTTGATTTGGGCATCTTGCAAAAAGGAAAAGATGTAGTGGTGGTTAATAAAGACCGTCAGATTGCGACTGCCAAAGCACATGCTAAAATAATGGCGGATGCAGGCTACACAAAGCCTGTGAAACGCAAAGATGTAAAAGTACTCGGAAAACAAGCTCTCGGAATGTTCTTGGTTGGCACGGACTCTATGGAAGCTGGACATTATATTTCGGAGCACGACAAAAAGATTGCGGATAAATTGGCCTATGTTATGGCGGGTGGTGATTTATCAGAAGCTACCATGGTAACCGAACAATATCTTTTGGATTTGGAACGAGAAGCATTCTTGTCCCTTTGTACGGAAAGAAAAACCTTGGAACGCATCCAGCACATGTTGAAAACAGGAAAACCACTTAGAAATTAGATGAATAGGATTAATCGAATTATCCAATGATCAAAGAATCCAAAGAAAAATGAAAACAGCATATATAGTAAAAGGATATAGAACAGCCGTGGGAAAAGCCCCAAAAGGTCTGTTCAGGTTTAAGCGACCAGATGAACTGGCGGCAGAAACCATTGAACATATGATGAAAGAGCTTCCTCAGTTGGACAAAAAACGTATTGATGACGTTATTGTGGGAAATGCCATGCCAGAAGCCGAGCAAGGCTTGAACATGGCAAGGCTTGTCTCCCTAATGGGACTTGATATTGAAGATGTCCCAGGTGTAACCGTTAACCGCTATTGCGCATCAGGGTTGGAAACCATAGGGATTGCTACAGCCAAAATCCAATCGGGAATGGCAGATTGCATCATCGCAGGTGGTGCAGAAAGCATGAGTTACATCCCCATGGGTGGTTATAAACCAACTCCCGATTACGCAACGGCCAAGGAAGGTCACGAAGACTATTATTGGGGCATGGGCCTAACCGCGGAGGCGGTTGCAAAACAGTTCAAGGTTTCTCGTGAGGATCAAGATGAATTCGCCTTCAATTCTCATATGAAGGCTCTGAAGGCTCAAGCAGAAGATCGTTTTCAAGACCAAATTGTACCCATTGAAGTGGAACACACCTTTGTAAATGAATCAGGGAAAAAGGAAACCAAGAATTACACCGTCACCAAGGATGAAGGGCCAAGAAAAGGTACCAATATTCCCACATTGAACAAATTAAGACCAGTTTTTGCCGCTGATGGTAGCGTAACTGCTGGAAACTCATCCCAAATGAGTGATGGAGCCGCTTTTGTTATGGTGATGAGCGAAGAAATGGTAAAAGAACTGAACCTTGAACCCATTGCCCGCCTGGTAAACTATGCCGCTGCCGGGGTAGAACCAAGAATTATGGGAATTGGACCTGTTAAAGCCATTCCAAAAGCGTTAAAACAAGCTGGAATGAAGCAGGACCAAATAGACCTTATTGAGTTGAACGAAGCGTTTGCATCACAATCATTGGCCGTTATCCGAGAACTTGGCCTAAACCAAGATATCGTAAATGTTAATGGAGGTGCCATTGCCCTAGGTCACCCATTGGGATGCACGGGAGCTAAACTTTCGGTCCAACTTTTCGATGAAATGAGAAAACGGAATATGAAAGGCAAATACGGTATGGTCACCATGTGCGTAGGTACTGGACAAGGTGCCGCTGGTATATTCGAGTTCCTAAATTAAATTACTAAACACAAAAAATCATGAGCGATACAACAGAAAAAGACATACTGAGAGGAGGTCAATTTTTGGTCAAGGAGACCAAATGTGATGACATATTCACCCTTGAGGACCTCAACGAAGAACAAAAAATGATGCGCGAAAGTACCAAGGAGTTTGTAGACAGAGAACTGTGGGCACATTGGGAGCGTTTCGAGAAAAAAGATTACGCCTACACGGAAGAGTGTATGAAAAAAGCCGGAGAGCTTGGTCTTTTGAGTGTAGCTGTTCCCGAAGCCTATGGAGGTTTGGGAATGGGATTTGTTTCCACTATGTTGGTCTGTGATTATATTTCAGGTGCCACGGGATCCTTCAGTACCGCTTTTGGAGCGCACACTGGAATTGGAACCTTGCCCATTACGTTATATGGAACAGAAGAGCAAAAACAAAAATATGTACCTAAATTGGCTACCGGTGAGTGGTTTGGTGCGTATTGTTTGACAGAGCCGGGGGCTGGATCCGATGCCAACTCAGGTAAAACCAAAGCAGTGCTCTCCGATGACGGTAAGTATTATAGCATTACGGGACAGAAAATGTGGATATCCAACGCAGGTTTCTGCAACCTATTTATTGTTTTTGCCAGAATAGATGACGATAAAAACATTACCGGGTTTATTGTTGAAAACGATCCGGAAAATGGAATTTCCCTAGGCGAAGAAGAAAAGAAGTTGGGAATCCACTCCTCTTCTACCCGTCAGGTATTTTTCAATGAAACCAAAGTTCCCGTTGAAAACATGTTGTCCGAAAGGGGTAATGGATTCAAGATTGCCATGAATGCACTAAATGTGGGCAGGATCAAATTGGCAGCCGCATGTTTGGAGGCTCAAAGAAGGGTTATTGGTGAGGCTACCAAATATGCCAACGAACGTATTCAATTTAAAACACCAATCATAAACTTTGGTGCCATCAAAGCAAAAATTGCAGATATGGCCACCAATGCTTATGTAGATGAAGCCGCCTGTTACCGTGCCGCTAAAAATATCGAGGATAGGATCGCCATCCGCGAAGCAAGTGGAAATTCTCACCAAGAAGCAGAGCTTAAAGGTGTTGAGGAATACGCAATTGAATGTTCCATTTTAAAAGTGGCTGTTTCTGAACATGTTCAACATACTACGGATGAAGGTATCCAAATATTCGGAGGAATGGGCTTTAGCGCAGATACCCCAATGGAATCTGCCTGGAGAGATGCCCGTATTTCTAGAATTTATGAAGGTACCAACGAAATCAACCGTATGCTTTCCGTAGGAATGTTGGTAAAAAAGGCCATGAAAGGCCATGTTGACTTACTAGGTCCAGCTACGGCCGTGGGCGAAGAATTGATGGGCATCCCATCTTTTGAAACACCAGACTTCTCTGAAGTGTTATCAGAAGAGAAAGACTTGATTGCCCGATTGAAAAAAGTATTCTTGATGATTGCAGGAAGTGCCGTTCAAAAATTTGGACCGGATTTGGAAAAACATCAGATGTTGTTAATGGCAGCATCCGATATCCTGATTCAAACCTATATGGCAGAATCTGCTATTTTAAGAACCGAGAAAAATGCAAAACGTTTTGGTGAAGAAGCCCAATCTGCGCAAATAGCAATGTCCAAGTTGTATTTGTACAGGGCGGTCGACATTGTTCAACAAAAAGGAAAGGAAGCTATAGTTTCTTTTGCGGAAGGTGATGAACAACGTATGATGCTAATGGGTCTTAAACGCTTCACCAAGTACACAAACCAACCCAATGTTGTGAAACTTAGAACGCAAATCGCCGACAAAGTTGCCGCAGATAATGGGTATACCTTTGACTAATTCAAATATTTGTTGGGATGAAAGCCCAGTAGGATTTGAAAACGCCCCAATGTGGGGCGTTTTTTATTTATTAACCTATGGATTCCAATATTTTCTCATCCCTTTCCTTTTTGGAAAAGTTAATAGCACATTCAATAAGTGCCAAATGGGAATACGCCTGAGGGAAGTTACCCAGCAATCGTTTTGTTTTAAAATCGATATCCTCGCTGAACAGCCCTAAGTGGTTACTATAGCTCAATAAGCGTTCAAAATGTTCCAACGCTTTTTCCTCCTCGCCTATTTTAAACAAGGCATTGATGAACCAAAACGTACATATCGTAAAAGATGACGAAGGAAGTCCAAAATCATCTTCGTTTTTGTATCGGTACAAAAGACCATCGTTGCTAAGTCCCTCCTCTATGGCTTTTACGGTGCTTACATATTTTGGATCACGGGCGTGGATAAAACCATAGGGTTCCATCAATAATACGGAAGCATCCAAATGGCGGGATCCATAGCTTTGTACAAATGCGTTGATATCACTATTCCAAGCATTTTCATGGATGTCGTCCTTAATCTTTTGCTCAAGGGCGGTCCAACGTTCCAACTTTCTCGTTTTTCCAAACATATTCGCCACTTTTATGGCACGATCCAAGGCTACCCAACACAAGACCTTGGAGAAGGTAAAATGTTTGTCTTCCCCGCGGAATTCCCAAATACCCTTATCTGGTTCTTCCCAGTGTTTTCCAACTATCCAAACAATTCCCTTGGTAATGTTCCACAGTTCTTCCACATTTTCAATATCGTTGCTGAACGACCTCAATTGCTCGTAGATTACATCCATCAAAATGCCGTAAATATCATTCTGACGTTGTTTATACGCAGCATTACCAACCCTCACGGGTTTAGATCCCTTATACCCATCAAGATGGTCGAGGGTTTTCTCTGTCAACTTCTTTTCCTTGTTGATACCGTACATGATTTGGAGTTTCTCATCCTTATCCGGCATCAAATCAATAATAAACTGCAAGTATCGTTTAGCAGAATTTTTGTGTCCCAATTCGGATACGACTTTGATAACCATAGATGCATCTCTAATCCAACAAAAACGGTAATCCCAATTTCGAACCTCTCCAATGGTTTCCGGAAGTGATGTCGTTGCCGCAGCTAAAACAGCCCCTGTTTTGTCATAAGTCAACATCTTTAGGGTTATAGCACTCCTTACAATCTGATTATTGAACTTTTTGTACGTTGGGGTCTTAGCGACCCAATCCAACCAATACACTTTTGTACGTTCTAACTCCAACCCCATTTTATCTGTGGAAGGCTGTAATATTTTTTCGTTGTAGCATATCATAAAATACCCATCCTCCTCTAAAACAATTTCCTTAGCCTCTAAAACAGATGCTTTATCAAAAGAGGTGTAAAGGAAAAGCGTATCGTACTTAGACTCGTGAGTAAGACTGGCAATAAAATTCTCTTTGATGTAATGTTTTGTCTCGCCCATACCATATTCCAACCTGGGGTCATACTTAACAGAAAATTTTGGCTTTCCAGAAATATGCTTCACATATCGAATCAGTTCAGGTGGCGCCATGTACTTTCCATTCATCTTATGGTGCCTTGGCATAAAGTCATGAAGTTCAAAAATATTATCACCGTCAGAAAATCGAGTTACAAGAATCGCAGTGTTCTTAAAATATTCTTGGTCTATCTCATATTCTTCACCCACCAAGACTTCAAAACTTCCACCTTTCCGCTCATCAAGCAATTTGGCAAATACCGAAGTAGAATCAAATTCTGGCAGACAGCACCAATCCATGGAGCCTTCCTTGGAAATCAATGCCGCACTCCTGCAATTTCCTATAATTCCGTAATTCAAGTTGTCCATAGATCAAAAATTCTCAAAAGGGTTAGAATGAATTGGTTTTGCGCTCGAATTTCCCGATTTTTAAAGAAACAAAAAATAAAAATAGGTCAAAAATCATCCTTTTATGGGCAAAACTATCATAATCTCAAATCGACTACCCGTTCAATTACAAATTAGCAACGGAACCCTTAATGCAATACCAAGTGTTGGGGGTTTGGCAACAGGAATGAAATCTGTTCATAGCGGGGGGGAAAGTTTATGGATAGGCTGGTCCGGATTAACCGATGAGGATATCCCTGAAGCACTTGAGGATGATATTGACAAAGCCCTGGAAGAACATGGTTGTGCAAAAGTAAAGCTCAATTCCAATGAAATCGATGGTTTTTACTACGGGTTCAGTAACAGGACCATATGGCCCCTATTCCACTATTTTTTAAAATATTCCGAGTTTGAACTGAATTATTGGGACACCTATAAAGCGGTAAACCAAAAATTTGCTGATGCCATCATAGAAAATTCAACTGAAGACGATACCATTTGGGTACATGATTACCAACTGATGCTCGTACCTCAAATGGTTCGCGAAAAACGTCCCGATACCACCATCGGCTTCTTCCTACATATTCCTTTTCCTTCTTTTGAGATATTCCGAACATTGCCATGGCGTGAAGAAATTTTAGAAGGATTGTTGGGCTCGGACCTTATCGGTTTCCATACGTACGACTATGAAAGACACTTTTTGAGTTCTGTGAGAAGACTTATTGGCCTCGATGTAAGCTTTAACGAGATTTATTTGGACAACAGGGTTATAAAAGTAGATTCCTTCCCTATGGGAATCGATTACAAAAAGTTTAGGGATGCCGCCGTGTTACATGATTCCAAAAGTAAAGACGAACGCAGTGACCTACAACTCCGTTTGGATAATCACAAAGCATCTGCACCCGATACCAAACTCATTCTTTCCATTGACCGTTTGGATTACAGTAAGGGTATTGCAAAACGTATCAATGCTTTTGAATACTTCCTACAGAAATATCCCGAATACAAAGAAAAGGTGAGATTGATTATACTGGCAGTACCCTCCCGCTCCAATGTACCCCAATATCAATTGTTGAAAAGAGAGGTTGATGAATTGGTAGGCAGGATCAATGGAGAGTTGTCCACTGTAAACTGGACCCCAATTTGGTATTTTTATCGCTCTTTGCCCTTCGAAAGCTTGATTGATCTTTATACCTCCAGCGATATTGCATGGCTAACACCACTAAGAGACGGGATGAATTTGGTAGCCAAGGAATACATCGCCACACGAACAGATAAATCCGGAGTGCTTATTTTGAGTGAAATGGCCGGATCTGCTTACGAAATGAACGAAGCGCTTTTAATAAACCCAAACAATTTTGAGCAGCAAGCAGACACCCTGAAGCTAGCCTTAAATATGCCCTTGGAGGAGCAAGTAACGCGAAACTCCTTTTTACAAAAAAGATTGGAACGCTACAATGTGGAAGTTTGGGCCAATGAGTTTATGAATGCCCTGAAAGAAAAAAGAGATTTGGGCAAAGCCTTCATTTCCGAAAAAATGTCTCCCGAAATTCTACAGTTGATCGAAGAAACATATGCAAAATCGAAAAAGCGTTTGTTGTTCTTGGATTATGATGGAACCTTGGTGGGATTCCACAAAGACCCCCAAAAAGCATCTCCTGATGAAGAATTGTATGAGCTATTGGACGAGCTGCACCGGCAAGAGAACACCACAGTGTTTTTAATAAGCGGAAGGGACAAACAAACCTTTACTCGCTGGTTCCTGCCTAAAAAATACAATATGATAGTAGAACACGGTGTCTGGATTTCTCGAAATGGGGATGAATTTAAAATGTTGGAACAAGTAAAAGGAGAATGGATGGGTAAGATTAGACCTGTTTTGGAATCCTTTGTGGATAGAACTCCGGGTTCTTTCATTGAGGAAAAGAATTATTCTTTGGCCTGGCATTACAGAAACACAGACCCTGATTTTGGAACAAAAAGAGCTACTGAACTCAACACCGTATTACGAAGTTTAATAGGCAATGACGATATTAGCGTATTGAACGGTAACAAGGTAATGGAAATAAAAAACAGCAACGTGAACAAAGGTAGGGCTGCTACTCGTATGTTAAGTGAAGACGATTACGACTTTGTTTTTGCCATTGGTGATGACTGGACAGATGAATTTATGTTCCAAGAACTGCCCGACTCGGCCATTACAGTTAAAGTTGGACTCAAAAAAACACAGGCCAAATACCATGTGGAAAATACTGCAAGGGTAAGGCAACTTTTAAAACGTTTTACAAAACCATGATACGAACAGTTTTCATTATTTGCTTTTTATCGGTGAACGTCTACGGGTGGACACAAACAGAAACAGAAGTATATCTTTTTGACTTAGAAGTAAACAATGGAAAGCCGGTTCTTACCAATCCCAAAAATATTTCCAATAACCCTGGATACGACAACCAACCTTCATTTTGGGACGATGATACCGTTTTGTTTGCATCCACTCGGGAAAACCAAACCGACATCCTTCAATTTAATGTGAACAAGGGCAGTACTTCTACTTGGTTGACCTATACAACGGCAGGTAGTGAATATTCACCCTTGCGCATTCCTGAAAAAAATGCCATTTCTGCTATTCGGTTGGATATGGATGGTTTACAACGCTTGTATGAATACAATTTTAAAACAAGTGAATCTACCCCGATCACAGATTTGAAAATTGGGTACCATGTTTGGTTCAACGACCATATTCTGGTTGCAACCGTTTTGATAGAAAATCGAATGGACCTAAAAATAATCAACCTAGAAGAAGATACCCAAAAAACAGTTTACCAAAACGTAGGACGGTCGCTACATAACATACCCGGTACCGATTTAGTCAGTTTTATTGGCAAAAAGAACGATACATGGCAAATTTTGTCCTTAGACCCAATAACTGGTGAGTCAAAAAAAATAACGAACACTTATGACCATGAGGAGGATATTTGTTGGTTGGATGAAAATACCATTATTACCGGAGCAGGAAAAAAACTCTTAACGTTAGATGTTGGTTCGGAAGGTTCTGAATGGGAAACCATCATCGAATTTGACCAAGAAGAAATTAACAATATAAGTCGTATTGCCATTAGCCCCAACTCAAAAAGATTGGCTTTTGTGGCCGAGGAGTCACCTGCCAAAATTATTCGAAATCAAGTAACGGCATTTAATAATAGGGATTTGGATGCTTTTGTTGGTTGTTTTTCGGATGATGTTCTGGTAAGTCGTTTTCCCAATGAAAAAATGTATCAAGGTAATGACAAAATGCACGAAAACTATAGTCGCTTCTTTGAAAACGTCAAGAACTCAAGTGTAGAGGTGGTCAATCGAATTGTACTTGGAAACACAATACTTGATGAGGAAATCAGCAAAGTTGATGGTAGGGATGGGCGCCAGGTTGCCATTTACCAAGTGGAAAACGGGCTTATTTCATCCATGACCTTTGTTTTTCCAGACGGACCATTAACCGATGCGGAAAAAATTGTACAAGAACAACTGGAAGCATACAATAACAGGGATATTGATGCCTTTGCAGACACTTATGCAGATGATGTTGAACTATACCAATTTCCAAAAACATTCCAATCCAAAGGTAAACCCAAACTTGTACAGCAATACGGTGCATTTTTTGAAAACACCCCTGATCTGCATTGTGAGATAAAAAACAGAATTGTTATCGGAAACAAGGTGATTGACGAAGAATTGGTCACCATCAATGGAGAGATTTTTAAAGCCATTGCCATTTATGAAGTGGAAAATGGCCAAATTGCGAAGGTTACCTTTATCCAAAATTAGACATTTCGTTTTTTAACAATCTTTCAAGTTCCAACATAAAACTGCTTTGGGTAGTTTTCGCTATTTTTATGGTTCAAATTTTCAAGGAAAAACTCAACTCAAACTAATTATGAAAAACTACCTCCCCCTACTTTTTGCTTTTTTTATCATATCACTTACACAAGCTCAAACGGACACACGTATTTACGATATCATCAATGATGTATCAGCCGAACGCATCGAGAGCGACGTTACCACGCTTGTAAACTTGGGGACACGACACACTTTAAGCGATACCGTTTCCCAAACTCGGGGGATAGGCGCCGCTCGAAGATGGATCAAGTCGGAATTTGAAAAAATATCATCAAACTGCGGAGATTGTTTGGAAGTTTTCTATCAAAAAAACCTGATTGAAAAAGGAGATAATGCCCGAATCGTAAAAGATGTTGAAGTGGTAAACGTTGTCGCCATTCAAAGGGGAACCAAATTCCCGAACCGCTTCATTATTATGAGTGGGGATATTGACTCCCGCGTGAGCGACCCAACCAACTATACTTCAGATTCGCCCGGAGCCAACGATAATGCCAGCGGAATGGCGGGGACAATTGAAGCATCGCGAGTACTTTCCAAGTACAAGTTTGAAAGCAGCATTATTTATCTGGGTCTTTCCGGCGAAGAGCAAGGACTTTATGGTGGAAAAGGAATGGCCGCTTATGCCAAGGAGAAAGGATGGGACATAGTAGGCATTCTCAATAATGACATGATTGGAAACATCACAGGTGTTGATGGTGTAGTGAGCAACAGGGATTTCCGAATCTTTTCAGAGCCAGTTCCTCCAACAGAAACCGAACAACAACGTAGAGCACGACGTTTTTACGGTGGCGAAGTCGATGGAATTTCGCGTCAGTTGGCAAGGTACGTGTACAAAACCACTAAGACCTACATGCCAGAAATGAACCCCATGATGATTTACCGTTTGGATAGATTTGGACGTGGTGGGCACCATAGGCCTTTTAACGATGCGGGTTTTGCGGGTATCCGCATTATGGAGGCGCATGAAAATTACACCCAACAACACCAAGATATTCGTGTAGAAGATGGTATCGCCTATGGTGATGTTTTGGAACATGTCAATTTTGGGTATGCTAAAAAACTAACGGCTGTAAATGCCATAAACTTGGCGTCGATTGCTTGGGCTCCACCTGCCCCAGAAACTGTTGAAATTGGTGGAATCGTAGAACCTAATGCAAAACTAAGATGGAGCAAGGTAGAAGGTGCAATAGGCTATAAAATTTATTGGAGAGATACCACCTCCCCTACTTGGGATAATTACAAGTATGTGGGCGATGTCAGCGAACATACCCTAGAAGGTATTGTCATTGACAATTTCTTTTTTGGTGTAGCTGCCGTTGGAAAAGATGGGCATGAAAGCCCGGTGGTTTTCCCAAACAAGGTTTTTAGATAATTACAATTTTACATATGAAACAAAGTTTCTTTCTTATTGCTCTATTATTGGGAGCATGGGCCATCAATGCACAAAATTTCACTAGACAGGATACCTTAAGGGGCAGCATAACACCGGAAAGGGAATGGTGGGACTTAAACCATTACGACCTAAGTGTAAAAGTGGAACCCTCCAAAAAGTTTATTTCAGGTTATAATATCGTTCGGTATAAAGTGTTAGAGCAGGCCAAAACGCTTCAAATTGATCTCCAAGCGCCCATGAAAATCGAATCTGTGGTTCAAGATGGCAAAAAACTAAAGTTTACCTCCGAAGGAAACGCACATTTCATCAAACTGAAGAAAAAACAAATACCCGGAGAGTTCAATCAACTTAAAATAACATACTCTGGATATCCGCGTGAAGCCGTTAGAGCGCCATGGGATGGCGGCTTTTCTTGGAAAGAAGACGAAAATGGAAGCCCATTTGTCGCCACCTCTTGCCAAGGTTTGGGCGCAAGTGTTTGGTGGCCCAACAAAGACCACATGTACGACGAGGTGGACAGTATGCGCATTAGCGTGACTGTTCCCAAAGACCTTATGGATGTTTCGAACGGTCAATTGGAAAGTGTTGAGGATAAAGGCGATTTCAAAACCTACAATTGGGTAGTTGAAAACCCCATCAATAACTATGGTGTTAATGTCAATCTTGGGAACTATACGCATTTTGGTGAACTTTATGAAGGGGAGGAAGGCCCCTTAAAGTTGGATTATTACGTTTTGCCCGAAAATTTGGAAAAAGCCAAAAAACAATTTGCTCAAACCCCTATGATGATGCGGGCCTTTGAATATTGGTTTGGCCCCTACCCTTTTTATGAAGATGGGTTCAAGTTGGTGGAGGTTCCGTATTTGGGTATGGAACACCAAAGTTCCGTTACCTACGGGAATAAATATGAAAATGGATATTTGGGACGTGACTTATCAGGTACTGGTTGGGGTTTACAGTTTGATTTTATTATCATTCACGAGGCAGGCCACGAATGGTTTGCCAACAACATCACCTATAAAGATATTGCCGATATGTGGGTGCACGAAGGATTTACCGCTTACTCGGAAAACCTATATCTCGACTACCATTTTGGAAAAAAGGCATCTGCCGAATATGTTATTGGAACCCGTGCCAACATTCAAAACGACAGACCTATTATTGGTCCTTATGGGGTAAACAAAGAAGGTTCTGGCGATATGTACTACAAAGGGGCCAACATGTTGCACACTCTTCGCCAATTGGTGGAAGATGATGATAAATGGCGTCAAATGCTAAGAGGCCTCAACATAGAATTCTACCATAAAACGGTTACTTCCGAACAAATCGAAAACTATTTAAGTGAGAAATCAGGTAAGGATTTATCCGCTTTCTTTAATCAATACTTGCGTACAACTATGATTCCTAAATTGGAATATAAAATCAAAGATGGTTCCATTACGTATAGATACGTTGATATTGTTGAAGATTTTGATATGCCCATTAGAGTATTTGTAGATGGTTCGGAAAAATGGCTCTTCCCTTCTGCTGAATGGAAAACGGAGAAATTGGATGGAGCCCAAGTTGATTTTGACAAAAACTTCTACATAGAGACCCAAAAAATATAGTTTGAAAAAGCATCCTGAGCATTATTTTAAAAATGATGAAGAGTGGCGCGAGTGGCTTCATGAAAATCATGAAACGCAAACTGGTGTCCACCTGATTTTTTACAAGGTGGAACACCATCAAGAAAGTATGCGATGGGAAGAAGCCGTAAAAGTTGCCCTTTGTTATGGATGGATAGATAGTACCGTGAGAAGTCTCGGCGATGGAAAACGCAAACAATACTTCTGCCCCAGAAAACCCAAAAGCACTTGGAGTAAATTGAACAAGAATTATATAAAAGCGTTAAAGGCCGATGGATTGATTCACAAAAGCGGTTTAAAAGCCATTGAAGTGGCCAAGAAAAATGGTTCATGGACCGAACTGGACGATGTGGAAAACGGTGTGGTTCCGGAAGATTTGCAAAAAGTTTTTGACAATCACCAAACCGCTTATGAAAACTTCAAAAGTTTTACCAACAGCCAAAGAAAAAGCTATCTCTATTGGTTAAAACAAGCCAAGCGGGAAGAGACCCGAAAAAAAAGAATCATGGAAATTGTATCCCTTTCAGAAAAAAACATCAAATACAGAAAGCAATAAGGTCACTCCTTACCATATTTTCTGTGGTAGATAAAGGCAGCTACTCCTCCAATAAGGGCAAATACACTCAACATCCAGAACACATTTTGATGCCCAAGTTCCTCGCCTGGATGTGCATCCAAAAGCATTCCGTAGGCCGGACCAGCAAATACATCGGGCGTGTAACCGATCAACGAAATAAGTCCAACAGCTGTTCCCGTTAAGGTCAACGGAATTTTGCCAACGTGCATTACTCCAAAATACAAAGCGCGTGTGGCATAAACCCCGGCAGCAATTACAACAACGGACATAAAAAACAAAAGCGTGGTAGTGGGCGCTATCACTCCACTAGCGAACAGCAATCCCCCTATAAGAGTCAAAATAAAGCTCAGTACCAACAACCATGTGATTTTTAGCCTGTCTGCAATCAAGCCAAAAAGAATACCTGTTGTGGGCCGGAGAAATTGCAATAAGGTTCCAACTTTAGCTGCATCTACTTGATTGTACAACATGACTTCTTCGGCATATTGAGAGATAACGTCTGTAATTTTATATCCGACGTAACCACAGAGAATAATTATCATCAACAGCCAAACCGAAGGTAGTTTTAAGACTTGTTTAATATCTGCCCAGGAAATACGATTACGAATCACCTTTTCATCATTATCACTGGTTTTCATAAAAAACCACACTAAAACGCCTACCAAGATGATAATTGCGGATGAGAAATACAACACATAAGTAAACGCATCCTTTCTGTCTTGAAGAGTAGCTATTTCAGGAGATTCCAACAAAAAAAAGGAGAAGACTACAACCCCCATCAAACCGAACAAGGCGCCTGTTAGTCCACGACCTCCATCGAGAAACCCGAATGCTTTTCCCTGTGAATCGGCGCCGCCCCAAATCCTTGTCGCTTTGATCATGGGAGCCCAAAAAAGGAAAATTGTGGTAAAGCCCCACCAACCGTACAACACCTGAAGTACCCATAAAGCGGGATATTGAGCAAATAAAAAGCCACCCAATGCGGTCATCCATAAAGCAATGGCAATCAATTTTCGAGGTTGATATTTGTCGGCCAAAGGTCCGCCGAAAACATAGGAAATCATGGCGACCAATCCGTATACCGAAAAGCACAGTCCTAACTGGACATTGTCCAACTCCAAAACATCCAGAACGGTTGGCCTAAAAACACGCGGTAATACAAAAGGAAGGATAAAAATGGCCTCACCCGATAGAATCAACAATAATAAATAGAACCAACTAGGCTTAACTTCCTTCAAAACTTGTATTTGGATAAAAATCACTAAAAAAAGTGGAAAAACCCAAAAGCAGGATGAATAAAAAATCAGGTATCTTTAAGGAATTAAAAATCAACCCTTAATGACCCGACTACTCGTTTTATCCTTTCTACTCATTATTGTTGGCTGTAAGAAGGAGACCACCTACCATTACGATTTAGCGATTACCAATGCCCAAGTCATTGACTTGGAAACTGGAAATGTTGAACAACAAAACATTTACATTTCCAATGGGAGAATCCAAGCAGTTACCGCGATAGATTCCGTGGCTAATATCAAAGCTGATTCTACTATTGATGCCACCGGAAAATACATATTGCCCGGTTTTTGGGACAACCACATTCACTTAAGAGGAGGTGATTCATTAATTGCCAACAACAAGAATTTTTTGAAGCTATTTATAGCCAATGGAATAACTACGGTGCGTGATGCAGGTGGCGACCTTACCCATGCTGTGATGGAATGGGAACATCAAATTGCCGTGGAAGACCTTGTTGGACCTACTATTTTTACCGCAGGTCCAAAAATTGATGGTCCTGGTGCCACTTGGGCTGGCTCATTGGAAGTGGAAACCGAAGACGAAATCATAAAGGCATTGGATTCCTTGGAGGCCTTAAATGTGGATTTTGTTAAAATTTATGATAGCAGGATTTCACCCGAAAACTACCTCAAAACCATAGAAGAAGCCAAGAAAAGAGGGTTCACTGTATCGGGACACATGCCATTTACTGTTACTCTGGATGAAACCATAAATGCAGGCATGGATGGCATTGAACACCTTTACTACATTATGAAAGGGTGCGCCAATAATGAACTTGAGGTAACCGAGAAAATAAACAATGGTGAAATGGGATTTTGGGATGCTATGCCAGCACTCTTAAATGCCTATTCGGATAGTACGGCCCAAAATACCTTTAACAAGTTAAAAGAGAACGATGTTTTTGTGGTCCCCACACTTCATATTGGAAAAACCTTAAGTTATTTGGATGAGGTAGACCATACCAATGATAAGTACCTACGGTATATGGGTACTGGAATCATTGATACCTATCAACGTAGAATCCGATCAGCCTTAAATTCATCGGAAGAAGCCCGAGAAAACCGTAAACAATTGGATACCTTTTTTGGGGAATTGACAAAATCACTTAACGATGCAGGCGTCCAGTTATTAGCAGGTTCCGATAGTGGTGCATACAACTCCTACACCTACCCGGGCATATCGTTGCATAAAGAATTACAGATTATGGTGGAAAATGGGATATCGCCATTGGATGCACTTCGCACATCAACAGTAAATGGAGCCAAATTTTTAAACCAAAATGATAATTACGGAGCTGTTTCCAAAGGAAAAGTTTCAGATTTGGTCATTTTGGATGAGAACCCATTGGAAAACATCGAAAATACCCAGAAAATTTATTCCGTGATTAAGGGAACCCAAGTATTTTCTAAAAGACAACTGCAAGAATTATTGAACAACTCCGTGATAGATTAATTCCAAACAACCAGAACATGCAATCAAAACATTATTTTTTCTTACTTCTATTTTTGTGTTTGAACAGTCTACATTCCCAAACCCTATTAATTCCTGAACGGGTTTTTGATGGTATAGCAATGCATGAGGATTGGGTCGTAGCTGTAAATGAAAATCGAATTACCTACGCTGGCCCAATGGATGGCTTAAAAACAGCTGGTTCATACACCAAACATGAATTAAAAGGCATGACCTTAATGCCTGGTATTATTGAGGGACACTCCCATTTATTGTTGCATCCATACAATGAAACCGAATGGAACGACCAAGTACTGAAAGAATCTCCCACGGAAAGAGCAATTAGAGGTGTGGTTCATGCTAAAAAATCTTTAAGTGCAGGTGTAACATCCATGCGAGACCTAGGTTCTGAAGGAGCAGGATACACCGACGTCTATCTCAAAAAAACTATAGATGATGGAATCATTCCCGGCCCACGTACTCTAATGGCAGGTCCTGCAATAGTCGCCACTGGTGCCTATGGCCCAAAAGGATTCCATGATGGGGTTAAAGTACCGTTGGGGGCTGTGCCCGTAAGCGGTAGCGACAAAGCGATCAAAGAAGTACGTACCCAACTTGGTAATGGTGCCAATTTCATTAAAATTTATGCAGATTATCGATGGGGCTCGGGCGAGCCCTCCCAACCTACATTTCTGCAAGAAGAAATTAATGCCATGGTTTCGGCGGCCACTACTGCGGGACGTTATGTTGTGGCACATGCCAGTACTCCTGAGGGAATGCGACGTGCCATTTTAGGAGGCGTGGAGACCATTGAACACGGAGATGGTGCAACCATGGAAGTGTTGAAATTGATGAAAGAGCGCAATGTAGCCCTATGCCCTACCCTCGCAGCCGGCGATGCGATTGAGCAATACAAAGGTTGGAGAAAAGGTAAAGAAGCCGACCCAGAAAGGGTGGCCAAAAAGAAAATATCGTTTCAATTGGCTTTGGAATCTGGAGTCGATATTGTTTTTGGAGGTGATGTTGGTGTGTTTACCCATGGTGAAAACTACCGGGAATTAGAGCTTATGGTCGAATATGGAATGGAGCCCATCAAAGCTTTACAATCGGCCACCTCTGTGAATGCAAGAATCCTACATTTTGATGGATTGGGGAGTATTCAAAATGGGTATTTAGCCGATATTATTGCAGTGGAAGGCAATCCCTTAGAAGATATCTCACAAATGAAAAATGTTAAATTTGTCATGAAGGATGGTATTGTTTATAAAAACGAATAAACCTCTATATTCCTACGATGCTTCATTAACATCATTTTAAGAATTGAGGCAGGGGTTTTTGGTATCTTTAGGCGACTAATTAACGACCAAAATGAAAAAGCCTGTCTATATGTTGATGCTTCTTGCATCGATGACCTCGTTTTCCCAAGAAAAAAAAGACGATTCCAAATGGGATGTCACCAATCCCAAAGGAGATTTCAACTTCAAAGAACACCAATTCAGTACTGATGAAGGTACCTGGATGAACCTAGATGTAAGCCCTGATGGAAAAACCATTGTATTTGACCTTATGGGTGACATCTATTCCATGCCCATTACTGGCGGAAAAGCAACCGCATTAAGAACAGGAATTCCTTTTGAAGTACAACCTCATTTTAGTCCTAATGGAAAGAAAATCGCCTTTACCAGTGATGCGGGCGGCGGTGACAATATTTGGGTGATGAACATAGATGGTTCCGATGCCGAACAGGTCACCAAAGAAAAGTTTAGGTTGTTGAACAACTCGTATTGGATGCCGAACGGTAATTATTTGGTGGCTAGAAAACATTTTACATCGGGGCGCTCCCTAGGAGCAGGTGAAATTTGGCAATATCATATCACCGGTGGATCAGGAATTCAACTTACCAAACGAAAAAATGACCAGCAAGATGTAAACGAACCATGTATTTCACCTGATGGAAAATATCTTTATTACAGTGAAGATGTCTATCCTGGTGGATTTTTTCAATACAACAAGGACCCGAACAAACAGATTTATGCCATAAAACGCTACGATTTTGAAACGGGAAAGACCATTACAGTGACTGGTGGTCCTGGGGGTGCAGCGAGACCACAAATTTCACATGATGGCAAAACCTTGGCTTTTATAAAAAGAGTTCGAACAAAAACCGTACTGTATCTTCATGATTTAGAAACTGGTGAAGAATGGCCAATTTTCGATGACCTCAACAAAGATCAACAAGAAGCATGGGCCATATTTGGTGTTTATCCCAATTTTAGTTGGATGCCCGATGATAAAGAAATCGTATTCTGGAACAAGGGAAAAATTTACAAAATTGATGTAAGTACATTGGCGGTGTCCAACATTCCATTCACTGTTGATGCCAAAATCCAAATTGCAGAAACCCTACACAACTATTCCCCTGTAGCTCCCGACCAATTCACGGCTAAGGTTATACGCCATGCTGTAACCTCTCCCGACCAAAAAACATTGGTTTTTAATGCATTGGGACATATTTGGACCAAAAAATTACCCAATGGAAAACCTAAACGGTTGACAAACGGAAGCGATTTTGAGTTTGAACCCACCTTCTCCCATGATGGGAAAACCATCGCCTTTGTTACTTGGAACGATGAAAATTTAGGCGCCATTTACAAAATACCTGCTTCTGGTGGAACTATGATCAAGTTGACCACGGAAAAAGGAATCTACCGAACACCAAGTTTTAGTCCAGATGGAAATATGATTACCTATCAAAAAGAATCGGGCAATAACGACCAAGGTAGAAGCTTTACCAAAAAAACAGGAATTTACACCATGAATACGGATGGTTCCAATGTAAAATGGGTGATAAATAATGGAGCATATCCAACTTTCACTAAAGATGGGAAACGTATTTTTTATCAAACTGGTGGCACCTATTTTGGAAACCTCACCAAATCGCTCAAATCCGTTAACCTTAATGGAAAAGACGAACGAACCCATATCAAATCCAAATATGCCAACCGCTTGGTGCCCAGTCCTAACAATGAATGGATTGCTTTTACTATTTTGCACAAAGCCTATGTGGCCCCTTTGGTGATGAACGGAAAGGAAATTGATTTGGACAACAATTCCAAAGCAGTACCTGTTTCTCAAATTGCAAAAGATGCAGGCATTAATCTTCACTGGTCCAAAGACAGTAAAAAAATATTCTGGACCCTTGGTGAGGAGTATTTTACCAACGATATAAAAGACCGGTTTACATTTCTCCCCGATTCACCGGAGAAAATTGCCAAGATGGACAGTGTCGGTATCAAGGTAGGCCTGACTTCAAAAACGTATAAGCCTTCAGGAAGAATCGCATTTACCAATGCTCGTATAATCACGATGGAAAATGACGAGGTTATAGAAAAAGGAACCATTGTCATTAACGAGAATAAAATAGAATACCTTGGAAAATCCGATGAGATCAATGTGCCAAGCAATGCCAAAGTGTATGATGTATCCGGAAAAACCATAATGCCCGGTATTGTGGACGCCCATGCGCACGTTGGTGGCTTCCGCTATGGACTAACGACACAAAAACATTGGCAATTATATGCAAATTTGGCCTTTGGAGTAACCACATCGCATGACCCCTCTGCAAACACCGAATCCATTTTTGCCATGTCCGAGCTCATCAAAAATGGAGATATGATTGGTCCTCGTTTGTTCTCCACTGGAATTATTCTTTATGGAGCGGATGGAGATTTTAAAGCGGTCATCAACAATTTGGACGATGCACGTTCCGCTATTCGAAGAACAAAAGCCTTTGGTGCCAAATCCGTTAAAAGTTATAATCAACCCCGACGTGAACAAAGACAACAGGTAATCCAAGCTGCTCGTGAACTGGGAATCAATGTGGTGCCCGAAGGTGGTTCTACCTTCTACACCAATATGTCCATGATTATGGATGGACATACGGGAGTGGAACATAACATCCCAGTGGCACCGGTATACAAAGATGTTTTGGAACTCTGGAAAACAAGTAATTCAGGCTATACTCCAACCCTAATCGTGAATTATGGCGGAGTAAACGGCGAATACTACTTCTACCAAAAAGACAATGTTTGGGAGAACGAAAAATTATTGAAATATACCCCGCGTCAAATAATAGACTCACGTTCCAGATACCGGACTATGGTACCTGACGAAGAGTACGAAAATGGTCATATTCTAGTTTCTAAAACTGTAACCGACTTATCCAATGAAGGCGTAAAGGTCAATTTGGGAGCCCACGGCCAATTACAAGGACTAGGCGCTCATTGGGAACTTTGGATGTTGCACCAAGGTGGAATGACGAATATACAAGCCCTACAAGCTGCTACCATTAATGGTGCAAATTACATTGGTGCAGGAAACGATATAGGCTCATTAAAAGTGGGCAAATTGGCCGATTTAATTGTACTCGACAAAAACCCACTGGAAGATATTCGAAATACAGAGACCGTAAAATACACTATGGTCAATGGACGCCTTTTTGATACTGAAACCATGAATGAAATTGGCAACACCCAGTCTGAACGTTCACAATTCTGGTGGGAAAACAATAAGTATAATGCTGCTTTTCCTTGGCATCAAGAAGCTCAAAGCTTTACCAGACCAGGTTGCGGTTGTCATGTTGGACACAACTAAATTAAACTCAAAATAATAAACCCTACTAATGAAAAAATCAATTTTTCTCTTTTTCTTGCTAATTGCAACAAGTATTACAGCACAAGAATTAAACATGGACTTGGTTCAGGATATGAAACCAAGAAATATCGGTCCTGCTGGAATGAGTGGTCGTGTGACTTCGATAGATGTTGTCCATTCCAATCCAGATGTTATGTTCGTTGGAACTGCTTCGGGCGGGTTATGGAAATCTACTTCCGGTGGCATCAAGTGGGAGCCAGTATTTGATAACCAAGTGACAGCTTCAATAGGTGCTGTGGCCATTCAGCAATCCAATCCGTCCGTAATTTGGGTGGGAACTGGAGAAGGAAACCCGAGAAATAGCTTGAATGGAGGATATGGCGTTTATAAGTCCTTGGATGGGGGTAAAACCTGGAAATCCATGGGATTGGAAAAAACACGGCACATCCATAGGGTAATTATCGACCCAACAGACCCAGATATAGTATATGTAGGAGCCATTGGTTCCCCTTGGGGCGAACACCCGGAACGAGGTGTTTTTAAAACTACCGATGGTGGCGAAACTTGGGAAAAAGTATTGTTTGTAAACAACAAAACTGGTGTTGCCGATTTGGTAATGGACCCAAAAAACCCAAACAAACTGATTGCTGCCATGTGGGAACACAAAAGAGAACCATGGTTCTTTAACTCAGGTGGTGAAGGCAGTGGATTGCACATTACGCATGATGGTGGTAAGACTTGGAAAAAAGTGACCGCCGATGATGGCCTGCCCAAAGGGGATTTGGGAAGAATTGGTGTGGCCATCGCCAGTAACAAACCCAATATTATTTATGCCTTGGTAGAAGCCAAAAAGAATGCCTTGTACAAGTCAACTGATGGTGGCTTCAAATGGAAAAAAATCAATGATAAGAGCGATATTGGTAATCGGCCGTTCTACTATTCTGAAATCTATGTAGACCCTCAAAATGAAAATCGAGTCTATTCTGTATTTACGTATATCAATGTTTCTGAAGATGGTGGAAAAAATTTCACCCAATTGATGCCCGCATATGGTGTTGACAATGGGGTTCACCCTGACCATCATGCCTGGTGGATTCATCCGAAAAATGGCCAGTTTATGATGGATGGAAACGATGGCGGACTCAATATCACCAAAAATGGAGGTAAAACATGGCGTTTTATAGGCAATTTACCTGCTGCTCAATTCTACCACATCAGTACTGACAACGAATATCCTTATAATGTATATGGTGGTATGCAGGATAATGGTTCTTGGAGAGGACCTGCTTATGTTTGGAAAGCACAGGGGATTAGAAATAGTTATTGGCAAGAAATCGCCTTTGGCGATGGGTTCGACGTAGTTCCGGACAGGGATGATAGCCAATATGGCTACGCCATGAGCCAGCAAGGATTTGTGAGCCGTTACGATTGGAAAACGGGGGATGGATATATTGTACGCCCTACCCCACCCGATGCTGACACCATGCTTCGATTTAACTGGAATGCTGCCATTGGCCAAGACCCTTTTGATAACAGCACCGTATATTTTGGAAGTCAGTTTGTACATAAATCCACCGATAAAGGATTGACATGGGAAGTGATTTCCCCAGATTTGACCACCAACGACAAAGAGAAACAAAAACAGAGCGAAAGTGGCGGATTGACCATGGATGCCACTGGGGCTGAAAACCATTGTACCATTATTGTAATTGAACCATCACCCGTGGAGCAAGATATGCTTTGGGTGGGAACGGATGATGGCCGCGTGCATTACACCCTTAATGGAGGACAAACTTGGATAGATGTAACCAAGAACATCAAAGGGCTACCAGCAGGAAGCTGGATTCCACAAATCAAAGCCTCAAACAATAACAAAGGTGAAGCTCTTTTGGTTGCCAATGACTATAGAAGGTTTAACTATACGCCTTATGCATATCGAACCAAAGATTATGGTAAAACTTGGACTCGAATCGTAGATGAAAATGATGTTGAAAGCTACACGCTTTCCATAATTGAAGACCCAGAAAATCCAAACCTCATGTTCTTAGGCACGGATGATGGCCTTTATATTTCTTTAAATGCAGGAAGTAATTGGAAAAAATGGAATAAAGGTTTCCCAACAGTTTCCACTAAAGATTTGGCAATTCACCCAAGAGAGCAGGATTTAGTGATCGGAACTTTTGGAAGGGCCGCTTGGGTATTGGATGATATCCGTCCTTTGAGAAAATTGGCCGGCAACGCTTCCATCTTACAGAAAGAAGTTAGTTTGTTCGATAGTCCAGACGCATACCTAGCGGCTTATCAACAACCTACCGGAGGCCGTTTTGGTGGTGATGCCATTTATAGTGGAGAAAACAGGGAATCTGGCGCCATGATTACCTACTACCTTAAAGAAGGAAGTAAAAAGGCCAAAGAAGAGAAAAAGGATGAAAAGGAAGACGATGAAAAAGAAGCTGACGAAGAAAAGTCCAAAGAAAAAACCAAGGATTCCATCTTCTTTGAGTTTTATGATGGCGATAGACTCATTAGAACTTTGAAATACAAAACTCCTGAAAAAGCAGGTTTCCACAGAATTTATTGGAACTTGGATGAAAAAGGACCGGACAGACCATCAAGAACCATCAGAAAAAACAACCGTGAACGCGGTGGTGTAAATGTAAAACCAGGCACTTACAAAGTGAAAGTTATTTATGGCGAAACGTCCGATTCAACCTCGGTAACCGTGAAAACAGATCCAAGGTTGGATGTTAACATGGCCTCCATCAACGAAGTGTACGAAACCAGTAAAAAGCTGGAAGGCTACACACAAACCGCTGCAGATGCCGTAAAACAATTGGTTGAAAGCAAAGATTTAGCAAACAAGTTCAAAAAAGAACTTAAAGAATTGGACAAGGATAAGTTCAAAGAACAAATTAAAGCCTCGGAAGAAATCGTAAAACAGATTGATTCCGTTGTAGTACTCTATCTTGGCAAAGATGATAAACGCCAGGGTATTGTTAGAAATCCCGAACCTAATGTAATGTCTAGATTGGGCAATGCATCCTACTATGTAGGTTCTAGAAAATCAGGGATTACGACAACTGAAAGGAGAATGATTCAGTTCGCCGAGGAAGAGCTAAAGGCTGCATTGGACCAAACCAATGCATTCTTTAATGAAAAATGGAAATCGTACCGAACTTCCATTGAATCATTGGACCTTTCTCCTTTTAAGGAAACAGAAAGCTTTAATCTAAAGTAAAAAACATGAGAAAAATATTGGCCATTGCCCTAATTGCAAGTATTTGGGCTTGCAAAGAAGAGAAAAAGGAACTTTCCATCGCCGAAACGATGAAGACCTATACCATCTCCCAAATGATGGACAACGAATCCATCAGGGGAGGCAGTTTTTCACCGGACAAATCCAAACTGTTGGTTTCGAGTAACCGTTCTGGTATTTACAATATGTACACCATTCCAACTTCGGGTGGTGATATGATGCCTATTACACAATCGGACAGTTCTTCTGTTTTCGCTATTTCCTATTTTCCAAAAGATGAGCGAATGTTGTTCCGTATGGATAATAATGGGGATGAAATCTATCACATTTTTGTTCGAGATACTGATGGCAGTCATAAAGACCTGACGCCAGAAGAAGGGGCACGATCTCTTTTTTATCAATGGTCAGAGGACAAAACCGCATTCTTTTACGGTTCCAATAAAAGGGAAAGTCGATTTATGGATTTGTACAAGATGGATTTAGAGACCTTGACTTCGGAATTGGTGTTTCAAAATGATGACGGGTATGATGTTGGTGTAGTCTCACCTGATGAAAAATATGTGGCATTAAGTAAGTCCATCAACACTAACGATAGTGATTTATTTTTATTCAACTTGGAGTCTGATGAATTGATGAAAATCAATAAAAACCAAAGTGGAAACGCTCCACAGGATTTTTCTCCTGATGGCTCTGCCCTATATTACACCACTGACGATGGTAGCGAGTTTTCCTATTTGATGAAATATACGATTGCCGATGAATCCTACGAAAAGGCCATGGAGCGTGATTGGGATATTTCAGGAAGTTATTTTACCCAAAATGGAACCTACCAAGTAACCTACATTAACGAGGATGCAAAAAATACCATTGAAGTAATGGATGTGGCTACCGGGGAGAATATAGACTTGCCCACTGTGGAAAACATGGAGGTTACAAGTGTTAGCTTTTCCGATGATGAAACTATGATGCGTTTTTACGCAGGAGGTTCGCATACACCCTCTAACCTTTACGTATACAATCTAGAAACCAAGGAACAGAAAAAATTGACCGATGTGTTGAATCCAGAAATTCAGGGTCAGGACTTGGTAAAAGCAAAAGTGGTACGTTATAAATCTTTTGATGGACTGGAAATTCCTGCCATTTACTATTCGCCCCATCAGGCAACCGCAGAAAATCCGGTTCCTGCCTTGGTTTGGGTGCACGGAGGGCCGGGTGGTCAATCCCGCCAAAACTTTAGCTCCTTCATCCAATATTTGGTGAACCATGGCTATGCAGTTTTAGCAGTAAACAACCGAGGAAGTAGCGGATATGGAAAGACCTTTTACCAAATGGACGATTTAAACCATGGTGACAAAGACCTTAAGGATTGTGTAGAAGGCAAAAATTGGTTGGCTCAACAGCCCGAAATTGATGGTGAAAAAATTGGAATCATCGGAGGATCCTACGGTGGTTATATGACGATGGCCGCATTGACCTACACTCCCGAGGAATTTGATGTAGGTGTGAACCTGTTCGGGGTCACCAACTGGATAAGAACGCTAAAAAGCATACCGCCATGGTGGGAATCCTTTAAAGATGCACTTTACAAAGAGTTAGGAAACCCATATAGTGCAGATTCTGTTCGTTTAAAGCAGATTTCCCCTCTTTTCCATACGGATAATGTTACGAAACCTTTGATTGTGCTTCAAGGTTCGCAAGATCCAAGAGTACTGCAAGCAGAATCCGATGAAATTGTGGCAGGAGTCCGTAAAAATGGGGTTCCCGTGGAATATGTGCTTTTTGAAGATGAAGGGCACGGTTTTGTGAAGAAAGAAAATCAAATCACGGCATACAGTAAAATTTTAGAGTTTTTGGACGAGTATTTAAAAGAAGAACAAAGTACCCCAATAAAAGAAGAGAGTAAATGATCAGAAAAATAGCAGGCCTTTTTATCTTATTTGGATTAGTGAACGTAAATGCCCAACAACCCGGAGAGGATGAAACGGGTGCGTGGTATATGTATTTTGGGACCAACAAGGTTTCGGAACGTTTTAGTGTGCATACGGAAGCCCAGTTTAGGCTTTATGAAACCACAAGCAACTTCAACCAATTATTATTGCGAACCGGTCTCAACTACCATATCAATCCAAATGCTATTGCAACAGCCGGTTATGGATTTATAGACACCGATACCAATTTTTATGAGTTTGATGGCGAGGTGAATTTGAAAGAGCATCGAATCTTTGAACAGTTTATTCTAAAAAATAAGGTATGGGAATTGTTTTTTGAGCACAGATACCGATTGGAGCAACGCTTTCTGGATTTTGGAGAAACCACTGACACCCAACACAGGGCTCGTTATCGCATTCAAATGACATTGCCTTTAACGGACACTTTTTTCTTGAATTTTTATGATGAACTATTCATTAACCTTCAAGATGATTTGTTTGGTCAAAACAGATTGTATGGTGCGCTAGGAGTTAATATTACTGAAAACAGTAGTATTCAATTTGGATACTTGAGAAACCAATTTGCCAATGCGGTATATGACCGTTTACAAATTGGTGTTTTTTACAATCCTGATTTAAGGGGACTGTTCAAAAAGGAGAAACCTTAAAAATCCATTGGTAAATAGCTTGACTTGGGTATATATAATGACTAGTTTATAGGCTAATCATAAAAATTCATTTTAATGAAAAAAGTACAAATAACAGCGATAGCGCTACTATTTATAACAGCTTTTAGTTGTAAACAAGCAAAAAAGGAAGCCGAAGAAACAGCCGAAGAGGTTGAGGAGACCGTTGAACAAGTTGCAGAGCAAATTGACCCGGAAGTCATTACGTTCACAATGGAACCCAAAAGCGATAGTAATGTAAGCGGTGAAGTTGTTTTTACCCAAAATGAAGGAGAAGTAATCATGAGAGCTACCTTTTTAGGACTCGATGAAGGTGAACATGCTATCCACCTGCACGAAAAAGCCGACTGTTCTTCATCCGATGGAAAATCTACCGGAGGACATTGGAACCCCACCCATGAACCACATGGAAAATGGGGCTCCGAAGATGGATATCACAAAGGTGACATTGGTAATTTCACAGCAAACGCAGATGGGAACGCCACCGTGGAATTTTCCACGGACGAATGGTGTATTGGCTGCGGTAATGAGAAAAAAGATATTTTAGGAAAAGCTGTAATTGTCCATCAAGGAACAGATGATTACACTTCGCAACCTTCGGGTGCTGCCGGTACACGAATTGCTTGTACAGGAATCATTCAATAATATTTTAAAAACACCAAAGTAAAAAGCTGTCCTTTTGGGCAGCTTTTTTTATTGACACCCCTTTAAATATTGCCTAACTTGGACCTAAATTTAAAAAATCCGAAATGAAAAAAATTCAAATTGCCGTATTGGGGCTATCACTGGTAGTCGCTTTCAGCTGCAAACAAACAAAAAAAGAAGAAGAAAAGACAGAAGAAGCGGTTGCAACCTATAGCATAGTAGAGGATTCTACCAATGTTCGGTTTACCGCTTACAAAACTTCAGACAAAGTTCCCGTTGGTGGTACCTTTCAAGAAGTTAAATTGACATACGCCGCTGGTGAAACTCCAATGGAAACATTGGATGGCCTAGAATTCTCCATTCCAGTGAGCAGCCTTTTTACCAATGACCCAACAAAGACAAGGGATCCAAAAATCATTGAATTCTTTTTTGATAAAATGGCAGAGACCCAATCGATTACAGGTACCTTTACTTTTAAGGATGATAAAAGTTGTGCTGTACGGTTGAGCATGAACGGAATGTCTACCGAACTTCCAATGGAATATGAAATCACGGAGGACAACCATGTAAATTTCTCAGGAGTTATGGACTTGAAGCAATGGAATGCTTTAGACGCCTTGGCTTCCTTGAACGAAGCATGCAAGATATTGCACACTGGTTCCGATGGTGTCAGCAAAACTTGGGAAGATGTTGCCATTGAAGGTTCTGTTTTATTGGAGCAGAAATAAGCAATAGCTTTTCAACAAAGATTTATAAAGAGGGCTGCCACGAGCAGCTCTTTTTTTATATATTTCGCCAACTTCAATGGATCTGGACAACCTCATACAACAATTTCAGAAAAAGGATACGGTCGCTTTTGAGACATTGTATAACATGTATGCTGAAAATATTTGTGGGGCAATCAATGTAATTATCAAAGATTCGGAGCGTTCCCAAGAGATTTGTCAAGATGTTTTTGGGAAAATTTGGGAAAAATCGGAGCAGTACGACACTTCAAAGGGTCGTTTCTTTACGTGGATATTGAATATTGCCAGGAACGCCGCTATCGATGAAGTGCGCTCCAAAACCCATAAAAACCAAAAAAAGAACCTTCCTGCGGATTCTCTCGCAGGTATTTTTGAAAATGGTGAGGATTTAAACAGTAAAATGGACACCATTGGTCTTCAATCCCTTTTAAAAGGGCTAAAAGAAAAATGCATTTTACTAATAGATATGCTTTACTTTAAGGGATATACACAAAAGGAAGCTGCCAAGGAGCTAAATACTCCCATTGGCACGATAAAAACAAGGATTAGAAGCTGTATTTCCAACATTAGAAAAAATATGGCATGAGCATAGATGTGAAAGAGTACATAGCGTCTGGAATATTGGAACTCTACGTTGCTGGAGAACTGTCCCCTGAAGAAAATCTTGAGGTGCAACACTATGCCATACAGTATCCGGAAATTAAGAAAGAAATTGAGGAGATTGAGAAGGCCATTCTCAAACTTACAGGGGCAGCTTCACCAAAAATGCCACAAGATGGGTTTGCCAAGGTAAAAGCAGAAATAAGGGATATAATTCCGTTCACGCCCGAAGCTTCTTCTGGCAAGGGAACTCCATGGCGCAGTTATTTGGGTTGGGCGGCATCTGTTTTATTGGCAATAGGCTTGTTCTGGATGTATACGGAAAACTCCAAACTCAAGTCCGAGATAGAGCTTACCAATCAGGAAAGGCAAAGCTTGGAAAATATCCTAACCGATACGCAAGAAGAAATTACCAGTAAAGAAACCTTATTACAACAAATAAGGGATAAAAATGTAACCGTAATCGCTCTTGGAGGACAAACGGCGTCCCCTTCATCTTACGCAAAAGCGTATTGGAACAAAGAGGAACAAAAGGTGATTATTGACGCACAAGGACTTCCCGAACCACCTGATGGATTCACTTATCAAGTATGGTCATTAAAATTGGACCCGCTCACCCCTACCAGTATCGGATTGTTGGATGATTTTGCGTCGCAGGACACCAAGCTCTTTACTTTGGAAAACGCAAACGAATCTGAAGCCTTTGGTATTACGTTGGAACCTGAGGGAGGTAGCAAAACCCCAACCTTGGAACAATTGTACACCTTAGGTGCGGTAGGTTCCTAAATTTGGGCAAAAAAAGAAGGCAGCCGGATAAACCAAACTGCCTTCAAAACTTAAATTACCTAAAAAAACAATCGAATATTAAAGTTTAATACCTACACCAACACCGAATACCCATGGGTTGATGTCCACATCAGCATCCACAGTAGCTCCTAAAGCAGTAGTTGCATCAACAGTGGCGGTAGTGTTCAAGAACAACTTTTTAATGTCCAGATTCAAGAACCATTTATCGTTTAGCATAAAGTCAAACCCTCCTTGTAATGCAAAGCCAACAGCTGTATCGTACTCAACATCATCGGCGGTAGGACCTTCATCAACCCCATAAAACAGGGTTAGATTGGGACCAGCACCTAAATAAGGAACAAAATCACCTCCTGTAAAATGGTACTGGGCCGTAAGCGTAGGGGGCAATAACCATACATTTCCCAAATCAATATCACCTGCAGCAGTACCCACAGCCTCAACATCGTGTTTAGTGGTGGCCAAGATTAGTTCCAAAGACCAATTATCATCAAAAAAGTAGGTAATGTCGAACTCGGGAACAACGGAAGTGGAAATATCAACATCTCCCCCAATGGCTTCAATATCGGCACTTTCGTCGGGAGAGACCACAATTCCCCTCAATCTAAATTGCCATTTGCTTCCATTATCTGCTGGGGCATCCTGTGCTATTGCCAAATTGGACAACCCCATTAAAGCCATTACTGCTACTAGTATTTTTTTTCTCATCATGTCTTAATTTTAAAATGATGAGACAAATCTACCGAGCGACAATTGCCAAGAATATGATGTTTATCATTGGATAAAAACGAGTAATATCCTATCCAACCTGTTTATGAGGAAAATAAGAAGGCTAAAACCATTTTTTTCGCTTAAAAATGATGATGGAAATTACAGTGACCATGAGCATCAACCCCAAAAGGGTAAAATAACCGTAGGGCCATTTCAATTCTGGCATGTTTTCGAAGTTCATACCATAAATACCCGCCATAAATGTGAGGGGAATAAACACCACCGAGAAAATGGTAAGGGTCTTCATTACTTCGTTCAACCTATGGCCTTGTACACTAAAAAACAAGTTAATTTGACTTTCCAATTCCATAATATCGGAGTCTATATCTGTAATCAAACCGTTTATTTGCTCCCTAAGTTCGCTAAAGTATTTGGTCTGAAACCCTTTTACTTCTACCCTTTCCAACTTGATGATGATATCTCTTAGACCATGCGAAGCCTTTTTAAAATCTTGAATCAAAGCCTTTTTCTGTTCCACCTCGAACATAAACTCCGGTGTAGGCTCTCGTTTTACAATGGCATCCAATGCATTCTCCATCACCACGCTCTCCTCATATTTGTCCTTGTAATTAATTATCAGGGTTTCCAAGATAAAGAACAGGAGATAATCCGCCCGTTTTTTCCTTATAATGCCCTTGTTTTCAAATATCCGTTGCCGAATCCAATCGAAATGGTCACCCCGCTTTTCTTGTATGCACCAATTAAAGTCTTTGGATATTACAAAATACATTTGTTCGGATTCCATATTATGATGCTCAGTTTTCAAGATTCGGGCAGCTATAAATAGTTGGTCCTCCAATACGATTACCTTGTTCCCCAATTTTTGGTTCAATAATAATCGAAGTAAAAAATCATCCAGACCATTACCATCTACCATTCGCTTGAATTCCTCCATATATTCCAAACCGTAGGTATTAACCCAAGTAATGGATTTATCTCCCTTGGACAACTGCAGGTCTTCCTGTAATGAGAATTTTCGGTTATAATAATTGTCCGGTGAGTAATTTATCACCCATGAATTTTCTTCGAAATCTGTTTTCATGGCTTAGAAAGTGAAAGGGTTTATTCGTAGTTTAGAACCATAAGTTAATCCAAATTTACAGAACTACTATGATTGATCCAATGTCCTTCAAATCCGAGATTTTATTTACCGTTGTTCTTTTGGCTATAATTATTGCCCTGAATTCTTTGAGTAAAAGAGCTATTAGACGATTTGGCAGAACAAGTGCCATTGACATGAACAGTAGAAAAATTATTTTTTATTTAATCAACTTACTGTTCTATTTGGTAGCATTCATGGGCATTTCGTTGATATGGGGCGTGAATTGGAAAGATTTTTCGGTGTTCGTATCCTCCATCTTGGCCATATTGGGTGTTGGTTTTGTGGCCCAATGGTCCATTTTGTCCAATTTAACGGCGAGTGTGATTCTTTTTTTTAATCACCCTCTCCGTTTGGGTGATAGAATACGAGTTATGGACAAAGATTTTGATTGGACCGGCAAAGTTGAGGATATAAGCGGTTTTTATCTTTTTATGCGAACAGACGATGGTAAGCAGATAACCATACCTACCAATTTGGTCATTCAAAAAGGAATAGAAATTTTAAAAGAGAAAAAAACAGATGCCGAGGAAGTAATTTCCAACGAATAAAAAAACACCATGGCTTTAACACCATGGCGTACCTAAAAACATCAACCCAGTTGAAGCCTTAAAGGTTTCCAAGCTTGTTTTTTAAATTTCGTTCACTCTCACCTACGGAACCTTTATTGAGATGGGGTGGTTTTGATGTATCAAATTATCCTAACGGTTTTTTATCGATGTCGTATCCTTAGGATAATTAAAGTCAGAGAAATTGTTTTACTTTGACCCGCTAATACATTTAAATGAACCCTTCTGCCTCCGGTTGGATCAATAAGTTTGGTCATCTCGTAGAACAAGAATCTTCAAAATTTGAAGATTTCAATAGTCTGTACAGGGAACTCAAAAAAAGTGGGTTCGTTTACGGCGTTCATTTAAACATACCCTCCTTTATTGAAGTGGAGCACACCTTGAGTGAAGATGAAATTGCTAAAATCAATTTACTGACCGCTCTATACTTTACCTATACTTTTGAAGTAGGAAAGACTGATTTTGAAGATTTCGTCAATAAAGTGTTTGAGTATTACCAATCTTTGGATGTTAGTCGAATTTCTTTCCTTAACAAGATATTGACCGGGTCCAAAACAGTATCGCAACTGGAAAAATTAATCGACTCCAGAATCTATTTAAGCGATAATACTTTTAGTAGGGCCCTTGGAAATAGTTTGACCAACTCCCTACTGTATGTTGATATACTCATCTTCATAATTTATCTCAGGGGCGAAAAAAATATGATGGAACACGCCCAGCTTTTGGAGTATGTCACTATCAACATTGTCTACCATGCACTCAATTCCAAAGAGACCCATGATTCGGATGCAAAACTGATTCAATTGTTGGGATCATCTTTAACTTATGTAGATCTTGATAAAGCAAAATATGACGGTGATTTTTCCGATCTATTGAACCAAAATTTCACTGCAAACGAAAGGGATTATTTTTTGGATATGGCCTGCTTGACCATATGGGAAGATAAGACTTTGGACTACACCGAAACAGACTATATTTTTGGTTTGGGAAAGAATCTTGACAAGTCCAAAAAAGAGGTGGAATTGGAGCTGGAATTTGTGGAATATTTCTTTGAAGAGAACAAAGAAAAAATCGCCTATTTAAGCAACAAAAATTTGGCCGTTCAATTCTATGATGGGATGTCCAAAAATGTAAGTAAACTGATTCTTAGAAATAGCAAAAGATTAAAAAAAGAGCTTACCGAAAGTAGGGAGTTGGTAGCACTTTTATCGAAGTCAACGGTAAAAGATTTGAATGCTGAAGAGAAGAAAAAAGTACAGAATCAATTGCTGGATATTTTTAAAAGTATTCCCTCTTTGGCCATTTTTATGCTACCTGGTGGAGCAGTACTTTTACCGATTTTTATTAAATTGATACCTAAATTACTCCCCTCAGCTTTTGATGATAATCGTATTGAGGAAAACCAGTGATTTTAATGTAAAAAATTCACTATAAGAAAAACTTATAGTAAGTTTTTTAATATTATTATATTTTGATATTCAGATTTTTAACGCCACTCACTCTAACCATAACTTAAAGTCCCTTACACGTTCTCTACTCACTATCACTTCGTGCTCATTAAAGCAGTTAAATTTGATTTGAAGCCTTGAATTTGTATATGAAATGATATCATCTATGTGATTGATGTTCACGTAGAACTTCCTGCTGATTCTAAAAAAAGTTTGTGGTTCCAACTCCTCCTCCAACTGTTCCAAAGTGGCATCCAATAAATAATTTCTTCCGTCCGAAGTGGCGGCGTAAGTTCCCTTGTTTTCGCTATAAAAACATTCCACTTCGTCGGCATTTATAATTTTTATATGTTGACCAACCTTCGCTGTAAATCGTTTTTTGTATTCCCTCTCCAAGGGGTTTACCAAAAGCTTTTTTATGTCCTCAAAATCGATGGGTATTTTTTGATTTTCAGGCTTAAAATTTCGGTACTTTTTTACGGCACTTTCAAGCTCTTCTTCATCTATCGGTTTTAACAAATAATCAATGCTATTCAATTTGAATGCTTGGAGCGCATATTCATCGTAAGCCGTGGTGAAAATGATGGCACTTTTTACTTCGACCACATCAAAAATTTCAAAGGAAAGTCCATCGGACAATTGAATGTCGAGAAAGATTAAGTCGGGGTGTGGATTTTCTTGAAACCAGGTTATCGAATCTTCCACGGAATGCAACATGTTAGAGACCTCAATTTCCATTTCTGAGAGCAATCTGGACAACCGTCTTGCTGCTGGTTTTTCGTCTTCAATGATTAGGACATTCATGTAATTGTGGTTTGGTGTTTTCGTGTTCGGTATTTATGCTTATTTATACGTTTCGCCATTATCTTCATCCATATATTTCTGGATTTGGCGTTGCTCCCACTTTTTAACAAAAGTAAATTTATCCCGAAATAAGATCAGTGTGTGTACCACCAAAATAAGGGCCCAAATGATCACATTAGCGTTTATCCAATCGTAGTAATAAGATTCTTTTGGGAATGCTTCGGGCAACAAGGAAGTCAAAACACCTGTCTTTAGAAGATACAGGATGCCATTAACGATGACAAAAATGGTAATATGACTGTAGTACCCTTTGAGTTCTTTAACTCGCTTTTTAGCGGTCTCCCTGGCTATATTTTTATCTGTCATCATCTTATTTGTACTTGTTCATTTCCTCTTTGTCCTCGTCCATATATTTCTGGATTTGGCGTTCTTCCCAGCCTTTTCCCAACAGTGGGTTAAATCCAAAGGTTTTAGAGGCATGGAAAAGTATTCCGATGCCCCAGGCGACCAAGGTGATGAAATGCTCCCACTGCCAAAAACTATCGGTATTTAGATATAAATTGATCAAAATAAAGGTGTTTATCACCAAATAAATGGTCAAATGAATGTAAAAACCCTTGATTTCGTCCACCCTTTTTTTTGCCCTATCGTACTTTTCTTTATTTATATTTTCCATGATTACTTCCATTTATTGTTTTGCTCATCATCCCTCATGAACTCCTCTAATTTGCGTTTTTCCCATTGCTTACCAAAAAACGGGTTCAGGTCAAATGTTTTAATGGCATGAAAAACAATTCCGATACCCCAACCAAAAGCGGCCCATAAAAACCAAGCGTAAGCAAAGTGATTGGTAAAGTAGTTGATCAGGGCCAATCCTGAAATTACCAGGACATAAGAGGTCAGGTTACCATAAAACTTTTTGAGTTCTTCTACGCGTTCCCTTGCCCGTATATATTTATTTTCTTTATCTGAAGTTTCCATTGTGTTGTTATTTGATGCGATGTTGTAGCTAAAAATACTCATTCCTAAAATTCTTTGTCCTTCATAAACTCCTCAATCTTACGCTCTTCCCACTCTTTTCCAAAAAGTGGGTTTTGTCCGTAGGCCGTCATCCAGTGGCCTACCAAACCAAAACCCCAGCCAATGGTAGGGAAAATGGCCCACGGGAACTCGGTTGTTCTGAAATTGAGGTATACCAAGAGAGGTATTACGATACAATAAGCGATTAGATTATGATAGAACGATTTGATATTCTCCACTCTTTCTTTTGCTCTGGCGTAGCGATGTTCGTTTGAATTTTCCATGATTGTTCGGTTTTTAATATTGATTGCATGTCAAAATTCGGCATACCCTAATACAAAAAGAAAAGTGAATGCCCGAACTGTAATTTTAATAGGATGAATTGTGGTTGATGAGGGTGAAGGGTGGGAATCTAATCATCAATTTACACTGAACCATAAATAATGTAAATTGATGCTAACCTTAAAATTGATGCTTCGGTTTAAACATGCAATATATTTTCAATTGTACCCAAACCGATATCTGACAACTTAATTCTAAAAGTCGTCCTTTTCCATGAGCTCTTTAATTTTGCGTTCTTCCCAACGTTTGCCCCATAATGGATTGTAACCAAAAGCGGCCATTCCGTGAGCGGTTAAACCAAATCCCCAGCCAATGGTTGGAAAAAACGCCCATAAAAATTCCGTAGTGCGGAAGTTGAGCCACCACAGAAAAGGTATTACAATGCAATAGGCCATAAGATTGCTATAAAAATCTTTAATATTTTTGACCCGCTCTTTAGCGTTTGCATATCGTTTCTCCTCAATATAACTCTCTTGAGTTTCCAAAACGGTATATTTTTGGGTAAGCATAGGGAGGAAGACACTAAAATTCTTTTCGGTTTTTTCGATGATCATTTCGCGGTCCGTTAAAATATTATACCGCTGTTTTATATTCTGCAGCCCCACTCCACTGCTCTTTTTAACGACTTGCTTTTCCTGAAGATTGTTGCTCACGACCAACATACCTTGTTTTTCAAAAACCCTTATGTGCAAAGGTCGAGATGAAGTCACCACATTATGTTTTACTGCATTTTCCAACAAAAGTTGCAAGGACAAGGGTACAATTTTTGCTTCTGGCTGGGAACAGTTATCCGGAATATCAAAGATGATACTATCCTCAAAACGCATTTTCAAAAGTCTTACATAGGTTCTAGCGAACTTCAACTCTTCATCCACAGTAACCAAATCCTTATTTTTTTGCTCCAGCACATATCTGTACACTTTGGACAAAGAGGTTGTAAAGTTTTGGGCCTGATGAGGATCCTCTTCTATCAAACTCGTCAATACATTAAGGCTGTTAAACAAAAAATGAGGATCCAACTGGTTTTTTAATGCATCGAACCTAGCCGATGCCGAACCTGCGATTATCTTTTGTTCCTTGACTTGTTTTTCCTTGTAGTACTTGTAATAATAAGCGGCATAAAAAACAAGGGCCACAACCATCGCAATTAAAAAAGAAATGTAATACTCCCGCGGAGTTTCCTCTGAAAGAAAAACACCAAGGCTAACCTTATAGATCAATACCTTTAAAACCAAACGGGCCAAAAAGATACCGATAATGGATGCCACAATATTTCCAATGATTCCGTAACCAATGTATTTGCGGGTAAACAGCTCTTTGTCATACTTCCGCATAAGCATAATAAAAGAAGCGGCATTGCAGAGGTAGATAATCGTAGAAAATACTATAGTTTCCCAAAAATCCTTGGACAATTCCTTAAAGGTGAATTCCCAACCATTAACAAAGTAGATAATAAGGGACACAATAAAAATGGCCACACCTATCAACAATGCCTTTAAAATCTCTTTTATTAAAAGTTTCATCTTTTTCTATTTCCCACAGTTTGCCAAAACTTGTTTGGCCCTTTCTTTCCCCCAAGATGGGTAAAAAGGAGTTTCAGATTTAAAGGTAGCGAAAAGTTCCAAGGCTCTTTCCACATCCTTACAATATGGCGTGGTATCCTTGCCAAAGTAACGCGCTGACCCCATATCCCATTCTGCCTTGGAAAGGATAACCCTGGGATTGTTCGGTGCCAGTTCCATTGCTTTTTTATAGAGTTGCGTATTTATTTGGGATAATGTCATTCCGTAGGTAGCACCATCAAAAGCAATCCAAGCTGTGTTAATAAGCGCCTCTTGAATCAGGAGCTCAGGATTATCCGGAGAGATAGCCTTGGCTACATTCAAAAATTCTTTGGCCCTTTCCAGCTGTTTGCTCAGTTTATCCTCATCTTTTTCGCCGAAAGAAATTACCGTGTTTATTTGAGAAACATAATAATAGGGCAACCATTTATCGGGTTCCGCCGTGGCTATTCGCTCAAAAAGGTTCGAGGCTTCCACTACTTTTTGCGTTTGCCATAGCTCAAAAGCCTTTTCCATTCCGCTGGAGTAACGATCTTGCGCTTTTACGAAGGTGACACCTAGTAATACGATTGATAGAATCAGTTTTTTCATGACTGTCGTTTTATGATTATTGATGTCACAAAGGTGAATCGGAAACCCTGTTTTTAAAAAGAAGGGTTACCGAACCGTATGTTTTTAGGGATGAATTGTATGATAAAAAAGTTTTTACAATATCTGTTACAGACTTAGATGGAATTCTCCTCTGTTCAAAGTCCATTTATATTTGCCGCACCCTTATGTTTTACTTAAAATATATTAAAGCAATACTGATAGGTTTCCATTACACCATCAGAAGGACATGGTTAAATTTTGTAGGAAAATACATTTATAATGATTTATTTTCTCAAACTAACCCTATTTTAGTTTATATTTAAGTTGCTCATTTACAATATTTTATTATATTTATATAGTTGGGCTTTAAAATTTATTTCCCCACTAAATTCCAACGCTTTTCCTATTTAAAATAGACCTTTACTTGTGATTGAAATCCAATCCATGGATCAATAAAAACAAGTTGTACCCCAGATTTCGAGACAAACTTTTATTCCATCTAACGTAATCATCATAATGATTACTTATTCCTCTGGTTTCAAAATCAGAGTATGAACTGACTTCGATTATTCTTAGACCGAAGTTATCTATTAACATAATCAACAATAAAACCTAAAAAATGAAAAAAATCATTCTCCTAAGCATTATGGCAGTACTTACATTAAGTGCTTGCCAACAAGGTCCTGTTAGATATACACAGGACTCACCAGAAATAGATACGGTTAAAAATTTGATATCGAATTACAATAGTAAATCATTCGATACAAGTATGTATGCCGATACTTCCAAAACCTTTTACAACACCAATAAAAATCCCATGTCTCCCGGTCAGGCCATGGATTATCACAAACAAACAGATTCAAATTATGCATCCAGAGGTTTTCAAAATGACGACCAAGAATATGAAATGGTGGTTACCGATGATGGTGAAACTTGGGTAAACTGTTGGCTACAATGGAAAGGTACTTTGGCCGCCAACAATAAAGCAGTGGAAATTCCTGTACACCTGACCTATCAATTTGTTGATGGAAAAATTGTTAGGGAATATGGTTATTGGGACCCTACAGAAATTGTTTTAGAGCTGCAAAAAATTGAACCGGAAGCAAAAATGGCCGAAAAAGAAATGGAACCCACTGAATAATTCAAACTTAAAAACCTTAGAACGATGAAAAATTTACTCTTAATAGCTTTATTGCTTCCATTCTTAATGGGAGCACAGGAAAATCAACAAGCTCCTATGTTCATGAATGTTATCATGACACCCCATCCCGAAAGAATAGATGCATTTGAAGCAGGTGTGGCCGCACACAACAAAAAATACCATACTCAAGGCACCCAACAGGTAGGTATGTTTTGGATTGCCAGTGGTAAAAATTCAGGCAAATATGTTTGGAGCCTCGGACCGACTACTTGGGATGCCATGGACGAGTCTAACAATTACAATGAGGAACATACCAAGGACTGGAACAACAACGTCGCCGCCAATGCATTACCAGAAATGGAAACCACGTATTGGAAGAACGACCCTTCTCATTCCAATTTTACCAAGAATTTTGAGTTGAAGAATCTCTCCATTTTCATGTTGGACATTAAGCGATTTAAATACCAAGAATTCTCGGCAGTTTTGGATAAAGTTTACAAAGTATTCAAAACCAAAGATTCCGATCAGCAATGGGGTGTTTATTTTAACGAACTGGCAAACACTGGCGAAGGTGATTTTGTTTGGGTCGATTTTTTTGATAAATCCGCTTGGATGGGTCAAGAGGACAAATTCCCGCAATGGTTTGAGGAAGTCCATGGTGCGGGAAGCTTTGCTTCATTTTTAAAAGATTTTGAGGCAACGACCAATGGAGAAATGCAGGAAATATGGATTTATAGAGAAGACCTAAGCAGCAGAGATAACGCAGTTCAGACTCCCGATTAACCATAAACCTATATAAAGTTAAAAGGCCCAGTACAGGGCCTTTTTTTATGTATTATTTAAGGGTATACCACCATCTGGAATCTTCAAAAAATGAATACATAATTTATATCTTTAACCGCACAATCCCAGAATTAAGACAACATAATGTACACTCCAGCTCACTATAAAAACCAAGACCTTGAAGAAATCAAGAACTTTATCCGGCAAAATAGCTTTGGTGTTCTAATCAATATTGTTGACAACAAACCTTATGGCACCCATATTCCTTTGGAACTTGAATCCGACCCACAAGGAAATGATGTTCTGGTAGGTCATATTGCCAAGGCCAACCCACAATGGAACTATTTTGAGGCCAAGTCCGAGGTGCTTTGTATTTTTAATGGACCGCATGCCTATGTTTCTTCCTCGTGGTACAAAGAAGAGGAAGTGCCCACCTGGAACTATATAGCTGTGCATGTTTATGGAACCTTACAGATTTTGACGGAAGAAGAAACTATGCAATCGATGCATCGATTGGTGGATAAATATGAAAAAGCCTCTAAAAACCCGATTTCCCTTAAAAATCTATCTTCAAAAACCTTGAGACAGGTTAAAGGGGTGGTGGGATTCCAAATACGGGTTTCCGATATTCAGGCTACCTATAAATTATCCCAAACACGGGTGGATGACCACCATAAAATAATCTCGGAACTTGAGGAACGGCCAGATTCAGGGAGTCAAAGTATTTCCCAGCATATGAAAGGCCAAAAAGCCTAATAACACTATTCAATATCTTGGAAAATGGCATCTGCCCAATTGGAGTACCTTGGGTTCTCTACGTGCATGATCCAAATTTCATCTTGGTATTTTCCTTTCATTTGTGACCTATACGCAGCATAGGCCTTTTCATTTTCTTCATATTTGGCCAAATAAACATAGTTTAGTCCATTGTCCGGGTTTGTGAAGTATTGCGCCTCCAACCCTTTACGCTTTAAATCTGCCATGAAGTTTTTTAGGTATGTCTCGTTCTTAAAGACATTGGCCACAATATAATGTCCTTGCCCTATTCCTTCTAGGTTTATATATTTTTCAATAGGTTTAAAAGCCCCGCCATGAAAGGTTCCCTCGCTCTTTTTCTCAGTTTGTTCGGATACGGTTTTTGTGTTTTCTGCCAAGGCCGAGGAGGTTGAAACCTCTATTGAATTATAAACAGAATCTAATTTCTCATTATCCGCCAAATATAATTTTTGGGCTTTCTCCTCAATATTTGGTATTTGATTTCCATTATGTCTTTTAACGAGTCTCATCACCATTTCGAAACGTTTTTCCATGTCCTGCTCTCTACTTTGTTTCATGGAATCCATTTTAAAAAGCAAATCATCTATTACGGCATAACTATCTTCTTGCTGTTCTCGTAACCGAGCAATCTGTTCTTCCCAAAAAGCTCTATCCTCTTTATTTGTTGGTTTTAAAGTGGTTTGTACATCCAACTTGCTTTTTTGCGAAGCCTTACCATTCTCTTCATTTACCTCAGCTACAGCAGTGTTTTCAATCTTCTTTTTCTCTTCATCATCATTAGAAACAAAGGTGTTTTTAGAAAGATTGGGGACAAATGAATAGGCTATTGAAATCTCGTGGGTTACCCCAAGATTGGCAATGCTATTGCTAAGGCTTTTCTCAAAATTATATCCAAAGGACAGTCTTTGGTTCAAATTGAAGCCAGTACCCGCAGATGCCCCATAAAACTGGTCGTAACCGCCTTGAATCCAACCTAATTTAGGAAGATCTAGAATGATACCGCCTCCAAAGACAGGGTCTTCGTTTCCTACAAAACGGGCCCGTGCCAATGGCATTAACCGGCTATCCTCAAAAATTCCTCTTCCGTTTTCGAACTCATACACATACTGTACGTGGCCAGAAAAGGTTTTTTGATTGAGATTGGTCAGGGATTTTCCTGATTTAATATTATAATCCACCAGATTTTGAGCAAAGACACCAAAATCAAACTTTCCCAAACTAAGATTTAGACCTGGTTGAAAAGAGATTATGGAACTTTCATTAGCATCGGTCAACAATGGGTCTTCCTCGTAAGCAATTGCTCTACTTGGGTCGTAACTACTCACATAATATGGAATGTTGACCCCAAATGTTAGACTGCTCTCCTCCCCCAATTGGATACCATGGGAATAGTTGGCCATTACCCCTAAATTGGAGATTACTCCTGCTTGTTGGTTGTATAGGCTAAAACCAAGGCCTATTCTATCATTCAACCTACCGCTGTAACTTAAAAAATAATTCTGACGGTTATTGTCGAAATCAGCACCTTGGCTTCGGTGAAAAAAGTTTACGTATGATTTATCCTCTCGTATCGAAGAAAAGGTGGGATTGATCAAAAACCGGTTGAACTTCAACAAATTTTGAAATGGGACATCATAACTAACATAGGGATTTCCTTCCTGGGCCTGAAGTGGAATACCTAGAAGAACAAAAATCAAAAACGCATAAATACAACGCTCAAATTGGGTCGGAAATGTAAATTGGGGAAACGGGGGTAGTTTTATCTCCATAGCCGATTGGGATTAGTAGGTTAATTTTCCTGATTGGGTCAGGTTGATATGTTCTTAATGTTGTCATCAGCAAGATTTGGGACCTTGTAAGAATTTTATGACTAATTATAATGTAAATCTACATATTTTATCGTCCAACCGATAATTTTTTCGTTGAACGGTTTATCAAATTGATAGTTGGGTAGTTTCAGTTCATAGAAATTGAATTTCAGTTTACAATTTATTTTATAATTCGAGTTATTTTTACCTAGAAAACCATTCATACTTCTCAACATGGAGGCATCTTGTAAAATCGTTCCCTATTCCGACATCTATAAAGATGCCTTTCGGAACCTTAATGAGGAATGGATCAATACCTATTTTAAAATGGAAGAAATGGACCGTCTTACGCTCCATCATCCCAAAGAATACATACTGGACAAGGGGGGATATATCGCCGTTGCTGTACAAGGTGATGAACCCGTCGGTGTATGTGCCTTGATTCCATGCAAGTACGATGGCTTTGATTTTGAACTTTCCAAAATGGGCGTTTCGCCCAGAGCACAAGGAAAAGGAGTTGGCAGATTACTGGGGGAACATATTATTGAAAAAGCCAAACTTTTGGGAGCTAATAAGATATTTTTGGAGAGTAATCGAAAATTAGTCCCAGCACTTTCGTTATACAAAAAGTTGGGTTTTGTAGAAATGACAAAAATTTCGTCACCCTATGCCCGCAGCGACATTCAAATGGAATTGACATTAACAGGTTCTTAATGTTTATTTACACATAAGTATATACCAACCCTATTGTTTTTATAGGTTTTTGTACACTTTTCTTTTATAAGAAACTATAAATGAGTATCTTATATACGAAAACCTTAAACTTCATCGCCATGGGGTATATTAAAAAACTCAATAAATGGGCCAATGCGCATACAAACCTTGTTATAGATTTATTTCGGGTTGTTCTTGGAGTTGTCTTTTTTGTTAAGGGAATCGAGTTCATGACCAATTTTGAGGAGATGGAGAGATTGGCAAGTCCATTCCAAAATGTGCCGGGCGGAATGATTATTCTTCATTATTTGGTTCCCGCCCATTTTGTCGGTGGCTTACTCATCGTTGTTGGATTACTTACAAGGTGGGCCTCTATTGCCCAAATCCCTATTCTTTTTGGTGCCATACTCACTAACTTTTTGGGCGAAATGAATACCAACAACCTTATCTTAGCCATAATTGTTTCACTGCTTTGTCTTTTCTTTATTGTATATGGTTCCGGGAAACATTCTGTAGATTATTACCTTAAAATGCAACAGTGACCTATAGATTATCCAACTGGTTGCTTTTACCATCCGAGCTTATTGTCCAGAAAAAACCAACAAAGAAAAAACTATCCGCCGGCGGTGTAATCGCTCTTCTATTATACACCCCATTAATATCCGGAGTATCTGCATATTGGTAGTTACTTACATTATTAAAGCTTAAAAGATTACTCACTGAGAAATACAGAATCTTCTGCTTATCTAAAAGATAGGCCCAGTTGAAGCTTAGGTTATTGTAAGATCTTGTCCTTTCCATCATAAAATCCGGGGTGTTGGGATTATTGTAAGGCCTTCCAGAACCGTAGGAATAAGAAAATCCAACTTGCGACCTCAGCTTATCCACCCAATATTTGGTAACCAAGGATAGATTATGCTTGGGTGCGAAGTTTGGTGTGGCCTTTTCAGGAAAGTTTCTAAAGTCTCTCTCCGTATCCAAATAAGAATAGGACGCCCAATAATCCAAATTCTCAATACTCTTACTATCTCTCCAGAATACATCAACACCCTTTGCATAACCACTTCCCAAATTGGTGTAGTTAGAATTGAACTGTGGCATATCGGTATCGTATTTTACCAATAGGTCATAATCCTTATAATAAAGCTCGGTCCTGAAGGTTTTTCCATTTTTGACATATTGATAGTTAAGTATATAGTGAGATGCTTTTTCCATTTCCAAATTTTGACTGAACTTAACCACTTCAGTAATCGGTCTTTGATAAAAATCACCGTAGGCAAATGAAAACTGCCCGTCTTCTGCTGGTTTATAGGCCAAGGAAACTCTTGGTGATATTTTAAACTCATCCAGTAAATTACTCTGGGTTGCCCGAACCCCTAGCTTTATGGCGAACTTGTTGCTCAAGAAAATATCAGATTCTGCAAAAGCGGCCCATAATCCATCCTTATAATCACTTTTAAACTGATTATCATCGAGGTCTGTGTAGGTTTCATTATAATTTGAATGGAAATGTTCGGCTCCAAAGCTTAAGTCAAATCGATTGCTAAAGTTTTTTCGAGCCTTTACCTTTACATGGGATGACGTTTCCTTGGTATCGACCTTATCTTCCTGTATCCCTATATCGTTTGTATCCCATGCAATGGATGCTCCAGAAGTCAGACTCCAATCATTATTAAAAAAGTATTTGTAGGATGAATTAAAGTAAAGATTATTGTTCTTCAATCGAAATTGAACATAATCATCAAAATTGATGTCCTCTTGCTCAATATCCAAGTTGGCATGGTTGAACCCGGTATAGAGTTTAAGCATGCTCTTCTCCCCTTTGCTTCGAAAAACAGCCTCACCAGAAAGAGATTCATAAGGGCTGTTCCAGCGAACTCCTTGGGTTGATGGAATCAAGGTCTCATATGGTGCTAGATTCAGGTATGAGGTATTTATACTTAAGGATTGGTCGCCCCAAATTGTAGTATGGCCCAAACCACCTCCCACGCTCATAATTGAAATATCCGTTTTTTCCTGTACCGGAACATCCGTGGTATTCAACAACAATACACTGGACAAGGCTTGACCATATTCTGCTGAATAGCCTCCAGTACTAAAGGAAATTCCCTTGAAAAGAAATGGTGAAAACCTGCCTCGTGTTGGCATATTATTGGCTGTGGCATTGAACGGCTGAAAAACTCGAAGCCCATCTATAAAAACTTGGGTTTCCCCGGCAGTACCACCCCTTACGAACAATCTACCATCCTCGTTTACGGTTGTTGTTCCAGGTAATGTTTGCAATGCCGCCACAAAATCGCCGGCAGCTCCCGCCGTAGTTACAATATCCAACGGTTTTAAAACAGAGACTTTGGAGTTATCGCCTGCTTCAAAAGTTCCTGCTGTTAAGGTTACCCCCGTTAAAGAGTTTATGGATTCCATCAATTTTACATCAAGGTTCTTGAAGTAAGATACATCCCCAGCTTCGTAATGGGGCTCAAAGGATAACATGGAAACCACCAAGGTTTGCAATCCCTTCTCGGTTGTTTCAAAACTAAAATTACCATTGGCATCCGAAGAAGCACCATCGTAAGTGCCCTCCAAATAAATATTGGCTCCTTCAATAGGCTTGTTTTTGGTGTCGGTAACTTTTCCGGTTACGGTTTGCTGCGCAAACACAAAACCTGTGCTTAATAATAATGTGATTAGGTTGATTACAATTTTCATGACTGTTCGATTTTATTGATAGCGCAAAATTGCCCAGTCAATCAGAGTCATGCCAAAAGGAAATACCCAATTGTGGTTTTTTAAAGATGAATTGAAAACCCATTTCGACTATTACAACTCACTCCCAAAAATCAACATTTCAGTAGGTTGAAATTTTTTGGCAAAAGCTTCTTTCTCAATTTTGGGGCATACAAAACATCAAAAACAAACATTATGAAAACTGTTACATTAGCTTTAAGTTTCTTCTTTGTGAGTCTAATAGCAATGGCCCAAGAAAATTCAGGCGTCGATATTACTGTGACCATCGAGAATGTAACCAGTAATGAAGGAAAGGTTTTGGCCGGACTTCATACACAAGAAACATTTATGGCCGGTCCAGGAATGCAAAACGAACAAAGTACTGTGGAAAATGGAAAAGTGGTTCTAACTTTTAAAAATGTAACACCCGGAACTTATGCCATTATGGCCATGCACGATGTAAACGGGAACAACCGAATGGACTATCAGTCCAACGGAATGCCAAAAGAAAGTTATGGAATGTCGGGCAACGATATGACCATGGGATCTCCATCCTTTGAAAGCGCCAAATTCGAGGTAGGTACCGAAGACCTCGAATTACTTATTAGATTTTAAGACTTCATTCCAAGAATCATCGCCAAAAGCCCGCTAGAAGCGGGCTTTTTTTGGTAGCTATTATATTAAATACTACATTTAAAGTACTGTAAATCAACCTTCAATAGCAACCTATCAAACGAGCAGGTAAAATATTGCTTTTCATTTTTTTGGCCTGGAGCGCTATAGTGTTTGGCCAGACATCTCGTATTGATTCTTTGGAGAACAAATATAAAGTCGCCACTACCGATTCAAGTCGAGTACGCATCCTCAAGGACATTTCTTGGGAATACCTAAATAATAGGGGCAACTTACAACTAGCCGAAACGTATATTGATAGTATTTACAATATTAGCCAAAGTGGAAACTTACCCTGGGGTACCTCAATAGCCCACTACCAATATGCAGTCCTAAACCGACAAAAGGGAGATTATAGTGAAGCATTGGAACACATTGAGCAATTTCTGGATTATTCAAGGGAAATCAACAAACCATTTTCAATTGCCAACGGATTATATCAAAAGGCCTTAATACTGGATAATCAAGGAGAGATTGAAGAAAGCTTGGAAATTTACTACGACATTCTTAAAATTTACCAAGATCATGACGATCCTTTCAGTATTGCTACTACCCAAAATGCCATAGGTGAAATTTTGAAAAAGACAGGGAAGATGGAGCAGGCAATGGAAAACTACCAAAACGCTCTCGAAATCTTCACATCCTTGGATGATAAAATTGAAATTGCCAACTGCCTTTTTAATATCGGGGATACTTATCTGCAACAGCATAATTACATTGAGGCCCGTTCTTACTTTTTCCGTGCTTTACAATTGGATGAGGAAATGGATAGCGATTGGGGCAAAGCCTTTGATTACGAGGCCTTGGGCAAGGTATACGGTGAACAAAAAAGTTACACCCAATCCTTGAATTACCACCAAAGAGCATTGGAACTACGAGAAAAATTGGGCATGAAGCTGGAGCTGGCCATGAGCCACAACCAAATTGCACTGATTTATTTGGAGCTAGAAAATTACCCTCTTGCTGAGAAAAACATTAAAAAAGGCATCACCATTTCCGAAGAAATCGGGGCTAAAACCCAACTTCAGGATAATTACGAAGTACTTTCAAAAATCCACGAAGCTTCTGGTGAATACGAACAAGCTTTAGCTTTTAAAAATAAAGCCGTCACCTTAAAAGACAGTCTCTTCAATGAAGCTAAATCCAAACAGATTGAAGAACTCCAAGTTCGATATGACACCGAAAAGCAGCAAAATGCCATTGCATCGCTTCAAAAAGATGCAGAAATCAATGATCTAAAACTCGAAAGACAAAAAACATTACGGAACATCCTCATCGGTATCGCGATTGCCACTATTTTGGTCTTTTTATATGCTTTTAAACGCTACAAGCAAAAACAACAGGCCAAACAAGCCTTGGAAGAGAAAAAAAGAGCTATTGAAGAAGAAAAGAAGCGTACAGATATTGAAAAGCAAAGGGTGCTAGAACTAGAGAAAATCAATCGTTTAAAAGATGAGTTTTTAGCCAATACCTCCCATGAATTACGAACACCATTAGTCGGAATTATTGGGTTAAGCGAAAGCTTAAAAGATGGTGTCGCTGGTAAATTGCCAAAAGTGGCCAATGAGAATCTGGAAATGATAGCCAATAGTGGCAAACGGCTTTCACACTTGGTCAACGATATTCTGGACTTTTCAAAGCTCAAAAATGAGGACCTTAAACTAGCCTTAAAACCAGTAGATATTTATGCTATCTCAAATATCGTTTTAAGATTGTCACGGCCATTGGTACAGAACAAAAAGCTAAAGCTGATTAACTCGATACCAAAAGATATTCCGTTAATCGAGGGCGATGAAAACCGCTTACAGCAGATTATGCACAACCTTATCGGAAATGCCATAAAATTTACCGAGAAAGGATACATTACCCTTTTTGCCGAAGTGAAAAATGACATGCTGGCCATTTCTGTATCCGATACCGGTATTGGTGTCCCCGAAGACAAACTGGATTCAATTTTCGATTCATTTGAGCAGGTTGACAGCTCGTCGGAAAGAGCGTATGGGGGTACTGGTTTGGGCCTATCGATAACAAAAAAACTGGTAGAACTTCATTCGGGAACCATAACGGCTTCGTCTGAAGAAGGAAAAGGGTCCATTTTCACTTTCACCATGCCTTTGAGTAAACTTAACAGGAAAGATTATCAGGATTCGGACACCTACAAAACAGAAGTTGTCCCTAAACTTCAAGATTATTCCGTAGCAGATTCCAATACAGCGATTCCAGAAATAATTTCATCAAAAGATGCACCAACCATACTTGTGGTCGACGATGAACCTGTAAACCGTAGAGTTCTGGAAAATCACCTGACCATGGCCGGGTATCAAATAATAGAAGCTGGATCTGGAAAAGAGGCACTGGAAGCCATAGCAACAGAACCACAGATAAATTTGGTGTTGTTGGATGTGATGATGCCCGGAACTTCGGGATACGAAGTCTGTGAAAAAATCCGGCAGGATTATTTATCCACTGAATTGCCCATAATTTTACTCACTGCCAAAAACACGGTTTCGGATTTGGTCAGTGGTTTTAATGCCGGAGCAAATGATTATCTAACAAAACCCTTCTCCAAAGGAGAACTGTTGAGTAGAATAAAAACTCACCTCAACTTAAATACCATTCATCGGGCCACTTCGAGATTTGTTCCATCTGAATTTGTAAAATCAATAGGAAAAGAATCGATTACCGATGTGAAACTGGGCGACTACGCCGAGAAAGAGGTCTCCGTCCTATTTTCTGATATTAGGGATTATACCACTTTGGCAGAAAGTATGACCCCGCATCAAAACTTTAAGTTCGTGAACGCTTATGTGGGAAGAATGGGGCCTATTATAAAAGAAAACCACGGTTTTGTGAACCAATATTTAGGTGATGGCATCATGGCGCTATTTCCCGAAAGTCCAGAAGGAGCTCTCGATGCTGCTGTAGAAATGCAAAGAGCCTTATCATTGTACAACAAAAGACGTGTAGAAGAAAAGGGGTTCAAACCGCTTTCTATCGGTATTGGAATTCACACCGGCCCATTGATTATGGGAATTATTGGCGACACCAAAAGAAACGACCCAGCCGTAATTTCCGATACCGTTAATTGTGCTGCACGGGTAGAAGGCGTGACCAAAAATTTTGGAGCCAACATCATCATAAGTGGAGACACACTCAATCAAATTGAAAATCCAGCTGATTTTAATTTTAGGTTTTTGGGCAGGGTTCGAGTAAAAGGAAAACAAAAGTCCATAGAAATTTATGAGTGTATCGATGGTGATTCCATTCATAAGATCTCTTTGAAATTGGAAACAAAAAAACATTATGACGAAGGCATTTCACGGTATTATGATAGCCAGTTTAATGAAGCCTCAACCGCCTTTCAATGGGTGCTATACAAAAACCCGGGAGATACCGTTGCCCACTATTTTAACGAGCGAGCAAAGAAATATGCTGTTCTTGGCCCACCAGAAGATTGGACTACAGGCTCAGTCCTCATATAAACTTACCTAATAAACTTCTGTCAAGTTTAATCCAGCCATTCTTTCATATTTCAGAAAACGCTGATTCACAAAATTCTGCGCCAATTTTAAATCTTCGCAATTGTTCTTGGTGATAGGATTAAACCTCTTTTCCATGTTTAAATAGGCTTCAACAGGAATACTTGGTGTTGAGGAATCCAAAACCAGTGGAGTCTCTCCAGTGGGGTTACTACGGTACAATAACCATTGCCCTGAGGCTACCGCCGCTTTATGGTATCTTGAAGGATGTTTCATATCAATACCGTGTTCGGGACTATGGCAATATGCAATAATAATAGATGGTCCATCATGCTGTTCCGCTTCCAAAAATGCCTTTAATGTTTGCTCTTGGTCGGCACCGATTGCCGCAGAAGCCACATATACATTATCGTATTGCATGGCCAAAAGTCCCAAATCCTTTTTCTGTTTTAGTTTTCCATTCGCAGCGAACCTCGCTTTTGCCCCGTAGGGAGTAGACTTAGACATTTGCCCACCGGTATTGGAATACACTTCATTATCGAGCACCAGTAGGTTTACATTTTTGCCCGAAGCCAGTACGTGATCCACCCCACCGAACCCAATATCGTAGGCCCAGCCATCTCCCCCAACAATCCAAACACTTTTCTTTATTAGGCTATCGGCTATTTGCATTAATTTTTTAGCGTCAGGACTTGCAATAGTTTTTAATATGGATTTGAGTTGTTTTACACGATTTCGCTGTAATTCAATTTCCCTGTCATAAGTTTGATTGGATTTAAGAAGTTCATCCAAAAATACTTCATCAAAATAATGGGCCATTTTTTGCAACAACGATTTAGCTTCTTGCTGTTGTTGTTCTATCGATAACCGAAACCCAAGACCGTATTCAGCATTATCCTCAAATAAAGAGTTGGACCAAGCCGGACCACGACCATTCTTGTCCTTGCACCATGGGGTTGTTGGCAAAGCGCCACCAAAAATGGAACTTGCCCCTGTTGCATTCGCCACCAACATACTGTCTCCAAATAACTGACTCACCAACTTTAAATAGGGGGCTTCACCACAACCATCAACACCCATTGCATATTTAAATAAAGGTTCTTGCAATTGTTGTTGATCAATCCGGTTTACATCGATCTCTTTTCTATCCAATTCTGGGATTTGTTCAAAATAATTCCAATTTACTTGCCCTTTTTCAAGAACTGAATCTCTTTTTCTTACCTCCAATGCATCCTCAATACAAATATCCACGCAACTGTTGCACGCAGTACATTGGTCAGGATTAATTTGAAGGGTTAGATGTTGTAAATCCTTGTTTTGCAGTTTGATGTTGGATTTAGTGGATTGCCAATGTTGTGGAGCATTGGATTTCATATTATCATCATACACCTTAATGCGCAAAGCGCCAGACGGACATGCCATGGAACAAGCACCGCATTGCGTGCAGGCATCAGCATTCCATATCGGTAATTCTCCAACTGTTTTTCTTTTATTGTGTGATGATGTATTGGTTGGGTACACACCATCTATCGGAAGTTGGCTCACTGGAATTGCATTGCCCTTGTTCTGTAATAACTGTCCCAATAAACTGTTGGAAAAAATATCATCAAAATTATTTTCAACTCCATTTGTATCGGTTAGTTGGTGTTTTTCCACCTTTTTTATTTGGGAACGAAGGTCTTTTCTTGCTAATTCTTCACCCTGTTGAGCAAGTATCAAATAACACTCTTGTAATAAGTTAAAATGAAAGCTTGTATTCTTTGACATTTCATTTGACTCAACAATATACAGGTCGACTTTTTTGCTCCTAAATAAATTGCGAAGCCTAAGAGGTATTTTACTCCAAAATTCAGTCGGCGCTAGGTTTGACTGTACCAAAACCACTCCATTTTGTTTTACTCGAAGGGGTTCACCACTATCAATTAGCAAGGACAGATCTTCAAAACCTGCAAAATCTGCTTCCGAAATAAGATAAGGAGCCTTTATAATGTTGTCGGAATATCTAATATTCGAAATAACCTTGGAGCTTGACTTTTTATAATCGATTTCTATATACCCTTGAAGAAAATCAGAATTTGTTTCCCCGATCACGCTAATGAAATTTTGGAAATATTTCTGAGTCTGCTTTTTCTTGTATTCATAGAAGAGTATTTCTTCGCCTTGGAACGGAAGTTTATAATCTGATTCCGCAATACTCAAATGGGAAACATCATCCATGATTCCAATAGTAAATGGGTTTTTAAGAATCTCGTTTTTTAACTGATATACTACACCAGAAACCATTGCCGGTGTAAATTCTTTGGATGCCAGTCCATATCTTCCTCCAACAACTTTGGGAGTTTTATAAAAATGGTCGGATTGAAATACAGCCTGAACGACATCCAAATACAACGGCTCCCCACTGGACCCTGCTTCTTTTGTACGATCAAGTACTGCTATGGATTTACATGTTTTTGGAATACTTTCCAATAGTAAATCAGTATTGAAGGGTCTAAACAACCTAACTTTGACCAAACCAATTTTATCACCCCTACCATTCAAATGAGAAATAGTGTCTTCTATAGTTTCTGTGGCAGATGCCATTGCCACGATAATGTGCTCTGCTTCTGGATGACCTATATATTCAAATACTTTATACGCTCGTCCTGTTAGTTGGTGAAATTCATCCATTTTTTGCTGAACGATCAATGGGCAATTGGTGTAGTATGGATTAACCGCTTCACGACTTTGAAAGAATATATCAGGACCTTGAGCTGTGCCACTGATATGAGGGTTATTGGGATTCAATGCCTTATTTCGATGCTCCTGAACGAAATCATCGTTTATCATGGCTCGAATTACATCATCGTTAACTTTCTCGATTTTTGATACTTCATGCGAGGTTCTAAATCCATCAAAAAAATGAAGAAATGGAATTCTTGATTCCAATGTTGCGGATTGCGCGATTAGTGCAAAATCCTGTGCTTCTTGAACAGATCCCGAGGCCAACATGGCATAGCCCGTATTTTTTGCCGACATAACATCGCTATGATCTCCAAAAACCGATAATGCATGTGAAGCCACTGCCCTTGTAGCCACATGAATAACATTTGGTGTTAATTCTCCGGCAATTTTGTGCATATTGGGCAACATAAGCAATAAGCCTTGTGATGCCGTAAATGTTGCAGACAGCGACCCTGTTTGTAAAGCACCGTGCATAGCTCCCGCTACGCCTGCCTCACTTTGCATTTCGAATGCGGTGGGTACATTGTCAAAAATATTTTTTTGTTGATTAGCACTCCATTCCTCTACCAACTCCGCCATTTCTGAAGATGGTGTAATGGGATAAATGGGAAAAACCTCATTGGTCTTATACGCAATTTGGGCCACGGCCTGATTTGCATTTACAATGATGTGCTCTATGTTTTTCATGGGATGGAACTTAATGGAGAATTTTAAGAAAAAAGGCCACCTTGTTCATACTCGACAAGGCGGCCTTAAAAGATTTCCGATTACTTTTCGAATTCGATAGTAACTGGTGTTGGATTGGTCAACATGTCGAAAACTGGAGAGAATTGCGACAAAGCTCTCAACTGATCTTCGGAAGCATCACTCTTTACTTTGAATTTTACAGTGATTCCGTTGTACCCTTTTCTTACTTCAGGATCTAGACCCAAGAATCCGTGAAGATCAACATCGCCTTCCAATTTGGATTCCATTCCTTCAATTTCAATTCCATTAGCGGCTGCATGGTATGCCATTGCTCCGGTTAAACAAGAACCAAGTGCATGCAATACAATTTCTGCAGGGTTAGGCGCCTGATCTTTTCCTAAAAGTACCTCCACATGGTCGGCTTCCATGGTAAAGTCACCTTCACGGGTTGGGTGCTCTTCACCAACACCGTAATAATCTTTGATGCTTGTAACACAGTGGCCACCATCGATCCAGTTGTTTTTTGCCCTAAATTCGAACTTTGCCAATGAAGGGTTTTCTTGTACTGCGTTAATAGTTCCTACTAACTGATCTACGTTTACTCCGTTTGTAATGTTTGCTGTTGTAATCATTGCTTTTTTGATTTTTAGATTAATTGATTAACATTTGCCAAAGTAGATGCATTTGGCGTGCCAATTATTTCAATTAATTGATTATCAATATTTTACAATGATTACTATATAATTTTAAAGTAACGTAATTTCGTTAAATAACGAAATATCATGAATATTATAACGAAAAATCGTGAATTACATTGGCCTTTCTATACCAAATGCTTTTATTTTTGAAGTAAGTGTGGTTGCAGGCAGACCTAGGAGTTTAGCTGCTCCGTTTTCACCAGAAATTTTCCATTTTGTTTTTTTCAGAGCCTTTAAAATATTGTTCCGCTCCAATTGATTCAATTCTTCTGAAGTAAGAATATGCTCTGTTTCAACCTCAACCGATCCTTGACTTCCAATTTGTGAATTTGGAATAATATGCTCCCAGTCAATGTTACCGTCTTGGGAAACAATGACGGCTCGCTCTACCAAATTTTGAAGTTCCCGTACATTTCCAGGCCACCGATATTGTAATAATTGCTTTTTTTGGGTCGCGGTCAATTTATTGATGGCCTTGTTCATTTTCTTGCTGAAATGCTCCACCATGGTTTCGGCTATAAGGCAAACATCGTTGCCCCTATCCCTCAGTGCTGGTACTGAAATTGGAAATACATTGAGTCGGTAATACAAATCCTCCCTAAACTTTCCTTCCTTGGAAAGTTCCAGCAGGTTTCTATGGGTGGCGGCTACAATACGAACATCCACTTTTTGGGTTTTGGAGCTTCCAACAGGGTCAAACTCCCCTTCTTGAATAACGCGTAACAGCTTGGGCTGAAGATCTAAAGGGAGTTCACCGATTTCATCTAAAAAAATGGTTCCTTTATCTGCCATTAAAAATCTTCCTTTCCTACTACTGGTGGCTCCCGTAAAGGCACCTTTTTCATGACCAAACAACTCGCTTTCGATTAAATTGGCTGGTATGGCCCCGCAATTGACCCTGATTAAAGGGGCATCGGAACGATTGCTTGCATTATGAATCGCACGGGCCACAAGCTCCTTTCCAGTACCGGTTTCTCCATAAATTAAAACTGTTGCTGCTGTATGTGCTACCTGTTCGATTAATCCAAGTAATTTTTGCATGGATTTGTGTTGCGCAATAATACCGTGATCATTTGTGAGATCATTGAGCTCTTCTTGCAAATACTCCGTTTTATGTTGTAGTGAAGAAATTTTGTGTTCGGCCTTTATTCTATCATCAATACTTCTTAATATAATCGTGTAAAAGGAGTCATCGCCAGAACCATAGCTTCCTAATGTTCCTTCGTTCAAAGTTTGCTTGCCTTTGGAACCGATAACTTTTATGGGCTTGGGCAAATACAGGCTCATTCTACTTTTGTCGCCTTTTTCTTGAATCAAAGATTCGATCAGTTCGCTTCCTGCCTCATCAAAAAAGTACAATACATTGCGTTGCATCACATCTTCATTCTCCAACATCTTTTTTGCTGACCCATTGGCCAATATAACCCGGTAATTAGCATCAAACATCAGAATGGCATCCATTGCACCATCGATTAGACCGCTCATTTTAGCATGGGAGAGCTCGATTTCCTTTTTAGAAACCGCCAATTTTTCTTGGGTAATATCCAACTCTCGGTTTCGTTTAATCAATACGGATAGTATGCCCGAAACAAAGCCTTTCTCGGTTTCTATGAGCTGCCGAAAATGTGAAGATGTTATTTTCAACACCTTTGTATCCTCCAGGGCCGTGACTGAAACTGACCTTGGATTGGAATCGAGCAATGCATATTCTCCGAAGCATTCACCTTGGCCCAGCGTACCAAACAGATGGTTTCTGTCATGTACTTTCACCTTACCTTTTAAAATGGCGTACATACCATCCCCTACTTCTCCTTTTTCTATGATACGATTATCTTTTCCAAAAAGCTGCTCATCGGATTCCTTACACAATTGTAGCAGAGAAACCTTATCCACTTCGGAAAAAAAAGGAATTTCTTGTAAGAAATTCACCAAATCAAGAAGTTTTGCATTAGACATGGTCTGTGGTTGAAGGTGCTTTATCAATTAAATATAAAGATTTGACATCAAACCGTTTGAATGATAATTTCTTTTTACAATGTCTAACAAAAGAAAAGTGAATGACTACGATTAAAATTATAAATTAAACTGATGGTTTTTTATACTTTTATGCTCTAAATTTATAATTGAATGACGATTACCCAGCTACAATATGTATTGGCCGTAGCAGAACACAAGAACTTTACCTTGGCCGCAGAAAAGAGTTTTGTCACCCAACCTACCTTGAGCATGCAAGTGCAAAAATTAGAGGACGAACTCGATGTCCTCATTTTTGACAGAAGCAAAAAACCAATCACCATAACCGAGGTCGGTCAAAAAATTGTAGATCAGGCCAAGAATATTGTTGCCGAGGCAGAACGAATCAAAGATATTGTTGATCAAGACAAAGGATATGTTGGAGGAGATTATACCCTTGGAATAATACCTACAGTAATGCCCACATTGTTACCTATGTTCTTAAATGCTTTCATAAAAAAATATCCCAAGGTAAACCTGATTATAAAGGAACAATCCACGCAAACTATGATCAAGAACGTTATGGATGGTCATTTAGATGCAGGAATTGCCGCTACACCACTTGAAATAGAATTTATAAAAGAACGTCCATTATATTATGAACCTTTTGTGGGGTATGTGCCAAAAAATCATCGTTTGTCTTCTGAAGCTGAATTAACTACAGACCATTTAGATATTAGCGATATTCTTCTTTTGCAAGATGGACATTGTTTTAGAGAGGGTGTAATCAACCTTTGCAAGGCTTCCAAAACTAGACTCGGAGAGCAATTTAAAATAGAAAGCGGAAGTTTTGAAACCTTGGTGAGTTTAGCGGATGAGGGTATGGGCATGACATTACTTCCTTATTTAAACACCCTTCATTTGGAGAAAGACAAAAAAGAAAACCTAAAGACTTTTAAAAACCCGGTCCCAGCAAGGGAAATAAGCTTGATTTATCACAAAAGTGAACTGAAAATACAGATTACCGACGCTCTTAGAGAAGTGATATCCAGCATCGTCCGTGGAGCCATTGCTTTTCAAGACGTGAAAATCATAAGCCCACTGTCCAAAAATTAAAAGAGCCGCTGAAAAGCGGCTCTAGTTAGTGTTTATGCTTTTAACAATAATAATGTTGGTTGTAATTCTGGTTTGTCCACAATATAAAATTGCAACCAGATTCTAAGTTCATCAACTTCACTGGGTAATAATCTAGTAATAGCTTTCTTAAGTTCCCTAGCGAAGAGTTTAACATCAAAACTAACCTTTTGTAGGATGGTTTTGGTGTAATCTAACATGGCTCTAGGCATATTAATTTGATTAAATTGGGTAATTGGTTGTCTTCTAAATTAGTAAAAAAGATGTTTATAAAACCTAAGTTCCAGTTAAAAATTGAATAACTTGGTGTTAAAATCGATGAACCGCACAAATGCATAGATTGCAAAGAAACTCATTTAAGGTGTTGATAATCAACATCTTTATGTTTATTTTTTTATTGACTGGATGTAATTCAATAAAAAAAACACTGGACTCCCAATTAGAAAATAAGCATCTGGAAAGTTCCTTTCATGGTCTTGTGGTAATCGATGCAGATACCAAGAAAGAAATCTACAATCAGAATGGCAACAAATACTTCACCCCTGCCAGCAATACAAAGATTGTAACCTTTTACACGGGATTGAAATTACTACCTAAAAACATTCCTACGCTGAAATATGCCGTGGCCAACGATACCTTGTTTATTGAAGGTACAGCTGACCCGTCTTGGCTTCACCCCTATTTTAAGGACAGTACAGCAATACATTGGTTAAGAAACCAGCAAACCATTGCACTTTATACCAAAAACCGTAATGAGAATCGTTATGGACCAGGTTGGGCCTGGGAAGATTATGACACCTATTTTTCACCTGAAAAGTCCGCCATAACCCTATACGGCAATGTGGTAACCATTTCCAATATTGAAGGATTGGATGTTTCTCCCAAAACTTTCTTTGATAAAACATCGGTGAAGGATACTACCTTAAAACGGGTGGAATTCCGCAACCAATTTTACATTGCCCCAACAGAACAAGATACTTTGGAAGTTCCCTATGTAACAGATGATAGCCTTACTCAAAAACTGTTGGAATCAGCGGTTGGGAAAAATATTTTCTTGAGCCCGCATTTCCCGGAGGGCAAAAAGCAAACTTTGTATGGCATTGAAACCGACTCCATATACAAACGCATGCTTTTTAAAAGTGATAATTTTTTGGCCGAACAATTGTTATTGGCCGCCTCGGGTATTCTTTCCGATACCCTGAGGTCCAAAAATGCTATTGATTACATGCTTGAAAATGAATTATCCGATTTGGAACACCAACCACGTTGGGTAGATGGTTCGGGACTTTCACGATATAATTTGTTTACCCCAAGGTCCTTTGTTCAAATATTAGAAAAACTGCACGAAGAAATTCCAGAGGAGCGCCTTTTCTCCATTTTTCCGATGTGGGGACCAGACAGCACGGTCGAAACATGGGAAGACCCGACTACAGAACCATTTCTCTTTGCCAAATCGGGATCTGTGGGCAACAACTATAATTTAAGTGGATATGTGAAGACGAAATCGGGCAAACTGCTCATTTTTAGTTTTATGAACAATCATTTCCGTATTCCATCTGCTGAAATAAGGAAAACAATATACGCCACGATGAAAAACCTTTATGAAAATTACTGATGGAAAATATTGTTCACTTGAGCGTATTGCAGTAACATAATGGTCTTGGCATCTTTTATTTCACCCGTTTTCATCATTTCGAGTGCTTCTGTAAAATCGAGCTCCAACACCTCAATGTTCTCGGTTTCATCCTCAGCACCACCACCTTCGCTTACTTTCATGGCATCATTGTATTCACCAATAAAAAAGTAGAGTATCTCTGTAACCGAACCGGGTGACATGTATGCTTCCAAAACCTTTTCCACCTTGTCAATTTCATACCCGGTCTCCTCCTCCACTTCCATTTTAATGGTCTCCTCTGCATTGCCTTTTTCCAACAGTCCAGCGCAAGCCTCAACCATCATTCCATCCTTGTTGCCATTTAAATAAGTGGGCATTCTAAACTGTTTGGTCAATACTACCTTCCCTTTTTCCACATTGTAAAGAAGTATGGCCGCCCCGTTGCCACGGTCGTAAGCTTCACGTATTTGTTTTTCCCATTCTCCATCTTCTTTTTGATACTCGAAAGTTACTTTGTTCAAAGTATACCAATTGTCGGATAAAATCTCTTTTTTGATATTTCTTACATTTCCGTATTTCATGGTCCGGTTTAAACAGTTACTGCTTGGTTTAAATACTGGCGAAAAGGAAGCATCTCTTTGTACACCTCAATGATTTTTTTCTTGAAATCGTCGCTGAGAACATCCGCTCTCGTCAACCCATATTCCACAGCGAAGGTTTTATTGCGCAATAATTCGATATGTGGATGGTCATTGGAAAATCCTTTGGGTGATGACACTAGCTTCTCGTCTTCGTAAAGTCCACCGAACATTTTTTTGAAAGATGGCTTATCCAATATCTGTTGCAGCTCCTCGCCATTATAATCGATGGCATCGCGGATACTGCGAAGGGTTTTGGAATCGGGTCGCCAACGGCCACCTGCCAACAAACAATGCTTAAGTCCAATTTCGATATAAAAATCGGCTGAATCAGGAGCCTTGTCCAAGCCCGCACCAAAATGATCCTTGTAAATAGGCTTGTTTGGATGGAACATCAAATTATTGTTGATTCGATTGATGCCTTTTTTGCCGGGAGTTGGGTAATAATCGTCGTGGAGCTGGGCCATGGTCATATCCAAATCATCCAGCCAAGTGATATAATCATTGCGAAGGGATTTGTACCACTTGCGGTTCGCATCCATCCATTCCTTATTATTGTTTTGTTGTAGTTCTTCCAGAAAGTGGAACAGGTCGTTGAAATTCATATCCGCAAAAGAACTAATTTTTTTCAGATATAAGACATCAGCCTTCAGATATCAGATTCTGACTTCTGACTTCTGACTTCTGACTTCTGACTTCTAAAAATCTAGAATCTATTATCCCCATCAAGCAAATCACCAAGACCACCCAAAATGCTACCTTCGCCTTTATCTTTTCCTCCACCACGAGGTGCAGCGGCCCACACACGGCTGGCCAATCTACTAAATGGTAGAGATTGGATATAAACGGTGCCAGGACCACGAAGTGTAGCAAAGAAAAGTCCTTCCCCACCGAATACCGAATTTCGGATACCTCCGATGAATTCAATATCATAATCCACGGTATGGGAAAAACCAACAATACAGCCCGTATCTACTTTTAAGGTCTCGCCAGGTGCCAATGTTTTCTTGGCCATGGTTCCGCCAGCGTGCACAAATGCCATTCCATCGCCTTCCAACTTTTGCATAATGAACCCTTCGCCACCGAAAAAGCCACGCCCCAAACGTTTGGAGAATTCAATGCCTATAGAAACACCTTTGGCCGCACATAGGAAAGCATCTTTTTGGCAGATGAACTTGCCTCCTTTTTCAGAAAGGTCAATAGGAACAATTTTACCCGGATAGGGCGAAGCAAAGCTTACCTGTTTTTTTCCTTGGCCAACATTTAAAAAGGCGGTCATAAAAAGGCTCTCTCCCGTGAGCAAACGCTTACCTGCAGAGAACACCTTGCCCAAAACACTGGTATCTTGGTTGGAACCGTCGCCAAAGATGGTATCCATTTTAATATCGGAATCCATCATCATAAAAGTGCCTGCTTCGGCAACCACAGCTTCCTGTGGGTCCAGTTCTATTTCCACATATTGCATTTCTTCGCCGTAAATGTGGTAATCTATTTCGTGTGCGTTCATTATTTGATTGTTTTTTGATTTCTGTTTATATGTTGGGAAAATGGTTGTTTTGTTACAGTTTAAGGAAATCCGATGTACTCCAACTTTTTACCTTAGCCTTTAACCATAACTATCCCTTCACCTTGACCGTCCACTCAAAATGAAAAGTGGATACTTCTACCCCATCTTGGTTTACCCCTACCGCTTTCATCCAGCATGTTTGTCCCTCACCAGTTTCTACGGTTTTTTGAATGGCATCGGCAATCAATTCACCATCCTCACACGTAAAGTTGATTCTCCCCGTAGCTTTTTTGGTAAAGGTAGCTTTGTTGTTCGCCACGAGCATGGATACTTTTTTACCGCTCTTCTGGATTTCGTTCATCACCAATGCACCCGTACTTAGCTCGGCAGCCATTCCTTGAACGGCCCAAAACATGGATTTAAACGGATTTTGGTTCATCCATTTATGCTTTACCATGGTAATTGCTTTTTTTTCATCAATATACTTGAGCCGTACCCCGCACCACCAGGCTGAAGGAAGCTTTAAAAACGTGAATGTGTTGATTTTACTGGGTGTCAATGCCATAACTTAGGTTTGTTTGGCTTAAAAATAGGCAAAAAGATGATACTTATAATTGTTAATTTTATGTTAAATTATAGTACTTTGTTTTGCATAGTACTGTCTTTTGGATATATATTTGCATGGTAAGCTAATAGGTTAACCCCTTTACAATCAAAAAACATCAATCAAAAATGGCAACTACAATCACCAAACACGAACGAAATTTATCCGCGATCATCCATGCGTCCATGTTCTCGAAGTACTTTATTCCTTTCGGGAATTTTATACTCCCTTTGATACTATGGACGGCCAATAAGAAGCAGCATGAGTTTGTGGATTATAATGGTAAACAGGCATTAAACTTTCAAATTAGTATGTTGCTTTATTCCATCGTGGCAGGTTTGATCACCATTCCTTTTTTTATTGGATTTTGGCCAGACCTGTTCGATTGGAATTTTTTCGGGTTTCACGACCTGAGCGATTTGAACAACCTAAACATTCATATAGATAGTGATAATTTTAGGTTAGGACGACTGATTTGGCCTGTGGGCATATCGGGATTATTACAGGTGTCCCTTGGTATCGTAAACATTGTGTTTACCATTTTGGCCACAATCAGAACCAACGAAGGAGAATATTTTAAATATCCCTTTACCATTAAATTCATCAAGTAATATATATAAAGGAGCTTAATCACCTCCACAGCAATTATCATCAATCAAAGAAAAACGGAGTTTAACCATCAATCAAAAAACGAAAAAACATCAAATCATCAATCAAAGAACCGTTTCCACTCCCCTGCCCAATTCAGGGGAATGGAGTGGAAACGTTACCAAACAAAGTTTGGCAGAACAAAAACGAACAGTTAATTTAATAGAACCATGAAATTATGAACATAGAAAACACAAAAGCACAGATGCGCAAGGGGGTTCTAGAGTATTGCATCCTGTCCATCCTAAGGGATGACGACAAGTATGCCTCAGAAATTCTGGGAGCCTTAAAGGACGCAAAGATGTTAGTAGTGGAAGGTACCATATATCCTTTGCTCACAAGGCTAAAGAATGCTGGATTGCTCAACTATCGTTGGGAAGAATCCACATCGGGACCACCCCGCAAATATTACGCCCTTACAGAAACAGGCCAGTTGTTCCTTAACGAACTTAATGGTACCTGGGATGAACTTAGAAATGCAGTCAATCTGGTAACCAACACAAAATAGAATCAAAAAATGAACAAGACAGTAAATATAAATTTAGCAAATACGCTCTTCCACATAGACGACGACGCGTATAACAAGCTGAGACGGTATCTGGAGTCCATAAGACGGTCATTTTCAGGTACCAAGGGAAGCGACGAGATCATTGCCGATATCGAGGCAAGGATTGCCGAGCTCTTTTTGGAGAAAATGGAGAACGAGCGACAGGTAATCACCCATAAAGAGGTAGACCAAGTAATCGAAGTAATGGGGCAACCCGAAGATTATATGGTCGATGAGGATATTTTTGAGGACGAACCCAAAAAATCCCATGCAGAACCTGCCGGTAGGGCCAAAAAGCTATATAGGGACGTAGACCATAAATATATCGGTGGTGTTTGTGCCGGTCTGGAACATTATTTGGGTATTGACTCCCTATGGATAAGGCTCATATTTATCCTTATGGCCATTTTCACCAGTGGTTTTGGTCTAATCGCCTATATCCTGCTTTGGATTTTGGTTCCCGAAGCTGCTACCACCTCGGAAAAATTGGATATGCGGGGGGAGCCCGTCAACATCAGCAATATAGAACGCAAAGTTAAAGAGGGGTTTGATGATGTTGCCGAAAAAGTAAAAAGTGTTGACTACGACAAAGTGGGCAACAAGGTCAAAAGCAGCTCCAAGACCTTTTTTGATACAATCGGGGACATTATTCTGTTCCTTTTTAAAGTGTTCGGTAAGTTCATAGGCATCCTATTGATCATCATCGGGGCATCTACTTTAGTAGGTCTGTTCTTCGGTCTGTTCACCGTGGGTATGTTCGATGCGGTTCATGTTCCGGGTATTGATTTTTATGAGATCGTGAACACCTCCGGAGCACCAGTTTGGGTTGTATCCATCTTATTGTTCTTTGCTGTGGGCATACCGTTCTTCTTCCTACTTTATTTAGGACTGAAGATCTTGGTAAACAACCTAAAGTCCATTGGTAACATTGCCAAGTTCGCTCTTTTGGGGCTTTGGTTGATATCCGTGGGTACACTAATCGTGCTGGGCATACGCCAAGCTGCTGAATTCTCTTTTACCGGAAGTGTAAACGATAGAAGTGAACTGGTCATGGAAGTTCCCTCCGATACCTTGATTATTAAAATGAAGGATATTGACATGGATTACAGCAGAGACGATATTCATTTTGGTAGAATGACCTTTGGTTATGACGAAAATGACAAGCGTGTATTGATGTCAGACGAAGTTGACATCAAAATCAGAAAGTCGGATGACGATACCATGAGTGTTGCCGTGAGAAAAGATGCTGATGGAAGTTCAACCCCTGCAGCGCGTGACCGTGCCAAAAATATTGAGTATGGTTACACAGTTGATGGAAACGTAATTGTACTGGACAAGTATTTGGTTACGGATATATCCAACAAGGCTAGAAACCAAGAAGTAACGGTGACCATTTACGTACCTGAATCCAAAACGGTACATTTTGATAATTCCACAAGCAGATTTGTTGGACGTGGTATAAAAAATGACCAAGGTTATTACAGAAGTGGTTTGGTTGGACACCATTGGTTAATGGGTGATGATGGGGAATTAAATTGTTTGGACTGCCCTATTTCGGATGAAGATGATGAAGATTCAGATGGAAATGGCAAGATCATTATCAATGAAGATGGTATCGATATCGACATTAAGGACAATGAAGATTCCTTTGAAATGAAAATCAATGAAGATGGCATAAAAGTTAAAGCAGGGGAAAAAAGTAACAATTGAGGCACCTAAATCGTCAATTGGGTAACTCAAAGTTTATAAAACACATAGTATAACAGACATTTACACTGAATTTATTTTCAGTATTGAACAAATTATTTATCAAAATCAATCAATTGATGCCCAGTCAAGCTGAGCATAAAAAACAACAATCATGACAACACTAGCAAGATTAGCAATCGCAGCACTCCTATCCTTATTTGCATCCTCATGCATGATGGATATGAACTTTGGAAACGGAAAAACGGGTAACGGTGAAGTAGTAGAAGAAACTCGTAATATTACAGAAGAATTCGACGTTGTGTTGGCTTCGGAAGGTATTGATGTTTTCGTAACACAAGGCTCGGAATTTAAAATTTCCGTAGAAGCCGACGAGAACATTATTGACCTTATCGGGACCGATATCAAGGATGGAAGACTTAAAATCCATGCTATAGAGAACATTGGAAGAGCTACCAAAAATGTTTATGTGACCCTTCCAGAGATTACGGCATTGGAAAGTTCCAGTGGAGCCGACCTTATTGCCCAAAATGTGATAAAGGCAGAGAACATTGAACTTGATTCCAGTAGCGGTGCCGACCTTCATGTAGAAGTAGTGGCAGGTGAAGTTTCTGCAGATGCCAGTAGTGGTGCCGATATCAAGATTTCCGGTCAGGCAGATGCGCTTTTCGCCGATGCCAGTAGTGGTTCAGATATTAAGGCACAAGACCTGATGGTAAAAAGATGTAACGCAGATGCCAGTAGTGGTGCCGATATCTCCGTAAATGTTTCGGAGTCCTTGGTGGCCGATGCCAGCAGTGGAGCGGATATTAAATATACTGGGGAGGCAAGTGTCCAAACCAAAAAATCTGTTTCCGGAAGCGTTCGCAAATATTAATCCATTCCCTTTAAATATGCAAAGGCCCACTGATTTTTCAGTGGGCTTTTGTCTTTATTATGTTTAGCCGAAGTCCTATCTTAGCATGACTCAATTCATAATAACCCATGCAGATAACGCTTAAAAAGTATACGCTTCAACTTGCCCACACCTTTACCATTTCGAGAGAATCCAGAGACGAACAGGATACATTGATTGTTTGTTTGTCGCTTAATGGGCAAACAGGTTATGGCGAAGCCACTTCCAACCCATACTATAAAATTACCATAGAAGGGATGATGGCAGAAATAGAAAATGTCAGAAAGCAAATCGAAGGTTATACTTTTGACACTGCTGAAAACTTTTATGAGCATTTAGAATCGTTAGGCCTCCATAAATTTACCCTTTGCGCCCTGGATTTGGCCGCAAACGACCTGTATGGCAAACTTAAAGGCAAACCGCTCTACGAAATCTGGGGTGCCAATACCGATAAATATCCCATTACGAATTACACCATCGGTATTGACACTATTGAAAAAATGGTGGCCAAACTCCAAGAAAAACCTTGGCCCCTGTATAAAATCAAATTGGGAACCCCCGACGATGTTGCCATTGTAAGGGAACTCAGAAAACATACAGATAGTATTTTCCGAATCGATGCCAACACAGCATGGACCGCAGAGGAAACTATCAAGAATGCCCCTTTATTAAAAGAACTTGGCGTAGAGTTTCTGGAGCAACCCCTTAAAGCTGATGATTGGGAAGGTATGGCTTTGGTCAAGGAGCAATCCGTTCTTCCCGTTATTGCTGATGAAAGCTGCATTGTAGAAAGTGATGTGGAGCAATGTGGCCCCTATTTTCATGGCATCAATATTAAATTGACCAAATGCGGAGGGTTAACTCCAGCAAGACGCATGATTAATAGAGGTAGGGAATTAGGGCTACAACTGATGGTAGGCTGCATGACAGAATCTACCGTGGGAATTTCCGCCATAGCACAATTATTGCCCCAGCTCGATTATGTGGACATGGATGGCGCTATGCTGTTAAAAGGAGACATTGCAACTGGGGTAAAAATCCAGGAAAATGGCAAAGTTATTTTTCCAAAGTTGAATGGTAGTGGAGTAGCGTTGCTATAATGGCTTATTCAATATCTCACATTCCGGACAGACAAATCTTAATCGATGGCAAACCTTATTTATATTTTGGCGGCACCTCTTATTTAGGACTTCAAAACTATGAGCCCTTCAAAGATGTATATCTTCAAAACGTACTGAAATATGGTATGCACTATGGCGCATCACGAAAGTCCAATATATCGCTAGAAGTATATGGCAAGGCCGAAAACTATTTGGCGAAATGGGTGGGCAGTGAAAGTTGTCTTACGATGTCCTCTGGTTATTTGGCGGCACAATTGGTAGTTCAGACGCTATTGGAAAAAGGGCACACGGTATTTGCTGCACCGCATGCCCATACCGCACTTCTGATAAACGGTGTAAAGACAGCATCAAGTATGGATGAATTGGGTCGGCTTGTATTGAAAGAGGTTGATAAGAACAAACTGTTGCCCGTTGTACTTTTTGATACTATTGATTTTTCAGGTCATCAATATCCCGATTTTAAAAGTCTTACAAAGCTCCCCTTGGATAAAGTGATTTTAATCGGTGATGATTCCCATGGAATTGGAATCGTCGGCAATTATGGCGATGGTTGTTATCGGATGCTTAAATTGCTAAACTCAGCTAAATTGATGGTTTGTTGTTCCTTGGGCAAGGCTCTGGGTATACAAGCAGGAGCCATTTTTGGAGACGAAGAAGATATTCAATTATTGGAATCTACAGCGTTTTATGGTGGTGCAAGTCCAGCATCGCCTTCATTTATGGGGACACTATTGGATGCCAAAGAATTGTTTTCCGAACGATTGCAAACACTCAAAACCAACTACCTTTATTTTAAATCACAATTAAAAAAACCATCATTTTTCAACCATATGGAAGGCCATCCAACCTTCGAGTTTCAGAATACCGAAGTTGCATCTGCCCTAAAGAATAATGGTTTTGTCTTTACCAACTTTAACTATCCCGATGAAAACGGACCTATGGTCAGTCGCATTGTTTTGAGTGCATATCACAAAAAAGCAGACACTCAAAAATTGGTAAAAAGCCTGAACAGACTTGCAGGTTAATCAGCATATCTCATTAATTGGTTATTTTGCAGACATTGACCCAACTCAAACAAAATAAAATTAGTTTATGACATTTCCTTCTTTCCGTATAGCTGGATTCCATTTTCTTGTACTGCTTACGATTATTTTTTCTGCTTGTAAAACAGACGTGGCAACAACCCCTAATAAAGTGGATGATGTAATTTCTTCCCTTAAGGAGACATACGCTCCAGATAAACGCGTAGCTCTTTTTGCTATAGAATCAAAGGAAAGTGCCTCCGGCTATATCATCAAGGGCAAAACAAATTTACCAGAAGCACTGAACGCTTTGCACCAAGAATTGAAAGCTAAACAAATTGCCTATACAGATAGCATAGAGGTACTGCCAGCTACTAATTTGCAAGGAAAAGTTTATGGGGTCATCACCAATTCTGTAGCAAATTTAAGGTCCACCCCTTCCCATTCTTCAGAATTGGTGACGCAGGCTACTTTAGGAATACCACTGAACGTATACCAAAAAGATAGAAGCTGGTACCAAATTCAAACGCCTGATAAATACCTAAGTTGGGTAGACGGCGGCGGTATAGAATTGATGACCAAAGCTGAATTTGATGCCTGGCAGGCATCAGAAAAATTGATCTTTACCAAAATTTATGGAAACTCCTATAAGAACACTGATGAGCAATCTCAAGTAGTCTCGGACCTTGTAGCAGGCAACATCCTAAGTTTAGTCTCGGAAAAAGCATCTTTTTATGAGGTGAAATACCCAGATGGAAGGATTGCCTTTGTGCCTAAATCGGATGCAGTACCATATTTGAAATGGAAATCAAACTTGACCTTTGCAAAAGAAGATTTGGTAGAAATTTCCAAAACCATGCTTGGTGTACCCTATCTATGGGGAGGAACTTCCATAAAAGGTGTGGATTGCAGTGGTTTTACAAAGACCATTTATTTTATGAACGGCATGATTATACCTCGTGATGCTTCGCAACAAATACACGAAGGAATTTTAATTGATGACTCCAAAGAATTTGGCAAGCTTATTCCAGGTGATTTACTCTTTTTTGGAAGAAAAGCTACAGACTCGAGTCCAGAACGTGTGATCCATGTAGGGATGTGGATTGGCAACAATGAATTTATCCACTCTTCTGGAAAGGTTCGTATTAGTAGCATGGATAAGGAATCAGAAAATTTTGACGAGTACAATTACAACCGTTACCTGCGTACCAAGCGCATTTTGAACGAGATTGATGAGGGGCTCATCTATTTAACACAAAGCGAGGTTTTTTAGATTCAAAGAACACGGGTGTTTTAATGCCGAACATTTCTTTGATTTTGTCTAAAGAAGCTCATTATCAATTTCTCAAAAATAACATGAAAAACATGAATTAGATTCATCTTTGAGCCATAATAATTTAATAATGTTAAAATTTATTCTTACCTTTTAGATATTCTAACACTATTAAAAGTAGGGCATTATGAAAAAATCAGTTTTACTTTTCACTCTCGTTTTTGTTTTCTTGATTGCAGGAAGCTTTAAAGGAAACGAAACAACCAATCCAAGTATTGAAGGTACTTGGGAGTTACAAAGTTTTTACAACTATGATGGAGAAAACGTAATTGATACCATTAAAAAATCGGATGGATACAGACAGGTTAAAATGTATTCCAAAGAAAAAATTATGTGGACCCGATATGTGCCTGATGATCCCAATGGAAGATTTGGGTATGGTTCTTATAGGGTAACGGACAACACTTTGATTGAAGTTATTGAATATGGTGACGACAATATGATGAAAGCATTGGATACCATGCGAAACTTTACGTTCGAGCTTATTCTAAAAGAAGATACATTCAGTCAAATTACCGTTGACTCGGATGGAAACAGAACTTTTTCAGAGAATTACAAGCGGATTGATTGAGTTACAATCAACAAAAAAGGCACTGATTTCCAGTGCCTTTTTTATTTTCTAATGTAATGGTTTTTACGATGCCAACATTTCCTTGCTCTCAACAGCTGCCAAGTATCTTTCTGCATCTAATGCGGCCATACATCCCGTACCCGCAGCAGTAACCGCCTGTCGGTATATTTTATCCTGCGCATCGCCACTTGCAAAAACACCAGGCTTGTTTGTTTTAGTGGATTTTGGTTGGGTTGTAATGTAACCTGTTTCATCCATATCCAATTGTCCTTTGAACACATCAGTATTGGGTTTATGTCCAATAGCAATAAACAATCCCGTTACTGGAATTTCTTCTTTCTCCCCAGTTTGGTTGTTCACCATCCTAATACCTTCTACGACTTGATCTCCCAATACTTCGTCCACTTCGGTATTATACCGGATTTCAATATTATCAATACTATTTACTCTATGTTGCATGGCTTTTGAAGCTCGCATATGATCTTTACGCACCAACATGGTCACTTTTGAACAAATATTTGCCAAATAAGATGCTTCTTCTGCTGCAGTATCCCCTGCTCCAACAATGGCTACATCCTGACCTTTATAGAAAAAACCATCACAAACGGCACAAGCAGATACTCCACCTCCCCTTAAGCGCTGTTCGCTAGGTAAGTTCAAGTATTTGGCAGAAGCTCCAGTAGAGATAATAACGGTTTCTGCTTCCAATTCCGTAGCGTTATCTACCGTAATTTTATGAATACCTCCTATCTCATCGCTTAGTTCTACAGCAGTTACCATACCGATTCTTACTTCGGTGCCAAACCTTTCGGCCTGTTGTTGCAACTGCATCATCATGGCAGGTCCATCGATTCCCTCTGGATAGCCTGGAAAGTTATCCACCTCGGTAGTGGTGGTCAACTGACCGCCAGGTTCCATACCCGTATATAATACTGGTTTTAAATCTGCCCTAGAGGCATAAATCGCCGCAGTATAACCTGCTGGCCCTGATCCAATAATCAATGTTTTGATTCTTTCCACTTGATCTGACATAAATCTTCTTCCTGAAATGTTACTTTACAAAAGTAGGTTTTTTGTCCAAAAACTTACACCCAAGATTTTTTTGGTTTTCTTAAAAGATGTGAACAATTGTGAATGAAGTGGTCTTATGGCGCTATTTGAAAGTCCTCTGAATAAAAAAGAGCCGTAAAAACGGCTCTTTTTCGAAAAAGTAGGTCAAATTTATGGGAACATAAATTGATTACGAAAACCGTTACAACCAAGGGGCTCAACCTCAAAAACCCCTTGGAGCAACGTAAACCTTGTTAGAAATAAGATATTAGGTAAAGAACACTGAGTACCCTATAATCACCCCATCCTATTGAAGGTTTTAACTTAAGCTGTAAAGCTTTGCGTTAACTGAGACAAACATACTATAGTCCTTTGATTCGGAAGGGGTACAATTAACAAATGGGGCTTCTCCGTTAACGGATGCCCGTTTTCAATTTATATTCGGATATTTAGAGTGCTGTGTAAGAAAATACATCTAAAAATAGGTAGCTTGTTGAATTCCAATCAATTGAAATCCATAGATGGATTTATTGTTTGTATTTCAGTTTTTTCTCGATGGTCTCGATCATAACATTGGCAATATCTTTTCCAGTAGTATTTTCGATACCTTGAAGTCCAGGTGAGGAGTTTACTTCCAACAACAAAGGTCCTTTGTTGGAACGAATAAGGTCTACCCCTGCAACATCCAAATTGAACACTTTTGCAGATTTGATGGCCAATTTGCGCTCCTCTGGGGTTATCTTAACTTTTGCCGCAGCACCGCCTTGATGAATATTTGCTCTAAACTCTCCCTTTTGCGCCGTTCGTTGCATAGAAGCGACCACTTTTCCATTCACCACAAAGCAACGGATGTCATGCCCATTGGCTTCCTTAATGAATTCCTGTACCAAAATATTGGTCTGTACACTTTTAAAGGCATTGATTACACTCTCGGCAGCCTTGTTGGTTTCGGCAAGAACCACACCTTTACCTTGGGTACTTTCCAGCAATTTAATAATCAATGGAGCTCCACTCACCATACGAATAAGGTCTTTGGTATCCATTGGAGACTTGGCAAAGCCCGTAGTGGGTATGTGAATATCATTTTTTGAAAACAATTGGGAGGCAAAAAGCTTATCTCTAGATCTACCAATGGAGTCGGCCGAGTTCAAACAATATACCCCCAAGGTATCAAACTGTCGCAACAGGGCACAACCGTAAAAAGTTACGGCAGGTTTTATTCTTGGAATCACAGCATCGAACTTATCCAAAATGTTTCCGCCCCGATACCTGATTTCAGGAGTAGCGGCATCCAGTTTCATATAAACGTGCTCCACATTCAGAAAAACCACTTTATGGCCTCGCATTTCACCGGCTTCAATAATTCTTTTGTTGCTGTAAAGGTTCGGATTACTTGCCAAAAGTCCTAGGCGAAGTCCCTTCTTTTCTGTCGTAAAGGGTTGGTATTTTTCGTCAAACTCTTCATCGGAAATATCACCTTGCACAAAACTTTGGGAAGGATCCACCAAATATCTACCATTGATCGCCTCACGACCCAGTAACATACGGTATTCCATGGTATCCCTATTGGCCAGGGTCAATTCAATTTCAAAAGCATCGCCATCAATATTTACTTTGGTTTTGATTACAGGACGCTCCTCTGCAATACCTTGCGAACTTTTAACGCTGCGCACATCGAACAACTTGGCCTCACATAATATGGAAATACTTCTGTTGTCTTGAACAGGATTTACCTCGAACCGTACCCACTCTTCCAATCCTTTATTAAAAATCTTGATCTTACTGGCTTGAATGGATGATGTTTTTGCTCCGGAATCCACTCTGGCCTTTATGGCCGGAATTCTCAAATCATCAAACTGGCACCATTCTTCGCTACCCAATATTTTAAAATCGCTCAAAACTACTATGTATTTAATTGATTAATCGCATAATAAACAAGTCCACGACCTCGACCAAGATCAAAATTATAATGATCCACTCGAGCCTACTACTTTCCCTATGGTCCATAATATTCATGAACAGGCTTAGATTTTCTTTGATCACAACACCTTGCTCCTTTATATTTCGGTACCGTTCCTTTAAATCAAAGATTTGTTTTAAACCTTTGTCCAATCGGTCGAGTTCCTGATCTTCCCACACTACTTCGTGGGAATCAAAAATATAGAGGTTTTCAGAAATTTGGTTGTTAATGTTCAATACCTTGGCAATATGCCTTTTCAACTTCTTTCCTCCTATGTCCAACTTTCCATTTTGTTCCAGATAGGTGGTGTGCTGTCGAGTTTCCTTCATCGCCTGGTCCGATAGCCCCGCAAAATGGTCCAAGGCCACCGATTGTGACAAATGCAACAATGCCAAACGTATACCTTCCACATTGGATTTTAGCAAAATCAACTTGTCATTATCTATCACTGTCTTTTCGTGGTCGGGCACCAATTCCATTTTCATGGTCTCGGTAATGTCGGATTGCCTCCATTCCTCACAAAACGGTTTGATTTCCATCAAAAGTTGTGATATTTCCCCTTCGGTGTACCCAAAAAAGGAAACCACACCATATCGGAAGACATAAAGGTAACGTGATGCATCGGAATAAAAAAGCTCATCCCTGTCGCCAAAAACAAGTTCCTTGTTCAAAGCGCTCCTGCATGCTGGAATATTGATACTCGCTGCCAAGTGCAGGGCCATTGCTTTTGATACCATTGTGGTAAGTTGTTAGATGTAAATATTGATATGATTAAAAACCGTCAGTTCGAGTTTTTTCAGAAGGAAAAAGTATCGAGAACCAGGTTCATGCTTACAAAAATTTTTCTCATACATTTTTTGACCTGCGGTTCAAAAACACTCGAAATGACCATTCTTCAGCAAAATGTGCTTTAGACTGGTATTATTCTTCTTCGGAACCTTCCAGTTCTTCGGTATCCAAAGATGGCTCATCATCCTCGTTTTCAGATTCTTCGTAATCCTCCATGGCCATTACCAAACGTTTACTTACTTTGATCAAGTAAGCAGTGTCTTCGGTGCGAACCTCAACGCATTCCACTACTTCGTTACTAGCATTTCTGTAAGTAACAATGTCATCATCATCGTACCCATCAGGGAATTTTTCCACAAGAAGATTGAGGATGTTATTATCCAGCTTTTTATAATCAACTATCACTCTTTTTAAAACAGTTGTTTGTGCTTTTCTCATGGTTACATGTTTAAAAGGTAAGCGAAAATCAACGGTGCAACGATGGTCGCGTCTGATTCTACGATGAATTTGGGCGTATCGATATCCAGTTTGCCCCAAGTGATTTTCTCGTTGGGCACAGCTCCAGAATATGACCCATAACTTGTGGTGGAGTCACTGATTTGGCAGAAATAGCTCCAAAATGGGGTTTCTGTTTGTTCCAAATCCTGATAAAGCATCGGTACAACGCATATAGGAAAATCCCCTGCGATACCTCCGCCAATCTGGAAGAATCCAATACCATTCTCCGAGTTTTTGGAATACCATTCAGCCAAAAAGGTCATGTACTCAATACCTGATTTCACGGTGCTCGCTTTTAGCTCTCCTTTAATTACGTAGCTAGCGAAAATGTTCCCCATGGTACTGTCTTCCCAACCTGGGACCACAATAGGCAGGTTTTTTTCTGCTGCTGCATACATCCAAGAATCCTTGATATCTATTTCGTAGTACTGTTCCAAAACACCGGAAAGCAATAATTTGTACATAAACTCATGCGGAAAATAACGCTCTCCATTTGCTTCGGCTTCTTTCCAAATATCGTAGATGTGTTTTTGCAGTCTTCTAAAGGCTTCTTCTTCGGGAATACAAGTATCTGTAACTCGGTTAAGACCTTTCTCCAAAAGGTCCCACTCCTCTTGCGGGGTAAGATCCCTGTAGTTAGGTACTCTTTTATAGTGACTATGTGCCACCAAGTTCATTAAATCTTCTTCAAGGTTGGCTCCTGTGCAGGATACAATATGAACTTTATCGGTACGGATAATTTCCGCGAATATTTTGCCGAGCTCGGCAGTACTCATTGCCCCTGCCAAGGAAACCAACATTTTGGAACCCTTGTTTAATTGGTCTTCGTAGCCTTTGGCCGCATCTACCAAGGCGGCAGAGTTAAAGTGCAAAAAGTACTTTTGTATGAATTGTGATATTTCTCCTTTGTTGCTCATCATAATTGATATGTTTTTGGAATTTTTGAAGCCTTTGTATTTGCTTCAAATCTTTACTCCGTGAATTCGTTGTTTTCTGAAAATTTATAGCTCAGCATCTTGTAGTAGAGTTTTGCTGCCAGGAAATCTGATGATTTGTCGATATCATTCGGACATAACTCCACAATATCAAAACCAACCACATTCTTTTCTTTAAAAACCCGACGCAAAAAGTCAAGGGTTTCGTACCACAGCAATCCGCCCGGTTCCGGTGTTCCAGTTGATGGCATAATGGATGGGTCAAATGCGTCCAAATCAAAAGTGATGTAGACATTGTCCGTCATTAAATCCAACGCAGCATCCATCCAAAAATCATCGGAAACCATCTCGTGGGCAAAAAACACCCTATCACGATCCATTACCAATGTTTCAGCATGGTCCATGCTGCGAATACCCACCTGTACCAAATTGGTAGTCTCGTTGGCTTCATACAGCGCACAAGCGTGATTGTATTTTGTTCCTTCGTACTCTTTGCGCAAATCAGCGTGGGCATCAATCTGAAGTACGGTGAGGTCTTCAAAACATTCATTAAAAGCCCTGATGGAACCAATAGAAATGGAATGCTCCCCCCCCACCATAGTTACCAACTTATTTCGGTTAATGTATTCTTTCACAATTTTGTGCACTGCCTCAACCATAGTGTCTGGAGTTTCAAAATCGGCTACGGCTTCTGCCAAGTAAATTCCTTGCTTGTACACCTCGCTATCCGTTTCAATATCGTACACCTCCATATTTTCTGAGGCTTCCAAAAAGGCTTCCGGACCTTTGTCCGCACCTTTTCCCCAAGTACTGGTACCATCATAAGGAACTGGTAACAATACTACTTTGGCCTTTTCGGCCGTGCCGTATTCCTTTGGAATACCAGCATATGTTTTTTCTGTTTTCATCTTTTATGATAATTCCTTTTTTAATTATTGCTTGGCACTGACAATTCATTGGCCTCTACCAGCACCTCTGCAGGTTTTTTGCTTCCATATCCCAAAATCGATAGAAACTCGCCAGCGGTTTGCTGCTCGGCAAACACTGAGGTTTTTATATTCCCTTCCTCGTCTTTTTTAATGAGAATATGTTTTGGGGTGGGAATCAAACAATGCTGTAATCCTCCAAAGCCTCCAATGGTTTCTTGGTAAGCCCCTGTATTAAAGAAACCAATGTAAAGCGGCTTATCTTTTTTGTATTTGGGAAGGTAAATAGCGTTCATGTGCTGCTCCGAGTTGTAGTAATCGTCGCTATCGCAAGTAAGTCCACCTAAAAGTACACGCTCGTATTCCTCGTTCCAGCGGTTTACGGCCAACATAATGAACCTTTTACTGATTGCCCAAGAATCGGGCATGGTGGTTATGAACGATGAATTGATCATGTTCCACTTTTCGCGGTCGTTTTGTTGCTTTTGATACAGGACTTCATAAATGTTTCCGCTACTCTCACCAACCGTAAAGCTTCCAAACTCGGTAAAAATATTTGGAACGTCCACTCCTGCCTCATCACACGCCTGACCTATTTGATGAACAATTTCATCCACCATATAGGCATAATCATAATCGAACACCAAGGAGTTTTTGATCGGGAACCCACCACCGATGTTAAGGCTATCCAAAGTAGGACATTCTTTTTTTAAGTTGATGTATACCTTTAAGCATTTTAATAGTTCGTTCCAATAATAGGCCGTGTCTCTAATACCCGTGTTGATGAAGAAATGAAGCATCTTCAACTCGACTTGGTCGTTGGGCTTTATGGATTGATTGAAGAAAGGAACAATATTCTTATAACCAATACCTAATCTAGAAGTATAAAACTCAAACTTGGGTTCTTCTTCTGATGCAATTCGGATACCGATTTGGAATTTTCCTTCTATTGCTTCTCCCAACAAACTGATCTCCTCATAGTTATCAATTATTGGAATACAGTTACGATGCCCCCCGTTGATCAGTCCGGCAATATTTTGAATGTATTGATCACGCTTAAAGCCATTGCATATCACATAAGTGTCTTTTGTGATTTTACCTGCACTCTTCAAATGCTCCACAATATTAATGTCAAAGGCTGACGAAGTCTCGATATGAATATCGTTTTTCAGAGCTTCGTTGAGCACATGCTCAAAATGGGAGCTTTTAGTGCAATAGCAGTAGTTGTATTTACCGGCATAGCTATGTTTTTCAATAGCTGAGTTGAACCAACCCTTCGCCCTTTGGATATTATCCGATATTTTGGGCAAATAGGTAAACTTCAATGGCGTTCCATAACGCTGCACCAACGCATCGAGATCAATTCCGTGAAACTGTAATTTGTTGTCCTTTAATTGAAATTCCTCTTGTGGGAAATCATAAGTCTGCTCGATTAAATCGATGTATTTCGTTTTCATTTGAATTTCGTAATGATGTAGTAATAAAATGGATAAACAATCAGTCTGAAAATGGGTGATTCTCAGATACGAAATTCAAATACGGTATAGGGTACAAAGTAAGGCTCCCGCGAAAAATCACGGTTAAAATGATGTAGTTCTTCGAAAGTCAGCCCGTGTATTCGGTGTCTTAATCTTAAGACGGCTTTTTGGGTAGACTTTCTTATCCCCAAAAGCCCGAACATGAAAAAAGTCTTCAAAGCTTATAGGCAATGCGTCCAGAAATAATGGACTCATTTATAGAGCAAACATAGATAAAAAATTGACATGACAATTTTTTTTATGAAAAATTTTATCTATTTCAACTAATTGAATATCAATATTTTATATTTATAAATTTAAAAATAGTATTGTCACATAAAAAAACTGGCCAGTAGAAAACATCTACTGGCCAGTTACTATTTACATTTTTAAATCAATATGATTTAACCCACCAATGGCGGCTTATCATTTATGAATGGTTGTTTGTAGTAACGTCTTCCCGTTGCCTTGTACAAAGCATTGGATAATGCTCCAATGGCCGGTGGCAGTGAAGGTTCACCCAAACCGGTCGGGTCTATGCCATTATCCACAAAATGTACTTCTATATTTTTGGGTGCTTCGGAATGGCGCATGAGACGATATTTATCAAAATTGGATTGCTCCGGTCTACCGTCCTCAAAGGTCATGGCGCTAAAGGTCGAATGACCAATACCATCGATCATACCTCCTTCTATCTGGTTTTTGGCGGCCAATGGATTAATTACGATGCCGCAATCCACCGCGCACGTTATTTTATCAACCCTTGGCATATCGCCACCGTCTTCCAGTTCCAACACTTGGGCCACATAGGAATTATGGCAGTAGTATGCCGCAACACCTCGTGCTTTACCTGTTTCGGAGCCCCAATTGGCTTTTTCCTTAACAAGTTTCAACACGCCGGCATATCGTTCTGGGTCGTAATCGTTCTTTTCCGGGTCGCCTACAGGATTGTTGATCGCTCTATCAAATAGCTCCAAACGGAACTCCAATGGATCTTTTCCGGCAGCTTCCGCTACCTCATCCATGAATGCCTGTTCTGCACCTGCGATAAAGTTAGACCTTGGTGCCCTCCATGCTCCTGTTGTCACATTGGTTTGTAAACTATGCTTTTCTGCAAGATAATTGTCCACAGCCCCTGCTGGGAAGCGATTTTCAAAAATCAAATCATCATTGGTACCTGCTCCACGCACATGCCAAGCGATAAGATTTCCATTTTCATCTAGTCCAGCTTTGTATTTTACTTTGTAAGATGGACGATAGGTACCTTGGGTCATATCATCTTCCCTGGAATACACCAATTTAACGGGAGCATTCATTTTTTGGGAAATTGCAGCTGCTTCTACAGCAAAAGTCCCATACAAGCGACGACCAAAACCTCCACCCATACGGGTCATCATAATATCTATCTTTTCTGCCGGCATACCCAATCTGGATACCAATGTTTGCTCTAAATATTCCGGAGTTTGTATTGGACCAAGCAATTCAGCCTTTTCTGGCGTAACATGTGCAAAAAAGTTCATGGGCTCCATAGTGTTATGGGCCAAATAGGGTGCTGAATAGGTGCTTTCCACAATTTTTGCGGCTTTTTTGAAAGCTGCTTCCACATCCCCATCCTTTCTTGCCGGCTCTTCTTGGGCTTTATCCAAAAGTGATGCAAGGGCTTCGTCATGGTAAGAAGTGTTCTCCAATTTAGATACTTCTTCCCATTCCACATCCAATGCTTTTTTTGCTTGCATGCACTCCCATGTGCTATCCCCCACAATGGCAACCAATTCTGGTATAGCACCTCCATCCGACCATTGCTTTTCAACATCTTCAGGGTATGCTTCAAAGTGAAAGACATCTTTTATTCCGGGCATCGACTTTACCGATTCTGCATTCATGCTCTTGAACTTCATACCAAAAGCTGGTGGATGAACAATCATGGCCGTCAGCATCCCTTCTTTATAAACATCCAATCCATACAAGGGTTTACCGGTAACAATCTTTTTACCATCCACGTTTTTCTTGTCTGTACCAATAATGGAAAAGTCTCCATTATCTTTCAACTGAACTTCTTCGGGTACTTCAATACTGGTTGCGGCAGAGGCCATTTCTCCATAGCCTGCCGAATTTCCACTTCCTTCATGGGTGAGTACACCATCCTTTGTTGTAATTTCATCTGCAGAAACGCCCCAAGCTTGCGCTGCGGCTTCTTTCAACATATGCCTTGCGGTGGCTCCCGCCATTCGTAAACTTTCCCATCCTTGTCTAATGGACTGGCTGCCTCCTGCCAATTGTCTTGTAAAAATATCAGTGTTCAGCGGAGCCTGTTCCACCAATACATTTTTCCATGCTACGTCAAGCTCTTCAGCCACGATCATAGGCATGGATGTTTTTACGTTTTGACCTATTTCAGGGTTAGGTGACATGATGGTTACCATGCCATTATCCCCCACTTTAAGGAAACCGTTGAGATCAAACCACTCATCTGGCAGGCTGTTTACCTGCTCTGGAGTCATTTTACAAGAAGCTAACCAGCTAAACCCGATAACAAGTCCACCACTAGCCAATCCTGTATTCCTAATAAAGGCACGTCGTCCTATTTTCGTCTTTACAAGTGTCATTATACTAGTTTTATGGGTTATGATTTAGCCGCTAGTTTCACGGCCTTTTTGATTCTGGTATAGGTACCACAACGACAGATATTGCCGTTCATGGCCATTTCAATTTCTTCGTCCGTTGGGTTTGGATTTTTATCCAAAAGTGCTGAAGCGGTCATAATTTGACCGGCTTGACAATACCCGCACTGGGGTACATCCACCTCTAACCAGGCTTTTTGCACTGGGTGGTCGCCTTCTTCAGACAATCCTTCTATTGTTGTGATTTTAGAGTTCCCTACGGATGAGACTGTTAGCATGCAAGCTCTTGTCGCTGTTCCATCCAAATGAATGGTACAGGCACCGCATTGGGCAATACCGCATCCATATTTTGTCCCTACTAAATTTAAGTGGTCCCGCAGAACCCAGAGGACCGGAGTGGACGGATCCACGTCGACCTCTTGTTCTTTTCCGTTGATGTTTAGTTTAAATGTTGCCATAATGTTGATTAATTCCCTTTGAAGTTAAAGATTTCTTACAACATATGACACCGTAACTTAAAACATCACTATAAAATTAACATTGTTTTTAGTTTTTTTGAGACTACTTAAAACCAGTATAAATAACTGATTTGAAAGAAAGTAAATCTATAGGGTTTAAACCCAAACCAATCAATATTTCAGTCGAGCAAAAACAGGAAGGTGATCCGAAGGATATCTGCAATCTTTGGAGTCGCTCAAAATAGCACTTTTTAGCACCTGAAACCTAGAAGAAACAAAAATATAATCGATTCTTCGCTCCACGGGTTTAGTGAATTCAAAACCGTTAAATGTTCCCTCGGGGCCAAAGGCATTTTTACCTGCGGCGATGTGCGCATCTGCCATTTCGGCCAAAATTACTTGCACCCCTGGGCTATCACTTTCCAAATTGAAATCGCCCGTTAAAACCACCGGATAGTTTTCGGTGTTCAATTCCTTTATTTTTTTAAGAATGAGTTTGGAGCTTTCCTCTCGAGCCTTTACTCCAACATGATCAAAGTGAGTGTTGAAGACCATAAACCTGGTCCCATCACTTTTGTTTACGAAAACACCGTATGTGCAAGTCCTTGGCAGGGCTGCATCCCATCCTTTGGATGGTTTATCTGGGGTAAGGGATAACCAAAACGTAGATTGATCAAGAAGTTTTAACCGTTGCTTATTATAAAACACAGCCGTATGCTCTCCTCTTTCATCACCGTAATCACGTCCCACACCAAAATAAGCGTAGTCTTGCAATCCTTGATCCATCTCCTTAACTTGATGAATTAATCCTTCCTGAACTCCAAATACATCGGGATTATAAAAATTGAGTTGGGAGATTAGAAACTCCTTTCGATTGTCCCAATTGTTTGGGGCATCATCTGGGTTGTCATATCGAATATTATAAGAAATAACGTCAATAGTTTGGGCCTGAACACTTAGTATTGGGCCCACTAGAAATAAAAATGGTATTAAGCTTCTCATTGGTTGTTTGTTCCCTCGGGTATTAAGTTTTAAAAATGACTCTGCAAACTATTCATTTTTTAGGGTACCAAGGTTACGATATCTTTATATTCTTTCAACCTCCCATTCTTTCCCGTTGATGCGAAATGGCAAAAAACATGACACCTCTCATAAAAATTGAACTGGGTTTGGAATTCATTAACCCAAATTAATCTTTATACAATCCTATTACCTTTTTCATAATGTTTTTTGGGGTTTCCTTAATCCAAAGCCTTGCACCATAGTTCTATTTTAGCCCGCAAAGTTTTCACAAACAAACTATTATAAATCAAAACCATAATTGCTTCTTGAGCAATCCATCCAAATTTATCTTATGACAATAAAAAAACTTCTTTACCATCCGCACCTTTTCCATATAAGAAAGGTTGGTCGGATTATGTCACTCCTTGGGATGTTGGCATTGTTATATCCCATGGAATCCTTAAAAGCCCAAACACCATCCGATGCCCTTATGATGCCCTCCAAGAACATTTGCGTTCTGTTTTCTTATGATATGGGCACTTTTGACAGATATTGGGAGGGTTCGTACCTAAGGTCCAATGAAACTATTGCTACGGTTGACCGAAACATGGTACTACCCATGGCGGCAATTGGTATTTTGGACAACCTTAATTTTTATCTGAGCTTGCCCTACATAAGCACGGAATCTTCAGAACCCAATGGTGGTAAATTTACTGGGGCCAGAGGGTTTCAAGATATTGGCTTTGCTTTAAAATATAGACCTATTCGAACAGAACTAGGTCCAGGTCGAATATCCCTTTTAGGAACGGCCGGTTTTTCAACTCCGTTCACCAATTATCTTTCCGATTATAGACCTTACAGTATTGGTTCCGGGGCTCCAGAATTTTCTCTACGTGCCATTGGTCAATATGAATTGAACAGCCAACTCTATTTTCGTGCATCGGCGGCACATCTTTGGAGAGGCTATACCAAGGCGGAACGAGACTATTACTATAACAATGGCAGTTATTATACAGCTTGGATGGATGTTCCCAATGCATGGACCTACGAAGCAATTCTCGGGAAATGGCTTTTTAACACTTCCCTAAAACTGGAGCTGAGCTACTCTAGCCTTACCTCCACTAGCGGTGATGATATTAGGGCCTATAATGCCGCACAACCCACCAATAAAGTCGAGGTTGACCGATTAGGATTTTCGGCACAGTATTATTTCAAATCCATCAAAGGTTTGGGTGTTGTGGCCTATCACAATCGGGTGGTCAATGGCAGAAACACACCTAAAATGAGCAACACCGGGTTTGGATTAACCTACCAGTTCAACGTAATCAAAAAACAAACTGATGAAGAAAATGCGCAATAACACATACTTTATGCTTTTGGTCGTATTGGCCATGACCACGATATCCTGTGAAAAAGATACACCGCAATACCTTCCTTATGAAGGGTATACCTATTCTGAGCTCAATACCAATGGTGGTGATTGGATTCCTGTACTCCAAGATTCAGGATCTTCCATTGATGTTGCAGCCCCTTCGTCAACCAATTCTCAGGATTATCTTGATGAACTCGAGGAAGTGAAAGAAGCCATGGCAGACATAACATCTGCTCAAAAAAAGGCTATTACATATTGGACCAATAATCCTGCAATTCGCTGGAACGAGATTGCCTTGGAACTCATTGCCAAGTACAACCTAATCCCTGGACCAAATACAGATGGAACCTATACATTGCCTAACCCTGCAAACCCAAAAGGTCCACCGGCATTTCCATTCGCACATCCTCCATATGCATGTAGAGCATTGGCCTATATGTCCGTTGCACAGTTTGATGGACTTATCTCGGCTTGGCATTACAAATATGAGTATAACCGGCCTGCGCCTTTTCAACAAGATGAAGGTATTGATTATGCCTATGAAGAAAACCAAATACCTTCTTACCCTTCAGATGGTGCAGTAATTGCCCGGGCATCCAAGAACATTCTTACGGCCATGTTTCCTTTGGAAGAAGAATATCTTCAACAAGTGGAAGAGGAACATTTGGAAAGCTTACTGTTATCCGGGGGCAATGTCATGAGCGATATCACAGCAGGATTAGAAATAGGAAATGTCGTGTCCGAAACGGCATTGGCCAGGGCCTCCAACGACGGAATGAAAAATGCACAGACACCTAAAGCCGTATCAGATTCGATTAAGCAAGCTGCATATGAAAGGTTTGGCTGGGCTTGGGACAACTTGGAAATTCCGGAACGCCCTGTTGGTTTAACTCCCTTGTTTAGCCAAGTAACCATGTGGAGCATTGATGATGTTGAAAGTGTACGCCCAATTGCCCCTCCACAATTGGATTCACAAGAATTTTTGGACGATGTGGAACTACTGAAGGACTATGCACGTAACATGACGGATGAAAAGCGAAGAATTGCCAATTTTTGGCAAGATGGCCTTGGCACCTATACCCCACCCGGCCATTGGAACCGTATTGCAAATGAAATAATTGTGGAGAAAAAATTAAACCCACTGCAGACTACACGGACCTTGGCCTATATGAACATGGCCATTATGGACTCAGGCATTAGTTGTTGGGATGCAAAATATTATTACCATTACCCTAGGCCCATTCAAATGATAGAAGGTTTTGAAACCATTGCGGGAACACCCAATTTCCCTAGTTACACCTCGGGGCATAGTGTCTTCTCTGCAGCAGCATCAGAGGTACTGTCTTATATATTTCCCGAAAAAGCCCCTACACTAAGGGCATGGGCCGAAGAAGCTGCAATTTCTCGAGTATATGGTGGTATCCATTGGAGTTTTGATGCAACCGTGGGAACAGACCAAGGACGAGAAGTCGCGCAATACACTATTGACAGGGCAAAAGCAGATGGAGCAGACCAATAGAAAAAATCTACTTTACAATTTTCCTGAAAGTTAGGTTAATTCTAGGTGTTCCAACCTTTTTTGTAGGTGGTAAACGGTGCAACCAAAACGATTGGGTTGCACCTTTCATCACTAAAAGGCTGCCGTGGTCCAGTACCAATTCAACTTTCTCTTTTGTTGTTTTATGCTTAAACACAAACTTTCGTTCCGCTCCAAAACTCAAAGAGGCAATGGCTCCATTTCGTTTGAGTTCTTTTTCATCATCACTGTGCCAGCCCATTCCCTCTTCACCGGAATGATACAAATTGAGCAAGCACGAATTATAGATTTCTCCAGTAAGGGTTTCGGTGAGCTTTTTTAATTCCAATAGTTCTTGCGTCCAAGGCAACGCCTTTTTTGTAATGTTGGAATAGGAATATTCAAAAGGGTTGTCGCCATACCAAGTCACCTTTCTTTTAGTTATGATGCACTTACCGAACATATGGATTACATCATTTTCCCAAGGTATCGTAATTCCAAAATTGTTGAAAGTAACCATCTGCTTTTGACTTGTCCAAAATGGAGCCAAAATAATTTACGGTACCATCCTTGGGCAATAAATTCTGCTTTGGGGCTATTTGCCTTGTGAACAAATCCATTTTCTATTCAAAATACTAGTTGGACAACATTTCCCGGCTTTTGGTCAAAAGTTCCAGGACACGCTCTTTTAAGCTATCAGGTTCAATAATTTTAGCGTAGTCCCCAAACATCAGGTACCATCTGGCAAAACCATTTTTCCAATCGGTGGTCATAAAGGTCATTTCCACTTCCTTTCCTTTTATTTCTTCGGAAATTAATCCGTAATACTTGCTCTGACCGCGAATATATTTGGCCACAGACTTATTGACCAAAATCTTCACTTTGGTTTTACTGACTTCATCCCTTTTCTTACGATGTTCATCAATGGTACCGTGTTCCAGTAAAAATTCAAGCGATGTTCTTGCTATTTTATGAATTCTATCTGTTCTAAAGTGCCTGTAATCTGCACGTAGATGGCAATATCCTAAAATGTACCAAAATCCATTCTCATGAAAGAGACCAACGGGTTCTATTCGTCGTTCCGATGGAGTCTCCTCCCGTAATGATTCGTACCGCAAAAACACTTGTTTACGTTCCGCGATGCTTTCAAATAATATCTCCAGGGCATTGGGCACGTCGGCATTGAACAAAACTTGACCAGGTACTATGGATACTTGGGATTCCAAAGCCTCCACCCAATCCTTTTCTCTACCTCGAAGCACAGATTTTAACTTGAACATGGCCGATTCGTAATAAGCTCCAAGCGATTTATCTGTGAATTTTTGCATCAGCTTTTCTGCAGCCACAAAACTTCCGGCTTCTTCACGGGTAAACATTACAGGAGGCAATCGATAGCCCTCCATAATGGAATAGCCCACCCCCGCTTCACTCACAATGGGCACTCCAGAGGCTTCCAAGGTCCTAATATCCCTGTAAATGGTTCGCAAGCTCACATCAAATCGGTCTGCAAGTTCCTGTGCCTTTACAATTCGCTTGGTTTGCAGCTGTATTAAAATAGCCACTATTCTATCAAAACGTTTTACGGTATCCATTCCCATAATTGCTTGAGCTATCTCCCAAAGATAGGATTTCAATCCGTGGATGGAAGTTCTTTCCAAGCTCATGTTTAATCATTTATTCAATGACAAAGCTATGCTTGCCTTATGACAACAGCTTGTCAACAACTTTTTTTTGATTTCAATTTTCACTACTGACAAAGGGCTGTCACACCCCCCTCCTAATTTTGAATCCAGAAACAATAAACCTTTAAATCACAATTTCATGGAAAACACCATTAATGAACAGACAACAACACAAGTGATGACGCCGGCACAGTTTTTAGAACATTACCAAGGGCACAGAAGACTTACCAGAAAGATTATCGAGGCATTCCCAGAAAAAGAGTTCTTTAATTATAGTATTGGAGGTATGCGTCCTTTTGCCGAGATGGTAAAGGAGCTTTTGGCCATTGCCGTTCCTGGACTTACAGAAATCGTATCGGGCAAAACCGGTGAATTTGACGAAAATAGGGACTATGGCAACTCAAAAGCCGAATTTTTGAAAAAATGGGACCAAGACACGGAGCAAATCAATAAACTATGGAAACAACTTAGTATAGAACGATTTCAAGAGCGTGTTAAACTTTTTGGCCAGTATGAGGGTTCCGTACTATCCAATATTCAATATTTTGTGGATAACGAAATTCACCACCGTGGTCAAGGGTATGTGTATTTACGCGCTTTGGATATTGAGCCACCATTTTTTTACGACCGAAGCTAAAGGATGATGACAGTCCATGTATTTAAAACTTCGGTGAAGCGAAAAGGCGAGGTGAAAAAGCTTCAGCCTTCGTTGAACAAGTTGATCGACAATAATGGCTGTTGGAATTTTGACTTGGAGGATTGCGATAATATTCTCCGTGTTGAAACTCAAAGTCTGATTGCACCCAAGATTTCTTCGTTATTGAAAAACCAAGGTTTCCATTGCGAAGAGCTGCACTAAATACTTTCTCTATGTAAAAGAAAAGAACTGTCTGTCAGATGGAGCGCAGTCGAAACCCTCATAGTGTGGTCCTCGACTGCGCTCAAACTGACATGTTTAATTTTTGTTCAGTCTTATATTTTTAAAAGCTAAGCCCCTGCTCAATCTCATTGAACTGGGTCAACAGCTCCTGATAGCTATCTTTTTCCTCCTGTCCCGGCACCTTGTCCGAACCGCTGACTATATAGTACAAGTATGAAATTTGCGACACCATCACCACTTCTGGGTAGGCTCCTTCATCATTTTTGAGTTGCTTTAAGGCATCCTTGTATTGCTTTAAGGTAGCTTCGCTCGCCTTATTTTTTTCCAGCTCCTTGATTTTGTCTTCAACCTTATCCTGAAGCATTCGTGCCTCAGACAACAAATCAATCACTTTAAACTGAAGTTCCTGTTGTTCCTTCATATCGGATAAGGAAACTTCATCGCCCTCAAGTTTTGGGTCCATAAGGACTTCAAAGGGTTTCTCGAAAGATTTATCCCCAACGGTTAGTTTAGCGGTGTATTTACCCGGCAAAACCATTGGACCGTTTCTAAATCGTCTCTTCTCGTTCTTTGCCCATGCACCTTTTTGCTGCAAGTTCCATTCAAAACGATTCAAGCCTTTTTTGGTCTCCAATTTTTCGTCCATGTAAACAAAGGTCATGCTAAGGCTCATATCCTCTACCTTTTCGGTGGTGGATTTCAATTTTGTGGAATCACTGACAATAGTTGCCACCTCTTTACCTTGCGCATCCATAATTTGAAGACTTACCCCATCTTTTATGTCGGATGGTAGGTAATAATCAATAATCACGCTGGTTGATGGGTATTCAGGGAAATCTCCTCCACCCCATGGCGTTTGGTATCTGTAGGTATTATCCGGTTTGAATAAAACTGGAGTATCACCCAGTTGGGTAATGCTTTGATCCCGAAGCGTGGTCACCTTATCCAAAATCCAAAATCCACGCCCCATAGTACTTAAAATTAAGTCTCCTCGGAACAAGGTAATGTCAGTGATTGGGGTCACCGGTAGGTTTTGCTGAAACTCTTTCCAGGTTCCGCCATCATCAAAGGATACAAACATTCCATACTCGGTACCAGCATACAATAGGCCTTCACGAACAGGATCTTCTCGTAAAACCCTAGCAGTATAATCTGACGGGATTCCGTTGGAATCCGTACTGATCAACTCCCAGCTCTTACCATAATCATCTGTTTTGTAGAGATATGGTGTTGTATCTCCCAACAAATGACGGTCCACTGCAATATAGGCTTTGGCCGGGTCAAATTGAGATGGATCAATCGATTCTACCCTACCTCCTTTTGGTAATTTTTTTGGTGTGACATTATTCCAAGTTTTGCCACCATCTTTGGTAACAGAAATAATACCATCATTGGAGCCCGTCCAGATTAAGCCTTTACTAATTTTTGATTCCCTGATGGAATACAGTGTACTGTAATATTCTTCCCCTGTGATATCGCGTGTAATTGGGTTACCTGAAATGACTTGCTTGTCGGGTTCATTGGCCGTTAGATCTGGAGAAATAATTTCCCAGTTTTTACCACCATTGCTGGTTTTGTGCAAGAACTGAGAACCCATATATACCACTCCTGGGTCATATGGCGAAACATGAATAGGTGCTACACGCTGAAATCTATATTTTAAATCCTTTGGATTGTGTCCGTAAATGTTGGATGCGCCGATGGAATACTCACGGCTTTGTCCTGTTTTTTTACTGTACACGCTAAATCGTCCCTTACAGTTGTTATAAACAATATAATGGTTGCCCGGCATTGGTATTACTGGTCCAGTTTCACAGCCTCCAACACTCATCATTACACTTCCATTTGCAGGAGATGATGCTTTGGGCGCCATACTTGGAATAGCAATAGTGGTGTTATCTTGCTGAGCTCCATATACCCAATATGGATATTGGTCGTCCACCGCAACTTGATAAATTTCCGCTGTAGGTTGATTGTATTGGGTAGACCATGTTTTTCCGCCATTATGGGAAATATTGGCACCACCATCATTACATTGTATCAACAAATCTGGATTGTTAGGGTTCAACCAAATATCATGGTTGTCCCCGTGGGGCACGCTCATACGCTTCCAAGTTTTTCCACCATCCGTGGATTTAATCAATGGGTTGGCATTTGAGTAAACAATATCGGGGTCGGTCGGGTCCAATTCAATATTGGTGTAATAAAAAGGCCTATTTACCAGCCTAATATCATCAGAAACATGAGTAAATGATTTTCCTTGATCTATGGATTTATACAATCCTCTATCTTCAGTTGGAGCCTCAATAACGGCATACAAAATTCTAGAATCTACTTGGGACACCGCCAAATCAATTTTACCGATAAGTCCTTCGGGAAGGCCTTCTTCCAATTTTTCCCAGTCTTTTCCTCCATTAACGGATTTGTAAATACCGCCTTCGCTGTTTTTGCCACCGGAATCAATGGTCCAAGGCGTACGGCGTGCTTTCCAAGCGGCTGCATAAACTACGTTTGGGTTTCCTGGAAGCAATTCTAGATCTGCAAAACCAGTTTCATCAGAAACGTAAAGTACTTTTTCCCATGTTTTACCTCCATCGGTAGTTTTAAATATACCTCGTTCCTCATTGGATTTGAAAGCATTTCCTATGGCAGCGACCCAAACTATGTTACTATTTGTGGGGTCGATTTCCACGGCACCAATTTGGCCAACATCATCCAAGCCAATATGTTCCCAAGTTTTTCCGGCATCTATGGATTTGTACATCCCTTTACCTTCGATAATGTTACTTCGGATTCCATCAGAACCTGTGCCCACATAAACAATGTTAGGATCGTTGGCTGCTATTTCAATGGCTCCTATGGAAGGTGTTTTAAAGAAACCATCGGAAACGTTGTTCCAAGTAGTTCCGTAGTCATCTGTTTTCCAGACACCAGCACCTGAGGCACCAAAATAAAAAGTTCCCGGGAGCATGGGTGTTCCCGTCACTGTGGTTACCCGACCACCCCTAGATGGTCCAATGGTTCGATATTGCAGTGCTTCAAAGTCTTGTGCAAAGGTTGTAAAGCTGAATAAAAATGAAAAAAGAAGATAAAAAGAATATTGCTTTAAGCTCATGAGTTGGTAGTATAGTTTGGTTTCTCCAAATCTACTAAATACCTAGCCAATCTGAAATGGTCTACGACGGAATTATAAGCTTTTCGATTGAAACGCGGGTTGATTACGGATTCCACAACTGTACTGTTTTTAATTGAAGCTCGCTTAAACGACCGAATTCAACTTTGATCGAAACGAATTTTATCAATCTATCCTTATGTATTTATAACTGCAACCTTCAATACAAATGACACTTAAAGGAGTCAAAAGGAATTCATTTTCACCAAGTTCTATCTGATAGGTAATCAGCCCTTCTTCATTTTCCATTTCAGATTCAAAACCTTCACAATTAAAATCAAGGGTAAGAATATCTTCATCGACCATAAACTCTCCAGCGGTGCATTCGGTATACCTGTCGGAAGAAAAGTTACCGCTATCCAAGAACACAATTTCCTCCCCGTCTTCAATATTGACCCAATATTGTGGCCCTCCAGCGCTAATATATGCTTCGGTCAACTTCCATTTTCCCAAAATGGATTGTTCTTCAATGATATCATCACTCCCATTTGAGTCGCATTTTACCAAAACACTCAGCAATCCAAAACAAAGTAACCCAATGAACCATCTTTTCATAACAACGATTTTATTTTAAGATAGCTATTTGTCAATGAGTTGCGTATTTATTGCACAAATGGTGATATGTTCCCTGCTTTTGGTGTAATGCCGAAAAGTTCTGGAAAAAGAAAAACCTCCAGCCAAACTGAAGGTTTATAGATGTCGGGATGACTGAATCATCGACAAAATCTTATATTGCTGAAAATCATTGTTTTACCACTGTTACCTTGACGATATTCCCGTTAAGAACACGGAAAGCAAAAAACAACTTTTGAACACAATTTTAATGTGTTTAACTAGTATAAAAATAGTAATAATATTCAAGCTATTTGTTTTCAACTTTAAAAGATTAATTCTCAAATCAATCTATAGTTCAGTGCTTTGTAACACTTTTATTGAAAAGTGGAACCGATATCTGTTATAACCAAGAGCTTTTGAGGCATAACAATCCTCAGATCACCATAATCAATAACTAAATAGAGGTTAATGCATAGTTCAAGGACACGGAAAAGGTCTTCCATAAAATTTAATTAGATTGGTCAAACCCCATGAATTAATGGTGCCATATGAATCCTAGAACCAAGAAAAGGACTATCTTGTAAAGGCTAAACCTCAACCATTAAGAGCATTGCGAATAAACAGCGGCCATAAAGGCCTTGTTCGATTACCTCTATTCACAATAATAATCCTGATTTTTTGTATTGGGAATTATTTATCTGGTCATGCCCAAAATTCATCCACGGCCCAGAATAGATTTTCATTTAATGATCTTACGGTAAATGATGGTCTTTCCCAAAATAGTGTAGTCAGCATTGCACAAGATACTACTGGTTTTCTTTGGTTTGCCACACAGGACGGTCTCAACCGGTACGATGGCAGGGAGTTCAAAATTATTCAAGAGCAGTTCGAAGACGTCACCAGACCATCCTATGCCAAACTGGGCAAAGTTTATATTGATGGAAAAAATGTCTTATGGGCCATTACCAACCCTGGAACCCTAAAATATTACAATACCAAAAGTGAAAAGTTCCAAAAAGTAGAGGTCATAGACAGCGCCAGTGTTCTCTATGAAGATACCAAGAAAAATCTTTATGTGGGCACTTTCGGAAAAGGCCTGTACAAAATATCCCGCGATATGGCGGACACTACACAGGTTTTGGACAAGATGGGGCAAAACTTGAGCATTTATGACCTGATCGAGCACAAGAACGATATCTGGATTGCAGCTTCCGAAGGGGTATTCAAACTGAACCCAAAAGAGAATACCTTAAACGATGTTCACAGAATGTCTAGCACCAATTTTAGCTCTTTTGCCCAGAAGAACAATAAAATCTATGTGGGAAGTTATGGAAAAGGACTCTTCATTTCTTCAAACGCTGATGATGGTTTGGAACAGTTCAAGGGATTTCATAGGCAAATGTTCCCCAAAGATTTGGTGATTCTTGACCTATTGGTCGACAAACAGAATAAACTTTGGGTGGCCACCTATGGTCAAGGGGTGTACATCATTGATTTCACTACCGAAAGCATCAGTCATTTTATGGCGGACAAGAACAACCCGAATGCCATTCACTATAACGACATATTATCTTTATTTGAAGATGCGTCCGGAACAATTTGGCTGGGAACAGATGGCGCAGGTCTCAGCTATTTTGATCAATACTTGGCAAAATTCAGCACCCTTACCAATAAGCAGCTCCCACAAGACATCCATGTTGATGTTATCCGGGCCATTGCGGAAGAAAATGGAACTATCTGGCTTGGAACTTCAGGAAAGGGGCTGACAAAAATCCGTTTGGATAGGCAACAGTACAAAACAATAAAGGCGGAAAGCTCCAATTTATTGGGAGACCGCATCATGTCCCTGTACTATGACGGCACTACACTATGGATCGGTCATCAGGATCATGGCCTACAAATGATGGATCCCAATGGCACAATATCCAATGCTCCAAAAACTCAAAACCTTACCATTTGGAGAATTCTAAATGCCCCAAAAGACCGTTTATGGCTGGGTACGCGTAACCACGGATTGATCCTTTATGATAAAATGAAAGGAAGAACAATCCAATATACAACAGATAACTCACCTCTGACATCCAATAACATACGGACTGTTGAACCCGGAAAGCAAAATATTCTCTGGATAGGAACAGAGCAAAATGGTCTCTTTTTCCTGGATATGGCAAGCAACACCATAACCGAGGTCAAATCGGTGACCGATAAAATCAAATCCCTGTATTATGCAAAAGACACCCTTTGGATAGGCACCAACGGAAATGGGTTGAAATCTTTTGTCCCATCCAACGGAAATATCCAACATTTTACCACCCAAGACGGTCTCCCAAACAATGTTGTCTACGGTATTCTGCCAGATGCACGGCATAATTTATGGTTGAGCACCAATAGGGGGATTTCCAAACTATCCATTATACATGGAAAACCCTCCATAGAAAACTATGAAAATTATGATGGCCTGCAATCTTATGAATTCAATACTGGAGCCTACTTAAAAGGAAGCGATGGCATACTGTACTTCGGAGGGTTGGAAGGACTCAACTGGTTTAAGCCCAACCAACTGGACACCAATCCCTTCAAACCTAAAACCGTAATCACCAACGTGAAGGTTTTCAATGCCAGTCGCAACCTTACCGAGAATGTCCCTTTGAAGCACACACAAAATACCATCACATTCACTTTTTCATCCCTGCAGTTTTCACAACCCAAATTAAACGAGTACAAATACCGTTTGACCGGCCATGATGAAGATTGGGTCTATGCAGGAAACAACAATGAAGTTCGCTATACCAATTTACCTCCTGGCAAATACAATTTTCAGGTAATTTCCAGCAATTATGATGGCATTTGGGGCGATGTACCCGCTACATACGATTTTGAAATAGAACAGCCATGGCACTTTACCAACATGGCCGTGGCCGTATTTACCACATTTATCTTCCAAGGGTGTTTTATTGCCATTGGTATTTTTATGCTACTGCTGTATTTTAGGTTAAGGAAACAGGACTATCTATTGTATGGTGTTTACATTTTAATATTTGCCGCTTACTTCTTTTTAAGAATAGACCTTGAACTGGAATTACAGCTTTTTTTTAAGAATTATGACACCTCCTATTATTTTTTAGCCCCGTTGGTGTTTCTACTGTCGGGGGTTTTCATTGCCTTTGTGGACTCATTCGCAGAAATTCGCGAACATCACGCCAAATTTTCAAGGGAACTCAAATGGTTTTCCATCGCCACCTACTTAGCTGCAATTTCCATATTCTTTTATGTGCTTCTCACCAAAGATTTTTTATTGGTGAAAAGACACTTGAACTTGCTTTTACTACCCTTACATCTTTATGGCATATATGCCGTAATCAGAGCCTTCATTGTGGTAAAGTCCCCTTTACGATATTATATTCTTTTAGGGAATTTTTTCCTGATCGGGTTTAGCATGGTGGGATTGAACTTAGGCAATCAGCATGCATTTTCTGGGGGCGTGGAGTCCAATAATGTCTTTGGCTTTTACAGTTTTAATATTACCCAATTAGGAGTTTTCTTGGAACTACTTGTATTTTCACTGGGACTGGGCCACAAATTTTACCTTATTGAAATAGAGAAAAATAGATTTCAAAAGCTTGACGAACTGAAGACCAAGCTCTACACGGATATTTCCCATGAAATACGGACCCCGCTTACCCTTATTTCAGGGCCAATAGAGCATCAACTGGGACGGACAGGACTCTCCAATGACGATAAAAAAGAACTATCCATCATCAAAAACAACGCCCAAAGGCTCCTAGGGCTGGTCAACCAAATGCTGGACCTCTCCATGATAGATTCGGGACACCTACAACTCAATATAACCAAAGGAGACCTCAGGGGATTGTTGGTACAGTTGATAGAGGCTTTTAGGTATATCGCCAAAGAGAAACACATAACCATAACTTATGACTTCAAAAAAATTGACAATGCATGGTTTGATAGGGATGTGATGGAAAAAATAGTATCCAATCTATTGTCCAATGCCGTAAAATATGCTCCAAAGAATAGTGAGGTCTTGGTGAATGCGGAGCAGACAGAGGACAGTTTTGTCTTTTCCGTTCTCAACTCCACCAATGGAATGGAAATCGAAGATTTGGGAAAATTGTTCAAGCGTTTTTACCAGAACAATGAATCCACAGAAGGGGTCGGGGTTGGTCTGGCCCTAGTGAGGGAACTGGTGGCCCTATCTAAGGGAAGTATTATTGCGAACAATGTTGGAGCGGACAAAATCCAGTTTACCCTGACCTTGCCCATTTCCCATATAGACTCTTCGGACCACTCCTTTATAGAAAAAAGGGAATCTTCCAACTCCGTTCAATCCATACCGGAACCCAGTCAAAAAGCTTCTTTGCTCATTGTTGAGGATGACAAGGATATCCTAAAATATATCATGTCTATTTTTAAAGATAGCTATAGGATTATGAAGGCCAGAAATGGAAAAGAAGGTTTTGAAACGGCCCTGAAAAATCTTCCCGACCTGGTTATCAGTGATGTCATGATGCCTGTGCTGAACGGTATTGAACTCTGTCATCACATAAAGAGCAATGAGCTTACCAGTCATATTCCCGTACTGTTGCTTACCGCAAAAGCCAGTGAGGAAAGTCAGCTTACAGGGCTTAAAACGGGGGCGGATGCCTATGTGACCAAGCCTTTTAACCCCAATATTTTAAAGGTACGGGTAGAAAAGCTTCTGGAGAACAGAAAGCGGCTTCGGGAACACTACTCCAAAACCTTCAAAGTAGACCCAGGGCTTGTTCCCACTAAAACCGAGGCCGAATTTTTAAAGCGGCTCCAACAGGTTTTGGACAATCACATTACCTCCCCTGAATTTACGAGCGAAAAATTCTCCAAGCTCATGCATATGAGCCGCTCACAATTGCACAAGAAACTCGGTGCCATCACAGGGATGTCCACTACAGAATTTGTAAGGGCGCAACGCATCAATCTGGCCACGGAACTCTTGTGTAAATCCGATGCTTCCATTTCTGAAATTGCCTATCAGGTAGGATTCAACACCCCCTCCTATTTCAATAAATGTTTTAAGGAAATCCGAGGGTGTACTCCTGTTGAATTCCTCTCCAAACAGTCCTAAAACAGTCTTTTTACACTATTTAGAAACATATGTTACATCATTGAAAACATATGTTCCATACCCGATTTACACCTTAAGATACCTTTACAACATGTATCATTTTTAGGCATAGGCCACCTCAGGTACCATGAAAAATAAAACGGGACACAACAAAATTTACTTAAGTATAGACCATCTGAAAAATGGAAAATACCAGCTGAATATTTTATTGGCAAACAAGGTTGTACAGACCTTGGAAATCAATAAAGAAGAAATGTAATATCAAAAAAGTAACGGAAAGGCATAGCCCCTCCCCTTATCCGTTGCCTCAATTAAACATAGAACCATTAAAACGCACATTATGAAAAGAAGAATGAAACTATTGTTGATATGTAGTCTGGCCGTATCCTTTTCCACACAGGCCCAGTTTCTCAAGAAATTGAAGAAGAAAGCAAAAGAAGCGGTTGAACGCACCATTATGGAACGCGTGGATAAAGAAGTGTCCAAAGGAACCGATAATAGCATTGATTCCCTTAAGCAAATTGGAAAAGGAAACAAGAAGGACTCCACAAACATTGGCGAGACCGAAAAAAACCTGGACCAAAAGAAAAATGATGCTAAAGAAGCTGCTATACAGAAAAAAATGGCAGGTATGTTGGCAGGAGCATCTGGGCTAAAAGGAATCCCTGAGGTTTATAAATTCTCCTACAGGGCCACCATGAAAATCACCACCCAAAAAGAAGATACCGAAATCCAGTATTGGATGGAGCCCGGCCAACGCTATTTTGGCAACAGGTATGATCAAGGTGATACCAACACCGCTACGGTTACGGTTATGGATATGGAAAACCAAGCCATGGTCATGTTCACCGATGATGGGAAACGCAAAACCGCCATGAAAATTCCTTCCAGTAAAAAAATGATGGAAAAACTGACCAAAAAAATGGAGGAAAAGAACCAAAAGGCCATGGAGGACATTAAAATCACTCCCATTGCTGACAAGACCATTTTGGGCTACACCTGTAAAGGTTACCAGATTACCAGCAAGGATGGTATTTCCAAGGTATGGATCACCAATGAGACCCCAGTGGGGTATTTGGGCGGCATAGCCAATGCCGAAAGCCTTCCATCGAGCATTTTACCGCTTGGCGAAAACACCATGTTCATGGAAATGCAGTTTGAATCGACCAAGAAGAAAAAGGACAACTTTAGTATGGTATGCACCGAGCTCAAGGAAGAAGGTATGACCATAAAGAAAGAAGAATACACCACCATGAGTGGTTTTTAATAGGATTGAACCACTAAAATGTACCACATGAAAAAAATATTGGGATACGCCGTACTCTTTTTGTTCATAAGCACCGGGGCAAGAGCACAAGACTTTGACCTGGGAGACGTTATGGGCGAAGCGCAGGAATTTTTTGGAGAGGCGCAAAAAAAAGCAGAACATCAAGCAGCAGATACTGAGGCCCAAAAAGAGTTTGAGGCCGCTTTTAAAGCCAAATTCAAAAAAATGGGAGCATACTTGAAAGAACTGGACAACTATTCTGCCGAGACCAAATGCACCTATATGATACTTAAATATCAAATGTCAGTCGATTCCTTGATAGCAGCAACCGCAGCAGAAAAGAATTGTAAAAGAAAATATGATCTGTATGGTATGCAACTTATGGCCAAGATGTCCTCCACTAGTATAATGTACTGTACAGAGGATTTGTTCAATATGTTCATGTCAGACCTTAACACAAATGAAGAAAAGGAAAAAATAAATCAATTAACAACCGACATAGCTGAAATAATCGACAAGGGCGGAAGAATGATCGTGTCTAGAATGTTTGGTGGAGGCGACCCAGCGGATACACCTGACTTTTTTAAAACGTTTGTTATGACTTATGCAGAAAATGAAGGGATTATGGATGATTCATTATCCTATGATAGAAAAAAAGAAATCGTTGGCAGACCTATCGAATTAGCATTGGCGAAGTACTTCCACCCTGTAAGCCTTCTTCGATCTACTGTCGAAATAAGCAAACAAATGGATAAACTCAAACCCTGTGCTGGTCTTTAACATCAATCATAACATCATGAAAATCCACACATCATACTTCATCTCCTTAATCTCACTCCTACTCATTTCATGTGGAAGCAAAGAAGGGAATAAAACAGAACCGGAAACATCCAGCACCGTTGATCTCGTCAAAACAGCGAAGGACATGCAGGAAAACAAGGAAACGCTGGTCCATGAAACACCGCTTACCAAAGAGCAGTTTGCAGCTTGGTTGCCCCAAACGGTGTTGGGCATGCCCTTGACCTCTTCCACCATTAACATGATTCCAGGAATGGGTTCCTGTGGTGGCACCTACAGTGTAGACAACAGAAGGGTAAGGGTAATGATTTTGGACGGCGCCGGCGAAAAGGGAAACAATGCGGTGAACACCTACCGGTTTTCCAGCACTAGGGATTATGATGAAAAAGGATCATGGGGCTATACCAAAAGTAACATGATCAACGGCATCAAGGTAAAGGAATCCGGCTTGAAGAGTGGTAAATATAATCTGTCCATATTTTACGGCGATAGATTTGCCATTGATGTGGAGACCTATGAGGTAACCCAGGAAGAATTGGAGCCGCTGCTCGCAGATTTGAATTTGAATAGGTTACTCAATTAAACCAACAACTTTTATGGGCGATTTCCACACATCACAATTAGCAGATACTTCCCGTAGGGATTTTTTTAAACAATTGGTATTGGGTGGTTCAGGACTGTACCTATCCCCTTTATTGTTTCAAAGTTGCGATACCGAAGATTTGGGGAGACCACCTTTTGGGGTTTGGGAAGATATGATCAAAATGCTGGAACAAAGCCCGGACCACCTGGTCGGTCGGCGCAAGGCCCTTGTGGCCTCCAAAGACCCTAAGGCCATGACGGAGTTCGTTAGGGACAGCTTTCAGATACTGCCGTCCAACCGTGATTTTTTAAAATATATGGCCACCGAAACCTTGTACGGGACCCAAATGGCACTGCGGTGTGGTCTGGCAACGCCAAGGGAAAAGGCCGAAATACTCAAAAACATGTTAGTGGAAGCCGGTTTTGAGGCCAAAGTGGTGTGGGAGACCACCACTATTTCGTTGGACCAAGCCAAGGACATTACTTTTAGACAATACATCCCGGAATTCGACCCGCCCATATCCAATAGGAGAATGCGCAAATGGCATAAGGCTTTGGGCATCGAGGAAACCAACGCTAATGTGGAACTCATTCTCAATTTCATGGAACGTTCCGAGACATTGGCCAACAATCTCTTGGCAAGTATAGATGAAAAATACATAAAAGAGAAACCCGTTAAACAAGGGTTTGATGAAAAGCGAGTTCCAACAGTGGTCTATTACGATAATGGCGAAGAAAAATATGCCCACGTCTTTGACCCTGAAGTTCCTTTTGGTCAGTTACATCCCACCAACACCGCTAAGGAGTTCAAGGACGCCAAGGCGCTAAAAGAACCCAAGGAGCAGGACATTTCCATTACCCTTTCGTGCAGGAACGTTATGGATAAATGGAATGAATCGACTTTGGTTACAGGGACCTGGAAATTGTCGGAACTATTGGGCAACCAGCTACAGATACAGTTTCTCAACAACATGGCATTTGGGGACCAGGCCACAAAAACGGTTTCACAAATCAGCAATTTCACACCCTGCTTGGCCTTACAGGACATCAATAAAGATGTAGCCTATTTAGAGGAACGGTCATACTTGGGAGAACCCATTACTTTGGAAGGTGAAAAAGTACTGGAACGATACACTCCTACTGTACAATCTGACGAGGATTTGGCGGCTGCTGTTGGCAAAATTCATTTATTGGAGGGAAAAGTAGATCCGAAGACTTATCCAAAGGTAAGATTGGAATTGGAGCCCAAAGATGCTGATGGAAACATTATCGGAGGGCTTTCCATGGGCAATTTTGAACTTGTGGACAATGGGCAATCCGTAACAGGTTGGATGAAACAAAACTCCATCTCTCCAAGAATACTTTTAATGTACGACACATCCGGCAGTATGCCCAAAGCCTATCGTGGAGACGGTATCAAAGCATTTTTGGCAGAAACCCGTAGTATGATCAGTGAAGTTTACCCATCGGCCCAAGTATTCCTGCAAGAAACAGATTCAACACTCTATACCTCCTTATTGAATGGAAAGCAATATGATGCCGATCTGATTATTTATGCTACGGACGGAGAGAACAGTGATGAGTATGATGCTTCATATCAATCCATATATAATTCCGGCCCACCAGCCATCTTGCTCAATGTATATGACAAAGACACACACTATAAGCGATTAAGGGAAAACATAGACTTTACGGAAATAGCTGCCGATGACCAGCAAACCACCATAACAGAAATTAAAAAATATGTAGATCAGTTAAGTTTTCTCACCTATGTAGTTACCTATAATTCTTTTGATGAGGATAAGGACCACAAGCTTACGCTAAAGATCAAAGACACTGAGCATCAAATTGAACTGCCTTTCAAATTTCCCATGAACAACAATGTTTTGGGAAACCGGATAATCGGACTCTACCTTACCCTTAAAGGAAAAGGTATGAAAACCATAACCAGGGTCTTGGCGGGTTATGAACCACAACTTGACCGTAATGGGAATAAGATCATCCCGAACCGTCAAATGATACAAGAAGTGCATGAAATGCTTTTGGGTGGAGCGGTCATGGCTTTTGAACGGGAAGCACCTACCCTATCAGTACAACTCACCGAATACTTACAAACTTTGATGAGCAATCGGGGGTGGTATGAGGCATATCAGGATAATAACATGGATAGGGCCATAGAAGAACTTGGGAAGGGTACTTTAAGTTACCCCCAGATTCTATTGTCCATGATGCAGCGACTACAAAATCAGGTCACTGAAAATGCCGTTACCTACCCTAAAGGATTTAGAGCGTGTATCATAAAGGCCATACCTGGCTATTACAATAAAAAAACAAGTATGTCCTTTGACTACTTGCCGACTTCTGAATATCTCTCAATAATGCGGAATGGAGAGCAAGGCTTTAGGGAAACCATCAAAAAAACTGCACAACTGGCCATTTTGGAGGGTCATATGTTTGATGACAGCGCGTACTCTCAGTTACATGAAAAGCCCTTAATTCTGAACATGGCCAGTGGCAGCAACAAAGAATTTGTTAAAAATGCATTGGCGGATAACTTCCCATATTACTACCCATTGGTTAATGGACGCTCCACATTAAAGTTTATCGACACTTCGTTACAGACAAAATCGTATTGGAACATAAATCCATGGAGCGGGGAGCTCTATGGTATTTTGCCCGATCAAACCGGTGGTGGATTTAGCACCACCAAAGAACAACTAGAGGAATTGCAAGTTGTGATACGCGAATATTCAAAATTGGTTGCCCAAATGAACCTTGGTATGACGATTACTGGAGTCGGTACCATGCCCATTGGTATAGTTGCAACATATAGCCTTACCCTTGTCAAGTTATATGCCTTTGCCTCACAAGCCTTAATACTGATGGATGCAGGCGGCATAGATGAAAAAATAAATGAAGCCTTGGGAGAATTAGCCTGCAATGTTTACAAAGAGATTCTTTATTCCAGCATGGGCAGAATCGGTACTGCCATAAGTACGCTTGAAAATGTTGATGCAGCTTCTCCTGGGAACAGCACCATTAAAAAACTGATAGCCTGTTTTTCAGTTTCATGTCCCTGATCATTAAAATATTAACCATTAAATACAATAGAAATGAAAAATTATACCCACCTGATAATAGGGAGTGCCCTTTCGCTTTTTATGCTCTTTTCTTGCTCAAAAGATAACGATGCCCCAAAAACAGAACAAATAAAGTTAGGCCTTACTGTTTATGAAGATGATATTGAAAAAGGCAACACGGTAACTTTTAGGATAACAGCCAACGAAGAAGCTGTTACTGATGCAGAAATTTATATAGACGAACAGCCCATTACCGGTCTTGAACATACGTTTTCCGATAAAGGGAGCTACACCGTTGTGGCAAAAAAAAGCGGTTATACTGCAAGTGACCCCGTTACCGTAAATGTTTATCAAACCGACATATATGCTGCCGGGCACGAATACTCCAGCAGTAGGTCTACGTATATTGCCAAATATTGGAAAAACGGCAAGGCTGTGCTATTGAGCGATGGTGCACAAAATGAATATGCCCTCTCTATTTTTGTAACCGATGACAGCGATGTATATATTTGTGGTAGAGCAGTTGATATTGCGAGATATTGGACAAACAACGCTCCTGTAGATTTACCAACATCCACCACAGCGCAAGCCATCAAGGTATATAACAACAGAGTTTACATTGTGGGAAGAGAGTGGAACGGCTCTACGCATTTTGCAAAATTGTGGACTGACGGCAATGTTACCACTCTAAACAATGGGTTAGGTTTCTCTGTCGCTTCTGATGTATTTATAAACGAAAATGACGTGTATGTTTCGGGTAAGCAAGACAATGGTAATTTTTACCAGCCTGTTTATTGGAAAAATGGTATCCTACAAATTTTAGGAAATGGCATTACCTTTGGTTCGGCTGAATCCATATACGTCGTGGAAGATGATGTGTACGTAGCCGGGAACGAATTCAACGGTTCAACTAATGTGGCGAAATATTGGAAAAATGGCGTACCCCATATCCTTACCAATGGTAGTAACAGCGCCATAGCTAACGATATTTTTGTTGACCAAACCGATGTATATGTAGTAGGAAGAGAAACAATATCTCCTAGATCAACAGCTATTGTTTGGAAAAATGACAACAGAGAAGACCTGACCAATGGCAACAACGATGCAATTGCGAATTCGGTTTATGTAATGGATGGTGATGTCTATGTTGGGGGCTTTGAAGTAATCAATGGCCTCAGGGTAGCCACGTATTGGAAAAATGGTGTCCCGGTGAGGTTGAGCGCAAGCGACCCTGCAAATAGCACAGAGGTAACTTCAATCTTTATTAAAAAACAATATTAATCTAATCCCAAACCAAAAAATTGAAACCTTAAAGCCTTAGTAGTCCATCGAGGTAAAACCATGCCCAGAGTAAATAAATGAAGTCCTTCAGTGCGCCAACAGTGACTAAATGTAATTTAATCCCGTAATTTTTAATCCCTATACCGTATATGTGAATACGTCAACTAATAGTTTACTATTATGATAATAAATCAAGAGTCACATTTATATGGAAAAAACAAGGGAAATTGAACATTACTTAAGGTGGAAGTTCAAATTAAGAGTGTAACCTTTCCTAAAAATGTAAGCTCCGCTTTTAATCGAACTGTTCGAAAATATTAGAACAAAAACCCCAAATCTTACCTCCAACTTTTGCGCATGGATCCTGTCGGGTTTTTGTAGTGTTCCGATAGATAAGCGTAAAGCAAAAACCCGATAGGGCACAACCTACTTTTGGATTTCAATACCCCATGTCCTCACCCGCTCCCCTAGCTTTATCGATACCCCTTCCAAGGGCTTTGATGATCTTGGCAGCCATCTGTACTTTGTTGGTCGGTATACTCGGAGCCTTTACCCCCATTGTTTTAAGTAGTTTGAAGGCCATGTCCTTTTCCTTGGTGGGCAGTCCCATCACCTTGGCAAAGAACTTCCCCGGTTCCTTGGCATGGGCCTTTCTCCCTACATAGGATTCCACATAATTCCGCTTGAAGCCAGTTGTCCTGTCAAAGGTCTTTTCGGCTGCTTGGTAAAAACTATCCCTATCAAAGCCTCTCTTGACGGTCTTTCCGTTCAGATCCACCTGTGGGGCTTTGTGGTACGTTTCAAGCTTTATCGCCCAAGACCAAAATAATAGGAGTGGAGCCTGAAGGTGCGCCATCCTTTACATAGGCCTCATAAAGAATGAGTACCATTTCATAGGTAGGTCGGATACTGGTCTTTTCCATGTTCTTGATAATGGCAATGAGCCTGTCGAATTTTTTCATCATCTGTCGCTCCAATTTTTTGATACTGTCAATGATGATCTTTGTTCCCTCTCCAAAAGGGTCAAGGTTGTTCTCCTTGAAGTATTGTATCATTCCATCCAACACTTCGCTATGGGACTTGTTGAACCTTTTGGAATAACTGCAAAAGCGTATGGCCGTTTCCTTCTTTATGGTAATGTTGGAATAACCACCTGTCCCTTTCTTTGTTCTACCGTTTGTAGATTGCTTTTCCATAGGTGCGATTTTGTTTTTTCGTCAATTTGCGTCAATTTTTTCGTCAAAAATTTCCAGTATTTATAGGGCTTCCGAGGGGATTTACTGTAGATTTCGGAAAAGTCTACTGTAGCCACTGATTTTGTACAGTATTCCAAAACCTGTTCAATTGACTGGTTTTCAACTTGTTGAACACCCGAAAACAACCGTGATGGCGCAATTTGCGCATCACCCTCTTGCTATTCCTTCGTCCCGCGAGCGGGACCGAATAAATACAGCATGATTGGAAATCAGCTGCCCTTTAATTTTATATTGATCCGTACGGGCTTTTGGAAAGTCAAATCAAATATGTGCCGTACTAATTTGTGTTTTAGAACACATGATAATATACTGAACTTTATCTATTGTTCGGGAATTCGTTAATCCAATGAAACCCTCTTTTCATAAGATAAAACTCATTCTTATCCTTTATCTTACAATCTATCCTAATGCTATCTTTACCTTTGGTTCCAGTAAAGACCAAAACACTGTCCCTTAACTCGTATTGGAAGTTAAATGTTGAAGGTTCTTTAAATGGTTTTATTTGAATCGTGGTGTTGATGGTATCCACCACACTTTCAGCATAAAGAATATCACCATTCATTTTGGTTATGTTGGAACTGTACCTATCGACTATAAATCTTCGCCATCTATTTTCGTCGGTCAACAACGGTTCAATGGTGTCATTGTTCACAATAAAAGTTTCAACATTATAAATTCCGTATAGACTTGGCATCTCTGCTTTTCTCCCGTACTTCCATTGGTTGCTATAATTATTTGAAACCATTACCGAAGTGATAAAGAGAATGATAAAGCCTTTCACAAAAAAACCGATTTTAACATATCTCCTGTTTTTAAAGTATGGTTCTATTTTATTGGCAGGAACCGGCTTGTTCAAAACGAAAAAATTCAAAAGTCCCGTAATGTCCTTTGATAGTATAATTATGGACAGTAATACCAAATGAAATGAGAAGAGCTTTACAGGTACATCGTAACTCATGTTCAAAACAAAAACATTGAGCATTATTCCAAACGCCAAAATTGCTCCAAGTCTAGTGGTCTTTCTGAAAAAAAGAAGTACGCCTGCCATTACCTCCATTACACCAGTGAAAATGATATAGGGAACAGAATACCCCATAAACTTCCATAGTAACCCCATTGGAGAAATTTCACCAAATGGCCTTAACATATCGGTTAGACCAGGTTCCCAAAATTGATTAGGAAACACTTTGGCTAGGCCATAGGTCAACATTGTGAATGCTAAATAATAACGAATATAAACGGCGGCAAACCTCTTAATTCTTCCAAAGAAATCCCTTGCTTTATCAAGAATAAGCCAAATCGTCGCAACAATGGCCGAAATTGCCCCTTGCACAAGAAGTTTAAAAAAATGGTAGCTCGTATCCCCGCTACCATTGACACGTGTAGCAATATCACCTTGATAGCCTACACCGTCCTTTACCAATAACAAAACCAACCACTGCCAAAACTTATCTACATAAGATGAAATGCTTTCTCCAACTTTGAACGGTAGCCATTCCAAAGGAAACGGAAAGATGTATAAAAAGAAATAGGTAATTAGAAACAGTGTTCCCCAAAAGGTAAAATTATCAAATATCCTCTTCATAGTTGTGTTGTCATTGATGGCTAATATGTGATTAAATTGGAGAAACTATCTTCTCAAATATAGTTATAACTAAACAATTAGTTTAAACATCATTGTTGGAGATTACTATTAGCTTCCTGTAGAATCTTTTTGCTCATTTTTTTCCATATGATCAATAAGGTTCTGCATGTCCTCCCCTATCTTGTGTTCCAATACCCTGGCATAGATTTGTGTAGTGGAAAGTTTGGTATGGCCGAGCATCTTTGAGACAGTTTCTATAGGGACTCCATTGGAGAGTGTTACCGTTGTGGCAAAAGTGTGCCTAGCAGTATGGAATGTTACCTTCTTGTTTATCCCACAAGCTTTGCAGATTTCCTTTAAGTAATAATTGACTTTTTGATTGCTATAAACAGGTAGTAGGACTTTCGTTATTCTCCTTTCGGCTGAATCTTCATATTTCTTGATGATTTCCTTTGCTCGTGGTAGTAGGGGGATTTTGAGTTTTTCGTCTGTTTTTATCCTTTTGGTAAACAACCAGTCGTTACCGTCTATTCCTTTAAGCAGATGGTCTGGGGTCAATGCCTTGACATCGATATAGGATAGTCCAGTATAGCACGAGAATAGAAACACATCCTTACATTTCTCAACCCCCTCTTTTGTGAACGTGGTTTCTTCTATCAACCTCAATTCCCGTTTGGTCAAATATTCCCGTTCGGTTTTCTCAAAACGCAGTTTATAGTTTTCAAAAGGGTCTTTTGTTATCCAATCCAACCGAACGGCCAACCTTGACATTTTTTTAAGCCGTTCCATATGTTTCATGGCCCCGTTATTTGTGCACTTGGTTCGTGTAGATGGTCTGTACTTTCTTAGATACTGCTCAAAGTCCGATATAAAACGGTAGTTCAATTTTTTGAGCTTTATGTCCTCAACTCCATATTCCTCTTTTAAAAATAGGCCCACGCATCGTTCGGTGATGTGGTAATTCTTTCTGGTTCCCGGACGTAAAGAAGTGTGCATGGTTCCATTGTGGTAGGCAATCAATTGTTTCAATGTTTTTCCGCCCTCATCTTCCCCAAAAAATCTTGCTTTGATAGATAGTGGAGTGATTACTTTTTCTTCTGCCATCATCAATCTATGGGCCTCATGTAGTCCTGTATAAATTTGGTCCAGGTACTTGTTCAGGGAAATCACATAACTGGAAAAACCTTTGCCCCTTTTACGGTTATTATCCCATAAATTGGATTTTATCTCCCGATTTATGCTAAAATCGGTGCGCGCTCCATCGATGGTGATCCTACAATAGACAATTAGGTTCTCGGATTGAACCTTGTGCTTTCTAATAAAGAAATTGATTGTTAAACGATTGTTTTTCTGCATGTTGTAACCTTTTAGAGTGTGAATACTGTGAAAGTCAAAACACAAGAAAAATGGTTCTAAAAGTCATTTAAAGTTACAACAAGAACTGTAAGTGTTTGCTCCCGATGGGAACACGCTTGATATGATTTTAGATGGTTTTAAATGAATTCAAACGATATGCCTGAAAACACAAAACACTGAAAATCATAAGATTAACAGTGTTTTGATTTTACTTAAATAAGGTAAGTCGGGATGACTGACCTCTTGACGAGGTGCTAACCCATTAATATCCAGAATATTATGTCGATTTTACCAAAATAGGACATCCCATAGGACATCTTCGTGTGAAATAATGATTTTCACAACGTAAATATCGATATTTAAAATCAAACCACACCATCTTGTTTTATTTAATTTTAAATCAAAATAGACAAAGGAATTTTTGTGAGTTCAAAAGCTCATCACAAACAAGTTAAGCATCTATTCGGCCTATCGACAAGCAGATATAATAAGAACTTTGATTGTCAATTTTAACCTAGCCGTATAAATTACAAGATTTAGATTTTTGCCACCGGTGTTCCAGCCAAGCCATTACTGGTCCACCTTACATGATGGACACGATCGAGTTTAGAGATTTTGATTGCAGTGATACCTGAATCTTGTGATGTTTTCAATACTACCAATGACCATGCCTATACCGAAGTTGTGTAGAAAAATCCAATAAACTTATACAACCCGAATAGGATTAAGGTAACCCCCAATCCTATTCGAACCTTTTAATATATTCTTCTGGACGTTCCTTTTATTTCTTGGTCAAATGATATCCAGCCGATTCAACGGCAGAAGTGATTTCCTCTTCCGTGGCACTTGTGGTCTGTACGATCAACAATTTGTCTTGGGAAGCAAAGTCTACAGACCAATCGGTCACGCCATCCACCTTATCCAAAAATGGTTTTACGGTATTGGCACACCCACTGCACTTAATATTTGATTTGAATTGTAATGTACTCATGTTCATCGATTTTAAATTAGAAAATTACTATAGTTTAATCGTTTTAAGCCTCAAACTGTTCAATACGACCGATACACTGCTAAAGGCCATAGCGGCACCAGCTATCATCGGGTCCAACAAAAATCCATTGATCGGATACAGCAGCCCTGCAGCTATAGGAATTCCAATGATATTGTATATAAAGGCCCAAAAAAGATTTTGTCTTATACCTATAACGGTCTTATGGGAGAGCTTCAGCGCTTTGGGAATCGCATTTAAATCAGAGGTGATCAGGGTCATTTTCGCGACATCCATGGCTATGTCGGACCCTTTGCCCATGGCGATGCTGACATCTGCTTGGGCAAGTGCCTGCGAATCATTGATACCATCGCCCACCATGGCGACCACCTTTCCACTTTCTTGAAGACTTTTTACAAAATCAGCTTTCTCTGATGGGAGCACTTCGGCTTCATAGCTTTTGATACCCACCTGTTGTGATACGGCTTCGGCTGTCATCTTGTTATCACCGGTCATCATGTAAACTTCCATACCATTCCCCTGCATTTCCCGTATGGCTTCCTTTGAGGACTTTTTTATGCTATCCATAATGGCCAAAATCGCCTTTACCTTGCCTCCACCGCCAAAGTATATGACCGTTTTGGCCTCCTGCTCTAACCCTTCGACCATGTGCCCCAGGTTGTCATCCATGGCGATTCCTTTTTCGACCATCAACTTATGATTGCCCACAAGGTATTGGGTTCCATCCAATGCCTCAGCTCGAACACCTTTTCCTGTAATACTATTGAAGTTCAAAATTTCGATCGGATTTACCTTTCTATTTTTTAAAAAGGAGACCACGGCTTCAGCCAAGGGATGTTCGGACTGTCCTTCCATGGCATATAAAATTTGCTCCAGGCCCCTGTGATCGGTCACATGGTCCGCAAAGACCATATCGGTCACCACTGGCTTTCCTTCTGTTATGGTTCCCGTTTTATCCAGGACAATGGCATTTACTTTGTAACCCAACTCCAAACTTTCCGCATCTTTGATGAGGATATTGTGTTCGGCCCCCTTGCCGATTCCCACCATGATGGCCGTGGGGGTTGCCAAACCCAGCGCACAAGGACAAGCTATTACCAATACGGCAACTGCGGTCAACAGTGCATGGGTAAAAGCGTCCTCACCTCCCAGGAACATCCAGGTGATAAATGTCACCACTGAAATCGTCATTACCACGGGAACAAAAATACCGGCAATCCTGTCCACCAATTTTTGTACGGGCGCCTTGCTCCCCTGTGCTTCCTGCACCATCTTGATGATCTGGGACAAAAGGGTCTCCCCTCCCACCCGGTCAGCTACAAACTGAAAGCTTCCTTTTTGGTTTACGGTACCGGCAAAAACTTTTTCACCCTTTGTCTTTTCTACAGGGACGGGTTCGCCCGTGATCATACTTTCATCAACATAGGAACTTCCTTTGGACACTGTTCCATCCACAGGGATTTTCTCTCCCGGTCTGACCAATATCGTTTGACCTACCTTGACCGAAGAAATAGAGATTTCCCTTTCCTCCCCATCTTCTATCACCTTTAAGGTCTTGGGCTGCAACCCCATCAATTTCTTTATGGCGGAGGATGTATTTGATTTCGCCTTTTCTTCCAATAATTTCCCCAATGAAATAAAGGTGATGATCACTGTGGCCGCCTCATAATATACATGGGGTTCCATGCCTTTACTGAGCCAAAATTCAGGAAAAAAGGTATTGAATGCACTGAACAAAAAGGCAATGCCCGTACTGAGTGCGACCAAGGTATCCATATTGGCCTTACCGAATCTGGCCTGTTTGAGGGCATTTATGAAAAAACTTCGGCCAAACCAGAACAGGATAGGAACGGCAAGTACCAACGAAATCCACCTACCCAGGACCCAATCCATAAAAAACATCCCCAGAAGGAAAATGGGAAGTGTCAAAATAGCGGACCAAAGGGTTCGCTTTTTTATGGATACATAATGCTTTTTCGAAAGCTCTTCCTGTACTTCGGTAGGATCCTCGGCATCGACAATTATATCATAACCGATTTGACGTACCGCATTTTGAAGATCGCTTAGGTCCATAGCACTGTCATACTCCACAAGGACCGTACTATTGGCAAAGTTGACACTGGCATTGTAGACCCCTTCCGTATGGCCCAGCATGGATTCCACGCTGGATGCACAGGCAGCACAGGTCATTCCAGTGACCGGGAAAGATTTTTTTGACACCGTCTTCGGTTTCCTTTCGGTGTCCTCAATAATATCGATTGCATCCATTTTCTACTCCGATTTGTATGGTACAAATTTCAGAATAGACCTAAAATGCACTGTTACGTTATTTACTGAAAGAGTTGTAGAATTTTCCGAAAAATCAACCTTTACCTTTCTTCGTCAAGTACTTAACCTTAATTGGTGAGTGGTTTTTAGAATTCGGCAACATCTATGAGATCAGGTTCGCCCACGTCAATCTTTTTTGGAGAATTTGCCCCGATCAGTTTAGAATATATTCGATAGGACAAACCATTGTAGTGAACTTGGGGCAAAACGAAAGCATTGGTAGTAAGTAATCGCCTCTCATTCGGCCAGATTCTTTGTTTCTTCGCTAAGCGATCCCTCGAATTTAGGAATAGGCCGCTTTTCTTTCCCAGCTTCGGTTTCCACTATTCCATTTTCCTTGATGTCGTTTATCAACCATTGCATTTCCATTATCTCCCTGCGTTGTGCCTTGATAATTTCATTGGCAAGCTCACGTACCCTGACATCTTTTATTTGAGAACGTTCACTGGTCAAAATAGCAATGGAATGATGGGGTATCATTCCTTCCATGTAGTCGACTCCTGAAACGGTAACCTGACTCCTGACCAGCCATATCCCACCTGCAATCAACAAAACACCCAAGGCTAAAATTGACATGTTCTTGCGTCGGTCTTTATACATCTGTAGCATATATAGCAGCATAATAATGATCATCGATCCCCCCATTATCAAAGTCATGAAAAATCTAGTCTCACTATACCAAAAATGATCAATGATTTGATATGAGTGGGTGTACATTAAAAAAAACATGGCGACCATTGAGGTGCCAATCATCGCAAAAAACTTTAAATAATTATTGGATTTCCTTTGACTATCTTCCATTGTGCAAATTTTATCTGGTTATTGTGATTATTCCTTGACTTTCGATTATTGTATTGTTCCATTCCAATTGTAGGCCTGACAATTTACCTGTCCCAGTTATCATATATTGGTTCAATTGGCTTTGCTCATCGCTTGTATTTTATATTGACCTCCGTTATTTTCCAATGCCTTTTGTAGATTTTCAAGGGGGACCTCAAATTGCGACTCCACTGTAGCTTCTGCGTTTTTTAGATTGACCGCTACATCGGCTACACCGGCCACATTGAAAAGAGCTTCTTCAACGTGCCCCCTACAGCCATCACAAGTCATTCCTTCTATTTGGTATCTTCTTTTCATGTTGTGATGATTTTATATTTTAACAATTTTACACATAGAATCAACAATGTTGGTTCCAACACGTATGGGAAAAGTAACACTTTCTGTATAAGGGCATTGTTTGAAAAAAAACAAACCTTGACCCATTTGCGAAGAAAGATGTTTTTTAAATAGCGTTTAGGAAGCTGGTTCCTTGGAAAGGTATTGCGCCCTTAATGGTAGAGGTTAAATATCATCAAGCGATATTCTATTTTGAATGGCACTTTTCTTAAATTGTGTAGGTGTCATTCCAGTTACTTTTTTAAATTGGTTGCTTAAATAGGCAACGCTGCTATAGTCCAATTGAAACGCTATTTCCTTTAAGCCCAATTCGTCATAAACAAGAAACTCTTTGATCTTTTCAATCTTTTGGTTGATGATATATTGCTCCAAGGTAATGCTTTCCACCGCGGAAAACAGCGAACTAAGATACTTATAGTCAAGATGCAATCCATCGGAAAGGTATTCGGGCCATTTGACCTTTTCCATGGGTCCGGTGTAGTGTATCGCCTCAATCACTAGGTTTTTGATCTGTTCTATCAACTGACCTTTACGATCGTTGATGATCGTAAATCCAATTTTCTCAAGTCGTTCGTTGAGACCTTCCCGTTTTTCAGGCGTGATTTTCCCATTGAGGGTTATTTCACCCAACGACACATTCATATAGGGAATGCCCTCATCGTCCAAAATACCTTTGACGGCCATGATGCATCTCGGACAGACCATGTTTTTGATGTACAACACATCTTTCGATTTACTGGACCCAACTTCCATATCATGCAGTGAATTTCCACAGGGCCTTCAAAAAAATGACGACCACTGCCAATATAATGATCAATATCAAGGCCAATATGCCAAGGATTTTCATTCTTTTTTCCTTTCTTTTCTTGGCCGAATCCCGTTTCTTTTTCGCCAGATCCCTTTTTTTCTTTCGTCTTTGCCTCCTAAGTTCGCTCATTTTTCCCAAAATGGTTCAACTGGCACAATAGTCAACTATTTGCTCCTAACAGGAGTCCTTTGCCAAATAAGTATGTCAATGTGTTTGAACTATCGCCTTTTCCATAATTTTCTGATCGTTGGTGAGCTGACATACCACAACAAGAATCCGCTCAAAACGGTAATCAATCCCATCAGGGAAAAAATCCGTAAAACCATGGTGTTAAAATCGTCCCGTCCCTCATAGTCCATGGTATGGGTCATCCACAAAAAATCGAACCATCTCCAGGACCGATACCTTACACGTTGAAACGACCCATCGGTCTCTGAGACATACGCTTTTAGGTTTTCATCCGTTTCATAGGTGATCACATAGGCCGGTAATGGACGTCCACGATACTCGTGCTGCCCACCTGTTTGGGTGAGTCTTTCGACACTTTTGACCTTAAGTTCGGGCAACATATACTGTGAAGCAACGGCCAAGGCCTGTTGTTCATCGATACCCTTTTTGATCTCCCCCGTTTGTGCATCCATCAAAACCCCACCATTGATCCAATAATAGGGACTTCCCCCTATATTTCTCATTTCCAAAGATTTGATTTTAACGTTCCCGTGTCCATTGGGAGCAATTAAATTCCCAAATTCTGACTGGTCCGGATGCTCCTTGATGAATTGATCTCCATGGATCTCGTCAATGTCCGTCCAACTAAAATATAGTCCACTGATGGTCCACATTAGGAACTGGATCCCAATAAATAGGCCAAGATATCTATGTATCTTTCTGACCTTCATCGATGTTTTTCTTCCGACCATTAGTTCTTCCCGTTGTTCCGTGAGGAGTTATGCATCTTTACAATTTTCCAATCCCCATCCGTTTTTTTAAGGATGGTGGTGGCAACCCCTTTTCTGCTGATCGTTTTGCCCTCACCTCCATTTTCCGATTTTAGGCCAATGGTATAGACATAGCTTTCCGAAGTAAAGGCAAAGGGTAGCTCCACCTTCACTTCAATGGTATAATCCGAGAACTTAAAACTGTTGAAATGTCCAAGTTCTGGACCTATATGATGGTCGTGATAATGTTGATAGGTGCCTTCCACGCCCCCGGATTCAAAAACTTCGGAATCTTCCGCAAAAAGCTCCAAGGTACCTTCCGTGGTCAAGTTTTGCAGTGCTTCTTTATAGCTTTCCAATATCCTCAGCACAGCGGCCCTGTCCTGGTCTAGGTTTTCCTTGTTAGGGTTTGTTTGGCCAAAGCTTGTCCCTGTGAGAAATACGGCCATTAGAAAAATCTGTAAAGTAATACGTTTCATTGGTTTGTTTTAACATTGTTTAGGTTAGTATATATTGTATGATAAAGGCTCCCAGGACAATCGAAATGACGATCCCATACAGGATATGGGCCAACCATTTTTTTAAAATGGCCTTTTTCGGCTGCACAGGTCCATTGTCACGACAACAATCTTTCATCCTTTTTTTCCATTAGTGCCTGACAAGGGAAGGGAACGATTAACTAACTAACTCACCAACCAATCAACTTTGGGTGTTCCCCTCCCTTTCAGGACTTTATTTCCTCATTCATAGTAACCGGACATGACCAACAACAATAGCAATATCGTTTGTCCCGGTTTTAGGGTAATTTCCATGTCATTTTCAATTATCCAATTCTTCCATTAGATCATTTACCAAGGTCAATATCCGTTCTTTCTCTTCCACCGATAATTTTGCATCCTTATGGATCAGGGTATAGGAAGATAGGGGCATCTTATCGTCTTCGATCTGACTTGCGATGGACTTTAGTTTGCTCCTTTTTCTTCGATCCGAATAGTCGCCCCATTCATTGAAATTGAGTTCTTCCTTTCCCTCTTTGATGTGTTCTTCCAAAAACCAGGCGATGGGTTGGACCTTATTGTACCACGGGTATTGGGTGTTGTTACTGTGGCAATCATAGCAAGATACCCGCAAATCGTGTTCGATATCCTTGGCAACCTGGTTCACCGACATGAAGTCCGTATCGGGAACCACATCGCTCAAGTTGGGTTCTGTGGGCACAAACTGGATGCCCACAAATCCCAATAGCACTACCAATGCTATGATTTTCAGCACTTTCATTTAATTGATTTCCTTTTGCACCTTACCACAGGTCAACATCTTACTTCCAAAAAATGGATTCTGGATTTCGTTGCTTGCGCTGAGCCACGTTCCTCCTTGGTTGTTGTTGTACATGGGGCAGAATTGTTGGTACAAGGTTTTGGAAGTCCCGGTTATGGCAATAAAATCGACCATATCCTTGCCCAGTCCCTCAAAGTGTTCCCGTTGGTGACCGATATCACTTTTGGCGATATGCTCCCCATGTTCCTTGGCCACTTCAATGATATCGGACAGCTCCTTCTGTTGCTGTTCATCGTATCCGCTGATATCAAAGCTGCCCAAGGCACTGGCCAAGGCTTGGCCCGATTTGGCCGCTTCATCCTTATTGTCCGCCACCAGGGCATCCTTCAGTTGGAGGTAGCTGTCGATCACAGATGTGCCCTGTGCATCGGACGAACCCATATCATGGTCCATGGTCCCGTGGTCCATTTCCCCCGCAGAGCTCTCATGGTGATGGCCCTCTTCCGTTCCCATCTCCATATGGGCTCCTTCCTTGTCATTTGTTTCCTTCTTACCGTCCTTACAGGAAATCACGGTAATGGTCAAAAGCGCAATGGCAATTGTACTTAATGTAACTGTTGTTCTTTTCATTGTAATTGATTTTAAGATTAATTCCTCATTTTGATTGCCCAGGGTCGGCATATTTGTATTATCCCCCATTATTGTTGCTATTTTAATTTTTTCATCTAATTTTCCATTTCTCCCACGCAGGCACTCTACCCTTATTCTTCCTCGACCGTACGCTTTTTCCCCAAAAACAATCGTTCCCCGAAAAAAATAAGCACCATCAATACCAGGGCAACAATGACCACCAAAAGATCACTACCGGCCTTTGACCAAATAAAGGCGCCCAACACCAGTACATCCAGCACAAGGGCCGTAATGAGGATAATGGGATTTGCACCGATTTCCTTTCGTAGATTGTTTAGGACCCCCCAATGGATCCCGATATCCATGATCAAATAAAAGATGGCCCCCAATGCAGCGATCCGGCTCAGATCGAACAACATGGTGAGCCCTATGGCAATCACCACGGTATACACCAACATATGTTTCTGTATGTCCCCGGGAATCCCAAAATGTCGATGTGGTATCAATTCCTTTTCAGTGAGCATGGTGGTCATCCGGGAAACGGCAAAAATGCTGGCAACGACCCCGGAAACGGTGGATATGATCGCCAGACCAACGGTGAACCAGACCCCATATTTTCCAAAAGCGGGTCTGGATGCCTCGGCCAGCGAATAGTCCTTGGCCGCAATGATTTCCTGGATGGAAAGATTGGAAGAGACCGCAAATGCCACCATGAGATAGACCAGGGTACATATCACCAAAGAAATGACAATGGCCCGTCCCACGTTACGTTTGGGATCGACGATCTCATCCCCACTATTGGTAATGGTGGTAAAACCCTTATAGGCCAATATCGACAGTGCCAATGCCCCCAAATAATCCACCAGGGAATGCTCGGTCAAGGACTGGGAAGGAACGACCTGATCAAAGGTAAATCCAGCTGCCCAAAGGCCACCAATGGCAAAAACCGCTATCCCGCCGATTTTTAGTATGGCCATGACCAAGGACGATCCCCCGATAGCTTTGTTTCCCATCACATTGACAATAAAGGCTGTGATCAACAACAATACCCCAAGGATCGGGGGCCAGAATCCTTTCGACTCCACATCAAAAAGCTCCAATACGTAGGTCCCGAACGTCCGGGCCACCAAACTCTCATTGATGACCATGGAAAGGGCCATCAGCAGTGCACCGGTAGCGGTCCAGGCCGTTTTACCGTAAACCTTTTTGAGGTACATGCCAATGCCCCCGGCAGAGGGGTAGGTATTGGACATTTTGACATAGGTGTAGGAACTGAAACCTGAGATGACTGCCCCGATTAAAAAAGCAAAGGGAAACCATTGGCCGGAGAGTTCGGCAACCTGACCCAAGAGCGCAAAAATTCCCGCACCGATCATCACACCGGTTCCCAAAGCAATGGTATTGGTCAGACTCAGGCTATTTTTTTTGTATTCTGCCATTTAAAAACGGGCTAGCAGGCCTCCGCCCCAACCATATCGGTTGTTGTAATTGGCCTGGATTGAAAAATTACGTGAAAGGATATAGGAGGCCCCTACCAGCCATTGGGTCTCACTTTCATAGGATGAATTCCCCAAATCGTTGACCCATCCAAAATCGGCCCGAAATTCATATTCCCCCTCGAGGAAAATCCTGGGAAAAAGCAATAGTTCCCTATCCAACCTTATTCTTGGACGCAGCTGGTGGTCCATACTCACATCCATATTAAAGCGGTATGGGGTAAAATACTTGACCCCTATCAGTCCCACTGTATTGAAACGGTCATAGGAATCAGGGATGGAGGTTTCCGTGTTTACCCCTGCATAGACCCGTACCCAGTCATTGAGATACCTGTTATAATTGACTTCCACCTCGGCATTTTGGTCGTAGTCAAATTCTGCCCGTACCCCAAATTCATTCCTGATATTACTTGAAACAAGGAAGAGTTCATTAAAATTGGAACCCAATCTGGCAGCACCCCAAGCATAATAATGGTCAGTTTCATCTACCAACTTTTGAACAGGAAAATCCTTCATCCTCAGATCCCTTGGGGTATCATAACTGAAAACCCTGGCCATGCCCCCCATCATGTGGTAGAGGATATGACAGTGGAAAAACCAATCCCCGTACTCTTCATTATAAAATTCGATGACCACTTTCTGCATGGGCGGCACATTGACCGTATGTTTCAAGGGTGACTTTTCACCATTCTCATTGATGACCCTGAAATAATGCCCATGGAGGTGCATCGGATGGTGCATCATGGTCAGGTTGTTGAGGGTGATCCGGGTTACTTCCCCACCTTTGATCTTGATCTTATCGGTTTCTGAAAGTGGCACACCGTTCATACTCCAGATATACCGTTGCATATTTCCCGTCAGGTTCAACAGAATGTCATTGACGGGCAGATCGGCATTATAGGTAGTACTTTCCTTTGCTTTTAAGAAGTCATAGTTGAAATACGTTTTACGGGTATCGTAATCAAAAGCTGAAGTGTCTTTCTGCATCATTGGCATAGTCTGAACCATAGGGTTTTCCATCTTGTCCTTATGTCCGGTGGATTTCATTGACGTTGAATCCTTTTCCATTCCTGCCATATCCCCCATCTTTTTATCCATCTCCATGTGCCTATGATCTTCATTCGCATTCATAGGCCTTTTATCATCCATCTTCGCAATGGGTTTATCCTTTTGACCGCTCATTTCGGTCTTATCCATCGACATCCCATTGTGCATACCCATATCCATGCTGCCATCCTTCATGTCCATCTGCATCCCATACTTTTGCATCAAATATTCGGGTGTATTTTTCTTCTTGTTGCCGGCCATTGCCGGAGCTCCCATTTTCATGTCCATTTGGGCCATTTGTTTCATCATCGCCACTTTGTCGGGCCTATCGATGGTCGTTGCGGGAAAAAGCGTTCCCTGCCCTAAATGCAACGAGGTATGCCCGGAGCCGTCCTGTGCCGTGGCCGTTACCTCCAAAGTGCCTTCAGGAACGGTCACGATGACATCATAGGTCTCGGCAATGCCAAAAAGAAAACGACTTTTGGAAACAGGCTCCACATCGACACCATCCCCGGAAACCACCATGGGGTTACCGCCACCGAAATCTATCCAATAATAGGTGGAGGCAGAGGCATTGACGAACCGGAGCCGCACTTTTTCCCCTGGTTTGAAATCAGGGTATTCGGCCAATGTTTTCCCATTGGTCAAAAATGCGGGGTAGTAGATATCCGCAATATCCGCTCCTTCCATACGATCTCGCCAAAATTTGAGTTGTGCACCTAGTGCACCTTCCTTGATGACCCTGCTCAAGGGCACCGCGGTCCCTTTTTTGACCTGGTACCACTCGTTTCCCCGTTTAAGGTTTCGGAGCACGTTCATGGCCTTTTCGTTCGTCCAATCGGAGAGCACCACGACCAAATCCTTATCGTAGTCCAACGTCTTTTCCTTGGGATGGATCAGTATCGAGCCATACACCCCCTTTTGCTCTTGCAGCATGGTGTGGGAATGGTACCAATAGGTACCTGATTGGTTGATCGGAATCCGATATTGGAAAGTTGTGCCAGGTTCTATGGGCGGTGTGGTCAAATAGGGAACCCCGTCATAAAAATTGGGCAAGATCAATCCATGCCAGTGTACGGAGGTTTCCACATCCATCTTATTGGTCACGTTGATCAGGGCGAAGTCACCCTCGTTGAATTCCAAGACCGGTCCCGGAATACTCCCATTGATGGTCATTGCATCGGCAGTGACCCCACCGAGGGTCAATTTGTTCTGTTCCAGTACAAGATTGTATTCCCGAACAGGTCTACCTTCCTCTTTTCTGTCCTCACCATTTGTCCCCACTTGCCCAAAAACATGGGTCGTCAAGGCAGTTAGGACAAAAAACAAGATTTTAGATTTCAATATTTTCATCATTCATTCATTTACATTTGTTCAATTACATTTCATCGGTGATTTCACCGCAGGTCAACATAGCCTCTCCGAAATAGGGATTTTTGATCTCTTTGGTCGTACTCAACCAATAGGCACCTTTGTTGTTATCGGCCATCGGGCAAAACTGTTCGTATATCTTTTGATCGACCCCAAAAAGCTTGACACCTTTGGATAGATGGGCGGACAGATGTTTAAAATGATCGCGTTGGGCTTTGATATCCGATATCTTTGAAATGGAATTCGCCGAATTGGAGATTTCCTTCGATATCGTCATCCAATGGCCGTGCGCCTTTTTGTCCGTCAATTGTTTCATATCCACATGTTCCAAGGCCGACAACACTTTTTTTGCAGCGGCATTGGACTTGGCGGCATTATCATTGACAAGCGCATCCTTTAACTCCAAGTAGGCGCTCAACACCTGTTTTAATTGGTTTTTAAAAGTCGCTGTCGCCGTCATTCGCTGGTTCATATCAGAATGGTCTGTTTTGTTTTCCAAGCCGGGATCCCCCATATCCATTTCCGAATGATCGCTACCGCCTGTACCCTTGTCATCCCCCATCTTCATGCCTCCGTGGTTATGTCCCGTCATGGCGGGCCCACCTTCAGGATTCATCATGCTCGGTTTCCCGGCCAATTGGGCCGCCGCGTCGATACTAAAGGTCCCGTTTACCGCGATCTCATCCCCTTCTTGCAGCCCCTCCTTGACAATGAAACCATTTCCCAACGATGGTCCCAAGGTGACATCGCGCAACACAAAATTCACCCCATTGGATGTGGTATTCTTGATGTATACCACAGAACGTTCCCCGGTCCACATCACTGCCGACTTAGGAATGGTTATCGCTTCTGATGCAATGGGCTGTTTTGCTTTTACGGTTCCGGAAGCGAACATTTCCGGCTTTAACCTTAAACCGGTGTTCCCGATCTCGATTCTGGCCTTGGCAACCCTTGTCATGGGATTGATCACCGGGTCGATATAGGAAATCCTGCCTTTGAAGTTTTCGCCCGGGAGCGAGGGTATGGTAAAGACCACTTCATCGCCTTTTCTTACCCAGGGCATGTCGGACTCATAAATATCGAACAGTACCCAAACGCTGTTCAGGTTGGCAATTTGATATAATGCCTTGCCCTTGTTGACATAGTCGCCAAGGTTTACCATTTTTTCGGTAACGTAGCCTGAAACATCGGCATGTATCGGCAATTCCTCCTTAACGGTCCCGGATTGAAGTATCTGTGCGATTTGGTTGTCGGAAAGCTTCCAGTTTTTTAATTTTTCCTTGGCGGCATTAAAAAACTGCGGTTGGGTGTCCGCCACCTTTCTTGCTTCAAAAAGTTCCTCTTGTGCAGTGACCAGATCAGGGGAATAAATATAGGCGATGATCTGCCCCTGCTTGATATACTCCCCTGTAAAATTCACCATTAGCCGTTCCACCCTGCCGGGAATATGGGAAGATTGGGAATAGATCGATCGTTCATCCGCTTCCACCTTGCCATTAAGATCGATCAATTTGACCGGGGCGGTCTTGCCCACGATTTCCGTAGTGACATTGGCAAGCTGCATGGCGGTTTTCGACATGCTAACGGCCATGGGGTCCAGTTCCGAACCGTTGTCATTTTCCAAAGGGATCAAGTCCATCCCACAAATGGGACAATCTCCCGGTTCCGTCTGTCTGATCTGGGGATGCATGGAGCAGGTCCAAATGGTTTCTCCCGATACTTCCGAAGTATGTTGGTGTTCCTCTGTGGCATTGCCCTTGGAGCCCCCGAACAATAGCCATCCCAGCAAAAGTCCAAGAACCAAGGTGGACAAGGCTATTTTTACTATTTTTTGTGTTTCTGATTTCATCTGATTATTTTTTTGCCGTGATATAGTTAAACTTGGCCAACGCTATTTCATATTGCGTCAATGCGCTTATTTTCAATTTAGTATACTTCAACAATTGTTGCTGCATTCGTAACACCTCCTCGAAGTCCTTCCCGGAATTCCCATAGGCTGTGAACAACAGATTGAGTGCTTGTTCCGATTCCATGATCTGTTCATCAAAGAGGGAAATCAAATCCGTCTGCTGCCTTATGTCAAAAACGGCCATTTCATAATTGGTCTTCAATGTATTGGTGACTTCCTTTTTTTGCAGTGCATAACTTTCCTGCATCAATTGGGCCTCCTTTTCGGCTGCCCTGTACTTACCCCTGAATAGGGGCAGGCTCAAGGTAACCATGGGCATCAATACATCCTTGCCATTATCGGGAACCACCATGTCGGTACGCTTATCAACCATTACATAGTCCAGTCCGACCCCCACTTTTGGCAGGCCTTGTTTAAGGGCTGCCCTTTCGGATGCCGCTGCAGCCTTGACCTTTAATTCCAGGGAATTCAAGAGCGGATGGTCCACTACCAAGGAATCTTTGACATAATCAATGGGCAGTACATTGACCCCAAAGGTCTCAGGGATGTTTATTTGTTCATCTTCCTTACGGTCCAATAGTTTATTGAAGGACGCCAAAAGGGGGATTTCCTTATGTTTAAGGATACCCAGATTCGTCCGGGCTTCCTTTAAAAGCACGTCCACCCTTAAGACATCGACCAATGATCCCAAGCCATTTTTGAATTTCGTATTGGAAACCGTCCTGTAGGATTCCAGAATGGCAATGTTGTCCTCTTCGATCCGTACCCACTCCTTAAGTTCGTACAATGGAAAATAAGCTGCTGAAACCTCGTAATAAAGTTTGTTCCTGGCATCCAAAAAAGACTGGTACTTGGCCTCTGCCATAAGTGCAGCGGCATCACCTTGGGCCTTTAAGGTTCCAAACCAAGGAAACATCTGAGTCAGTGAAAACCTTGCCTTTTGGGGCCCTACCCGGGTTTCGACCGGGGAGATGAAGTACCCAAAGGACAGGTTTGGATCTGGTAAAGCCTTCACCTGCGGTACTTTTTGTAACGCCGCCTCAAAATCTTTGTACTGTGAAAGCAACCCTGGATTGTTCTCAGCCGCTACCTTAAAGTAATCCTCCAAGGTCTGGCCGTTGGAAAGGATACTTGTCAAGACAAATATGATGGTCAATACATTTTTCATTTTACTGTATTTTTTTCAATGCTTTGTTGCGATTTATAATGACTGTTTCCCTCCAATAGGCTTGGAGTACCGGGACCACGAACATGGTCATGATCTGAATGGCCATTCCCCCAAAAGTCGGGATGGCCATGGGAATCATAATGTCGGCCCCTTTTCCGGTAGAGGTCAGCACGGGCAAAAGGGCGATGATGGCCACGGCGGCCGTCATCATGGCGGGACGGACCCTTTTTTTCCCTGCCTCCAAAACCGCCGCTCTTACATCCGGTACGGTTTGAGGGTTCTTTTCCTCAAAAACCTGGTGGATGTACGTACCCATGATGACACCATCATCGGTGGCAATACCGAAAAGTGCGATAAAACCAACCCAAACCGCAACGCTTAAATTGATCGTGTGCATTTGGAACAGATCCCGCATGTTGACCCCTGAAATGGCAAAATTCATGAACCAATCCTGACCATAGAGCCAGAGCATTATGAAACCTCCCGCAAAAGCAACAAAAACTCCGGAAAAATGGATGGAGGATGCGATGACCGTCTTGAACTGAAAAAACAGGAGCAAGAAAATAACGATCAAACTGATCGGTATGACAATGGACAGTCTTTTCACTGCCCTGATTTGGTTCTCATAACTCCCAGAAAACTTATAGCTTATTCCGGCGGGAACCGTTAATTCACCTGCATCGATTTTTTTCTGGATGGCTTCCTGGGCATCGTTCACCACATCGACTTCCGCAAAACCGTCCCGTTTATCAAAAAGCACATAGCCCACCAAAAAGGTGTTTTCGCTCTTGATGGCCTGAGGCCCGCGGACATATTCAAAATCCACCACTTGGGATAAGGGAATTTGCGCCCCTACCGGTGTGGGAATCAAAATTTTCTTCAACGATTCCGGGTCGTCCCTCAATTCCCTCGGGTAGCGCACCCGCACGGGAAAACGTTCCCTACCTTCAACGGTGGAGGTGATTTTCATCCCACCGATCGCTGTTTCGATGCTTTGCTGCACATCTTCAATGTTCAAACCATATCGGGATATCCCGTCCCTGTTGATATTGAGGTGCAAATAAGGTTTGCCCACTATTCTATCGGCGAATACGGCTTCTGCCTTGACCGAGGGCACTTCCTTCAAGATACCTTCCAATTGCATCCCAAAATCCTCGATGGTCTTCAGATCGGGACCAAAAACCTTGATCCCCATGGGAGCGCGCATTCCGGTCTGCAACATCACCAACCGGGTTTCTATGGGCTGTAATTTGGGAGCAGAGGTTATGCCCGGGATCTTGGTGACCTTTACGATCTCATCCCAGATATCGTTGGGGGATTTGATATGAGGCCTCCAGTTTCGGAAAAACTCACCGTCCTCATCCACGATCAGGTCCTTCTCGGCAATCCCTAACTGCAAGGCCTCCTCATTGGTCAAAGTGTCTTTATGCTGGGTAATGAACCTGTCCTTTCGATCTACTTTATAACGGACCCTATGTCCGTCTTCATTCACAATGAATTCAGGTTTATAGTTGATGATGTTCTCATACATGGAAATGGGTGCAGGGTCCAGTGCGGATTCAACGCGACCGAGTTTACCGACAACCAAGTCCACTTCGGGTATGCTTCCCAAGAGCATATCCAACTGTCCAACCACCCTTTTGTTGTATTCCACCCCTGAATGCGGCATGGATGTCGGCATCAACAGGAACGAACCTTCATTGAGCGATGGCATGAACTCGGATCCTATGCCCGGGAATCTCTTGGAAGCTGCCTGCCATCCCGAGGTCTGTCTGACACTTTTCCAACCTACCGATTCAAAGCCTTTGGCCACGATTCCAAAGGTGCTATCGAACCCCAGCCAAACCAATACCCCAAAAAACAGGGTCACGAATGGGATGAGCATGAACTTTCCTTTGTTTTCCAGACACCACTTTAGGACCGGGGTATAGAAATGTACGATTCCCATCAAAGCGGCCAGGATAATGCCCACTAGGAACAACACAAAAAAGTAGTTGACCACAATACCGTTTTGGGGTCCCAAGGGCATCCATTCCTCGGTCAGGAAGAAGGAAGCGATAAAAACGGTCAGTCCCAAATTGATATAGTTGGGAAACGATTTATAGTGCTCCGGCCATTTGGGTTCCATCAAATTGTTCAACCCAATGAGTGAAATGACCAATGGCAACCACATCTGGGCATAAAATGCAAAAATAAGCCCGGTGGATATCAATAGAATGGACCAAAACCGTCGCACCCGTTTCTTGTCATAATCCACCCCCATTACAAAATGGGCCAATGCCGGAAGCACAACGATTCCCAGCACAAAGGCGCTCAACAGGGCAAAGGTCTTGGTAAAGGCCAAGGGCCTAAATAGCTTCCCTTCTGCCGATTGCATGGCAAAGACAGGCACAAAGCTCACGACGGTGGTCGCCAATGCGGTCGTAATTGCCGAGGCCACTTCCACGGTGGCCTTATATATTACCTGAATGAGTTCCTTGCCCTTGGCACCATGGTTCTCGGGCATTTCCAAATGACGGATAATGTTCTCGACGAACACGATCCCCACGTCCACCATCACCCCTATGGCAATGGCTATCCCGGAAAGGGCCACCACATTGGCATCTACCCCGGCATATTGCATGACAATAAAGGTCATTAGGACCCCGACAGGCAATAGACTGGATATGATCACAGAGGCCCTCAGGTTGAGGACAAGTACCAGTACAACGATGATGCTGATCAGTATTTCGTGGGACAGGGCATTTTCCAAAGTACCTATGGTCTCGTGGATGAGCTGTGTCCGGTCATAAAACGGGACCACGGTCAATTGGCTTTCCACACCATTGGCCAATGTCTTTTTGGGCAAACCGGGTGCGATTTCCTTGATCTTGTCCTTCACATTATTGATGACCGCCAAAGGATTGGAACCATAACGGGCGACCACGACGCCACCTACCACTTCGGCGCCCCCTTTATCGAGCACGCCCCTTCGTGTGGCCGGTCCCAAGCTGACCACCCCAATATCCTTGACCCGAACCGGGACATTGTCAAAGACGGCAACCACGGCCTTTTCTATGTCTTCCGTATTTTTGACATATCCCAAGCCCCTGACCAAATATTCTGCTTGATTGACTTCAATGGTCTTGGCGCCCACATCCCTGTTCGACTTCCGTACGGCCTCCATGACCTTGTATAAAGGAATATTATAGGCTTTCAGGGCATCTGGATTTACATCCACTTGATATTCTTGGACGAAACCACCGATCGAAGCCACTTCGGACACCCCGTCCACGGCATTCAACCCGTATTTCACATAAAAATCCTGGGCAGTCCGTATTTCGTGCAGATCCCATCCTCCTGTAGGGTTCCCATCCTTGTCCCTTCCTTCCAGGGTATACCAATATACCTGTCCCAATGCCGTGGCGTCAGGACCCAAAGTCGGGGTTACCCCATCGGGCAACAGCCCTGCGGGAAGTGAATTCAATTTTTCAAGGATCCGGGAGCGCGACCAATAAAATTCCACATCATCATTAAAAATGATATAGATACTGGAAAATCCAAAGATGGATGAACTACGGATCGTTTTCACCCCTGGAATTCCAAGTAAATAGGTCGTCATTGGATAAGAAATCTGATCCTCGATATCTTGTGGCGATCGCCCGGGCCATTGCGTGAAAACAATTTGCTGGTTTTCCCCAATATCGGGAATGGCATCCACGGGCACCGGGTCTTTTGGGAGAAAGCCCGTATTCCAATTGAAGGGGGAAGTGACAATCCCCCAGGTAACCAACGTTATTAAAACGAGAACGGTCACCAGTTTGTTCTCTAAAAAGTATTTTATGATTTTATTAAGCATATCATGAGTTTATTGTGTTGGAAATAGTGAAAATGTTCCAAAGGCAATAAATACCTAGGGCCATGCCAAAAACCATAGCACGGCCAAACGTCATCGATATGCTCTTAAATAAGGAAAGTTTGATCAAGAATCTGAATATCCTTGACCAAAAGGGGCGGAGGGTAATGTACGACAGGAACTATATTTTCCTGTAATCCCTCAAAAAGATTGATGTAACTGTAGGTGAAGGCAACCAGGAACTGATGCTCCCCAACACTTAAATTTTCAACGGAAAGCAATAGATCCCCATTTCCTTGTACGGAAAGCGTTTCGTCATCGCAACACTGTTTTTTCTGCAGCTTGTGCTGGTGTGAATCCGATGGCTGCTGCATATCCATTCCACAGGATTCCGCTTTACCGAAGAAGGAAAAATCAACAAGATCTTCCCCACAATAGTGTTGTGCCACCGCAAAGGAAAAGGTGGATGCCAGCACGTTGAGTGCCATAAAACAAGATAATATTTTGAACCAAAATATTCTCATAAGCGGTTACAAAACTACAAAAATTTTAACAACCTCATTAAATTTAACACAATTTATACAAGGATTCCGCATAAAGCCCCTGCTTTTCAAAGTACCGACCATGGCACCCCATACTTTTGATCTTCAAACATTTATACGACCATCGTATCTGCTCCGGGACGGTATAAAGCACTTCGTGGTTCGAAGGCCCTCCTTACTGGCAACGGATGGAACCCTGACCAATAGCATTGTATTTTCAACCCGATTAAAGGTGGAACCCTTGTCTTCAATCGAACCATAACAGACCTTAAAGTTCCTCGATACCGAATCCGATCGTTGGACAGCTGACGGTCATTCCTTTCCCCACATATTGTATACCAGTATAGTATTGTGATCCTTGTGGTGGCCCAATGCCAGTACTTTTGGTAAACCTGATATTTGTCATGTTTTTTCCGAATCCCATACCTTACATTTGGAACCAAATCCTGCTGAAATCACACACAAACAGTAATCATATGGATAACTGCATAATTGATTACAGTTTGATTTTTAGCGAGTTAAACAAAATTTAGTAACTTTAGGAAGTGAAGCAAACCACATCGAAAATATTGTCCCTGTTTCTGGCCTGTTCTGTATTGATCAGTACCACTTCCTTTGCATCGAATGCCCATTTTTGCTGTAACAAGTTGGTCAGTTTTTCTGTGACCGGCAAAGCAAAACCCTGCGACCAAAAGCTTCAAAATCCCAAAAACACCTCAAGGAAGTGCTCTTTGGAACAAAAGGATTGCTGCAGCACCGATACCTATGCCAATATTGGCAAGGATGACCTGATGCTGGATTCCTTTGACCTTGATTTCGGCACACTTGTATTTCTAAATGCCTTTATTTTTTACCATATCGATCGTTTCGAAGGGCTACAGGAAAACATAATCCCTTTTAAAGACTACGATCCCCCGTGGATCGAACAGGATCTCCTTGTCCTTCATGAAACTTTCCTAATTTGATTTTTACACTGGCGGAACGTCAATGCAATCGTTCGCTCTTCACATTGGTCATGGCCACTAAATGACCTTTTTTGTCGTGTGCTATCTCCACGACGGCATATCCTGATCGATTCTCCTATCGGGTTTTGACCCGATATTATTTACGCTTAACAATAACTCAGACACCATGGATTCCAAAAAGGAATACTGGATAAAGCATATGGTCTGTAGGCGATGCCTCAAGGTCATAAGACAAGAATTGCATGACCTGGGCATTGAGGTTCTATCCCTTGAACTGGGGAAACTTACGGTAAATGCCCCGGAAATAGGGATTGCCGAAGTTGACCAAAAAGTCGTGGACGTCCTACATTCCAATGGCTTTGAAATAGCCAAAAGCGAAGAGGAAATGATCGTTGAGAAAATCAAGATAGGCTTGATTTCCTTAGTGACCAACGTCCCGATTAACCACAAAGGGAACACCTCGGACTACCTTGTCGATTTATTGCATCGCGATTACAAAGTACTGAGCAAGGTTTTTTCCAGAAATGAAAACATCACGATCGAAAAGTACTTTATCAAGCTCAAGATCGAAAAGGTAAAGGAGCTTATCCAACTGGGACAATATTCATTTTCCGATATCGCCTATATGCTCGATTACAGCAGCGTCAACCATTTGTCCGCACAGTTCAAGGAAATTATGGGGATGAGCATGACGGATTACAAAAACGGACAAATGTGGCAAAGGGATTTTCTTGACGAAATAATATAAAAATCCAGGAATATTATGAAGATGGCCTGTCAGGTCAAACAGTAGTTTTAACGCAACAACCTAACAAATAATAAAATGAAACTTACACAAAAAAAATCAATACCCATAATGCTAACGTTCCTAATGACCCTTTTGGCCCTACAGGCGACCAGAGCACAGACCCAATGGGAAGCCCCGGCCAGTGCGGACAATTTGAACAATCCCTTAAAAAATGATGCCACGGCGACAGAAAGCGGCAAACGGACCTTCAGAATGCTCTGTGTGATCTGCCACGGGGCCAAGGGTAAGGGAGACGGCATGGGCGGAGCCGGATTGACCCCAAAACCCACCGACTTGACCAGTGCCAAGGTACAGTCCCAATCGGACGGTGCCCTATTCTGGAAATTGACCAACGGTAAGCCCCCTATGGCTTCCTATGAAACCGCACTTCCCGAAAACAAGAGATGGGAATTGATCAACTATATCAGAACCTTGAAAAAATGAAAAAACTACTAATGACCCTAATTATATTAGGGTTGGGATCTTCGGCTTTGGCCCAGACCTACAACACCTTTGAACCCAGTAAGACGCAGTTCATGCTGCGTGGTTACGGACACACCGGATTTGAATATTTGGATACCGGTGGTGAACAAGAATCCACCTTTCTAGGGGCCACATTCGCCCCTATATTCCTCTACAAGCATTCCGACAAGCTCATGTTCGAGGCCGAACTGGAGTTTGAGCTCGAAGGAAATGAATTGAAAACGGGACTGGAATATGCCGATGTGATGTATGTGCTCAACAAGCACATGACCGTAAGGGCCGGTAAATTCCTGCTTCCCTTTGGAACCTTTATGGAGCGTTTGCACCCTGCATGGATCAACCGACTTCCAAGCAGACCCCTTGGATTTGGTCACGACGGAATTGCACCGGCCTCCGATATCGGTGTCGAACTCAGGGGGGCATTCGATCTGGGCGGTCCCAAAATGAACTATGCGGTTTATGTGACCAACGGTCCGCGCATCAAGGATGGAAGTGAGGAGCCTGAAGAAGCGGGTATGCTGGATTTCGGTTATTATGAAGATGTGAACCTGGCCAAGGCCTTGGGTGGCAGGATCGGCCTACTCCCGCTCTCGGATTCATCCATGGAATGGGGGATTTCCGCCTATACCACCAACAGTACCGGCGCAGAGGACTCCGATTACAAGGAAGTGGGTGCCTTTCTTTGGGCGCTGGATCTTTCCTATGTAAAATCGATCACCCCCTTACAAGGGGTTGTGGACATCAAGGCCCAGTACAACAGTTCCAATGTGGATACCGCCACCTACTATGAAATCGAAGATGGGATTTCCGAACCTTACTCCTTTGACAACCAAAGCAGCTCCTTTTATACACAATTGAGCTATCGCCCCATCATGTCGGGAAGCGACTTTATAAAGCAACTCGAATTTGTGGGTCGATATTCCGATTTTAACGCCCCTGAAGGAGCGGAGTGGGAAGAGAAGTCAACGCAGTACGCTTTTGGTTTGAACTATTGGCTGAGTTGGCGTTCCGTGGTCAAACTCAGCTATCAAACCACCAAGATGGAAGGTGGTCATGACAGTGATGGCACGACCCGAACCAATGGATTGTTTGTGCATTGGGCCATTGGATTTTAAAATCAAAAAAAGAAAGTGAAATGAAAACAACAACGAATTTTAAAGCAGCAATAATCCTGTCCGTCATGGCATCGATCATGGTCGCCTGCTCCTCCAATAAAAAACCCATTGCGACGGATACCGCGACCGAGGTGGCGGGGAGTGAAGTGGATTTCAAAATTGAAAAATCCGGGGCGCAGCTCTGGGGCGAGGTGTGCAACCGATGTCATATCGCCCCTTCACCCGCGGATTACAACGATACCGATTGGGAAACCATAAGCCTGCACATGCGGGTTCGGGCCAACCTGACGGAAGAGGAGATCACCAAAATCGAAACCTTTCTGAAATCAGCCAATTGACGTATAATCTTTAATTCATATACAATGAGAACTTTAGTAATTTTTTTTTCAGTGATGGGTCTTATGTCCTTAAACGGTTGCAAACAATCAACCGATGTAGAAGCCTTGCTTCAAAACGAGGAAACAAGAAGCGAGATCCTTAAAGATCTGGTACAAAACCATGATTATATGATGGAATTCATGGAACAGATGCAAGGGAGCGACCATGCCATGCAAATGATGCAGGGAAACAAAAAAATGATGGGCACCATGATGAAGGGACAAGGCATGCAAATGATGATGGGCGACAGCACCATGATGAACCAAATGATGGGCAACAGACAAATGATGCATTCCATGATGAACGGAATGATGAAGGATGGCGAGATGATGGGCGAAATGATGCAAATGATGCATGACAAAGGGATGATGAGCGAGGAATGCATTCAATCCGGCATGAAAATGATGGGGGACAAAGGAATGGGGATGAACCATTAGACCATGGGTTCGATCGGCCATGCCGAACACTTTGAATTCTTGACAACTAAAACGGATATCTCATGAAAAATCACTGGATATGGATGGTCCTGGGATGTGGACTACCACTGCTGTTCATTTTTTTGGCGCCTTCAATCGGGATGGGCGATGGCGCTTCCCTTTTCATTTTCATCCTGGTCATGTTCGCCATCCACCTGTTCATACCGCACGGTTCGCATGGACATGGTGGAAATGGCCACACCCATGACAGGGAAAACGAACAGGGTTGATCGGAACAATAGCACCCATGGACTCCAAGGAACGAAATATTTTAATACAACCTTAAATCAAGTATCATGCATTATTACGACGGACATTTTGGAGGTATGCACCTTATATGGTGGATTATCTGGATCATCTTTTTGGCTTGGATATTCTTTATCCCATCGGACATTCCCTATAAAAGGCACCAAGAGGATAGCCCACTGGAAATTTTAAAAAAAAGATTTGCGAAAGGCGAAATTTCCAAGGAGGAATTTGAGGAATCAAAAAAGGTCCTTCAAACTGACAATGAATCTAAAACAGAAAAACCATGAATCGATTTAATGTAAAAAAATTAGGCTTTGCCTTTGGTCTTACTGGGGCCATAATCTATTTGGGCTGTATGATCGTAATGGCAACGGCCGGCAAAGAGGGTACGATATCCTTTTTCAACAGTCTACTGCACGGATTGGACACCACCAGCATCATACGAATGGATGTGCCCCTGTCCGAGGCTTTTTTGGGGCTTGTACAGACCTTCATCATAGGTTGGCTCATCGGGGCGTGCATAGGTGGGCTTTACAATGCCCAGATCAAACATCGAAAATAGCCTTACGTTTCGAAGATCATGCAGTACGTTTGGTTCATATGGTCCCTTATCATCCTGGCACTCTGGGCACTCCTTTTTGTGTTGAAAAAAGGGTATAGGGAAGAAATGCTCAAGATGAGTCTTATCACCATGCCCTTTGGATTGACCGAGCCCCTGTTCGTGCCGGAATATTGGCTTCCCCCCTCTTTGTTCCAATTGGCCGAAAAAACGGGTTTTGACCTGGAAAGCTTGCTGTTTTCCTTTGCGATAGGTGGGATAGGCACCGTGCTCTACAATTTGATATTTGGAAGGGTCCTTTCCAAAATCCCTTTGATCGAGCGCCATCATAAAAGGCATAATCTGCACCTATATCTTCTTTTTGTGCCCGCATTGGTCTTTGTCCCCATGGCGTTGTTCACCAAGCTTAATCCCATTTATTGTGGTGTTTTGGCCCTGCTTGCGGGTGGGTTGGCCACCCTTTATTGCAGGCCCGATCTAAAGGGAAAGGTCTGGGTGGGCGGCTTCCTGTTCACCTTGTTGTATTTTTTGTATTTCGGGAGCATACTTCCCTTCTACCCCCAATACGTCGATCTGTACTGGAACCTGGACAATCTTACCGGTATCCTTGTTTTCGGCATTCCCATGGAAGAGCTATGGTTCGCTTTCACTTTTGGAATGTACTGGTCCGGTTTGTACGAACACCTATTCTGGAGAAAAACCGTGAAATCCGAAACCCTATCCATTGACCCAAACCCTAATTGAACATGGACACAACAAATTGCGACACATCAAAGATAATCTGTCTACCAGAGCCGGGTATGCCCCGGATAGTGGTCATTGGCGGTGGTTTTGCCGGACTGGCCTTGGCAAAGGAATTGAAAAACAAGAAGGTTCAAGTGGTCCTATTGGACAAAAACAACTTTCATGCGTTTCAGCCTTTATTGTACCAAGTGGCAACGAGTGCCCTGGAACCGGACAGCATAGTTTTCCCATTCAGAAAGCAGTTCAATGGCTTCAAAAACCTAGTGTTCCGATTGGCGGAAGTATCAGAAATCCAACCTTTGTCCAATACGGTAGTGACCGACAAGGGGGCCGTTTCCTATGATTACCTGGTTTTGGCCACTGGGACAACGACCAACTTTTTTGGTATGGAAAGCGTTGCTAGGAACAGTTTGGGCATGAAGGGCATACGTGATGCCCTCAACATCCGGCATTTGATGCTGCAAAATCTGGAGCAGGCCGCCATTACCTGTGATGGGGAGGAACGCGATGCCCTCACCAATTTTGTCATCGTGGGCGGCGGTCCGGCCGGGGTTGAAATGGCAGGGGCCTTGGCCGAATTTCGTAGATACATCCTGCCAAAGGACTATCCAGAGTACCCATCCTCCACCATGGAAATCTACTTGGTGGAAGCCCTTGACGAACTATTGGGCACCATGTCGGACAAGGCCTCCACCAAGACACTGGCCTATTTAAGGGAACTTGAGGTAAACGTACTGTTCAACGAATCGGTAAGTGGGTATGACGGTAGTGTGGTCACCACAAAAAGTGGAAAGGAGATCAAGGCAAAAAACCTCATATGGACCGCAGGGGTGCAGGGGCAGTTCCCCAAAGGCATTGCCCCTGATAAAGTGGTAAAGGGCAACCGGCTCAAGACCGATCCCCATTTACATGTTGAGGGGTATGGGAATATTTTTGCCATTGGGGACATAGCCGCCTTGATCGGGGAAACGACTCCCAAAGGGCATCCCCAAGTGGCGCAGGTAGCCATCCAACAAGGCAGGTACCTTGGGCGGTCTCTTTGGGCCACCCTTCATGGAAAACCAACAAAACCCTTTTCCTACAAAGACAAGGGATCATTGGCCACAGTGGGCAAGCGCAAGGCCGTCGCCGATTTGGGCAAATTCAGGTTTGGCGGGTATCCCGCCTGGCTATTGTGGTCCATCGTTCACCTTATGTCCATCAGTGGTTTTAGAAATAGAATCCTGGTCGGTTTGAACTGGGCCGCAAGTTATTTCACCTATGAAAAGGGCAACCGTTTGATTATAAGGAATTTTAGCCCTCCAGACCAAGGCCCACCTAAAAAATCCAGAACGGGAAACTTCGGGAACCATAAAGAAAAAGTCCAATGAAGCGGAAACCAATATCCTATGATGTGATCAAAGGGAGGCTGATTTTTGAAAGAAAGGCCTTCCATGGACCCTTCAGGGGTAGCATCCAATTTTTGAACAACGTCCAATGGATATATCTGGACGACACGACCACAATTGCAGAACACATAAAACCCTATGAGCCATGAACAATATTCTAGTACCCACCGACTTTTCCAAAAACTGTGAAAAAGCAGCACAATTGGCCTTGGAAATGGCCAAGGCATACCAATCCGAGATCCATTTTTTGCACCTTATGAAAACACCCGTGGATTGGATAAAGCTGGATAAGGAAAAGGAAAAGCGCTATCCGGAGACCCTTAAACAGATCGGCAAGGCCAAAGCCGCCTTACGGGAGTTGGAAAAAACGGCCGAACGGAAGGGACTGAAGTGCCGGACCTTTCTTCAGTTTGATGCCGGACAAGCAGATATCCTGGAGCATTCGGGACATTTTCACCATGACTTCATCATTACCGGGAGCAGCGGTACCAAAGGAGTCGTCCGCGAATTGACGGGAAGCAATGTGGAACAAATTGTACGAAAGGCCCATGTCCCCGTTATCGTTGTAAAGGATGAAAAGCTACACTTTCCCTTCAAGAACATCGTGTTCGTTTCGGACTTTGAGGAAGATTGCAGCCAAGCCTTCGAGAAGGTCATCTCCATTGCCAAAAAATGCAATGCCCGGATACACTTCTTGCGCATCAATACCGAAACCGACCACAACAGTATCCGATTGGGCCTGTCCCCCATTGAAAATTTGCTGAAGAAATTCCCGGGATTGGAAAACTATGCGCTGGCGGTCTATAATGAACCTTCCGTTGAAACGGGGATCAATACCTTTGTTGCACAGCATCCCATTGATCTTATCGCCATGGTCACCCACGGCAAAACAGGGTTTTTAAGCCTGTTCCGAACCAGTATTGCCGAGGGCGTCACCAACCATGCGTCCTTGCCCGTAATGACCTTACACCTCTAAGCCATGGCCAAATCCGTTAACCTTATCAAACATTCGGGCGATGTAGTCCCGTTCGATCGTAAAAAACTGATCCATTCCTTACAACGTGCCCGCGCAAGCGATGTACTCATACAACAAATTGTGGAGCAAGTCGAGCACCAGATCCAGGATGGCATGACCACAAAAAAAGTATATCAGCTGGCCTTTACAATGCTTCGGAAAAAGTCCCGTGTGAGTGCCTCTAGATACAAGCTCAAAAAAGCATTGATGGAATTGGGCCCCTCCGGTTTTCCCTTCGAGAAATTGGTCGGTGAACTCATGGGGCGCGAAGGATTCTCCACCCAGGTAGGTGTCATAGTAGCGGGCAATTGCGTACAGCACGAAGTGGATGTCATAGCCCAAAAGGAAAATGTACATTATATGATCGAATGCAAATACCACAGTGACCAAGGCCGGTTTTGCAATGTCAAGACCCCTTTGTATATCCATTCCCGCTTTCTGGATGTGGAAAAGCAATGGGTCCGCCAAAAGGGACATGGTGCCAAACTCCATAAAGGTGGGGTGTACACCAATACCCGGTTGACCACTGACGCCATCCAATATGGGAACTGTGTTGGATTGCTCCTGTGCAGTTGGGACCATCCGAACGGAAACGGACTCAAGGATAGAATAGACAAGGCGGGTCTTCATCCCTTGACCGCCTTGACGACCCTTACCAAAGGGGAAAAAACAAAATTACTGGATAAGGGCATCGTCCTTTGCAAGGACATCCACGAAAACCCAATGTTGTTGGATGACATGGGAATCTCCAGATCCCGGCAAAAAAACATCTTGAACGATTCAAGGGAATTATGCAAAACCCATAGTCATGGACCTAGATAAAACAAACATTCATTTTTTGGGGGCGTCAGGTACGGTCACCGGCTCAAAATATCTTTTGGACACAGGAGACAGAAAAATACTGGTGGATTGTGGACTGTTCCAGGGACTGAAGGAACTGCGCCTTAAAAACTGGGAATATCCACCCGTAACGGTTTCGGAAATAGATGTGGTATTGCTCACCCATGGCCATATGGACCATACGGGATATCTTCCCCGATTGGTGAAACAGGGATTCAATGGGTCCATTTATGGAACATATCCCACCTTGGACATCACAAAGATCATTTTAAACGACACTGCCAAAATACAAGAGCAGGAAGCCGAACGTGCGAATAAGGAGGGCTATTCGAAACACCGTCCTGCCCAACCTCTCTACGACCTAAAGGATGTGGAAAAGACCCTTCCGCATTTCAAGGGGGTTCCCCAATCCCAATGGATTACCCTATTCGATGGCATAAGGGTACGGTTCCAATACAACGGACACATCCTGGGAGCCACACATATCGACTTGGATATACACGGAAAGCGCTTTGTTTTTTCAGGGGATATTGGAAGAACCAAGGACCTATTGCTTTACCCACCCCTAAAACCGAGAAAGGCCGATGTGCTTTTCATTGAATCGACCTATGGTGGAAGGTTCCATCCCGATGAGGCGGAAGCCCTCCCCTTGATCGAAAAATTGGTCCAGGACACCATAGCCAGGGGCGGTAGCCTTTTTATCCCCAGCTTCTCGGTAGAACGGGCCCAGCTCATGATGCTCATTTTTTGGAGGTTGCTGAAGGAGGGCAAAATCCCCAAGGTCCAAATGATCATGGACAGTCCGATGGGTACCGATGTATTGGAGCTTTTCCATCGAACAAGGGATTGGCACAAGTTGGAAGACCATGAATGTGATGAGATGTGTTCCCACTTCAACGTGGTAAGCAGCTATCGTGAAACCATGGAGCTGCGTATGGACCATAGCCCCAAAATCGTCATTGCGGGAAGCGGGATGCTAACCGGGGGGAGAATGCTCAACTATTTAGAGACCCAGGCCCCAAACCCGAACAATACCTTGCTTTTTGTAGGGTATCAGGCCGAGGGTACCCGGGGCAGAAAGCTGTTGGAAGGTGAAAAAGAACTAAAAGTATATGGAAAATGGGTGCCTTTCAACATGCAGGTCTGCGAGGTCGAAGGCCTATCGGCACATGCGGACCATGAGGAACTCCTGGGCTGGATGGACAGGATGGCCAATGCACCGGAACGGATATTCATCGTCCATGGGGAAAAGGATGGTGCCATCGCCCTACAAAGGGGCATCAAGGAAACCTATGGTTGGGAGGCCGAGATCCCACAATTATATCAAATCGAAGAAATCGCATAGACCATGGAACCCAATTCAAACACCTTAACATACAAACACCTTGGCATATACACCCAAAATGAAAATGTGGTGTACATGCGGTATGATTGCCACGTCTGTAAATCGGAAGGATTCGAAGCCCTTGTCCGGATAAGGGTCTCCAAGGCACCCCGTTCCATTGTGGCAAGCCTGAACGTGGTAAGTTCGAACATGCTCTTACCCGGTGAGATCGGTCTGTCCGATGCTGCGGCCCAGAAACTGGACGTTTCCGAAAACGACCTGTTGCACGTCTCCCATTTGGAGCCCATAGCGTCCCTTGGCCATGTCAGGGCAAAGATCTACAACAACAAACTCGACCGTGAGGCCTATGGGCATATCATTACGGATATCCTTGCGGGGGACTATTCCAACATCCACCTGTCGGCCTTCATCACGGCCTGTGCCGGTGACCGTATGGACTTGGATGAGATCACCGACCTGACCAAGGTCATGATCACCTCGGGCAAAACCCTGGACTGGAACCAAAGCATCATCGTCGATAAGCATTGCATCGGTGGACTTCCCGGCAACCGCACGACTCCCTTGGTGGTGGCCATGGTCACCGCATATGGGCTAACGATGCCCAAAACATCCTCAAGGGCCATCACCTCCCCGGCAGGTACTGCGGACACCATGGAGGTCATGACCAACGTTACGCTTTCATCGGATGAAATAGAGCGGGTCGTAAACCAGGAAGGAGGCTGTTTTGTGTGGGGCGGAACAGCGCAACTGAGCCCTGCGGACGATGTGCTCATCAAAATTGAAAAGGCCTTGGATATCGATAGTGAAGGGCAACTTATCGCCTCGGTCCTATCCAAAAAAGCGGCCGCAGGCTCCACCCATGTGGTCATAGACATTCCTGTGGGCGAGACCGCCAAGGTTCGAAGCATGGAGATGGCCCAAAAACTTCAGAGGGATATGGAGGCGGTCGGCAGGGCCGTTGGCCTCACGGTAAAGATTGTGATAACGGACGGTACCCAACCTGTGGGAAGGGGCATAGGACCATCCCTGGAGGCCATGGATGTGCTCAGTGTGTTGAAAAATGAGGCCAAGGCCCCACAGGACCTAAAGGAACGTGCTGTTTTATTGGCAGGCGAACTGTTGGAACTTTCAGGAAAGGTGGTGTCAGGGGAAGGCAACAGAAGAGCACTTCAAGTATTGGAATCGGGAAAGGCCTACGATAAATTCATTTCCATTTGTGAAGCCCAGGGACGTTTCTCCCTCCCCGTCCCGGCACCCCATACCTTGGAGGTCAAAGCTGAAAGATCAGGTGTCCTACACCACATTGACAACAGAAAAATTGCCAAGCTCGCCAAGCTTTCAGGGGCGCCCCGGGCCAAATCCGCAGGGATTTCACTGTACGTCCGTTTGGGGGACCGTATAACAAAGGGCCAAACCCTTTATACCCTGCATGCGGTAACAGAGGGTGAACTACGATATGCACTGGACTATAAAAACGATCATGAAGACATCATAACCATCCTATAAAACTTAAACAACACCTATGGAAACCATTTTGTTCAGTCTACCCGGAAATGAAGAGCTCACTGCCCTTATGGCCAAGCAAATGAATGCCGAAGTGGGAAGGGCCATCTTGAGGAAATTCCCCGACGGGGAATCCTACACACGCATCCTTTCAAAGGTGGAAGGCAAGTGTGTTGTCCTGGTCTGTACCCTTCACGAACCGGATGAGAAACTGTTGCCCCTCTATTTTTTAAGCCACACCGCCAAGGCACTCGGGGCAAAGTGTACCTGTTTGGTGGCCCCCTATCTCGCCTATATGCGACAGGATACGATCTTTCAGGAAGGGGAAGGTGTGAGCGCTGCATTTTTCGGAAAGTTGGTTTCGGGCTTTGCCGATAGCATGGTCACGGTGGATCCCCATCTGCACAGGATCACCTCCTTGGGCAAGGTCTATACCATCCCCAACAAGGTCATCCCCGCGGCCGACAACATATCCAAGTGGATAACGGAACATATCAAAGATCCGGTATTGATCGGCCCCGATTCAGAAAGTGAGCAGTGGGTCTCGGAGGTCGCCAAGAATGCCGGTGCCCCATTTACCGTATTGCAAAAGATTCGCCACGGCGATCGGGACGTGGAAGTTTCGGTCCCCGAAATAGATACCTACAGGGATGCCACCCCGATCTTGGTGGATGATATCATATCCACGGCACGAACCATGATCGAGACTGTCGGCCATCTTAAAAATGCGGGCATGAAACCACCAGTTTGTATCGGTGTCCACGCGGTATTCTCGGGCAATGCCTATGGTGACCTATTGGCCGCCGGGGTCGGGAATGTGGTGACCTGCAATACCATCCCCCACCCATCGAATGCCATCGATTTGAGTGGTATATTGGCAAGTGAAGTACAAAAAATGATGCATCACTTATGAAAAAACAAGGTTTTTTGTTATTGTTCCCATTCCTGATGTTCGCTCTCACCGCGAACGGACAGACGGACATGCTTATCGGCCAAATTTCAGGCCGATCCATCGTACGGGAAAATTTTGATGGCCAAGGAGCATTGCTCAACAAACAAACGTTCAAAGTCGGCGCGATCATGGAGAAAAATGGCAATTATGCCATTAAGGTGGTCGCACAAATGTTCGATAGGGACAACGAACCGACCGACACCTACTCCACCCTCTATAGCTGCAAGCCCGATCAGGCCAGTATGATGGTCATGGCCTTCCCGTTTTCCGACCCAGGTTCAAAGGAGACCGAGATCAACGCCACATCCACGGGATTCAAGGGGCTGTATGACTTGGACCACCTTGGGGACATTGAGATGAAGTTGACCTTTGATTCGGGCCTTTTGAACTTTTTTGGATCCAAGAGCCTGATACGGATCTACGGGCGGACTTGGGACAACGGGCAAAATGAACTTGATTCAAAAATCGAGATCAAGGCCTATGCCCTGGGCATACGGATAAAACAACTCCACTATACCGTCAAGGAGGAATTGAACGAGGACGGTTTATTGAAATTTCAGAAATTTACCGAAGAGGACCAAAGTTATTTCACGATGACCTATAATTGAAAGCCCATGAAAAATTACGATACCCTTTCAGAAGCCATATCCGATTTACAGGCAAAGGGCTATACCTATGATTTTAACCTCAAGCCCCATTGCCTGGAATGCGCTTCCCTTAAAATCGAAATTCGACCGGAGGACTTTAAGGTCGACCAGACCCATCGTTTTGAGGGGATGAGCAGCACCGATGACAACAGCGTGCTGTACGCCATATCCTCCAAGGATGGCATCAGGGGCATCCTGGTGGATGCCTATGGCGTCTATGCCGAAAACATTTCTGAAAAAATGAGAAAAAAATTACGATAACCCATAAAAAGGACCGATCATGGAAAAGCACCAACACCACGACCATTCACAGATGAACCACGATAAGACCGACCACTCCAAAATGGACCATGGCCCCGGGGGCCATTCGGGGCACAACCCCGCACATGGCCAAATGGGCCACGACCACCACAAAATGATGATCGCCGACTTTCGAAAGCGATTTTGGGCAACGCTGGTACTCACCATACCCATCTTGTTCCTATCGCCGATGATCCAGGATTTCTTTGGATATGAATTCCTGCTTCCCGGTAACCCTTACTTTCTTTTCGGGCTTTCCACCATTGTATATTTCTATGGGGGATGGCCTTTTTTGAAAGGTTTTTGGTCAGAAATAAAACAGGGTGCACCGGGAATGATGACCTTGATCTCCATGGCCATTTCCGTAGCCTATTTCTATAGCACGGCCACCGTATTCGGACTGAAGGGCCAAGACTTTTTCTGGGAACTGTCCACCCTTATAGCCATCATGCTACTCGGGCATTGGATAGAGATGAAGAGCGTCCTTGGTGCCTCAAAAGCCTTACAGTTGTTGGTCAGCATGATGCCTGCCGAAGCACACCGTGTCAAAGGGGAAACCATAGAGGACATACCGTTGGAAGCGGTATTGAAAGATGACATCATACTGGTCAAGCCGGGGGAAAAGGTCCCAGCCGACGGTACCATCGTCGAAGGCAGCAGTTACCTGAACGAATCCATGCTCACGGGGGAATCGAAACCTGTAAAGAAAGAGGAAAAGGACAAGGTGATCGGCGGTTCGGTCAATGGCAACAGCACCTTAAAGGTCAAAGTGGAGCACACGGGCAAGGATAGTTACCTCAACAAAGTGATCACGATGGTGGAAGAGGCCCAAAAGACCAAGTCCAAAATGCAGAACCTTTCCGATAGGGCCGCCAAATGGTTAACCTATATCGCCTTGACCATTGGTTTTGGAACCCTGGCGGTATGGCTGGCCCTGGGTTTCCCCTTTGTTTATGCCCTGGAACGCATGGTGACCGTTATGGTCATTGCCTGTCCCCATGCCCTGGGTCTTGCCATCCCTTTGGTGGTGGCCATTTCCACCGCGGTATCCGCCCAAAACGGCCTATTGATCCGCAACAGGACCGCCTTTGAGGAATCCCGGAAGATATCGGCCTTGTTATTTGATAAAACGGGGACCCTGACCAAAGGTGATTTTGGCGTTACCCGAATCCAATCGGTCGATGACAACTATTCCCAGGATGAAGTCCTTCGCCTGGCAAGTGCCTTGGAACAAAGCTCGGAACACCCCATTGCCGTGGGTATCATCAAAAGGGCCCAAGAGAAAAAGGTCACCATTCCCAATCCCTTGAACTTTCATGCGATCACTGGAAAAGGGGTCGAGGCAACCGTGGAGGACAAACCGGTAAAAGTGGTCAGTCCCGGTTTTTTAAGGGACAACAACATTCCCATTCCCAAAGACGCCTATAGCGATGCCGCCGAAACCGTGGTATTTGTGTTGATCGAGGAAAAACTGGCCGGATACATTGCACTGGCCGATGAGATACGATCGGAATCCCAAGAGGCCATTCAGGTATTCAAGAAGAACGACATCAAGGTATTGATGGCCACTGGGGACAATGAAAAAACGGCCAGGGCCGTTAGCGAAAAACTCGGTTTGGATGGCTATTATGCCGAAGTGTTGCCCCACCAAAAAGTGGAAATAGTGGAAGAACTCCAACGTAAGGGCGAGTTCGTGGCCATGACCGGGGACGGTGTGAACGATGCCCCGGCCCTTGCAAAGGCCAATGTGGGCATTGCCGTTGGTTCCGGTACGGACGTTGCGGCGGAAACCGCCGACATCATCTTAGTCAACAGTAACCCCAAGGATATAGCCAATCTCATCCTGTTCGGCAAGGCCACCTACAACAAAATGATCCAGAACCTGATTTGGGCAACGGCCTATAATGTGGTCGCCATTCCGTTGGCCGCCGGTGTACTGTATTCCTCAGGGTTTGTCATGGGCCCTGCCGTCGGTGCGGTGTTCATGAGCCTGAGCACCATCATTGTGGCCATCAATGCGCAGCTGTTAAGACGTAAGATAGGAAGGTAATCGAAGGATGATAGGCAATTAGAGCAATTTAGCATATAAAAGGGTGCATTCCCAATAGCAATACGAATTTTCAGTGTTCCCGCAATCCTATTAGGCCACTACGAAGAGAATACTGGATTCTCGTATTAATACTGCTGGAAGCCAGTTCCATTTTTCCTGAGGTGTACCATTCCTAATTTATTTCCTTTCTTGGTAACCATTATAACCTTTGGTATGGCAAAATTTTGTTTTCATGTTAAAGTGTATACCCTATAAGGGATTCCACTTCTCTTTATCGATAGGTCAATAGTTGAGCTCCAACCTTCTGCCTCCACGACTTTCCAAGAGAATCAGTCTTAGATGCTCCTTATGGGATAGGACAAATTTGGGTAGCACAAGTACAAATCGTTGGGAAGTCCCGGTTTTAATAATTTTGGGTCGTTCAAAGATAAAGTGGGGTTCCAACCTGGTTTCTTGATACGAGGATCTCCGTTTCAAGCTGCCATTTATCCTTAGGGCCTCAAGGGTGCCTACTTCAAAATCAATGCCTGATCGGTTGCGCACCTCTACGACCATAAATACTTGAGCGTTTCGGTAGACCAACCTTTTCAACCGCAATCGGATTCCCTTTCTTCGTACCGATGCCAAGGCACCATTCCCATCACTTGATAGCAATCCACTTAAAAGAGGAAATCGAGCTGTGTGGGAAGCCAAGGAATCCCCTTTTTTACCAGGTAATTGCTGTACTTGGCCAATGCTATGCGCCTTGTCCACAAAAAAATGGGTTTGTGCCAAGTGTTCCCCATAGACCACCATGAAGTCGTACGCTTGTCCGTCCATGGTGACCACCAAAAGGTTGGTAATGGTGTTGGCTGTGGACTGCAATAGCCCAAAATATTGAGCTTCTTCCCGGTTATAGGTAAAGATCGCTTTAGTGTTTCCCGTTATAGCCTGTTTGATGGGACTGGGAAAAAAGAGGGCCACGTTCATTTGTGAATTGGCTTGGATGGTGTCCAAAACCTTTTGGCCCGATACGGTGTGCCCATAGGCCATTAGCATTACTGCAATGATGACGTTTAGTGTTTTCATGATCTAGGTATTAAGAAGAATTGATAATGATCGGAAATCTGAACCTTAACGGTACGTTGATCGCGCTGAAATATGCGTTTGATCCCATTGAACTGGGGCACACCCGGCACATTGATCTCTCCAAGGCCCTCATCCAAAGACCGATCCACCACTTCACCTCGCAGATGGTTCTTCACATAAATCCCTTCCTGTCCATCCTGGGCATCATAGGCTTGCATATCCATAAGGGTTGTCCCCAATCGGGTAAGTTCCACCATCACCCGGTTGGGCCTTATCTTTACAAAGCCATAGAGGCGGGTACCTCCTGGCACTCTGTTTCCATCCACAACATAGTCATGTGTGAGTCGCAAGTCCAAACGTTGTCCGTCCCGAAGGGTCTGGTCTCCATCCACATACACCTTGGCCGCAGCGGCAGTTGGTAAATTTCCATCGGGACGGTTCCTTTTTGGATTGGAGGCAAAGAACAGTTGATGTGCAAGTCCCAGATCCGTTTCCGTCCTTGGGGAACCTATTGCCATGTTTTGGTCATCTTCCCTTACCTTTTTTACAACCTCCAACTGGGGCATTTCATCTACATCCGATACAGAAACTTTTTTCGCAGTAAAGACATTGGTATCAAAGACACTGTCTATGATCCGCTGCTTTTCATATTCCATATAATTTGGATTGAAATACCCTTTATCATCCACCATGTGGTCGGGATATACTTGGGGTGCCGTGGATTGTTTTTCCACCTTGATGGCTTCCACGGCTTCCAGTTTGGATTCAAATTCCACCGAAGTGTCCTCCAGATCCGGCATGGGGATCCTTCCCACATCAAGGCTTTCCTTTTTTGGCTTTCCAAAAGTGACGATACTATATATGGTGATAAAGAGTACCATACATACCAGTACCAGAACAAAAACTATTTTATTCTTCTGTGTTTTCATGAGTTTCAAGTTTACGAAGTGAGTTTTCAAAAAAATCAGTGATCAACAATCCATGTGGATTATGGGGGAAATTCCGTTCCACTTGGATCAGATGTCCCGAGGTCACCAGTTCATAGGTATCGGTGACGGTTCCCCGATTGATCCGTATATGCAATTGGGACCTAAAGGCAAAGGAAGTCCCATCCCAATCCAGCTCTGCATCGATTCTGATGACCTCTTGCACAAGGGAATATTGCAACAACCGGTTATAGAAACCGTCTGCCTTTTTCTGTTGAAAGACAGCACCAACGGAGGCATTGCCCAACCAAAGGGCCTTCTCCATGTTCTTCTCATAACTGCCGGCATCCACCCCATAAAACCACCTATGAAACTGTTCCAAATGGGCCAGGGCCTCCACTTCCAGATGATCTCGTTGTTCGGCCCAGGAAAGCGGTATGACCTCCCCTTCCCCATTGACCACGAAGGCCCCGTTCAACGATTCACGGTATATCCTGCCCACTAGGACCATAGCAACCATACAGACCAAACCCGAGGCGATAACCACGGCAAGAACCACAAAACGGTTGAGCCGCAGCACATGAACAATACTTTTAAAAGGTGTTTTCATAGACTTCAATTTAACCGGTGAACAATCGAAGGGTAAAACTGGTCGCCCTTCGGTACAATTTAAATTTGAGCAAGACAATAAAGCCAATGGTCCCGAGTTCAATGATGGAGGCAAAGAATTCACTCCCAAAATCGAAACCAAAGAGGTTCCCCCAGAAGTTGGTAGTGATCTCCGTATAAAGGTTGTTGACGAAGACATTGACCAAAAAGAAGGCGGGAACCAGCATATATACTGCTGCATACAACTTAAAAAACTGATAGGCCAAGGGTCGAAACTTCTCAAAGACGGCCAAGCTGATGACCAAGGGAAAAAAGGCCTGTAGGATCCCCAATAGGAAATATCGCTCTGCAAGGAACAAAGGATAGATGAACAGGTCCATCAACCAAAGAATGACCCCGATGATAAAGGCCAAGACCTTTAATCCGTACAAAGGAGTGACCAAGGCCTCATACAACAGTGCCATGGCTTTCTTGGCGGCTTCCAAGGCACCCACATCCCGTTCCAGGTCCACATCCTGCAACTGTAATGGGAGGAGTGCCGGAGCCGTGTCCCGGTATTGGGCCTCAATGGCCACCAGGATCCCATCGAACACTCCCAATACCTCAGTGGAGAAAATGACCAAGAGCACCACCAAAAAATTCTTGGCCAGTTCCGTGGGGGTCAACCCCCAGGTATGGCCATCGGTGGAAGCTATTCCCTCATTGTATTTCTTCAAAATATTGATCAAAAAAAACAGTACGGCCAGGGTCTTCATCCCCACAATGGTATATTGGGAGAAATCACTGTCCTTGATGGTCTGGAAGACGGCATCCACATATTCCAATCCTATGCCCAAAAAGATTCCCGCCATCAGTATTCCGTTTCCCGATTATTGATGATGTCCTGCATCCTCCGAAAGGAAATGATCTCCCGATAGCGTCGGGTCTTGACCTCCAACTCGGCCACCATTTCCTGGGACTGCACTTTTTTTTCCATCAAAATGGCCGTGCGCTCCGCATCGGTCATTTTCAAAAAATCACTGGACAAAATCTGGTTCACAAAATCCAGATCATCGATGGCCGTATCCATGATCTGCTCAAAGGCTCTGGATACCTGTTCCACCTCCCCTGCCTTGATATAGGGTGAGTTCAGAATATCTCGAAGATCGTTCTGTACCGTTCGAAACAAAATCTCGTTGTTCCGTGCGAGTTCCCGCACCGCCTTCAATTGCTTGATGGTATTGTTGACCTTGACAATATTGTCTTTCTGCTCTTTCAAAAACTCCACGGTCTTCAACAGTTCCGTGGTCTGCTTGGCCGATTCCAACAGGGATTTGGTCATACTGATAAAGTTCGTATTGTCATACACCGGCATCCCTTGGCAGGCAGCGCCTGCGGGCAATAACAGGGCCAAGGACAGCGCTAAGATCCATAACCGGGGATTTTTCCATAAGGTTTGTTTCCAATCTATTCTCATATTATTTTCTTTTGTTGATTTATGAATTCCGTAATGGCCCGTTCCATATCCCCAAACTGGTCAAAGAGTTCCATGATCTGACCATGTTCCACCCCATCGGTGAGATAGGCCGCATAGACCTCTGGGGGCACCTCCAGGCGAAAGACATTGCTTTCCTTCCCGATCTTGATAAAGATTTCGGTGTATTTGCGTTCCCCTGTTAGGTTGTTCCGAATAGATCGGAGTTGGTTCAAATCATGGTCGGAGAGGTTCAATCGCCTTGCCAGCTCATCATAGCCCTTTTCATTTCGTAAACTGTACACGACCTGCGTGTTCTCCAGAATACTTGCCGAAGTGGCATTTTCAGGTAACTGGTTGATGGATTGAAGGATGATCCCAATGGCCCCGTTCTGTTTTCGGATGGCCTGGTAATAAAACTCCACACTCTCCAATACATGGGGAAACTTGAGCTGCTTGGCAAACTCATCGAACAGGATAATGCCCCTTTCCGAGCGGTTTCGCCAAATGGTGCGTTGGATAGCGGACTTGATCAATTTGAGCATTACGGACAGGATTTCCTTATTATCGCGCACCTCGTCCAGCTCAAAGACAATCAGGCGCTTGTCTTCTATTTTATAGGTCTGATCTTCTGCCATATGGAACAGAAAACTGTACAGTCCCCCGTCCACATATTCGGAAAGGATGTGCAAAAAAGTGTAGACATTGAAATCGGATTCCTGCACCCGGGTCTCTTCGATCAAGGTATCTTTGTTCCTATCAACAAACTGGTATAGTGAAGCTAGGGAATGCCCTTCCCTGACCTTGCCATAGTAGTACAACAACACTTTTTTCAAGGCCACTTCCTTGGATTTGGTCACCTGGCTTTCAGCCAAGAGCTCCAAAAGAAATAGGGCCAGATCTTCCAATCGTTCAGGGGTCAAATCGGACGGAACGGCGATATAAAAGGGATTAATGCCCAAGTTCTTGCCTTGCTCATAGCGAAGGACCACGTGATGATCGGGATACAATTGGGCAAATTTGGCATAGGAACCACCAAGGTCGATAATGACCAGTCGTACATCCGCCTCAAAGTATTGGCGCAGAATGTTATTGGCCAAGAAGGATTTCCCTTCCCCTGTCGGGGCGAATATGGCAAAGTTCCGGGCCTTGATACGCCGTTTCCCCTCGTCCCATACATCCTTGACCACAGGAATATTGTACTGTCTATCATTAAAAACGATTCCTGTTACATCAGAGCGATAATTGGTATTGTTAATGTACAGACAAAGGGCCGCCTTCAGGTCCATCACAAAAAGATCTTCATTGGAAAAGTTGGAGGCATAACTGGGATAGGAGTTCAAAAAATAATTTTTGCGCTCCTCCCCGTTGGGATAATAGGGTCGTATATCCAGTTCCTTCAATTGCGCCTTGATGTTGGAGGCAATGCGCTTTAACACTCCAACTTCCGTATGCCAAAAAACAATGTTCACATGGCCACGAACAATCCGTGCGGTATCATCCCCATTGATCTTGTCCAAGATATGTTGGACCTTTTTGCGAACCACTTTGTTCTGGGAACCAAAATTGGAGCTCTTGGAGAGTTCTTCTATTTTTTTGTCCAATCGTTTACGCCATTGATGGGTATCATCCAGATATAGTATTTGGTTGATGATGTGGTTCTCGCCCAACTCCAACCCGAGACCGTCCAAAAAACCCTTGTGAAAGCTGAACCCATCCGAACTGAATTTCCCTTTGGGCACACTGCTCTGTACGGTTTCACCAAAACAATCTTCATTATTGATGGCCATCACATCAAAATAATGGTCACCAATTTCTATGGGGCCTTTTCCTAGCTGGATATCCGTATCAAAACCTAGGTTGAACCCATTGAAATGATCATGGGTATGCTCCAATATTGCTTCAGGTTCCATGGGAACCATGGACATGCTTTTGGAATTGTTGACATAGGATACCGCATCATTGATTGTAGTAATAAATTCCGCTACCTGCACATCCAATTTGCGGTGCAATCCTTTCTCCACTTTCCGAAAGGGATTGACATATTTGGTGGCATTAAGGGCCTTATCAAGAGGAAGTACAAAAAAGAGATAACTCTGATGGTCCAAATGCTCCCTACCTACAAAATAATCATGGGTGGCCTTGGCCAAAAAGGTATCCCTTGGAAAGTTCCTAGCATCATATCCTTTCTTTTGGTACATATCCTGCTTATGGATAACCGTACCCACAGGCAAGGATTTAAAGGCTTGGAACCACATCCCGTGCAGCTCCTCAAAATCCGTTTCAGAAAGGGAGTAAATCTCCGGTTGTACCACCTGATAACACAACACCACATTACCATTGCTCCCAAAGACCACATGGTTCTGGATATCCATTATGGGATGATATGCATTGAAATTGAGCTTAGACATAGTCAATGGGGTTCATTTGTTTTAGGCTTATGGTCTTGGGAAAGGTTTGCACCACCTTCAATTGGAAAGGCTTCTTCACCCACTGCAACAATGCCCCATAGAGCAGGGCATTGAAGAGCAGTAGGCCCACGATGACACCAAAATGAAACGAAAAAATGATAATCAAAAGCGAACAGATGATAGACACCATCATCAGGGCAAACAGGGAAATGGACAGTCCCATGATCATGGCCCGCTTTCGTATATTTCTATAGACCTCGAACTGTTTCATCAGACCACGATTCCGATGAGATAGGTAAAGATGCCCACAACGGCCCCGGCAATCAGCACAAAGACTAAGACCCGGGTAATGCCCCTTTTTAGGTCAGCGTTCTCCCCAAAGAAATGTCCGGCATTAAAAAGGAAGCCCACCAAAAAGATGACCCCAAGAATGATAGGGAATATGGCCCGAATGGTATCGGAAATATCGTTGACCGAATCCTCGATGCCCCCGATCTGGGCCAAAAGAGCACTAGATGTAAAAAGTAAGAACAGGGTAATGAAGAAAGATTTTCGCATATCGTAAACGTTTAAGAATTAGACGATTATTGATATGTGAAAAGTACAGGAATATCCAATTCAAATAACTGATAATCAGCAATTTGTCAGTAAAATTAAATTTCGTTTTAGATATATTCTTTTGATGTCGATTTGCATCAAATTAAAAGGCAGGTTCACAAACTAATGTTGATAAAATTTAACCATGACCTACGAATTGAGTCAAAAACGTCAACTTATTACTGTGATTGACCTACAACTTGACGAATATCCAGTTCCATATTCATATATTTGACAGGTTTTGACAAGTTAATATTTGACAAATGGACAGCCTGTGTGATTTATTAAAAACCAACAGAGAGAAAAAAGGGCTACTGCTTAGACAAGTGGCTTCCAAAATTGATGTTGATACAGCTCTGATAAGTAAAATCGAAAATAATGATAGGAGACCCACAAAGAAACAACTTCAAAAACTATCTAAAGTTTTGGAGTTGGACTTCAATAAACTTTTAACCTTATGGTATGCTGAGAAATTTTATGAAGATTTAAAGAATGAGCCTAATGCCTTTGCTATCATAAAAATCCTATCAAAAAAAGTCAAGACGAGTAACATGTAGATATTAAGAACATATAACCATCCCCAAAGTGTAATGGAACCGGAGTATTTAGACAAACCACCGAATAGAGATTCTACCCTACCGATTCGCAAGAATCAAATGGAACTTCCCATACGGGATATGGGTTGGGAAGATTTTGAAAAACTCTGTTTGAGGATGGTCGAATTCGTTGAAGGCTTTCAAAGATCCGATTGTGAAATCCTAGGAAGGAAAGGTCAAAAACAAGATGGTATCGATATCTATGCTAGAAAAGAGCCGGAAAAGTATTATACATTTCAATGTAAAAGATATAGCTCAATAACCGTCACGGACCTAAACAAAGTTATATCAGCATTTAAGGAAGGGGAATGGTTTGATAAATCCATAAAATTCTATATCTGCACTACGGCCGATTTCATGGATGTAAAGCTTCAAACGAGGTTTGAGGAAATAAAAGATGAATTTGAAAAAAAGTATACTAAACAGATTGTAAAATGGGACAGCTCCTTCCTGAATAGCGCTCTCAAGACCCATCCACAAATTGTGTGTGATTTTTTTGGTGATGAGTGGTGCAAGGCTTTTTGTGGGGAAGAGGCCTATAATCAGATAGTATCAAAAATCGATTTTGAAGTTTTTGACAAATCGTTTACCAAAGCATCATACTTCCTATCAAATTTAAAAAACTACTTTGCAATAAATCCCAATACCCATATACACAGAAAAGAATCAAAGGAGATTATTGATTGGATAAACGCAGATTTAAAATCCCCCAAAAGAAATCTCCTTGTCCTCGAAGGAGAAAAAGGGATGGGAAAATCCGTAATTCTTAAGGACGTTTATGATCAATTGGTGAAGGACGGCCATTTGGTCTTAGGCATCAAAGCGGACAAATACTATGCCCTATCTCCTAAAGAATTGGAAAATAAAATCTTTTTGGATGATCGGATAAAATTTTCAAGTATCATAAGAGCATTAAATATCCATAAAAGGAAACTTACTATTATTATTGATCAATTGGATGCCCTGTCCCAAACGCTCTCTTCCAACAGGCAGTATATTCAAACCTATAGTAGGGTAATAAATGAGCTGTTGGATGAAAAAAATATTAAAATCATAATATCTTCCAGAACCTATGACCTGAAATATGATGCCGAATTAAGTATCTACAAATCAAACCAATTCCATAACATCAAGGCGTCTTTGTTAAATGAAAATGAGGTTTCCGAAATCCTTCAAAAGTTTAAAATCAATTGTTCCCAAAAAAAGGTCATTGAACTGTTAAGGACACCAAACCATTTGGAAATATTCTGCAAACTGCCCCATAAGGATAAAATTAATCTTAACACACTTTTCTCCCTAAAAGACTTGTATGACACGCTTTGGGAAGAATTGATAGCTAAGGAGCAAAATCCAAACCTATCCAAACTACTCTATGAAATTGCGACCAGGATGTATGATGAACAGCAGATAATTGTTAAAAATCAATTCTTTTCTGAGTATGGAAATGAGCTAAACTACCTTTTAAGCAACCAGTTAATAGTATCTGAAAACAAGAACATTCAATTTTTCCATCAAACATTTTATGACTATTGTTTTTCAAGGCAATTTGTTGAAAAAGGAAACAGCATCTATACATACCTTAATGAAAACGAACAAAATTTAGAGGTAAGGTCCATACTAAAAATGGTCTTTGAATATTTACGTGAATATGACCATAAAAAATATATCCTTCAGATTCAATCCATCCTAAAATCATCCAAATATCGTTTTCATATAAAATCCCTTATTATTAACAATTTAGGTATTTTGGAAAGCCCATCTTACCTAGAAAAAGAGGTTGTCAATTCTATTATTTTGAAAAACAAAATATATGAAGACATATTTCTTCATTCCATACTTTCCAAAGATTGGACAAACTATCTAATTGAATTGGGAATACCGACTAAGTTCCTGTTATGGGACAATGAGGTATTGACGAAGGTTTATACATTGTATAAGAGGCAAACCTTAATCCACTGGAACTTTTTGGAGCAAAAAAATCCTGATAAAATATTTGAATACAAGAGAAATGTTGCCTGGATCTTTTTAAGGAACAATGTAAACTATGCCCCCTTACAGGTAATGCAGTATTTGGAGGGGTTACCTGATTTTAAGGACAAGGATTATTTTATTGAAAGAATCCTGATGAATCTTGATGACTGGGAGGAAAAGGAATTACTCCCCTATTTTGAAAAATATATGTCTTTTCTTGAAGAATCCAAAGGGAGGGACAATTTTTGGTTTTATCAAAAACTTGAAAAAATATTTGAACACCATGAGCTGTATGTATTCAATTTACTCTTGCCAATTTTCAACAGTATCTTTTACTCTGATAGTTCATGGCATCATAATGAATTTTCTCACGACCAGGAAGAGTTGATCAAAAAGCTCTATGGACATAGTCCTGAGAAGACATTCAAATTTATATTCCAGTTATATGAAAAGGTACTCGATGATAATCAAGAGCCTTCCAATTATGAAGGAATAGATTGTCCGTTCTACAATTGTACAAAATTCATTGATGGTTTGAGTACCCAAAAGGATGCACATATTTTCCTGCAAGACTTTTTGGTCAAACATCTCAAATCAAAGTTATCCGACAAAAAGTATATCATCGACTTTTTTGATAAGTATAAGGATTCCAATGCAGTCTTTATTCTTAGAATTTTGGTTTTGGCCTTAAATGATGATAGTATTAGATACCCCAAACCAGTTTTTGAATTAATCAATATCATCCACCATAAAAGTGGATTGAATGGTTATGACGATAAATTCCAATTGTACATCAGACAGCTTATTGGAACTTACTTCTCCCATTTTTCCGATGAGAACAAAAAAAGAATCGCCCAAATTTTGTTGACCATTAAGAGCCCCTATGATTTAGGTTACCACAAATATGAAGATGAAGATGGAAAGCAGAAAATTCAATTCCGTGGTTTTGGCAAAAAGTGTTACTACTTTTTAAAACAACTCCCGAAAAATGAGCTTGACCAGATACCTGAATTGAAAAAGGCCTATCAGGAATTTTTTAGGAGATTTGGGGCCGTCAACAGTGATAAGGCCCATGATATTTCATCCTCTTCCGGGGCATATGCCGTTGGTCCCCCGTTATCTTCCAAAGCATATGAACATATGGATTTGGAAAACTGGAAGAAAAGTATGTCCAAATTCAATGATTCTTATCGCGAAGGCTACGGTCCTAAGGGAGGGAAGCATGAGCACTCAAGGGCATTTGGCGAAAATGTCAAAAATGATCCTGATAAATACTATGACTTTATCAAAGGATTGTTTGAGGAAAAAGGTATCTCCGCAGATTATATCTCCAAGGGGATAGATGGTCTAATTGATGCTAAATATTGCCCTAAACAAATAAAATGGCTTTTTGATTTGTTTGTTCAGCTCGATCTGGACATGAGCAACACTCTACATGCCATTTGGCAATCCGGCTATCTCATCCAAAATAATCAGGTAGATGAAGTTTTAGTCAACTTTTTGAGTGATAAGGCCAAAAACCATCCCAATCCCCAAAAGCCAATGAATGAAAATGACCCTTCATTTGACAGTTTAAATACAGTCAGAGGGGCTGCCATCCATAAACTGATGTGGTGCTATGAACATAGTGAATTTGAAGAAATCATTTTTGATACGGTGGAAAAAGCTGTCCACGATCCCCAGGTTTCTGTCAGGGTTGCCGTAATGCAGGAATTAGCATATTTGAATTATCTGGACTTACAAAGGAGCTTTACGGTTTTCATGAGCCTTATCCAGTCCGATGATATTCACATCCTTAGAAACTCCTTTAGTACCTCCCAGTACTTTAACGTTAAGTTTCATAAGGAAATGTATCCGTATTTCATGAAAATCATCAAAAACGAGGAGTTGCATAGTGAAGGTAATGTAATCGTACTTAGCTGGCTCGATGATAATATAGATGATGGTAAGCTTTACAGAAGATTTGTACGTTCAAGTGATAAAGCAAAACTCTGTGCCCTTAAAATTGCAGAGGCCAATTTATTCGAAAGGAACGGAATGCCTAATGAAAAGTCATTTAAAATCTTGCATCAATTTCTAAATCAGGATAATGAAGAGATAGCTTCCGCATATTCAGGATTGGTTTTACGGAAATTTAAAAATAATAATTTCAAGGAAACCTATTCTTTTCTTATTGCATACTCCAAAAGTAAGCTATGCCTTGCCCAACCTAGCTATTTCTTACAGTTGCTCATGGGTTGTACTAAAGAATATCCCGTAGAATGCCTCAAACTGGTTGGAAACATGAAATTTGATAGATTACCGGATATACAAAGAAGAGGATATTATAGGGATGAACCTGTCCAATTAATTTTATCGATTTATTCCAAACTTAACATGAATTTGAAAGAAAACAGAAAATTGGTCAATCGAACCCTGGATATTTTCGATTCTATGTTAAGGCACAATCATTTACGGGTTTCTGTTAATCAAGCAATTCGATTGACAACCTAGAGGGTTTTAAGAAAGTAAATAAAAGTTTTACTCTTTAAAGTATCCACTAGGATTTAGCAAAATCACCGTAGCTTTTAGGTATAAGTTGTTGTTGAAGCCAAATTCGAAAAAGAGCACAAACATATTGTAAATCAGACCTAACTTTATTTTTATGTGATATTTTAGTCTTTTCTTCACTTAAATAAAATATGGATAGATAAATACTAAAAATGAGCTGCTTTCATATATATTTTATTCAACAAAATAACAATTAATTCATGGACCATATCGCAACGCCTATTTGCTTTGTCTATACTTAGAGTGGAAAATCTGAAAAATATCCATCAAAAAATGTATCTCACCTAACCTTTAGATTAGATCCTAAATTAAAAACCATTGTTTATGATATTGAAAAGAGGGGGCATACTTCTTTTCTTATTTGGGAATCCTTCATTACTTCCTCTTATCCCCTGTCCCCTTATCAAAAGCAATCAAATTGAACAACTGTCGCATCCTTGAGCGAACTCGATTTCCATAGCGATCTTCAAGTTCTTGGGCATTCAGGTTGGTCGTGGTATGGGTCTTTAACTTATGCTCAGTGAACAGTTCGTATCGAGACAGCAGAATCTCCCCCATGACATTGCATTCCTTACCAAAATGGACGCCTTGAGGTTCTACTCCCAGGTCATCAAAACAAAAGGATTGAGAATTACCATAATCCCCAATGATTTTATATCCGAGATGATTGAATCCAAATACAATGTTTCGACTGGGGATGACCTCATAAGGCCTTTGGTGTGGGACCATGTACTTGAACAGTTTCATCAGACTGGTTTTCCCACAACCTACCGGACCAGAGAGAAGAAGACCCTTATCCACATCGATTCCAAACTGTTTACAACGGTCGCGGTCCCGGATAAAGTAGAGGCTAAGTTTATACAAAATCTCCCGGTCTTCTTTGTATATCTTGAATTTTCTGCCAAACAGGAGTTTTCCCTTTGCATCGAGATAGAACAGGATTTTTTCAAAATCATACCTTATCTCACGGCCCTTCAATGAACCCAGCTCATAGTTGATGGCACCTTCGGTGATGATATGTGGAGCCCTGTAATTCATAGAGGTTCATTGTAGTCCTTGTCCTTACCGGTCCTAAGGTTGTCTTCATTTGGGACAGTGCGAGTGCGTTTGCCATTGTTTTCATTAACCTGAAAGAATTTCTTTTTTAATTTTTCTTGTTTCTTCCTGTTTGTATTGTTTTTATTTGTTTGTTTATGTTTGTTTATAGGTACCAACGCTTGTCCATTGCTTGTCCCAATTTTGGTACGGTGCTGGTCCAATACTTGTCCATAGCTTGTCCCAAAATTGAACATCTTGATACGACTGCCTTTATAGGGATTGTGAGATGGGGAATACAGGATATATTTCCAATGGCTGAGCTCACGTATACAGCGATGATAGGTCGATTTTGAACCTATCTTGGCATAGGCCATTGCCTCTTCCCTGCTGATATAGAAATCAGCTACGAAATAATTTTGGTTCCATAATTGGAAGAGCCCAATATACAGGCTGATATGGGTCGGGTTCAAACGGTTGTCCTTTGCAATTTGAGCCAACACGCCGTTCAGGTGCTTGATATAATTGATTTCTTCCAAGATTTAGATTCGGTTTTGGATCTTGTTCTTTTCCAGTACTTCCATGATTTCATGGTATTCGTAGTACAATACACCACCGATCCTGGTATAGGGCAGTGTCCCATTGACTCTCAAGTTTTGCAGTGTTCCGGGTGAGATGCCCAATAGGTCCCTGACCTCATTGGATTTGAGCCACTTTTTTCCCGATTGGGTCTGGCTGTTCTGTAATAGTTCCTTGATGTCCTCCAGTAGTTCGATCTTGAACTCCATGAGGTCCTCTGACGTGATAATGGTCGCTCCCATACTTTTTACGTTTTAAAAAAGGACCACCGCCATGGGTTCATTCAATTTGGTGGCCCTTCCACTGATTTGACTTTCAGGAACAAAACTGAAAAAGCTTTTTGGAAAAAATTCCCAAGTTGTTACCAACTTGGTAAGGATTTTTTTTAATAAAATTTAGATTGTATTGATGCCAATTGGACTTTTGGAATCATTGAAATTTCTTGAAAATGGGCAAAATGATTCCTCGAAAGGTCTGAAAACAAAAATTCCCAAGTTGGTACCAACTTGGGAAAAACAAATCCTATTCTTCGAGGGATTCCATCCGCTCATTGAGCTTCTCGATAAGCCTTTCCAAAAACCTTGTGCGACTGCTCTTTCGAGATCGGATATCAATAAAAGTGTGATAGTAATTGCCCAGGTCCACATTGTAAAAGTGTTCAAAATGAGATGCCATTTCCTTAATGTCAACAGTCCCACTATTGATACATTTACTGGATTGAAGTGCATATAACAATTCAATGAGATCGGTCTTGCTACCGGTCCAAAATAATTTTGAAGGTTTTTCCATAAGTGTGTTCTTTTGGGGTTCCAAATTGTTTTGCAGGTCGTCCACTTCCTTTCTGAGGTACACAATAAGCATATCATAGGCCATGATGATGGCCACAGTCCCATCCTGACAGGTGGAGAACTGGTCATCGATAAGGAAATGAAATGATTCCAAGGGTAATCGTAGGTCTCTGTTGCCCCTTACAAAATATTGTTCATCAAGGGACATGGCCCCTCGACGGTAATAGTTATAAAATTCAAGGTTATCATTAAAAAAGGTCTGGAACTTATCGATTTGGTGCTGCAGGTATTTGATCTGGGCGGCATTGTTTCCCCTGGGCCGTTTGCTCTCGATGTTGAAGAGTCGAACATAATAAATCAACTTGCTAAAGATCTGGGGTTTGACATGCTTGAAAAAGTAAATTTCATCAGCTTGGGTCTCAAAAGATTTCCCCGTTATCTGTTTTTGAAGTTTACGGATGCTTTTTTCCACCAGGGCAATGCCTTTTTCCGCTTTGAAGAGCACGTCCCCGTTCCCACTCTCCAAGGTATCCAATTGTCCCTCAAATTCTGATAGCAGCTTTTGATATTTCATGGTATTCCATATTTATTACTGTCCTTCCATGACTCCCAATAGCTCCAGGATAAAATTATCACGTGTATGCAGATAGGCATATTTTTCATGAACCACAGCGCCTAGCTTCCGTTTCTCGAAAGAAGCGGTCATCCCAAAATCGATCTTAGGGATTTTCAAGGCAATGGCCCTGTCAATGGTTCTGTAGAGCAATTGCCTATAAGTAGAAAACGTTTCCAAACCATCATAGTCCATTCCGACAAAGGCAGGCACATAGACCTGGCCACCGTTGTTATAACAGAACATGACACCAACAATTCGATTTGGTCCATTTTTAGGACACAGAACAATGAATTCCCATAATGGGTTTTCGTTCATTCGTTCAAACAACCCTTCCGGGAATGAAAATGTATTGAGCCCCAAGTTTCTGGCCTGCACCTCCCCAAAAAGTGTCCTTACTTGTGCTAATTGTAAAGCGGAAAGATTTGAAGACACTCGACAATCCACCAAATCCAAAAAGGGTTGGATATCGGTCCTGAAATGCCGTCTGTTCCTCGCTGAGAGTTGCTCCACATAGGTTTCAATACTCTCCGATCCATTTAGATCCACGGTACAGGAATTGGGCATTTGAATACGAAGAAATCCCTGTCCATAGAGTTCATTGTTCCACAGTGACTCCTTTGGAAAATCCCGAAGTACGGTCATTTTAGCACCTAACGCCAGTTCCTGTTTTTCCATAAACTCCAAAAAGAAGTTCGTTGCTTTATCCACCAATGGATGTTCAGCATTCCAATACAGATGATCTCCTTCGGTGAACAGACATCCCATGGAAAGAACCATGGATGAAAGTTTATAAGGTGCCAACTTGCGCTCTTCCTCAATGGCTGCTGAAACCTTGGCATCCGCCAACATATCATCCTTCCAAAGCCCCAGTGCCATAAAGGTCATTAAAACAGGGATGTCATGATCATCCGAAATGACCACATATTGGAAGGTCCAATTATGTTCCTTTTGAATATTACCTTGGAATACCGTTTCCAGGAATTTGAGTCCATCCCAGTCATAAACCCCTTGCCCACCCATATAGGAGTTCCACACTTCCTTGTCCACCTGATCGATGGACTCCACCACCTTCATTGTCAATCCTTCAAAAGATTTCTGTGTCTGCTCTTTTTTGTATTCCAATTTAAAGGCATGGAATACCCGCTGGGCATCTGTACCGGTTTCTTCCAATGCTTTGGGAAAGTGATAAGCCATGGCCTCTACCAAGGCTTTAATTTCATCCTTTTGATTATGCCTGGAGATTGTAATACGCACCCCGGTGTTCTTTACCGGTACAGCAGGAAAAATACCGAGGTTCACATAAAACCCTTCCTGCATCAATCGGTTGACAAAGTTGTACCCTGTCTTGGGCATCCCGGTACCGATATAAAAAACAGGAGAAGTATTTTGATCAATCAAAGGTAGTTCCGTATCCAACAAACAGGCATTGAAATAATCGATCCGTTCCCGCAACTCCCCTTGCAAGTCATAGATCTCATCCGACAAATGAATCCCTGCGGAGGCAATGGCAGCGGCCACCGAGGCCGGTTCCAACTGTGCCGAAAAGGTCAATGGCCCACCAAAGGTCTTGATCTTGTCGTACATTTTGGCATTGGAGCAGGCCAATACGGCCCCACTGGCCCCAAAAGTCTTGCTCAAGGTCCCGAACAATAGCACATTTTCGGGAAGCTCCCCCAATTGATCCAACACATAGCCCGTCCCGTTTCGGCCCACCCAGCTCATCCCGTGCACATCATCGAAATAGAAATGCAATTGTGGGTATTTTTCAGAAAGCTTCATCAAATCCTTAACAGGAGCATAGTCCCCGTACATGGAATAAATACCATCGGCCATATACCAGATATGCCTTATGGAATGTCGGTACTTCTTAATCTTATCCTCTAACATCTCCAGATTATTGTGGCGTATCAGTTCAATGGGAATGCTGCGTGTTTTCAACATTTTGGCCGCATTTTGGACACTCCAATGGACTTGATGGTCCAAGATGATCACATCGTCGTCATCAACGGCACTGGGGATTACCCCCAAATGCCCTAAGGTACTGTTCTTGGTTATGATGATGGGATACCCATACATTTTCCCGATGGACGCTTCCAATTCCTCGTACAATGGATTGGAAATATAGGATTTGGAGAGTGGAAACTGGGTCCCATATTTAGCTATGGCATCCATTGCGGCTTTCTTTAACCTAGGATCTTGTTCCAATCCGAGGTAACCCGTTGTCCCAAAATGGTACAGTTCCCTCCCCTCGACTTCAATGGTCCTTCCCGAAAAGGAACTGCCCCCTGCATAGAGGTGCAATACCCCAGCCTGTTTTGCATCTGTGAACACTTCGTGTACGGTATTCAAAAAATTGTGGTGTTTGATCTTGGCCATAATGTTTGCTTTAAATTGTGATAAAAAGAAACGGTTTTTGTCAGTTAATAGATAGTTTATCTATTATTTAATCCTTTTTAGATAACATATACTCCTTTTCAGATAACTGAAATCCTTTTATTAAGGTCAATGGCGCCTAAACGAACAACTCAATTACAATAATTTTGTAAATTACTCGTACTAACCAGTTTTCAGCTATGAAAAAAACACATGAAAACACTTATACCGTTTATCTATTGACCGATCGCCTAATACATATCATTTACAAGAAAGCACCTTGTATAGACCTCAAGGCAGCCCAGGTCATTGTTATGGACAGGATGCAATTACAGGAAGGAAGAGAAATGCCCGTACTCTGTGACATCCGCGAGGTACGCAATATAAATAAAGCGGCCAGGGATTACCTAGCCTTGGAAGGATCTCTTTGGATAGAGAAACTGGCCTTTTTGATCGATCCCCCGGTTACGGACATGATCAGTTCCATTTATTTGGATACCCATGCCCAAAAGGTACCTACACAATCCTTTGACAATAAATCGGAGGCCTTGGCCTTTTTGGGCATAGAAGAAAAGGATGGAAACTAACCATTATATAAAGGAATATGCCGAACAGTGATGACTTTAGGGTGAAACGAATCCAAAAGATGCTCTTGGAAATGGCCAAGGGCAATTTCTTTTATTCCATTGAACCTTCAGATAAAAATGACAATATCGCTTCCTTGGTGGTCCTGCTGAACATGGTCAATGAGGAAATAGGTGCTGCCTTTATCCATCAGGGTTTTGCCAATGCGCACAACACCCCACAGTGTGTCATCCAACTGTCCCTTATCCTAGATGCGCAGGGTCAAATAGAATTGGTCACCAACGGAACCTGCTCTTTAATGTCTTATCTCCCAAAAGATCTTATCGGAAAACATATCACTGAATTCCTAAGTGAAAAGTCTGGAAAAAAATGGACCAAGAAGATGGCCAAACATCTGAAAAGGGAGCGATCAGAAACGGTATTGTTCTTGGAATTCGTTACGAACGATGGTCTTGTGCTCTCCAAGGATTGTCAACTATCGGTCTATCAAGCCTTGGATGGGAGCGGTCAAAAAATCCTTTTGGACTCGGTCTTCTTTTCCAAAGGGGAGCCTTTTGACACTGGACTTCCCAAAAAAACGCTCAAAGTGACCAAGGGAATCAAGGAACACAAGGTCACCTTGACCCCAGAGGATATCCAGATCATCAGGGATGTCCACGATATGATCATCAACAATCTGGAAAAGGACCTTCCAAGGTTGAATGACCTTGCACGACAGATGGGCACCAATGAGTACAAACTAAAATATGGTTTCAAACAGATCTACGGTACGACCATTTTTAGATTTCTGACCAGGGAACGTCTCAGAATGGCAAAGACCCTGATCAAGCACAGTACCTTGACCATAAAGCAGATCATCCAAATGACCGGGTTCAAGAGCAAGACCCATTTTTCAAGGGCATTCAAGGATAAATATGGAATGTCCCCAACTGATTTAAGGTCTTAAAAAACTCATAATCATGCATTTACTCCGTATCAGATAACAATTACTCCCTTAGAGATACTTCAAACTTCCGAAATTTGTCATATCAATCCAAAGGATATGAAAGGTTCAAAAAAAATATATGCCTGGTTCCCTTTTTCCATTAGTATGCTTTGTGCCATCCTATTCATCTATGCGGCTACCAGCAAACTTATGGATTTCCAACAATTCAAAATTCAGTTGGGACAATCCCCGATCTTGACTGCCTATGCGGATGGGTTAGTATGGATGGTTCCTATTACCGAATATGTTTTGGCATTGCTGCTTTTAAAGGATTCCTTTCGTTTGGTGGGTCTTTATGCTACAATTGCCTTGATGACCATGTTCACGACTTATATCATTTTGGTTCTCAACTTTAGCGATTACGTTCCGTGTTCCTGTGGTGGTGTTCTTGAAGAACTGGGTTGGACGGAACATATCATTTTCAATTTGGCCTTTATAGTTTTATCCATAATGGGCATTGTGTTATTGGAGTCCAAAACAAAACCTAAACCAACACAGCCATGAATCTAAAGAAGGTTTACATAAAATTATTGGGCACATTAAGTACTGCTGTTGGTGTTATGATTGTTCTCTTCCTCTCATCCGAACAACAAGTACACTATAACAATGCCTTCAGTAGGAGATATCCGCCACACCCTATTATCAAAAAATATTACATGGATCTGGGGTTTAATTCCTACTATATTGCCGGCGCAGATAAAAACAACCTTTACTTAGGTAATTCAACGGCGCCATGGCACTTGCTTCAAGTTGACTTGAACACCAAGGATACTTTTCATCTTAAATTGATTCCACAGAACAGGGACCTATCCTATCGTTCCCTGCAAATAAAGGTCCTTTCACCTTACTTCTTCGTCATGGACGGTACGATTCCATTCATACTGAGGGGGCGTCTTGGAGAATGGCGTGCTGACCCTTGGATGTATGGGCGTGCCTATTTCAGTAAGGCCCTTCCTATAGATAGCAATCGAATCATGATCAGAACCATTAGCACCCAAACACAGAGGGCTACATTGGGTATGATTACCAGGGAACAAGGAGTTTCAGTCCATTTGGACACTACGATTTTAAAACCAAGTATTGATGGCATCATGGATGTTGACGGGGAATTGAACTACGCTCATGATACCAACATGGCCGGCTATCTCCATTTTTATACCAATGAGTTCTTGGTAATGGACAACACCTTGAGCCAAATTATAAGACGTACTACAATAGATACCACAAAATGGGCTCAGATAAGGTTAGCAAAGAAAAGTAGGGAGCAAGGCGTGCAGATTAGTGCTCCACCAGTAATTATAAGCAATACTGGTGCGATTGCTGATGATTTAATGTTCATAAATTCTGATCGACTAGGTAAAAATGAGCCCAATAATAACTTGGAAGAAATAGCCATCATCGATGTTTATAACTGGAAGAAAGGCACATATGAATTCAGTTTTTCTTTAAACCATACCAAAAAAGAAAAACTAAGGGAATTTGACATTGTAGGAAATCGATTGGTAAGTATGCAGGGGAATAAACTTGGCATCTACCATATGGTAGAGAAATATTTTATTTCAAATAAGTAAGGAACACGAAATAGAAAGTAACCTACTGGCCAGTAGCGGGATGAAGATCGAAAACCCGTAATAAGAGTAGATCGCAGTAATAATTAAATTTTAGTACAATGAAAAGAATGAAAATTAAGTTTTTGATTCCAGTAGTGGCCATAGCATTGGCGTTTGCCACAAGTGCCTTTGGCACTGAGGACAGTGAGAAAGTGAACAAGGAGGGGCTAATGATCGGTTATGTATATCAATCGCAGGCCAATCCTTGTGATGAACAGTATGTCGATTGTAATATTGAGGGGGACTACACCTGTGAATATAACAATAGCCCTGTTTTTAAAGATCTGAGCCTTAACGGAACATCCTGTATCAATGAATTGAAAAGGGATTGATTCTGAGTGTTTTTAGAAAGGAAGGTTGGTCAATAGACCAACCTTTTTTGTGCCCCATCATTTTTTGATATGATTTAAGCACCACTTCAAATGGATTCTGGTCATCTCGTCTTCTGTGCTACGTAAACTTTTCTTGACATCCTTTTCCAAAGCAACGAGCTCGTTCTCAAATATGGCCTTTGTGTAATCCGCATGCAAATAGGAGTTTTCCTTTGATTCCGGGCGCCCGTAATTGAGGTTTTCTGAAATGGCCTTGGTCAACAATTCGATGAAAGCCTTTTGTAACTGTTGCCGCCGTTTTCCGATGCTGACATGAGTTGATTCCAATTCTTGAAATAGTTGAACTCGTACTGCTTGTATTAACTTTAGGGATATTAAATTGTATCCCATATTGTCCTCCATCCATTTCAAACGATGCCAACGAGAAGAATTTAACACATCTGACAAGAGTCTTAATTGGCTGTCCATCAAAAAGTCCTCATCTGATGAATATTGAATTCGATAAAGGAATGATGGATGCGAAAGCCAATCTGGAACTCTAAAGGCATGGGAACTTAAAAATTCCACTGCCTCCTGTTGACGTTCAGCACTGATAGGATTATAGAAATTGCCTTGCTGTCCACATGACATATTGTGTACGGTATAGCCCCCAATTAAGGATAGTACCTGCTGCATCTGATCATACCACAGATTTATGGTCTTTTGATATAACCGTTTTAAAAATGTAGGGTCCGATTGTTTTTGTTCGACTTTGGGAAGTAGTTCCAAAACTCGCTGAATATTTTTCAGTCCGAAATAAGTTGTTGTCATGGGCTCATTGTTGTCCATGACCTCGTTGGTCATATCGGGTCCAATAAGATTGAAAGCCCCTCTATTAAAACGGTACCAAGCTATTGAATCTTGTTGATGAATCCATTTTTGCAAGTGCTCTTGTTCAGAAGTAACCAAGCTTTCCAGTGCTGAATAACCCCATTGGATCTGATACACATCCATAGGTCCAACCTTCTGTAATAATAGGGACGGGGGAATGCTATCTTCAGGCTGTGCCATATAATTGTGCCTGGCATAGTTCATTATGCTGGGGGTATGGCCCATGGTTTCCAACCAATGTGTATCCCTCATTTTCTGGGCAGGATAACTGAATTCCCCAAAGTTTCCATCCTTTAGGCCAAGAGCGTGTCCCGCCTCATGGGCCGTTACGACCTGAATAAGCTGTCCCATAAGCCCATTTGGAAAAGGATATTGTTGGGCGCGAGGGTCCAATGGGGCGCACCGTACAAAATATTCATCAGCTAGGCTTTGGTATGAGCTGCCCAAGACAATGTCCGCTTTAAGGATTTCCCCAGTACGGAAATCCACATATTTTCTCACGGTAGACCCTTTTTTTGACTCACTGCCCCTTATCCCATCATAATTTTTCCAGCGAACGACAGAGAATTGCATACTCCGTGTAACCCACTGGTCAATGTCTTGGGGAAATTCCCTGACCACCAACGCATTTTTGAAGCCTGCCTTCTCAAAGGATTTGGTCCATTCTAGGATGCCTGCTTTGACATAGGGCTTCCATTTATCTGGAAGATTGGGTCCATAGTAAAATATTATGGGTCGTACAGGTTCACTGATTAAACTGTCCTTATGTTTTTTTTCCAATCGCCAACGCATGATACTGCCAATGCTTGGTGTAGTTTCATAAAGATCCTCAGTGGCAAATCCCATTCGATGATCGAACAACCTTGGCCTCATGGGGTCGGGCAAGGAAAGAAAACTATAATCAATGACAACCGTTTTTTGTTGCCTCTTGTATTCCACGGTTTTTTTTACACGAATCAAGGTCTCAAACTCTAAATGACCGACCGATTCTATAAATGATAATTGGGATACCGCTGGTTCGTCTACATAATTGGGATACCATGGAATATGGCCTCCCAACATAAAATCGGTGGCATCTATTACGGAGTTTTTGGGGCCACTTGGCCCCAATAGGATTGGAAATCGTCCTAAGATCATTTGTTCGTTTCTGTAATCCTGATTTATCGGAATAGTTGTTCCGGATAAGGAAACAATTGGAAATACTTGAAGCAGCAAGTGATCATTTTCTTTTGTCCATGTTACTTGGAGTTGGCCCACATCCTGCCTTATAAATAGTATGGGTTGCCCTAATATGCTATCCTCTACATATAGGAACAACCTGTTTTCGTTCAAATGTGCTTTGATTCCATTGTTGGCCTGCCCCACTACAGGGCAGACCGCTAATTCAAAAAACAATGAAAATAAAAAAATAAGACGGTTGGTTGGCCTGCTTATGGCCAACCCAATTGTCCTTCGCACCAAGTGTTTAATAGCCTTCATTCTGAGGGTTGAGATTGGGATTAATGGACAGTTCCGAATCTGGTACCGGCAATAATATGTCGGTGGGATCCCAGTTTAATTTTATTCTTGAAAGAATGGTATTGGCCATGTTTGTACGTTTTAGGTCAAAAAAACGATGGGCCTGTTCCGTGAAAAGCTCCACTCTTCGTTCTTGGGAAATAGCGTCTAACAGTTCTTCTTTGGGCATTGGGGAGAGGAAGGATAAGCCTGCCCTATCCCGAATGGGGTTTAGGTAGTCCAAAGAAGCTGTGGTATTTCCCAATTGGGCAAAACTTTCGGCAGCGATCAAATACTGCTCTGACAATCGAAATAATATAGAGCATTCCTGTGTGGTTTCCGTGCCGGAAACCTGTTTGTATTTGTAAGGGAAATGCCATTGGGTTTCCCCATCAATCACCGTACCTACCCATTGGCTTCTTCGTCGATCCCCGGTCTCAAAACTATCCAATAGATTTTCGGATAGCACACAGTTTGGAGGAGGACTGTTCACGATAAACGAAAAACCCTCATGGGTATTCCTTCCTTCCAAACCTGGACCCAATTGCCAAATGGTTTCCCCACTATCTTTTAAGAAAACTTGATCAAGTGTTGTGCGGAGTTCAAAACCACCTTGGGATATCAAATCGATTGCCTGCTTGTTGGCACTTTCCCAATTTTCTTGGTACAGATAGACCCTTGCCAACAAAGCCACAGCGGTCCAATGATCGGGCCTGAAATTATCATCGTTTATTTCAGTTGCCGAAAACAGATCTTTGGCCATGATCAAATCCTCCACTATGTGCTCATAGACCAACACTTCTGATTGTCGGGATACAGCTTGGTTTTCGGTATAATCTGTACTTGTGATGTAGGGAACCGGGCCAAAAAGGTTCACCAAATAAAAATGAAGGTATGCCCTCAAAAAATAGGCTTCACCCAAATAATTGTTTCTTTCTACTTCTGGGATGCCAGAATCAACCGTAAGACCTTCTATGATACTATTGGTCGCATAGATCAAATTGTATCCTTTGCTCCAGAAACCCAGTACAAAGTCGTCGGTGGGCAGTACGTTGTTTTCCTCGTAGTACAGGATATTGTTCAGGTTGGGATTGACCAAATGGAGTTCATCGGCATAGTGTCCCATCAGATAGGATACACCCAAACTTTTACCGCTGGTAAAGGCATTGTCCCTAAGCTCTGCATAAATATGCTGTAGTGAGGCCTGAACGGTTCCCGATTCTTCAAAGACGGCCTCACCTGTAATTTGATCTTGTGGAAGGTCCACTTCCACAAAGGATTCACAGGAAACCGTTATCATTAAAATCACGGATAAAACTTTGTAGATCCCTATTAAAGGATTTCTATAAATTGGTTGTTTATACTTTTTCATACCTATTGATTTAAAATTTAATGATTGTCCCTAAGCTTAATATCCGCAATGAGGGTACTGTTTGGGTACTCTGTGTTTCTGGGTCCAAGCCAAAGTAATCGGTCCATGTCCACAGGTTTTGTCCTCTAGCATATATTTCGCAGCCTATACCACCCTTTATTTTATCCATCAAAGTATAGGAGATGGACAATGTCTTTAATCTGAGGTAGGATGCATCGGACACCACGGCATCACTTTGCTGATGGTTGAAATAACCGATGAGTGGATCAAGGCTCCTGCCGACCGTCATCCGTTGCACAGGTGCCATATCACCTTCAGTTTGCCATCGTTGGAGTAGACGTTGGGGGAGGTTTCTGTTGCTCCCGGGAATGCTTCCGTTTCGCCAATAGTTGAATCCCATCTGTTTGCTGAACTGGAACAATACGTCCAAGTTGAATTTTCCCAAGGAAAGACTATTGTTTAAGCCACCAAAGAATTCCGGGTTCATATGCTTTATGACCTGTTTGTCATCAACGGAGGTGATTTCACCATCCCCATTGAAGTCCTCAAACTCATAGAGTCCAGTTTCTGGATCGACCCCATTTAATTGATAAAGTTTGATGCTATTCAACGGTTCCCCTATGACCAATTGATTGGCATAGGTAGAGCCTTCCAAGTCTGGAAAGGATACCAATTTGTTTTTGGGAATAGTGAGATTAAAGGAACTCGACCAACGAAAGTTTTTGTTTTGAATATTCACTGTGGCCAATTCCAATTCAATTCCCGTGTTTTCCACGGTAGCTTCCAAGTTCCCGATTATACTTCCGAAACCTGTAGTAGCCGGTAACGGTATCCCGACCAATTGATTGGAGGATCGGCTGCGGTAATAATTTCCTATAAAGCGAATACGATCTTTAAATAGGCCCAATTCCAAGGACACCTCCATTTTTTTGTTCAGTTCCCAACTAAAGTCAGGATTGAAAAGACGGGTCGGGTACAATCCAAGACTATTTTGGTACTGTAGGTTGCCAAAGGAATACGTATCCAAATATTGATAGTCCCCAATCTGGTCATTGCCCGATGTCCCATAACTTCCCTTGATCTTTGCAAAACTGAGAAAGGGAAATGTCTTTTGCATAAAGGGCTCTTCCGAGAATACCCAAGCCAATCCGGCAGCGCCAAAGTTTGAAAAGCGCTTGTTAGGTCCAAATCGACTTGACCCATCCCTTCTTCCGGTTAGGTTTACTATATATTTGCCTTGATAATTGAAGTTCAACCTTCCAAAAATGGCTTGATACCGATACTTTTGGTTTATATCCCCAAAGACGCTGAGGTCATTGGCCGCTGCTTTACTTTCAATTAAACTATTGCTACTGAACCCAAAGGCTTGAAGGGACAATTGTTCACTGGATTGTTCTTGAAAGGATAGGCCTACCAAGCTCTGCAGGCTCAACTTTCCGAAACCATGGTTCCATACGAGTTGGGGCTCAATGATCCAAGAATTCCTTTCCCCTGTGTTGTGCACCGCATAGGAATTTTCACTTCCTATGCCAAAAGCAGGGTCGATTCTTGTAGATGGAACCAATCTGATTTCTTTGATGTGGTTTTCGGTATATCCCAAATTGGCCATGAATTGAAGCTCGGGCATCAATGTATATGCAAGTCTCATATTCCCAATAAAGGTTGTGGTACGGGAATTGTAACTATCTTTCAAATGCCGCAAGGGGTTGTCCCAAGTGGAGTTTTCCCAATTCAAACTGCCATCTTCCTGGTAGAGTTCAGGGGCATTGGGGGGAAGAACGATACCTTGGGTAACCATGGAATTGGCATTGGGCAAATTGTTCACTGCGGACGAGTAGTTGGTTGAAAGCTGAACTGAAAAGCGGTCATCAAGTGTCCTATGGCTAATATTGGCCAACCCGGAGACCTTGCTACTTGTATAATCACCGGGCAATACATCGGTCTGGCCATGGTAATTGCCACTGACCAAAAATTGGGTGTGTTGGTCTCCTCCAGATATCGAACCTTGAAGGTTGGTCATAAAAGCTGTTTTGCCAAATAGCTCCTTTTGCCAATTAGTGTAACGATTGGGATTCCATGTGCCATTGACATCATAGGCATTGTCGGGAATGGGGTCCACACCATCATTGGCATAGGCCTCGTTACGCAGTTCAAGATATTCCGCCGTATTGAGCATATCCAAGGTATTGGTGACACTCCCAAGACCTGTAAAGACATTAAAGGATATTTGGGTAGGGCCGCCTTTTCCTTTTTTTGTGGTAATTAGGACAACGCCATTGGCACCGCGGGATCCATAAATGGCCGTGGCATCCGCATCCTTTAAGATCTCGATGCTCTCAATGGTATTGGGGTCCAGGTTATTCAAAGGACTGATGCCTGTGCCCGGCAAGGCAATGGAAGCTTGCTGTTCCCCTAGGCTGACCGAGGAAAATGGTACACCGTCAATAATATAGAGGGGATCATTGCCCACGGAGCGTATACTGTTCTGTCCTCGGATTTGGATATTGAAATTAGCACCTGGCAGACCCGAAGTCTGTTGGATTTGCACCCCTGTTGCCCTGCCTTGAAGACCGGCAATCGGATTGGAAATGGGTTGCTTTTCAAGGTCCATGGATTTTACCTTGACAATGCTACCGGTACGTTCCTTTTCTGAAACAGTATAATATCCTGCATTGAGTACTACTTCTCCCAAAGCGGTCACATCCTCCTGCATTTGGACAATTATTTCATCCCTTCCAAATATGGGAACGGACAAGTGTTTAAAACCTACCATGGAAAATACAAGGACATCGTTCGGACCAGCTTGGATACTAAAGGACCCATCCATGTCCGAGATGCTCCCAACATTCTTGGACTCTACCACAATATTGACCCCCGCAATGGGCAACCCGTCGCTATCGGTCACTTTTCCGGTGACTTTTGATTGAATGGAAAGACCAGCCACCATGGATGACGTTAGCAATGGTGCCAACAATAAGTGGAATAGTAAGAACAGGGTTTTCCTGTTTACATAAAAAGATAATTTCTTCATAATTTTGAGTTAGTTTAATTAAACAGCAAGTTTCAATTGAATCATGCCTCCAGCCAATTACTACCCTGTCTGGAGGTTTTTTGTATACACTGCCCCCAAGTCACCACAAAATTGTAACTTGATAAGGCCAAGGTTCGGACAAAGGCCATCCTGTCCAAGCAGCAAACGCTCTTGAAATGGGACTCCTAAATGAATTAGACTAGAAAAGTTTACTAGGGCCGGTTGCCCTAAAAGTGTAGTCGTCGGTTGTGAGGCAAAGAAATATCGTGAACCGGAAAATAGTGTAACGTGTATCCCACAACCCTAGTCTTGGAATTATACGGGGTTCTTTGGCTTCTTTTTAAATAGGATATCGAACACCGAGTGCGCTGCCCCAAAAACAGAACAATAACACGAGGTGAACCCTACAAAAAAATGTTGCCAAATGTTTCCCATAACCTAATTGGTTGGGCGATGCCCCGAAAGGACCAAAAGAAACCAAACGCCAAGAAACAAGTTGGGCGTGAAACTCAACTTATCGCACTGTGGTACTGGTATACCTTGCACCGATAAGAGAGCTCACGCCCGGGTCGTGAGCCAATCTGCTTATCATCTCAGTGCAAAAATTACCAGTTTTCAGTGTGAGATTCAAAGCGATAGCTTCAAATATGTTCTAAACGAAGAATCGCAAATTTATGTTATTGGGATAAATATAATAAACCTTTTTAAACTAACACATATATGTGTTGATAAAATATAAATGAATTGGCAATTTTTGATAGATGTCAAAGGAAGACCTCAATATAATTTTATCCAATATTGGTGCTATTGTCAAAAGGCACCGAAAAGAAAGAGGTTTATCACAACTTAACATGGGGTTAGATATTGATATGTCCGCTAATCAAATTGGCAGGATAGAAAGAGCTGAAAGTAATCCGACGGTCGAAACGCTTCACACAATTGCTAATTACTTTGGATTTGATATAATTGAATTCTTTAAAAAGCAATAATTACCCTACCTCCTATTTTTTTATCTTTTAACAACTTCCTTACAGAATTCCACATTTTCATTTTATAGAAAATTCTTACATTTAACGCCATCTCCCCCAAATTTTATTAAACGACAAAAACAGTGCCTTGTTTTTAAAATGCAAAGTTTTGGCAAAGTCAATCCTATTTAGAAGAAAGTTGGCCATATAAACAAGTCGTGAGTACTAATAAAAACCAATTGAATAAATGCCAAGAGAAATATTAAAATTCCACTTCTACTCATTAAAATTTACAGCTTATTCAAAGCTTGAAAGTGAATATAGTAGTACAACAATTTTAAAAGATGTAATTACTTTCTTAACAAACGAACTGCATAAAGGTCAAGGCTATTTGATTGATAAACATAGGAATCGAGAAAATGAAAGTCCACGTGAATTGTTTATGACGAGCGCAGTATTTATGCCAAAGGAAAGAAGAATTAGATGTACTCTTGCACTTCTACGTTCAGGACGAGTTCCAAAAATTAAACCTGCTGATGAATTTAAATTGGTGCCTATTAAAACACTTGGTTCAATTGCGGAAGAAACTCATTTTTTCATCGATTATAGCAGAAATTATGGAGTTGTTTGCATTGAGTACAACCATTATGGACCAAGAATGTCTGATGTTGAATATTACTTAAGGAACGTCGCAAGGGACAAATTAAAACTCTCAAAGGCTTTAGATGTCAATTTGTATATGAGTAATACAATTGACAAAACCTTGGAAAATCTTCAAAATGTTTTGAATATGCAAATTAAGATTCAGCCGAGTAAGATTGCTCAAATGGACAACGATATTAAAGGTCAGTATTTTACTGGTATCAATACTATTGGGAATAGGCTCAAACCAAATTATATAAGAGTTGAGACCTACTTTCAAACACCTGGAGGAAATATCACAAGTAAGGAGTTAAACAAAGAGGCAAACTCAATGGTAAAAACACTTCTTGGAAAATTTAAGGCAAGACCTTTTAACATCGATTGTTTTGAGGATTTTGTAATTAAATACGAGGACAAAGAAGGAAACGAAGAACTTTTCAATTTACTTCGAGAAAAAAAGGAGCTAGAATATGATGTGGAGATGTCAACTTTAAAAAAGAAAAGAAATTGGTACGAACTTATAGAAGAGGATTTTAACGAGTTTATGGTGAAATTTAATTGATGATGCTCGACAAATATTTCAGAAGACCGGTATTGTACGATTTTATTATTTCCATAATAATAGGAGTCATTTTGTTATTGACTTTTAATAATGGACTTTTTAATTTGCCAAAAGATGAACGTTCATTATCAATGACATCTGATTTAGCAAATGTTGGACTGACAAGTGCTGGCTTTATTCTTACTCTCTTAACTGTTTTAATAACTTTTAAGAGTAGCTCAAATATAAATAAGAATAACTATTCAGAGGATGAATCTTTATTTGATTTGTTCTTTGCATCTGAACTTTACTTTACAACAGTCCGAATTTTAAAAAACTGCATAAAATCGTTAATCTCAATTTCGGTCATTGGTTATGCATTAAAATTAGGGTTGCCAAAAGAATATTTGAAATTTGTATTCTTCTATAATGTGATTGGATTAATCATTATTGCTATGACACTTTACAGATGTTTACTGATTTTGACAAAGATTTTAAAAATGCAAAAATGAATACTAACAACAAGAATACCCAGTTATCAGCCTTTTGAACAGTGGATAAAAACCTTTTTTCAGCTACTAAAAGGTACTATCTCAAATCAGCCGGGCAGAGTTAAACATGTATTAAAGCGCCTTGGAAGCATGGAAAATGAATAACATCAAAATACCCACCATTTCCATATATTTGAGAATAATAAGATTTCACTTACCCAGAATTAAATACACTTCATGTCCGAAGAACAAAAGAAACTGCTGGAAACGCAATTGTGGAACATTGCCAATGAGTTGAGGGGCAAAATGGATGCCGACGAGTTCAGGGATTACATTCTAGGCTTTATTTTCTACAAATACCTCTCCGAAAAACAATATCTATACGCTAACTCTTTACTGGAAACCGAGGAAATTAAGGATTACCTTTTGGTTACCGATGCAGGCGATTTGGAAGCCATCAAGGAAGAATCCTTATTAAAATTGGGGTACTATCTAAAACCTGATGAACTCTTTAGCTCCATTGCCAAAAAGGGCAATGCTAATACCGAAAACGAGAGCAATTTTATCCTTGCTGACATGGAAAGCATTCTCAACGGTATTGAGCAAAGCACCATGGGTACGGAAAGTGAGGATGATTTCAACAAACTATTTGAGGATCTAGACCTCAACAGTACCAAACTGGGAAGAAGCACCGAAGCCCGAAACAGCCTTATCTCCAAGGTGATGTTCCATTTGGATAAAATAGACTTTGCCTTGGAGGATGCCGAGGCGGATGTGCTGGGCGATGCTTACGAATACCTGATTTCCCAGTTTGCCAGTGGAGCGGGTAAAAAGGCAGGAGAATTTTACACGCCTCAACAAGTCTCCAAAATATTGGCCAAGATAGTGACCACGGGTAAAAAACGCCTAAAGAGTGTATATGATCCCACTTGTGGCTCCGGCTCGCTGCTGTTGCGTGTGAGCAGGGAGGTGCCGGTTGATGATTTTTTCGGGCAGGAACTCAACCGCACCACCTACAATTTGGCTCGGATGAACATGATTTTGCACGATGTTCATTATAGGCATTTTGATATTAGGCAGGAGGACACGCTGGAACAACCCCAACATTTGGAAATGCGTTTTGAGGCCATAGTTGCCAATCCACCATTTTCGGCCAAATGGAAAGGGAAAAATAACCCTCTGAACGAAAACGACGAACGTTTTAGCCAATATGGGCGTTTAGCACCTAACAGTAAAGCCGATTTTGCTTTTGTACAGCACATGCTATTCCAATTGGCGGACAACGGCACCATGGCCTGTGTATTACCTCACGGTGTATTGTTTAGGGGAAGTGCCGAAGGTACGATTCGGGAATATCTGATAAAAGAATTGAATTATTTGGATGCAGTAATAGGCTTGCCAGCAAATGTCTTCTATGGCACCAGCATTCCCACCTGTATTTTGGTATTGAGCAAATGCAGGGTGCATAGCGATAATATTTTGTTTATTGATGCCTCCCAAGGTTTTGAGAAAGATGGTAATAAAAACAAATTGAACAATGAACATATTGATGCTATTATTACCACTTACCGCACCCGAGGCACAAAAGATAAATTTAGTTGCGTAGCGAGTTTGGACGAGGTAGCCAAAAACGATTACAACCTCAACATATCTCGCTACGTGGACACCTTTGAAGAAGAGGAACCTGTGGATTTGGACCAAGTGGCCGCCGATTTACAATCCCTACAGAAAGACTTGTCCGAAACCAATGCGATGATTGCCGACTTCTGCCAACAACTCAACCTTAAAACCCCGTTTTAACTATGGAAGAACAAAAACGGGTGCCGAAACTGCGGTTTACCGAGTTTTCAGAAAATTGGAATGGTGTATTATTTGGAGATATAGCCGCTTTTACAAAGGGTAAAAATATCTCAAAATCTGATATTGTTGATGATGGACAAACTGAGTGCATTAGGTATGGTGAATTATATACAGACTACAATGAAATCATCGAAGAGATTGTTTCAAAAACTAATTTACCCAAAGATGAATTAGTTCTAAGCAAAATAAATGATGTGATAATTCCATCTTCTGGAGAAACTCAATTGGATATTGCTACCGCTTCATGTGTTCTTAAAAATGATGTGGCATTAGGCGGAGATTTAAATATTGTTAGGACTAAGCAAGATGGTTTGTTTATTTCGTATTATCTAAATAGTGCAAAGAAAAAGGATATTGCTTCACTAGCGCAGGGCAACTCAGTAGTTCATTTATATAATCATCAATTAAAGGGTCTAAAGCTAAACCTACCGAACCTAGTAGAACAACAAAAAATAGCCACTTTCCTTGCAACGGTTGATAAAAAAATTGCGCAATTACATCAAAAGAAACGTTTGTTGGAAGACTACAGAAAAGGGGTGATGCAGCAAATCTTTTCTGGGGAATTGCGATTTACGAAAGAAGATGGAAGTGCTTATCCTGATTGGGAGGAGAAAAAATTCAAAGAAATATATTCATTCTATTCAACCAATTCTTTTTCCAGAGACAAATTAAACTATGAATCAGGTAAGGTGAGAAACGTTCATTATGGGGACATTCACACTAAATTTTCAACCCTATTTGATATTAATGAAGAATTGGTGCCTTATGTAAACAATGATGTTGATTTGAGTAAAGTCAAAAAAGAATCTTTTTTGCAATTAGGAGATTTATTAATCGCTGATGCATCTGAAGATTATGATGATATTGGAAAAACCATTGAGGTTGTAAACCTAAATAGTGAAAAAGTAATTTCTGGGTTACACACTTTTCATGCAAGACCAAATAAGCATAAAATGGCTTTAGGGTTTTCTGGATATTTGCTTCAAAACTGGATGATAAGGAAACAAGTGATGAAAATTGCACAAGGAACAAAAGTTTTGGGAATTTCGACTGGAAGACTAGGAGAAATAAAGTTCTTCATTCCTTCTTATCCAGAACAAACCCAAATCGCCAATTTTTTAATTGCCATCGATAAAAAAATAGCTGTGGTACAAACTCAAATAAGTCAAAACCAACAGTTTAAAAAAGGCTTGTTGCAGCAAATGTTTGTATAGTCCTATTGATGATGAAGTACACCAACGAAAAAAAACTGATCAAGGACGCCAAAAAAATCATTGCCCACCACAATGAGATATCGAGACTGAAAGGGGAAAACTTTAATATATTTTCCATTCTTAACATGGAACACAAAGAGAACGGTACCCATTCCGCTTTCTTGGGGGAATTACTCGATCCAAAAGGTTCGCATGCAAAAGGGAACTTGTTTTTACGATTGTTCTTGGAATCCGTGGACAATAACACCATCCATTTGGAGAAGGCTAGTGTTATCTTGGAAAAACATATTGGTAAACGAGATGATGCCAAGCTATTAGGAGGCAGAGTAGATATTTATATAACCGACCATGTCAACAGCATTTGCATAGAGAATAAAATCTATGCAGCCGACCAAAATGTTCAACTACAACGGTATTGCAACCACAATAAGGAAAACAACACGGTATATTACTTAACGCTCGGTGGTTCTGATGCTTCACCCGAGAGTAAAGGCAAACTGGTTTTGGATAAGGACTACCATTGTCTTGCATTTAAGACAGATATCATAGACTGGCTGGAAGCTTGTTTAAAGGAATCAGCAGAAGAACCGATTCTTAGGGAGTCCATACGGCAATACATTATTTTATTAAAGAGACTGACCAACCAATTAACCGATAAAGCCATGGAAAAAGAAATGCACAAGCTTGTCAAGGAAAATTACAATGCTGCCCAAAACATTGGCAATGCAATATCCGATGTAGAGCTGGAAACTACCAAACAGTTTGTGGATGAGATTGCTGAACGTCTTGAAAGGGAGTTGGATGACGATTGGAATATACAAGTGGACGATGATTTAAATGACCCATGGACGGGAATAACCATTACCAATGTTAAGTGGCCAGAAAATATTGCTATCAAACTCGAAGGGCAATCCAAAATACCTTGGCAAAAATCGATCTATGGTATAATAGCAGCTCAAGATAAAGTGGAAAGAGCCCCTATAAAATCAATCTTGGGGCAACTAGAATATTTTCAGTCAGGGTTTAGGGGAAGCCAAGTTTGGCCATTTAACAGGGATATTCTGTATTTTAATGAGGTAAGTGAGAGATCCAAGCTGTTTAATGCCAGCCAAAGGGAAGATTTGATTGCGTTTGTTGAAGAGAAATTATTGGAGATATGTAAGGTCAGTGAGGCTCCTTTGGCTTCTTTGAAATAGTGTAAGTATAAGGCTTACATCAGTTTATAGGAGATTTGTTGCAGCGTCGATTTGTATTGGGAATAAATGTTAAAAACGATAAATTATGGCAAATTATGGTAAAAAGTAGTATTTTTGCACTAACAGTACACACCACGCTACATCATAAGAACAGCGTCCCAGGGTGTGTCTTTTGCTTTATGGGCTTTAGTTTACTTACCTTAAACTATACAACAAATGTTTGAAAAGCCCGCATTTACCAAGGAACAACAATTAAAGCAATTAAAGGATAGGGGGCTCCACTTTTCCAATGATGCCATTGCGTTAAAGTATTTGTCGCATATCAGTTATTACCGTTTGGGGGAATATTGGTATGTCATGCAAGAGGATAAAGAAAACCATACATTTAAGGCTGACAGTAAATTTGATGATGTAGTTGCTCTATACAATTTCGATGCCGAATTAAGATTACTTTTGTTTGGAGTGATTGAAAAAATAGAGATCAGTCTTCGCACTAAATTAATTTATCACCTCTCCCATGAATTCGATCCATGGTGGTTTCAGAATTTTGAACTTTTTTCGGATAGTAGGGCTTTAGTCAAAACCCTATTCAATCTTGAGGAGGAAATCAGCAGGACAAAGGACAAGACGATAAAAAATCACTTAAAAAAGCACAAGGATGACCAAAGATTTCCCCCTTCATGGAAATCGTTGGAACACACCAGCTTTGGTTCATTGTCCAAGTTATATGGAAATTTAAAAAACACCATAAAATCAAAGGATACCATTGCGGAAGAGTTCGGGGCTGTAAACCATACCTACCTTCCCAGCTGGTTGCAATCCATAGCTCAAATACGCAATTTTTGCGCCCACCATTCCAGGCTATGGAACCGTAACCTGCCTGGCACCGTAAAATTATTGCCAAAACCGCCAAATCCTTGGATAAGCGATTTGGACAATGTGCCCAAACAACATGAATTTTCAAAACTATATGTGCATTTGTGTTTGATGAAATATTTATTGGACACCGTTCAGCCCAATAATAATTTTGGAGAAAAATTAGTTGAGTTATTCACAAAATTTCCGAATGTTGATCCTGATGCACTTGGAATGAAACCTGATTGGAAAAAAGAACCCCTTTGGAAATAGTATGACCACCCAACCCGAATACATTTTAGAAGAAAACCTAGTTGAACAGCTACAGGACTTAGGGTACGAAAAAGTCATCATTAAAGATGAAGATCAACTCGTTTCCAACTTAAAGGGTCAGTTGGAAAAACACAACTGGACCACCTTTTCGGATGCAGAGTTTAAGCAAATATTAAATCAGCTCTCCAAGGGCAACATTTATGAAAAGGCTAAAACCCTCCGTGACCGAATTACCTACCCCAAAGACAATGGGGAAACGGGATACGTGGAGTTGATCAACCAAGTGCATTGGTGTAAAAACCAGTATCAAGTTACCCATCAGGTCACCATGGAGGGCTCCTATAAAAACCGCTATGATGTCACCATACTCATTAACGGTCTGCCCTTAGTACAGGTTGAACTTAAAAAGCGGGGCTTGGAAATGAAAGAGGCTTTTAACCAAATCAATCGCTACGAAAGACATTCGTTTGGATCGGGAAGTGGATTGTTCCAATACGTGCAGCTCTTTGTCATCAGCAATGGCGTAAATACAAAGTATTTTGCAAACAACCCTGTAAAAGCACGTTCCTTTAAACAAACCTTCTTTTGGGCGGATAGGGAGAACAACATCATTACGCAGTTAAGTGAGTTTGCCAAAGAATTTTTGGAGCCTTGCCATCTCTCCAAAATGATCACCAAATACATCGTGCTGAACACCTCTAATATCCTAATGGTATTGCGCCCATATCAGTATTATGCTACTGAAGCCATCGTAGAGCGTGTGAAAAACAGTAACAAATTTGGTTATATATGGCACACCACTGGTTCGGGAAAGACATTGACCTCGTTTAAAGCCGCCCAGATACTAACCAATTTAGAAGATGTGCCCAAAGTGGTCTTTGTGGTAGACCGAAAGGATTTGGACTATCAGACCATCAAAGAGTTCAATAGCTTTAGCGAGGGCAGTATCGATGCCACGGACAATACAAGCACATTGGTCAAACAGCTCTCCGATGACACCAAGCTTATTGTAACCACCATACAAAAATTGAACACGGCCATCTCCAAGCCCAAACATATGGCGAAAGTGGATCAGCTAAAAAACGAGCGTATCGTGTTTATTTTCGATGAATGCCACCGCAGCCAGTTTGGCGATACCCATAATGCCATTAAAACCTATTTTGGCAATGCACAGATGTTCGGTTTTACGGGTACTCCCATTTTTGCCGACAATTCAACAAAGAACAAACTGGGTAGACGAACCACCAAGGATTTGTTCGAGGAGTGTTTGCATAAATACGTTATTACCGATGCCATACGGGATAGAAATGTGCTCAAGTTTTCCATTGAGTACATGAACACTGTAAAGCTTAAAGAAGAGGTTGTGGACTTAAAAGTGGAGGACATCAATACCGCAGAAGTGCTGGAGGCTCCTGAACGACTGGAGAACAACGTGGATTTCATCATCAACAACCACAACCGTAAAACGCACAACAAACGATATACGGCCATTTTCTGCGTCCAGAACGTTAAGACACTTATTACCTATTACGAGTTGTTCCAAGCTAAAAAAGTATCAGGAGAACACGATTTAAAAGTAGCTACCATTTACTCTTACCAGGCCAATCAGTTGGATGAGGATGCTATGGGTTTTATTCCTGACGAAGATTTTGAGGATCTTGAAAAAGATCCGTCGTCTAGATATGATACAAAGCATACAAGGGATAAATTGGACGAATATATTTCCGATTATAACCAAATGTTCAAAACCAATTATTCCACCAATGCGTTTTATTCCTATTACAAGGATATAGGGAAACGTGTTAAAAACAGAGAGGTGGATATTTTGTTGGTGGTCAATATGTTCTTGACAGGATTCGACAGTAAATTATTGAACACCATTTATGTCGATAAAAATTTAAAGTATCACGGCTTGATCCAAGCCTATTCCCGCACCAACCGCATATTGGACGAGGTCAAATCCCAGGGAAATGTCGTGGCCTTTAGGAATTTAAAAGAGGCCACTGATGAGGCAATTACCTTGTTTTCCAACAAAGAAGCCATTGAAGAAATTGTGGTTCAACCTTATGAGGACTACATTGAAAAGTTTGATGAAGCCGTGGAACGAGTAAAGGCCATTGCTCCAACCTTTGACAGTGTAAACGATTTGGTATCTGAAGCTGAAGAACTGGAGTTTGTAAAGGCCTTTAGGGAGTTGATGCGTGTGAAAAATGTATTGGGCACATTCACCGAGTTCAGTTTTGAGGATTTGGGCATGGACGAGCAAACCTTCGAGAACTACAAGAGCAAGTATTTGGATTTATATGATATCATAAAATCAGAGACCCAAAAGGAGAAAGTATCCATTTTGAACGACATCGATTTTGAACTGGAACTGATTCGTAGGGATGAAATAAATGTAACCTATATCTTGACCCTGTTGGCCAAACTCCACGATTCAGCGCCAAAGGAGCAAGAAGAACAGCGAAAAGCGATTTCAGACATATTGGCCTCAGAATCGCAATTAAGAAGCAAAAAAGAACTGATTGAGAAGTTTATTGCGGAAAATCTACCGTTGATAACGGACTCCGAACTAGTGGCCAATGAGTTTGAGTCCTTTTGGACTGTAGAGAAGAAAAAGGCCATAATGAACTTGGCAAAAGAGGAAAACTTGGATTATCAAAAGTTGGTCGACCTTGTAAGCAATTATCTTTTTACAGAGAAAGAACCATTACGTGATGAGATCATTGCCGTAATGAATGAGAGGCCTAGCCTAAGGGATAGAGCAACTTTATCTGAACGGATATTAGGGAAGGTAAAAGGCTTTGTAGAAACGTTTATTGATGGGATGGGGTAAACAGTACAGAGTAAGAAAGTCCTTTTATCATCGCCCTAGTACAGATGTCCCCAACCCTTTTTCGTAATTTTATCTCCTAGTTGCCACACCGCGGTTAAGGATGGGCCAGCACCTTGCGGGTGATGGGGGCACAGACGGCTGATAAAGACAGCGTGGTGTGGCAATGAACCCGCTTATTCAAACATAAACGACAGTGCACATAGAAAAAGTCATTCCCCTACCCCCTCAAAAGCACAATTTGTCCCAACTTCCCAACACCCTTTAAATCTCCGGTTTTCCCATAGGCACCGGAGAAACCCTAGATGGCTTTATGCCATTTCATAAACGGTCTGGAACAACTCCTTGTCTAAACGCTCCTGACGTGAAAAGCTTTTTTTGAGACTGCTATGGAGCACGGCATTAAAGGCATTGTAACCCAACCAAAGGTTCGGTGTGACACCTAGCTGAATGGCCTCATAATTAAGGATGTCAATAACCTCCCGAGCTCTTTTAGAGGGGTCATCATTGGTATCACTACACTCATAGCGGAAAAGCTTGGTCTGCTCCAGCACTTCTTTCACAAAGGCCTTGGTATCCAATAGTTCCACAGTCATCATTTGATGGAATCTATCGGATATGGTATAGAACTCATTATCCATGAACTTTTGAAAAAGCCCTTCCAGTTCAGGCATGATCAAATGGACACTGTTCTTATGATGCTTGATCGAAAAGCCTATTTCGGTCTTGGCCACATGCAGGCCATTGGAGCATACCTTGCGGTAGAACCCAAAATGTCCAGAGGTGCGTTCGCTCCCGTCATAGGAGTTGGTGAATCGGAGCATGGGCAGGATGGCATCCTCTCGGTTCCCCACGGAAAACTGGGTATTATCGGTCAGGATGAAGTCCATACTGAAACTTCTGTCAGAGCGGTTAATGGTCTGGCGAGAATATTCCAGACCGGTTTTGATGACCCGGTTCTCGGCTTTCCCAAAAAACAGTTCATTCGGGATATGCCCATAACGTTTTGAGACCACGTTCACAATCTTTCCATGGCTCACAACGGCCTGTTCCATACCCTTTCTAGTGGGTATTCCGGTCAATTCTTCCAAAGGTCTTAGTTCAGCTGGTACAAAGACCTCGTCCTGTTGCAATCTGTTCAAATACATAATTTATGGATTTAAGGTTAAACAATAAGTGCCGGACGCAGCAAACGGAAGACAGGCTGAGGAGTGGCAAGGAAACGGAATATAAAGGGACGCAAGGAACGGTTTATGCCGTCCCTTGTCCGACAACAGGCTGCGACGTTTACCTTTCGACACCTATTGATGGAACACTTATTCCGGACCGTCCTTTGTCAACCCATCAATTCTTTAGAAGTTCGTAATATTGCCGACCATTAAAAAACCAAACAAAACCAAATCCTTAGCATTGAAACGTACCAAAAATCACAATCCGTTTTATGTCATCACTGGAGGCCCGGGAGTGGGCAAGACTACGCTCCTAAAGGAACTACAGCAAAGAGGCATGGCAGTAGTCCCGGAAATCGCCCGCGAACTCATCAAGGAACAACAGGCCGTAGATGGCGATGCCCTACCTTGGAAAAACAAAAAGCTTTATATGGAAATGATGTTTCATCGTTCCCTTGCAAGTTTTGAAAAGGCCAAGAACGACCACAAGGAAACCACTCTCCTTTTTTTTGACCGTGGCTTTTTGGATGCCCTATGTTACGCCTCCTTGGAAGGTATTCCAATTGATCAAGAAATGAGGACCTACGTTGAAACGGCCAGATACAACGACCATGTTTTTATTTTACCCCCTTGGGAAGAAATTTATCAAACGGATGAACAGCGAAAACAAGACTGGAATGAGGCTGTATTTACCTACAACAAAATCATCCAGACCTATCGCAGCCATCTATACGACCTAATTGAAGTTCCCAAGACCTCTGTAAAAGAAAGGGCGGATTTCATTTTGAATCACATCCAGAACTCCTAATTTTCTTAAACCTAAAATTTAATTGCTTTGCTTTAAAATGGGATTTCTCAATCCAATTTACCATGGAAATTGTGGTGTTGTGTAGCCGTGAAATAGTCCCTAAATATTTGGTTCACTGTTTGACCTTCCGTGATTCCTCGAATGCCCAAAAAAGGAAATACTTCAATGATTGCTTTCGAAATAGTACCAATAGACCGAGAAGCCTCATGATGTATTTCATTGATAAAATCAATCGGTACAGATAGTCCAATCTCAATACTATATTCCAGCTGTTTTGCAAATATCATAACTTGATAATTAGCACCAATCAAAATATCTTGAAGTTTATTAAAAAAGGTATTTGACTTCTTAAACATTTGAGCCTCCTTCAAAAAGTGATCCGCCATCCCCAAATAATTGACCCATAAGGTCAAATCTGCAAATACCGAGAATGGAATTTTAAAGATGGGCTGAGGCAGATAAAATTCATCATATACGAAACTGTACTTGTTATCCACCCATTTGGATCGCACTGCAAAAGAGTCGGTAACCGTAGCCCTTAACCCCATGGCATTCCAATCCCGTATAATTTCGACATCATCTTTTTTGAGCACAAAAGATTGTATCATAGGGCTACCATCCTCTAAAAGGATATCCTCGCCTCCTTCCTGAATCTTTGCGTTCAAAGTGAAATGTGTCAGATAGGGTGCTCCTGTGGCATACTTCCAATGTCCATTGATTATATAGCCATCGTCCATTTTCTCAGCAGTCCCAAATGCACCTCCACTCCCCCCAAAGCGAACCGCTTTTTCGGATTCTAAAAAAATCTCGTCCGCAACGCCCTGCTTTAAATTCCCAATAAAGAAATTGGCTCCGCTGCACAAGGTCACGGTCCAGCCCAGACTACCATCGCATTGGGCAAGTGAATGTAAGGTTTTCAAGCCCTCGGACAAGGACATTTCCATTCCACCATATTCTTTTGGCACCCAAAGGTTCCACAAATTTTCGGCATCGATCCAATCCAGAACTTCTTTTGGAAACTCCTTTTTCCCAAAACAGCGTTGTTGAATGCTATGCTGCGGCTCCATCCAATTCCTTTTCAATGATTTTGGACCATTTGATATAACCCGATATGGCCACCAAGAATAAAAACGTTGTCAATCCCGCATATATGTATAGTTCTTTGTACACTAACAGTGGTATGGAAATCAAGTTGCTAATATTCAAATAAATCCAGTTTTCTATCTTTCGTTTGGCCATTAACCACATCCCTGCCCAAGCAAAGGCAACGACCATGGCGTCCCAATAGGGGACATCGGAATCCGTATGTTGTCCCAACCAATAGGCCATAATGAGAAAGCATCCTAATACAATGCCTACTGCAATCCCATGATCTCTACCATCAGAATAAGAAATGGGCGATTCTTTTTGTTGCTTTCCCATCTTCCAATAGAACCAACCATAGATACTCATGACCAAATAGTAAAGATTTAGAAGAATGTCGGCATATAATCGGGATTGGTACAACACCCAAATACTGATCAATATGGCAATGATTCCAAAAAGGTAATTATGTACGTTGTTCTGGCGTGCCATAAGGACCTGAACCACACCAAAGGCGGTTCCTACCCATTGTAAAACAACTAATTGTGAAAATATTTCCATTTTTTGGGTTTCTCTACTAATTATAATGACATCGGAATCCCAAAATGGAACAAAGGCCTGAATCGGCTTTTCCAAAATCCCTACGCCAGCATTATCTGGATCAGGTGCGAAGCAAAGTGCTTCCGGGTTTAATCTCAGCCCTTACGGACACCCCTTGTGTTATTGTATAAAGGTAGAATTGTTTTTTGGAAATACATATTTGAAATGCAAACATTCCTAAACTAGGTTATTTAAAAATCGTCCCAATATCATGGTGTACCTTTAAATAATGCTGTTCCAATTCCAGTTCAGTTACCTCTAAAGGTTTAGGTAATCCCTTTTGAATTTCTGGTTTGACAAACCGCACCTTCCGATCTTTTCCATCTGCGAACACCACAAACTCCCCTTGCCTTAACCGAAAGAACACCTCTGCCCTTCGTTTGGACACTTCCTTCTCCCCTTCCGTTATTCGACTTTCCAAGTTGAGCCCTGAACTCTTGCTCACACTTCGGGTCGGAATCTTGACCAGCTCAAAAAAGCGTTCATAGTATCTTGCTGTATCTGGGTCGTTCACCTTCCCAAAAAACTGATAGGATAGATTGGATAGGATTGCCTTACTCGCCTTTTCCCCATACATCATATCATTTTGGATCTTGTCCTGAAGGACATAGACACTCACAATATCATAGCTTCGTAAAGTAGCAGGTATTCGATGCATGTTTAATAACCGTAAGGTGGAAGCCTCTTCCAACAACATAAAGGAAGGTTTACGATTGCGCTGGGACATTTGTTTGGAGATGGTATGGATGATGGTGGCAATAACCGGAGATAAGGAAGCATCCTTTTGCGGATTGTTGACCAAGGCTATGACTGCAGGATTCTTTTCATTATTGATATCCAAGGGAATCTCATCCGCGGAAAGCACCATAAAAATCTTCCGTGTACTGATCTTTTTAATGGCATTGGCCAGGGTACTGAGTACTCCTGCTGTCTGTCGTTCAGAACCCACACCACTGATAAAGGCATCGGCCATGGCCCTTGCGGTAATGTTTCCTCGTAGAAATTTGATCAGGCTTTTGGTGGACAACTGTTGGAACAAAGCTATCAGATGGGGCAAGGTGCAATAATGCGGGTAGTCTTTTTTTAGACGCCATATCAGCCCGCTGACCAACCCTTCTGCAGCATCCTTAAAAAAGCGTGAGGTGCTATTCTCATCTGAGTCCTTATGTTCCATCAGATTTTCCAAAAGCACCCGTGATACCTCATGCACACTTTCTTCATCGGGCAAGTATCTTGGGGCTATTGGATTCACTCGATGATATATAGGTCCGAAAGAAACAATCCGAAAGGGAATCTTTTCATCTTGCCATAAGGGGTAGGCCATTTCCGTGATCTCAAAATCCTTGTAATCATGTATAATCCCGGAGAAATGCGCTTTCTGAAAATGCCTCAAAAAATTATAGATGACACTTTCGGTCTTTCCACTCCCTGCAGAGGCCATTACGGAAACTCCTCTTCGAATATTCTCCATAACCAAGGGTCTGCCACGCACTTTCATCTTTACTACAAAGGTTTTGGAAGGTTTCTTATCGTCCTTGAAATAGTCCACAAAACTATAAATGATGATGTGCAGGAACATCAAAGGCAACCATAGGGTCAATGTCCTTTTTATTAAATCATCCCATCCCAAAATCAAACCATTGGCCATGGCCAAAAGTACGATCCCCAAAGCCCAAATCACAAAGCCATATTCGAGATACCGATTCACCACAACCGAAATCCCTCCCCCAACCAACAGGCAACCTATAGTTCCAATCCATCCTAAATGCTCCATATCTTTATCTTTTACATACCAATCGATCCCGATTCCATAGCCTTCCCGATTCCTTTCTTCAGTTGCATCATGGCCTTATAGGCCAATTGGGCCTTGTTTGTGGGGATGCTCGGAACATGGACACCGGCCTTGAACAATAATTGTTTGGCCACTTGCTTCTCGTTTGTGGGCAAACCCAATAGCGCTGCAAAGAACTGTTTGGGATTCTTGTCCAACAAGTTTCGGGCATGGTAGGTTTCCACAAAATTTCTTCTATACCCAAACTGTCTATCAAAAGTTTTTTCAGAGGCACGATAGAATTTATCCCTATCAAAGCCCTGCTTTACTTTCTCCCCGTTCAATGTTGTCTCGGAGGTCCGAAATTTAGATCCAGGTGAAAGGCTATGGGAATTGGTCACATCCTTACGGCTGACAATGATATGGATATGGCTCTGGTGGCCTTCCTTGGCCATGCCTGGAACGATACGTTTGCCATGCTGTTTATGGGGCGCTTCTAGTTCCAATGCCTGTATTTTTTCTTTGAGTTTACCGATATCCCCATGCTCCCTACCTTGTTTGATGTCCCTAATCTTATGTTGTAGTGCCAGGATCTTACTGGCAATGGGTTGGTTTTCTTTAACTGCTTTATCTTTTTCGGAATAGGTTCGTTCCCGTTCCAACTTCGCGAAATACAATACCTCCTTTACGGTCACTTCCTTGTCTCGATAAAAGGAGGCAGCATAGGTCTTCATCAGTTCCCGGGTGTACTCTTTCAGTTTTTCGGAATCGTTCCCGATATGTTTCAGTTCTGCTTGTGAGGGACTTACCATAATGGAATAAAACTTAGGATCTCGCTTGGACAACTTGGAGGTATTGGCATCGATTTCGGCAATGACCCGTTGGGCATCAATGTCATTTTCCGTTTGATTGAAAAAAAGTTCCTGCTCTTCTGGAGCCTTCCCTTCGTTCTCCTTTTCCAAATACTTGATAAAATCACTGGCACTGCCATGATAGTTATCTCCCAAGTGTTGTCTTGTGATGGCGATGTACATACTTATAGATTTTTGAGTTTGGTACGGTACTGTTCAATGGCCCCAGGTTTGAGATCCACTTTGAGTTGATCCTTCCCAAAATGGTTTTTGGTTATGGCCACATGGTCCAGGACATGTGTAAAATCCTGCTTCAATTCTTCCATTTGTTCCCTCAACCGTTCATGCACGATCTTGGGCACCGTGGTCTCCTTGTCCAAGAGTTCAGGATTGGAGGGGGTATTGATCTCGGTCAGTTGTTTTTCAAAAAACTCAAAGTCCCCTTCCCATTCCTCGCCATCCCCAGATTCCAGTTCCTGCTGAAATAGGGCCTGTATCATACTGACCGTGGGCAGGGTCTGCTCTTTTTCGATACTGCGCATGATGGCCACCATGGCATTGAATCGCCTTTTGATCAAATATTTAAGGCTTGCAATGGTCTCGTGCATCCGTTCATCGGGCGATATACCATTATGATCAAAGAACTCCACCATGGCCAACAAGGTCATGGAATGGGACTTTCCTTGCCGTTTGGAAAAGCTCCGAAATTTCATGGCCACCGAGATTTTGATCCTCAGTCCCGCAAACGTCTCTTTTTCATATCCTTTATCCATTTTTTCAACAAAAATTCCTTGGTTTTACTGGGCCCGGCCCATTTTTTCAACAAAAACCAAATGCCCGAAATCTTCAAGATTCCCCGAAACCCCCATAAACAGGGCCTTGCGAAGCAACCATGATCGGTAGCGCTGCGCCAGCACGCTATCCTCTTGCTTCTCCCTTAGTTTAGCGCTGGCCATTTACATAGAGCTTTCTTTTAAGATTATAGTCATTTAAATGACTGTTGTCTTTAACTCGGGAATACCCTCGGTGACCGTAAGTGGCCA